>NZ_JBQUZB010000001.1:1247825-1247973 GCF_056314065.1 Allorhizobium sp. DMC15
CGAGGGCCTCGAAGGACTTTGCCCCAATCTCCCACCCTCATCCTGAGGTGCCCTCGCAAAGCGAGGGCCTCGAAGGACTTTGCCCCAATCTCCCACCCTCATCCTGAGGTGCCCTCGCAAAGCGAGGGCCTCGAAGGACTTGGCCCCA
>NZ_JBQUZB010000001.1:1248068-1616699 GCF_056314065.1 Allorhizobium sp. DMC15
AAGCGAGGGCCTCGAAGGACTTGGCCCCAATCTCCCACCCTCATCCTGAGGTGCCCTCGCAAAGCGAGGGCCTCGAAGGATCCATCCCCACCATGAATACCGATCATCTCTTCCCCCGTCCCCCCGCATGCCCTAGAACCGCCCGATGCGCATCCGCTCCGACATCTTCGTCTCCGCACTCACCCGCCGCGTCTTCAACGACGGCGGTTATGCGGCGGTCGTGCGCAGGGGGTCGGATGCCTCGGGGGCCATCTTTGTGCGCCAGCGTTTTCGCGACGGGCTGGAGACGTTGTTTGGTCCGGCACCGCAGGCGCTGATCGAAAGGGAAGATCGCGACGACAGGCTCTTTGAGGCCCGCCTCAGCCGCGCCGAGCCCGAAGCCGTCGAGGCGCTGGTGGCGCGCGAAGCAAAATTCGACAGCGATCTCTGGCTGGTCGAGATCGAGGTCGACGAGATCGGCGATTATCTGGCTCTGGCCGGCGCTTGACCCAGCCGTTGAGGGCGGGGCGATGATGCGCGGAAGCGTGCACAGTGTTGCCGTGGAACGAACCGACCGATGCGACGCATCGAGGTAGACCATTGCGACGGCACCTTGTGCGACAGGCGCATCAGCCCCACTGCCTACTGCCTCGCGCCGCCCCTCCGCGTCCCGCCGACTACCGCTTGCGTGCCCTGAGCACCTGGCGTGCATGTTCGTCGCCGACCGGCTTGCGCGATCCTGCCGCCCGGGCCGTTTTGGCCAGCGCCTCGGCGCTGAGCTCGCCGGCTGCAGGTGTAAGCTCCGGCCCATCCATTTCGCCGAAGGTATAGCGGTCGGCGCGCAGCCAGCTGTCGATGCGGGCTTCTGCCGCATCCGGATCGATCGAGGCGATCAGGCTTGCCGCCCGGCTCCGTCCGGCCTCGTTATGGGCCAGATGCGGATAGAGGTGCTCGAGCACGAACACGCTATCCTCCTCGCTCATGGCGACACCCGAAAGCGTGGTGGCGAGCTGCCGGCCGGAAATGTCGAGCAGAATGCGTTCGGCAAGCCACCGGCTGGAGGTGAGCAGGTCCGAAAGCGTCGTGGCGAAAGCGCCGCCGTCACGCGCCCGGGCAAACCGCACGAGTAGGGCCGCCTGCACCGGTCCGATCTGGCGCCGGCCCAGCCGGTCGTCATCTGCAGGTCTCTGCTGATAGGCAAGCCGCTTGATGGTCTGGCGCAGGGCCTCCTCCCGTGCCGTGCGCGCCTCGTTCTCCGCCGGCTGCGTCGCCCGGTCGTCGACCTGGCGGTCCGTCTGGCTCGGGATCACGGCACCCGGCAGATCCGTCATCGCAAGGTCGGTCATGATCCGGTCGAAGTTGGAGGGTGCGGCCGCCGGCTCGGGATCGGCGATCTTCGGTTCAACCCGCCGTTCCGGCCGTGGCGGCAATGCATGGCGCAGGCCGACCAGCGCATCGATCACCGTCGGCGACAGTTTCTCGCGCTTGACGATGGCGCGCGCATGCTCTGCCCCTTGCGTCCGGGCGATCATGATCAGCATGTCGTCGGTGAGCGCAGGCGAGGCGGCGAGGAAGGGAGCGGCAATCGCGATCGGCTGGCTGGCGATGAAGGCGGCGACCGCAAGCGGCAGGTTCGGGCTTTGCGAAAGAGCCGCCACGGCGTCGCGCCGGGCCTCGATCGAGGAATGGGCATAAAGCGGCTGGAAGAGTTCGGCAAATTGTCGGAGTTCGGATTTGCCGGGATGGGAGAGCGCCTGGAAACTCGTGACCGTGGCCATCAGAACGACATCCTTGTTCCGCGCGCCGGCCGGCCTTTCAAGCTCCCTGAACTGTTCGCTCACGACTAAAGCACTCCAACGCAATACAGATACGTGTCACTTTAGAACGAATTTGTTAGCAAGCTGTTAACTAACCTATGGCTTCTTGATGGCGAATGGATGGTCAGAGATGACGATTCGTTCAATGTATCCGATATTAGGCATATGCGTGGCCCGGTTTCGCGGGCGGATCCGCGAACGGGACAGGCGTCGGAGAAAGGCGCAGATGACCCCGGTGCGTGGCGAAAACCAGCCGACATGACCCGGAATGTGCCGGCCCCAGAAACGGGGCAGGGTGAGATCCTCTCTTCATCCCTCTCGATCTTTTTTGATGAAAAGGAGACGAGCATGGCAGACATCATCAGGATCAAGGACCGGCAGGATGCAGCGCGCCGCGCTCAGGCCGGGTCGAAACCTCCGGCTGGAGCCCGCAAGGCGGAAATCCTCTTCTTCACCGGCGTCCGTCACGAGCGGCTCGACACCGCCGCCATTTGGCCGCGCGTCGAACTGCCCACGGTGCCGGCACTGCCTGCCCCGAATGGCTCCGACCGACGCCCGTATTAGCTGTCCGAGCGCCTGGAGGCGTCCCGGTCGCCGCACGCCGCGCAGCCGACGCCTTGCCATGGGGAAGGCCGACTGTTCAGGGAACCCGGCCATCGGTGCTTGCCTCGGACGACGACTGAAAGACGTCCCGGACCTTTTTTGTGCTTTTACGTATAATAAATAATTTTAACAAAATATGCCAAACAGATAATGGAATGTTGTGCCCGGTTCTGGCCGTGACGGAACCAGCCGGGATTTGCGGAGCCGAACTGATCCATGCTCGTCAAGCTGACCAAGGACCGCATCCGCAAGGGCATGTTCATCGAAAGCGTCGCCTGCCCCAGCAAAGAGTTCGCCAAGCGCCGCTTCATCCTCACGAGTGACCGTGACCTCGCCGCCATCGCCCGCAGCTCGGCGAGCGAAGTGCTGATCAATGTCGCCCTGGGTCTGGATGCTGAGGGGCGGGCGCCCGAAACACGGCCACCGGCCCGCCGTGTGCCCCAGTCCTCAGGCAGCGGAGCAAATGCCGCCGAGGTCCAGAAGGTTCGCAATGATCTCGATCAGACCCGCCAGGCCTTGAAATCGCGCCTCACCGATATCGTCGCCGGCGGCCCTCTCGACATGGACGATCTCTCCTCCGTGGCCGGCAGCAATGCCCGGACCTGGAAAGACAGCGCTGTCATCGCTCTGGAAGTCACCCGACTGAAAAGCAAGGACGAGACGACCTACGTGCATTCGCTGGCGGTCAGCGGCATGATGACCCTGCTAGGCAATGCGCTCGATATGGATGACGAGGCCGTCTCCCTGCTCGGCGTTGCGGGCCTGCTGCACGACATCGGCAAGCTCCTCATTCCCACGGAGATCCTCAACAAGCCGGGTGACCTCACCGCTCAAGAGCGCGATGTGATCCGCGGTCACCCCGAGGCCGGTTACCAGTTGTTGAAGACCTATCCCTCCGTCCCGCCGCTCGCTCTGGACATCTGCCGGCTGCATCACGAAGTGCTGGATGGCTCGGGATACCCGCTGGGCCTGAAGAAGCGCGCGCTGAGCCTCCCCGTGCGGCTGAGCACCGTCTGCGACGTCTTTGAGGCGCTGACATCGGTCCGCCCCTACAAGCGCCCCTGGACTTCCAGTGAAGCCCTGAAATGGATGTTCGCGAGGCCGCAACTCTTTGACCGCAAGATGGTCCTTCGTCTCGGCAGCGTGCTCGTCGACAGCCCGATCACTTGAGGCGGGCGTGAACAGGCGCGGGGTGTTCGAACAGACCCCCGTCGCTGGAAAGTCGCGCTTCTCTTACCGCCCCGTGAAGGGCAGGCATTCGGCGCTCTTCAGGAATGTTTCCGCTTCCGGCTCCGCGCTGGCCTGCGCGGCCAGCGCCCGCAGAACCACATACCCCGCCGTCCCCCGATGTTCGACAAGGATGGTCTCGGCCAAGGCCGCGATCGGCGTTTTGCGCAATTGCGCCACCTGCACCGGGGTTGCAACCAGCATGTCGAGATCGCCGGCAACCGAGGTGCGGTCGTTCATCGAATAAACCTCGTTGCCGTCCTGGTCGAAGATGCCGACCGACCAGAAATCGACGCTGTCGCCGGCCGCCACAAGCGACAAGGGCTGGCGGGTAATGTCGAAATGGCAGACGGCGACCTTGAGAAAGGGGTCGAGACCGCCGAGGCCGATCTTGTCGGGCCGCTTCCCGAGCGCATGGAAGACGAAGGGCGGCCCTTCCTCCGTCACCCGTGTATAGGCGTCCTGGCCCGTGAAATGCGGCACGCCGAGAATGACGATGATATGCAGGAGAACCGCGCCGAAGATGCCTGTCACCAGGGCATAGAGAAATTGTCTCATTGGCCGCATCCCGTCTGCTCGACCACGGGCATGTCGAGCCCCGACAGGCCGGTCGATGCGGCTGCCGGCGTATCCAGGAGCGTCAGCACCAGCTGGAAGGCGCCGGTATCGGGCAGCGCCAGCCAGTTGCCGGCCGTGGCGGTGCGCGAGATCGCGATTTCGAAGCTTCCGTCACGCTGGCGCAGGATCCGCTGCGAATTCTTCGCGACCGGCAGATCCGGCCCCGCGACCAGCGGCACACCGGCGCCGTCTGCCGCATAGAGCGTCCAGAGCCGCGACACGGGTGTCCGGCCGTAAAGCCGGTAGGAACAGGTGCCGGTCAGAGAAAGCCCCTTGGCATCGCGCGCAGCCGTAAACTGCAATCCCTCCGCAGACCCATAGAGCAACCGCCCGGCCTTGGCCCGATGCGCCTTGGCATAAGGGTCCGCATCGACCGTCTGCGCCGCCGGAAAGGCCCGCCAACCGGCAACCTCGATGGCCCCGAAGCCGACGGAGGCAGACAGCATAGACTGCACCGACAGGATCGCCCCGCCAAAGGCGACGAGAAGCGCGATCGCAACGAGGAAGGGAACACGAAACAAGGGTGGCAGGACCTTAGAAACGGGCGGGCATGCCGCACGGGTTGTGAGGTCGAACGGGTATCACTGATTCGGGAGAGAGGGAAGTTTGGGGGAGGGGGAGGCGGACACGTGGCCGCTATGGCGTAGTTTTCAGGAATGATTGTCGTTGCCATGCTGCAAGAATACGATGACGTCCGTACGCTTTCAATATGTACGTTTGACGCGATCGCGCCCTTCGGATATCCTGCCGTCACGATTGGAGGTCGTCATGCCGAGAGCCGCAAAAGAAGACAATGAACGCATGAGCTTGCGGATCGCCGCAGAGGCAAAATCCAAGCTCTTGCGCGCGGCCCTGCTGCGCAACACCGACCTCACCAATTTCGTCACGCAATCTGCCTTACGGGAAGCGGAAGCCGTCATTGCCGAAGCGGAAGCCATCAAGGTCGCGGAAAGTGACTATCTGCGCATTCTTGAACTTCTGGAAAACCCGCCAAAGCCGAATGACAGGCTGCGCGCGGCGATATCGGCCTTGCCGGAGACGCTGTGACACTGCCGCCGTGGTTCGAAGAGCCGATCCAGAAAGCGCATGATCGCGTTTCCTTCGACTGTGGCGACACGGAGATGAACGTGTTTCTGCAGCGGTTTGCGCGGCAGGGGCACGAGCAGAATGCGGCCAAAACGTTCTGTGCAGTCGAGCGCGCACGGCCCGGCCACATCCTCGGCTTTTATACGATCGCGCCAGCCTCTGTTGCCCATGAGTCCGTCCCGGCGCCCATGACGAAAGGGCTGGCCAGCCACGACGTGCCGGGCTTCAGGCTGGCACGCCTGGCCACGGACCTGTCCGTGGCAGGGCAGGGCCTGGGAGGACAACTGCTTGCCGCGGCCGCCTTGCGCTGTCTGCGTCTTGCGGGAGAGGGAGGAGGTATCCTTCTCGTCATCGACGCGAAGAACGATCGTGCCGCCCAATGGTATGCCTCATTCGGCGCTGAGCCGCTTCGCCATAGGCCTCTGACGCTGGTGATGCCGCTCGCCACCTTCGCCCCCGCCTTGCGCGCGAAGGGCCTGCTGTAAAGTGGGCTGGGTATCGTTCCCCATCACCCCACCTTCTCGTAAAACGCCTCCAGCACCGCCACCTCCACCCCGAGCTTCGTCAGCGAGGCATGCACGCTCATGTGCTTCTCGTCATGCAGGATGAACCAGTCGTCGAAGCCGAAGCGGGTCTTGGAACCGTCGGCCTGCGGCACGTCACGAGCATACTGCCAGCGAAAGGCCGATCCCGCCTGTTCGCCTTCGGCCACGCCGTCGATCAGGGTTTCGCGCCCCTCGTAGCGGTTCTCGCCGCGTTTGAGGATCGTCCAGGTCAGCGTGTCCGAATGGCCGTCGTCGAAGAAATAATCCTCGGTCAGCGACAGCACATTGGCGGAAGCGTCGAAGCGGCCGCGGGCATCGATGGTGAAGCGGTTCTGGAAGCCGCCGAGCCGCCCGATCGTCACGCCGAAGCCGCGCAACGTGCCGGAAAAGAACTCTTCCAGGACGAATCCTGGTTCCCTGTCTGCAAAATCCTCGAGTTTCAAGACGTCTCTCCTGGCTTGGGTTGCCGGGGAAAACACCGCCGGCCCGCCCCAGGTTCCAGGCGGCCCGCGCCCGTGCACCTGACCCCCTTACCCTTTTGCCCGCGGCGCGCTATCTGGTCATCCGACAACCCATTTCGAGGAGGAACCCCATGGGCAAGCGGATCGTATTCACCGGCGGCAGCGGCAAGGCGGGGCGCCATGTCGTGCCCTATCTACTCGACAAGGGCCACAAGGTCCTCAATGTCGACCGCGCCGTGCTCGACGTGCCGGGCGTGCACACGCTTCTGACCGATGTCACCGACAGCGGTCAGGTCTATAACGCGCTGTCCTGCCATTTCGGCTATGACGGCTACGAAGAGCCCGGCGGCCCGAAGCCGGCGGATGCCGTGGTGCATTTTGCCGCCGTGCCGCGCATCCTCATGCATCCCGACAACAAGACCTTCGCCGAAAACACCGTCTCGACCTACAATGTCATCGAGGCAGCCGCCAAGCTCGGCATCAGGAAGGTGATCATCGCGTCGTCGGAAACCACCTATGGTGTCTGCTTTGCCGAAGGCGACAAGGATTACCACGAGTTCCCGCTGACCGAAGACTACGACACCGACCCGATGGATAGCTACGGCCTCTCCAAGGTCGTCAACGAAAAGACGGCGCGTGCCTTCGCGCTGCGCTATGGCATCGACGTCTATGCGCTGAGGATCGGCAATGTCATCTCGCCGGAAGATTATGCGGCCTTCCCCGGCTATCTTGCCGACCCGCCGGTGCGCAAGCGCAATGCCTGGTCCTATATCGATGCCCGTGATCTCGGCCAGATCGTCGATCTCTGCGTGGCGAAGGACGGACTCGGTTTCCAGGTCTTCAACGCGGTCAACGACACGATCACCGCGACCATCCCGACCCGCGAGTTTCTGGCGAAATACGCGCCGAACACGCCGATCACGGGCGACATCGCCGGTTTCGAAGCGCCGTTGTCGAACCGAAAGATCCGTGAGGTTCTGGGCTTCAAGGAAGAGCACGACTGGCGCAAATATGTGAAGGTCTGACAAAGCTCAGGCGGGCGTCGGACCAAGCTCTCCCCTTGTGGGCAGGGCTATCCCCTCTGAGACAGCGGCGGCGGTGTCGGACTCTCTCTTCTCCGTCTGCGCCCTGCCTCTGCCGCAGGCGGCCAGGCGCGTGAGCAATGCGACTGCCGCTTGTGCCGCGCCCATGCCGGGCAGGCGAAGATGCCATCCTCCGGCGACCGCCGCTGCCCGGCTGCAACCGCCCTTCACCCCTTCCGCGCTGCAGCCGTTCTATCCACAGCCGGTTGACCCTTGGCCCGAAAAAGTCGTGGCCCCAGCCTTTCCTTCCATGCCGATATGCGCAAAAACGAAAGAAACCCCTGGATGCACACGGGGGAAACGCGCCGGCCGACCAGACCGGCAGCGTATCTGGGAGGGAGCATGGCGTCGCAGAAGCGTCTCGACATCGCCAATATTGCCGAAACCTCGATCCGCGGCCATCGCTTCGTGTCTTTCGACGTCGCGATGCACGGCCATCTGATCGCATCGATCGACGCGCCGCTTCTGAGCGGCGGCATTGTCTGGTCCCACGCCGCCATCCATGGCTTTGGCAATTTCTGCCCCGCAGAGCAGCATCTGATCGACGATCAGCTCGGCAGCGCACTCACACCCGCGCCGTCCCGCAGCGGGCATTGAGGCCCCGGCACCTCAGGCTTTCCAGTGCTGGAAACCCCAGCCGACCGCCAATGCCACCCCCAGTGCCAGCACGAGCGCGGCAAGGAAGGCGACCGCGAACAACAGCACCGCCCTGAACGTGCCGACATTGAGATCGAGCCGGAACCACCGGACCTGCGCCTGCCCATACCACAAGACAGCCCCCAGGAGCACGAGCAACCCCCAGGCAATGGCGGAGCGTCCGGGAATGAGAAGCAGATCGGTCGCCAGCCCCACCAGGAAAACGAAGGGCGCGGCCACATAGCATTGGCTGAAAAAGGGCGGCCGGAGCGTGTTGCGGGTGAGCTTCACCTTCTTCGAGATCAGCAGCGTGACCGCCATGGCGAGCGGAAAGATGCCGTAGATCACGCCGCGTGCGATGAGAAGGTTGCTGTCCGAAATGGCGATGGCCGCCTCCGCCGCCTTCTCAGCCGCCTCGCGGGGCATCAGCGTCGAGACCGCTTGCGCCAGGAGAAGCGTGATCAGCAGAAAGAGGGGCGGGCTGATGACGTCATCATATTGATCGTCACTCTGGTCTGCCAGCTCGAGATCGGCATACCGCATCATCGAAAGCGGCGATGTCACCGCGCGCCACAGGGTCAGCGGGTAGAAGACCAGCCAGGACACGAGCTCGTAGAGCAGCTCCTCCAGCGATTTCAGAACCTTCATGAAATCCATTGATGGCTCCGCCTCGTGCTGCGCTCCCGTTGCCGACGATGCCAGCCACGGATCGATCACGCAAGCCGTGCAAGCGGTCGTGATGCTTCTGCAATCACCTCGACCGCCTCCGGATGCCAGCCGGAGGGGAGGCGATGCCGCCGTCTTTTCCTCCGCTCAAGCAGACGCGGCCCGAAGAGGGGAACGAAAGCCGGACCCCGCAAATACCCGCTTACGCCGCCAGGAATGACAGGCGCTCGTCAACCCGTCCGGGGGAGATGGCGTGGATCTCGGCTGTCACCACGCCCTCGGCGACGAAGGGATCCTCCGACACCATGGCGTCCAGTGCGGCCCGGTCCACCCCTCGCGCCAGGATCGCCCCGCCGGCATTCGGTTGCAGGCTGCCTGAAAGGACAAACACACCCGTCTCGAAGCCACGCGCCAGCCAGGCATTGTGCTGGGCCATCAGGGCGCCGGCCTTGGCACGGTGTTCAGCAAAACGAAGAAACACGATGAACATGAGAAGCTCCCGAGACTGTCTGGTGAAGGGAAGGGGAGGGGAGGGAGGGGAAGGTAAGGGAAGGGAAGGGATCAACTGTCATTTTGCGGCCGAGGCATCCACCGCAAGCTGCTGCAGCCAATGCTTCATCGCAGCGACCTCTCGGTCGAGAAAGTCCCGGTCCTGAAACGCATTGTAGAGGGTCGCGGCCCCCTGGCTGCGCGACAGGAGCTCGAGGGCCAGCGCGTCTGCGTCCCCAGGGCGGCCCAGGCGTCCAAACTGCTCCGCGAGCCAGTCGCGAAACAAGGAAAACAGATGCACGGCTTCGGCTCGGGCGGCATGGTCGAGTTTTGCCAACTCGCTGGTCAGGGTGCCGATCGGACAGCCGTGGCGGCGGATTTTTTCGCCGTTGACCAGCAGGATGTCGATGAACCGCTCGATCCGGCTGCGCGGATCGCTCTCCTGCGCCTCCCAGCGTTGGGTCATCATCTGCCGGTCGCCCAGCCGCTTGGCGATGACGGCGCTGAGGATTTCGTCCTTGGTCTTGAAGTGGTGGTAGAAATTGCCGCGCGAGATGCCCACGGCAGACGCGATGTCGCCGAACGACGTGGCCTCATAGCCCCGTTCGTAGAAGAGGAGGTCGGCCGTTGCAACGATCCGCTCCCGTGTGTCGCGCTGCGCCATCGCCCGCCGCTCCCCATAAACCGCAAACTCGGACAATTGTCCTAAATTGCAATTAGGACAATTGTCCGAGTGGGTCAAGAGCCTTGAGAATCGCCGCCCCCCCTGCCACTGTCCGGCGCCGAACAATGCTGCCGGAGCCGCTGCTCATGTCCGTCTTCACCAAAACGCCGATCATCGGTGCGCTCCTGGCCCAGGTCGTCGCCATGCCGCTGGTGGCGATGTCCACCGCACTTCTGTCGGCAAGCGTCGACCGCACGCTCCTGATCGTGGCGGCGGTTCTCTTGCAGGGCCTGCTCGCCGCCGTGATCTGCCGTCTGCTCGGGCTTGCCGTCTGGTGGCTCGTCATCGCCTTTCTCTTCCCGCTGGCGCTGGCCGGCGCCCTTCTCGCCGGCAATCTGCCCGCCTGGCCCTTCGGTCTCGCCTTCCTCGTGCTGGCACTCGTCTTCTCCAACACCGCACGCGGCCGTGTGCCGCTCTATCTGACCAATGGCGAAACGGCCTCCGTCCTGAAGGATCTGATGACGGAGCGCAAAGCCACCCGCTTCCTCGATCTCGGCTGCGGCCTCGGCGGCGTGGTGCGCGCCCTCGACGGCGACGGCCGTCAGGCCCGTGGCATCGAAAACGCCCCCGCCGTCTTTTTCCTCGCCCGCCTCCTGTCGCGGCTCGCCCGTTCGGGCGACATCCGTCGCGGCGATCTCTGGCGCGCCGATGTCTCGAAAGAAGACGTGGTCTACGCCTTCCTCTCCCCCGAACCCATGCCCGCCCTCTGGCAAAAGCTCTCCACGGAGATGAAACCCGGCAGCCTCTTCGTCTCCAACAGTTTTGCCGTCCCCGGCCGCGAGCCGGACGAAACCTGGACGCTGTCGGACCGGCGCAAGACGGTGTTGTATCTGTATGCCATGGGACGGGTGGCGGACTAACGCGGAAAGGCCCCTGTCGGCACATCCGTCTCCTCATCCGCTCCGACGAGCTCCGCCCTTCAGCCGCTCCGATCGCGCGTTTTGCCCCTCATCCGCCCTTCGGGCACCTTCTCCCCGCGCGCGGGGAGAAGGAGGCGTCGCCGCCAGCCGCAATCGCTCTTCTCCCCGCTTGCGGGGAGAAGGTGCCGGCAGGCGGATGAGGGGCAGTCGGCGCCAAACCCGCCACGCCTCAACCGCTCCGTAGCGCCTCAAGATCACCGCTCTCAAGAGCCGGAAGCTTCGCCTCTATCTTGTCCAGCGGCCAGTCCCACCAGGCGATTGCGAGCAGTTCCTCGATCACCTCTGCCGGATACCGCATCCGGATGATCGTGGCTGGATTGCCGCCCACCACCGCGTAAGGCGGAACATCCCGCGTGACCACGGCGCGGGCGGCGACGATCGCGCCGGCCCCGATCGTCACACCGGCCATGATCGTCGCATCGTGCCCGATCCAGACATCATGCCCGACCACCGTATCCCTAACCGGCAGATCCTTGTAGCCAAAGGTCTCCGGCTTGAAGATCCGGAAGGGATAGGTGGTAAAGCCCGCCATTGGATGATTGGCCGAACTGGTGATGAAAGTGCTGCCCCGGGCGATCTGCACGAATTTGCCGATCACCAGCCGCTCCCGGCATCCGGGCCCGAGATAGGGCGCGAGCACGAGCGCCGTATCCTCGGGCGCGCCGGCATGGGTGAAATAGCTGTAGTCACCGATCTCCATGCGCGGATGGTCGATGACGTTTTTCAAGTGCACGGTATCGCGATAGATCGTGCCGTCCGGCAGGGTGATCGGATGCGTGGCGGTGGCGTCGAGTAGAGGCATGGAAGGCACCGTTCAGAACCAGGTGATCAAACACGGGTGGCGAGTGCCACCCCTTCGGACGCGCAGTATTGACCGGGCCGCCGGAATGCACCCATGAAGAGTTTGAATGATTTCCACGCGCAATCGGCTGGAGCGGCATAGCAGCAACGTGTTACGCCAGCGGCAGTAGCCCAGCACCCGGAGCCTGCCATGAAATGCCTGCGCATCTATGCCACGCCGGATGGTGAATCCCATTTCGACGAGATCGAATTGCCGACGACGAAGATCGCCGTGCACGCGGACGCGACGCCCTTCGACGTGACGGCCAGCTATCCGGCCTCGCGCGTCCGTTTCACCCATATCCCCGCCGGCATGCGCGAGGTTTCCTGGCACACGGTTCCGGAACCTGTCCTGACCGTGAGGCTGGACGGTTCCGTCGACTACGAGACCAGCGACGGCGAGCACCGCCATGTCGCGGCCGGCAGTTTCGTGCTGGTCGAAGACACACACGGCAAGGGGCATCTGTCGCGTCATTCACCGGAAGCGCAGACGGTGATCTGGATTTCCCTGCCACAAGGGCTGCATACGAACGTCGATTGATCACGATCGACCGGCCCGCACATCGCGCGCTCAAGAGGCGGCAACCTGAACGGTCACGGTGTCAGCAACCGCCCCTAGCAATAGGCCTCCTTCGGCAGGGTCTTCGCCAGGAAATCGGTGAACCGCCGGACCTTGGAGGCGATGTTCTTGTTGGCGGGATAGACGGCGTGAATGGGAACCGAGCCGATCTCCCAGCGCTCGAGCACGCGCACCAGCCGCCCGTCGCGGATCTCCGGGCCGATCTCGAACATCGGCAAGAGCGTCAGCCCGGCGCCGCCCAGGGCCACGTCCCGCAGCGAGAGGCCGTCATTGGCAAGGTAACGCGGCACGATGGGAACGCGCAGCGTCTGCCCGTCCTTGCTCATCACCCAGACATTGCCCCAGCGCAGGCCGGAAAAATGCAGGCAGGCATGGTGCGGAAGGTCGCTGGGCTCGGCCGGCGTGCCGTGTCTTTCCAGATAGTCCGGTGCCGCACAGATGACGAGCGGTGAATCGCCGAGATGGCGGGTGATCAGATTGGGCTCGAGCACGATGGTGCCGCGTATGGCCAGGTCGTAGCCTTCCTCGATCAGGTTCACCGCCCGGTGGGAGAAGGTGACGTCGATCGACACCGAGGGATTGCGCTTGAGGAATTCGGCAATCACCGGGCCCATGTGCAGCTGCGCGAATTCGGGCGGCACCGTCATCTTCAGCCGTCCGACAACCTCCTCCTGATAGCTGAGCGCGGCCCGTTCCGCCTCGCGGATCTGCGGCAGGATGCCGGTGAGCGACTGGAAATAAGCCGTGCCGGCCTCCGTCAGCACGACGCTGCGGGTCGAGCGATGCAGGAGCCGGACACCGAGCTTGCCCTCCAGCGCCTGCACCTGCGCGCTCACCGTGGCGCGCCCCATCCTCAGCTCTTCGGCCGCGCGGGTGAAACTCAGATGTTTGGCAACGGTAAGGAAGGCGGCGACGCCTTCCAGCGGATCCAGCGACTTCATGGTCAATATTCCGAATAATGATGTTCGATGATCGGTCTTATCATTTCGGGCGCCTTTGATAAATCAGGCGCATCAATCTGGTTTCGGAGAACAACAGTGAAAGCGCTGGTCGTCCTGGCGATCGCAAGATCGCGCCCGCATGCAGCCTGCCTCCGTCGTGTCGGCACCTTTGCCGATCACGACCTCGGCAGGGGCGTGTCCCCGGACAACGCTCCTCCGCGGGGCAGGGGGCACGAACGCGCCCTCCCGTGGTGGAGGCGGTGCTTCACCGTCTCCGGCCCCGATTTTGAATGAGCCCATCCAGAAAAACCAACCCCGACCGCGTGGCAGTCACGCAGATCGACGAATGAAAGGAAATCCCATGACCGCAAACATCATGACCGCGAACCCCGAGAACCTCTGGTTCATGACCGCCCAGCTCCTCGTCCACCTCAAGCAGTCGGACAATGCCGACGGCCTCTCCATCATCGAACACCGCATGGCCAAGGATTTCGCCCCGCCGCTGCATGTCCATCACCGGGAAAGCGAAACCTTCGTCATCCTCGAAGGCCGCTTCCGCTTCCAGCGGGATGGTCAGGTCGTCGAAGCCGGCGTCGGCGACACCATCCATCTGCCGAAGGACTGCGTCCACGGCTTCCGCGTCTTGTCGGATTACGGCCGCTGCCTGACCATCACCAATGGCCCCTTCGAGGACATGGTCCGCGCCGCAGCCCGTCCGGCCGCAAGCGACGGCCTGCCCGAGCAGCTGCCCCCGACGCCGGAACAGCAGCAGGCACTCGCCCGCATCTGCAGCGCCCATGCCATCGATCTCCTCGGAGCCCCCATCGCATGACGCCCGAAGACAGCGCCGCCGTCCTCGATACGGCGGCGCTGATCTTGCCTCCGTCTCGCGCCCGATGAACGCAGCGAGCGCTCGTCCGGCGTCCCCCGTTCCCGTCTGGCCACGCCTCCACCCACCTTGCCAACCCGGCCGCATTTCGCGCTAAGCTCTCGCCCGTCTGCGATTCTTCAGGGAGGAAGAGATGAGCCGCGATGTCATTCTGGTCGATCCGCTGCCGAGGACGCTCGATCTGATCATGGAGCCCGCCGTCCGCGCCCGGCTGGAGGCGCTCGGCGAGGTGATCGTCTGCGAAGACCGCCAAATGCCGGCCGACATGGTCGAGCGCCATCTTCCAGACACCGTGCTGATCTTCGGCCAGACCGATATGCCGAAGGAACGCCTCGACCGCGCGCCGAAGCTGAAAGCCATCATCAACGTCGAATCCAATTTCCTGCCCAATATCGATTACCAGGCCTGCGTCGAGCGCGGCATCTGGGTGATCACGCCGGCCTCTGCCTTTGCCTCGCCGGTCGCTGAAGCAGCACTCGCCATGGCGCTCGATCTCGCCCGCGGCATCACGCAAGCCGACCGCGATTTCCGCGCGGGCACCGAGGCCTATGGCCTCGAAGGCAATGCCGACACCTTCCGCTTCGCCGGCGCCCCCGTCGGCCTGATCGGCTTTGGCGATCTCGGCCAGGAGTTCCGCGATCTCATCCGCCCGTTCAAGAACAGGGTCCGCGTCTTCGATCCCTGGCTTCCGAGCGAGATCATCACCCGCGAGGACTGTGAACCCGCAACGCTCGACGAGGTTTTGAGCCAAAGCCAGGTCGTCTTCGTCTTCGCCAGCGTCACCAGCGAGAACGAGGGCTTCATCGGCGCGCGAGAATTCGCCCTGATGAAACCTGGCGCCGCCTTCCTCCTGATGAGCCGCGCCGCCGTCGTCGATTTCCCCGCCATGCTCGAAGCCGCAGCCTCCGGCCACATCAGGGTGGCCACCGACGTCTTCCCCGAAGAACCCGTCCCGGCCGAAGACCCCGTCCGCCAGACCCCCGGCCTCCTCCTCTCCGCCCACCGCACCGGCGGCACCCGCGACGCCTTCTATGCGCTGGGCTCCATGGCGGTGGCCGACGCCGAACTGATCCTGAAAGGCCTGCCGCCAAGGCTCTGCCGCAGGGCCGATCCGGCCACCGCGATGCGGATGCGCTCGAAGCCGGTGGCGGTGTCGTGAGTGTGGTAGCCGGCGTGCGCTATGCGACACAGAGATGTGGCCGGCGGCTGTTTTTGCTACTACTGCCCCTTCAAGCTGAGTAATTAGTCTCGAACTTCCAAAACCGTAGACCAGTCGAAACCCGGCCTAGCGTCGCATTTAGGCGGTCGCGATGCGTGGAAATAATTCTTGCCTACCTTTAAATCCTCGATTTCATCATCTTCGTCCAACAGGAATTCTGCCCCTGAGAAGTCACAGTTTTCTATGCGCTCCGCGTATCCCTTTTCACGGAATCTCAATTCGACCGAATGGATGTCGCAATAACTAAATTTGCACTTGTAGAAACGGCCATCTATTTTGACTGAATCGAACATAAAAATTTCAGCCTCAATGTATCTATAATTTTTCCTGTCTTCGAAGCCTCCCAAAGGCCCTGCTAGTAAGCATCCCCCTTTAAAACTTACTTGTTTTACGCCGTCAATATTGAGCCAGTAAGAAGCGCCCTGTACCCCCGTGCAGTCAAAATCGATCTGTCTGCTTGCTTCACGTCCTATCGCTGCTCCGCTAGACAGCGCCGCAAAGGATTCATCGCGAAAAGTATGATTGTGGCTGCTCGTCATTTGTCTCTGGATAAAGTCGGCGACTAAATTCATAGCCTGCACAGCTAATCTCTCATCCGGCCCAGTCACAAGAATTTCCAATGTGGCGATGCCCGCGCTTAGGTGTGAGGGATTTTCGACCTCTCCAAGCAACTTGGCCCCTTCCTGCAATAACTTCGCCCGGCCCTCACGTTCAGCTTGGTCAGCTTGCCTAACGTTGACAGAGCCGCGCCATGCAACAGTGCAGAACGTGACCATGGCGAAGAGCGCAACTCCAAAAGGCGCAAGAGATTGTGCGAGCCTAGCGTCGGACTCGCCATCAAATCCGTCGAAAAAAACGGCACCGAACGCGAATACGATTGCAACAGCCGTTAGAATGGCTGTCGTAATCGCAAGAGCATACCATTGGTTCTCGGTTATCTGCGGCCAATCTCCAACGGCGCCCGCTTCTTTCGGCTTTGATTTCGCGTCTGCCATTACCCCACATCCGCCAGCTCGACACCCCAATGAGCATCTTAAGTGAAAGAGTCCGGCGAAATACACCGCCGGCCCGCCCTTAGTCACAGTTATTCGTGGAAGTCGCACTTGGACAAGGCTTCAAGGTTGCAACCGCGGCTTCCCGAAAGAGCCTGTGGCCGCCGACACCCCCTTCGACAAGCCCGCAATATCCTCCTCTCCGCCCATCGCACCGGCGACATCCGCGACGCCTTCTATGGGCTGGGCTCAATGGCAGTGGCTAACGCCGAACAGATCATGAAGGGTTTGCCGTCAAGGCTCTGCCGCAGGGTCGATCCGGCCACCGCGATGCGGATCCGCTCGAAGCCGGTGGCCGTGTCGTGAGGGTTAGGGGGCGGAAGCCTAGACTTTGCTCCTTCAGCTAGATCGTCCTAGCGGCCAAATTCTTTGGCTGGACAGCAACGAGATGCCTGGTTCAGCGGCCCTGCAATCTGCCGGCTCGGCGAAAAAGGGCCTCTATCATTGAGCTTCACCTCCTGCCCGACTTGCCGCATTTAATCCATGCGTTGCCGCCTGAATTTTAGGACCGAACCTGCTCTCAAACTCAACCTCAAGAATGTCGTAGAAATGGTCCAGCCGCCGTATCAGGGACTTGGTCGATACGTTGAACTCGCGCTGCAGTTCGACGAGTCCCTCTTTAAAAGAGCGCACGACATCGATGGTCCTGCCGCACTCGTTTTTGCCCCTCAACCCACTGCCCCATTGCTCAAAGCGCGCCGCCATTTCAAATGTCCGGCTATCTTCCGTAAATCCGCGCTCTTCCCCGTGGTGAAACCGAGCGTTGCGTTCGGTTCTGAGGTTGCCCTGATCTGCTCGCATGCCCTCAAGAATAGAAAGAGTTGTTTCTGGAACTCCCGCTTTCTCCAGTTGGTCGAACGTGCATTTCCGGGGTTCCAGCCCACACTCATACACCCAGTTGGCAAAGATCAGTGCGCAATCCACCACTGAAATATAGCGCATTAGAAATACATCTGTTGCAATGGTCAGCCACTCATATCGTGAAACCGCAAATCCGGCGAAATTCACAGGAAGCCTCTCAGGCCATATTAGTCCTCCCGCCAGATTGAGAGACTCCACACGCCGTACTAGATCCTTCAGTGCAAAGTCGACATCAAGCGCGTACTTGACGTCAGGATACTGTGCCATTTCATCATAGCTATCGAAGTTCAATGAAACGATACTTAGATCGTATATCCGCCCAATGAAACTATGGCGGTCTGACGGCAGTATGTATCGCACCAACGGCTTTGTACGCGGCCGTGTTTTTGCGTTGTTTTGTCCGGAATGTATTGATCCATTCATATGGCACTCCATCCTCGCGTGAGAATGTCCCAATAAGTATGATAGAATTCAGGCCTAAATAGCGCGTCTTTTTGCTAAGAACGCTCATTGGTAGAAACATTGGCCTTTTCAAAATTGCTCAGAAGATACCGTTACTGTATCCCCCCCCTCACGCCACAACCCTCTCCACCTCATCCCCCTCGAACACCCGCCAGCTGTTCCGCCCATCCCCCTTGGCCGCATAAAGCGCCCGGTCCGCGGCCTCCAGCAGACGCTCGTAGTCGGCGACCGAGCGCACCGCGCCGCAGGCAGCCCCGATGCTGACGGTGACGTGGCGGTTGCGGTCGCCGGTGTGGTCGTGGCCGATGCCGAGATGGCGCACGGCGCGGCGCAGGCTTTCGGCAACGCTGGCCGCGATCTCGGCATCCGTGCCCGAGAGGATCGCGACGAATTCCTCGCCGCCATGGCGGGCGAAATGCGCCTCGATCGGCAGCGCCCGGCGCATGGCGCGCGCCACGCGTTTGAGGCACTCGTCGCCGGCGCCATGGCCATAGGCGTCGTTATAGGCCTTGAAGTTGTCGACATCGGCCACCAGCAGCACGACCCGTTCGGCCTCAGTCTTGGCCTCCGTGGTCAGCCGCAGCAGTTCCATCTCGGTCCCGCGGCGGTTGGCAAGGCGGGTCAGCGGATCGGTGACGGAAAGGCGGGCGAGATCCTTGTTCTGGCGCGACAGTTCCCGTTTCAGCAGCTCGTTCTCCTGCTGCTGCAGAAAGCTCGCGATCGCTTCCGCCTCAAGCTGGTAACAAACGAGCAGCGTCATTGCCATGGTTGGCAGATAGACCGACAGGTGCTGTAGGGCATAGAGCGGGCTCGCCCCCTCCAGGAACCAGATCACCGAATAGGTGAGGCAGAAGCCGAAGATGCTGGCATGAAGGCTCGGCCGGAAGGGCGAGGCCGCCGCAATGGTGATCGCCATCTGGAAGGTGCAGGCGGCGTAGTAATAGCCGAGCACCGCCGGATTGTGGCTCGACACCACGATCGCCGACCAGCAGATCTGCGCGAGCAGGGCGACAAGGATTGCCGCCACCTCCTTGTGTGCGACCGGGTGCTCGCCCGAAAGATAATACAGGAGGCCGCCCGTCACGGGCGTGATCAGCCCGAAGCGCAGCACGGCCGAAATTACCGTGACGTCGCCCAACACCCAAAGGTCGAACAGGAAGCAGGAGAGATAGAAGCCGAAGACGCTGATCACGGCCATCCGCAGCATGCGGTTGCGCATGGAGGCTCGGGATTCGAGGAATGCCTCATATTGCTCCGCAGTCATCTGCGGTCTTGCCGGAATTCCGAGCCATCTCTTCATGGATGTCCAATCGCCGAATGAAAAACGTCACGTCGAAAACAGCCGCAACCTAGTGGCGACCCCCTTAATTTGGGGTGAAGGATCTGTCCCGGATCGGGAATTGCGGGATTTTCGTAACCGTCAGGGTAAACAGACCCTTTCCGCGCGGCCGCTTTGGCTGAGCCGCCATGCCGGGGCTGTATCGGCCCGATACGCTTTGCGGCAGGGTCAGGGTTCGGGTCCGGGTTTTGCGACAGCTCAGGGGCGAATCAGACATGCGCGTGTCGCGATTGCCCCAAACGGCGTTACCGCGCGGTAAAACCTGCGATTGTCTTAACGTCCCGTCGAGCCTGTCGTTTCCGGCCCGACTTTAAGTTGCGCGCTTGGTCCGGCCAGCAACGACAGGGGCGCGGCCGAGCGCATCTTCTGGCCAAGGTCGCGGATCAGGCGGGTCGATTGACCCGAGAGCGAACGGGGGCGCACCATCGGCGGCAGCGCATCGGCCGCGTCGGCGCTCGCCACCTCGGGCTTGGCGTCCTTTTCCGGCATCGGCGCATCGACGCCCATGATCGGCTTCAGGTCGATGCCCTGATGGGCATAATCCATCAGCTTCTTGAAGGTCATGGCCGGCAGCGATCCGCCGGTCATGTTGTTGGTCGAGGTATAGTCGTCATTGCCGAACCAGACGGCGGCCGTATAGTTGCCGGTGTAACCAACGAACCAGGCGTCGCGGTAAGCCTGCGTCGTGCCGGTCTTGCCGCCGGTCAGGATCCCGTCGACGGCGGCGCGCCGCGCCGTGCCGATATAGGGGATCTTGGTCATCATCTGGTTCATCGAGCGGGCGGCCTGTTCGGTGAGGATCCGCTCCGGCGCCGGCGTGTCGCGCTCGAAGTCATAGAGCACGTCGCCGCCGTAATTCATGATCTGCGCAATGCCGTGGCGGCGCGAGGCATAGCCGCCGGCCGGCAGCACGGCATAGGCCGTCGCCTGATCCATCACGGTCACCTCCGAAGTCCCGAGCGGAATGGTCACATCCTTCTTGATCGGGGTTTCGACGCCCATCGCTTTCGCGGTCTGGATGATCGCGTCGATACCGAGCTTTTCCTTGGCAAGGCGCACGGGAATGGTGTTGATTGATTTCGCCAGCGCCGTCTCCAGCGTGATCCGGCCGGCATAGCTGCGCCCGTAATTCTGCGGGCTCCAGTTGCCCCAGGAGATCGGCCCGTCGGTCACGACGCTTTGCGGTGTATAGCCGTTCTCCATGGCCAGCGCATAGGTATACATCTTGAACGACGAACCGGGCTGGCGCAGCGCCTTCGTTGCGCGGTTGAACTGGCTTTCGCCATAGTCGCGCCCGCCGACCATGGCGCGCACGGCCCCGCCGTTTTCGATCATGACCAGAGCACCCTGGCGGACATTGTAGCTCTCGCCATATTCCCGCAACGACGAGGCAACCGCCTCTTCCGCCGCCTGCTGCAGGCCGAGATCGATCGTGGTGCGCACGACGAGCGTGTGATCCTTGAAACGGGCTGCGACCCGCTGCACCTCTTCGAAGGCCCAGTCGAGGAAGAAATCCGGCGCTTCCTTTTCGTCGCGGTCGATGACGGAGGCGGGGTTGCGGCGCGCCGCGACCACCTGGCCCTCGGTCATCAGCCCGCTCTGCACCATGTTGGTGAGCACGTCATTGGCCCGCGCACGCGCTGCCGGCAGGTTCACATGCGGCGCATATTTCGCCGGCGCCTTGAAGAGACCCGCAAGCATCGCCGCTTCCGCCAGCGTCACCTCGGTGATGTTCTTGCCGAAATAGAACTGCGCCGCAGCCGCCGCGCCAAACGTGCCGCCGCCCATATAGGCCCGGTCGAGATAGAGCGACAGGATCTCCTTCTTGGAGAGGTTTGCTTCCAGCCAGAGCGACAGGAAGGCTTCCTTGATCTTGCGCTCGATCGACCGTTCATTGGTGAGGAAGAGGTTCTTGGCCAGCTGCTGCGTCAGCGTCGAGCCGCCCTGCACGACCGAGCCCGCCTTGGCGTTTTCGCTCATGGCGCGGGCAAGGCCGAAGAAATCGATGCCGAAATGCTCGAAGAAGCGCCGGTCTTCCGTCGCCAGCACCGCCTTCACCAGATGATCGGGCAGTTCGTCCACCGGCACGGAGTTTTCATGGATGATGCCACGATGGCCGATCGTGTTGCCGTAGCGATCAAGGAAGGTGACGGCGAAATTGTCGTGGTTGCGCCAGTCCTTCTTGGTCTCCTCGAAGGCCGGCTGGGCAAGCGCCAGAAGCACGACGAAACCTGCCGTGCCGAGCGTCATGGCTTCGCCGGCGATCTCGAAACCGAGCTTCTTCAGGCCCCGCACCCGGAAACGGCGGAAGAAGATGGTGATCTCCTCCCAGGTCTCCGCCAGGTCGTAACCGGCATTCCACAGCGTCGAATCGAGCCAGCTGTCGATCCTGAGGAAAATATGGCGTTTGAGTTTCGGCGGTTTTTGGCCGCGGCCAGCCGGTTTTGCGCCCGCACCATCCTCTCCGTTGGCGCTCTCGAGGCGCTCCACCGGTTCCAGATCGTCAGGCTTGTCGTTGTCGGACACGTGCGGCTTTTCCCGAAAACTTGTCTTTCGCTCCCTTGACGCGCCCGTCGATTGGGATCAGGACCCAGAGTATAACGGGCGGGTCGTCATTCATGAGTGATGGGCGATTTGCCGCCAAAGAACAAGCGCTTTCGCGGGGCATGGTGAACCCGGCGCGGCCCCTCCCGAGCATTTGGGTGGCCGCGTTGCATCCCTGCCACCGCCGCATCCGCTCCGGCGCCGCAGGGACGCAAGCCCGGCGCACCGGCCGGACCGGGAACAGGCAGTTGAACGAGACGATGACGCAAGAGCCCTTCTGGAAAACCAAGACGCTCGCCGAGATGAGCAATGCCGAGTGGGAAAGCCTCTGCGACGGCTGTGGCCTCTGTTGTCTCAACAAGCTGGAGGACTGGGACACCGGCGAGATCGCCTTCACCTCGGTCGCCTGCAAGCTGCTCGACGGCGACACCTGTCGCTGCAAGGACTATGAAAATCGCCAGGAGACGGTGCCGGATTGCATCCAGCTCACCCTGAAGGGCCTGCGCGAAATCCAGTGGCTGCCGCCCACCTGTGGCTATCGCCTGATCGACGAAGGCCGCGATCTCTATTGGTGGCACCCGCTGGTGTCGGGGGATCCGCGCACGGTCCACGAGGCGGGCGTTTCGGCAAAGGGGCGCACGATCTCGGAAGAAGGCCTCGACGTCGAGGATCTCGAAAACTACATCGTCGACTGGCCGATGCGGCTGGGCGAGGGCGGCTGATCCCCGCTCAGACGCTGCGCCGGAAGGCAAGCGGCGTCATGCCGACCGCATTGCCGAAGGCGCGGACGAACTGGCTTGCGCCGCTGAACCCGCAGGCCGTGGCGATGGCCGACACCGGCAGCCTTGTCTGCGCCAACATCTGTTGCGCCCTCTCGATCCGTTTGGCCGTGACGTGCTGGAACGGTGTCACCCCGAAGTTCGCCTTGAAGGCCCGGCAGAAGTGATAGCGCGTGAGACCACAGAGACCGGCCAGATCGTCCAGTCCGATATCGCCGCCGATATTGGCCTGGATATAGTCTGCGAGCAGCTGCTCCTGCGTCTTGCTCAAGCCACCTGACCCGCGACTGCTCTGCGCTCTTGTCTGCGGAAGGGCGATCCGTGACATTTCCAGCGCCGCCGCAAGCCCCAGCGTTTCGATGTAGATCCGGGAAGCGGCGCGGTCCTGAGTCGCCATCACCCGGCCGAGCTTGCGCATCGTCTCGGCGAGGCCGTCCTCGCGGAAGTGGAGATGGGCGCGCGCGTCACCGCGTCGGAGTTCCGCCTGCACTTCCTCTTCCAGGGTGCCGGGATCGTAGCTGATCACCGTAAACGCATTCAGCCTGTCTGCCGGTTTTGCAAAACCTCGGATCGCCTGTCCGGCGGGAACGTAGGTCATGCGGTCCCTGAGGTCGCGTCCGGCCACCGGCCGTTCACCGGTCACCTCCATTGAACCGTCGTCTAGGATGAGGTCGTGATGGGCAAGATACTCGCAGCTTCCCTGCCAGGAAAATGTGTATTCGGCGGGCAGCTTGAAGCGGGAATACTGGACCGATATGCCGCGCCAGCTGTGGCTGAGAAAGGTCTCGGATGAGGCGGCGGCTTCCTGGAAGCGGAGCTGCAGTTCGATTTCACGAGGGGCGTCGGTCGGCACGAAAGAAAGCTCCGGAGGTGACATGTGCCTCCGGAAGACGAAACAACCGACCGGAGCCCAAAAAAAAGATCAAAAAAACGCAAAATGAGCACAAATGCGTTGGATTCTTCACCATTCCTCAATTGCTACATGTGAAATCTTGTACTGGCAATGCTGGGGATGCGCCCTAGGGCCGCGTGGCGGTTCAGGCGTCAGCGGGGATTCGGAGGAAGACATGCTGGGGTTCGGTGGTCAGGATGCGAAAGCCATCCTGGAGGCAATGAGCAGATCGCAGGCGATCATCGAGTTCAAGCTCGATGGCACGATCCTGGCGGCGAACGAGAATTTCTGTCGGGCGCTCGGCTACCAGGCCTCCGAGATCATCGGTCAGCATCACCGGCTTTTCGTCGATCCGACCGAGGCTGCTTCACAGGACTATCGCGAATTCTGGGCGAAGCTTGGTCGCGGCGAATTCGACCAACGCCAATACAAGCGCATCGGCAAGGGCGGCAAGGAGATCTGGATCGAGGCCTCCTACAATCCGGTCTTCCGCGGCGGCAAGCCCTACAAGGTGGTGAAATTCGCCACCGATATCACCGCCCAGAAGCTGAAGAGCGCCGAGGATGGCGGCAAGCTCGATGCGCTCTCGCGCGCCCAGGCCGTCATCGAGTTCACCCCCAAGGGCGAGATCCTCACGGCAAACGAGAATTTCCTCTCCACGCTCGGCTACCAGCTGTCCGAGATTGAGGGCAAGCACCACCAGATGTTCTGCGAGCCGTCCTACACGAACAGCGATGCCTATCGCCAGTTCTGGACGAAGCTGGCAGCCGGCGAGTTCATCGCCGACGAATTCATGCGCATCGGCAAGGGCGGCCGCAAGGTCTATATCCAGGCCTCCTACAATCCGATCTTCGACATGAACGGGCAGGTCTTCAAGGTGGTGAAATTCGCCACCGACGTCACCACCCGCGTTGAAAACGTCGAGACGCTGGCCACGGCACTGAACGCCATGTCGGAAGGCGACATGACGCAGACGATCGCCAAACCCTTCCTGCCCGCGCTGGACAAGCTGCGCGCCGATTACAACGAGACCTCGTCGAAGCTGCGCAACACGCTCCAGTCGATCCTCGGCAATGCCGGCGCGATTGCCTCGGCCTCGCAGCAGATCCAGCAGGCATCCAGCGAGCTTGCCAAGCGCACCGAACAGCAGGCGGCCTCGGTCGAAGAGACGGCAGCCGCGCTGGAAGAGATCACCACGACCGTCAGCGACAGCAGCCAGCGTGCCCAGGAGGCGGGTGCCCTGGTGCGCAAGACCAAGGAGAATGCCGAGCATTCCGGCAATGTCGTCGGCAATGCGGTCGAGGCCATGAGCCGGATCGAGAAGTCATCCTCCGAGATTTCCAACATCATCGGCGTGATCGACGAGATCGCCTTCCAGACCAACCTGCTGGCGTTGAATGCCGGCGTCGAGGCCGCCCGTGCAGGCGAGGCCGGCAAGGGTTTTGCCGTCGTCGCCCAGGAGGTGCGCGAGCTTGCCCAGCGCTCGGCCAAGGCCGCCAAGGAAATCAAGGAACTGATCAACGCCTCCAACGCACACGTGAAGGAAGGCGTGGAGCTCGTCGGCACGACCGGTCGGGCGCTGCAGGAGATCGTGACCCAGGTCGTCCAGGTCGACGGCAATGTCGGTGCCATCGTCGAAGCCTCGAAGGAGCAGGCGACGGGTCTCAAGGAGATCAACACCTCCGTCAACACCATCGACCAGGGCACCCAGCAGAACGCCGCCATGGTCGAGGAAACCACGGCCGCGTCCCACAGCCTGGCGCGTGAAGCGGAAGAACTGTTCCAGCTGCTCGGTCAGTTCAACATCGGTGCAACCACCCAGGCCCGCAGCACCCCCGCTGCCGCCACCCACCAGTCCCGCCCGCAACCCTCTCCGGCCCGCCGCATGACCGCCAAGGTCGCCCAGGCCTTCCACGGCAATGCCGCAGTCAAGAGCGGCGGCAGCTGGGAAGAGTTCTGAGGGGCGTGACGCTCTCTGAGGCTTAAAAACACCGAGGCCGGTCGTCACGCGCGACCGGCCTTTGCTTTTGGGGGCGGCGTTCGGAGAGCTGTCCGAGAGGGTTGGACACGCAGCGCTGGATGTCGCAGACGCCTATGGCGTCGCAAAGCCCTATCCCATGCCGAGAAACACGGCGAGGTTTCGCGTCACAACCAGCATGACGGCATCATCCGCCGCCCCGGTAACCTTGCCCACGCGCTCGCGCTTCACCGACATGGCCTTGTCGATCATGACGAAGGAGGGGAGGGCAAGCCCGTTCGACGGGGTCGGCTCGATCGGAACACGCAGCAGCGGTGCATCGATCGGCGTGCTGGTGATCAGGAGGACCGTGAGCGTGCCCGTTTCGACAAATCGGTCGCTCTGAATGACGAGGGCGGGGCGGGGTTTGCCAAAATCGCCTGTCATGGCGACCGTGACGATGTCGCCGCGCTTCACCCGTCGCTCTCCGGCTCCGCGGCGTCGTCAAGATCAGCCAGGGCGGCGTCTAGGAAATCGGCCAGTTCCGCGTCCCCGTGATCCGCAGACGCCGTCAGGCGCGCCTGCCGCGCACTTTCCTCGGCAAACCCCGGCAGTCGGGTATCCGGCAGCCAGATTTGCACGGGGCGCAGGCCTTGCGCGCGCAGGCTCTCTCGCCGCTTCTGCACACGCCGTCGAACTGTCGTCGCCATGATGCACCTCTGAAACTTTTTGTTACATGTAACATCGGCGGTCTGCGCTGACAATCCGCTCGACAGTGCAGACGATTAGTGACGTCTGGTTTCGCACCGAGATATGCGAAGCGCACGAGGAGGGAAGCCAGGATTTGCATGATGATGGTCTGGCCAAGCGCGTGCTCGGACAAGAGCGCCGGCGGATGGGAAGGCGCTCACCGATGAAGGGCACTTGGAAGCCTGGCTGTAGCTGACCACAAATTTTGACCGCCACCCCTTGACCCTCCCATCATGGGAAGGTCCATGTAAGGTGGCGGAGGTGACCGCTATGAACATGCAGTCCAGGCCCGATGGGGCCAAAATCACGAACGAGACGATCCTTCTGCCCGTCGAGGGCATGACCTGCGCATCCTGTGTGCGGCGGGTGGAAAAGGCCGTCGCGGCGCTGCCGGGCGTGGCCGAAAGTGCGGTCAATTTCGCGACCGAGACGCTGTCGGTGACGCCGGGCGCAGGCTTTTCGGCTGAGGCACTTCTCGCCGCGATCGAGAAGGCCGGCTATGGGGCGAAGGCCGAGACGCTGGTGCTGGAGGTCGAGGACATGACCTGCGCCTCCTGCGTCTCGCGGGTCGAAAAGGCATTGAAATCGGTGCCGTCGATCGAGACCGCGAGCGTCAATCTTGCAACCGGCGAAGCCGTGGTGAAGGTGCTGGGCGGGGTCTCCGCCTTGCCGGCGCTGACCGCTGCCGTTGCCAAGGCCGGGTATGCCGTGAGGCTCGTCAGCGGCGGAACCGCTTTGCAGCCCGGCAGCACTGCTGCGGGCGAGGAGCAGGGCGGCCCTGGCCAGGGTGGTGCTGCACAGGCTCAGGGCGTGGGGCATGCGGAGGGCTCAGCAGGCTCGGTGGCCGATGGCCGGGAGGCACGGCGCGAAAAGGAGATTTCTGGGCTGCGCCGTGATTTCCTGATCGCCCTCGTCCTGACCCTGCCGCTCTTCGTCCTGGAAATGGGCTCCCACATCTATCCGCCGCTGCATCACAGCCTGATGCAGATTTTTCCGGGCAACACGCTCTATCTCCTGCAGTTTGCCCTGGCGACGGCGGTGCTTGCCGGCCCCGGTCGGCGTTTCTATGCCAAGGGCATACCGGCGCTGTTGCGGCTCGCACCCGACATGAACGCGCTGGTCGCGATCGGCACTGGGGCGGCCTATCTCTATTCGCTGGTGACGACATTCGCGCCGGGCCTGCTGCCGGTCGATGCGCGCCATGTCTATTATGAAGCCGCGACCGTCATCGTCTCGCTGATCCTGCTCGGACGACTGCTGGAAGCCCGGGCCAAGGGCCGCACCGGGGCGGCGATCCGCAAGCTTGCCGGTCTGCAGGCGAAGACCGCCCGGGTGGAGCGCGACGGGGCAGTGCAGGACGTGGCCCTCTCCGAGGTCCGGAATGGCGACGTCATCGTGGTGCGGCCCGGCGAACGCATTGCGGTCGATGGCCGGGTGATCGATGGGGCAAGTGCCGTCGACGAGGCGATGATTTCGGGCGAGCCGATCCCGGTGGAGAAGGGGGCCGGGGACACCGTCATCGGCGGCACGGTCAATGGTTCCGGCGCCTTCCGCTTCGAGGCGACCGGCGTCGGCGCCGACATGATGCTCTCGCGCATCATTCGCATGGTGCAGGAGGCGCAAGGGGCAAAGCTGCCGATCCAGAAACTGGTCGACGAGGTGACCGCCTGGTTCGTGCCCGTTGTCATCGGCATCGCGTTCATGACTTTTCTCCTATGGCTGATTTTCGGGCCGGAGCCCGCCTATACGCATGGTCTGGTGGCCGCCGTAGCCGTCCTGATCATCGCCTGCCCCTGCGCCATGGGGCTCGCCACCCCGACCTCGATCATGGTCGGCACAGGCCGCGCCGCCGAACTCGGCGTGCTCTTGCGCAAGGGCGAGGCGCTGCAGAGCCTGTCGGTTATCGACTGGGTGGTGATGGACAAGACCGGCACGATCACCGCCGGCAAGCCGGAGGTGACGGAGATCGTGACCGCCGACGGCTTTGCCGAGGCGGAGGTGCTGCGCCTGACGGCAAGCCTTGAGGCACGCTCGGAACATCCGCTGGCGGATGCCATTGTGCGCGCCGCGGAAGGGCGAGGGATCGCGCTTGCGGCCGTGGAGCAGGTGGAGGCAGTGGCCGGCTTTGGCGTGACCGGGATGGTCGAGGGCCGGCGGGTTGCGGCCGGTGCCGATCGGTTCATGGTGAGGCTCGGGGTGATGCAAGAACCCCTCCCCAACCCCTCCCCACAGGGGGGAGGGGCTGACGCTGCCGACGCTCTGCCCCACGGTCTCTCCCCCCTTGTGGGGGAGATGCCCGGCAGGGCAGAGGGGGACTTTGCTCCAGCCTCCCCGCGAGAGGAAAATCCCCTCCCCAACCCCTCCCCACAAGGGGGAGGGGCTGACGCTGCCGACGCTCTGCCCCACGGTCTCTCCCCCCTTGTGGGGGAGATGGCCGGCAGGCCAGAGGGGGACTTGTCTTCCTCGAACCTCACCGCTGCCGTGACCCGCCTCGCCGACGATGGCGCAAGCCCGCTCTATGTGGCGATCGACGGGAAACTTGCCGCGGCGATTGCGGTGGCCGATCCGATCAAGCCGACGAGCGCGGCTGCCATTGCGGCGCTCAAAACCCGTGGCCTGAAGCTGATGATGGTGACCGGCGACAACCGGCGCACGGCAGAGGCCGTGGCGAGAAAGGCCGGCATCGATGCGGTGGTCGCCGAAGTCTTGCCCGAGGGAAAGGTGAGCGCGATCAAGGACCTGCAGGCGAAGGGTGAGAAGGTCGCCTTTGTCGGCGATGGCATCAACGATGCCCCGGCGCTGGCCACGGCAGAGGCCGGGATTGCGATTGGCACGGGCACGGATGTGGCGATTGAAAGCGCCGATGTGGTGCTGGTCGGCGGTGATCTGCTCGGCGCGCTGCACGCGATCGAACTCTCGGACAGGGTCATGGCCAATATCCGCCAGAACCTCTTCTGGGCCTTCGGCTACAATGTGGCGCTGATCCCGGTGGCGGCGGGTGTGCTCTATCCACTGTCAGGCGTGACCTTCTCGCCGATGCTGGGGGCAGCCGCCATGGGGCTGTCGAGCGTGTTTGTGCTGACGAATGCGCTGAGGTTGAGGACGGCAAAGGTGACGGGCTTCTCAACCTCCCCTTGAGGGGGAGGTCGCGCGGAACGCGCGGGTGGGGTGATGGTGGTGTGCGCCGCCGGCTCACCCCACCCCGCAGCTTTGCTCCGACCCTCCCCCTCGAGGGGAGGGTGGGGGATCCATCTCCCCCCTTGCGGGGGAGAAAGCAAAATCGAGGGCTTAGCCCGGTCAGGGCTAAACCTCAGATTTTCCGTCCTCCCCGCATGGGGGGAGGTAGGGTCAACTTGGGAGAAACGACCATGACGATGAATATCGGGGAAGCGTCTCATGCCTCCGGCGTGTCCGCCAAGATGATCCGCTATTACGAGGAGATCGGGCTGATCGCGCCGGCGGGGCGGACCGCTTCGAATTACCGGGTCTACGATAGCGACAGCGTCAACCGGCTGCGTTTTGTGCGCCGGTCCCGCAACCTCGGCTTCTCGCTGGAGGAGACGGAGCGGCTGCTGAAGCTGTGGGACGACAAGGAGCGGGCCAGTGCCGAGGTGAAGGCGCTCGCGCTCGCCCATGTCGAGGAACTGGACCAGAAGATCGCCGAGATGCAGGCGATGCGCGACACGCTGTCCCACCTCGCCGAGCGCTGCCAGGGCGATGACCGGCCGAACTGCCCGATCCTTGCCGATCTCGAGGGGCGCCCGCTGCGGCAAAAGACCGCCGCAAAAGACAGCGAGGCAGACTGCTGTGGGGATTGACCTTGCCCCCGTGGGAAGGTGCAGAAGGAAAGTCCCGGCAGACCGGCCAGAAGAGCTTTGGTCCTGAGGCATAAAACAGGGAAGGAAGACACCATGACGGCTGAGACCGTTTTCAAGATCGAGGACATGACCTGCGGACATTGTGAGAAGACGATCGTCAAGGCGCTGGCCGACGTTCTGCCGGGCCGTGCCGTGACCATCGATCTCGCTGCCCGCAAGGCCTTTGTCGAAGGCGACGCGGCTCTTGCCGAGCAGGCGATCCGCGAGGCGGGATATACGCCGGTGCGGGCGTAGGTAGGAGGGGGAGCCCATCGGAGGCAGGAAGGGTTTTTCTGTTGACATATGCGGTCAACCCCAGTGTCCGAAAGTATCGTATATATCTAGGAGGGCGCCGCCATGGCCAAGGACTACATCGCCATCACCAAGGAAATCTCGAATGGGATCAAGACCCTGCGCAAGGACATTCCGGATGTGATGGCCGGCTTTTCCGCCATGGCGGGGGCCGCGACGAAGGACGCGGCCTTGTCCAAGAAGGTCAAGGAACTGGTGGCGCTGGGCATTGCCATCTCCACCCGATGCGACGGCTGCATCGGCTTTCACACCGAGGCGCTGATCAAGCTCGGCACGACCAAAGCGGAGTTCGAGGAAACCCTGGGCCTTGCCGTATACATGGGCGGTGGCCCTTCGCTGATGTATGCCGGACACGCGATGGCGGCCTGGGACCAGTTCGGCGGGCCGGATGCCTGACCGAAGGGCGCAGGGCATGCGCTGGTTCGTGGCCCAAAAATGATCGTCCGCCAGAGCATTCTGTACTGTCTAATTTAGGGAAATATTTGCCGCTATCGGGCAGGCTCTTGCCGGAGCGGCACGGTCAAGAGGCCGCCGTGGAGGCTGGCGATAGCATGCGGACGGACACGGACGCGAGAGGGCGGTTGGACTGGCTGTTGCGCATGCCGCCCGAGATCGAGCGGGCCTTCGAGCGCGACTTTGGTAGCGCACGCATTCGCCATCTGCGCCACGCGATCATCGTCGGCCTGATCGTCTACAACATCTACAATCTGACCAGCCTCTATCTGATGGCCGACATCCAGCCCTTCACCGTGGCGATGCGGCTTTTCGTTCTGGTCCCGGGATCGCTGGCGATCTTTTATCTCGTGCCGCGCGTGCCGCCGGCGCTGCGCGAGGTTCTGCTGCTCGCCGGCATGTTTGTGGCAAGCCTCCTGCCGCTCTATCTGCTCTATGTCTCGGCCTCGCCCTATGCGAGCTATACGCTGGGCGAACTGCCGCTGGTGCTCCTCTTCGGCAACATGCTGCTCGTGCTGCGTTTTCGCTTCGCCCTGCTGTTCACCGGCGTGACCTGTCTGGCCGCACTCTGGGTGATCCATCACAAGGCGGATCTCGATCCCAACCTCGTCTTTCCGCTGACCGTGCAGGTGATTACCGGCCTGTTCTTCACGCTCTATGGCAACTGGCATTTCGAGCGCCAGCGCTGTCTGTCCTATGTCGCGCAATACGACGCGCAGAACCGCGCCGACCGGGCCGAGCGGCTGGGCGACGAACTGCGCGACCTGACGCGCACCGATGCGCTGACCGGCATTCCCAACCGCCGCCACCTCGACGAGGTGCTCGCCGCCTGGCCGGGACAACATGACGACCTTCTGCTGCTGATGGTCGATGTCGACCATTTCAAGGCCTATAACGACCGGCTCGGCCATGTCGCGGGCGACGAGGCGCTGCGCCGGATCGCCGCCACGCTCACGACCTTCGCCGCCCGCCATGACGGCTTTGCCGCCCGTTACGGCGGCGAGGAATTCACCCTGCTCTTTGCCGCCGACATGAAAACCGGCGGCGCCTTCCTGGCCGACCGGCTGGTGCGCTCGGTGCGCGAACTCGCCATCCCCCATCCCGCGAGACTCGACGGCCTGTCCACCATCACCGTCTCCGTCGGCTATGCCGGCGCGGCGCAGGGCGACATGCGCGATGCGCGCGACCTGGTGACCCGCGCGGATCTGGCGCTGTATGAGGCGAAGAGTGCCGGGCGCAACAGGTCGAAGGCGGGGTGAGGGGGCTGGTGGCCTCGATCCTTCGAGGCCCCTGCGGTGCAGGGGCACCTCAGGATGAGGGGAGAGCGGCAGCGCCGAACACAAAACCCCGCCAACGGCGGGGTTTTGCTGACATCCCGGGAGGTTTGCGATCACCCGCCTGAGACGGCCACCCTGAGGTGGACTTAATTGCCGGTGCGACCGGCGACCGTTCAATTATGTTATTGCTTGGCCGACAACACAATACAAGCCAGGAAGAACGCATGGGAGGTCTTCTTCGTCAGGCTCGCGACAAGCGTTTGACCTATCGGCGGATTGGTCAAGCCGGTCACGCCTAAGCAAAAGGCGCGCAAGATTCTTAACAAAAGGAAGAAACGCAACCTGTGAACAACGGGTAATGCGCACACAACCTATTGCAGTCTTGCGAACAATCCGGGAACATTAGGGATGGCTAACCACTGATTCTCTCGCCAGAGGCGCGGGTAGCCATCCCTGCAACCCAGCCCAAGAGGACCGGTTTGAATTCGATTCTGACTTTGAAACTGACTAGCAGACACGTCAAGTCGGTCCTTGGGCAAAATTTTGAGGACCACCAACATGGCTCTTTTCGCAGTCAGTTACCAACTTAACGACAAGAAAGACTACCCAAAACTATGGGCTGAAATGACCCGTCTGAAGGGGCTCAAAGTCATGAGGTCGTTCTATTTCCTCGACCTTAGCACCACGGCGAAAGATCTCCGCGACCATCTCAAGACGTTCATTGACAATGACGACGCTATCGCCGTCGTGCCGTTCGACCAAAGGCCCTATCATCACATGGCCTATCAGGGAACGAATGATTGGATAAACGCTAGGTTCGCCTAGTCCGTATCAACTTCGCCGACATGGTGAGGACGCCGCCCGTATGGGCGCTCGCCTATATAAATCGTGACCCCTAGCAGGGACGAAACAAAGTCAAGCGCGGCGGTCTTCATCGGTCCCTCCTTTCCCAGGCTTCGGCCTGGGAGGGGTTTTCGGTTCAGGCGGGGTCTTCAGCATGCGCCGCAAGACCTAGTCGCCCTTCTTGTCGTCAATCTTTTGATCGGGGTCAGACATGGCAAATCCAATTGAAACAGATTTCAAACTAGCCTTAGCCCTTGGGCGCCTAGCAGGGCGCTGGGGGCAAGCCGAAATCGGCGTAGAGATGATTTATATAGCGCTTTCCGAGATGCCTTACAGAAAAGCCGTCATTTCGTTCTCATTCCACAAATCGGTGGGCACACAAAGAGACATCATAGACTTCTTGGCTGACGAGACTGAATGGCTTTCCGAAGATTTACGAAGGGAAGTCAAAGGCGCGGTCAAGGCATTTGCAGATAAGGCCGCAGCCAGAAACGGTTGGGTCCACAACCCATTCGGCAAAAGTTCCGACGACAGTGAAATCGAGATTTACAAGATGAAACGCTCCAGAAAAGGAGACGTCCTTTACTCAAAGGAACCAGCAAGCCCGCAACTGATTATGGCATTTGCGGACGAAGTAGCCGCCATCACAAAGCGACTTTACGCGGCGCACACGCTTCTAATGCTGGCATCCTCAAATAAACCAAGCGCACCGCTTCCGGGTCCCTTTCAACAAGAACAGACCTCGACTCCTCCGAATTACCGAGGACTGATCGCAGCACTTCTGTCCCAGCAATCACCATCTGATCCGTAATTTCAATCTCAGGGCCGGCCTGTCGCGACTCAGTATCCATTTTGCACCTTGGTACGTCAGGTATATAGGTAGGAAAATAATCCTTGACAGCGTGACGGTCATTCGCTAGGGTTATGCCATGATCGGAAAGCTGTGGCCGCAAGGGCCGGGCGGTTCCGGGAAAGGTTTGGCAAGGGTCCGTTCGGCGGGCCCTTCTTTCGTTTCGGAGGGGCCATGCTGTACGGGGATGCGTGCGATGAGGCACTGCCTGACGTGATCGAGGTGAAGGCGGCCGGTGCGACCGGTGCGAGCGGTGCGGCCGGAGCTGGCGATCTGGAGAGGTTGCTGCAGGAGTTCACCGCCGAGATGCGCGCCCAGTTCGACCTGTTTCGCCGCTTGCGGGCCGGCGCCGAGAGCCTAATCGATGGCGCCGACGAGGGGCTGGCAAAACAGGCGCGCGCCGACATCAAGGCGGCGACCGATGCGATTGCGCTGATCGTGCGCACGCTGGAAAAGATCGATGCGCTGCTGCGGCAGCTGGAGCGCGACCGACTGGATGCCGAGGAACGGCTGATGGAGGCGCGAGACCCCGAGGTCTTGCGCGGCGAAGTCGAGGCGCTGATTGCCGCCCGGGTTGAGGCGATGGTGGCCGTGCGTGTCGAGGCGGCGGTGGCGGCACAGAGGGCGGAGGTTGCCGGTCTGGCTGAGGGGCGGGGGCCGCCGTGATGAGCGGCGAGCGCCACCGAAGGTCAATATATGCTTGGGGATGGAGACTTTGTCCATTCGGGCGTAGCATGCTCGGAGTGATGTGCTCTCGGGGTTGCAATTGCAGCTGCTTCTGTTTTTCGTCTATTTGGCCCAGCATTCTCCTGCCGTCGCCCTTGCGGTGCTGCTCGTCATCGGACTGGTCGCCGGCTTCATCTTGAGCCGAACCACGGGCGTGCCGTCACAACGGCGCCTCCTGGTCTTCTCGCTGTCGGTGTGCGGGGCAATCCTGCTGCTGATGGCGCCCTATCTTTTGCATGGCGCGGATGCCGGCAATGCCTCGGCGATCTACGGCATTCTGCTGGCCGTTTCCTTCTATGCGGTTTTGCTCGGCATGTTCGTATTCCTGCCGGTCGCGGCGTTCCTGCTGGTGACGGCTTCGTTTGCTCTGATTTTCTCCGCGCTCATCGCCCGGCCTGCGACGCCACCGGCGCATCACGCAACGGATCAGGCCCCGGCGGCGAGCAGATCGACCATTCCGCGCCGCTTCGGACGAAGGTCTGGCTGATCCGTAAAATCCGCCTTCTTCTGTCGTCAGCCGGCCTCGGCCATCCGGGCGAGCAGGGCGTCGAGCTGGAGGAACTGTTCCGGCATCGTGCTGTCCATGCCGATATAGGCCGTATCGAGCGCCTCCTTCGACGGATAGGCTTCATGCAGGACGAGGCGGGTGCCGGCGGGGTCGGGCTGGAAGGTGACGGTGGTGAGGGTGGTTTCGCCGCTTTCGTCATTGGTCCAGGAGAGCCGGGCATTCGGCACCACCTCGACGTAATCGCCGAAGAAGGTCATGGCTTCCGTGGGATCGTGGCCGAAGGTGACGCTGTAGCGGCCGCCGGGGCGGACATCCATCCGGCAGTCGAGGATCGGCACGCCCATGGATTGCGGCGCCCACCAGAGCGTGAAGATCTCGGGCCGCGTCCAGGCATCGAAGAGGCGCTCGACCGGGGCGGCGAAGACGCGCGTCACCACGAGGTCGGTTTCGGATAGGCGCTCGACGGTGGTCGGGCCGAGGGTGTCACGCTTGCCCATCGCGGGTGTCCTTCTGCATCAGGGTTTCGATCACGGTATCAAGCGCATCGAAGCGGTCGTTCCAGACCTTTCGGCGCGTGGCAATCCAGGCGGCAACGTCGCCGAACCCGTTCGGATCGATCCGGCAGACGCGGACGCGACCCTGTTTTGCTGTTGTCACCAGCCCGGCCTCTTCGAGCAGGGTTACATGTTTTTTCATGCCGGTCAGGCTCATCTCGAACCGATCGGCAAGCGCACTGATCGAGGCCTGCGATCGGCCGAGCTCTTCCAGCACGCCGCGTCGTGTGGCGTCGGCAAGGGCCGCAAAGGCGGCATCGAGATGGGGTTCTAATTGCTGAACCATTTGGTTCAGTGTTAACAGGAATTCCGGCTTGCCGCAAGGCTGGACGTTTGAGCGGGATGCGGAGTGCTTGTCTTCGCCGCTGGCGGGGGCGTGCTTTGTGTGTTCGGGCAGATGGATGCGGCGAAGCCGACTGGTGCGAGCATCTCAGCGGGAGGGCCGCCGTGAGGGCTTGCGTTGTTTTCTATGACCGCCGGGGAGACTGCCGATGACGCCGAAATCCCTGGGGCGGCGGATGCGGGATCGGGTGGTCGAGGCCGAACGGGCCGCGTCTGTGGGACTCGGCAAATCTGCGGTGGAAATCGAGGGGCTGGCCGAGAACGTCAGGAGGGTCAAGGCCGGTGTGAAGGCGCTGTCCACGACGATAGAGCCCGAAACCTGGGCGGCGGCGGGGCTCGATGCTCCAGACGATGCAGGGGCCGGCAGACGCGATCGGGTGCGGGACATAAGCGGCGCGGCAGGAGCGGGGAGGGATGGTGCAGGTGTCGCCGCCCGCCCAGAGGGACCGCTCGACCTCGCACGCCTCACGCCCGCCGACCTCGCCTTTCTCGCCCGCGACTGGCGGCTTCTGGCGCGACCCGAGCAATGGCCGCCGGCGGGCAACTGGCGCAGCTGGCTGATTTTGGGCGGTCGCGGATCGGGCAAGACGCGGGCCGGTGCCGAATGGGTGCAGGCGCAGGTGCTGGCCGCGGGGAAACGCACGGATCTGCGCATCGCGCTGGTGGCGGAGACGCTCGGCGATGCGCGCGAGGTGATGATCGACGGGGCCTCGGGCCTGGCAAGGATTGCACGGCGGATGCGGCCGGAGGTGGAGATTTCACGGCGACGGTTGGTCTGGCCGAACGGGGCGATCGCGCAGATCTTCTCCTCCGAGGATCCCGAAAGCCTGCGCGGACCGCAATTTCATCTCGCCTGGTGCGACGAGCTTGCCAAATGGAAACATGCCGACGAGACTTTTGACATGCTGCAGTTTGCGCTGAGGCTTGGGCAGGCGCCGCGCCAGGTGGTGACGACGACACCGCGGCCCGTGCCGCTGTTGAAGCGGCTGATGGCGGACGAGGCGATGGCCCTGACGAAGATGGCGACGGCGGCCAATGCCGCGCATCTGGCGCCGGGGTTTTTGGCAGCACTTGCCGCCCGCTATGGCGGGACAAGGCTCGGGCGGCAGGAGCTCGACGGCGAGCTGATCGAGGACCGGCCGGATGCGCTCTGGAAGCGGGCGCGGCTCGACGAGATCGTGGTGAAACTGTCAGAGCCGCTGCGGCGCATCGTCGTGGCGGTCGATCCGCCGGCGGGTGGCGTGAATGCCTGCTGCGGCATCGTCGTGGCGGGGCTGAAGGAGAATGGTCAGGCGGTGGTGCTGTCCGATTGTTCGGTGGAAGGTGTTGGCCCGGCGGGCTGGGCGCGGGCGGTGGTGAGCGCCTTCAGGCGCTTCGAGGCCGACCGGGTGGTGGCCGAGGTCAACCAGGGTGGCGACATGGTGCGCGCCGTGCTCGAGGGCATCGAGGCACGGCTGCCGGTGACGACGGTCCGGGCGACGCGCGGCAAGTTTTTGCGCGCCGAGCCGGTGGCGGCCTTGTACGAGCAGGGGCGGGTGCTGCATGCGGGGCGGTTCGTCGAGCTCGAGGACCAGATGTGTGATTTCGGCCCGGAGGGATTGTCGAACGGACGCTCGCCGGACCGGCTCGATGCGCTGGTCTGGGCGCTGACGGCACTGATGCTGGAGGGCGGCGGGGAGCCGAGGATACGGGGGGTGTGAGGGGGTATGTGCCCATGGAGCCGATCCCCTCACCAACAAAATCTGAGGTTTAGCCCTGATCGGGCTAAGCCCTCGATTTTGTAACCTCTCCCACAGAGGGGAGAGGGGTCGTTGCCGTTGGCCTCGCGGTCCCTCTCCCCCCACTGTGGGGGAGAAAGCGAAATCGAAGGCTTAGGCGAGCGCAAGCCGCCTAAACTTCAGATTTCGCAAGTGAGGGGATCGGTTCAGTGGGCACTCTCACTCGCCGGAATTGCGCAGCTCCGACAGAATGTGACGGCAGACATCGTCGAGATGCTGCAGGACCTCGTCGTTCCAGAAGCGCAGGATGCGGAAGCCTTCGGCGGAAAAGAGCGCGTCGCGGGCAATGTCGCTGGCGCTGTCGCCGTGCTGGCCGCCATCGACTTCGATGATCAGCCTGGCTTCGAAGCAGACGAAATCGAGGATGTAGCCGCGCAGTGGAACCTGTCGGCGGAATTTGGCGCGGGCGAGCTGGCGGTCGCGGATTGCGCGCCAGAGCATGGCCTCGGGCAGCGTCGGGTCGGCGCGCATGTGGCGCGCCCGGGTGCGAGCAAGGGGTTTGGGTTGGTGGCGCATGGGACTGGCCTGTTGGATTGGGTCAGTATGCGCCTTTGGGTTGTGATGGCAAGGGGGTGCCAGCTGAACGGGTCCCCTCACCAACAAAATCTGAGGTTTATCCCTGATCGGGCTAAGCCCTCGATTTTGTAACCTCTCCCACAAAGGGGAGAGGGGTCGCTGCCGCCGGCCTTGCGCTCCCTCTCCCCCCACTGTGGGGGAGAAAGCGAAATCGAAGGCTTAGGCGAGCGCAAGCCGCCTAAACTTCAGATTTCGCAAGTGAGGGGATCGGTTCAGTGGGCACTGACTTGGCCATATAAAAACCGGCGCCCCTTCGGACGCCGGGTCGTCATGCAATGCGGTGGATCGGTTTACTTGGCCGAGGGGGTCGGCGGGGCCGGCTGGCGGACCTGGCGCCATTCGTTTTCGAGGCGCTGCAGGACATGGGCCGGGATGGTGGTCGGGGCGGCGGTCTTGGGCGAAGTGGTCGTCGTCTGCATGTCTTCCCTCCTCATGTTGGAAGTTGTGCTCCCAAACGTCTGCATGAGCGGAAAGTTCCACAGTGTTAAAGCTTTGTAAATGTGAACGGAACGGGCTCTAAACGATTGAAATTTCTTCAATCGTTTTAAAATCCAAGATTTTTTTCGGCCCCTCGCGGCGCAGCCAGCGGGCGCCCGCTATTGCAGGCAATCATGGCTCCCTCGGGAGCCTCCGCACCGGCCGCAGGCTGTCGTCTTCTCTCCAGTTTTCGAGGTTTCAGATGCGGATGGATCGCAGGATCTTCTTTGCCGGATTGCGCCATGCCGTGTTTGGCGGGCGGCTGTCGGAAGGGCAGGTGGCGGGCATCGAGGCGGTGCTGACGCGCTTTTCCGCGCGGGGCTGGAGCGACCCGCGCTGGCTCGCCTATATGCTGGCGACGGCCCATCACGAAACGGGCGGGACGATGCAGGCGGTGCGCGAGACCTTCGCGGCGGATGATGACGAGGCGGTGGCGCGGCTGGAACGGGCCTTTCGCGCGGGCAAACTGCCGACGGTGACGACACCCTATTGGCGCCGGGACGCGGCCGGCCGGAGCTATTATGGCCGGGGGCTGGTGCAGATCACCCACCGGGAAAACTACGCGAGGATGAGCCGGGTGGTGGGACACGATCTGGTAGCAGAGCCGGATCTGGCGCTGCGGCTGGACGTGGCGGCGACGATCCTGGTGGTCGGCATGACCGAAGGGCTGTTTTCCGGAGCGCGGCTCGCCGACTATTTCGTCGGCATCAAGGCCGATTGGCAGGGCGCGCGAAACATCATCAACGGCCGGGATCGGGCGGCCAGGATTGCGGCAAAGGCGCAGATTTTCGATGCGGCGATCCGGGTGGCTCTGGTGGTGTGATCGCAGCGAACAGGCTTCGTGCGGCCCATTGGCGGATTGAGCGACAGGGCGCGCGGTGCTATCGGCTTGTGCACCGCAACAGGTCTACAGGTGCCCCATGATCCGTCACATCGTTTTCTTCACGGTCAGACCCGAGAATGTCGAAGCGGTGCGGGCGGGACTGTCGATTCTCACCGAGATTCCAAGTGCGGCGCGGCTGGAGATCGGCACCAACGTGAAGACCGATGGTTTTCACCGCAGCATCGATCTCGTGGTCTATGGCGAGTTCGAGGACGAACAGGCGCTGGCCGCCTACAAGGCGCATCCGCTCTATGAGGAGAGTATCCGCCGGGTCAAGCCGCTGCGCGAGGAGCGGTTTGCGGCGGATTACGTGGTGGGGGATGCGGTGACGGCGCGGGTGTGAGGGCTTCTCAGGCCGGGCTTAGCAAGGGCTCCAATCGGGCCGCGAGCAGGGACGGATCGTCGTTGCCGATGATCAGCGCTTCGATCACATGTTTCAGGCTCTCCTGCTGTTTTGCATCGAGAACCAGTCGGGAGCCGTTGATGGCAATGAAATAACGGCCTGAGAGCCAGGCCGTCCGCTTGTTGCCCTGCTCGAAGGCATGTGCCTTGCCGATCGACCGGATGATGCAACTGGCGAGCCAGGAGAGGGATGATATCTGGTGATACTCTGCCTGGAAACGCGGACGATGCAGGGCGCCTTAGAGGGCGGAGCGATCGCGCAGGAAGTGGTTTTCCGAAGTGCCGCGAAGCAGCCGTCTGTTGATCGCAATCACATCCTCGATTGCAATCCAGAGGGGCTCGCTCATGCGCTCACTTGGCCAGATGATCCAGGATGATCCTGTCGGTGACGAGTAGGTCTTCGACGAAAGCGTCGAGATCCGGCCTGGCTGCAACCGGATTTGCGGCCTTCAGGGCGACGCTTTCGGACGACGCGACCGCAGCTTTGCGGCCATCGCTCTTCCGGCTCTCGTCAACATGACCGATTTTCGCTTTTGAACTCATAGCCGGATTATAGCGCAGGATCGGTGTTTTGACGAGCACTGCGGCGCTGGCCGTGTCTCGACCTTCATTCCAGAGGACACTCCCATGAAACTCCCCTTCCGTCTGCCCTGGGCGCAAGCCCGGGATCGAACCTCCGTGCCTGAGAAGAAGGCGCTGAATCCCCGTCCCGGCACGGCGTTGGCGCTGATTGCGGGGGAGGGGGAGGCGCGGTGGACGGGGAGGTCCTATGCGGCGCTGGCGCGCGAGGGGTTCATGAAGAACCCGGTGGCGCATCGCTGCGTGCGGCTGGTTTCGGAAGCGGCCGCCAGCATCGGCTTTCTCGCCTATCAAGGCGCGCAAGAACGGGAGGGGCATCCGGCCCTTGCTCTGCTTGCGCGGCCGAACGGGGCGATGACGGGAGCGGATTTTTTGGAAGCGCTCTATGGTCAGTTGTTGCTCTCGGGCAATGCCTATGTCGAAGCGGTGCGCGTGGGCATGGGTGGGACGGCGGCGCTGCATCTGTTGCGGCCGGACCGGGTGAGCGTGGTGACAGGCGCCGATGGCTGGCCGTCCGCCTATGATTATCGCGCCGGCACGAAGGCGAGGCGGATACCGCTCGACGGGCTCTTGCATCTGAAGCTGTTTCACCCGCTCGACGATCACGAGGGATTTGCGCCGCTCGCGGCAGCGCAAGTTGCGCTCGATCTGCACAATGCGGCGGGGCGCTGGAACAAGGCGCTGCTCGACAATTCGGCGAGACCTTCCGGCGCGCTGGTCTATCAGCCGAAGGAGGGCGGCAATCTCTCTGCCGACCAGTATCAGCGGCTGAAGGTGGAGCTCGACGAGGGCTATTCCGGCCCGATGCGCGCCGGGCGGCCACTGCTCTTGGAAGGCGGGCTCGACTGGAAGTCGATGGGGCTGTCGCCCAAGGACATGGATTTCGTCGAGGCGAAGAACGGGGCGGCCCGCGACATCGCCCTTGCCTTCGGCGTGCCGCCCATGCTGCTCGGCATTCCCGGGGACAACACCTATGCCAATTACCAGGAGGCCAACCGCGCCTTCTATCGCCTGACCGTGCTGCCGCTGGTGACACGGACGGGGGCGTCGCTTTCGGTGTTTCTGGGCGAGCTGACGGGCGAGACGGTTAGGCTGGTGCCGGATCTCGATACGGTCGCGGGGCTTTCGGCCGAACGCGATGCGCTCTGGGCAAGGGTCGGGGCGGCAGCGTTTTTGACGGATGAGGAGAAGCGCGAGGCGGTGGGGTATTGAGTTTGGTTTCGTGCCAACGGAACTGATCCCCTCACTGGCGAAATCTGAAGTTTAGGCGGCTTGCGCTCGCCTAAAGCTTCGATTTCGCTTTCTCCCCCACAGAGGGGGGAGAAGGAGCGCGGGGCTGGCGGCAACGGCCCCTCTCCCCTTGTGGGAGAGGTTACAAAATCGAGGGCTTAGCCCGCTCAGGGCTAAACCTCAGATTTTGTTGGTGAGGGGATCGGGCAAGGGGGCGAATAGGTTCGCCTTGTGGCCTTCTCATTGCACTTGGAGAGCCGGAACGGCGCGAGGGCGCAGTGCCAACGGAACTGATCCCCTCACTGGCGAAATCTGAAGTTTAGGCGGCTTGCGCTCGCCTAAGCCTTCGATTTCGCTTTCTCCCCCACAGTGGGGGGAGAAGGAGCGCGCGGTTGCGGCATCGCCCCCTCTCCCACAAGGGAAGGGTGGACGCGGCCAGCGGCGATGTTGGCTCTCCCCTCTGCGGGAGAGGTTGAAAAACCGAGGGCTTGGGAGCGATCAGGCTTAAACCTCAGATTTTGTTGGTGAGGTGATCGATAAGAACAGTATTTCCCGTTCTAGCCGTCTCGTTCCGCCGCAGCCTCGGGCGCCGCCTGCAGCATCGCGGGCGAAAGCGACAGGTGGCGGGTCAAGACGGTGACGAGGCGGGCGATGGCCTCGCGACGGGCGTTGTGCAGCCGGTGGCCGAGCGCGGTCATCGCAGCTTCGAGCCTGACATCGCAGGACTGCACGCCGGGACGACCGTAGAAGAGGTAGCCGAGCGCGATCGACAGAATGGCCATCAGGCCGGCGGCAATCAGCACATCCGAGAGGAAATGCGCGCCAAACGCGATGCGGTTGAGCGCGGTGAGGGCGGCAAAGGCGCTGAGCAGGCAGAAGACGCAGCGGCGCCAGACGATCGGCACGAAGAAGGCGAGCGGGATGAGACAGGTGACGACAGCCGCTTCGCCCGAGACGAAGGAACGGTCGTCGAAGTAGTCGCCGCCGAGTGCCCAGGCATGGATGAAATGATCGGTGCCGCCAAAGTCCAGCACGCTACGCGGGCGCGGCCGATCGAAGAGCGGCTTGAAGATCCCGTTGACCATCAGGGCCGGCCCGAGCAGGAAGAGGCTGGCGAAATAGAGCGTGAAGCGCGGCGGAAAGAGCGAGGCGCGCGAGGGATAGATCAGCTTCAGCAGCAGGCCGATCACCAGCACGATGGTCAGCGTCAGCGGAAAATACTGGCCGAAAGCGCGGAACGTGTTGAGCGCGGTAATTTTGGTCGCCGGGAACCCCTGGCCTGCAACGTAGAAGAGGCGGCTGACGGCGAGGTCCACCGCCGGAAATGCGACGAAGAATGCCGACAGCGTCAGCGTGACCAGAAGTGCCAAGAGAAGCGGTTTTTCCGACACAGTTCCGCGCGGCGCACGCGCCGTGTCGAGGACGAAGACCATGATGTACCCCAAGACAGATATTACCCCGAGGCCACTTGAGCAGGGCTTGATGAAGGGCGTGTGACGGCCGCGTGGGGATGGGGGAAATGCGGGTCTGGGCCTCGTCCTTCGAGGCCCTCGCTTGGCGAGGGCGCCTCAGGATGAGGGGAGACGTTGTCTAAACGGATGGTGGTGTCGGGGAGCGGCGCACCGGCCGCAGGGCGTGCGGTGCCTTCCGTTGAATCAGAATGTGAGCGACTTCATGCGGCGTGTTCACATGCGCAATCGTCGTATGAACATTCGCGGACAAGAGATTCAGAATATTCGGAAAAATTCGCCGCCAGCCTGCCGGAAGGCCGGTGATGTCCTGGCTGTGGAAGGGAAGGTTTGCGCCGGCCGCAGCCTTTTGGGCGGGATCGTTCCGGCCGGCGCGACAGGAATTCTAGCAGCGAAAGATGAACAAATGACTGACTTCAGCCATGACGGCGGCGTTTTGTCCGCCCGTCTGATCGGCGCTGTCGCGGGCTCTGCGATTTCGCTGGTCTATCTCCTGCCCAAACATCGCCGCGAGGCGGCGGTGCGTTTTCTGACCGGCGTTGCCTGCGGACTGATCTTCGGCGGTCCGACGGGGCTTTGGGGTGCGGCCCGGCTCGGGATCGAACCGGAACTCTCGCCCGCCGAGATCATGCTGGCCGGCGCCACGCTTGCGTCCTTCACCGCCTGGTGGGGACTGGGCGTGCTGGTGCGACTCACCGGGCGGGCGGGGGAAAAGGTGGGGTGAGGTGGGCGGCTTCCGTATGGAGAACTGCCCCTCATCCGCCCTTCGGGCACCTTCTCCCCGCAGGCGGGGAGAAGGGCGACGGCGGCCGGCGTCTTGGCCCCTTCTCCCCGTTCACGGGGAGAAGGTCCCGGCAGGGGGATGAGGGGCAATCTGCGGCGGGGCTTTGCCGTGGATTTTCACCCTCCCCTTGAGGGGGAGGGTCGGACCGTAGGTTCGGGGTGGGGTGATCGGAGCGGCTACGACGTTCGACGCGGCTCACCCCCACCCGCCGCTTCGCGGCGACCTCCCCTCGAGGGGGAGGTGTGAGATCCGCACCAAACATCATCATGAGGAGAGATACATGCAGCGCAGGGAGGGGCCGGGTGCCCCGAGCTTCAGATATGCCGGGCTGACGCTGAAGGGCGTTGCCGGCGACGGGACGTTTTCGGGTTATGCGAGCCTGTTCGGTGAGGTGGATCTCGGCCGGGATGCGATCGAGCCCGGGGCCTTTGCCGCCTCGCTTGTGAAGCGCGGCGCCGGCGGCGTGCGCATGCTGTTCCAGCACGATCCGGCCGAGGTGATCGGCCGCTGGACGGTTTTGCGCGAGGACGAGCGCGGGCTTTATGTCGAGGGCAAGCTCGCCACCGATGTGGAGCGGGCCCGCGAGGTGCTGGCGCTGATGAAGGCCGGTGCGCTCGACGGGCTGTCGATCGGGTTTCGCGCGGTGAAGACGCGGGCCGACCGCAAGGCGGGCGTCCGCCGCATCCTGGAGGCGGATCTCTGGGAGATCTCGGTGGTGACCTTTCCGATGCTGCCGACGGCGCGCGTCTCCAATGTCAAACACAGGCGGTTCTACCGCGACAGGGAAACCGAGCTCGTGCGGCTGATGCGCCGGGCGGCCCGGAGAATGGCGAACACGCGTTTTACGAAGGGATGACGAGATGGAACAGGTGAAAGGACGGGACGGGATGACGGACGAGAGGACGGGGATGAAGGGCGAGGGTGGCCCGGTTTCGGCGGCGCGTGTGCCCCTCGAGGTGAAGGCGGCACCCGATACGGTGACGGCGGCCTTCGAGGAGCTGATGAGCGCCTTCGAGGCCTTCAAGGAGGGCAACGACCAGCGGTTGGCGGAAATCGAGGACAAGCTGTCGAGCGACGTCGTCACCCGCGACAAGGTCGAGCGGATCAACAAGGCGATCGACGACCAGGCGCGGCTGCTCGACGAACTGGTGCTGAAGAAGCGGCGTCCGCAGCTGGCTTCGCCGGGGCGTGACGATCCGGCTTCGGCCGAACACAAGGCGGCCTTCGAGGCCTATGTCAGGCGCGGTGACGACCAGGCCTTGCGTGATCTGGACCAGAAGGCTCTCTCGGCCGGTGTCTCCGGCGACGGCGGTTACCTCGTGCCGGCGCAGGTGGATGGCGAAATCGGCCGCAGGCTGTCAGCCATTTCTCCGATCCGCGGACTGGCAACCGTGCGGCAGGTCTCCGGCTCGGTGCTGAAGAAGCCCTTTGCGGCTTCGGGTTTTGCGAGCGGCTGGGTGGCCGAGACGGCGGCGCGCCCGCAGACCGGCACGCCGGAACTCTCCGAACTCGCCTTTCCGACCATGGAGCTCTATGCCATGCCGGCGGCGACGCAAGCGCTGCTCGACGATGCGGCCGTCGACATCGAGGCCTGGATCGCGGCGGAAGTCGACATCGCCTTTGCCGAGCAGGAGGGCCAGGCCTTCGTCTCCGGCGACGGCGTCAACCGGCCGAAAGGCTTTTTGAGCTACACGCAGGTGGCCGACGACGCCTGGGAATGGGGCAAGATCGGCACGATCGCCACCGGCGCGGCCGGCGCCTTTGCGGCAAGCGGGGCGTCGGACGTCTTGATCAACGCGGTCTACGCGCTGAAGGCGGGGCATCGCCAGAACGGCAGCTTCGTCATGAGCCGGCGCACGCAAGGGGCGGTGCGCAAGCTGAAGGACGCCGACGGCAACTATCTCTGGGCGCCGCCTGCCCGCGCCGGCGACCCGGCCTCGCTCATGGGCTTTCCGGTCGCCGAATCCGAGGTCATGCCGGAGATCGCCGCGAATGCCACCGCGATCGCCTTCGGCGATTTCCGGGCGGGGTACCTCGTGGTCGATCGCGTCGGCGTGCGGATCTTGCGCGATCCCTATTCGGCGAAGCCTTATGTGCTGTTCTACACCACCAAGCGCGTCGGCGGCGGTGTGCAGAACTTCGAGGCGATCAAGTTGGTGAAGTTCGGGGTGTGACCTACCCCTCTCCCCTTCGTGGGAGAGGGTACAAAATCGAGGGCTTGAGAGCGATCAGGGCTAAACCTCAGATTGTGTTGGTGAGGGGTCGGTGATGATGGCACGGAGCACGGATCCTTCGATGGAGGCTTGCCAAGGTGTCTGTTATCTCCGTGCCATCGGAACTGATCCCCTCACCTGGAAAATCTGAAGTTTAGGCGGCTTGCGCTCGCCTAAGCCTTCGATTTTCCGTCCTCCCCCACATGGGGGGAGGTGACCCCCGCGCGGAGTTCGGCCCCTCATGCTGAGGTGCCCTCGCCTTGCGAGGGCCTCGAAGCATCCCTCTGCATTGATCCATCTGTGGCCTCGCCCTTCGAGGCCGGGCGTGGCCCGGCGCCTCAGGGTGAGGGGCTGCCCGCTGTTTTCAAGGAACTTTCCATGACCATCATCGACCTTACTCCGCCTTTGGTGGAGCCGCTGACGCTTGCCGAGATCAGGGCGCATCTGCGGCTCGATACGGAGGACGAAGATGCGCTCCTCGGCGTGCTGATCACGGTGGCGCGCGAACATCTGGAGCGGGAGACCGGGCTGGTGCTGGCGAGCCGCGATTTCAGGCTTTGTCTCGACGCCTGGCCCGGCGACGGGATCGTCACGATCCCGCGCGGGCCGGTGCGGGCCGTGACGGCGGTGACGGTTTATGACGGCGAGGGGGAGCCGGCGGCCGTGGCGCTGGACGGGCATCTGCTCGACGGCGAGGCGCGGCCGGCGCGGCTTTGGCTGCGCGAGGTGCCGGAGCCCGGGCGGGTCCTAAACGGGATCGAGATCGAGTTTTCCGCCGGCTTTGGCGAGGGCGGTGCTGAGGTTCCCGACACGCTGAAGCGGGCGATGCTGTTGCATATTGCGGCGATGTTCGCCAGCCGGGGCGTGGTGGCGGCCGATGCCCAGCCGGCGGTGGTGCCGCCGGGGTATGACCGGCTGATCGCGCCGTTTTGCCGGCGGGGGCTGTGATGGCGCTTCTCGATGTTGACGCCGGCCGGCTGACGGCGCGGCTGGTGCTGGAAGAGGCTCAGGCCGCGGAGGACGGGCAGGGCGGGGCGGAGATCACCTTTGCCGAGGTGGCCCGCGTCTGGGCGCTGATCGAGCCGAAGACATTTGCCGAAGAGATGAAGGGGCCGGGGCTGGTATCGGAGGTCACGCATCACGTGACGCTCAGGGCACGGGCCGATGTGAGGCCTGGGCAGAGATTGCGCAAGGGCGCGCGGGTTTTTGCCATTCTGGCGCTGCGCGATCTCGACGAGACGGGGCGGTTTGTGCTGGCGCTCTGCCGCGAGGTGACGGGATGAGGCGGGGTGCCGCAGGCCGGGTGCGGGCCGGCGTGGCGCTGGAAGAGACCGGGGCGGTGCTGGGCGAGATGTTGCGGCGGGCCCTGAACGCACGGCTGGCACGGGCTGCCGGCACGACGGAGGGAGCGGGGCCGGTGGGGCTGTCGTCCCTCGGTGGCGGCGGCGCATCCGGCGATCTCCCGGCGACGGGTCGGGATGGTGTTGGACGCGAAGGGAATGAACAATGACGAATGCGGTCAATGCCTTGGTGCTGGCGCTTCAACAGGCGGTGAAGGCGGATGCCTCACTCATCGCGCTGCTCGGCGAGAGCGGGATCAACGACCGGGCGGTGCGGCCTCAACGGTTTCCCGCTCTCGTGCTGGGCGCGGTCGAGACGCGCGATTATTCGACCGGCGACGGCGAGGGTGCGGAAATCCTGCTGACGCTGGAGGCCTGGAGCGCGACATCGCGGCGCGAGGCGGAAGCCTTGGTCTCAGAGGCAAGGCGGGTGGCGGAGGCCTTGCCGGAGGTGCTGTCAATGGGGCCGAACGGATTTTGCCTGGTCAACTGGAGGCATCGGCGCACGGTCAGCCGGCGCGAGGTAAAGGCCGGGTTGTTCGTTGCGGAGGCGAGTTTTCGGGCGGTGGTGGAATGAAGATCATCCCCGACCCCAGGCGGCGCCGGAGCTCTGGAAGGCGCACTGGAAACCGAGGGAGTGATACGGTATCCTTCACTGCCTTTTCATGAGAGCGATCGATGGGTGTAATTGCTGAGCGCCTGGGTGGCAGGATGGCAGATCCGGAACAGTTTCCGGAACTGGCGACCTTGCTTGCCCGCATCGACGCGAGCTGCAATCCTGTTGATATCATCCTCTATGGCAGTCGGGCGCGCGGCCAGGCGACACCGCAAAGCGACTGGGATCTGAAGGTGATCGTTTCCGACGATGCGCCCGAGACGGTGTTTTCACCCTTGTTCGGATGGAAACTGCAAGATGGGTCCGGTGTTTATGCGGACGTCTCTGTCGCACGCCTCTCCGACTTTCAGGCTGATCTTGACGTGGCCAATTCGGCTGCCAGCCACATCGTCGACGACGGCATTCGGATTGTCCGCTGAGTTGCATATCGCCAACGCGCTGCGCTTGGCCCGCGAGGATCTGGAGGCGGCACAGCTGCTCCTGGGGGCGGACAATCGCAATGACGCGTACCATGCGCAACAGACAGCGGAGAAGATGCTGCTGGCGCTTCTAACGTCAGAAGGCATCCGAGCCGAGCGACGGGATTCGCATCGTATCGACGTCTTGCGCGATCTTCTGCCAGAGGGCAATCCGTTCAAGGTGCGGTTTGCACCGCTCGCTTTCCTGACCGTGTTCGCGACGACCTATCGGTATCCCAAGGATGCGGGGCGCATACCCGCGCGGGCTGAAAGGGATGACCTGGTGCGCGTCATCGCGATATTGCAGGAGATCCTTGCCGATCTTGCGGTTCATTTCGGCGTCGATTTGGTGGCGTCTGATCGGCTTCCGGCGGAGAGGTCGTGCCCGCCGCGGAGTTAGCCTTCCACCCTCCCTTTCCGCGCAATCACCGCAAGCCCCAGGATCGCGACAAAGCCTGTCGCGGCCAGCAGCGTGGCAAGCACGAGGCCGGCGTCGATGCCGGCGCGGTCGATGACGGATGTCATCAGCACCGGGGCGGTGGCATTGGCGAGGTTTTGCGGCAAAGCGAGGCGGGCCGACTGGCGGGCGAAGCGGCTGGCGGAGAAGAAGGACAGGGCCATGGTGGCGCGGGCAAGCGCGCTGACGCCGGAGCCGAAGCCGTAAAGCGCGGTGAAGAGCAGAAGGCTCGACGGGGTGCCGGAGAAGAAGATCAGGAGCAGCGTCGATGCCGTCAGCATGGCGGAGCCGGCAAGGCCTGTCGTGATCGGCGACGTGCGTTTGCCGAGCACCAGATCGACCGCGCGGGCGGAGATGCCGAAGACGGCGCGCAGCGAACCGAGCTGCAGCGCCAGCGCCGGCGTGGCGCCCGAGAGCTCGAGGATATGCAGGAGCTGCGGCGACAGGCCGAAGGTCATCAGGCTGGAGAGCGAACTTGAGAGCGCGATCAGCAGGAAGGCGACGACAGCCATGCGACGGCTGAGATCAAGCGGTTCGACGGCGTCGGCCGCACGGTCTTCGTCCGAGCGCGTGATGGCGATCCGGCCGATGGCGAGATGCACGGGCAGGACGACGAGGAGCTGCACGGCAGCGGCGGCAAGAAGCGCCCCGCGCCAGCCGAGCGCCTCGCCGGCGAGCGTCAGCAGCGGCCAGCAGACGGCGGAGGACAAACCGGTGAAGACCATGAGAATGCCAATGGCGCGGCGCGCATCGCGGCCCTCGCGTTCGACGACGGCGGCAAAGGCCGGCACCGTCAGCGCGAAGGAGCCGCCGACGCCGAGGATGAGCCAGGCGACCGCATAGAGGACGAGCCCGGTGGAGAGCGCAAGGGTCGCAAGACCCGCAGCCATCAGCACGGAGCCCATGGCGAGTACCTTCGAGGCGCCGTGGCGGGCGATCTGCCGGCCGGTCCAGGGGCCGAGAAAGGCCATGACCAGCATCATCACGGTGAGGCCGGCAAAGGCGGTCTCGTTGGCAAGGCCGAGATCGGCAGCCATGGCCCGCCCGAACACCGCCGGCATCTCATAGGTCGTGCCCCAGCCGAGGATCTGCGAAACCGTGAGCGCGGCGACGAGGGCGGTGCGGGGCATGTTCATGAGGGTCTCGGGGGAATGGGTAGCGGCGGGGTGTTCCTTCTAGGCTGGTCGGGCCCCGGACGATAGGGCGAAATCTTGTGTTCGGGGGCTTTAAGCTTCGGGCCATCTCCCCCAGGGGGGAGATGAGTTCGCAAGCGCCTCGCTCCCCAAAAGATCAATCACACATCACCAATGGAGGCAGCCATGGGCGCGCAGAGGGGCAAGGATCTCTTGCTGAAGATCGAGGACGGGGCGGGGTTTGTTACGGTGGCGGGGCTGAGGGCCAGGCGGCTGGCGTTCAACGCCCAGTCGGTGGACATCACCGACAGCGAGAGCGCCGGGCGCTGGCGCGAACTGCTGGAAGGGGCGGGCGTGCGCCGAGCCTCACTCACTGGATCGGGCCTGTTCAAGGACCAGGCTTCCGATGCCCTGGTGCGGGCCGCCTTCTTTGCCGGCTCGATCCTGACATTCCAGGTGGTGATCCCGGATTTCGGTGCGGTGACGGCGCCGTTTCAGGTGACGTCGCTGGAGTATGCCGGCAATCACGATGGCGAAATGACCTTCGAGATCGCGCTGGAATCGGCCGGTGCCGTATCGTTTGCAGCGCTGTGAGGGGATGGTCATGCGGGGTTATGAACGGGACATGCGCGAGCCGGTGACGGTCGCCCGCGCCAACCGCCATCGCGGCGAGGTGGAGGCGGTGATCGACGGCGAGCGGCGCATTCTCTGCCTGACGCTGGGGGCGCTTTCGGAGCTGGAAACGGCCTTCGGGGCGGAAAGTCTGGGGGATCTCGCCGCGCGGTTTTCGACCGGGCGACTGAAAAGTGCCGATCTCATCCGTATTCTCGCCTGCGGTCTGCGCGGCGGGGGAAATCGGATGTCCGACGCCGATGTGGCGGAGATGGCGGTCGAGGGCGGCGTGGCCGGGGCGGCCGCGATCGTCGGGGAACTGCTGACGGTGACGTTTCAGACGGGCGGGGTGGGCGGCGACACGTTGGCACCGGCCGGCGGCGGGAACGGTTCTGCCGGCGGCATGGCGCGCGGCCCATCGGAGCGGACGGAGACGACGGCCTCCCCTTGAGGGCCGCAGGCGGCGGGGTCGACGGGCCAAAACCGTTTCCCTGGGAGACGGCGATGACGCTCGGGCTCCATCGTCTGCGGCTGTCACCGGAGGCGTTCTGGCGGCTGAGCCTGCCGGAATTCGTTGCCATGGCCGGCGGGTTCGATCGGCCGGGCGCGATGTCGCGGGGCGAGTTGGACCGGATGATGGTGAGGTTTCCGGATTGAGGGGGCTGCAGAATGCCCCTCATCCCCCTGCCGGGACCTTCTCCCCGCAGGCGGGGAGAAGGGGGCGCGGACCAGCTGTCCGGCTCGATAGGCACTATTTGTGATAGTGAAATCGGCACTGAACGATTTCGATCTGCTGAGTGCCGTCCTTGCCTGAGACGCGATAGACCAGCCGATGTTCGCCCAAGATGCGCCGCGACCAGAAGCCGCTGAGATCGCCCTTGAGCGGTTCGGGTTTGCCGAGGCCCTGGAAGGGGGATCGCTTCGTGTCCCGGATCAGCGCGTTGATCTTTTCGATCATGGCCGGATCGGACGCTTGCCAGTATTCGTATTCCGCCCAGGCGTGTGCCGTCCAGAGCAGGTTCATGTCAGAGGGTCGGATCCGTTTCGATCAGCTCACCTTTGCCGAGCTGATCCAGGCTCTCCCGCAATCGCTCGGCATTTGCCGGCGTCGACAGAAGATGCAGCGTTTCCTGGAGGCTTTCATATTCGCCTTCGGCCATCACGACCAGGGCCTCCGAGCCCTGACGGGTGACGAGCAGCGGCGCACGCGACGCGATGACATTGTCGAAATGGGTGGCGATGTTCTGGCGGAACTCGGTCAGTCGGACATGAGCCATGATGTCTCTCCCAGGCGCAATGTACGTAAATATGTACAGATTTCCGCGTGGTGTCAATCTCCGCCGGGAGTTGGGTGTCGCAGTCGCGTGTTTCATCAAGCCCAAATAGGCAGAAGGAGAACCCCATGACCGACGACGACACTCTGGCACTTTCCGTCGATCTCGATGGGACTGCCGCCTTGGCCGTACTCGACGATCTCGAAAGCCGCTCGGCGCGGTTCGGGCGCGCTTTGACCTCGGCGCTGGCTGGCGCCGTGACGGGGGGCAAGGGGCTGGAAGAGGTGCTGCGCACCGTCGGCCTGCGGCTCTCCGACATTGCGCTCTCGGCCGGGCTGAAGCCGCTCGAAAACCTGGTGGGACAGGCGGCCGGCGGGTTGATCGGCAGTCTCACATCCGGTCTCGGCTCGGCGCTCGGGACGGGTGTGGCCGCCTTTGCCCATGGCGGCGTGCCGGGGCGGGTGATGCCCTTTGCCGACGGCGGCGTGGTCGCCGCACCCACCTATTTCCCGATGGCGGGCGCAACCGGCCTGATGGGCGAGGCGGGGGCGGAAGCGATCCTGCCGCTGAAACGCGGGGCCGATGGCGCCCTCGGCGTGGCCGCCGACGGGGCGGGGGCGGGAACGGTCATTCATTTCCAGGTGACGGCGAGCGATGCCGCGAGTTTTGCCCGCAGCGAAGGGCAGATCACCGCCATGCTGGCGCGCTCGGTCGGGCGCGGGCGGCGGGCGATGTGAGGCGGGGAGGCGGCAGCGATCAGGGAGTAGGCAGTAGGCGGTAGGGGGCGAGATTGCGGTCCACCCGTCACTGCATGACGTGTCCCCACAGGAGGCAGGGGTGTGTCCCATAGTGCTGGGCTCTTCGGGAGTGAGAGCCTCGGGATGAGGGCGGGTAGAATGGTTGTGTGCGAGCCGCTTGCGAGCATCTGCACACGCCTGATGGGCCGTCCTCCCTTACGGGACCACCTCCAGATCGGTGCTGCGGAACTCGTCGGCCGTGGCGAGGATCGGAACGCCGTGGAACTTGGCGCAGCCATAGTGCAGGCAATCGCCGAGATTGAGGCCGTGGCGCCCCTGGCGATAGCGATGGGCGGCCGTCAGCGAAAGCCGAACGGTTTCTGCTGCGGGCGGCAGATCGCGAATCTCGATGCCGCGGGCTTCGAGGAATTCGACGACGAGGCTTTCGGCCACGGGAACGGGCAGATTGAATTTCTCCGGACGGGCGAGCCCGAGCACGGTTTCGAGAACGGCGACCGGCGACGTGAACGGTTGCCGCGCGGAGGCGATCGCATCGGAGACGCGCTGCGCTTCGGGTTCATCCGACAGGAGCGCGATGATGGCGCAGGCATCGATGAACATCAGGTCTCGTCCCACATCGCATCGAAGATCTGCCGGGGCAGCGGATGGCGCACCTGCTCCCCCGGTACCAGCTGGTATCTGGCTCGGAGGCGGACCGCTGTTTCGAGCGGCGTCTCGGCACGGCTGCGCCGTTCGATCGCTTCCTTCATGGCGATGACGATGGCATCGGTGATGCCGACGCCGGCGATCTGCGCAAACTGTCGCGTCAGCGCATCGGCTTCCGGATTGTTGACATTGATGGCCATGGCGGCTCCATGTAGATTTTTTGCTTGGCCAATGTAGATCAGAGGGACGGGTTTTCCAAGGCCGTGCTGATGCGGCGTTCGGTCGGAGATGCGAAGCCCCCGCATCCTGCCCGTCGAAACGCCTTCTCCCCGTAATTGCCCGTGCAAGAAAGCCCCCTCCCAACCCTCCCCACAAGGGGGAGGGCTTAACCCAGCGGCGCCGTGGCGCAGGGCTGCGGGAAGCTGGTGCACCAGCGTTCTGATGCGTGTGGCGGGGTGCGCCCGTCTCGACGCATCCATCTTCTTCAAGTCATCGAACGGAGCCGGCCATGGCCTTTCATGAACAGCGTTTCCCGCTGCGTCTGTCGCTGACATCGAGCGGCGGGCCGGGGCGGCAGACGGATATCGTGTCTCTGTCGAACGGACGCGAGGCGCGCAATCGGCGCTGGCGGTTTTCGAGACGTCGCTACGATGTCGGCTCGGCGCTGCGCTCGGTGGCCGATCTCTATGCGGTCCTGGAATTCTTCGAGGCGCGCGGCGGACAGCTGCATGGCTTTCGCTTTCGCGATCCGGTCGATTTTTCCTCGGCGCGGCCGGGCGAGGCGGTGACGGCGCTCGACCAGTTTCTCGGGATGGGCGATGGCGAGACGGCGGCGTTTCCGCTGGTCAAGGCCTATGGCGACGGCGCGGCGGTGGAGCGGCGGCCGGTGCTGAAGCCGGTGGCGGGCAGCCTGCGGATCGCTGTCGATGGCGTGGAGCGCGAGGACGGGTTTGTCCTGGATGCAGCGACGGGGATCGTGACCTTCGCGGCCGGCCATGTGCCTGATGACGGCGCCGAGATCCGGGCAGGTTTTGAGTATGACGTGCCTGTCAGGTTCGACACCGATCGCATCGAGATCGATCTCGACGCCTTCAGGGCCGGACGCATCCCTTCCATTCCGCTGATCGAGGTGATCCCATGAGACGGCTTCCGGAGGCGCTCGCCGCCCATATCGCGACCGGGGAGACGACGCTCTGCCGCGCCTGGCGGGTGACGCGGACGGATGGGGTCGTGCTCGGTTTCACCGAGCATGATCAGGTGCTCGGCTTCGACGGCACGGTGTTCGAACCGGCGAGCGGCTTTGCCGCCAGCGAGGCGCGCGGGGCAAGCGGGCTCGCCGCACCCGGCGCCGAGATCGAAGGCGGGTTTTCGAGCGACGCGATCACCGAAGCCGACCTCGCGAGCGGCCGTTACGACGGCGCGCGCGTCGAGCTGTTCTTGGTCAACTGGCAGGCGCCGGAGGAGCAGCATCTGCTGCTGTCGGTGCAGGAGATCGGCGAGGTGCGCCGCGCGGGCGCCGGCTTTTCGGCCGAGCTGCGCAGCGTGGCACACCGGCTGCAGCAACCGCAGGGGCGGATCTACAACCGCCGCTGCGATGCGGATCTGGGACATGGGAGATGCGGCGTCGACCTCGGCTTCGCCGGGCGGCGGCGCAGTGGCCAGGTGGCGGAGGTGATCTCGGCGGACCGGCTGAAGATCTCGGGGCTGGCGGGGGCGGCCGAGGGGCATTTCCGCCTCGGCCATCTGCGGTTTGATGGCGGGGTGCTCTCCGGGCGCAGGTTTGCGATCGAGGACAGCGTGTCGGCTGTCGACGGGGTGGTCGAAATCGGGCTCTGGCTGCCGCTCGAGGCCGTACCCGCGCCTGGCGATGCCGTAACGCTGACCGTCGGCTGCGACAAGAGTTTTTCCACCTGTCGAACCAAATTCGCCAACCAGCGGAATTTTCAGGGTTTCCCGCATATGCCGGGCAGCGACTTCGCCTATTCCTATGTCAGCGGTGCGAGCACCCATGATGGTGGGGTGCTGTACGAGTGAAGGCGCCTTCGCCCCTCATCCGCCTGCCGGCACCTCCTCCCCGCAGGCGGGGAGAAGGAGGAATGCGGCCGGCGGATGAGGGGCGGCCTCGGATGACAAGGTCCGTTACCCCATCCCTTTGCCTATTTCCCGCAAGCAGCAATGAAAGGTAATGCGATGAAGATCATTTGCCCTGACGGAAACGGTTATTCCTATTATGTCCAGGCGGTCGACGAGAGCCGCTATATCAGGGTGAACGGCGTCGAGACGTTCCTCGTCAAGGCCGGCGATTACTGGAACGGACCGGATGGCAGCGACGCCTTGAACTATCGCGAGCGCTGCGAGGCGCGGGTGACGACGGAGGATGCGATCGGTTCGACGCATACTTATGCGTTCCAGCTGAAGATTCCCGCCGACTATCCCGAGTTCAGCCCGAAGCAGACGCTCGGGCAATGGCACAACGGCTCCTATGACAGTGTCTACAACCGCTATGAGGACGGCGAATTGTCGATCTGCCTCAACAACCACGACACCGACAGTTTCGTCGAATACCCCGTCACCGTAAACAAGGGGTCGTGGAACACCTTCAGCTACACCTTCGTCTGGCACGCGACGGCCGGCGCGGTGACGGCGAAGGTGAACGGCAAGACGGTGATCAAGGCGACCGGACTGGCGCTGGTGCCGGCCAGCGCGACTTCGGTTTACTTCAAGTATGGGCTCTATCGGAACATGACGAAGGGGCTGGTCGGACCGGCCCAGCAGGTGAGTTATCGGTCGGTCAGCCGGCGGTGAGGGGGCGGGGCTAGGTTCCGCCCCTCATCCCCCTCCCGGAACTTTGCGCCGTAGGGGTTCAAATTCTGATTGATGTCGTTGGCCTAACCGGTTGCGGCCCATCGAGACCGTGCCGGAAACCAAGAATGTCAGCGTGTTCCGGCTACCGATGCATCTTTAAGGCCCAGACGACTGCGCAACGGCGAGAGTGCTCGGTCGGCTCAGCAATCATCGCTTCGAGATCGGTGGGCACAACTGCGGGGGATGTGCAGTGCGATCAGGTCGACCGCAACTGGTAGACTGCGTCACGCTGATGGTGCCGAGATGTTCTCCCGCAACGAAGCGAGCTTGCGTAGATGCTTTTCCAATTCGATGACGGTCGCAATGAGCCCGCAGACAAGGGCTGCGAGAATGATGCCGCATAAAAAGCCGAGCGCGATCATAAAGATATGGCCATCGTCTTCGACGGGAAAGGTATATCCCCAATAGGCGGCTTTAAGGATGATGAGCAATGCGACGAGAATGTTCGAAACCTCGAGCGTCTTGATCAGCGGGGCGGGCTGTGTTTGCGTTGTACTGGTGCCTTGCCTTGAGGTCGAGTCGGTTCTCCGAGGCGAGCCCCTTACACCCGCATAGTACTGGCCTGCTAGATCGTCACCTCCCTTGGAGCCTCCCATGTCCGTCAATGCGCATGTGCTCGGCATTGCCGAGAGCTGGATCGGCACGCCCTATCGGCATCAGGGGGCGACGAGAGGGGTGGGGTGCGATTGCCTGGGCCTCGTGCGCGGGATCTGGCGGGAGCTTTATGGCGAAGAGCCGGAGGTTGTTCCGGCCTATGCGCCCGATTGGGCGGAGCGGTCGGGCGAGGAGCGCTTGCTTCACGCGGCGGAGCGGCATTTTTCGGCCGTTGGATCCTTTAAGGAGAGCCGGCCGGGCGATCTCGTGCTGTTTCGTTTTCGCCCGCATTTGGCCGCCAAACATGCGGGGATTTTGGCGCGGATGGCGGATGCGACGGTTGGCGCCGCCGCGTCGGCCGGTGACCTGGATTTCTCGGCCGGCGGCGCGGTTGCCGGACCGGGCGCGGACTTGCTGTCGCACGGCGGGCAAAACGGCACTCCCGATGCCTTCATTCACGCCTATGAGCAATCGGCGGTGACGCGCTCGGCCCTGGTGCCGGGCTGGAAGCGCAGGATTGCCGGCATCTATCGGTTTCCGGAAAGGGTGTTCTGATGGCGACGATCCTGTTGCAGGCGGCGGGCGCCGCCCTCGGTTCGGTCTTCGGGCCGGTTGGCGCGATCCTGGGACGCGCGGCGGGGGCGGCCGTCGGCGGCATGATCGACCGGAGCCTGATCGGCGGCACGACCTCGGTGACCGGGGCGCGGCTGTCTTCGGCACGGCTGGCGGGTGCGAGCGAGGGCACGGCGATCCCGCGGCTCTATGGCACGGCGCGGCTGGGTGGCACGCTGATCTGGGCGACGCGCTTCGAGGAAGAGGCGGTGACCGAGCGCAGCGGCGGCAAGTCGAGCGGCGGCACGCGCACGACGACCTATCGGTATTACGCCAATCTGGCGCTGGGGCTCTGCGAAGGGCCGATTGCGGGCGTGCGGCGCGTCTGGGCGGATGGGCGCGAGCTGGACCTGACCGAGATCGAGATGCGCGTCTATCGCGGCACGCGGAGCCAGCCGGTCGATCCGTTGATCGCGGCCAAGCAAGGGGCGGACAAGGCGCCGGCCTATCGTGGGCTCGCTTATGTCGTGTTCGAGCGTTTGCCGCTCGATGATTTCGGCAATCGCATTCCGCTGCTGCAGTTCGAGGTGATGCGTTCGGTCGGGCAATTGGAAGATCAAATCCGGGCGGTGGCGGTCATTCCGGGTGCGACCGAGCATGGTTATGCGGTGACGCGGGTTTCGGATGCGCCGAAATCCGGCGAAAAGCGCTGGCTGAACCGCAACACGCTGGTGGCCTCGAGCGATTGGCAGGCCTCGATCGACGAATTGCAGGCGCTCTGCCCCAATCTCGAAGAGGTGGCACTGGTGGTGGCCTGGTTCGGCAGCGATCTGCGCGCCGGTGAATGCCGGGTGCTGCCGGGCGTGGAGGTTTCGACGCGGCGGCAGGAGAGCCGGGCCTGGCGTGTGGCGGGGCTTTCTCGAAGCCAGGCGCATCTGGTGAGCCGACATGACGGTGGGCCGGCCTATGGCGGGTCGCCGGATGACCGGAGCGTGATCGAGGCGATCCGCGACCTGAAGGCGCGCGGGCTGAAGGTGACGCTTTATCCCTTTCTTCTGATGGACATTGCATCGGGCAACGGGCTGCCCGATCCCTATGGCGGCGCGGAACAGGCGGCTTATCCCTGGCGCGGACGGATTTCGGCTCATCCCGTGAGCGCCGACAAGACGGCGGCGGCGCGGGCGCAGGTTTCGACATTTGTGACCCGCGCGGACGGCTATCGGCGGTTTATCCGGCATTATGCGGACCTGGCCGAAGAGGCGGGCGGGGTGGACGGCTTTCTGCTCGGGTCGGAGCTCAAGGGGCTGACGACAGTGCGGGATGCGGCAAACGCCTTTCCCTTCGTCGAGGCGCTGGTGTCGCTGGCGGGTGAGGTGCGGGGTATTCTCGGATCAGAGACGGCGATCTCCTATGGGGCGGACTGGAGCGAATATTTCGGCCATCAGCCGGCGGATGGCTCCGGTGATCTGTTCTTCCATCTCGATCCGCTCTGGGCGAGTCCGGATGTTTCGGGTGTGGGCATCGATAATTACATGCCCCTGGCCGACTGGCGCGACGCGGATCTGGAGGCCGAGAGCCCGGATGGATTTACCAGTGCCGACGATGCCACGGGCTTTGCCCGCATGCTGACGGCGGGCGAGGGCTTCGACTGGTATTACGCCAGCGAGGCCGACCGGCAGGCACGGCTGCGAACGCCGATCACCGACGGCGCCTATGGCAAGCCCTGGGTCTACAGGGTCAAGGACCTGGAAAGCTGGTGGAGCAACCGGCATTACGACCGGATCGGCGGGGTGGAGCAGGCTGCGCCGACCGCCTGGACGCCGCGCATGAAGCCGTTCTGGTTTACCGAGCTCGGCTGCGGTGCGGTCGATCGCGGGGCGAACCAGCCGAACGTCTTCGTCGACGCCAAATCGGCGGAAAGCGGGCGGCCGCATTTTTCCAGCGGCGCGCGATCCGACAGCCAGCAACGGCGCTTTCTCGAGGCGCATCTCTCCCATTGGGCGGATGGAGACCGGCCGGAGGGGCTGGTCGATCCGCAAAAGATCTTCGTCTGGAGCTGGGATGCCCGGCCTTATCCGGCCTTTCCGCAGGAGACGGGGCTTTGGGCGGACGGGCGCAACTGGCGCACCGGGCATTGGCTCAACGGGCGTCTCGGCACCGCGACCCTGGCTGACACGATCGCCGCGATCCTCGCCGATCACGGGTTTGCGGATTTCGACGTGTCGCAGGTGGCGGGGGATCTGGGTGGGTACGTGAAGGGGGACCTGACCTCGGCACGCGATCTGATCGAGCCGCTGATCGAACTGTTTCAGATCGATGTGGTGGAGGATGGCGGGAGACTTCGCTTTCGCACGCGCGGTAACGCCAGTCTGCCGGCAAGGGAGATTGCCGTGCTGGCGGATATCCCGGACCAGCCGCTGTGGAGCGAGACACGCGGGCATGACAGCGATTTCGCCTCGGAAGCCTTGGTGACCTTCTACGATCCGGCGGCCGACTATGCCGAAGCGAGCGTGCGCTCGCGAAAGGTGGAAGCGGCGACCGAGCGGCAGCTGGCGCGCGACCTGCCGGCGGTCATGCCTGAGGAGACGGCACTCGCCGCCGCCGAAGGCTGGCTGCGCGACAACCGGCTGGCACGGCGGACGCTGCAACTGGCGCTGGGACCGGGCGAGATTGCCGTGCAGCCGGGTGATGTGCTGCGGCTCTCGGAAGGACCGGCGGGGCGGTTTCTGGTGAGCGAGATCGATGAGGGCTTCGAGCGGCGGCTGACGCTCAGGGCCTTTGCTGGGAAGGTGTCGGCGCAGGTGGCGGCCGTGGAGCCGGGGCGGGCGGTGGACAATCCGGGGGCGGCGGGTTTCGACCCGACGGCGGTGTTTCTCGATCTGCCGCGTTTGGAGGCGACCGCGACGACCGGCGATGCCTCCGTTGCCGCCTACGCGAAACCCTGGGTCAGGCTTGCCGTGTCGAGTTCGCCGGAGGTCGAGGGCTATCGATTGCGCCTGACGCTCGATCGGCCGGCGACGCTGGGTGCGCTGGTGGAGCCGCTGGCGCCGGGGGTGACAGGGCGTTTCGACCGGACCAACGGGGTCTTGGTCGATCTGCTGTCGGGAGCTTTGTCATCGGCGAGCCGGACGGCGGTGTTTGCGGGCAGCAATCTGCTGGCGGTTCGATCGGGTTCGGGAAGCTGGGAGGTTCTGGCTTTCACTGACGCCGAGGAGGTGGTCGCCGGACGCTTCCGGCTGACCGGCTTGCTGCGGGGGCTTTCCGGGACCGAGGATGCGATGGTGGCAGGCGCCGAGGCGGGGGCGGATGTCGTGGCGCTGGATCAGGCGGTGAAGCCCTTGGGGCTGGCGACCGCCGAGCGCGGGGCGGCGCAGAACTGGATCCTGGAGCCGATGGGGCTCGTCACGGATCTCTCGGGCCCGCATGTCTTCGACGGCGGCCTGAGGGCGGAGACGCCGTTTTCCCCGGTGCATCTGAAGGCGGCGAGGACCGGCGACGGCAACGTCCTGGTCTCCTGGATCCGGCGTGGCCGCAGAGATGCCGATGGCTGGAGCGAGGGCGATATTCCGCTCGACGAGGAGACGGAGCGCTATCGGGTCGAGATCTTCGATGGGGCGGTGGTGCGCCGGACGATCGAGGTGACGGCGCCGCAGTGCGTCTATGCGGCGGCCGACGAGCTCGCCGATTTCGGAAGCGCGCAGGAGAGCCTCAAGCTCAGCATTCGCCAGCTTGGCCGATTGGCAGCGGGCATTCCGACCGAAGCGCTTGTTTTCATTCGATGAACATCAACCCACGAAGGAGAAAGCCATGTTGGAGATGAAGCCTTGGTACCAGTCGAAGACCGTCTGGGGCGCGCTGATCGCGATCGGCTCGCCGCTCTTGCGCCATGCGGGTTTTGATCTCGGGAGTGCCGAAGAAGCGCAGCTGGCGGATGCGCTGACGACGCTGGCGGGCACGCTGGGCGGCTTGCTGGCACTGTATGGGCGGCTGTCGGCGACGAAGGGGGTGGGTGGGTGAGAATGCGCGCGTTGACGTCACCCTTTACCGCGTAAGGATTTTCCATTACTTTTCTCCTCCACAGAGGAGTTCGCCGCCATGAACCGGATCTTGCGCAAGGTCAGCACCATCACCGACAAGGGCCAGACCACGATCCCCAAGTCGATCCGGGATGCGTTGGGGGTGGGATATGGCGGGCGGATCGCCTTCAGCCTGGATGCTGAGAACCGGGTCTATGTCGAACGCGACGACGCTGAGGAAGAGGATCCGGTCTTGGATGGCTTTCTCGATTTTCTTGCCAAGGATATGGCCGCTCGACCGGAGCACGCCTTTGCCGAAATCCCGCCCGCTTTGCGGGCGCGGATGGCGGCGCTGACAACGGGGGTCGAGACCGATCTCGATGCGCCGATCGATGGTGAAGTCGAGCTCTGAACGATGGAGATGATCAACGGCTGGATCATCCGGGCGCATCCGTTGTTTCTCGACCAGTTGGAGCGCCTGACCGCAGCCGTCGAGCGCGAGGCGCATAAGAGACCTGAGACGTTTCGCTCGGGTGCCAATGCCAAGCTCTTGGCGGCGCTGCAGAAGCTGATGTTCGAGACCATCCCGGCTGATCCGGCCTCGCCGGCCTTCCGCCAAGGGGGGACGCTTGGACCGGAGCGCAAGCACTGGTTCCGGGCCAAATTCGGCAATGGCCGGTTTCGACTGTTCTTTCGCTACAGCTCGACGGCGAAGATCATCGTCTTTGCCTGGGTGAACGACGCGGAAACGCTCAGGAGTTATGGCGCACGCAACGATGCCTACGCAGTTTTCCGCGCAATGCTGGATGACGGTAACCCACCCGACAGCTGGAAACATCTGGTGGAAGCCGCGTCGAGCGATGTGGCTATGAAGCGATTTGCGCGGGCGAAAATGGCGAACGAGGGGTCAACCGGGGATGGGGACTGAGGTGCCACCCCACCTTTCGCATCCCTCCCATGACCAAGCATTCATTTGCCATTCAGAACGCTTGAGGTACATATTTTGCCGGAATGGGCGTTCAGACAGAAGAAGTGGCAATGGCATCTTTGACGAAAACCGCCGGGAAAAAGCTGAAGGCTCTGGCGCTGGCACTGAGCGTGTTCGCTTTGCCGGTCATGCAGGGCGATGCCATCGCCGCCGATTGCCGGGCGGCGGCGGCACGGGTTGTGGCCGAGGTCGGTGGGCAGTTGCTTTCGGTGCGCGAATCGGGCGGTGAATGCGTGATCGTCGTGCTGGTGCCGGGCAATGGTTCCGAGCGTCCCCGCAAGGTGACGATGCGGGTCGCCGAGTGATACCGAGAGCATTTCCGGCGACACGGGGTCGTCTTCAATGCTCTATCTTTTTGTTTTCATGCAATTCCGGACGCAAAACCGCTTCGCATTTTTGCTGGAATTGCTCTAAGCCGGCCGGATCGCCGTCTGCTGCAGCCTAGGGGAATTTCATGCGCATTCTCGTCGTCGAGGACGATGTCAATCTCAATCGTCAGCTGGTCGAAGCCCTGCAGGAAGCGGGCTATGTCGTCGACAAGGCGTTCGATGGCGAGGAAGGCCATTTTCTCGGCGAGACGGAGCCTTACGACGCCGTCATTCTCGACATCGGTCTGCCGGAAATGGACGGCATCACCGTGCTGGAGAAATGGCGTGCGGCGCAGAGGGTGATGCCCGTGCTGATCCTGACGGCGCGTGACCGTTGGTCCGACAAGGTGGCCGGCATCGATGCCGGCGCCGACGACTATGTGACCAAACCCTTCCATGTCGAGGAAGTGCTCGCGCGTATCCGGGCGCTGATCCGTCGCGCGGCTGGCCATGCATCGTCGGAAATCGTCTGCGGTCCCGTTCGTCTCGATACCAAGAGCTCCAAGGCGCTGGTTGACGGCGTGGCATTGAAACTGACCTCGCACGAATACCGGCTGCTCTCCTATCTCATGCATCACATGGGCGAGGTGGTGTCGCGCACCGAACTGGTCGAGCATCTCTATGACCAGGATTTCGACCGGGATTCCAACACGATCGAGGTCTTCGTCGGCCGGCTGCGCAAGAAGATCGGCGTCGACATGATCGAGACCGTGCGCGGCCTCGGCTATCGCATCCAAGCGCCCACGAAATGAAGCCCCGCTCGCTCACCGCGCGCGTCCTGCTGCTCGCCACCATCTGGTCGGCGCTCGGTCTTGTGACGATCGCGGTGGCGATTTCCGCCCTCTATCGACAGGGCGTCGAACGCGGCTTCAACAACCTCCTGCGTGCCCAGCTCTACAACGTCGTCAATTCGGTCTCGATCGGAGATGGCGACAGCCTGACCGGCTCGCCGGCGCTCGGCGATCTCCGGTTTTCCCAGCCCGGAACAGGCTGGTATTGGCTGGTCGAGCCGCTTGGCAACTACGCGACGGCGCCATTGGCGTCGGCCTCGCTCGGCGTTGCCAATCTCGCCGTGCCCGATGTCGAGCAGACCCCATTCGACGAGAATTACGAACGTTATTACGAGATGACCGACGATGTCGGCAATCGCATCCGCGTCGCCGAGACGGAAGTCGTGCTCGACGACCAGGGGCGGGCAGCGCGTTTCCGCGTTTCCGGCAATCTGGCGGTGATTGAGGAGGAGATCTCCTTCTTCGCCAACCGCCTTAACATCGCACTGGCCGTGGTTGGTATCGGCGGCCTGATCGTCAACGGTCTTGCCATCGTTTATGGCCTCAAACCCGTCGACCGCGCGAGGCGCGGGCTTGAACGCATCAGGCGCGGCGAGGCCGAGCGGATCGAGGGCGAGTTCCCGCGCGAGATCATGCCGCTGGCAAACGAGATCAATGCGCTGATAGACAGCAACCGCCGTATTGTTGAACGCGCCCGCATGCAGGTCGGCAACCTCGCCCATTCGCTCAAAACGCCGATCGCCGTGCTGCTCAACGAAGCGCGCACGCTGGACAAGACGCATGCCGAGGTGGTGGTGAGCCAGGCGGAGGCCATGCAGGCGCAGGTGGCATCCTACCTGAACAGGGCACGCATCGCCGCCCAGCGCGACAGTGTGCTCGCCCGCACGGAGGCTCAGCCGGCACTGGAGCGCCTTGTGCGCGTCATGCGCAAGCTCAACGACGCGGTCGAGTTCGAGCTGGACGTGGCGCCGGATCTCACCTTCGCCATGGAGCAGCAGGACGTTGAGGAAGTCGTCGGCAACCTCCTGGATAACGCGTCGCGATTCGCCCGCTCGAAGATCGTCACGCGGGTGACCCAGATTGCCCGGGAAGACGATGGCGCAACGGATGGTCGGCGCAGCTGGATCGAGATTATTGTCGAGGATGATGGCCCGGGTCTTGCGCCCGACCAGATCGGCGAGGCCCTGAAACGTGGTCGCAGGCTCGACGAGAGCCGCCCCGGGACGGGACTCGGCCTCTCCATCGTCAAGGAAATCTCGGGCGAATATCAGGGCAGCTTCGGCCTTTCGCGGGCCGCTATCGGCGGCCTTCGCGCACAGTTGATCCTACCGGCTGTGACGAAAGACACTGCGTGATTGATTTTCCTGTGAAATTACATAGTTGTATAAAACGGCCCGCAAATGCGGGGGCGGTAGGGTACGACCGCATCAACGCCCTTTGACCGGGGTGGTAGAAATGGCGTTTAGGCTTGGGCAGGTCTGATGGGTAAATCGCGCTTTGGAACTATGGCAGTTGCCGCTCTGGGTTCGCTCGCACTGGCGGGCTGCACCACGACGAGTGGCGGATCGGCCGGTTCGGTCAAGGCGGGCTCCGCCGTCTACATCGCCGCGCTTCAGGGGGGCATCGTCTCCCGGACAGGTGTGAAACTGTCGCGCAGCGAGACCCAGCGGGCGCTGGAAGCCGAGTATCGGGCGCTGGAAGCCGCTCCCGGCGGCCAACCCGTCACCTGGGCCGGAAGCGATACGCGCGGCGAGGTGATCGCCGCCGCACCCTATCAGGTGGGCAAGCAAAACTGCCGCCAGTTTACCCATAAGGTGGTGAGCGGGACGCGGACACTTGAGGCCCGCGGTGCGGCCTGCCGCAACGCCAACGGAACCTGGACGCCGCTGACCTGAGCCGCGCGGGTTCACAGTCTCAGAACGCGTTTCCGACGAAGCCGCACGGGGTCGCAAAGCACTTGATATCAAGGACCCCTTTTACACGGGCGCAGCAGCTTGCCGCTCTCCTACTTGACTTGGGTCAAGGATAGGCGTGGTTTGAGGGGGTAATCGGGTTTGCGGCCAAACGCCTCAACTTTGCGTCATGGCCCGTTTGCCAGTTGGAATGCACCCGCCCTTGCCGTAATTGAGTTTCATGTTGTTCTGGATCTTCTCCGCCTTGCTGACGGTCGCCGCTGCCGTCCTTCTGTTGTCTCCTTTGCTGAGGGCTTCGGCCCGCGCGACGCGTTATGACGAGGGAGAAGCGGCCGTTTATCGCGACCAGTTGCGCGAACTCGAGCGCGACAAGGCGCAAGGGCTGATTTCACCCGAGGAGGCGGAGTATGCCCGCGCCGAAATCGGACGACGCCTGCTGGCGGTGAGTGGACGAACCGGAGCGGGCACTGTCGACGCCGAGGTGACGGCGGCGACAGCGCCGGATGCCGAAGGCGAGCCCAGGCGCAAAGGGGGCGGCTACCGCCTTTCCCAGGCGTTCATTCTTCTCTGTCTTCCCTTGGTCGGCCTCGCCGGCTATCTCGAAATCGGCAGTCCCGGAACGCCGGACGCGCCGCTCGCCGCGCGCATCGAAAACCCCGGCGACGACGTTGATCTCCTGATTGCCAAGGTCGAGCGGCATCTGGCCGACAAGCCTGACGACGGCAATGGCTGGAATGTGCTGGCGCCTGTCTATTTCCGCGTTGGCCGTCTGGACGATGCCGAACTCGCCTTCCGCAATGCGATCCGCCTGCTCGGCGCCGATCCGGAGCGGCTGAACGGGCTGGGTGAAACGCTGGTGACCCGCAATGACGGGATCGTCACCGAGGACGCGGCGCAAGCCTTCGAGGCGGCGCGCAAGATGCAGCCGAACAATCCGCGCGCCGATTATTATCTGGCGCTGGCGCTGGAGCAGGGCGGCCGCAAGGCCGAAGCCCTCGCAGCCTTCCAGGAAATCGCGGCCGCTTCGCCGGCCAATGCGCCGTGGATGGAACTGATCAACCGTCACATCGCCACCAACAGCGCCGGCATGCCGCTGGCGAACGCGCCTGCGGCTCCTGGCTCCGGACCGGCAGCGCCCGCCAACCCGGCTGCACCCGGCAATCCGACGGCGGCCGACATCGCCGCCGCGCAGGACATGACCGAGGGCGACCGGAGCCAGATGATCCGGGGCATGGTCGAAAGCCTCGACCAGAAGCTGAAGGCCGATCCGAACAATTTCGAAGGCTGGATGCGGCTCGTGCGCTCGTATGCCATGCTGAAGGACAAGGCGCGCGCCGAGGCCGCCCTCAAGGACGGGCTGAAGGCTTTCCCGGCCGATGGTGCCGAGGGCCAGCAACTCATGGCCATGGCGCGTGAACTCGGCCTTGATGTCGAGGAGGTGAACCCATGACCCGCAAACAGAAACGTCTGGCCGTCATCGCCGGCGGCATGAGCTTCATCGTCGCGGCGGTGCTGCTGGTGATGTTCGCCTTCGGTCAGTCGATCGCCTATTTCTACGTGCCCGGCGACCTGCAGAAGACGGAAATCGCACCCGGCACGCGTATCCGGCTCGGCGGTCTTGTTGAGAACGGCTCCGTCAAGCGCGGCGAGGGTTCTACGGTGACTTTCACTGTGACCGATACGATCGGCGAGGTGCCGGTGACCTATACCGGCATCCTCCCGGACCTGTTCCGCGAAGGGCAGGGCGTGGTGGCGGAAGGCGTGTTCCGCGAGGGAGACCGCATCTTCGTCGCCGACACGGTGCTGGCCAAGCATGACGAAACCTACATGCCGAAGGATGTGGCCGACCGCCTGAAGGCGCAAGGGGTGGAACTCGGCGGCAAGGAAGTGGTCCAATGATCATCGAACTCGGCCATTATGCCCTGGTGCTGGCGCTCGCGACCAGCCTCGTCGTGTCGATCCTGCCGGTGGTCGGGGTGAGGCGCGGCGATGCCGCCATGATGGGCGTCGCGACGACGGGCACCTATGCGATGTTCCTGCTGATCGCCTTTTCGTTCGGCGTTCTGACCTGGGGTTACGTCGTCTCCGATTTCTCGGTGAAGAACGTCTTCGAGAATTCGCATTCGCTGAAACCGATGATCTACAAGATCTCCGGCGTCTGGGGGAACCACGAGGGCTCGATGATGCTCTGGGTTTTGATCCTGACGCTGTTTTCGACCATGGTGGCGCTGTTTGGCGCCAATCTGCCGGACCGTTTGAAGGCGAATGTGCTGGCCGTCCAGGCCTGGATCACCACCGCCTTCACGCTGTTCATCCTCTTGACCTCGAACCCCTTCATCCGCCTGTCGCCGATCCCGGCCGAGGGGCAGGACCTGAATCCGGTTCTGCAGGATATCGGTCTCGCCATTCACCCGCCGCTGCTCTATCTCGGCTATGTCGGCTTTTCCGTCTGTTTCTCCTTCGCCATTGCCGCCCTGATCGACGGGCGCATTGATGCAGCCTGGGCGCGCTGGGTCAGGCCCTGGACGCTGGCGGCCTGGGTGTTTCTGACGGCCGGCATCTCGATGGGCTCTTACTGGGCCTATTACGAACTCGGCTGGGGTGGCTGGTGGTTCTGGGACCCGGTTGAAAACGCCTCCTTCATGCCCTGGCTGGCCGGCACGGCGCTGCTGCATTCGGCGCTGGTGATGGAAAAGCGCGACGCCTTGAAGATCTGGACGGTGCTCCTTGCGATCATCGCCTTTTCGCTGTCGCTGCTCGGCACCTTCCTGGTCCGTTCCGGCGTGCTGACCTCGGTGCATGCCTTTGCCACCGATCCGACGCGCGGCATCTTCATCCTCGGCATTCTCGTGATCTTCATCGGCGGGGCCTTTTCGCTCTTTGCGCTGCGCGCCCCGAGCCTGAAATCCGGTGGCCTGTTCCAGCCGATTTCGCGCGAAGGCGCGCTGGTGTTGAACAATCTGATTCTGACCGTTTCGACGGCGACCGTGCTGATCGGCACGCTCTATCCGCTGCTCCTGGAAACGCTGACGGGCGAGAAGATTTCCGTCGGTCCGCCCTTCTTCAACCTCACCTTCGGCCTGCTGATGGTGCCGCTACTGCTGGCCGTGCCCTTCGGACCGTTCCTCGCCTGGAAACGCGGCGACCTTTTGGCGGCCCTGCAGCGGCTTTATGTGGCGGCCGCGCTGTCGCTCGTGCTCGGGCTCGCCCTCTGGTATGTCCAGAACGGCGGACCGGTCATGGCGGTCTTCGGCCTGGCACTCGGTTTCTTTGTCATCTGCGGGGCACTCGCCGATCTCTGGACCCGTGCCGGTTTCGGCAAACATCCTCTGACTACCGCCTGGAGCCGCCTGAAGGGCCTGCCGCGCTCGGCCTTCGGCACGGCGCTCGCGCATCTCGGCCTGGGCGTCACCGTGATCGGCATTGTCGCGGTCTCGACCTTCCAGACGGAGCGTGTCGTGGAGATGAAGCCCGGCATGACGGCGGAAGCGGGCGGGTACGTTCTGACTTTCGACGGCATGCGCGCCGCCAAGGGGCCGAACTATACCGAGGACCAGGGTCATTTCACCATCCGCAAGGCGGGGGTCGAGGTGGCGGATGTCTGGTCGTCGAAGCGGCTCTATCCGGCACGGCGCATGCCGACGACGGAAGCCGGGATCGTGACCTTCGGTTTCAGCCAGCTCTATGTCTCGCTGGGTGATCCCATGGCGGATGGCGGTATCGTCGTGCGCATCTGGTGGAAGCCGTGGATCCTCTGCATCTGGTATGGCACGCTGGTCATGATGGCGGGCGGGATCGTCTCGCTGTCCGATCGGAGATTGAGGGTTGGCGCGCCGAAGCGGGCGAAGGTTGCGGTGAAGACTCCGCTGGAGGCGGCGGAATGAGTGTGGGCAAGAACCCCTCCCCAACCCCTCCCCACAAGGGGGAGGAGTTTCTGCGCCGCGTGCTGGCTTCGACGGCGAGAAGCGTGGCTTCCACGGGTCTTCTCCCCCCTTGTGGGGGAGATGGCCGGCAGGCCAGAGGGGGACTTAGGGCCGCGTTCCTCATGCTCGCGCTCCTGCTCACGCCGATCCATGCCTTTGCCGTGAACCCGGACGAGGTGCTGGCCGACCCGGTGCTCGAACACCGGGCGCGCACCATCTCGGCGGAACTGCGCTGCATGGTCTGCCAGAACCAGTCGATCGACGACAGTAATGCCGAACTGGCGCGCGACCTGCGCGTCGTTGTGCGCGAGCGGCTGGTGAATGGTGATACGGACGAGCAGGTGCTCGACTATGTCGTGTCGCGCTATGGCGAATTCGTGCTGTTGAAGCCGCGGCTGAGTGTCAAGACGCTGGCACTCTGGGGCGCTCCGGCGGCGCTGGTGCTGGTGGGGTTGATCGTCGCCTTCGTGTCCGCGAGACGTCGCGCGGTACAGCCGTCGGCAAAGCTTTCGGCGGAAGAGGAAGCCCGGCTTGGCAAATTGCTCGACGGGGAATGATCAGGGCAGTTCGAAGTCTGTGTCGTCGTCGAGCGGCAGTTCGGGCGGTTTCTCTCGACCGTGGCGGATCGTCAGGATCACGATCCTGGAAGTGTCCATCTCATAGTGAATGAGATAATCGCCCAGGACGAAGCGCCTTGCGTTTCGGAAGGGGAGATCTGTCGCCTCCTGCCCCATCAGTGGAAATTGCGCGAGCGCTTTGACGAACTGGTTCAAGTCGTGGCGGAACCGGTCGGCTGCTGCCCGGTTTCGTTCTCTTAAGTAAGCTCCTTCCCGCGCCACATAGGCTCTGGCATTAGGCGAGAAGGTGATTTTCACGCCGCAGCGCCCTTGATGATGGCGTCGAGCTCGGCGAGCACATCTTCAGCGTCTATGCCCTCACCATTGGCGACGGACTCGCGAGCCTCCGCCAACTCCAGGATTTCACGGCCCTCCTGGGCCATGTAAGCCTTCAAGGCGCGAACCATGATCCAGCTGCGGCTGCGCTCGCAGGCGCGCGCGACCGCTTCGACCTCTGCCAGCAAGTCGACCGGGAGACGAAGGGTGAGAGGATCGGACAAGTTCTGTTTTGTCACGATATTTTCTCCAATTTGTAATACGAAGAATATCTGCGATCACTCCCCTCGTCAAATCCGGGATGCTCGGCCTTTGAACCTTCGCCAACATTACCAACAATTCATCCGCCGTACAGTTCGCCGTAACGTGACGCGGCCTATATCTCTCCTCATCCACCGCTTCCAACCGCCGGACAGTCCGGCGGCTCCAGTCAGAAGAACAGATGAAGGTAGATCCCATGTCGCAGATCAAAGGCCGCTCTTTCCGCTCTATCCTGAAGTCCTCCACCGCCGCCGGCCTTGCGGCCGTCACGCTCTTGACCGCAGCCCCCTTCGCCGCCGCCCCGGCATTTGCCGCCCCGGTTGAAGTCAACGCGCCGCAGGTGCCGAGCTTCGGGGATGTTGTGCAGGCAGTCCTTCCCGCCGTCGTTTCCGTCCGCGTTCAGTCGAACGTGCAGCCGGCCTCCAACGATGAAAGCAATTTTTCCTTCAATTTCGGCGGTCGCGGTTTCGACGAACTGCCGGACGATCATCCGCTGAAGCGCTTCTTCCGTGAGTTCGGCGGCCCCGGCGCCGGTCCGGAAGAAGGCCGTCCCGGCCGTCCGCCGCATGGCGACCATGGCCCCGGCCGTCTGCGCCCGACCGCTCAGGGCTCCGGCTTCTTTATCTCCGAAGACGGCTACATCGTCACCAACAACCACGTCGTCGACGATGGCGCAGCCTTCACGGTCGTGCTGAACGACGGCAAGGAATATGACGCCAAGCTGGTCGGCAAGGACAGCCGCACCGATCTCGCGCTGCTGAAGGTCGACGAGCCCAAGGTCAAGTTCACCTATGTGCAGTTTGCCGACGACTCGAAGGTCCGCGTCGGTGACTGGGTCGTCGCCGTCGGCAACCCCTTTGGCCTCGGCGGCACGGTGACCGCCGGCATCATCTCGGCCCGTGGCCGCAATATCGGCTCCGGCCCCTATGACGACTACCTGCAGATCGACGCGGCGGTGAACCGTGGCAATTCGGGCGGCCCCGGCTTCAACCTGAACGGCGAGGTCGTCGGTATCAATACCGCGATCTTCTCCCCCTCCGGCGGCAATGTCGGTATCGCATTTGCCATTCCCGCCTCGGTTGCCAAGGATGTCATCGCCAAGCTCAAGGACACCGGCACGGTGTCGCGCGGCTGGCTCGGCGTGCAGATCCAGCCGGTCACCAAGGACATCGCCGATAGCCTCGGCCTGGCCGAAGACAGTGGCGCCCTCGTGGTCGCCCCGCAGGCGGGCTCTCCGGGCGAAAAGGCCGGCATCAAGCAGGGTGACGTCGTGACCGCCGTCAATGGCGATCCGGTCAAGGATCCGCGTGATCTCGCCCGCCGCATCGCCGCCTTTGCCCCGGATACCACGGTCGATGTGTCGCTGTGGCGTGACGGCAAGGCGACCGAAGTGAAGGTGAAGCTCGGCGAACTGCCGGCTGACCAGTCGGCGAGCGCCGAAACGGAGAACAATGCCGCGCCCGCTCCGGAAGCAGAGCAGGAACTGTCGAGCCTCGGTCTCTCCGTTCGCCCCGCTGACGGCGGCAAGGGCCTGGCGATCGTCGATGTCGATCCCGACAGCGATGCCGCCGACAAGGGTCTGAAGTCCGGTGAGACCATCACTTCGGTCAACAACCAGGAAGTCTCCTCGGTCGCCGATGTTCAGAAGGTGATCGACCAGGCCAAGAAGGACGGTCGTACCCGGGCCCTGTTCCAGGTGGAATCGGACGCTGGCAGCCGCTTCGTGGCCCTGCCGATCAACCAGGGTTGATGCTGCATTGAACGAGGGCGCCGGCGGTCTTGGACCGGCGGCGCCCTTTTTCGTGTCCGGCGGATTGACCGCCACCACCAGGGAAAGGACGAAGCATGGGGATCGTGGAACAGGGACAGACGTCTAGCGGTGAAACCGGCTATACGCTGGCAAACACCGACGCTAATGTCGCCCACATGAAAATACTTGTCATCGAAGACGACCTGGAAGCCGCAGCCTATATGACCAAGGCCTTTCGCGAGGCCGGCATTGTCGCCGATCATGCGAGCGACGGCGAGAGCGGCCTCTTCATGGGGTCGGAAAATACCTATGACGTGATGGTGGTCGATCGCATGCTTCCGCGTCGGGATGGCCTTTCGGTCATCAGCGAACTGCGCAAGCGCGGCATCGACACGCCGGTGCTCATCCTCTCCGCGCTTGGCCAGGTCGATGACCGTGTCACGGGGCTTCGCGCCGGTGGCGACGACTATCTTCCGAAGCCTTACGCCTTTTCCGAACTGCTCGCACGCGTCGAGGTGCTCGGCCGGCGCAAGGGCAAGCCGGAACAGGACATGGTCTACCGCGTCGGCGATCTCGAGCTCGACCGGCTGTCCCACGAGGTGAAGCGCGCCGGCAAGGAAATCCTCTTGCAGCCGCGCGAATTCCGTCTGCTCGAATATCTGATGAAGAATGCCGGCCAGGTGGTGACCCGTACCATGCTGCTCGAACATGTCTGGGACTATCACTTTGACCCGCAGACCAATGTCATCGACGTGCACGTCTCGCGCCTGCGCTCGAAGATCGAGAAGGATTTTGACCGGCCGCTTCTGAAGACCGTGCGCGGAGCGGGCTACATGATCAAGGACGAAGGCTGACATGGCTCGCAAGCCGGCAAGGTCGAGGCTGGGCGTCGTGCTGCGGTCGACGGCCGTGCGCCTGTCGGCGCTCTACATTGTGCTGTTTGCCGTATGCGCCGCTTTCCTCGTCTTCTACGTGACGGGCCTTTCCGAGCGCATCCTGAACAACCAGACGCGCGAGGCATTGAGCCAGGAAGTCCAGGAGATCCAGGGCGCCTATCAGCGGGGCGGCATTAACCAGCTCTTGCGCACCATGGAGCGGCGCGCCCGCCAGCCCGGCGCCAATCTTTACGTGATTGCCGGACCGAACGGCGAGATCCTTGCGGGCAATGTTGCCTCCGTCCAGCCGGGCATCTTCGATGAGGAGGGTTGGACCGAGTTCCCGTTCCGCTACGAGCGCTACAGCGATACCGGCAAGGTGAAGCGGCATCTGGCGACCGCTCACGTCTTTTTCCTCGACAACGGCTTCCGTCTGCTGGTTGGTCGCGATCTCGGCGAGCCGAGCAAGCTGCGCTCCCTGGTGCGCCAGGCGCTGATGGTGGCCTTGCTGATCATGGGCATCGGCGCCGTGGTCATCTGGTTTGCCATTGGCCGCAATGCCCTGAAGCGTATCGACCGGGTCTCGGCGGCGAGCCAGAAGATCATGGCTGGCGACCTGTCGCAACGGCTTCCCGTGTCGGGCTCGGGCGACGAGTTCGACCGTCTGTCCTCCTCGCTGAACGGCATGCTGGGACGCATCGAGCAACTGAACGAAGGCCTGCGCCAGGTCTCCGACAACATCGCCCATGACCTGAAGACGCCGCTGACCCGGCTGCGCAACAAGGCGGCCGATGCGCTGGAAGAGGATGACGGCGCGGCGCGCCGGGCGGCACTGGAGACCATTATCGCGGAATCTGACCAGCTGATCCGCACCTTTAATGCACTGTTGATGATTTCCCGCGTCGAAGCGGGTTCGATCGCCGCCGAATTGACCGACATCGACATCTCCGCCATCGCCGCCGACAGCGCCGAACTTTACGAGCCGGTGGCGGAGGAGGCGGGCCAGACGATGGTCTGCGATATCGCGCCTGGATTGTCGGTCCGCGGAAATCGTGAACTGGTGGGCCAGGCGATGTCGAACCTGATCGACAACGCGATCAAATATGGCAGCCAGGGAGACGAGGGGTCGACCATCCGCGTGCGCGTCACACGGTCCGCCGGAGGGGTCGAGATCGCCGTTTCCGACGAGGGGCCCGGGGTGCCGGCGGATAAGCGGGACGATGTGGTCAAGCGCTTCGTGCGGCTGGACAAGAGCCGTTCCAAGCCGGGCACGGGTCTTGGCCTCTCGCTGGTCGAGGCGATCATGGCTTTGCACGGCGGCCGGCTCATTCTTTCCGATACCCGCGACCATCCCGATTATCCCGGCCTGACGGCAACCATGGTCTTTCCGGGAACGAAGCCCTAACCTGTCCCCGCCGTGAGATTCGAAAAGAGATCTCCGGCGGGCGAGAGGAGGCATCGATGGCGGAAATGACAGCAAAACGTCTGGCCGACGTGGGCGAGGGCGTGATCCGGCCGTTGAACCAGACGGAGCTGAAATCCGTCACCGCCTTCCTCAAGGATCTGGTCCGGCAGGAGCCCGAACTGGCGGGAAGCATGGCTGCGGAGGGTCCTCTGCGCAGTTTTCTGCTCTCGGCTTTCACGCTTTCACCTTATCTGCGCGAGGTGGCGAGCGTGCGTCCGGGCCTGCTGGTCGAGGCGCTTTCGGGACCACTAGAGCCGATACTTGAAGCGGCCGTGGCCGAGGCCCGCGCAGCCCACCGAGCCGCCTTCGGCGTGCTGCCCGCCGAAGGCGAAGTCATGGCACGCCTGCGCCGGGCCAAGCGCAAGGTCGCCTTCGTCACCGCGCTTGCGGATCTCGCCCGGATCTTCACCGCCCGCGATACCACAGCCTGGCTGACCGCGATTGCCGATGCGAGCGTGGGGGCGGCGATCGACCATCTGCTGCTCGCGGGTCAGGAGGCGGGGAAACTGACCCTCAAGAACCCGGAGAATCCGGCAGAGGGCAGCGGCCTGATCGTGCTCGGCATGGGCAAACATGGCGCGCGCGAGCTGAACTATTCCTCCGATATCGATCTCGTCGTCTTCTATGATCCGGACGCCGGCATCCTGAAGGATCCGGACGACGCCATGGAGACCTATGGCCGGATGATGCGCCGGCTGGTGCGCATCCTGCAGGAGCGCACGGCCGATGGTTATGTCTTCCGCACCGACCTGCGCTTGCGCCCCGATCCCGGCTCCACGCCGCTGGCCGTCCCCGTCGAGGCGGCATTGATCTACTACGAGGGCAGGGGGCAGAACTGGGAGCGCGCGGCCTTCATCAAGGCGCGACCGGTGGCCGGCGATCTGAAGGCCGGCGAAAGCTTCCTGCGGGAACTGACGCCCTTTGTCTTCCGCAAATATCTCGACTACGCGGCGATCGCCGACATCCACTCGATCAAGCGGCAGATCCATGTGCACAAGGGCCATGGCGCGATCGCGGTGAAAGGGCACAACGTCAAGCTCGGACGCGGCGGTATCCGCGAGATTGAGTTCTTCGCCCAGACCCAGCAGCTGATCGCCGGCGGCCGCATGCCGGATCTGCGCTGCCGCCCGACGGAGGAGGCGCTGAAGGCGCTGGCCGAGGCGCGCTGGATCGATGCGCGGACAGCGGAAGAACTCACCGAATGCTACTGGTTCCTGCGCGATGTCGAGCACCGCATCCAGATGGTGCATGACGAGCAGACCCATGTGTTGCCCGAGACCGAGGCGGAGCTGAAGCGCATCGCCTTCATGCTCGGTTCCATCGACACCACGGCCTTCTCGACCGCCCTTGACAGCGTGTTGAAGACGGTGGAGCGGCGCTATGCGCGCCTGTTCGAGAAGGAGGAGGGCCTGTCGAGTGCGACGGGAAACCTCGTCTTCACCGGCCAGAAGGATGATCCAGATACCCTGAAGACATTGAAGGGGCTGGGTTTCGAGCGACCGGAGGATATTTCGCGGGTGATCCGCACCTGGCACTACGGTCGGTATCGCGCCACGCAATCGGTGGAGGCGCGCGAGCGGCTGACCGAGATGACGCCGGACCTGTTGAGAGCTTTCGGCGAGAGCCGGAGGGCTGACGAGGCGCTGCTGCGCTTCGACAATTTCCTCTCGGGCCTGCCCGCCGGCATCCAGCTCTTTTCCCTGCTCGGCAACAACCCGGCGCTGCTAGAGTTGATGGTCAACATCATGGCGGCGGCCCCCAGGCTCGCCGAGATCATTGCCGCGCGCCCGCATGTCTTCGACGGCATGCTCGATCCCGGTTTGCTGGTCGAACTTCCCACCCGCGACTATCTCGGCAGGCGGCTGAAGGCCTTCCTGTCGAGTGCCCGCCATTACGAGGAGATCCTCGACCGGCTGCGGATATTTGCCGCCGAACAGCGTTTTCTGATCGGCATCCGCTTGCTCACCGGCGCGATCGGCGGAACCCAGGCGGGCCGTGCTTTCACGGACCTGGCGGATCTCGTCATCGAGGCGGCACTCGATGCCGTAGTCGCTGAAATGGAGGCCGCCCATGGCCGTGTGCCGGGTGGCCGCGTGGCGCTGCTCGGCATGGGAAAACTCGGCTCCTTCGAACTGACGGCCGGATCCGATGTCGATCTCATCCTGCTCTACGAACACGACGACGACGCGGGCGAAAGCGACGGAGCCAAACCGCTCGACACCTTGCGGTACTACACCCGCCTGACCCAGCGGCTGATTGCAGCACTCTCCGCCCCGACGGCGGAAGGCGTGCTCTACGAGGTCGACATGCGGCTGCGCCCCTCCGGCAACAAGGGACCGGTTGCGACACGGCTCAGGGCCTTTGCCAAGTACCAGCGCGAGGAGGCCTGGACCTGGGAGCATATGGCTCTGTCGCGGGCGCGGGTGGTCTGCGGCGATGCCGGGCTGCAGGACGAAGCCGAGCAGATCATGGCGGAAGTGCTGAGTGCACCGCGCGACATCTCGCGGACCGTCAAGGATGTGGCCGAGATGCGCGCGCTCATCGAGCAGGAGAAACCGGCAAAGGACATCTGGGACCTGAAGCTGATCCCCGGAGGCTTGATCGACATCGAATTCATCGCGCAGTTCCTGGCGCTGGTCGGACCCGCGCGCGGCGGTGCCGTGGCAACATCCGGCCTCTCCACGGCCGAAGCGCTGAAGGCTTTGGGTGCAGCGATGAATGAAAACGACCGGGACCAGTGCCTGCAGGCGTTGAAGCTCTATACCGACCTGTCCCAGGTCATCAGGCTTTGTATCGACGGAGCCTTCGATCCCGCCTCCGTTCCGTCCGGCCTGATCGACCGGGTCGTTCGGGCCGCCGAATGCCCCGATCTCAAATCGGTCGAGGCGGAATTGAAGCGGCATTCGAAAGCGGTGCGCAGGGTGTTCCAGCGCGTTGTTGCCACCACCTGAGCGCCGGCGGACAGCTGGTCAAAAAAAGTCGCGAAGGATCTAATGCAGTAAAATCTAATTAACTGACATCTCACATAGTCCATGTCTAGTCGAGGTCGCGCACGGGCGCATTCATGGGTGACATGGAAGATGAAAAACATACCAATCGTCGGCAAATTCATTGCCATCATGGCCGTTTTCGGGGTTTTCTCGATCGGCGTCGCATTCTACACGGGGGCGCAGCTTAAAGCGATCGACAGCAACTACAGCAGTCTGCTGGAGGGGGAATCGAACGCCGCGCTGTACCTGGCGCGATCCAACCGGTCGATGCAGAACATGCGGGCTGCAATTGCCGATCTGGTGCTGCTGCGGTCGCCGGAACTGAGTAAAGCCGCCGACAAGGAAATTAGTACGGCCAAGGAGAGCTTCGTCAAGTTTATCGACAACGCTGCGAAGGCTGTGCCTTCAAATGCCGAGATTCCAGCCTTGAAGACAGCCGTTCTCAAGATCGTTGACGAATCCTGCGGTAACGCGATCACGGCAGGACGTGCGGCCTCGGACGAGGCGTCGGTGGTTGCCAGCCAGAACATCTTCCTGAAGGAATGCCAGCCGCAGTTTGCGGCGATCGCGCCGAAATTTACCGAGGTCACAACGAAGATGACCGAGCAGGCAGCAGCAACCAGCGCAAGCCTGACCGACCTGACCGCCGCCACGGCGCGCAATAGCCTCATCGGCGTCATTGCAGGCATTGCCATCGTGCTCGGATTGGGTTTCGTTGCCATTCGTAGCTGGCTTGTCCGCCCGATCCGCTCGCTCTCCGACACCATGGGGACGCTTGCCGGCGGTGATCTCTCGGTGGATGTCGAGGGCACAGAGCGCCGCGACGAAGTTGGCCTGATGGCGCGCTCCGTCCAGATCTTCAAGGACACCGGGCTGAAGGCGCGGGAACTGGCGAGCGAAGCAGAAGCCGCCCGTAGCCAAACCGAAGCCGAACGTCTGCGCAGCGAGGAAGCCGACCGCAAGCGGGCAGCCGAGATGGCTCAGGCGACCTCCAGCCTCGCCGAAGGTCTCGAACGTCTGTCCGACGGCGACCTCGGCTTCCAGCTGAGCACGCCCTTTGCTTCCGACTTCGAAAATCTGCGCGCCAACTTCAACACGGCGGTCGACAAGCTCCGGCGCACGCTGGGTGCGGTCGCCCAGGCAACCGGTGCGATCGATGGCGGTTCTCGTGAGTTGAGCCAGAGCGCTTCCGACCTTTCGAAGCGTACGGAACAGCAGGCGGCGTCGCTTGAGGAAACCGCAGCCGCCCTCGACCAGATCACCACCAACGTGCAGAACTCCTCGAAGCGCACGGAAGAGGCCCGCAGCGTTGCGATGAAGGCAACCGAATCGGCCAAGAAGTCGGGCGAGGTTGTCGCCAATGCGGTCGATGCCATGCAGCGGATCGAAAGCTCGTCGAGCCAGATCTCCAACATCATTGGCGTGATCGATGAAATCGCCTTCCAGACGAACCTCCTGGCACTGAATGCGGGCGTTGAGGCGGCCCGTGCAGGCGAAGCAGGCAAGGGTTTCGCAGTCGTTGCCCAGGAAGTCCGCGAGCTCGCGCAGCGCTCCGCCCAGGCGGCGAAGGAGATCAAGGAACTGATCGGCAAATCGGCCCAGGAAGTCGACAGTGGCGTTAAGCTGGTGACGGCAACCGGCGAGGCGCTGAAGGTCATCGGCGATCACGTCATCGCCATCAACGGGCAACTGGATGCGATCGCGACCTCGGCGCGTGAACAGTCGGTCGGCCTCTCGGAGGTCAACACGGCGGTCAACCAGATGGACCAGACGACGCAGCAGAATGCCGCGATGGTCGAGGAAGCAACCGCAGCCTCCGCGTCGCTGGCAACAGAAGCCGATCGCCTGCGCCAGCTGATCTCCCAGTTCCAGCTGGGCAATGCCGCTCAGGACAATCCTCGTGCCCCCGTGACGGCCTCTGCCGACCACCAGCCGGTCGCGTCACCCGCCCGTCGGATGATGAAGAAGGTGGCCGGCGCACTCGGCATGGGCGGTGCCAAGCCGGCAGACAGCTGGGAGGAATTCTGAGTTGCTGAACCGCGCCTAAACCTCGTTTAACCCAATAGAGAAGGGCGGCCCGTTTGGAACGGGCCGCCCTTTCTTGTTGTCCGGAATTCAGCCACTGGTCGTTTCAGAAATCGACCTTCCAGCCGGAACGCAGCCAGACATCCGGGTCTTCGCTTTCCGTGGTCGCGTTGAGCATGAAGGAGGCCACCCCGCCGCCGATGGCAATTTCGGTGCCGATGCCGCCGCGCAGCCAGAACTGCTTGATGTCTTCGCCAGCCACCGAAAGCTTGACGCCAGCCACTTCCGTGGATGTGCCGCTCGTCTGGTCTTCGAAGCGATAGGCGGCTTCGGCGCGGGCGAGGAGGGTGACGCTGTCGTTCAGCTTGTAGGCGCCATCGACACCGAGGCGCGCGATGGTGGCGTGTTCGCTGGCTTCATCATGAGTTGCCGGAAAGCTGCCGCCGGTTTCGACATAGGCGTCGGTCTTGGCCAGAGTGCGTGACAGGGCCAAATAGGGCGTGAACGCGGCATCGCCCAGCGAGACGGCATTCAGCCAGTCGAAACGCAGCTTGCCGGCCAGTGTTTCCGTGTTGGTGTCACCGCTCGAGAAGTCGAGGCCCGTGCCGTTCTGATAACCGCGATTGATGTCGAGCTTGCCCCGGCCGTAGAGCCCGCCGACCGTCAGATAAAGATCACCAAGCAGATTGGCGGTGACTTCGGGCGCGACATACCAGCTGTTGGCCTGGAAATCGCCACCGTCGTAGAGATCCTGATCGGTATGCGTTGCACCACCCTGAAGACGGACTGTGATGCCGTCCATCAGACCGTACCCGAAGCCGAAATCACCGAGAACAAGACCGCCTTCGGACTTGCTGCCGCTGTCATAGCCGGTGTCGACCGTGCCCCAGGCGGAGCGGCGGCCAACCTCGAGCAGATTGCGCATCGGGCTGCCTTGGGCGCCAAACATGATCGTGCTGGCGCTTGAGGTCTGGAGACCGATGGCGACCGAGTTGGTCTGCGCAGCGGAGGTGATATAATCTCCGATTGTAATGGCGCCCGAGGTGTCGCCGACATGCGCGATGTAGACGTCTCGGCTAAAGATCTTGTTGCCGACGATCGTCTTGCCATCGGCGGAAACGAAGAACGCGTCTCCGCTGAAATCGTCTGCGACGGTCACGCCGGCGTCACGCAGCCATTGATCGACCGTGATCATGCCGGTTTCCTGGGTCCAGCGGAAACCGCGCTCCACCGTGGAGGCACCGCCACCGCCGGGCGCCGGCGGCGGAGTCGTGCTGCTGTCGCTCTGCTGCAACATGCTGGCCGAGCCGACCACGACCGCCCCGTCTTCACTGACAGCCCTTGCCTCCGACTCGATAAAGCCGGTGCCGTGGATGTCGTGCATGGTTTCGTCTGCTAGGGACCAACGGAAAGCATGGTTGCTGGCGCCCTGACCATCGGGTTGGTAGCCGGCCCTGCCAACCATGACGCTGCCATCGCGGTTCATGGCGTTCAAGCGCACCTGCCCGTCGCCCTCAAGGGTGCCGAGGCTGACGAGGCGCTCGTCTGCCGCCGTCCAGCGAACGGCGCGGTCGTTGCCTGTTGCGTCGGTGGACATGCCACCGACGACAGAGCCGTCATAGCTTGTGAGGAAGGCCCAACTGAACGTACCGCCTTCCAGGAAGCCGAACGGAGTCATGTCGCCGGAATCGCGCTGCCAGACGAAGCCCTGGATGTGACCGTCCTGTTCATACTGCACGTAACCGACGACCGTACTCCCGTCGCCGCTCAAAGCCTCAACGCTGCTCGACGCACCGTCCATGGTTCCAAGCCTGGTCATGCCGTTGTTCCAGTAGAAGGCGACCCCTTCGAGGATTCCGGCAAAGGCAGTGCCGTTGTCGCTCACCGCATTGACGCTGAAATTGCCGGTGAGCGAGCCGGTGTCGAGGTAGGTCAGACCGGAGGCTGCCGTCCAGACGAAGGGGGTGTTTGTCCCATCGCCATTCGCTCGCGTGCCGATGACAGTGGTGCCATCCCCGCTGATGCCGCCAACGTAGAGGTCGTAGGGCGCGGTCACCGCGTTCGGCCCGTCGGCCAGGTCTTGGTCATATTCATGCAGCGTAACGCCGCTGGCGGAGCCGAGGTCGATCGGCGAGAGGGTGAACCCGCTCGATGTGCCGATCTGGCCGGTCTGCAGCAGTCGGGAAATGTCTTTGTTGACCAGAATCTCGGCCTGAGCTGTGCCGGCAAGTCCGATGCTTGCGATCAGCGGAAGTGCCGAGGCGGCGGCGAGAGAAAGAGAGCGGAGACGAAGGGAAGAGGCGTGTTTGGGTGCTGGCATGGTGAGATCGCACACTGGCGTCGTAAGACGGCAGAGTATAGTGCTCCAGGATTAAGTGGTGACTTTAATTAGCGAAGGCTTGTCTTGTGGTGAGCAGTATTCCGAGAAATATGACTCAAGTAATGGCTTTGATTACATGAGCTTGGAAACGCCTGCAATGGAGCGACCGCATTTCGGATGGGCGCCACCAAAAAAGGTACAAATATATTATGGTTTCATAAGTTACGAATTTATGGCGGCTGGGAGGTCCAGGACGTCAGCCGCAAGATCCATGATCTGTCGTGATACGGATCGGTCACCGTGGCGAGGCTGCACGCTGCGGGACTGAGGGTGAAGGCAACCTGCTGCCGCAGGAAGAGGTCGACGGACGGCAGTTGAGGTCGTGGCGGGCCACCGCCCGAACCGACCCTGCCCGAGCGGCAAGGCGGTTTCGGTGGCGGGCCGGGGATATGTTCAGCTGCGCCGCCGTGCCGCTTCCACCAGCCTGGCTTCCGGGATGACCACCGACACAACGGTTCCCTTGCCCTCGCGGGACAGGATCTTCAGGCGACCGCCATGCATGGTGACCAGTGAGCGGGAGATGGCGAGCCCCAGGCCCGAGCCTCCATTGCTCTTGGCATATTGGCTCTGCACCTGTTCGAACGGATTGCCGATCTTGGAGAGCGCGGATTTCGGGATGCCGATACCGGTGTCGGCGATGGTGATCGCGACGCTTCCGCCGACCTTCCGGGCCCGCAGCTCGATACGGCCGCCGGGCTCGGTGAATTTGACGGCATTCGACAGGATGTTGAGCAGGATTTGCTTCATCGAGCGGCGGTCGGCGACCATCGAAAGGCCGGGCGCCACGCGCTGTTCGATGCGGATTGCCTTGTCTTCCGCCGGAATGGCGGTCAGGCGCAGGCTCTCCTCGATCAAGGGCGACAGATCGATGTTTTCGCAACGGATCTTCATCTGCCCCGCCTCGATCTTCGACATGTCGAGAATGTCGTTGATGACGTTCAGGAGGTGCTTGCCGCTTTCGTGAATGTCCTTGGCATATTCCTCGTATTTCGGCGAGCCGATGGGACCGAACATGCCGGCGAGCAGGATTTCCGAGAAGCCCAATATCGCGTTGAGCGGCGTCCGGAGCTCATGGCTCATATTGGCGAGGAATTCCGACTTCGCCTTGTTGGCGGCCTCGGCGCGCTGCTTTTCGGCGAGATATTTCTCGTTGGCGTCGGAGAGTTCGGTCTTCTGGCGCTCCAGGATCTTCTGCGAGGCCGAGAGGTCGCCAATGGTGGCCATCAGGCGGCGTTCCTGGTCACGCAGGCGCTCCTGGTGGCGTTTGAGGAGCGTGATATCGGTGCCGACGGAGACGAGGCCGCCATCACGGGTACGGCGCTCGTTGATCTGCAGCCAGGTCTCGTCGGCAAGCTGCACTTCGGACGTGCGCGAATTGGTGCCGTCGTCGGCATCGGCAATCCGGCGCTGGATGATCGGACGGGCGGCGGCAGCCAGCACCAGCGAGCGCTCCGTACCCGGCAGCAACACGTCGTCCGGCAGCCCGTAGACTTTCTGGAAATGGCCGTTCCAGGCAACCAGCTTGTCGTTCTTGTCCCAGAGCACGAAGGCTTCCGACGTGCATTCGATGGCATCTGCCAGACGCTGGTCGGCTTCGGCATAACGTTGAGCCAGGCGATGCTGCTCGGTGACGTCCATGGCAATGCCGATGACATGCAGGTCGCCGGTATTGCTGCAGATGATCTGGGCACGGGCGCGCATCCAGACATAGTGTCCGAGCGCGTGGCGCATGCGGAAGATCTGGTCGATGTGTCGCGACTTGCCGCGACCGACGGAGCGGGCAAGCGCATAGAGATTGCCGTCGTCGGGGTGCATCAGGCGGGCCGCATCGGCAAAGGCGAGCGGCTGGGTGGACGGGGCGAGCCCGAGCATGTCGTACATCGACCGCGACCAGACGAGCTTGCGGCTTTCGAGATCGAAATCCCAGAGGCCGCAGCGACCGCGCGCGAGCGCCGCTTCGACCCGCATGTTGGATTCGAGGAAGATGTCGTCGGCGTCGCGGGCGCGTTTCACCTGCTGGTAATAGGCATAGAGGATGACCAGCAGGATCAGGGAAATGCCGGAAAACAGCGTGACGTTCAGCGAGATCTCGCTGCGCCAGAAATCGTCGACGCCCTGCATGGAATGGGCCGTGAGAAGCAGTGCACCCTCGGTTCCGACAGGCGCGACGATCGCATAATGTGGCTCGCCGTTGAAGACGGTCTCGATGGCACCGGCACGCTTGGCAGAGGTCTGGCTGACGGAACGCTGGATCGTGGTCACCTCGGGAAGGACCGCCGAGAGCATCAGGCCGACCTGGCCGGCAGCCGCGGGCGAGGCCGCAAAAATGCGACCGGCCGGATCGACCAGCAGCACGAAGGCGCCGTCGGCGAGGTGGTCGTCATCGAGATAGGTGGAGAGAATTCTTTCCGCCGCTGCCCGGTCGCCTTCTGCAAACAGCGCGGCCTTCTCCGAAAAGGCAGCCTCCGCCGTGGCCGCCATCAGTGATGTCGACACGCGGATGGCATCGACCATGCGCTGCTGTTCGGAAAGGATGCCGACCGTGCGCGAAAGCGCAACCACGGCGAGGAAAGCGAGGATCAACACCGGGATCGCGCGGCGCAGAAGGGTTTCCACCTGCTGCGATGCCGGGCTCGTCGCGGTCGCCGCCGCATGTCCCCGCGCACCGTTTCCGCCGGAAGGTGTGGGGCCGTACTTGCGTGCCAATTTTCCCAGATATGTCCCTACATCGGGAAATTTAGTGCGCAACCGCTCATCGGCTGCGGTCACCCGCTGCGCGTCAGACATCGTCCCTGCCTCGATCCCTCGTGTGATTCGAAAGCGCCGCTCGCCCGAATCTAGGGTCAAGGAATCATGCCCGATTCGCCTTGTCCAGAGCTGCCGGGTAAAGAAAATATTAACCCCTTACGCCGACTCCGCTTTTTTTAACGCGACTGCGGCAAGCGGCTGAATCTGATGCAGGAATCGTCCCTTCAGCTGCTCCGGAAACGCAAAGACGCCGGTCAGGGACCGGCGTCTGGAGCGGGGCGACAGGTGGGGTGTTCAGCCCTTCAACACGCGCTCGACGATGTCGCGGACATCGGTCGACAGCGAGGGGGCGGCCGCAATGGTTTCAAGCGCCGTTCGCGCATGGCCGGCGCGAACCGGCTCCAGCAGACGCCAGGAGCGCAGAGCGGTGAGAAGCCGTGCGGCAAGCTGCGGATTGCGCGGATCGATGGCGAGGATCTGCTCGGCGTAGAAGGCGTAGCCCGTACCGTCCGCCCGGTTGAAGCCGGTCGGATTGGAGAAGGCGAAGGTGCCGATCAGCGAGCGGACGCGATTGGGATTGGTCGACGCAAAGTTCGGGTTCGCCATCAGACCCTTCACACGGGCAAGAGCCTCTGTACCCGGGATCGTGGCCTGGATGGTGAACCACTTGTCGAGCACCAGCGGGTTTTCGGCAAAGCGGCTTTCAAAGGACGAGAGCGCCGCCTTGGTTTCTGCAGCATCGGGGAAGCGATGCGCAAGCAGCGTGAGCGCCTGCGAAAGGTCGGTCATGTTGTCGGCTTTGGCGAAAGCCTCGGCCGCAAGGGCAGGTGTGTTCTCGGCAAGCGTCAGGAAGGCCAGGGCGCTGTTCTTCAGCGCGCGCTTGCCGGCACCCTCCGCATCCGGGCTGAAGGCGCCAGAGGCTGAATGGGCGGCATAAAGGGTGCGGAACACCTCGACGCCGGCCTTGGCGATGGCCGCAAGGACGGCCTGCCGGCCGACATGGATGGCGTCGGGATCATTGTTGCCACCGAGTTCGCGCGCGATATCGGCCTCGGTGGGCAAGGACAGGGCCTGGGCGCGGAAGGCCGGCTCCAGCGCCTCGTCGGCGGCAACCGTCAGCAGGGCGTCGATGAAGGCGGGATCGACCTCGACCGAACCGCCGGCCTGCGCGGTCTTGGCGGCGGATGTCAGGATCGGGAGGGCGATGTCGGTGATCGCCTGCCAACGAGCGAAGAGGTCGCTGTCGTGGCGGGCGATATGGATGAGATCGTCCTTGGCCTGGGCGAAATGCAGTGTGACCGGGGCGGAGAAGCCACGGTTGAGAGAAACCACCGGACGGGCGCCGATGCCGGAAAAGGTGAAGGTCTGGGCACGCTGCGTCAGATGCAGCACGTCATCAGTCACATCGCCGCCCGATATCGCGGACGCCGTCGCCTCTGCACCGTTCTCCGTAATCAGGGCGAAGCGCAGCGGGATATGCATCGGCTCCTTGGTGCTCTGGCCGGGTGTCGCGGGGATCATCTGCTCGAGCGACAGCGATAGCGTCTTGGCGCCGGCATCATAGCTGGAGGAGACGGTGATCTGCGGCGTGCCGGCCTGGTGATACCAGAGCGAGAACTGCGAAAGGTCCTTGCCGCTCGCATCCTCGAAGCACTTGACGAAGTCCTCGACGGTGGAGGCGTCGCCGTCGTGGCGCTCGAAGTAGAGATCCATGCCCTTCTTGAAACCGTCGCGGCCGAGAATGGTCGCGATCATCCGGGTGACTTCAGAGCCCTTCTCGTAGACAGTCGTCGTGTAGAAGTTGTTGATCTCGCGATACTGGGTTGGACGCACCGGATGGGCGAGGGGGCCTGCATCTTCCGGGAATTGCTCCGAACGCAGATGACGGACTTCCGCGATGCGCTTCACCGAGCGCGAGCGCATGTCGGCGGAGAATTCGTGGTCGCGATAGACGGTCAGGCCTTCCTTCAGGCAGAGCTGGAACCAGTCGCGGCAGGTGATGCGGTTGCCGGTCCAGTTGTGGAAGTATTCATGCGCGATGATGGCCTCGATATTCGCGTAATCCTGATCGGTCGCGGTCTCGGGATCGGCGAGCACATACTTGTCGTTGAAGATGTTGAGGCCCTTGTTCTCCATGGCCCCCATGTTGAAGTCGGAGACGGCGACGATCATGAAGATGTCGAGATCGTATTCGCGACCGAACACCTCTTCGTCCCACTTCATCGAGCGCTTCAGCGCATCCATGGCATAGGCCGCGCGCGGCTCCTTGCCGTGCTCGACATAGATCTTCAGCGCCACCTCGCGGCCGGACATGGTGGTGAAGGTGTCCTCGACCACGCCGAGATCACCGGCGACGAGCGCGAAGAGGTAGGACGGCTTCGGATGCGGGTCGAACCAGGCGGCAAAATGTTTGTCCGGGCCAAAGCCGGCGCCACCCAGGAAGTTGCCGTTGGAGAGCAGGAGCGGGTTCGCAGCCTTGTCGGCGATGATGTTGATCGTATAGACGGCCAGCACATCCGGGCGGTCAGGGAAATAGGTGATGCGGCGGAAGCCTTCGGCTTCGCACTGCGTGCAGTAGATGCCGTTCGAGCGGTAGAGGCCCATCAGCTGGGTATTGGCCTCCGGATTGATCATCGTGACAACGGTGATCTCGAAGGGCGTCGATTCCGGCAGATCCCGGATCGTCAGGCTTTCGGGCGTCGCGGTGTAGCGCGCCGGATCCATCTCGATCTGGTCGAAGAGCAGGCTGGTCATGACGAGGTCGTCACCATCGAGCACCAGCGGCGCATTCGCGTCGACACCTTCGCGGCGATGGAAGATGAGACGCGCTTCCACCTTGGTTTCAGTCGGGTCCAGTTCGAAGGTCAGATCAACCCGTTCCAGAACAAAGTCGGTGGGGCGGTAGTCTGCCAGATGAACGATCCGGCCCGTATCTGTGCGCATTGTATATCCTGGTCGCTTCGAGGTTGGCCGCGACGGCGCAAGCAGATTTACTCTGCACCGATCTGGGTCAAGTTGGTGTCGATGATTGCAGCAAAATCTGAACGATTGTTAAAACACGGGATATTTTTCGCCGGCCCTTTTTGGGATTTGGCCAAGATCAGCGATTGACCGTGGGCAGCCTAAGTCGCGCCGTTGAAGAATAGCGGGAGCGTGAACTCTTTTGCTTCGTTGTTGCCGACGACGACTACGGCTACTTCAGCTTCAGCTGGGCGCGAATGAGTTCGTCGCTGTCGGACTGTTGGATGATCACGGCGGACCAGCCAAGACCGTCATAGTCCTCGTAGCCGAGCGTCTTGGCAAATGCGACAATGGCGCCGTTGGCGTCTTGGTAGCTCCCGCGCGGTGCCTGTTGCGGATTGGACAGCGCGAAATGGGTATAGACGCGTGAGGGGCGGCTGGAGGCGATGACCATGTTGGTGCCGTCGAGCAGAAGCACTTCGGTGCGCTCTGCCACCGCCGGCGGAAGGTTCGCCTCCTTCTCGACGATCGCCTGCCCCTGGGATTGCCAGTCGAAATAGACGCCAAGCGTACCGACAAGCGCGCCCTCCGAGCGTCCCCCGGCCCGGATGCCGGTGGCATAGACGAGCACGTCGCGCTGATCGTGCAGGGGGCTGCGGCGCACGCGGTCGACAACATAGTCGTCACCGCTGCGACAGCCACGCGCCGCCTTGAACCAGTCCTCGGCGGCGAGGTTCTTGTCCTTCAGGTTGCGCTGGTACCGCGGATTGGCGGAAGCAATCACCTGGCCGGTAGCATCGGTCATGACGAGGTCGAGATAGACGGTATAGAAGCGGTTGATGACGCCGAGCCGGCTTGCGGCGTGGCTTGCCGCATCAGTCGAAGGGTCTTCCAGTGCCGACCAGAGCGCATGGTCGGTCGCCCACCAGCGGACATCCGCCGTGCGCTCGAAGAGGTTGCGCACGATGAACTGGACCAGCGTCTGGGCAAGGTCGATGAGGCGCACGCCTTCCATGTCCTCGACCAGCGCATCCGCCATGCTGCGGCTGAGGCGGATGCGGTCGAGCACGTTTTCCTGGAAGCGTTCGGAAATGTCGGCAGCACCCTGTGCCAGCCGCTGCACCTCATTGGCGACGACCGCGAAGCCCTTGCCCGCTTCGCCCGCCCGCGCCGCCTCAATCAGGGCATTGATGGCAAGAAGCCTGATCTGCCGGACGATCAGGGCATTGTCGGCGCTGTAGGTCTCAAGGTCCCGGCCGATGCTTTCCGTGACCAGCCGCATCGAGCGCGGCGTGGCTCGATTTTCTGCCTGTTTCGATTCTGCTGCCGTTGATGTCATGGCGGTCGTCGGCTGAAAAGGTTTTGGTGATGGGCAACGGAGAATGCAAAGCAAAGAAGTATCTGCAGGAAACATAGTTTACTGAGATTGAAGGCATGGTTAACGCGCTATTGCGAGAAAACTGAAGCGGCGCGGCCATTTTTGGGCTTTGTTGGCCTTGTTTTGGCCCGGTGGAGGTGCATGGTGATGCACGCGGGAAGAGTAAGCCCGAATCTGGCGATACCCTTCCGACGATCCGATCGAGCCCCGGGTGAGAGCCGGCCCGAAACTGCAGATGAAATCGTTGACCTGATGGCATTCGCCGACCCCAATCCCCTGCGCGGCATTCTGCTGAAAGTGCTCTCCGTCACCGTCTTCGTTGCGATGCAGACCGCGATCAAGCTCGCCGGCTCCGGTATCGCGCCCGGACAGATCAGCTTCTACCGCTCGGCCTTCGCCATCGTGCCGATCGTCGTCTATCTCGCCTGGCGGGGCGAACTGCGCCAGGCAATCCAGACAGACAACCCCTTCGGCCATGTGAAGCGCGGCTTCCTCGGCGTCTGTGCCATGGGCGCGGGCTTCTTCGGCCTCGTTCATCTGCCGCTGCCGGACGCGATCGCGATCGGCTACGCCATGCCCCTGATTGCGGTCGTCTTCGCGGCGCTTTTCCTGAAGGAGACCGTGCGGCTTTATCGCTGGACGGCCGTGTTCGTCGGGCTGGTCGGGGTGTCGATCATTTCCTATCCGAAGCTCACCCTGTTTGCCGACGAGGGGCTGGGGTCGGAGGCGGCGGTCGGGGCCGTGGCGGTTCTGATTTCCGCAACGCTTGGGGCGGCAGCCATGCTGCAGGTGCGCCAGTTGGTGCGCGAAGAGAAGACTGCGACCATAGTCCTGTTTTTCTCGGTGACCGCGTCGCTCTTGTCGGCGCTGACCTGGTTCTTCGGCTGGCCGGATCTTTCCTGGCGGGCGCTCGGCCTTCTGGCGATGGCAGGCTTCTTCGGCGGGCTCGGACAGATCCTGCTCACCGAAAGCTATCGGTACGCCGACGTCTCGACGATCGCCCCCTTCGAATACATCTCGATCATCCTCGGCTCGATCGCAGCCTATCTCCTGTTTGCAGACGTGCCGACCTGGACGACGGTCCTCGGCGCCGCGATCGTGGTCGGAGCTGGCATCTTCATCATATTCCGCGAGCATCAACTGGGACTGGAGCGACGGGCAGCCCGCAAGGCGTCGACACCCCAGAGCTGACCGCGGCCTGAAAGCGGGTCAGCGATCGGGATCGTTGAGCGGCGATGCCCCGTCCGTTCCCTGCATCGGCAGGGCCACGGCCTGGAAGTCGGTCTTGTCGCTGTTGGTGTCCGGGCGGCGCGAGATGCGCCAGGCGGCATAGCCGGAATAGAGCGCAAAGGCGGTGGCCAGGAAGAAGATCAGCGCATTGGGGCCGAGCCATTGCATCAGCGACCCGGCCATGACCGGGCCGGTGACGGTGCCGAGGCCATAAAGGATCATGATGGCGCTGGAGAGCGTGACATACTCGTCCGGTTCCGCAAGGTCGTTGGCATGCGCCACGTTCAGCGAATACACGGGGTAGAGGACGGTGCCGACGAAAAAGCCGGCGACATAGATTGCGGTCGCATTCTCCGCGTCGAAGAGCGTCATGGCGAGGCACGAAGCGACGCCGAACAGTCCGCAGCCGATCATCACCAGGCGCCGGTCGATGCGGTCCGAGAGGCGGCCGATCGGCATCTGCGAAATGGCACCCCCTGCGAGAAAGGCGGCGAGCAGTGTTGCGCCCTGGGTGGTGGTCATCGCAATGGTCTGGGAATAGACGCCACCCAGGCTGCCCCAGGTCCCCGAGAGCGCGCCCGACAGGAGCGAGCCGAAAAATGCAATCGGCGAGCGGCGATAAAGCCGTTTGAGATCGAAGCGGGCTTCCGCGATGGGTGTCGGCGACTGGGCGGTCGACAGTGCGACTGGAAACAGCGCGAGCGAGAAGATAAGCGCGCACACCATGAAGAGTTCGGGCCCGTTCACATCGCCGAGCGGAACGATGTATTGGCCGCCGATCGAGCCGACCAGGCAGGTCATCATGTAGACGGAGAACAGCGCACCGCGATTGTCGTTGGTCACCCGTTCGTTGAGCCAGCTCTCGATCAGGAGATAGGCGCCGGCGATGGCGAAACCGGCCATGCCACGGAAAATCATCCAGGCCCACCACTCGACCACGAGGGCGCAGAGCAGGATGGAAACCGTGAGAAGCGTGATCAGCGCGCCGAAGACGCGAACATGGCCGACCCTACGGACGAAGATCGGCGTGACCACGCAGGACACCGTGAATCCGAAGGTGTAGCCCGTGGCGATGACGGAAATGATGAAGGTCGACCAGCCTTCGTTCAACGAGCGAATGGGCAGCATATAGCCCATAAGACCGAACCCGGCCATCATCAGCAGCGTGGACAGCATGAGGGTGGCGATCGAGGCGAGACTGGACAGCATGAAGACCCCTCGGGCGCATGGAAGGGCGATACTGCCCCGATCGGAGCGTTTAAGGAATTTCGAAACCGACGTCCAGCGTCGCAAAAGCGGGGTTGCAAGCAAGCATACTGGCGCTAGGAACTAATAATTGATTGAAATTGCCTAAGTAAATCGTTTACCTTGTCATTCGTCACTTGGTGATCTGGCGTCAATCCGACGAGGCGCGCCGAAAGGGGTTCATGAGGGTATCGAGTAGAGATCACAAGCCAGCGCCGGCTCCGCAGTTTGCGGCCGTCAGTCTTCTCTGCGGGCTGACAGGTCCTCAGGGATTGAGGCTGGGCAACTGAGGTGAAGCATGGCGTATTCTGCTGAGGACATTGCCGAGCATCCAAACTTCGTGGAAGCCCTGCGAGACTTCGCGGCGTCTCTGCGTCAGCAATTCGATGACAGCCCGCGACTGTCGCGCATGCTGGCGTCGCATCAGCGCTGGCTGTTGAGCCAGGCAGCCTTTGCCCTGCAGCTGGAATATGACCCGAGCCAGCCCGGCAGCGGCCTGACCACGACCAATCTGCGCGAGATCATCACCTCGAACAATGCGGCGAGCCGCAACACGGTGCTCAATTTCCTCGACCAGCTGTTGAGCTACAAGTTTGTCCGCATCGTGGGGGATCCGACGCGCCGCCCGAAGCGATATGAGGCGACCGAGGTCACCTACCAGGCCGTCTATCTCTGGCTGCTTGCCAACCTGCTCGTGCTGGACCGGCTGGATGGTGGCGACAGGGTCGCCACCCTGCGCGGCCGGCCGGAATTGTTGCGGCTGGTCCAGCCGCAGATCGCGCGGCGCGCCTGCCTGGAGCCGCGCTGGCTAGAGCCGCCGCCGCGTGTCGCCCTGTTCCTCTGGACAGAGGCCGGCGGGCTCGTCATGGACGAGCTGGTGCGTCGGGCCGTCGAGCCGGTCCCCGGCGGCGAGGCCTATGAAATCGGTCGCATCGATGCGCGTCAGCTCGCCGAGCAATTCATGATTTCGCGCACCCACCTGCAGCGGTTGTTTCGGCGCGCGGTGGATGCCGGTTGCCTGTCCTGGCCCGATGACACCCGCAAAAACTGCCTGTTGAACCGCGAATTCCTCCGGGAATACTGCCATTGGCAGGCCGTGAAGTTCTCGATCGTTGACCGCGCCTACGAACAGATTTGCGGGCCCGTTCGCCTGGAAAAGCCTGAGCCGCGCCTGGGCGCGGTGCGCGAGGCCTGAGACGCCCTCAATTGTGAAGCGGGGATGCCGAAACGAAAACGGCCCGCCAAGGGCGAGCCGGTACGGCGATCGATGCGAATGTCGTCCTCAGAAGCCGAGGGGCTGGATCGCAGGCGTTTCCCCGCGGGCAAGGGCTGCCTGTCGCTGCTGGGCGGCCTGGGAATATTCCGCCGACGCGCTGACGGCATGGCCGATCTGGTGCATGGCCTGGCGCAGGGTGCGGACGGGATGAAAACGAATGGTCATGGGGCGTGTCCTCTGCTTTTCGCGCATGTCTGTGTTTGCCCGCTTATTAGTTCATGGCTGAACCACTTGTGCAACGCACAATTCGACGGGGCTGATATGCGACGGGTGCAAGGCGCTGGTTGCGGACTGCCCGCGCGGCGAGGTCAGGCGCGAAAATCAGAGAAGATTGTCGCGGGACGCGCAATGCGTCCGGCGTGGCCGGCATGGCGGGCGCTCAGCTGTTCCAGCGATACGGCGGCACCGATGCGGTTGTAGGGGCTGTTGGTCCGGCCCTGCTCGCCAGCGAGGCGCAGGGTCTCGAACTTGCAGTGGATGGGGCGGGTCCGAAGGCTCACGGCGGTCTTCCTTGTAAAGTGTCCCTCCCACTTTGCCCTTCGTATATCGCAGTGCAGCATTGAGTCGGCAAGTCGCGCGGATGCGGCCCTGCCTTGCATATTACGCATGGCTGGTTTCATCATTTGTTTACAATGGCGCTTATTTGGTCATTTACGCTTTTGGCAGGCGTTCCGAAAACGCCAGAAGGTCCATCCAGGCGAGCGCCTTGCTGGCCGGTGCCGTCAGCAATTCCTGCGGATGAAGGGTGGCCATGGCGGGCAGACTGCCGCCGCCGGTGCCGATCTCGCGCCACTTTCCCCGGAGCGCATGGATCGTGCCCGTCTCGCCGAAGAAGAAACGGGCGGCAAAATTGCCGAGCACGAGAACCTGACGTGGTTCGGTGAGCGCGATCTGTCGTTCGATGAACGGGCGGCAGATGGCGGTTTCCGGTCCCGACGGCATGCGGTCGCCCGGTGGGCGCCAGGGAATGATCGTGGTGATCAACACGGTCTCACGCGACTGGCCAATGGCGGCCAGCATCCGGTCCAGCAGCAGGCCGGCCCGGCCGGAAAAAGGCAGCCCCTCGCGATCGTCGTCGGCGCTTGGCATCGGGCCGATCACCATGATGCCGGAGCTGGCGCTTCCCGCAGCCGTGATGGTCGAGCGGGCGGACGTTTTCAGGTTGCAGCTGGCAAAGCCCTCGACGGCTGTCTTGAGTTCCGCAAGCGAACGCGCCGATTCCGCGGCAAAACGCGCCTCGGCAATCGCATTCTCGTCCGGAATGGCGGGAAGGGCGGAGGACTGCGACGGTTGCGGCCGGGCCTGCTGACGCTGATCGCCGGCGGCCCGCACGGGGACGTTTCGGCTTGCTGCGGCCGGACCCGCAGGCGCCGTTGCCGCCGCGGCGGGGCGATTGACTTGCCGCGCTGCCTTCTCCGCGGCAAAAGCCGCGATCCGATCGACCGGATCGTCTTCCAGCAGCCATTCGACCCCCGCTTCCGCATGGAATGCGAGAAGGGCGGCGAGTTCTGCGGGCGTCATGTCGCTGGCCTGGATCATGGGTCCGTTCTAGTGCCAATCGGCGGGCGATGGCAAATGGAAAGGGTGGGGGTGGGCGTTGAGATCGCCCCTCATCCGCCCTTCGGGCACCTTCTCCCCGCAGGCGGGGAGAAGGCCGAGACGGCCGACGCTGGTAATCCCGCTCCTCGCTTGGGGAGAGGGTAGGGTGAGGGGCAGCCCTTTGCGTCGCAACGGACGTTGAAGGGAGCTTTAGTCAACTGATGCCCTGTGTCTCCGGTACCAGATCACCCCACCCCGGAGCGTCGCTCCGATCCTCCCCCTCAAGGGGAGGGTAGACCTTCACGCCACCCACTGCTCGATATCGTCGCGCTCGCCGATCAAAGCGAGGCCGTGGGCGATCGACACCAGTTCGCCGCCTGTCTCGATTTTGTCTTCGGAAAAGCGGCGGCGGAAGATGTTGCGGACGGCGGGTACGAAGGATGTGCCGCCGGTGAGGAAGACCTTGTCGATGCTTTCGGCGGAGGTGTTCGTCGAGACGAGGACTTGATCCAGCGCCTCTTCCATGCGGGTGATATCGTCGGCGATCCAGCTTTCGAAGGCGGTGCGGGTGACGGTCTTGTGCCCGGCCTTGCCGAGGGGGGCGAAGCGGAATTCGGCCTCTTCGGAAGAGGAGAGAACCATTTTGGCGGCCGAGACCGCCTGGTAGAGCGGGTAGCCCTCGTCATGGTCGATCAGGTCGATGAAGAGTTCGAGCTTTTCCGGCTCTTCCGCCTGGCGCACGAGCGATTTGAGATCGGTGAATTCCTTCAGCGTCTTGAAGACGGAGAGCTGGTTCCAGCGCGAGAAGGCGAGGTAGTAGTTGCTGGGAACGTCGAGAAGCTTGCCAAAACTCTTGAACTGGCTGCCCTTGCCGATCTCCGGCGCCACCAGCTGGTCGATGATCCGCGCGTCGAACTGATCTCCGGCAATGCCGACACCGGACTGGCCGATGGGGGTGGCCTTCAGCTTGCCGCCTTCGGTCTCGAAGCGGATCAGTGAGAAGTCGGTGGTTCCGCCGCCGAAGTCGGCGACGAGAACGGTCGCGTCTGCTTTGAGGTTCTGGGCGAAGTAGAAGGCGGCCGCGACCGGCTCGTAGACATAGTGGATCTCGGGGAAGCCGAGCCGGGTCAGGGCCTCGTTGTAACGGGCGGTTGCCAGCGAGGGATCGGGATTGGCGCCAGCGAAATGCACCGGGCGTCCGGCTACGAGGCGTTTTGCCCCGGTCGGCCAGCCATCACCGGCATACGCCTCGAGCCGCTTGAGGAAAACCTCCATCAGGTCCTCGAACTGGAAGCGGCGGGCATGCACCAGCGTACCCTGGAACAGGGGCGAGGCGGCGAAGGTCTTGATCGATTGCAGGAAGCGACATTCGCCGGGATTGTCGATAAAGGCGCGGATTGCGGCCAAGCCGGCTTCGACTTGCAGTGCACCGGCGCCGAGTTGTCGGTCCTTGAGAAAGGAGAGCGCCGTGCGCATGCTGTCGGAGGTGCCGGCGGGCGACGTATAGGCCACCGAATGGGTGTGCTCGCCATCATCAGCCACGGCAATCACGGTATTGGTCGTGCCGAAATCGAGCCCAAGCGCCTGTGCCATGGCCGTTGCTCCCTGTCTTGTGCAGATGTCAGTGAAGGCCGGGCAGGCCCGGTCCTGCGCCGGCCTGGCCGGCGTCGATGAAGAGGGCGCCAGATGCCACAGGGTCAGCGTCAGGGCAAGCGCAAAAGCGTGACGATCAGCTCAGCTACGGCGGCGAAGGACGTAAAGGCCGGCAAGCCCCGCCAGCGCCAGGAGTGCGCCATTGAGGATCCAAGGGCTCTGGTTGATCATGAAGCTCGATGCCGGATAGGGAAAAATGCCAGTGCCCTGGGCCATCCAGATCACACCCATCAGGATGGCGAGCACGGCGACTATTTTGAGGACGATGCGCAAGGCGGACATGAGGAGTGCTCCGTTGGACGCCTGAGCTTAGGTCGAACGGGTGGCGTAGGCCAGCGGCATTTGCACCCCTGCTCGGTGTCGTCCGGCCGTTCCTCAGACCTCGAAGTAATGCCGGGTGAGGCCCGGCCGCGTATCGAGGCTTTCAGCGGCCTCGCGATCGGCGAGTTGTGGCAGCATGTGGCCGATGATCAGGCCCTGTGCCGCAATCCGCAGCAGCGGCCCGGCCACGCGTTGCGGCTCGGCTTCCTCGGGGTCGAAAATGTCTTCCTCCTGGCGCGGCGACAACGTGTCGAGCAGCGTCCGGTCATCATGTCCGGCTTCGATCATTTCGGGATCTCTCATCTCCCAGCAGTCTTCGCGGTCAGCCTTAACCGCGAGAGATTGAGAGCCCGTTCATGCAGTCGATAGAATTTTAGCGGATGCGGATGGAAGGTGGCAAATTACCGCCCGCAACCTCAGTTCGACTTTGCCGCCCCGCCATCGACCCTGAGCATCGTGCCGGTGATGTAGCTCGCTTGCGCCGAGCAGAGGAAGGCGCCGGCGGCGGCGAATTCCTCGACGGTGCCGAGCCGCTGTGCCGGGATCGACTTGACCGAGGCAGCGCGCACTTCGTCGAGCGACTTGCCCGAGCGTTGGGCGTTGGCGCCGTCCAGTTCGTCGATCCGGTCGGTATGAATGCGGCCGGGCAGCAGCATGTTGGCGGTGACGCCATAGGAGGCGACTTCGGAGGACAAGGTCTTGTTCCAGCCGACCAGCGCGCCGCGCAGCGTGTTGGAGAGAGCAAGGTTCGGGATCGGCTCGAACACGCCGGAGGAGGCGACAGTGAGGATGCGGCCGAAGCCCTGCGTCTTCATCAGCGGCACGAGCGCATTGGTGAGCGTGATGACGCGCACGACCATCGACTGGAAGAAGGTGTAGAGCTTGTCCGCATCCATGTCCTCGACCGTGCCGGGCGTCGGCCCGCCTGTATTGTTGACGAGGATGTCGATCCCGCCCAGCTTGTCGTGCACGGCACGCAGCATCTGATCGACGAAATGGGCGTCCGCGAGGTCGGCGACCACATAATCCGCCTTGCCGCCGGCTGCGCGCATGGCCTCGACATTGGCCTTCAGCCGCTCTTCGGTTCGGCCACAGATCAGTACATGCACGCCTTCGGCGGTGAGTGCCTTGGCGATGCCGAGGCCGAGGCCGCGCGAGGCGGCGAGCACGAGCGCACGTTTGCCGGAAATGCCGAGATCCATGGGAGTATCCTTCCTTGATGTAATGTCTGTGTCCGCAGTCTATCGGGCGGGCGACGGGATCGGAAGCCCGACCATCTGTGGATGAACGGTGATCAGAACGGGACCTTGCCCGGGTTGAACAGCATGTCCGGATCAAGCATCGCCTTGAACGGCCGGGAAAGCGCCTGTTTGACCGGATCGACATGGGCGAGATAGGCAGACCGTTTGTCGAGGCCGACGCCATGTTCAGCCGAGAAACTGCCGCCTGAGCTTTGAATACCCGCATAGACCGCGTTTTCGACCTGCGTCTTCATCGCCGGGGGCAGGGGGCCGGCCTCTGCGATCGCGATATGCAGATTGCCATCGGCGATATGGCCGTAGACATAGGCGCCGAGACCGTTGCCGATGGCGGCGAGGTTTTCGGTGAGGTGCGCCACATAGGTGTCGAGCGCCGACGGCGGCATCGAGACGTCGAAGGAGGGCGCATTGGGAAATTGCGCAAAATAGAAGCCCGAATCCTCACGAAGGTCCCAGAAACGGCGCGCCTGGTCGGAGGACTGGGCAACGATCCCGCCCTTCAGATCCGCCTCTTCCCAGAGGGTGGCAAGCTCTTCTTCCAGCAATGTCGTGGCCGCTTCCATCGTCTCACCGGAGACTTCGATCAGAAGCACGGCGGCATCGTCTTCAAGCCAGGAGAGGTCGAAGCTTTTCAGGGCCGCATGATCGCGCACGTAGCGAGGCCACATCATCTAGGCGGCTTCGAGCAGAAGTGCCGGATGCCGGCGCAGTCGCGCCGCGACCTGGAGCGCCCGGGCAGCATTCTCGACGCCAAGAAGGGCGACAGCGCGATGCGGCCGGATCGGCTCGACCTTCATGACGACCCGGGTGACAAAGCCGAAGGCGCCTTCTCCGCCGATGAACAGTTGCTTGATGTCAGGGCCAGCAGAAACCTTCACCACGCGGGTCATATCCGAAAAGACCTCGCCTGAAGGCAGCACGGCTTCCAGCCCGAGGATCTGGTGGCGCATCACCCCGTTGCGGAAGGCGAGAATGCCGCCGGCATTGGTGGATACCATGCCTCCAATGGTGGCGGATCCGCGCGAACCGAGATCGATGCCGGTGATCAGGCCAAGCGGTGCGAGCGCAGCCTGCAGGGCCTCCAGCGTAACGCCGGCTTCGACCTCCACGGCCTCCTCCTCGGCATGGATGGCCACGACGCGGTTGAGCCGCGCACTGGACAGGATGACCTCTCCGGCCTGACTTGTGCCGCCGCCGACCAGGCCGCTCAAGCCACCCTGCGGGACGATGGCGACATGGTTGGCTCGGCACCAGGAAATCAATGCGGCGGCCGCTGCCGTCGAGGCAGGCTGCGCCATCACGCCGGCGTTCAGATTGCCCAGGTCTTCTCCGGGATGTCGCCCCGCAAGGGCGTCGGGGCCAAGGATCCGGAGATCCGGATGCAGGCCGTCGAGTGAGCGGGCAAGGTCGTGGGGCGAAAAAGTCGGATGCGAAGACATGGGGCAAGCCTGATCTGTTTGCGCCTTCTTCGCCGCAAAGCTTTGTCGCCGCAAGTCACCCCTCGGCCTTTCCCGACCTGTCGGCCCCTCTCACAGCTCCGCCGGAAAGCCCGGCGCCCTGAGATCTGTGCCGGTGGCATCTTCCAGAAGCTTCACGACCTGCGACGACCAGGCGTCACCGCCATAGGCGGAGCGGGCGCGGATGAAGGTCTGCATCGCATGCGAGGCCAAGTCGAGCGGCACGCCGAACTCGCGGCCGAAGCCGAGTGCGAAGCCGAGATCCTTCACCGCGAGATCCATGGTGAAGTTGATGTTGTAGCTGCCGTTGAGGATCACCTGGCCCTCGGTCTCGTGGACGAAACTGTTGCCAGAGGAGGCCTTGATGATGTTGAAGGCGTCCGTGAGATCGATGCCGCCCTTCTTCGCCAGCATCAAGGCTTCGCCGGTGGCGATCAGGTGGATGAAGGCGAGCATGTTGGTGATCACCTTGATCACCGCAGCTTTTCCGAGCGGCCCGGCGCGAAAAATCCGTTTGCCCATGGCCTGGAAGGCCGGAAGATGCAGGTCGTAGAGATCTTCGTCGCCGCCGATGATGACGGTAATTTCACCGGAGGCCGCCAGATGCACGCCGCCGGTGACGGGCGATTCCAGCATGCGGATCCCAGCGTCGGCTGCGACCTTGCCGAGGCGCAGGACTTCCTGTTCGTCGAGCGTGCTCATCTCGATCCAGGTGGCGCCGGGCTTCAACCCCTTGAGGATGCCCCGCTCGCCGGTCAGCACTCGCTCGCTGACCTTGGGCGAGGGCAGGCAGGTGATCACGGCATCGACGGCTTCCGCCACGGCTTGCGGATCGGCAGCGAACCGGGCACCCGCCGCGACCAGTTCGTCGGCATTCTTCGGATCGAGATCGTTGACCACGACGGTGAAGCCGGCCCTCACCAGACTGCCGGCGAGGTGGCGGCCGAGATGTCCAAGCCCGATGAAACCATATGTGAGTGCCATGTCGCGTTCCCCTGCTGGCGTTTTGGCTGAGACTGCGACAAAGAGCAGACGTGTTCAAAGGCAGATTTTGGTCAGCGACAGGATTTGCCGCAGGCGGAACAGGCGCGCGGAAATTTTGTTCGGACGACACGCTTTGGTCAGGGGGAAGGCGCTGAACAGACGGGCGGGCGCGGCAAAAACGTTGCATTGACCCTTACGTGCACGTAAGATATTCTTGGTCCTCACACCGCCCTGCCGGAATTTGCGCCTTGGCGCGTCGCGCTTCGGCTCGACAATCCGGTTGGGTTTTGTCAAGGAGGATGGCGGAACGCACCGCCTGGCGAGGAATGACGAATGAGCACCGAGATGGAACTGCCTGAACGCGAAAGCATGGAATTCGACGTCGTGATCGTGGGCGCAGGCCCCGCGGGTCTGTCGGCAGCGATCCGGCTGAAACAGGTCAATCCGGATCTGACCGTCGTCGTGCTCGAAAAGGGTGCCGAAGTCGGCGCCCATATCCTCTCCGGTGCCGTGGTGGATCCCATCGGCATCGACCGGCTGATCCCGGGCTGGCGCGAAGAGGCCGATCATCCCTTCAAGACGCCCGTCACCGACGACCAGTTCCTTTTCCTCGGTCCTGCCGGCTCGGTCCGCCTGCCGAACGCCCTGATGCCGCCGCTGATGAACAATCACGGCAACTACATCGTCTCGCTCGGCAATGTCTGTCGCTGGCTGGGCGCCCATGCGGAAGCGCTCGGCGTCGAGATCTATCCAGGCTTTGCCGCTTCCGAAGTGCTCTATAACGACGAAGGCGCCGTCATCGGTGTCGCGACCGGCGACATGGGCATCGAGAAGAACGGTGAGCCGGGTCCGGCCTATACCCGCGGCATGGCGCTGCTCGGCAAATATGTGCTGATCTCGGAAGGTGTTCGTGGCTCGCTCGCCAAGCAGCTGATCGCCAAGTTCGATCTTGCTCGCGACAGCGACGTGCAGAAGTACGGCATCGGGCTGAAGGAGCTCTGGCAGGTCAAGCCCGAGCACCACAAGCCGGGCCTCGTGCAGCACTCCTTCGGCTGGCCGCTCGGCATGAAGACCGGTGGCGGCTCCTTCCTCTACCATCTCGAAGACAACATGGTCGCCGTCGGCTTCGTCGTGCACCTGAACTACAAGAACCCCTATCTCTTCCCCTTCGAGGAATTCCAGCGCTTCAAGACCCATCCGGCGATCCGCGACACCTTCGAGGGCGGCAAGCGTCTCTCCTATGGTGCCCGCGCCATCACCGAAGGCGGCTACCAGTCCGTGCCGAAGCTCTCCTTCCCGGGCGGCGCGCTGATCGGCTGTTCCGCCGGTCTGGTCAACGTTCCCCGCATCAAGGGCAGCCACAACGCCGTGCTGTCCGGCATGCTGGCAGCTGAGAAGATTGCGGATGCGATCGCAGCCGGTCGCGCCAATGACGAGCCGATCGAGATCGAGAACGAATGGCGCTCGACCGATATCGGCAAGGACCTGAAGCGGGTGCGCAACGTCAAGCCGCTGTGGTCGAAGCTTGGCACGGCGCTCGGCGTCGGCCTCGGTGGTCTCGACATGTGGACCAACCAGCTCTTCGGCTTCTCCTTCTTCGGCACGCTGAAACACGGCAAGACCGATGCCGCCTCGCTCGAGCCAGCCGCCAAGCACAAGCCGATCGCTTATCCGAAGCCGGACGGCGTTCTGACCTTCGACCGTCTCTCCTCGGTATTCCTCTCCAATACCAACCACGAGGAAGACCAGCCGGTCCACCTCAAGGTCAAGGATATGGATCTGCAGAAGCGCTCCGAACTTGGCGTCTATGCCGGCCCGTCGACCCGCTACTGTCCGGCGGGCGTCTACGAATGGGTGGAGAAAGATGGCGAGGAAACCTTCGTCATCAACGCCCAGAACTGCGTCCACTGCAAGACCTGCGACATCAAGGATCCGAACCAGAACATCACCTGGGTCCCGCCACAAGGCGGCGAAGGGCCGGTCTATCCGAACATGTAAATGTTCGGCATCGGGCTGGAAACAAGATCGACAGTTCAAAAGGGCAGTCTCGCGACTGCCCTTTTTCGTTCTCGATTTCTGTCAAATCTCGCACTGGACAGGATACGGACAACCGGTGTCTGCTGCCGCCGTCAAAGGGCTATGAGGGGTGGCAGCCATGACCGATACAGAGCCGGGGCCGTTTCGAGCCCAGACGATTGAACTCTTCTTCGATCTGGTCTTCGTCTTCACCATCACCCAGATCACCCACCTCATTGAACATGCCCACGGCGCAGTCGATTTTTTGCATGCCCTGGCCGTGCTGATGCTCGTCTGGTGGATGTATGGCGGCTATATCTGGCTCACCAACCACGCCCATACGCCGAAGAGCATGCGTCTCGTTCTCATGGCCGCCTTGGCCGGTTTCCTGCTGATGGCGCTGGCGATACCGGAGAGTGCAGGGGATGGCAGGCTGCTGTTCGGTGCCGCCTATCTGGCAATCGTGCTGTTGCATTTTGCCGCCTTCGTCTGGCAGGGCGGCCCGTCGGCTGCGCGCGCCATGCTGCGCATTGTGCCGTTCAACCTCGCGGCCGCTGCTCTGGTCATCGGCTCCTCCCTGATTGAAGGCAGCTGGAGCTGGATCCTGCTGCTGTCGCCCGCACTGCTCTATGTCTTAGTCAGCGTCTTGAATACCGGCGAGGGCTTCGCGCTCGATGTCGGGCACTTTGTCGAAAGGCACGGATTGCTGCTGATCATCGTGCTGGGCGAGATCGTCATCGCAACCGGCAGCGGGTTTGCCGCCCTGCCGCACAGCCCCGGAGACTTCGCGAGCCTCTTTCTCGCCGTCGCTTTGATCGGCACTCTCTGGTGGAGTTATTTCGACCGCGACGACCAGCGGGCCGAACACAGGATGGCCGCTGCCGACAACCGCCGCCGTACGCGCATCGCCCTCTTCGGCTACAATGGTGCGCATCTTTTCATGATCGCCGGTTTGATCCTTGTGGCTGCAGGATTGAAGGCCCTGATCGCCGCCCAGATTGATCCAGGTGCTGCGGGCCAGGCGCATGCCGCCCATGGCAATGATGCCCTGCTGCTTTACGGGCTCGCGCTCTATCTTGCCTTCGATACGGCCTTTCGTGCGCAGCTGGGCCTTCGTCCACTCGGAGCGCGTCTGATGGGGGCAGTTGTCGCTCTGACCGTGGCCGTGGTCGCACCGCTTCATGGCATCCCCATGCTTGCCGCCGCCGTGGTTTTGATGATCGTCATGCTTTTCGCAGAGGGGCGGATTGAGGCAGATACTCCCCCTTGAACCTGGAGGGGCAGGGAGCCCGAGGGGAGGCGTGCCTCATCTTCGCCATCTCTCTTAACCGCTCTGTCCGGTTTTAACCGCTGATTAACCATAAATTCCTAGGCTCCTCGGCATCGAATCGTATCCCAAGGACGCCTGAATCATGACCATTTCCCGCCGCGGTCTCCTGTTCGGCCTGCCGCTCTTCCTGGCCGGCTGCCAGTCCATGCCCAATCAGCAGGCCATGTATGGCGATCTGCCCGATGAGCCGCATCCGCTGAAGAAGGTTCCGCTGGAGAAGATCAAGCCGGAGCTGCGTCGCCAGGAAGTGGCCTATGAAACCGGGCATCCCGCCGGCACCGTCGTCGTCGATACGCCGGCCCGGCGCCTGTATTACATTCTCGGCAACGGACGCGCGATGCGTTACGGCATCGGTGTCGGTCGCAATGGCTATGCGCTGGCCGGCAATGCCTATGTCGGTCGCAAAGCCGAATGGCCAACCTGGACGCCGACGCCGAACATGATCCGCCGCGATCCGGAAAAGAACCTGAAATATGCCGGCGGCCTCCCCGGTGGCCCTAACAATCCGCTGGGCGCGCGTGCCATGTATCTCTACCGGGATGGCAACGACACCATGTTCCGCCTGCATGGCACCAACCAGCCCTGGTCGATCGGCCAGGCCATGTCGTCTGGCTGCGTGCGCATGATGAACCACGACGTGATCGATCTTTACGAACGCGTGAAGGTCGGCACCAAAGTCGTGGTGATGCAGGCCTGACAGCCCGTGACACGGATATGGAAACGGGCCGCCGAGACCTCTCGGCGGCCCTTTTTTCATTGCACATTGGCCGGCTGGCACACGGCCTTCTCACAATGACGCCATAGGTCTTGTTCACTCCTCAACTGGCCACCATTTCCCCGCAGTGAAACTTTCCGGCGCCCTCGCGCGTCAAACAACCTGTTGACGCTGTGTCGACCAAAATCCGATCGGGCCACGGCTTTCCGTTCCGCCCGCCGGGAGCTATGTGGGAACCAGACGCGCCGGGTGCCGGTTGCGTCGAAGATGTGAGAAGGAATTTTGTATGGGCCGCGAAACCAATTTGGAACTTTCGGATCTCGGCGGGTGCCAGATCGAGGCGACGCTCCAGCTTCTCGACGGCAAGTGGAAAGGTGTCATCCTCCACCATCTTCTGAAAGACGAGATCCTCCGTTTCAACGAACTGGCAAAGCGCCTTCCGTCGATTACCCACCGCATGTTGTCAAAGCAGTTGCGCGACATGGAAGTCGCCGGCCTCGTCGCCCGCACGGTCTATCCAGTCGTGCCGCCACGTGTCGACTATTCGCTGACCCCGCTTGGCCGCAGTTTGGAGCCCGTCATCAATGCCATCGGGCGTTGGGGCCAGGAAAACCTCGTCGCCGTCGAGGGGGCCGCTTTGAAGCCAAGCGAAGGCCCGACGGGCAGCGCCGCCATCATGCGGTCGGCAGCCTAGCCTCAGTCGAGCGAGGCCGCCGATTGAAGGCGGCCCCGAAGTCGGCCTAGACCGGAAATCCCTCGAGCACGATCTTACCACGCGCCCGCTCGCTTTCGATGATCCGATGCGCCTCGCGCAGGTTTTTCGCGGTGATCTGTCCCAGGGTGGCGTCAAGCGTTGTACGCACTTTGCCGGCATCGATGAGGTCGGCGACATGGGTAAGCAGTCTGTGCTGCTCGATCATGTCGGCCGTCTGAAACATCGGCCGCGAGAACATCATCTCCCAATGCAATGACACCGCCTTCGGTTTGAAGGCCATGATGTCGAAACCATCTGCGAAATCGTCGATCAGGCAAATGCGTCCGGACGGCGCGATGATCTCGGCCAGCGCAAGGCGATGCTGGGTGGAATGGGTTACCGAGAAGATGAAGCCCGGTGCGCCTATCCCCAATGCTGCATATTCCTCGGCAAGCGGTCTGCTGTGGTCGATCACGTGATCGGCACCGAGAGACCGTGCCCAATTCGCAGTTTCTTGTCGGGAAGCGGTGGCAATGACGGTCAGATTCGTCAACTGCTTTGCAAGCTGAATGGCGATCGACCCAACGCCGCCGGCGCCGCCGGTAATGAGGATCGCCCGCTCGGCGCCGACAACCCGCTCTTGCACCCTGATGCGGTGGAATAGCGCCTCGTATGCCGTGATTGCGGTCAATGGCAGCGCGGCGGCTTCGGCAAAGCTCAATGTCTTCGGCTTGAGGGCAACGATACGCTCGTCGACGAGATGGTATTCGGCATTGGTGCCGGGCCGATTGATCGCGCCGGCGTAGTAGACTTCGTCACCTGGCTTGAACTGCGTCACGTCGGTGCCGACAGCCGTCACCACGCCGGCGGCGTCGTAGCCGAGGATGCGCGCATCGCCGGCCAAAGGCGTAAAACCGGCGCGAACCTTGGTGTCAACGGGGTTGACCGAGACGGCCTCGATCCGGACCAGAATGTCGTGACCGGTCGCAACCGGCTGGGGCAGGTGAAGATCGACGAGTGCCGCGTCAGAGGTGATGGGCAGGGGGTGGTGAAAACCGATGGCGCGCATGGGAAGCTCCTGTTTGGTGTTTGCACGCCGCCCATTAAGAGCATAGATTTGAATTCCGCAAGAATGCACTTTTTTTGTTTGTAGGCACCAAATGGAGCCTCAGTATAAAAAGGATACCCACCATGTCGCGCCCCCGCGCCAAGATGACGAACAATTTTCCGGGTTGCCCGGTCGAAACCACGCTCAGCTTTCTGGACGGGAAATGGAAGGGTGTGATCCTCTATCACCTGCTGACGGATGGCACGCTGCGTTTCAGCGAACTGCGCCGCCGGCTGCAGGCGGTCACGCAGCGCATGCTGACCAAGCAGTTGCGTGAACTGGAGGAGCAAGGGCTTCTCACCCGCACCATCTATCCTGTGGTCCCGCCGCGCGTCGACTATGCGCTGACCCCGCTCGGCCAGAGTTTGCGCCCTGTCGTCATGATGCTCGAGCAGTGGGGCAGCCGGCACGTGGAATGCAAGGACGGTCAGCGCCGCGTGATCGAGCCCGCGACGATCGAGGAGACCGCCTCAGCCGCGTGACGTCTTCTTCTCGATCGCAACGGAAATCAGGAAGATGACCAGGCCGAAGGCCGAAAGCACCGAGCCGACGTAACCGGTGGCACCGTAGCCATAACCCGCGGAAATGACGATGCCGCCGAGCCATGCGCCGAGCGCATTGGCGATGTTGAAGGCGGAATGGTTGGTCGCCGCCGCGAGCGTCTGGGCGTCGGCCGCCACGTCCATGATGCGGGTCTGCACGGCCGGGCAGGCGGCAAAGCCACAGCCCGTGAGGAAGACGCAGATGCAGAGCATGACGGGGTTGTGAGCCGTCAGCGAGAAGACGGCCATCAAGGCGATGTTGAAGGCGAGCATACCGCCGATCGTGCCCTTCAGCGAGTAATCAGCCATTCGGCTGCCGACCACGTTGCCGACATTCATGCCGATGCCGAAGAGCGCCAGCACCACGGCCACCATGCTCGCCGGCAGGCCGGCGGTATCCGTCACGGTCTTGGCGATATAGCTGAAGATGGCGAACATGCCGCCAAAGCCGACCGCTGCCACGCCGAACGAGAGCCAGACCTGCAGCCGACCGAAGGCTGACAGCTCACGGCGGATGCTGGCGCCTTCGGCCACCTCGTCCTTCGGCAGGTAGAGCGCGATCAGGGCCACGGTGATCGCGCCGATCACGGCCACCATCAGAAAGGCTGCCCGCCAGCTCATCAACTGTCCGAGAAAGGTTGCAATCGGCGTGCCGACGAGCGTTGCGATCGTGAGACCGAGCATCACGCGCCCCACGGCCCTGACGCGCCGGTTCGGCGGTGCCATGGAGGCCGCAACCAGGGCCGCAACGCCGAAATAAGCGCCGTGTGGCAGCCCCGTGATGAAGCGCAGCAGCGTCAAGCTGGAGAATTCGGTGGCCAGCGCACTGGCGAAATTGCCGATGGCAAAGAGGCCCATCAACAGCAGAAGCAACGTCTTGCGCGGCAGTTTGGCCGCGAGTGCAGCGATGATTGGTGCACCGATGACGACGCCGAGCGCGTAGGCGCTGATCACGTGACCGGCCTGCGGAACGGTCACGCCATAGGTCTGCGCCACCTCCGGCAGAAGGCCCATGATGACAAATTCCCCGGTGCCGATCCCGAACCCGCCGGCAGCCAGAGCAAGTTCGATCAGCGCGATCGTCGTCGGGTTCAACGCCGCAGGCAGTTGAATCTTCGAAGGAAGGGAAGGAGCGATATCGGTCATCAAAACACCATGGGACCGCGCTGACATCGCGCGGCGCAAATGCGCTTCCGGAAAAGCCGGGATGAAAAGGAAAGCCGTCAGGCTGCTGGGAAGAAGAATTGTTGTTTATCATATCTGTGTGCGCTGCGGCAAAGGCTTTTGCCCGCGACCTTGAAAATTGCTCGCGCTCTATCGATCTGCAGACATATGCCGAAACTTTTGAGCGCACGGCACGTTTTGAGCTTTGGCCCGCTGGGGCCGTTGAAAGGGCGAGATGAAGATCAAGGCGGTACTCAATCGCGACGGTGGCACGTTCAAGACCACCGACATGCAGTCCTATTGTGAAAGCGCGACCCGCGCCTTTGCTGCGAAGGGGCACGAACTGGTCTGTGATGTTGTGGCCGGCGACGAGATTGTCGAGGCGCTGCAGACGGCGGTCGCGACATCAGGCGTCGATGCGGTCATTGCCGGGGGCGGTGATGGCACCATTTCGGCCGCAGCCGGAATCGCCTGGAAAGCTGGCCTTCCGCTCGGTGTCGTTCCGGCAGGCACGATGAACCTCTTTGCCCGCTCCCTGAAGCTGCCACTGGATATCTGGAAGGTGGTGGACGTGTTGGCGGCAGGCGAGGTGGCCTCGGTCGATATCGCCACCGCCAACGGCCGCCCCTTCGTCCACCAGTTCTCTGCCGGTCTGCATGCCCGCATGGTGCGCATGCGCAACCAGATGAACTTCGCTTCACGGCTCGGCAAAATCAGGGCGAGCACCAGTGCCGCCTTCGGCGTGATGCTTGATCCGCCCCGTTTTGAGGTCATCTTCGACATCGACGGCGACGGCCGCAGCGACGAGCGCCCGGTCTCGGCCATCTCGGTCTCCAACAATCCGCTCGGCAACAATTCGCTCTTCTTCGCCGATCGCGTCGATACGGGTGAGCTCGGCGTTTACCTCGCCGACCCACTGGAACCGACGGGTGTCGGAAAGCTGGCCTTCGACATTCTGCGGGGTAAGTTCAAGGAGAACGAGGCGGTGACGGCTTCGACCGCCCGGACGGTCCGTCTGCATTTCCCCAAGCATCGCAAGGGGGCGGCCTGCGTGCTCGATGGCGAACTGTTGCGCATGCCGGCCGATGTCGAGCTGAAGATCCATCCCGGTGAGCTGAAGGTGCTGGTGCCGCCACCTCAGTCGGCGGCGTAAAAGAAAACGGCGCCGGATGAGGCGCCGTTCCTGATTCAGTTTTTGCCCGCCTCAGTGGGTGAAGGCGGCGGCAATCAGCGCCTTGGTATAGTCTTCCACCGGATGGTCGAAGATCGCCTCGGTATCGCCTTGTTCGACGATCTTGCCGTTCTTCATCACCACCACATGGTCCGACATCGCCCGGATGACGGAGAGGTCATGGCTGATGAAGACGTAGGACAGGCCGTAGCGGTCCTGCAGGTCGCGCAAGAGTTCGATCACCTGACGCTGCACCGAGCGGTCGAGCGCCGAAGTCGGCTCGTCGAGGATGACCACCTTCGGCTTCAGGATGATCGAGCGGGCGATTGCGATGCGCTGCCGCTGGCCACCGGAAAACTCGTGCGGATAGCGGTTGCGCGCCGCCGGATCGAGGCCGACTTCTTTGAGGGCCGCGATCGCCCGCTGGTCGCGTTCGGCGCGGGAAAGCTGAGGCTCATGCACGTAGAGCCCTTCGGTGATGATCTCGCCGACCGTCTGGCGGGGCGAGAGCGAACCATAGGGATCCTGGAAGACGAGCTGCATCTGCTTGCGGAAGGGGCGCATGCCGGCCCTGTCGAGGCCCGAGATGTCGTTCGTGCCGAAACGGAAAGCGCCATCGGCCTGCAGAAGTTTGAGAAGAGCACGGCCGAGCGTCGATTTGCCTGAACCGGATTCCCCGACGATGCCGATCGTCTGGCCCTGGCGAAGCCGAATGCTGACCTGGTCGACGGCGCGGAAGGTGCGTGCCTTGCCGAACAACCCGCCGCCACCGATGTCGAAATCGACGGTGACGTTGCGGCCCTCCAGCACCATCGGCGCATTTTCAGGCGGCGGCGCCTTGGTGCCTGATGGTTCGGCGGCGAGCAGCATCTTGGTGTAGTCGTGCTGCGCATTGCCGAAGATTTCGTCGCGCGTGCCCTGTTCGACGATCTCGCCCTTGCGCATGACGGCGACGCGGTCGGCGACGTGTTTGACCACGCCGAGGTCATGGGTGATCAACACGATCGCCATGCCGAACCGCTTTTGCAGCTCGGCGAGCAGCGTCAGGATCTGCGCCTGGATGGTGACGTCGAGGGCCGTCGTCGGCTCGTCCGCAATCAGCACGTCGGGTTCGTTGGCAAGTGCCATGGCAATCATCACGCGCTGGCGCTGGCCGCCGGACATTTCATGCGGGTAGCTGTCGATGCGGCGTTCCGGGTCCGGAATGCCGACGAGTTTCAGGAGTTCCAGAACGCGGGCGCGCGCCGCACTCTTGCTCAATCCGCGATGGTGGATCAGCGGTTCGGCGATCTGCCGGCCGATCCTGTAAAGCGGATCGAGCGAGGTCATCGGCTCCTGGAAGATCATGGTGATCTTGGAGCCGCGCACCGTGTTGAGCGTCGAGAGCGGCTGGCCGACCAGGTTGGTGCCGCCATAGAGCGCCTCGCCGGTGACGCTGCCGTTCTTCGCGAGCAGGCCCATGATGCCCATCATCGTCTGGCTCTTGCCGGAACCCGACTCGCCGACGATGGCGAGCGTTTCACCCTTCTTCACGTCGAAGCTGATGCCCTTGACCGCTTCGACGGTACCGTCGGGCGTCTGGAAAGTGACCTTGAGGTCGTTGACGGTGAGGACCGGTGTCATCTGGTTCGTCTCCATCTCAGCGATCCTTCGGGTCGAGCGCGTCGCGCAGGCCGTCGCCGACGAAATTGAGGGCAAACAACGTCGCGACGAAGAAGATCGCCGGGAAGATCAGGAGCCAAGGTGCGCTCTGCATGTTCTTCGTGCCTTCCGAAATCAGCGTGCCCCAGCTCGCAAGCGGCGCCTGGACGCCGAGGCCGAGGAAGGACAGGAAGCTCTCGGTCAGGATGACTTGCGGCACGACGACGGTCACGAAGACGATGACGGGGCCGATCGTGTTCGGGATGATGTGCCGGCGGATGATCTGCCAGTCGGTGAGGCCGAGCGCCTCCGCCGCGCCGACGAATTCGCGACGTTTGAGCGAGAGCGTCTGGCCGCGCACGATGCGGGCCATTTCCAGCCATTGCACCGCCCCGATCACCACGAAGATCAGTATGACCGATCGTCCGAAGAAGACCACGAGCACGACGACGAGGAAAACGAAGGGCAGCGAATAGAGGATTTCGACGAAACGCATCATCACGTTGTCGATGCGGCCGCCGAGATAGCCCGAGGTCGCGCCGTAGATGACGCCGATGCCGAGCGAGACGAGGCTCGCGGCCAGGCCCACGGCAATCGAGATCTGCCCGCCGAGCATGACGCGGACGAGAAGGTCACGACCATTGGTATCGGTGCCGAAGGGGAAGGTGACCTGGTCGACCTTCCCGGTGACGGTGACCTGCAAGCCGTCGGCGCTGGTCTCCTGGATCGTCGTCTCCTTGAACTCATTCGTCCGGTCGAAATAGCGGATCGTGCGCGGGTCGATCGGCTTGGAGGCTGTCAGGACGGCGGTAAACCCGCCATCGGCGACTTCCAGGCTTTTGAGCTCGACGCGCGCGCGCTTGGCAATGCCTTCGGCCACTTCCTGCAGCGATTCCGGATCCGGACGCGGCTCAAGGCTCGGCGGCACGGTGACGTAGGAGGCAAAGACCTGGTCATAGGTGTGCGGCACGAAGAACGGACCGGCGAACGAGAAGAGCACGATCAGCGCCAGCATGATGCAGCCGCCCATGGCCGCCTTGTTGCGCTTGAAGCGCATCATGGCGAGCTGGGTCAGGCTGCGGCCGGCCACTTCGGCGGGGGCAAGGCCCTGGGTTGCGGAAGTATCAGTCATTGCGGACCCTCGGATCAAGCAGGCCGTAGGCGATGTCGACCAGGAGGTTGAAGAAGATCACGAACACGGCGACGAGAATGACGGTGCCCATGACGAGGGGATAATCGCGATTGAGCGCGCCGAGCACGAAATAGCGACCGACACCGGGAATGGTGAAGATGCTCTCGACCACGGCAGAGCCGGTGAGCAGGGCTGCAGCACACGGTGCGAGATAGGAAACGACCGGCAGCATCGCGCCGCGCAGGGCGTGCGTGATGACCACGACGCGCGGCGGCAGGCCATAGGCGCGCGCCGTGCGGATGTGGTCGCCGTTTAGGGCTTCGATCATCGAGCCGCGCGTGAGGCGGGCAAAGACGGCAAGCTGCGGCAGCGCCAGCGCCGTCATCGGCAGGATCAGGTTCTGGAAGCCCCCATTGCCCCAACCGCCGGCTGGCAGCCAGGAGAGCATGACGGCGAAAATCAGGGTAAGCACAGGTCCGACGACGAAGTTCGGCACCGTGACGCCGATGGTCGCGAAGGCCATCAGGCCGAAGTCCAGCGCGCTGTTCTGGCGAAGCGCCGCGATCGTGCCGAGAATGACGCCACCGATCAGCGCGATCAGGATCGCGTAGAGGCCGAGCTCGACGGAATAGGGCAGGGCCTTGCCGATGAGTTCGGCGACCGTGTTGTCCTTGTAGATGAAGCTCGGGCCGAAATCGCCCTTAAAGGCATTGCCGAGATAATGCAGGTACTGGCTCCAGAGCGGGTCGTTGAGCTTGTACGTTTCCATGACATTGGCCATGGTCTGCGGCGGGAGCGGACGTTCGAGGCTGAACGGACCACCAGGCGCGAAGCGCATCAGGAAGAACGAGATCGTCACGACGACGAACACGGTGGGCACGGCGCTCATGAGCCGGCGCAGGACGAATGAGATCATGGTGATAAAAGCCGGCGCGCGACAGCCATCATGCTGCCGCGCGCCGATCCCTTTTGTTCGTTATTCGGAAACGCTGAGGAACTTGGACAGGTGCTCGTTCACCGCATTGTCTTCCCAGCCGGAGACGCGCGACGAGACCAGCCACAGGTTGGCCGAGTTCATGAAGGGCGCGATCGGCTGGTCGTTGTTGAGGACGGTTTCAGCCTTCTTCAGGATTTCCATGCGCTTGGCCGGATCCTGCTCCTCATAGGACTGCTTCATCAGCGCGTCGTATTCTTCGCTCTTGTACTTTCCGTAGTTGAACGTGGTGTTGGTGCTGACGTTCAGCGCCAGAAAGTTTTCCGGATCGCCGTAATCCGCCGACCAGGCGGCGCGGGCGACGTTGAACTTGCCGCCTTCCTGCAGATAGGCGTAGTGCGAGGCCACATCGAGGTTCACCAGCGACACCTTGGCGCCGAACGTGTTCTTCCACATGTCGGCGACGGCGGTTGCGACGCGTTCGTGGTTGGCGTTGGTGTTGTAGCGGATCTCGATTTCGAGCGGCTTGCCGCCTTCACCGTAACCGGCAGCCTTCATCAGCTCGACGGCCTTGTCTTCGCGGTCGATCTGCGACATCGAGGCGAAATCCGGAACCGGTCCGTCGCCATAACCCGGCATGCCCGGGGGCACGAGGTTGTAGGCCGGAAGCTGGGCGCCGGCATAGATTTCCTGGGCAAGGAAGTCGCGGTCGACGGCCATGGAGAGCGCGCGGCGGACGTTGACGTCGTTGTATGGCGGCTCGCGGTTGTCGAAGACGTAGTAGTAGGTGGCGAGCGACGGGGTCACGTGGACCTGGTCGTTATAGGTTTCGCGCAGGCGTTTGATCTGGTCTGCGGAGAAGTTGTAGACGAGGTCCATTTCCTTGGCCTCGAAGCGACGGACAGAAGCGGCATCGTCGTCGATCGGGTAGAAGATGACCTTGTCGAGCTTGACGTTGGCGGCATCCCAGTACTTGTCGTTCTTGACGACGGTCAGGGTATCGTTCGGCACGTGTGCTTCAAGCTTGAAGGCGCCGTTGGACACCATGTTGCCGGGCTTCACGAACTGGTCGCCGAACTTCTCGAAGTTGGCCTTGCTGATCGGCAACGCGGTGTAGTGGGCAAGAAGCTGCAGGAAGAACGGGGTCGGACGCTCAAGCGTGATCTCGACGGTCTTGGCATCGACGGCCTTGATGCCGAGCTGATCGACCGGGACTTCGCCCTTGTTCACCTTTTCGGCGTTCTTGATCGGGTAGAGGATGCCGGCATACTCGGCTGCGGTCTTCGGATCTTCCAGGCGGCGCATCGAGAAGACGAAGTCTTCGGCGGTCACCGGCGTTCCGTCGGACCAGTTGGCGTTTTCGCGGATCTTGAAAGTATAGGTCAGGTTGTCGTCGGACACCGTCCAGCTTTCGGCAGACCCCGGAACCACTTCACCCTTGGCGTTGAATATGGTCAGGCCCTCGAACATGTCGCGGACGACGAAGCCTTCGATGTCGATCGAGATATGGGCGTAGTCGAGCGTCTGCGGCTCGCCGGCATTGCCACGATGGAGCACCGCTTCGGCCAGCGCCTGGCTGGCACCGGTCAGCAGCGATCCGAGCAGCAGGGCCGTGCCGAGAAGTCGGCGGGTCTGGATTGTCATGACTGTTCTCCCAGTTACGTTTACGGAAACGGGAGAGAAGAGCATTCATTTCGCGGTGGCAAGTCTTATCGTACGGCGCTACCCCAAAATTCGGGTGGTTTTGTATTGTAACCCTGTGACTTGGTTCGAAGATTTCGTGTGACGACATTATGACGAAAGAATATTAGCGCGCCATTTTATCGTCCAAATGCGACGGGCGGCGCTGATGCACCGCCCGCGATGGCATGAGAGATATAGTTTAGGCGTCAAATCCGCGGCAGATAGGTCTGGTAGTCGAAGCTCGACACGGTGCGCAGATAGGCCATGGCTTCCTTGCGTTTGGTATCGCCATAGATGCGCTGGTATTCGGCGCCGAAGATGTCCTTGATGAAGGCGGATGCGCGGAAACGCTCGACGGCGGTCAGGAAGTCGTAAGTGAGCATATCCGGGTTTTCGGGTGCGCTGTCCGGCGTCGTGACCGGACCCGGATCGAGGTCTTCTTCCAGGCCGAGCAGGATGCCGCCGAGGATGGCGGCGAGCAGCAGATGCGGATTGGCGTCCGCACCGGCCACGCGGTGTTCGATGCGGGCGGCGGGGCCATCCTTGTCCGGGATGCGGATCGCGGTGCCACGATTGCCGAAACCCCAGTCGATCTTGTCGGGTGCAAACGAACCTGGCTGGAAGCGGCGATAGGAATTGGCAAAGGGGGCGAAGATCAGCTGGGCATCCTGCATGCTCTTCAGCATGCCGGCGGTAATCGATTTCAGCTTCACCGGATCGCCGCCCTTGGCGTCGAGGATGTTCTTCCCATCCTTGTCGATGATCGAGGCATGCACGTGCAGGCCCGAACCGGCGTGATCACCATAGGGTTTGGCCATGCAGGTCGACTTGAAGCCGTGGCGGCGCGCGGCGAAGTCGACGACGCGCTTCAGATAGATGCAGTCGTCGGCGGCCGAAATCGCATTCGGTTTGTGCAAGAGGTTAACTTCGAACTGGCCGGGGCCGAATTCGGCCGTCGTCGCATCGGCCGGCAGGCCCATGTGATCGCAATATTCGCGCACGGTCTCGAGGAAGTCTTCCATCGCAGCGGTCGCGCGCATGTCATAGAGCTGGTAGCCCTCGACCTCGCCGTTCATCACGAGCGCCTTCGGCGGCATGGGCACGCCGGTTTCGCGGAAATCCGGCTCCATCACGTAGAATTCGAGTTCGGTCGCGACAACAGGCGTCAGACCCTTCTCCTCGAAGCGTTTCAGGACGTTTGCGAGGATGGCGCGCGGGCAGACGTAATGCGGCTCTCCCTCAAGCGTGTGCATGGTGGCAAGCACCTGCTTGGAACCGGCGGGACCCCAGGGCAAGGTGGTGAGCGAGTTCTTGTCCGGGGTACAGATCCCGTCCGGATCCCCCAGCGTCAGCGAGATCTTGGTGATGTCGTCATTGTCGTCGCCCCAGATGTCGAGCGATTGCGTCGAGGCGGGCAGGCGCACCGTGTTTTTCCAAACCTTGTCCTCGGCCTTCAGCGGAATCATCTTCCCGCGCAGGTCGCCGTTCATGCCGACGAGCAGCACCTCGATACGCGCGGAAGGATCGGCTGCGGTCTGATGGGCGGCCTCGGTCGATGCTGTCATGGAAAAACTCTCGCTGGCTTTCAGGGCGAATTTGGCCGGAGGAACGCGGCAATCGGTGCCTTGCCAAACGCGTTTTGGATCGTCATGGTCGTAGCCGATAATGTTCCGCCTTTCAATGCGGGGTAAGCTGGGCACACCGACCATGTTTGGCCGTCACGCCGAGCGCTATCGCCCCGACCAAGGATCCGACCCATGAACAAGCCGCTTACCGCCGTCTCCAACCTCGGTGCCATCGATGCTGCCCACCATCTTCATCCTTTTTCGGACATGAAGAAGCTGAACGCCGCCGGCACCAAGATCATCACCCGGGCGGATGGCGTGCATATCTGGGACGCGACCGGCAAGCAGTATCTCGATGCCTTTGCCGGCCTCTGGTGCGTGAATGTCGGCTACGGCCGAAAGTCGATCGCAGATGCCGCCTATGCCCAGATGCTGGAACTGCCCTATTACAACACCTTCTTCGGCACCACGACCCCGCCGACCACCCTGCTCGCCCAGAAGATTGCCGAAAAGACCGGCCCGAAGATCAACCGGGTCTTCTTCTCCAATTCCGGCTCGGAAGCCTCCGACACCTGGTTCCGCATGGCGCGCGTCTACTGGAAGGCGCTGGGTCACGAGACCAAGACGCAGGTCATCGCCCGCAAGAATGCCTACCATGGCTCGACGGTGGCCGGCGCTTCGCTTGGCGGCATGAAGTGGATGCATGAGCAGGGCAACTTGCCGATCGAGGGCATCCACCACATCAACCAGCCCTATTGGTATGCCGAGGGTGGTGATCTCTCGCCGGAAGATTTTGGCATCAAGGTCGCTCGCGAACTCGAGGAAAAGATCCTCGAACTCGGCGAGGAAAATGTCGCAGCCTTCGTTGCCGAGCCGATCCAGGGCGCCGGTGGCGTCATCGTCCCGCCGTCCACCTACTGGCCGGAGATCAAGCGCATCTGCGCCAAATACCAGATCCTACTGGTGGCCGACGAAGTCATCTCCGGCTTCGGTCGCCTTGGCACCTGGTTCGGTCACCAGTACTATGATTTCGAGCCGGACCTCGCGCCGATCGCCAAGGGGCTCTCCTCCGGGTATCTGCCGATCGGTGGCGTTCTCGTCTCCGACCGCGTGGCGGAAGTCATGGTCAACGAGCTCGGCGACTTCTACCACGGCTACACCTATTCCGGTCACCCGGTGGCCGCTGCCGCAGCCCTTGAAAATATCCGCATCATCGAGGAAGAAGGCCTAGTCGAGCGCGTCCGCGACGACACGGGCCCCTATCTCGCCCAGGCATTGGCCTCGCTGACCGACCACGAGCTCGTCGGCGAAGCCGTCAGCGTCGGCCTGATGGGTGCCGTCCAGATCACCGCCGACAAGGCCACCCGCCGCCGCTTCAAGAAGCCGGACGATACCGGCACTGCCGTGCGCAACCAGTGCGTCGACGCAGGCGTCGTGCTCCGCGCCACCGGCGACCGCATGCTCTTCTCCCCGCCGCTGATCATCTCACGCACCGAGATCGACCAGGCGGTCGATACGCTGCGGGCAGGGCTGGACTGGCTGAAGGATAACAGAGGCGAGGGCTGAGGCTGGCGGTCCATCTCTGGTACGCTCCGCCGTATGGTGATATATATGAGCGATATCACTCGGAGGATGGCATGCGCACATTGGTGGACATTCCAGACGCTGACATTGAAGCCTTGGACAGGATCGCTGCCGAAAAACAGGTCTCGCGTGCTTCATTAATCAGGGAAGCCGTGGGTAACCTGCTGGACCGACACAAGGATGATGTTGTCCTGAACGGTTTCGGACTATGGGCGGGATCCGAGGCCGAAGACGGCCTCGTCATTCAGCGTAAACTTCGTGCCGAATGGTGAATGCTTTTCGACACGAATATCGTGATCGACGTGCTGAAGGGCGTTTCAGCCGCACGGCACGTGCTGAGCGATTATCCACAGCGGGCAATCAGTATCATAACCTGGATGGAAGTCATGGTCGGCACACCCGCCACTCTGACTGACGCTACCCGAGACTTTCTGAGAGGATTTGGACTGATCGGCCTTGACGAAGACGTTGCCGAGCAGGCCGTTATCATACGGAAGGTTCATAGGCTCAAATTGCCGGACGCAGTGATCTGGGCCACCGCCAAAGTGAATGGGCTGAGCTTGCTGACGCGCGACGCCAGAGGCTTTCCGCGTCAGCATCCCGATATCGTCATACCTTACGAACTTTGATGTGCCGCCGTCCCAGGGCCATCACGGCATGAACTGCCCGCCATTCACGTCGATCGTCTGCCCCGTGATGTAGCCCGACAGGCTTTCCGACGCGAGGAAGAGATAGGCGCCGACGCAATCCTGTGGCGTGCCGGTGCGCTTCAGGGGCACGCTGCCGGCCACCTGGTCGAGCTGGCCTGGCAGGGCGTATTTGTCCTGGAACGGCGTGGTGATCACGCCGGGTGCCACCGCGTTGACGCGGATATTGTATTTGCCGAATTCCAGCGCCATGCCCTTGGTGACCGCGCCAACGAAGGCTTTCGACGAGCCGTAGACGCCCGAACCTGCCGTGCCGCCGGTGCGGGCCGCGACCGAGGTCGTGTTGATCACGAAGCCGCCTTGGACCTTGAGGTGGGCGATTGCGGCCTGGGTCGTCGACAGAACCGAGCGGGCATTGACGTCCATCACCTTGTCGTATTGGGCGTCCGTCATGTCCTCGTAGAGCACGCGGGCGATCATGCTGCCGGCATTGTTGATCACTCCGTCCAGCCGTCCGAAGGTCTTCGCGACATGAGCGACGGCCTCGGCCATGGCCTCCGACGAGGCTGCATCCGCCTTGACCAGCACGACGTTGCCACCGGCGGTCTCGATGTCCCGGGCGATCGCGTGGGCTGCCTCCGCATTCGAATTATAGTGCAGGCCGACCAGCGCCCCCTGGGCGGCGAAGGCGCGCGCCAGCGCCTCGCCGATGCCGCTCGATGCGCCCGTGATGAGCACGGCCTTGCCGGCGAGATCGGGGATGGTGAGTGTGGTCATGGCGAAGTCCTCCTGTTGTCGGACAAATTTAGAGCGGCCCCACCACCATTTGGCAAGGCCGCTCCGCGCGTTCGTTCACGATGTCTGCGCCGCGAAGGACCGCAAGAGCCTTGTTCAGGCCGCAGGCGCGCCCGGTTGCTTGCGGACATATCTCGTATAGGCGAAGACGAGTGCGGCAACGCCGACGATCAGGCCGATCGACAGCAGCGGCCGCACAGCAAACCAGCCGATCGCGATCACGGTCACGCCGATGGCCAGTGCCAGGACGAAGGAGATGAGCCCCGTGCCGAAGCCGATCAGGGAGCCGATGAAGGGGACGACGTCGCCGATCACGCTGAAGATCCGGAAGATCAATGCAAAGGCGACGAACAAACCGACAATGCCCGCGACACGGATGACCCATGTGAGCACGACATTTTCGGCCTGACTGTCGGCAAACATCTTGGCGGCGGGTTCGCGACCCGAAGCCAGCAGGAACAGGGTGTATCCGTTCTGCGTGGTATAGTCCTTGAGGCTGTCGCCGTGCTGCATGGCCACGATGCTGACTTCGGGCAGGACGATCTTTTCGAAGCGGATCTTGGTGTCGCCGATTTCGGGCGCTTTCTCGTTGGCGCCAAAATACAGCGCCTGCATCACGGCGCGGCCTTCGCCCGGATATCCCAGCGCATCGGAGGCTTCGGCGGCGGTCTCGTCGGTGATCGGCAGCGTTTCGCGTGCGCCGACTGACGCAATCTGCGAGCCCTCGACGTTGAAGGCCCCGAGTTGCGCCTTCTCGACCAGTGTCTCCTGCGAGGACAGCCAGAAATCGGGGTTTTCGTGACCCGTCGTTTCCTGGAATTTCGAGGAGTCCTGGGCGACCTCGCTCCATTCCTTGGAATAGGTGTAGGTCGTGACTGTCTCTTCGCCGCCGCCGAGCTTCTTCTCGGTCTTGCTGCTCTTTTCCTCGACCCACTGGTACATCTCGACCGTGCGCTTGAGCCCGACGACGCCGGAGGCGGTGATCCCTGTTTCAGCATCGACGACGTCGCCCTCGGGCTTCACATCGCTTTCGATGTGGATCAGCTTGCCCTCGAGGGCCGGGTCGATCCGCGATGCATCGGCGGTGACGACGATCGACTGGCCTTCGACCAGCGATTTATAGGTAGCGACCGAGCGTCCTTCATTCCAGAACAACGCGACGATGGCCGCGATGAAAAGGACGAAACCAAATAACGCGCCCGTCAACGCCCCGCCAAGACGTGAAAACCAGGATGTCGATGTCTTTGTCACCACATTCATGGCAACCCCCATTGCTTCGTGCCAGTGTCTATTAAGACGGCGTTCTAGCAAGTTTCATCGATAGGGAAAGTTCTTATATTGGGGAGACTGGCCAAAGCCGAGCATAGATGGCTACGTAACCCTCGGATCGGCCAATCTCCAGTAGGAGACTGACCGATCGATACGTTTTCTGGTTGGAAAATCGGCGTCGCTCGCAATCAGACAGCTTGCCATGCAAAGGGCAGCGGCGCCTCGCGAAAGGCGAAACGGTCGAGATGGCTTGAGACCACGCCCTTCATCCGCTCAAGCACTTCGGGCGAGTTCGCCTCGATTTCGACGGTGAGTGCACGCTCGTCCGATCGCATCACGGCGATGGCTTCGGCAAATGTCACCACGCCCTTCTGTTCGGTGAGTTCCACCTCCAGCTTGTGCGCCCAATGTTTGCAAAGCTGCTGCAGATATTTCCAACCGCTTTCGGTCGGGACGACCGCAATTGCCTTTGCCATGTTCAGAGCCTTTCGATCTTGCCGACCGCTTCGTCGAGAATGCGGGCGACTTCCAACTGGGTATCGCGTGTCGTGCCTTCGCGCGACAGACAGTCGTGAAGGGCCTGCTTCAGATTGCCCATGGCACGCCGGACCGGGCCTGCATCGGTGCGTTCGCTCACACGGGCGAGGGCGGTGAGGCGACCGATCGCAACGGCGACGTCATCGGCGCGTTCCGACAGATGTGCCTGTCCGGCCTCTGTGATGGCCAAGAGCTTGCGCGGGCCTTCGCTCGCCTGTTCTTCCGCCAGACCCATGTCGAGGAGCAGGGTCATGGTCGGATAGACGACTCCGGGAGAGGGCGCATAGGCGCCGCCGGACAGCGATTCGATTTCGCGGATCAGGTCGTAGCCGTGGCGCGGCTGGTCGCCGATCAATTTGAGCAGCACGAGGCGCAGTTCTCCGCCGTCGAACATCCGGCGCCGTTCGCCCCGTCCACGCGGGCCGCCACCCATCGGGCCGCCGAACGGGCCGCCGCGCATGGCCATGGCCATCATATGCCTGAAGCCTTGGACATGGTCTCTGTCACAATGATGATGTCTCATCTTAGAATTCCTTAAATCGGTTTCGATGACTCTAAGATATATCTTAAAGCGTCCGTCGCAAGAGGCGGAGCAAACTTTTCTCTTTGGATCCTGGGATTGGACATTGCGGGCTCCAGGCCTATCATCACGGCTTGAGACTCAAATATACCTCTGCGGAGACAGGAATGTCGGAACATCGCCACGAATATCGTCTGACGGTCACCTGGCAGGGCGATCGCGGCACCGGCACATCCTCCTACCGCGCCTATGGCCGGGATCATCGGATTGCAGCGCCCGGCAAGCCCGATATCCCCGGATCGGCCGACCCCCATTTTCTCGGCGACCCCGCACGCTGGAACCCGGAGGAACTGCTGATCGCCTCGGTCAGCGCCTGTCACAAGCTCTGGTACCTGCATTTCTGCGCGGTCTCCGGCGTGATCGTCACGGCTTATGAAGACAGCGCCGAAGGCACCATGCAGATGGACGCGGATGGCGGTGGCCGATTTACGGAAATCGTGCTGAAACCGCGCGTGACTATCAAGGCGGGAACCTATCCAGAGCTTGCTCTGGAGTTGCACGAGGATGCGCACGAAAAATGCTTCATCGCCAATTCGGTAAATTTCCCGGTGCGGTGTGAGGCAGAGATCGTAGAGGCGTGATGCTCTCGATCGATTTTGCGCCTCACGGATAGATCAGCACATAATTGAAACCCGGCGCAGCAATTCCAGAATTGCCCTCGAACGGAAGTGTCACCCTTTCGGCTTCCGGGATGACAACGGCGTCCCCCAGGTTGCCCTTGGCCCAATTCTGCAGGGCCTTTGGCGCGGTTTGCGCCTCTCCCCGCCACATCAGGGCCACGGGCCTATCATGCTCCCACCGATAAGGCAGAGTGAGGTTTGGAAACTGCGTCGTAATGACCGCAATCTCCTGCCACTCCTTCTTAATGTTGCCGGCAGAAAGCCAGTCCGGTGTGACGATCAGCGACGGTGCATGCGCTTCTTGCGCAACGAAACTGTCGTGGAACGCCGAGTAAGGCTGCTGGTAGTGGGACGGACGTCCCATATGGCCGGCTGCAACGACCGCGAATGGAATGACCGCCAGCACGACGAGTGCGCCAGGCAGCAGGCGGCGAAATGCCGCCTCGGCATCGGTCCCCTGAGCTTCGAGCTTGAGTACCAGAAAGATCGGCACGACCTGCAGAAGCGGCAATAGCCAACGGTCCCTGAAGGTCGTGAAGGTGAAGACAATAATCATCAACGTCAGGATCACGAACAAGGCGGCGAGAAATGAACCGAGGAACCGGCTTTCCGCATTCTTCGCCCGCCACGCCGAAAGCGAGGTCGACCCGAAGGCAAGGCCGATGACCAGGGCTGCCGGAGCACAGATCACAATGCTCATCTGAAGGAGTTCGCGAAGCCCCAGCACGATCTGCTGAAGGCGGCTGCTGTCACCTGCATCCTCGGCCATGCGGGCAGCGGTGACTGACGAGGCGACCGCGAGGTTGTCGACGAACCAAAGCACATGCGGCAGCACGATCAGGCCGCCGATGACCATGCCTGCCAGAATTCTTGGGTTCAGCAGCCGCTTGAGCCCGTTTGGCTGCGAGAGGCAGGCAACTGCCAGCGCCGGCAAGACAAGGGCGAAATTGTACTTCGTCAACATGCCGAGGCCGGCAGCGGCGCCAAGCAGGATGTAGTTTCGCAGCGTTGGCAAACGGAGCGTGACCACGGCCGCAATCAACAGCAGGTTGGTCATCAACATCGTTGCCGTCGTATGGGTCAGATCGCGCTGCGCCTGCCAGAATGTCTGGGGAATAAGCACGAAGGCGAGGGTCGCAATGGCCGCTGACTGAGGCTGACGGACCAACAGCCGCGCAAGCCAGTAGTAGGAAGAGACCACGGCCAGCAGAATGGCCGATTTCAGTGCGGACAGTCCGACCAGATAGTCGCCGGCGATCGCAAATGTCGCCTGTTGCAGCCAGTTGTAGAGCGGTGGCTGGGCATCGTATCCGGCAGCGAACCATTGCGACAGCAACACCTGCTGCGCCTCGTCGATGCGAAGGCCATGCGGAACCAGAAGCCGGACGATGAACTGAGCGACGTAATAGACGCAGAAAACCAACAGAATGCCTGTCGGGTTGCGCGTCAATCCGTCAGTCAGCCGTCGTATGTCAGGCATCTTTATCAAAAACCTGCCGCACGATGTAGTTCGGCGACGCATCGTCCCGATAGTAGGTGCGGGCGATCATCTCGGCGAGGATGCCGGTGGTGATGAGTTGAACCGACGACAGGAACAGCATGAAGCCGAGGATGAGGAGAGGGCGTCCGCCGATATCTTCGCCGAAGGCAACCTTCTGGATGAAAAGCCAGAACAGGATGAGCCCACTGAGGAAACCCGTGCCGAGGCCCAGCGAGCCGAAGAAGTGTCCCGGCCGCGCCTTGTAGCGCATGAAGAACATCACCGAGAGCAGATCGAGGATCACACGGAAGGTACGCGAGATGCCGTATTTCGACGTGCCGTGCTGCCGCGCGTGATGGGTCACTTCCATTTCGCCGATGCGCGAGCTCGGCACGACGCCGGCCACCCAGGCCGGAATGAAACGGTGCATCTCGCCCATCAGCTTGACCTGCTTGATGATCGAGGCACGGTAGATTTTCAGGCTGCAGCCATAGTCGTGCAGCTTCACGCCTGTGATCCGGCCGATGAGGGCATTGGCGCACCAGGACGGGATCTTGCGCAGCAGCAACCCGTCCTGGCGGTTCTTCCGCCAGCCGACGAGCAGGTCGAGTTCGCGCTCTTCCAGCGCCGCGACCATGGTCGGGATGTCCTTCGGATCGTTTTGAAGGTCGCCGTCGAGCGTCGCGATCAGCCGTCCCTGGGCGGTGTCGATCCCGGCCTGCATGGCTGCCGTCTGACCAAAGTTGCGCTGCAGGGCAACGATCTTGAGATCGAGCCCCGCACGGCCGATGAACTTGCGGGCATTGAGAAGCGTTCGATCGGCGCTACCGTCATCGACCAGCACAAGTTCCCATGTCGCCGCGAAGGCCGTCATTGCGTCGCAGATGCGCTCTATCAGCGGGCCGATACTGTCTTCCTCGTTGAAGACCGGCACGACCAGCGACAGCTCGATCCCGGCGGTCTCTGCCTCGGATCGGTGGTGCGTTTCCATCATCGCATTCACGTATCAAACTCCCTGACGGCCGATGGTACAGGCTCACCAATTCATGCTAGAGGCCGCGATGAGCAATCTTCGGGCGCACGACTATATGAATTCAGAGACGGATGCCAGCCGCAGATCCTGGATATTCCGCAACCGCATAGGCCTTGTGGCGGTTGCGGTCGTGCTCGCCTATGGCGCCTTTCTCCAATGGGCGTTCGGCTGGCCTTCCCTGGTCGGCCAATTTCGCGATATCGGCCCCGGCCCCTTAAGCATTGCGCTCATCCTGCTCGTCGCGACCTATGTCGTGCGTGGCTGGCGCATCCGCGACTATTTTCCCCGAGAAACAAAAGGCGCTTTCCTGCGCCTGCTGCGATTGACGCTCGTCCACAATCTCCTCAACATCATGCTGCCGATGCGCACCGGCGAGGCGAGCTTTCCGCTTCTGATGCGCACGGAATTCGGCATGCCGCTCGCCCGAGCCACGGCGGCTTTGCTCGTGATGCGGCTTCTCGATCTGCACGCCTTGCTCGCAGCTGCCGGGCTGGGGCTGGTGATCGGCCCGGACCGGCCGGCATGGGGCTGGCCTCTCTGGCTGCTTTTCCTCGCAGCTCCGCTTCCCGCCTACATGCTCAAGCGCCCGCTCTTTGCCCTGGCGCGAAGGCTTCCAGGCCGGCTAAGGCATATCGTCGAGGAACTGGAGCGCGGCATGCCGGTAAACGCTGCTGCCTTCGTCCGCGCCTGGCTAGCCACGGTGGTCAACTGGGGTACCAAGGTCGTGGTGCTTGCCTGGGTCCTGACGCTGATGGGCGTGCATCCATTATCGGCGAGTTTTGGCGGAGCGCTCGGCGGCGAACTGTCCTCGGTCCTGCCGGTCCATGCACCGGGCGGCGTCGGCACCTATCCCGCCGGCATCGTCGCGGGCGGCCTAGGCTTCGGAGCCGCTCCGACGGCACAGTTCCTCGGCATCCTCGGCAAGGCGGCTGTCAATGCACACCTGCTGATCCTGCTGTCGGCCTTTGTCGGCACGGGGCTTGCTGTGCTGGCGGCACCCCGCGTCGGCCCTAAGCCCGCAGAGCTGTAATCAACGCCCGCAGCGCCTGCGGCGACTGGCGACGGCTGGGATGATAGAGGTGAAGGCCGGGAAACGGCACGCACCAGGCGTCGAGTACCTGTATCAGCCGTCCATCTCGAATCTCTTCGGCAACCTCCTCCTCCATCATGTAGCCCAAGCCGGCCCCGGCGCGCACGGCCGCCGCCATCAGGTTTCCATCATTGGCGATGAACTGGCCCGGTGGTCGCACCCGGATTTCCCTGCTGTTCTCCTCAAGGTCCCACACCATGATGGCGCCCGTATTCAGGCGAAAATTCACGCAGACATGGTTCGCAAGATCTGCAGGCGTCTGCGGTGGCGGATGCCGCTCGAAATACTCCGGCGTACCGACGACCACCGTCCGCAGCGCGGGCCCAATCGGAACCGCGATCATGTCCTTGTCGACCGACATATGAAAACGGATGCCCGCATCGAACCCTTCGGCAACGATATCGACCAGCCGGTCTTCCACGTTCACCTCAAGCTTGACCTCCGGATAGGCCCGCAAGAAGGTCGGAAGTTTTTGCAGGAGAACGGTTTGGGCGGCATAGGTGGAGGCCGTGATCCGGACCGAGCCGGAGACTGTGTCGCGCCACTGGTCAAGGGCGGCCAGTCCGGCCTCGATGGTGGCAAATGCGGGATTGATCGCGTCCATCAATCTGGCGCCCGCCTCGGTGGCCGCGACGCTGCGGGTCGTCCTGGACAGAAGGCGTACGCCGAGCCGCGCCTCAAGGTTGCGCATGGCATGGCTGAGGGCAGAGGCGGATATGCCGAGCTTGGCAGCGGCGCGCGTGAAGCTGCGTTCGCGGGCAACGGTCGCGAACGCCATCAGATCATTGAGTTCATTTCGCTCCATTCCTGCAAATTGCTCACAAACCCATGCTGTGGGCAAGCGCTAATCTCGTTCGGTTTTTCGGCCTATCTCCTGGGGGCAACTCACCATCCCTGAAGGAGCTCGACATATGAGCCTGACAAACTATCGCACGCTTGGCCGATCCGGCCTTTCCGTGAGCCCGCTGGCCCTCGGTACCATGACTTTCGGGGCCGCCGGCTGGGGTGCCGGAGAAACCGTCTCCCGCGACCTCTTCAATGCCTATGTCGAGGCCGGCGGCAATTTCATCGACACCGCCGACATCTATTCCGGCGGGCGCAGCGAGGAAATGCTCGGGCAGTTCATGAAAGAACGCGAAGTTCGGGATCGTTTGGTGATCGCGACGAAATCCGGCTTCGCCCGTGGTGCCGGACATCCGCATCTCGGCGGCAATGGCCGCAAGAACATTCGTCAGTCCCTGGACGCTTCGCTGAAGCGACTGCAGACGGATTACGTCGACATGTACTGGATCCATGTCTGGGATCGCACCACGCCGATCGAAGAGGTGTTGCAGACGCTGGCCGACTCCGTGAAAGCCGGCAAGATCCTGCATTACGGTTTCTCCAACACCCCCGCCTGGTATGTGACACGGCTTGCGACCCTGGCCGAGACCCATGGGCTGCCGAGACCGATCGGCCTGCAATACGGTTACTCCCTGATCGACCGTGCAACGGAACTGGAACTCGTGCCCGCAGGCGGGGAACTAGGTCTCGGACTTGTCCCCTGGAGCCCGCTTGCTGCCGGGCTTTTGACCGGCAAATACGGTCGCGAGATGCTGGCGGAGGTCGCGCGCCCACCGGCCATGCCGACCGAGGCGGAGGCGTCGAATTCGGAGCGGTCGGCGGGTCGACTCGCCGGCAACAATCCTTTCGGCGGGATGCTGTTCACCGAGCGCAACTTCGCCATTGTCGATGCATTGCGCGCGGTTGCCGATGAGGTCGGTCGCTCGATGGCGGAAGTGGCACTCGCCTGGGTGGTCGGGCGTCCGACCGTCTCGTCCGTACTGATCGGTGCAAGCCGGGCGGAGCAGCTTACGCAAAATCTCGCGTCGCTCGACATTAAGCTCGATGGCGAACACCTTGCAAAGCTGGATGCAGCAAGCGAACTGCCGCTGCTCAACCCGTATTTCATCTTTCAGATGCCGAGGGCGATGTTCTTCGGAGATCAGGCGGTGGAAGCCTGGCAAGGCTGAAACGGCTCGGACGACCCGTGGGCGTCCGAGTGGCCTGCCTCACTGAAACGCCGTCTCGAAAAAGCTCCTGAGCTTGCGTGAATGCAGTTTTTCGGTCGGCATCGCCCCGAGCTTTTCGAGTGCCCGGATTCCGATCTGCAGATGCTGGCTGACCTGCGTCTTGTAGAATGCGGTCGCCATGCCCGGCAGTTTCAGTTCGCCGTGCAGCGGCTTGTCGGAGACACAGAGCAGGGTGCCGTAGGGCACGCGGAAGCGGAAGCCGTTGGCGGCGATGGTGGCCGATTCCATGTCGAGTGCGATGGCGCGCGACTGCGACAGGCGCTTAACCGGTCCGCGCTGGTCGCGCAGTTCCCAGTTTCGGTTGTCGATCGTCGCGACCGTTCCCGTGCGCATGATGCGCTTGAGCTCGAAGCCCTCGTAGCCGGTGATTTCCTCCACCGCGTCTTCGAGTGCCAGCTGCACTTCGGCGAGCGCCGGGATCGGGACCCAGACGGGCAGGTCGTCGTCAAGCACGTGGTCTTCGCGCACATAGGCGTGCGCGAGAACGTAGTCACCGAGGCGCTGGCTGTTGCGCAAGCCAGCGCAATGGCCGAGCATCAGCCAGGCATGCGGTCGAAGCACCGCGACATGGTCGGTGATCGTCTTGGCGTTGGAGGGGCCGACGCCGATGTTGATCACGGTGATGCCGGCATGGCCCTTCTTCTTGAGGTGATAGGCCGGCATCTGCGGCAGGCGACCGAGCGAAACACCCTCCGTGGGCGCGCTGTGGCCGGCCGGCGTGATGATGTTGCCGGGCTCGACGAAGGCGGTGTATTCGCTGTTGCCATCGGCCATGAGCTGCCGGGCATAGGCGCAGAACTCGTCGACATAGAACTGGTAGTTGGTGAACAGCACGAAGTTCTGGAAATGATTGGCGCTGGTTGCCGTGTAATGCGACAGGCGCGCCAGCGAATAGTCGATGCGTTGCGCGGTGAACGGCGCCAGGGGATGCGGCTCGCCCGGCTTCGGCTCGTACTCGCCGTTGGCGATCTCGTCGTCGGTCACGGTCAGGTCCGGCGTATCGAAGATGTCGCGCAGCTGCATGTCGGCAAGCCCGCCGGCCGAGGCTTCGACATGGGCGCCTTCGCCGAAGGCGAAATGCAGTGGGATCGGCGTCGTCGATTCCGACACCGTCACCGGCACCTGATGATTGCGCATCAGAAGGGCCAGCTGTTCCTTCAGATAATGGCGAAACAGCTTTGGCCGGGTGATTGTCGTCGTGTAGACTCCGGGCGACGTGACATGGCCGTAGGACAGGCGGCTGTCGACGTGGCCGAAGCTCGTCGTCTCCATGCTGACCTGCGGGTAGAAGGCGCGGTAGCGTCCCTCGATCGCCCCTCCATTGGCAAGCGCCGAAAAGGCCTCGTTAAGAAAGCGCGTGTTTCGCTCGTAGAGAGCCGTGAGCGCATCGACAGCCGCGACTGCGTCGGTGAAGGTCTGCGGCTCATAGGCTTCGGGACTGATGGAGTTCAGCGGCACGGGAGAAGAGATTCGTGTGTTCATGCCACATTATAGAAGAGGAACATTGACAAGCAAACGACGTCGCACACCGTCGTGGAGAAATGTGCCGCGATCCTCTCTTGGCCGCTGCGTCGGGACGTGGAGCCCTCGGTCAGAAGGTCGGCCGGCAGGCATTGAGCCCGACGGGCGCGCAGCTGGCAACGAGCCCGTTCGATGCATGGCGGACAACCGGTTGGTTGTTGACCACCAGATGGCTGAAGGCCATCGCGAAGACCGCCATGGTCAGGGTCATGATCGTCATCCGCCGTATCACCGTTGCCATCGTCTTGGCCTCCGCGCTCGTCTATGCGGCCTTTATGCACGAAGCGGTCTGAATGCGGCCTGAGAGGCGAATTCATCTGGCGTTCAGCCGGAACTGAGCGATCCCGGGCTTTTCAAATGCTGTGTATCCACGCAATAAGGGTGTCGGTGGGCACCGTCCCGCCAAATCCTCCTTCGAAGAGATGCGCGCAGGTGGAGCACCGTCTCCGCCGCGCGGAGATCTTCGGCAACATGGTGACAACCATGCACAATAAAGACGACAAACCCCTGCGCTTCGGCCGCGTGGCCGCGATGCTGCCGGTTCGCAACATGGCCCGCGCGACAGACTTCTACATCGGCGTCCTCGGCTTTCAGAACGTCTTCCAGAACGGCGATCCGGTCGGATTCATGATCCTCGAGCGAGAGGGAGCCGAAATCCACCTGACACTTCAGCCGGCCCACCGCGCGGCTGATTTCAACGTCGCTCATATGATGGTTGAAAATGTCGATGCCCTGCACGACCTGATCCAGAAACAGGGGCTGCGGGTTGTCAAGCGCTTGCAGGACAAGGACTATGGCCTGAGGGCCTTTGTCTTCGAGGATCCGGACGGCAACCGCATTGATGTCGGTGAGCCGATTTGAAAACGGCCTTACCGAAATGAGAAAGCGGCCGGATCGCTCCGGCCGCCTACTTTAAAGAAGGTATGGCGCTCAGCTTAGAGACGTGTCCAGGTCTGGCTCTTGCAAAGCACGGCCAACACGCAGCCCTTCATCTTCAGCGAATTGCCGGAGACCGTACCCGAGCCCGAATAGGTTTTGTCGCTTTCCGGATCGGTGATTTCGCCTGAATAGCTGTCGCCCGAGCCCGCCATCTTGCCGATCTGCTTGCCGTTGAACTTGCCGCTCTTGAGCGTCACGCAGAAGCTGCCGCCGCAAGGGGCGATTTCCGCCGTTGCCCCGCTTGCGGTCTTCCACTTGCCTTCGATCGGCTCTGCCGCCTGTGCCGAAAATGCCGAAAGCGCGAGCGCTGCCGCGATGATGAGTGTCCGCATGTCTGATCTCTCCTCCCAGGAATGATGGTGCCGCCGGCGAACGCGTCCGTGGTCCTCCTGCAGAGGCGGTCGTCGGTTAAGAAATATCTTACGCACACGTAAAGGTAAAATGCAATCCGCCTGTTTCGACCCGCCGCCGGCAGATGGAAAACCCAGTGTTTGCGGGTGTCGGCTGACTTGGCTTCGTGGATTGTGGTGAAGGAAGCGTTGATTTCCAAAGTTGAAGACTTCGTAAATTTCCGCGCGGATTCCTTAATTCCCAAGGGGTGTAGTGCTTAACAAAAACCCAAGTTTACGAAGCTTTTGTACTTTGTTTTCAGCAAATTAAGGATGCATTTTAAGCGAGTTTTGAAGGCCGTGCGGCATAGTGGGTTCATCAAACGAGCAGGGACAAACCCGCCGCCCCCGACCGAAACGAGAATGACCGGACAAAGAGCCGGCGCCGGATCGGACGGGACCCGAAAGGGAAAACAGGGACATAAGTAACCGCTAGGCAAACAGGGACAAAACCAATGGCACGCTTTGAAATGCTTTCTTCCGAAAATGCCACGATGGGTGGCGAAACCCGGGCCGACGTCTTCCGCGACATGGGCCTGATGTATGCGACCGGCCGCGGTTGCCCGATCGATCTGGTCTCGGCGCACAAGTGGCTGAACATCGCCGCGATCAAGGGCTGCGACCGCGCCGCCGAACTGCGCGCCGATCTCGCCCAGACCATGAGCAAGGTCCAGCTCGCCGAGGCGCTCCGTGCCGCCCGCGAATGGATGACCATGCACTGATCCTTTTCGCCGCAGTCTGCGGCGAGTGAAATCACAAGAAGAACCCGAAAGGGGAATGTGGCGGGGGACCTTTGGACGGGGCCAGTGCCAACACTTTCAAAAAACCGCGACCGGCAGGGACAAGGCCGGCGCGGTTTTTTCTATTGTGCCGCGCGGTTTAGCCGAGCGCCTTCAAAACTTGCGGCAGCGCCTGCTCGAACAGGTCGAGATCGGCAGGCAGGCCGGTCGAGACCCGGATGCAGCGATTGAGCGGCGCTACCCCCGGCATGCGGATAAAGACGCCATGGCTCATCAACCCGTCGACGATGGCACGTGCGTAGACGCCGTCCCGCCCCGTATGGATTGCGACGAAATTGGTGGCCGAGGGCAGGGGCACAAGACCGTTTGCCTGGGCGACGCCGGCGATCCTCTCGCGGGCTGCTTTGATCCGACCGACGACATCGACGAGATAGGCCTGGTCGGCGAGAGCGGCGAGCGCCGCCTCCGTCGACAGCCGCGGCATGCCGAAGTGGTTGCGGATCTTGTCGAAGGCCGAGACCGTGCCGGGCGTGCCGATGCCATAGCCGACCCGGGCGCCCGCCAGACCATAGGCCTTCGAGAAGGTGCGGGTGCGGATGACGTTCGGCAGATCGATCAGGGCGTTCGCCGCCGGGATCGACCCCGCCGGTGCCGTCTCGCTATAGGCCTCGTCGAGGATCAAAAGCGTTGTTTGCGGCAGAGCGCGGGCGAAGGCGATGATCTTGTCGGCATCCCACCAGCTTCCCATCGGGTTGTCCGGATTGGCAAAATAGACCAGCGGCGCGTCTTCGCGTTTGGCAAGGTCGAGAAGCGCATCAAGGTCTTCCCGATCGTCGCGGTAAGGGGCCGTGACCAGTCGTCCACCGAAACCGCTCACATGGAAATTGAAGGTCGGATAGGCACCGAACGAGGTGACGACCGGCATGCCTGGTTCGATGACGAGGCGCACGATCAGTCCAAGCAGGTCATCGATCCCTTGCCCGATGACGAAATTCTCCGGCCGGAGCCCGAGATGGGCCGCGAGCGCCGTCTTCAGCGCATGGTTTTCGGGGTCGTTGTATTTCCAGATCTCCCCGGCCTTCTCGGCGATAGTCGCCAACACCGACGGGGCAGGGCCGAAGCCGCTTTCATTGGCCCCGATGCGCGCTTGCACGCTCAGGCCACGCTGGCGTTCTATGGCTTCCGGCCCGACAAAGGGCACCGTGGCGGGGAGCGATGTGGCAAGTGGCGTAAATCGGGAAAAGGCAGTCATGCGTCAAAGGCCATCCGGGAAAGAGAACGGAAGGCTCACAATAGGAGGTGATCACATCCGCGCAAGGCCACGACGCGGCCTTAACACCGCCTTGCCGTCGTCCGCCTGGGCGATCAGCGCCCAAGACGGGCGCCGTTTCCGTTTTGGAAAGGTTTGATCGGCCTGTTGATCTCGTCGCCGAGCATGAAATCGGCACGCACGATCCTGTGCAGCATATGCTCGGAAATCGGGGCGATGAACTTGACCCCCACGCGTTTGCCGTTGCGATAGACCTCGGCGCAGCCAATGCGGTCGGCAAGCCCGATGATCTGCAGGTAATAATGCGAGGAAAGCCCGATGGTCGTGGTCAACTCGATCCCTGCGCCACCGCGCGAAATGTCCAGGACCTGACAGCTGCGAATGGTGATGCCGCTGAGCGCCGGGCTGACCGACATGATACGGGCAGGGCGCTGCACATAGAAGCGCTCCCACTTGCGCTCGTACATTTCTGAGCTGACGGTGGCCAGATGTGTTGCATTCTCCATGGGCATTTCAAACGCTCCTCATCTCTTCACATCCTCACTCTGTCCCCAATTATTTTCAGTAGGCTCAACAACTTCCGTCAAATTTTAACAAAGGCTAAAATTGAGTCGCAGGAAATCGGCTGCGACGGCCCAAGGTTGCGCAACGAAAAAAGGCCGGATCAGAATCCGATCCGGCCACGGGGGAGGAGATATAGGGGATGCGTCAGTGGCTGAGTTCGAAGGAAAGCCTGACGACGTGATGTAGAAATTCGGGATCGATCAGCATATTGAATCCGACCGTGAGCTTCTCGGCCTCGCGACGGATGACGGTGCAGCCGATCTCGTCGTGAATGCCGAGGATCTCGAGAAAGAAATTGCTCGGCACCGCCACATGGGGCGAGACTTCGAGATCTGCGCCGTAAAGCGATATGGTCCGGATCAGGCAGCGCAGCGAACTCTTGGTCGTCAGATGATGGCCGACAAAGATGATCTTGCCGGGGCGGTCCACCTGAAAACGCTCGAAAGCTTGGTCCCGAGGGATGTTCGACTTGGCGTCTGGTATGTGCAGCAAGGGCATGTCACCCTCCCTAGACCGATTGTTACGGTCCCAAATTAAACCAACTTCGTCGACATAATCTGAATGGTGTCGATAAAATTCTCACGAGAGGCAGCTTTCCGGTTGTGGCGGGAGCGGGTCGTCACCTCGCCGGCGCGGTGGCCTTGACCGGCGCAATGGGCAAAGCTAGGCCTTGGATGGAACTCGACCGCGCGTCCTGCGCGGACTATGAATGGCAAGAGGCGTGGAAAGTGGCAGGCAGGCTTGTGATCGTCGGGGCAGGGCAGGCGGGTTTCGCGCTGGCTGCGAAGTTGAGGGCGCTGAAGGACGAACGTCCAATCACCATGATCGGCTCCGAACCCTGCCTTCCCTATCAGCGCCCGCCGCTTTCCAAGAAATACCTGCTCGGCGAAATGGAGTTCGATCGGCTGACCTTCCGGCCCGAGAGCTGGTATGGCGAGAACGATATCGACATCCGCTTGTCGACACCGGTCGAGGCGATCGACCGCGAAAACAAGCTTGTCCGGCTGTTTGACGGCAGCGCCATACCCTATGATCGGCTCGCGCTGGCGACCGGCGCCACGCCCCGGCGCCTGCCTTCCGCCATCGGCGGCGATCTCGCTGGCGTGTTCACCGTGCGCGACAAGGCCGATGCCGATGCCCTGGCTGACGAGATGAAGGCCGGTCGGCGGCTGCTGATCATTGGCGGCGGCTATATCGGTTTGGAAGCGGCAGCTGTCGCTCGCAAGCTCGGCCTTGAAGTGACGCTGATCGAAATGGCCGATCGCATTCTGGCCCGTGTCGCCGCCCCGGAGACGGCTGATGCGATCCGGGCGGTGCATGCCTCCGAGGGCGTCGTCATCCGGGAAAAAACCGGGCTTATCAGGCTGATCGGGCTTGAGGGGCGGGTCAAGGGTGCGGAACTCTCCGACGGCACGGTGCTGGATGTCGACATGGTGATCGTCGGGATCGGCGTTCATCCCAATGATCAACTGGCCTCCGAAGCCGGCATCGAGACGATGAACGGCATCCTCGTCGATTCCCATGGCCGCAGCTCCGATCCCGATGTCTTTGCCATGGGGGATTGCGCGGTTCAGGACTGGAACGGCACTCGTGTTCGGCTGGAATCGGTGCAGAACGCCGTCGATCAGGCCGAGGCCGTGGCTGCAGTGCTGGCGGGGGGAGACGAACCTTATCGACCCAAGCCCTGGTTCTGGTCGGACCAGTATGACGTGAAGCTGCAGATTGCCGGCTTCAATCTCGGTTATGACGAAACGCTGTCGCGCCCCGGCGCGCGTGAAGGCAGTCTTTCCGTCTGGTATTTCCGTCAGGGTATGCTCGTCGCGGTCGATGCGATCAACGACGCCAAGGCCTATGTGACAGGAAAGAAACTGCTCGAAACCGGACGGGAGCCGGACCGTAGCCTGCTTGCCGACCCTTCGGCGGACCTCAAGCAATTGCTCACCTAAGCGCGTTCCAACCTGGCGGCGTGTATCTGGGCGCTACCGGAAAGAACCACGAAAAGAAGAAGGCCCGGATTGCGCCGGGCCTTTTCGTGTGCGGTATGCATTTAATGAAGAACGTGGTCATGCAATATTTTCAAAGTGTTGGCGTCGAAGGGGTGCCACTCTGAAAAGGGTTGGTCTCAGGATGCCGCCCGTTCGAGAACGGGAATGCACATGTCGAGATCATGCGACGCGAGATGGGCGTAACGCATGGTCATGGTCAGTGTCTGGTGACCGAGCCACATCTGGACACGGCGGATGTCGATGCCGCCCTGGACGAGACGCGATGCGCAGGTATGGCGCAAGACGTGGGGTACGACATCGGTGTCATCGGCAAAACCGACGGCATCCTTGGCCGTATGCCAGGCGATGCGGAACCGTTGCTGATCAATCTCGGCGAAGGGGCCGGCATGGCGCCGGTCCGATGCCGCAATGGCGGCTGCCGCCCGGTGGGTGAGGGGGACCGAACGCGAGCGCCCGGACTTCGTAACCCAGAAGGTGACCCGGTCCTTGTGCATGTCGCCCCAGCGCAGGTTCAGACCTTCGCTCAGGCGGGCACCGGTATCGACGAGAAAGATACAGAAACGGTAATAGAGTTCGGAATGCGCCCGGATCTCTGAAAACAGGAGATCCTCTTCATCCCGGTCGAGAAAACGGATTCGTCCCGCCTTCTCCTTTTGTCGTTTGAATTCCGGCAGACTGTGAACGTCTCCCATTTTGTACGCCTTTCGCAGCAGTTTGCTTAAGGCCGCCATCTTTCGATTGATGGTGGCGTTGCTGTTACCGCGTTTGCGCAATTTGCCAATCAACTGGTCGAGCATCTCGTCGGAAAATGTCGAGAAGCCCGGAATATCGAGGAGATCGTGAAGTTCTCCGATGAAATTGGTTACGTTATATTTGTGGCTGCCGTTCATCCATAACAGGTCGCCATATTTGGCGAACAGTTCGCGCAGCGACGTATCGCGCACCTCATGCAGGACCGTTCCCTGCCTGTAGTGATAGTGAACCGAATAATCGGGCACGCCTGTAAAGACGTCAAAACCCATCCCGGCCGGCATTTCCACCTGCATATATCCCCCAAATTCCCTTTGGCGAGCACGCGAACGAGCTCACCGCCCGTCCCCACGGGCGTACATATCGTTATATCTTATAAAAAGTATAGTGCAAAACAGCACAAACTTTCCGGAGCGGCTCGCCTCGAGCCTCGTCATGCCTTCGATCCTATCTCCTTCTCGTAAGCCCCGGGCAAAGCCGGGCAGCGCAAATGCTCTGGATTTTCAACGGCCGAACCATCTGCTCGTCGCTTGCGGAAAAGGGTCCGGCTTAAAAAAGCCGGACCCCAAACCTTTTCGCTAATCCGCTGTGGATTAGAACGAACGGGTCAGACGAACGAAGCCGTCCCAGTTGCTGTCACCGCCGTCGACGTCGATGTAGCGAACGTCAGCCGAAGCCTTCAGGCCTTCAGCCAGAGCGTATTCGACGAGCAGGTCTGCGCCCCAAGCATCGGTAGACGTGAATACGCCACGGGTGTCGGCGTCACCGAAGAAGCCGGTAGCAACATCGCCGTAGTAAGCGACCTGCGGGGTGATGGAGAGCTTCTCAGTGGCCTTGAAGGTGTAAGCTGCGCCAACCGTCCACTCGGAGTTGAAGCGGTAGCCAGCCGACTGACCGGATGCCCAAGCTGCAGCGAGAGCAAAGGTGCCCGGACCAACGTCAGCAGAAACGACGCCAGCAATCGCACCCTCTTCAGAGCCGAAATCGTAAACGCCGTTGACCGTAACAGTAGCTACGCCGAGCGAAGCAGAAGCAACAGCTTCGAGACCAACTTCGTTGCCGGTGAACTCATCGGACAGATCATCTACGCCGAGACCGACGGTGAATGCATCAGCGTTATAGGTGTACGAGATCGTGTTGAAACGAGCATTACCGAAGAAGTCGTCAGACTCACCGGCCAGACCCCAATCATCAGCCCACGTCAGAGAACGACCAACCTTGAAGCCACCAACGGTGATGTAGGCCTGATCAAGACCAACAGCAGCGCGCCCAAGGTCAGCACCCTGCGTAGCCTGGATGCGGACGTAAGAGCCAATCGTGCCAAGTTCGGAGTCGTTCTTGGCTTCAAAAGTCAGACGGGCGCGAACTTCGCTGTCCCAATCGTCGCCGTCGACAGATTCAGTCTCGTTGGCATAGACAGTCGCACGAATTTCGCCACCGATCTTGAGGCAGGTTTCGGTGCCGGGGATGTAGAAGTAGCCAGCGCCGAAGGCGTCGCAAACGCGAACGTATTCCATGGGCTCGGGCTCGGCAGCGACGATTGCGTCAGCGGCCTGAGCGCCGGAAACTACTGCGAGAGCAGCAGCGGAGCCGAGAAGAAGGCTCTTGATGTTCATTATTGACCTCCAGTCAAGTTTCGTATGGGTCTGGGTAATTTGGCTGAAGGACAGCATTCCCTGCCCCATCCCCGTCGGTTTCAGAAGACGGACGATCCACCGCCTCGCTTCCGAGGTTGAAAATACAAAACGTGGTCCGTCATGCAATCACCAAACAAGCGAAAGGGGTGAATGTGGTCACCCTTACCAAGGGGCTGTTGCTCAAACGCCACAAAACCACCCCCTGAGCGCCGCATTCTTTACCCTCTGTTAAGAAAGCCCTTTAGAAACCGCTGGTTATCCGGGCTCCCGCGATGGTCACAGAAAGCCGTATCCGATCGGGAGTTTCATTTTGATACAGGAAAAGGTGGGTTTTGTGGCCTGTGAGCGCGGATCGCTCCCGCCAGGTTTTGACCAATTCATTTATCAGCGAGCTCGGCGGCGCGGCGATTCCGGTGGCCGCAACGGGCAAGTTCGATGGAATCACATGAGAATCGGCTTTTCGATTCGAACTCGATGAAGGGGGGCCGGGCGGTCACTCTCTTATAAGAGGGGTGCGCGGCCGAGGGTGTTTAAAATGTGCAGGGCGGAGAAAAGGCCTTGCATTCAGTGATTCAAGCAAATAATCAGGCGGCACCGGAGAGGTGGCCGAGTGGTCGAAGGCGCTCCCCTGCTAAGGGAGTATACGTCAAAAGCGTATCGAGGGTTCGAATCCCTTCCTCTCCGCCATCACCGCCAGCTGCGGTTTCCCACTTTTTGTTCGATCGAAGCCGTTCTGGACGCGAACCACGTTTGGTTCGTGGTGCGAATTTCTGTGTGAAAAAACTCGTCTTCAGACCAGGCTAGACATCGAGCCTGTCGCAAAATCGCCTCCGGATCCGCGGGATAGAATCCGCTAAGTATCTGTAAAATCTATTAAAAACATCTATAGGGCGACTTCCCCGGTCTATAATTGACTGGAGGTCAATAATGAACATCAAGAGCCTTCTTCTCGGCTCCGCTGCTGCTCTCGCAGTAGTTTCCGGCGCTCAGGCCGCTGACGCAATCGTCGCTGCTGAGCCCGAGCCCATGGAATACGTTCGCGTTTGCGACGCCTTCGGCACCGGCTTCTTCTACATCCCCGGCACCGAAACCTGCCTGAAGGTTGGCGGCGAAGTCCGCGTCACGATCGACTTCGACGAGTCTGATGACTGGGAATCGGCTGTTCGTTCGCGTGTATTCTTCGACGCCAAGAACGACTCGGAAATCGGCACCATCGGTTCCTACATTCGTTTCGGCGGTAACAATTTCGGTACTGTAGAAGTTGTTGACGGCTATATCACTGTCGGCGGCTTCAAGGTCGGTGTAACGACCACCTACTGGGATGACGTCGGCGTCGCTGGTGAAGTCGATGACTTCGCCGATCTGACCGGCTTCCGTATGGCAAGCTACACCTACGCATCTGACGCCTTCACCGTTGGCGTTGGCATTGATGACCTGACGGACGTTGACTCGAACGACGCCGATGCTCTTGCCGACTATGCTGGCAATCAGGTTGGCGTTCAGGGTATGGCCTCGGCTACCCTCGGTGCCGCTACCGTCAGCCTCTACGGCGTATATGACTTTGGCGCTGAAGAAGGTGCAGTCTACGGTAAGGTTGCTGCTGCAATCGGCCCGGGTAACCTCGAGCTCGGCGCTGGCTGGTCTTCTGGCGACAACGTCTACGTAGGTGCCCTCTTCGGTGCAGACATCGAATGGACCCTGGCTGCAGGTTACGCTGTAAAGGCTACCGAAAAGCTGACGATCACCCCGGCTGTTTCCTTCTGGGAACTCGACACGGGTGATGACGTCTGGGGCGCTGGTATCTTTGCTGAATACCAGCTCGCTACCGGCCTGACGGCTTCTGCTTCGGTTGAATACAAGGATGCAGACAACCTCGGCGACGACTGGGACGGCTTCGTTCGTCTGACCCGCTCGTTCTAATTCGATCTCCGGATCGGATAGGGGAAAGCCCGGCCTTGTGCCGGGCTTTTTCCGTTTTTGTCACGTCACGCGTCGCGCCTGGTCTTTGTCTTGAGAGATCTATGCAGACAAGAAGCGTCGGATCGCGCCGGGCAAACTCCCCAGTTGCAGCAGCGGAGCATGGCCCTGGCCCTTTGCCTCGAGGGCGACGAGGCCGGAATGCCGTTGCCGCATGGCCTCCACCGTCTGCCGCGAGAGCAGCCGCGAGTGTTCTCCCCGCACAACCATGACCGGTTTGTCTGCCAGAAGGTCGAACTGTGCCCAGAGGTCCGGCAGCGGTTGGCCGAAATCGGCGGCGCGAAACTCTTCCGCGATGGCGGGATCGTAGTCGGAGGCGATGGTGCCATCGGTCTCGCGATAGAGTGCCCGCGCCATGTCGGCCCAGTCATCGGCCCTGAGGGCAGGAAAGTCCCGGCCATGAATGTCCCGCAAGATTACCGCTGCTTCGTCGAAACTTTGCGGCATCCGCCGGCCGCCGAGATAGCTCTGGATCTGCTGCAAGCCTTCTACCTCCAGCACCGGGCCTACGTCGTTCAGCACCAGCCGCTCGATCCGGTCGAGATGCGTCATCGCCAGCACATGCAGGATCAGGCCGCCGCGCGAGGTGCCAATGAAGGCAGCACGGGCAATTTCCAGTTGGTCAAGCACAGCAATCACATCCGCCGCCTCCACCGGAATGGTGTAGCGGGAAGGATCCGGATCCCGGTCGGAGAAGCCGCGACCTCGCGATGAAAGGGAGATGACCCTCCGACCATCCGGGCCGGCGGCGAGCGCCACGGCTAAATCCTCGAAATCAAGCAGATTGCGCGTCAGCCCCGGCAGGCAGACGACGGGTAGGCCGGGATTGTCGGCGCCATATTCACGCGCATGCAGCGCCAGCCCGTCCGCATTGGTAATGAAATGGTCGATCCTCGCCATGATAGCCTCCCGTCTCGCTCCGCTGCAGGAACCTAGCGGAGACGTGAGGCTTGGTCATCATCCAAGGCGAGAATAGCGACGGGCCAGAATAGCGCCGGACAAGTTTACCGTCCGAAGCGCAGATCATGCACGATATCGGTCTCTTGCCCGAGCCGGCTCTTGTAGACCTGATAGTTCTCCATGACCCGCTGCACATAATTGCGCGTCTCGGGGAAGGGGATGCGCTCGATCCAGTCGACCACCTCGTCGATGGACTTGCCGCGCGGATCGCCATAACGCGCGATCCATTCCGGCACTTTGCGCGGGCCGGCATTATAGGCGATGAAGGTCAATATATAGGAGCCGCCAAAGGCGTCGATCTGCTCGCCGAGATAATGCGCGCCGAGCGTGGCGTTGAAACCGGGATCGCGGGTGAGTTTATCTGGTTGATAGGCGATGCCATGGCGCTGGGCCACGCCCTTGGCGGTCGAGGGCAAGAGCTGCAACAGCCCGCGCGCATTGGCAGGCGAAACGGCGGCCGGGTTGAAGGCGCTTTCCTGCCGGGCGATCGCATAGGCCAGCGCCTTGCCGGAGCCGGAGATATTGGCGCTATCAGGGATGACACCGACGGGGAAGGCGAGGGCCGGCACATCCACGCCACGCGCATAGGCCGCCTTGCCGATCTGCAGCGACAGCTGATGCCCGCCATCCGATTTTTCCGCCCGCGCGCAAAGCAGCGCGAGTTCGCCGGGGCTGTCGATCTGGTCGGCCAGCGCCCGGTAAAGGCTCTGCGCCCGCCAGCCATGGCCAGCTGCCTCGTAACGCGCAATGGCCTGCACGGCTTCTCGGCGCGAAAACTCTGCCCGCTCGGCCTCGGAAGGGCGCGGGTAGGGGATCTGGATGCCCGGTTTATCGATGCGCGCGGCCGCCAGCTGCCCGTAAAACGTGCTCGAATGCCGCGCCGCCCGGACGAAATAGTCCTGCGCCTTGCCGTCCTTCGCCACTTCCGCCGCCCGGCCGAGCCAGTAATAAGCGCGGCTGGCCGAAAGCGGCCGGTTCGACACATCGAGAATGCGGGCAAAATGCCGGCTCGCGGTCTTGGGATCGTTGAGGCCCCGAAGCGCATACCAGCCGGCATGGAATTCGGCGTCCGCCACATCGGTCGCATCCGTGGCCACATGCTGGGCGACGATCCGGTAGGCGGCTTTAAAATCGCCGAGATCGGCCAGCCCACGCGCGATGATGCGCTGTTCGTTCCACCAGTCGCGGGCGCTGACCAGTTTTTCGCTGTCCTTCGGCATCTTGAGGAGGAGTGCCGCCGCCTTTTCGTAATCCTGGTCGCGGCGCAGTTTCTCGATCTGGATAAAGAGATAGGCCGGATCCTTGCGCCATTTGGCGTCGACCCCGGCGATGGCCGCATCGAGATTGCCCGAGCGCGCAATCAGTGCTGCCCAAGCCTTGTAGAGCGACTGCGCCTCGCCGAGCGTCGAGAAGCGCTTCGCCTGGGTGGCGCGGTCGCGGTAAAGCAGCATGTCCATGCGCGCCCGGTGGTCCTCGACCCGCAACAGGCCGGAGAATTCGCCGAGAATCTTGTCTTCCGTCGCCGTATCCAGCGCCTCCGATCGCCAGAGTTTTCGAAGCCGGTTGGCGGCCTTTGCCTGCTGGCCCGCAGCCAGTTCCGCGCGGGCGAGCAGCATCGTGCCCTCGGTGGTCTCGGGCAGGGTATCGCCGAAGGCAGCGAGCACGTCGCGGGCGGGCGGGTTTTCGCGGTAGAGCGCCTTTTCCGAATTGGCCCGGAAGGCCTTGAGCCCCGGCCAGCCGGTGAGTTGGCGTTGCGCGGCTGCGATTTCGGCGGCCGGCACGTCCTTCAGGCCCGACATGGCGATCGACCATGTCAGCATGTGCCGGTCGAGGCCATCGGCCATCCGGTTGCGGATGGCGATGGCAGCCGCACCGTCCTTGTCCGAGAGCGCGTCGAGCCCGGCCTTCAGCTGCGGATTGACGGCGGCGGGGTTGCCGGCGCGCGGAATGGCCCCCGTCGTCTCGAAGGAGGGCGGCGTCTTCTGGATCGGCGCGAACCCGAGCGGCTTGACCGCCGGCACCGGCACATCGGACGCAAGCGTTTCCACCGCCGGCAGGAGTGCCGTCAGACAGAGACCGAAAACGGAGCCGAAGAGGCGCGCCTTATGCATCCACACACCAGAACCCAGAAAACTCTCCCTCATCATTAGCCGGGCGTCTGGTTAATGAAACCTTGCCAGCCCCGATCACATTTCTCTGAGCAGCGCCCCGGCGCCTGTCGCAGGCCCTCGCGAATGAGGCCTGAAAAGCGTCATAAAACCATCGCTTATGCGCTTGTGGGGCTTGAGCCTGCACAGTAATGTGCCCCCGATTTAATCCGAGAATGCGGCCGAAGCGTGGATCTCGGCCATGAGGAGTTTGACTGCATGTTCCAGGGATCCATTCCCGCACTCGTCACGCCGTTCACCGATGACGGCGCCGTCGACGAGGCAAGCTTTGCCGCCCATGTCGAATGGCAGATTTCCGAGGGCTCGACCGGGCTGGTGCCCGTCGGCACCACGGGCGAATCGCCGACGCTCTCCCATGCCGAACACAAGCGCGTGGTCGAACTCTGCGTAGACGTGGCGAAAAAGCGCGTGCCCGTCATTGCCGGCGCCGGCTCCAACAACACGGTGGAAGCCATAGAGCTTGCCCAGCATGCCGAATCCGTCGGCGCCGATGCGCTGCTCGTCGTCACCCCCTATTACAACAAGCCGACCCAGAAGGGTTTGTTTGCCCATTACAAGGCGATTGCCGAAGCCACCTCGCTGCCGATCATCATCTACAACATTCCCGGCCGCTCGGTGATCGACATGTCGCCCGAGACGATGGGCGCGCTCGCCAAGGCGCACAAGAACATCGTCGGCGTGAAGGATGCGACCGGCAAGATCGAGCGCGTCTCCGAACAGCGCATCACCTGCGGCGCAGATTTCGTCCAACTCTCGGGCGAAGACGCAACGGCGCTCGGCTTCAACGCCCATGGCGGCGTCGGCTGCATCTCCGTCACCGCCAATGTCGCCCCGCGCCTCTGTGCCGAATTCCAGGCGGCAACGCTTGCTGGCGACTATGCCAAGGCGCTCGCCTACCAGGACCGCCTGATGCCGCTGCACAAGGCCATCTTCATGGAGCCCGGCCTCTGCGGCGCGAAATACGCGCTGAACCGCACCCGCGGCATGAACCGCACCGTCCGCCTGCCGCTCTTGGGCACGCTGGAGGCTTCGACGGAAGCCGCGATCGATGCGGCGCTGAAGCATGCGGGATTGGTGAATTGAAGGGGATGACGGGAGGCCGGCGGAGACGCCTGCTCAGCTTGATGACAAACCTCCAACGCACCTTCTCGATGCTCAAGATTCACGGAACGTCTCTGAATCAAAAAGAGAACGGATCGGAATCAAAGTGGCGGCAGCAAGGGCAAAAAGGACTTTGTCAGCAGTCTGGGCCGGCGGAGACGCCGGCTTTTTGTGTTGGTTGGACTGGTGACAACTACGGCCATTCACTTCTTCGTGGTACGCGCCGAAATGGATGCTATCGCCCGGTCAAGCTCTGCTTCAACTTTAGCTTTTTCGGCTGCTTCGTACCGTTCTTCCAGCATCATTAACACGGCAGCTCGAACCGCGGGGAAAAATTCCTTGCATTCTTCTTCAGTTAATTCGTGTACCCCTTTGGACAGGATCCCGTAGGTTTGTTTGTATTTTACGACGGATTTTGGCAGGTGATCTGACAAAGCTTCTATACGTTCCGCCATGCGCATCGCTGCGAATTTCTCCGAATTTTGTCCGGACGGATCCGCCACAGACCTAGCATGGTTGATCAAGCCTTCGAATACTCTCCGTAGATAGACAAACGAACCAATTCCTATCCCATGTGCGAACAGGCCTGTCGCTTTCCTTAACTCCGTAAAATCACTTCCTAAAATCTTTCTGTAACGTTCAATTTCAGATCCCGCTATATCCTCAAGCGACGGAAACTGGCCGATTTTTTTTAGCTTATGCTTCGTTTCATCATAGGTGAAAAAATAGCTGTATAGGTGGTTGGGATTACGCGAGCAGCGCAAATGCAGGGCGAACTGACCTTCCTCAAATATCAATCGTTTAAGCTGATCTCTTGTGGGGGCGTTAAATTTCGCGAAATGTTCAGCGTGTTTTATGTCGGCGGGAAGCCTGTCCCCGAAGGTTCGGAAAGTTGCTGTTTTGCCGCAATAAGTACAATGGGAATCAAATTGCTGAAATCCGAATTTTATAAGTGTGATATAATCTCTGTCGCGATGCTGATCTATCAGAACATCTGAGTAGAGCGTTTGTTCAAGACATAAATACTGAATTGAAGGAGGTCGAGGTGTCTCCGTTTCAATTGAGTTTTCTTTATTCGCAACCGGAATGGTGGCTGGTTTTTTGTTCATTCCTGTGTTCTCAATTTCGACCACTTCTTAATCTCCTCAAGCTTGTACTAGATTACGATGAAGAGATATCCGCGGCAATACGAGACGGCTCTTGAGCTCGTTCGTCCTGTGCATTTACAGCGAGGGGTTCGAGCTTGAGCGAACAGTCCTGATCTGCAAGAGGAGGGTGTCCGCACCACCCCCACCTTTATTTCCCCCCCATCCTCCATTACATACCTGTCATACCCGCCACGCCCCGCCCGCGTATGGCGAAAACCACCACAAAATCCCGGGCGAAACGGAAGATCAGGCCATGGCCCCCAAAGGCTCACAGCGCGTCGTCAACAAGATCGTTGCGGAAAACCGCAAGGCGCGCTTCAATTATGAGATCGTCGACACCTACGAGGCGGGTCTGGTTTTGACCGGCACGGAGGTCAAGTCGCTGCGCGAGGGCAAGGCCAATATTGCCGAATCCTATGCCTCCGACGAGGGCGAGGAGATCTGGCTGATCAATTCGCATCTGCCGGAATATCTACAGGCGAACCGCTTCAATCACGAGCCGCGTCGTCGTCGCAAGCTGCTTTTGTCCAAGCGCGAGATCAACCGCCTGCGCGCCTCGATCAATCGCGAGGGCATGACGCTGGTGCCGCTCAAGATCTATTTCAACGAGAAGGGCAGGGCGAAGCTGGAGCTGGCGCTCGCCAAGGGCAAGAAGCTGCACGACAAGCGCGAGACCGAGAAGGAACGAGACTGGAACCGCCAGAAATCCCGCCTGTTGAAGACGGGCTGATCATGGCGCTCTCGCATCTCAAGGTCACCGTCGGCCCCTTCGTCTTCGAGGCGAGGCTCGAGCGCGAAAAGGCGCCCGAGACCTGCCGCATTTTTGAGACCTTCCTGCCGTTCCGCAACCAGGCGATCCATTCGCGCTGGTCGGGCGAGGCGGTCTGGGTGCCCCTGGGCGATTTCCAGTTCGGCGCCGGTTTCGAGAACCACACCTGCCATCCATCGCGTGGCGACATCCTGCTTTATCCCGGTGGCTTCAGCGAAACCGAACTGCTCTTCGCCTATGGCTCCTCGCAGTTTGCCAGCAAGATGGGCGTGCTGGCCGGCAATCATTTCCTGACGGTGACGAAGGGTCAGGAGCAGCTGGAGGCCATGGGGAAAATGGTTCTGTGGCAGGGCGCACAGGATATTGCCTTCGAGGCGATGTAGTCCCGAGAAAAAGTCCCCTCCCAAACCCTCCCCACAAGGGGGAGGGCTTAACCCGGCCGTGCGCTCCCACCTCCCCCTTGAGGGGGGAGGTGGCCGCAAAGCGGCGGGTGGGGGTGAGCCCCAGCGCGAATTCGTCGTCTTCTCGATCTTTATGAGCTTCAGGCGTCACCCCACCCCGGAGCTTCGCTCCGACCCTCCCCCTCAAGGGGAGGGTGGGCCGGGTCGTGGCCGCGCGTCTTCTCCCCCCTTGTGGGGGAGATGGCCGGCAGGCCAGAGGGGGACTTTGTTTCCCATGGAAGCCCCTCCCTTGTAGGGAGGTGTTAGGGAGGGGAATTCTCTTCTTGCTGCGAAAGAGGTGCTAACCCTCAATGCTCTTCCTCGTGGCTCGACACCGGTTCCGGCGCGCGCGGTGTGCCGCGCTCTGACGGGTCGCGTCCGATTTCGGCTTTCAGCGTCATCAGGTCGATAAAATGGTCCGACTGGCGGCGCAGATCGTCGGCGATCATCGGTGGTTGCGTCGCCATGGTCGAGACGACCGAGACCTTGCGGCCCTTGCGCTGCAGCGCTTCCACGAGCGTGGTGAAATCGCCGTCGCCGGAAAAGAGCACGAGATGGTCGACGGTTTCCGACTGCTCCATCGCGTCGATGGCAAGCTCGATGTCCATGTTGCCCTTGACCTTGCGGCGGCCCATGCTGTCGGTGAATTCCTTGGCCGGCTTGGTCACGACCTTGTAGCCGTTATAGTCCAGCCAGTCGATCAGCGGGCGGATCGAGGAATATTCCTGATCCTCGATGAGGGCTGTGTAATAATAGGCGCGCAGGAGATAGCCGCGCTTCTGGAAAGCCTTCAGAAGCTTGCGATAGTCGATATCGAAGCCGAGGCTTTTGGACGCCGCGTAGAGATTGGCGCCGTCGATGAACAGGGCAATTTTTTCGCGCGGATCGAACATCTTCAATAATCCTCAGGTGCAATATCAACGAATGCGGCAATCGGAAATCAAAACAATACCTTGCCTCTCCACATATGACCGTCGCATTAAATTATGATCTGATCATATATAAAAGTATTTAGGATACGATTCTTGATAATCCAAGCACCTCAGGGTTGCATGCGACGCCAAAACGCGGCTTTCCGCCCTGTCTTTTTTTGGCTTTCGGGTCTTCGGTCACGAAAAACTTGAATTTGCCGTCCTTTGCCTGTATCGCACGCGTCAATCCCTCGCATTCATGACCGCAAAGGACAGGCAATGGCCCGCGTCACCGTTGAAGATTGCATCGACAAAGTCGAGAACCGCTTCGAGCTCGTTCTGCTCGCCAGCCACCGTGCCCGCCAGATTTCGCAGGGCGCCCCGATCACCATCGATCGCGACAAGGACAAGAACCCGGTCGTCGCCCTGCGCGAAATCGCCGACGAGACGCTGTCGCCCGACGATCTGAAGGAAGACCTGATCCATTCGCTGCAGAAGCATGTGGAAGTCGACGAGCCGGAACAGGATCCGAGCGCGATGCTCGCCAATGTCGGCACCGCCGGCAAGGGCGACGAAGAGGACGAACTGCCGGAAACCCTCACCTTCGACCAGATGTCGGAAGAAGAGCTCCTGGCCGGTATCGAAGGTCTGGTACCCCCGGAAAAGAGCGACGATTACTAATCGTCAATCAGTCGGAATTTAGTCTGTTTCTGACAGTTGGATAACGTGCGCCAGTCATGTCGGCTGGCGCGCTTTTTTCGTTTTAGGAGACGCCTGAATGATGCGGCAGTATGAGCTCGTGGAGCGGGTACAGAAGTACAAGCCCGACGCCAACGAAGCTCTTCTCAACAAGGCCTATGTCTATGCCATGCAGAAACATGGCAAGCAGACGCGCGCCAGCGGAGATCCGTATATCTCCCACCCGCTCGAGGTCGCCGCCATTCTGACCGAAATGCGCCTGGACGAATCGACCATCGCGGTCGCCCTCCTGCACGACACGATCGAGGACACGACGGCGACCCGCCAGGAGATCGACGATCTCTTCGGCGAGGATATCGGCCGCCTCGTCGAGGGCCTGACCAAGATCAAGAAGCTCGACCTCGTCACCAAGAAGGCGAAGCAGGCCGAAAACCTGCGCAAGCTGCTGCTCGCCATTTCCGACGACGTGCGCGTGCTGCTCGTCAAGCTCGCCGACCGCCTGCACAACATGCGCACGCTCGAGCATATGCGCGACGACAAGCGCGCCCGTATCTCGGAAGAAACGATGGAAATCTATGCGCCGCTCGCCGGCCGCATGGGTATGCAGGATATGCGCGACGAGCTGGAGGACCTGTCCTTCCGCTACATGAACCCGGAAGCCTATGAGACGGTGACCAACCGCCTGGCGGAACTTTCGACCCGCAACGAAGGCCTGATCACCAAGATCGAGGACGAGTTGCGCGACCTGCTGGTGGCAAACGGCCTGCTGAACGCCGGCGTCAAGGGCCGCCAGAAGCGGCCTTATTCCGTCTTCCGCAAGATGCAGTCGAAGTCGCTCTCCTTCGAGCAGCTCTCCGACGTCTACGGCTTCCGCATTCTCGTCGACGACATCCCCGGCTGCTACCGCGCGCTCGGCATCGTCCACACCCGCTGGCGCGTCGTGCCCGGCCGGTTCAAGGACTATATCTCGACGCCGAAGCAGAACGACTACCGCTCGATCCACACCACGATCGTCGGCCCGTCGCGCCAGCGCATCGAGCTGCAGATCCGCACGCGCCGCATGCACGAGATTGCCGAATACGGTATTGCCGCCCACAGCCTCTACAAGGATGGCGAAAACGGCGATCCGAACGAGCCGCTGAAGCGTGAGAGCAACGCCTATTCCTGGCTGCGCCACACCATTGAGGCGCTGGCCGAAGGCGACAATCCGGAAGAATTCCTCGAGCACACCAAGCTAGAACTCTTCCAGGACCAGGTCTTCTGTTTCACGCCGAAGGGCAAGCTGATCGCGCTGCCGCGCGGCGCCACCCCGATCGACTTTGCCTATGCCGTGCACACCAATGTCGGCGATACCTGCGTCGGCGCCAAGATCAACGGCTCGATCATGCCGCTCGTCACCCGCCTGTCGAACGGCGACGAGGTCGAGATCATCCGCTCCGGTGTGCAGGTGCCGCCGGCGGCCTGGGAAGAGATCGTCGTCACCGGCAAGGCACGCGCCGCCATCCGCCGCGCCACCCGCATGGCGATCCGCAAGCAATATGCCGGCCTTGGCCAGCGCATTTTGGAGCGCACCTTTGAGCGCGCCGGCAAGGTCTTCTCGCGCGACACTCTGCGCCCCGTGCTCCATCGTTTGGGCCAGCGGGATGTCGAGGATGCGATCGCCTCGGTCGGTCGCGGCGAATCCTCCTCGCTCGATGTGCTGCGCGCGGTCTATCCCGATTACCAGGATGAGCGCGTCACCGTGAAGCCTTCGGAGGGTGGCTGGTTCGCGATGAACAGCGCCAACGGCATGGTCTTCAAGATCCCCGGTGCCGCCCATCCGAAGGGTGATGTCCCGACCGCAGGCGATGGCCCGGAGCCGCTGCCGATCCGCGGCCTCTCCGGTAATGCCGAAGTGCATTTCGGCCCGGCCGGTGCGGTGCCCGGCGATCGCATTGTCGGCATCATGGAGGACGACAAGGGCATCACCATCTATCCAATCCAGGCCTCTGCCCTGCAGAAATTCGACGACCAGCCGGAGCGCTGGATCGACGTGCGCTGGGATCTCGACGAGGCGAACAAATCGCGCTTCGTCGCGCGTATCCTGATCAATGCGCTGAACGAGCCCGGCACGCTGGCAACGGTTGCCCAATGTGTCGCCCGTCTCGATATCAACATCCGCGTCTTGAACATGATCCGCATCGCCACCGATTTCACCGAAATGGCGATCGATCTCGAGGTCTGGGATCTGCGCCAGCTCAGCCAATTGCTCGGCGAGCTCAAGGAGCTGGACTGCATCTCCACGGTCAAGCGAGTCTACGATTGAGTGTCATGCGGAGCTGAACAGGCTTCAGCTCCGCAATCTGCCCCGTCGGGGCCGAATTGCTCATCTTTTGCCCATCTTCTGCCCAAAACGTAAACCTCGACCCCTTCGGTATGCGCTTGGTGCATATCTGGCTTCGCCAATGCGCGCTGGTGGTTTGTGCGGCGCAATATTATCTTCGGCTCAACAGATGAAGAGAAAGAACCGAGGACAAAACGATGTTTACTCCGATCCGCAAACTGGCCCGTGCACTCCGCGTTCCGACTGCTGCTGAACGCGAAATGAGCTACCTCAATGGCGCCCGCGATCTCGTCGACCTGGAATACCGCCAGCGCGAAATCGACCGCGGCATTTTCCGCCGCGGCTTCTGATCGACCGGCGGTCATCTCCGCCTGAGAGAAGATCCGAAAGGCCTTGGCCGAGGATGGCCACTTGCCTGAACTGCTGTCTCTGGCGCCGGTGTTTTCCGGCGCTTCGTTTATCGGGGTCTTCCGCCGACGGTGGCCCTTGCGGGAAACGCAGCGGATAAACTACATGTTGTCCATGCTGTTTCGTCGCCGCCAACCGCTTTCCTATTCCACGAGACTGCGCGAGCTGGTGTGGCCGCGCAAAGGCTTCTCCCGGCCGTTCCAGTATTTCGGCAAACGTGTGCTGCGTCTGTCTGCCAGCCCTCATGCGGTGGCTGCGGGCCTGGTGGCTGGCGTGGTGTCGTCGCTGACGCCGTTCGTGGGATTTCATTTCATCATAGCGTTCGCGCTGGCCTATCTGTTTTCGGGCAATATGCTCGCGGCAGCACTTGGAACGGCGGTCGGCAATCCGCTGACATTTCCGTTCATCTGGGCTGCGACCTGGGAGGTCGGCCGCGCCGTGCTCGGACAGCAAGGCCCATCGGCCGGCGCAACCGATCTTCACCATCTCTGGCACGAATTCGGCATTGCCCACCTCTGGGAGCCCGTCCTGAAACCGATGCTGATCGGGGCTGTTCCGCTCGGCGCGATCAGCGCGATTGTCGTTTATATTTGCACCTATATTGCCGTCGATCGCTTTCAGCGCAAACGGCGCGGCCGACTGTCAGAACGGGCGCAGGCACGCCTTGCGCAAGCCCTCGAAGGGACGAGTGTCTGACATGATCATCGGCATTGGCAGCGATCTCGTCGACATCAGGCGGATCGAGAAATCGATCGAACGCTTCGGCGAAAAATTCACAGGACGATGTTTCACCGACGAGGAGCAGGCGCGTTCGAACGGACGAAAGGACATGGCAGCCTCCTATGCCAAGCGGTTCGCTGCCAAGGAGGCAATGTCCAAGGCTCTCGGCACGGGGATCGCCGAAGGTGTCTTCTGGAGGGAGATCGGCGTGATTAACCTGCCGAACGGCAAACCCGGGCTTGAACTGACCGGCGGGGCTGCGAAATTTCTCGAACGACTGGTCCCGGCGGGACACCGCCCGGTCGTACATCTGACCATCACCGACGAGTTTCCCTATGCACAGGCCTTCGTCGTTATCGAGGCCGTCGCGCTTTCTGTCTGATACATCCGGTCGCACCGGTTTCGCGGACTTGGCCGTTGCCGGCGGCCGTAACAGCTTCCATTTGACACTGAATGGCTCTAGAGAGAGCAGGAATTTCGCAAGAAGGAACCGATGCGCGTGAGCGAAGCCAAAAAGCCAAGTGCCCTTTGGGAAAACATCAAGGTCATCATCCAGGCCCTCCTGCTGGCCATGGTCATCCGCACCGTGCTGTTTCAGCCCTTCACGATTCCGTCGGGCTCGATGATGCCGACCCTGCTGGTCGGTGATTACATCTTCGTCAACAAGTTCTCCTACGGCTATTCGAAGTACTCGCTGCCCTTCTCGCCGGACCTCTTCGAGGGCCGCATCTTCGCAAGCGAACCGAAGCGCGGCGATATCGTCGTGTTCCGCTTCCCGCCGAATCCGAGCATCGACTACATCAAGCGCCTCGTCGGTCTGCCGGGTGACCGGATCCAGGTCATCAACGGCGTGCTGAACATCAACGGGCAGCCGGTGCCGAAAGTGGAAGACGGCGTCTTCACCTCGGACTACCGCATGGACCCGGGCACCGACGTCCCGGTCTTCCGCGAGACCATGGACAACGGCGTGACCTATGACACGCTTGACCAGGCGCCGGACACCCGCGGCGACAACACCCGCGAATTCATCGTCCCGGAAGGCCATTATTTCATGATGGGCGACAACCGTGACAACTCGCTCGACAGCCGTTTCGACGTCGGCTTCGTGCCGGCAGAGAACCTGATCGGCAAAGCCTCGCTGATCTTCTTCTCGCTCGGCAACGACACGTCGTTCCGCGAAGTCTGGAAGTGGCCGTCCAACATGCGTTGGGATCGTCTGTTCAAGGTCGTCGAATGAACCGGAAGAAGGGCGCGCCGGAAGAGCATTGGGCACAGATCGAATCCGTGGTCGGGCATCGGTTTGCCGACCGCGATCGCCTGTCCCGGGCTCTCACGCATTCAAGCGCCCAGCCGTCGAAAGGAGAAGGCGACTACGAGCGCCTCGAATTTCTCGGCGACCGTGTGCTCGGCCTCTGTGTGGCCGAGTTGCTCTTCGGTACGTTTCGCAAGGCGACGGAGGGGGAGCTCTCCGTTCGCTTCAACCAGCTCGTCAGCGCCGAGACCTGCGCTGCAGTGGCTGACGAGATGGAGCTTCACCGCTTCATCCGCACCGGCGCCGATGTGAAGAAGATCACCGCGAAGAACATGCTGAATGTTCGCGCCGATGTGGTCGAAGCCCTGATTGCCGCGATTTATCTCGATGCGGGATTGGAGGCCGCCCGTGGCTTCATCCTGAAATACTGGACAGAGCGTGCTGCCCGCGCCGATGGTGCGCGCCGCGATGCCAAGACCGAATTGCAGGAATGGACGCACGCCAAGTTTGGCGCACCGCCCACATACAAGGTTGCCGATCGATCCGGACCGGATCATGATCCCCGCTTCACGGTGATCGTCGAAATCCCGGGCCTGAAGTCAGAGGTCGGCATCGAACGTTCCAAGCGCGCCGCCGAGCAGGTGGCCGCAACGAAGATACTCGAACGAGAAGGCGTCTGGGCAAAGGCCTCCGACGCGAACTGATTGGAAGATATGACCGAGACCGAACCCCATGACGGTGGCGAAACCACCGGCAACATCCCGACCCGATCCGGCTTCGTCGCCCTGATCGGCCCGACCAATGCCGGCAAGTCGACGCTGGTCAACCGCTTCGTCGGCGCCAAGGTGTCGATCGTCAGCCACAAGGTCCAGACGACCCGCGCCGTGATGCGCGGCATCGCAATCCACAACAATGCCCAGATCGTCTTCATGGACACGCCCGGCATCTTCAAGCCGCGCCGCAAGCTCGACCGGGCCATGGTGACGTCGGCCTGGGGCGGTGCGAAGGATGCGGACCAGATCCTGCTGCTCATCGACAGCGAGCGCGGCTTGCGCGGCGATGCCGAAGCCATCCTGGAAGCCCTGAAGGACGTGCTACAGCCGAAGATCCTAGTGTTGAACAAGATCGACCGGGTGAAGCACGAAGACCTGTTCAAGCTGGCTCAGACGGCCAACGAGGCGGTAAAGTTCGAGCGCACCTTCATGATCTCCGCCACCACCGGCTCAGGCTGTGACGACGTGATGGATTATCTCGCGGCGGCCTTACCGGAAGGCCCCTGGTATTACCCCGAGGACCAGATCTCCGATCTGCCGATGCGTCAGCTCGCCGCCGAGATCACCCGCGAGAAGCTCTTCCTGCGCCTGCATCAGGAGCTGCCCTATTCCTCGCATGTCGAGACGGAGAAATGGGAAGAGCGCAAGGACGGCTCGGTTCGCATTGAGCAGGTCATCTATGTCGAGCGCGACAGCCAGAAGAAGATCGTGCTCGGCAAAAACGGCGAGGCGATCAAGTCGATCTCGACCGCATCCCGCAAGGAACTCTCCGAGATCCTCGAGCAGCCGGTGCACCTCTTCCTGTTCGTCAAGGTGCGCGAAAACTGGGGCAATGATCCCGAGCGCTTCCGCGAAATGGGCTTGGAATTCCCGCGCGACTGACGGATAACGACCGGGCTTTTATCCTTTCGCTCCGGCGGGCCTGATCCGCCGGGCGACAAAGCTCGCGATCTTCGGGCCGGCGATGATGATCAGGATCAGCCGCATCGTCTGCAGGGCCATGACGAAAGACATGTCCACCGGTGTCGAGGCAGCGATGATGGCAATCGAATCGAGGCCGCCAGGGCTGGTCGCGAGATAGGCCGTCAGCGGATCGATCCCCATCAGCCACCAGAGCAGGAAAGCGAGCCCGCCGCAGAATGCCATAAGCGCGAGGATCGAGCCGACCACCTGGGGCAGGGCGCTTGCCGCGTGTCGCAGGATCCGCCGGGTGAAGGTGAGGCCGATCCGCCAGCCGATCACGCCGTAGGCGAGCGCCAGCAGCCATTGCGGCAGATGCAGCGAGATCAATCCCGCAACATGCAGAATGGTCGTCACCACCAGCGGCAGAAGCATGGTGCCCGCCGGTATCTTCAGTCTTGCGCCGACAGATGCGGCGGTGACCGCAGCGACGAGCGTGAGCCCGAGATCGAGCCAGTCCGTCTCGGGAAACCAGATCGTCTGCGGCGGCGTTCCGCCGCTGATGCGGAAAACGAAGGCGGCCATGATCGAGGCGCCCGTCGCAACGAAGACCACCCGCAGATATTGCATGAAGGCGACGAGGCGCGCATCGGCCCCGTGTGCTTCCGCCATCAGCACCATGGCGGAGGCCGCCCCTGCCGACGTGCCCCAGACAGCCGTGGTCCCCGGCAGAATGTCGGCCTTTGCAATGAGGTAGCCGAGCAGACTGCTTGCGGAGATGACGGCGACGACGATGGCCAGAAAGATCGGCCAGTCCATTGCCACGGCCTTCAAGGTCTCAAGGTCGAGGGAGCGCGCGATGATACAGCCCAGCAGGGAGTGGGCGAAAATGTAGGGATAGCGGTGGACGGAAAGGCGCGCACCATTGGTGGCGACAAGGATCGCCGCGGCCATCGGCCCGAGCAGCAGAGCGCCGGGAATATGCGTGGCAAACAGGATGGTCGACAGGACCAGCGACGCGGCAAGCAGAATGGCCCACCGCACCGGTACGGGCAGGGATGTGAGGATGCCCGGCGGCGGTGCGGGTGTGTTCACGTCCGACCGGACTTCTGACGTGTCGGCCTTTGGGTCCGGCAGGCTTGCCTGATCGCCCATGTCCATCTCCCGGTTTCGCCGCGCCCTCTTTTCTGAAAGCACTGGACGAGAGCAGAAATTCGTAAAATAAATGAGGTTGACCTCACAAATGAGTTTTATGAGCATGTCCTCGCAAAAGTCAAGTTTGCCCATGACATCTGACGCCACCCCGGCGACAAACGTGAGTGATGCGGCCTCGACCTCGGGGCCTTCAAAGGTGGCGGCTATGGCGGTTGCAAAGGAGCCTAAGCGCCAGCGCGGCATCGCCCGCGTCGCCCGACTGCTCGATGCCGGCGCGAGCGTTTTTGCCGAGCAGGGGTACAAGGCCGCCACCATGACCGAGATTGCGGCCCGAGCCGGCGCGCCGATCGGGTCGCTCTACCAATTCTTTCCCAACAAGGATGTGCTCGCCGACGCATTGGTTGCCCGGTATGCCGAACATGTCGAAGCAGCGCTCGATCGGATCAAGGCACAGGTTGCCGATCTCGATGGGTCGCAACTCGCCGACCGTCTGCTCGATGTGCTGATCGCCCATGCGGCTGAACGCAGCCTCGCCTTGAGCCTTCTCGATGCGCGCTGGGAGCAGCCTGGCGTTCGCCCCGGCGTTTTGCGCGAGAGCCTGCGCCGGCGGATCGCCGAGATCCTCAGGCTCTGGCACGGCAAGCTGCTGGAGGAAGAAGCGCAGGCGATGTCAGTCGTGCTATTCCAGGCGATGAAGTCTCTTGTGCAACTGCATGAAGAGAAACGTTATCCCGGCAAGGCCGAGGCGATTGCCCATTGGCGCGGCTGGGTGCGGCGCTACCTGGCCGAAATCTGAAGTCTGTGCCGAAAATTCTGTTACTGCAGGATGCGATCGGCTAAAACCGGACCATGCAATGGACAGATGAGGCAATTCTGCTCGGCGTGCGCCGGCATGGCGAATCGAGCGTCATCGCCGAGATGATGACGCGTACGCGTGGCCGCCATCTCGGCATGGTGCGTTCCGGGCGTTCCCGTGCGATGCAACCGGTCCTGCAGCCCGGAAACCGGCTGGAAGTGACCTGGCGGGCGCGCCTGGATGAACATCTCGGGGAGTACAGAGTGGAGCCGCTGGCGCTGAGAGCAGGGCGCCTGATGGAGAGCGCGACCGCCGTCTACGGTGTTCAGGCGCTCGGTTCGCTCCTTCGCCTTCTGCCGGAACGCGATCCTCATCCGCATCTCTTCCAGGCGCTCGATGTCATCCTCGACCATCTAGAGGATCCGGCAACGGCGGGCGAACTCTTCGTTCGCTTCGAGCTTGCCTTGCTGAACGATCTTGGCTTTGGGCTGGATCTGGACGAATGCGCGGCGACCGGTTTGCGTGAGGATCTCGCTTACGTGTCACCGAAATCCGGTCGGGCGGTCAGCCGCGCGGCAGGCGCCCCCTGGGCCGACAAAATGCTGGCGCTTCCGGATTTCTTGGCATCCGGAAGCCGGGAAGCCGCTGATCCCGAAAGCTTGGCCACGGCCTTCCGGCTCACCGGCTACTTTCTTGATCGCCACGTCTATGTGCCGCGCGGGCTGGAAGCGGGCGCGGCACGGGAGGGCTTCTGTCAGGCGGCGTTGAAGACCTTGCGTTCGCTGGACGCAACCGGTGCATTGGCGGCGCCGAAGAACTCGGCCTGATCTTCCGGGGCCGATTTTGCCATGTGCTGATGAATGGCGGCCTGAAGTTCGCCGATGTTGCGATAGCTCCCGCCGTCCAGATCAATGACTGGATATTTGACGGCAATGAACTTGACCCGATCGCCGTCGGGAATGGTGATTCCAACCGGAATCCCGGCATATTCAATGACTTGCTTCTTCATAACGAATGTCCCCGCTCGTGCACATGCGGCACGGCGCTGTTTCAATAGTCGATTGTGGGTTTCAGTCTTTGAGCTGTGTCACATTCGACAGGAGCAGGCGTAATGGCGTTTCACCATCACGAGGCACGGGGTCGTCTGCCAGGATCGGATGGCATCATGAAATACATCTTGCATTTCGCTGACCTCCTTCGTTGGCTCCGGCCTTCGACATCGAAGGCCTTTCATGGTTCGTCGTCAGTGTCCGAACCAGCACGCACAAGGTAGGTGCTGGCTCGGAATCCGTCAACGGGCGAACGGAGAAAAATAAAATAATTTTCTGTGACAGTCTGCCCTAGGCAAAAACACAGGAATTTTGATCCGGCACAGGCGAAATGCCGAAATATGATCTCACTTTGGGCAAAATTACGCCACGGCGATGGCAGGCCGTTCGACAGCTTTTTCGCGGATTGGCCAATGCACCACGGCTGCGAAAATTCCCAGAGCCACGCCCAGCCACCAGACCTGATCATAGGTCCCGAAGTGGTCGTAGAGATATCCGCCCATCCAGACGCCGAGGAAGGAGCCGATCTGATGGGAGAGGAAAACGAGCCCACCCAAGAGGCCGAGATGGCGCGTCCCGAACATGATCGCCACGAGACCGTTGGTTGGCGGCACCGTGGAGAGCCAGAGCAGACCCATGACAGCGGCAAACAGCACGACAGACAGCGGTGTCTGCGGCAGAAGCAGGAACAGCGTGACCGTGATCGACCGGCCGATATAGATGAAGGCGAGGAAATAGGGCTTCGAATAGCGCTGCCCGATCCAGCCGGCCGCAAGTGAGCCGATGATGTTGAAGAAGCCGATCAGCGCCATGGCGATGACGGCGTAGCGCGCCTCGATGCCGATGTCGCCGAGATAGGCCGGGAAATGCGCGGTGATGAAGGCGACCTGGAAGCCACAGACGAAGAAGCCGGTCGTGAGCAGCAGGTAGCTTCTATGCGCCAGCGCCTCCTTGAGCGCTTCCGCCACCGTCTGTTGATACTGGTTGCCGGCCTGGCTGCCGGATTGCGCATTGCCTCGCAGCGGAAAGGCAAGGAGCGGCACGACCAGCATCATGACGGCGATGATCACAAGGCTGTCTGACCAGCCAAAGGCGGAGATGAAGCCTTGGCTCAGCGGCGCAAACAGGAACATGCCAGCCGATCCCGCAGCCGTGCCGATCCCGAACGCCATGGAGCGCTGATCCGGGGTCACATTGCGGGCGAAAGCCGAAAGGATAACGCTGAACGAGCCGGCGCCGATTGCCGTGCCGATCAAAACGCCTCCGCCGATATGCAGCCAGATGGGCGCGCTCGCATAGGCCATCATTACCAGGCCGGCGGCGTAGAGCACGCCCGACATGACGAGAACCCGGCCGGTGCCGTATTTGTCGGCCAGAGCCCCGAAGAACGGCTGGCTCACACCCCAGAACAGGTTCTGGAAGGCCATGGCAAGGCCGAAGGTCGAGCGATCCCAACCGCGATCGGCAAGCATCGGCAGCTGGAAGAAGCCCATCGCCGAACGCGGCCCGAAGGTCATCACTGCAATCAGCGATCCGGCAAGGATGATGAGCCAGGGCATCGGGTGGCGTGCGGTCGCGGTCATGGGGATTCTCCTCTGTCGAGGGATCACCCTAATTCAGGGAAACCATGACGGGAAACGCCTTTTGATGAATTGCTCATCAAGGGATTTGATGAAAGTCAGTTGGGCTTTGGTGCGCAAGGCCGGATCCTTCGAGACCCTCGCTTGGCGCGGGCACCTCAGGACGAGGGGCGCAAACGATCAGGCCTCATCCTGAGTTGGGAGCGTAGCGACCCTCGAAGGACGAGGGCAGGTGTTTCCGCGATCAGCGCTTCTTTATCGCCCAGCCCTCGCGGGTCCCCAGTACTGTCACCGCATCCCCGACGCGCACCAGACCTTCGCCACGCGGCACCGCATTCCAGCCGAACAACGGTCCCGGCACGCGCCGGTCGGCGGACATGCGGATCCGCCCCATGGCCGGCATCGGGCTGGCACCGTCGCGTGATCCTGTCTCCTGGTCCTGCGTGGTCATGATGCAGCGCGGGCAGGGTTTCACGAAATCGAAGCGGATGCCGGCGATCTCGAGCCCCGTCCACGTATCCTCCGCCCAGGGCTCGTCGCAATCGAGCACGATATTCGGCCGAAAGCGCTCCATGCCGACCGAGCCTTCGCCGTGTCTTTCCATGTCTTCGTTGAGGGCGCTTAGCGATCCCGTCGTGGTCACGAGAATCTGGTAGCCGTCAGCGAAGCTCATCGGCGAATTCTCGCCCGCCCATTCCGCGCTCGCCATGCGGCGGCTCTCGCTGTCGATGAAGACCAGCCTCATCTCCCGCCCGAACCAGTCGGAGAGCTTGGCATTGACGCGTTCGTCGGCAACAGCGGCACTGACGATTGATTTCCAGATCGCCACATTCATCCGCTGTTCCGGATGCGGCGGCGCGACCATCGCCTCGCGTCCGTCATCGAGACGAAGCGTCAGCGAGGCGGCGCCGGGAATGGCGGTCAGCCGGGCGAGTTCCGGCAGTTCGCGCTGGGTGATGAAATGGCCCGATGGATCGACCAGCATCATCCTCCGGTCGCCCGCCAGACCCATCGCCCCGATCTGGGCTTGCGGCAGGGCAATGCCCCGCGCGCTTTTGAGCGGATAGATGAAGAGCCCGGTGATCAGCATGGTGAGCCTCAGATTTCGTCGCGAAAGAGGGTGAGGAACTGTTGAAGCCGCTGATGTCGCTCCTCGGCCAGCTTGCGGCCGGTGTCCGTCTGGAATCCGTCGGAGAGTTTGAGCAGTTTCGCCGGAAAATGGTCGATCGCATAGCGACGATCGTCGAGCGGCCGGTGGTCGGCACCCGGATCGCCTGGATGGTAGAGACCCGAGCCCAGGCGCCCGGCAATATAGAAACAGCGCGCCACGCCGACCATCCCGATCGCATCCAGCCGGTCGGCATCCTGCAGGATCTTGGCTTCCAGCGTTTCCGGCGGGATGTTGGCGGAGAAACTGTGGGTGAGCACCGCATGCGCAACCGCCGCAATCTTTTCCTGCGGCCATCCGAGTTCGGCAAGAATACCGGAAGCCTTCTCGGCCGCCAGCCGTGACGCCTGTGACCGCAGCGGGGAGTTCTTCTCCACAGCAACGCAGTCATGCAGAAGCACGGAGGCGACCAGCACTTCGGCGTCCCCACCTTCTCCGGCATGGATGCGCATGGCATTTCGGAACACCCGGTGAATATGGGCAAGATCATGCGAGCCGTCATCACCTTCCGTCGCATGCGCCAGAAGCCGGGCAGCGAGCGCCTGATGCGGGGCAAAGGCGTCGGCAGTGAGAAGATCTGTCACGTCATAAAATCCCGCTGATTCCCGGCAGGCGTCCATCTAGCCCGCGCTCCGGCATCGCCGCAATCCGCTGAGGCTCAGATTCCCGTCGGCTCCTCCTCCGGTTCGGGCGCATGCTCCGATTTTGTCTTGGGACCGAGAATCTTCTGGTAAAACAGCCCGATGCCGATCAGCACGAACCCAAGCCCGATGAAGGACAGTGCCCGCAGCACGCCTTCGAGATTGGCCATGTCGATCAGGAAGACTTTCGCGACAGTGATGATGACCACCACGGCCGAAGCGATGCGCAGGCTCCGGGCATCAAAACGCGAGCCGAGCGCGAGCAGCGAAACACCGATGGCCAGCCAGGCCACGGAATAACTGTAGGTCTCCGCCTGCGCGAACCCCTTCCAGTTGGCGATATAGTCGCCCTGCCAGAAGCGCCGGACGCTGAGCGTGACCCAGGCGAAACCAAGCAGCGCCCCGGAGATAGCAAGCAGGATAACATACGGCAGGGGCCGCTTGTCGCGGGCGTAAGTGGCAAGCCCCGCATAGCCGAGACCCGGCAGCAGGTAGCCGATCAAAAGCAGGTTGAGGAAGGGCCAGGAGCCCGTACTCTCGCCGGTGAAATAGGGGTTCAGAACACCCAGATGAAGGCTCAATACCTGCAGCATGGAGATGGCGCCGGCGACCATTGAGCCGTATCGGAACACGGGGCTCGGTGATTTCAGATCGAGCGTCATCAGGATGCCGGAGAGCCCAATGACCAGCAGCGTGTAGATCGATTGCTCGCCGAGTGTCGGGGTTGATGAATCGAGGACACCGCCGTTCATCCCGTGGCGGATCAGAATGGCGATGGCGAGGAGACCGAGCAGGCTTGCCAGCCCCTGCAGGGCATTCCTCACCCTGATGCCCGGAAAGTTGCGCATTTCGAAAGCCGAGACAATGGTGAGCAGCGCCGGGATCCCGTACCCAGCAAGCAGCTGGTTGAAGAAGGGCGTCCGGCTCAGCGCATCCGGTCCGACGAGCGTCGGGTCCCAGGCGATGCGGAAAAGCACGCCGCAAACAGCGGCGACCATGAGCCAGGGTAGCCCGCTCCAGCGGCGCAATCGTGTCGCCATCAGGTAGGCAAAGCCCAGAACTGCGAGCAGAATGGTGGTCGCCAGGCCGTCCGTCAGCGTGTGCAGCGCCAGCGCAAAGGCGGCGAAGCTGCCCGCCAGCAGCAAGTCGCCGGCGCGACGCAAGTCTGCCGACATTCCTGTCCGCTCCAGCCATTCTGTGGCCGCCAGCAGCACGGCGCCCATGGCAAGCGCGTAAAGCCCGTGATGCCAGTCGCCGCCATAAACGCCGTAGAAGACGAAGCTGATGGTGGCGAGCAGAACCGGCATGAGGGCTGAAAGCCCGGCCCAGAGCGTCGACATGACGGTGTCGACGCGACCGCGCCGGCGGATGAAGGAGAGCCCCAGCAGGGTGAACATGCCACCCAGATAGAAGAGCAGCAAAACGACCATGCGGTCGAGGCCCGTCACCGTCTCATCAGCCACGCCGACGCCGCTGAGTACCGTCTGCACCTGCGTGATCATGTTCGTCTCGACAAGGGCACCGAACACGGCGCCGATGGCTGCGAGGATGGTCGGCCAGAAAGCGCCACGATGGGCGGCGCCCGCAGAGGCGAGCACGGCGATCAGCGCGGCAAAGCAGAAGGTCGGGAAGATATCCGTCGGTCCTGTCCGCACCAGCATGGCAAGAGCTGGGAACAGAATGGACAGCGACAGCGTGACGTCGAGCCCGAGCGTGCCGGAGGCCATCCGACGTCCGAGTGCGTCCCAGGACAGAGCCCGGTCAACAGTCTCGGCCCGCGTGTTGCCAGGCCAGATCATCACCCAGGCGGCGATCATTGCAATAAGCGAGAGCGTTACCGGCGTCAGGTCACCGAGTTCGAAGAGACCGATCAGCGCCCAAAGGCCAAGCCCCACCTGGGCGAGCGCCGGCACGATCCGCCAGCCGCGCATCCGTGAGGCGATGGCAGTCGCGATCTGTGCGACCGTTAGAAAAATGAACAGGGTCCACGGGTTGGGGCTTGTTGACGACACCAGCAGCGGTGTCACCATCGATCCGGCGAGGCCAAGGCCTGCCAAAGCCTGACCGTGCAGGAGCGACAGCCCCAGCACGGCGAAGGCGGTGAGCGCCAGAAGGACGAAGGCACTTGCCGGACCAATGAATTCATAAATACCGTGGGCAGCATAGATTGCCCCGAACAGGGCGACGGCACCGGCCGCCGTCAGGATGCCGGGAACCATGGCATTGGCATAGAGCGCAGTGGTTTGCGGCAGCGCCTGGCGCCGGACCAGTTCGCCGGCGGCCATCAACAGCAGGCCGAAGAGCGCGGCGAGCGACAGCCGCACACCCGGGCCGAGCAGCCCGCTTTCGATTGAGTAGCGCACGAGAAAAACGCCGCCCAGCGCCAAGGCGAGCCCTCCGGCCCAGACCGCCCAGCGTGCGCCGATGAGGCTCTCCAGGCTCTCCGTCGGCTTGGCTGTGGCAGTTCTTGCTGGTTCGTCGGTCGAAAGTGTCGGTGTTTCGTCGGAGACTGTAAGCGCAGCCTTATCCAGCGCCTCGTCGGTTGCAGGCGGAGATAGCTCCTCCCGAAGGCTATGGTCTGCGCCGACCGCCGTCGGTTCTGCGGAATTTTCTTCCGCTGCAATCCCTTCGACCGTCGCATTCTCCCGCTCGGATAGGGCGTCGGCGGGCCGAGTGAGGGCTCCGCCTTCTGTAAGCCGCAACAGGTCTTCGCGCATGGCGCCCAGGTCTCGTTCCAGACGGTCGATCCGCTTGCCGGCGCCACGCAGGCTGATGAACAGGACACCGATCAGGATCAGCGGCAGGATTTCGAACATCGGACCTCTCGGGGTTCCATGATTTTGTTCCGACAAACTAATGGATTTGTCGGCAAGGGGAAGCGTCGTGGATCACCGTCGGTGGTGGTGACGGTGATCCACGACGCCGCACTTGCAATCGCAGCCGAAACTTTCTAAATGCGGATGACCGGCAGCAGCCGGTTTTCTTTGGCTCTTGTTATGCTCAATGTGAGCATAATTATGGGAGGAGGTCGCCATGGAAGTCCAGACTCAGCGAACGGCAGGCGGCGCAATGCCGACTGCGGCCGAGCGTTTCGGAACCCGGGAGCGCCCGGATCTTGATTACACGCCGGCTGTCGCGCGAGAGACAGCGCATCTCTATGAGCGCGTTCGCGACTTCATCCCTGAAATCGAGTGGCCGGTCTTCGCGCCTTATATCCATGCGATCAACCGGCTGAAGAAAGAGCGTGGCGCGGTCATTCTCGCGCACAACTATCAGACGCCGGAGATCTTTCACTGCGTCGCCGACATCAAGGGCGATTCGCTTCAGCTCGCCCGCGACGCCGTGAGTGTCGATGCCGAGATTATCGTCCAGTGCGGCGTACATTTCATGGCCGAGACCTCGAAACTGCTGAATCCGGAGAAGACGGTGCTGATCCCCGACGGCCGCGCCGGCTGCTCGCTGTCGGAATCGATCACCGGTGCCGATGTCCACCTCCTGCGTGAACGTTATCCCGGCGTGCCCGTCGTCACCTATGTGAACACGTCTGCCGACGTGAAGGCCGAGACCGACATCTGCTGCACCTCGGCCAATGCCGTCGACGTGGTCAACAGCTTCGACAGCGACACGGTCCTTTGTATCCCTGACGAATATTTGGCGATGAACGTTGCCAACCAGACGAGCAAGAAGATCCTCACCTGGAAGGGCCATTGCGAGGTTCACGAGCGCTTCACGGCCGACGAGCTCCTGGAATACAAGAAGGCCGATCCCCGCATCGAGATCGTGGCTCACCCGGAGTGCCATCCGAGCGTGCTGGCCGTGTCCGACTATGCCGGCTCGACCAAGGGCATGATCGACTACGTCAAGAACAAGCGCCCGGCCCGTGTTCTCCTGGTCACCGAATGCTCGATGGCCTCCAATATCCAGGCCGAAGTCCGCGACGTCGATTTCGTCAAGCCGTGCAATCTCTGTCCGCACATGAAGCGCATCACGCTGCCGAAGATCCTCGACAGCCTGCTCTTCATGACAGAGGAGGTAACGGTTGATCCCGCGATTGCCGGCCGCGCAAGGCTGGCGGTCGAGCGGATGATCAATCTGAAGAACTGAGGCAGTGCTGCCAGCCGGGGAGGGCTGAATGCCGACCAATCTCGAATCCATGCGCCCACAGTCCTGGCAGGGCATCGACGATATCGTCATCGTCGGTGGCGGCCTCGCCGGCCTGTTCTGTGCGCTGAAGCTGGCACCGCGCCCCGTGACTGTGCTGGCTGCGGCCCCGATCGGGCAGGGCGCGTCCTCCGCCTGGGCGCAAGGCGGCATTGCCGCCGCCATGAGCCCTGGCGACAGCTTCGACAAGCATCTGGCCGATACGGTCGCGGCCGGTGCCGGTCTGGTCGAAGAGAAGATGGCGCGGCTGATGATTTCGGAAGGGCCGGATCGTATCCATGACCTGCTCGCCTATGGCGTGCCCTTCGACCGCGATCTCGAGGGCCATCTCCTGCTGTCTCGTGAAGCAGCACATTCTGAACGCCGCATCGTGCGTGTCGCGGGTGATCGCGCCGGCGGCGCCATCATGGAGGCTTTGATCGCAGCGGTGCGCCGCACGCCATCGATCCGGGTGATGGAAGGGTATGTCGTCGAGGAACTGATCGCCGAAGGCCGCTTCGTCTCCGGCGTCATTGCAAGGCCCGATGCCGGCCAGTCGAAGACGCGTGTTGCCTTTCCGGCCCGGGCCGTCGTGCTGTGCTCGGGCGGTGTCGGCCATCTCTACGAGGTGACGACCAACCCCGCCGAGGCACGCGGCACCGGTGTCGGCATGGCCGCCAGAGCCGGGGCCGTGATCGCCGATCCGGAATTCGTCCAGTTCCACCCGACCGCCATCGACATCGGACATGATCCGGCGCCGCTTGCGACCGAAGCCCTGCGCGGCGATGGCGCGGTCCTTGTCAACCGTGCCGGGCACCGCTTCATGACGGACCTGCATCCCGACGCTGAACTTGCGCCCCGCGACATTGTCGCCCGCGGTGTCTTTGCCGAGGTCGCCGCCGGTCGTGGCGCCTTCCTCGACTGCACCAGGGCGATCGGAGCGAAGTTCGCCGAACATTTTCCAACCGTTTACGCCTCGTGTATAGCAGCCGGTATCAATCCCGTGATGCAGCCCATCCCGGTCGTGCCTGCCGTCCATTATCACATGGGCGGGATTGCCGTAGATGCAGACGGACGCACCTCGCTCGATGGCCTCTGGGCCGCAGGCGAAGTGACGTCCAGCGGCGTCCATGGCGCCAACCGGCTGGCGTCCAACTCGCTCCTCGAAGCAGTCGTTTTCGCCAGCCGCATCGCCGACAGCATCAAGGGCATGCTGCCGGAAGCCTCGCTCTACGAATGGCCCAAGGCGGCCGGCGAGAACGACGATCTCGTCACGCTGGAGGATAGCGCCGAATTGAAGGAACTCCGCCGCCTGATGAGCAGGCATGCCGGAGTGATCCGCGAAGAGGAGGAATTGAAGACCCTCATCCGCGAAATCGCCCGCCTGGAGCGGGAGCGGCCGCGTATCCGCTTTTCCAACATCACGGCAACCGCGAGGCTGATTGCGGTCGGTGCACTCCGCCGCCGGGAAAGCCGTGGCGCGCAGATGCGCTCCGATTATCCGGCATCCGACGAGGCATTCCGGCGCCGCACCTATCTGACGCTGCGTGAAGCAGAGAAGATCGCAGCCGAGATCACCGGTTGACCGTGAAAGGACGAGACAATGACAACACCGGAAAGCTTCCGTCCGCAACTTTCGCCCCTGATGATCGAGGACCTCGTGCGCGACGCCTTGCTCGAGGATCTTGGCCGGGCGGGCGACATCACCACCTATGCGACCATCGGGCCGGAAAAGACGGCGCGGATGACGATCAACGGTCGCGATGCGGGCGTGATCGCAGGCCTCATTCTGGCCGAAACCGCCTTCCGGCTGATCGACCCCGCCATCCGCTTCGAAGCGCTGGTGAGTGACGGCGACCACGTGCACGCCGGACAGGCTCTCGCCCGTGTCGAAGGCCCCGCGCGCGCCGTGCTTTCTGCCGAACGAGTGGCACTCAACTTTCTCATGCATCTCTCTGGCGTCGCCAGTTACACCGCTCGCTTCGCCGATGCGATCGCCCATACGGGGGCCCGGGTCACCTGCACGCGCAAGACATTGCCGGGGCTGCGGGCCGTGGAGAAATACGCCGTCCGCCTCGGCGGCGGCTCCAGCCACCGTTACGGCCTCGACGATGCGATCCTGATCAAGGACAATCATATTGCGGTTGCCGGCGGTGTTGGCCAAGCCATTGCCGCTGCCCGTGCCTATGCCGGGCATCTGGTCAAGGTCGAGGTGGAAGTGGACAGGCTCGACCAGATGCGTCAGGCGCTGGATGCCGGTCCCGACGTCATCCTGCTCGACAACATGACCCCGGACCGTCTGGCGGAGGCGGTCGAGATCAATCGTATCCGCCATGGCCAAACGCCCGAGGTCTATGCCGCCGGACGCGGACGGGTGATTCTGGAAGCATCGGGCAATGTCACGCTCGAAACGATCCGTGCGATTGCCGAAACCGGTGTTGATTATGTCTCGACATCGAAGATTACGATGGCGGCGCCGACAATGGATATCGGATTGGACTCAAGTTTGGTCTGAGCCGGGAAGATATACTGCTTGCCTCTCATCTCCGCGACACTGGCCGGACCGCTGTCGATTCCGAACTTGTGCAGATATCTCATAGACTTGATTTTATATAAGCCGATCCTTCGATAGTTATCATCCACGATTAATAGTTTTGACCACTTTTTGAGAATCCCATACCCCGGAATCGCGGACACGGCACGGTTGTCCAGGCAAATCGCGTATTTTGGCGGATACTCGGAGGGTTCATGACGGGCATCATTTCATCGAACGGAAGCGGATCTGCAGGACGTGTCTCACTGTCCAGCCTCGACACCAACGGTGACGGCATCATCAGCAACGAGGAACTCCAGGCCGCAAAGTCAGGCCGCACCCAGGATCCGACCGTGTCGAGCGAGAATGCCGCGACCGGCGCCCAGTCTCAGTTGCGCGGCAGCATGATTTCCATGCTTCTGCAACTGTCATCGGTGGAAGCGGAAAACGAAGGGGCCCGCGACGCTCGTGACCTGTTCAGCGCCATCGATGCCGACGGAGACGGGCGCATCACCCAGGAAGAATTCGTCGCCGCGCGGCCGGAAGAAATCAGCGAAGACGATGCCGTCGCCCGCTTTGAGGAACTCGACGCCGAGAAGTCAGGCTTCCTCACCGAGGATGCCTTCGCCGCCGGTTTCGCCAGCGGTCCGCGGTCGCTGGACACGGCAGAAGCCGGTGCGTCGACCGACGATACTGTCAGCATATTCGACATTCTCGCGGAAATGGAGCGCGTCATCGACGCTTACCGCGAGAACAGTGGGGAGACGCAGCAGTCCTAAGCGTCTCCAGGGTTCGATCCTCGTACGCCGGAGGGGCGGCTGTGGCGGCAGTCGGCTCACTCCGGTGTACGGGGATTGTCCGACGGTCGGTGGACTTTCGATGCTGGGCCTCCCTCCGCCAGAGCGGCATCCGCATGATAGGTAACCTGCGGATAGGGGATCGAAATGCCGTGCCGGTCGAAGGATGCTTTCACCTTCTTGATCATCGCGCGGGATGTCGGCCAGAAGTCCGATGACTTGGTCCAGTACCACATCGTGATGATGACGGAGCTGTCTGCCAACTGATCGACATGGGTGGCAACGGCCGGGTCCGACAGCACGCGAGGATCGGCCGCAGCGTGATCCTGCATGATCTTTTCCGCAGCATCGATGTCGTCTTCATAGCCGATACCGACCTTGAGCTCGAAACGCCGCGTCTGATGGCGGCTGAAATTGGTGATCGGCACGTTCCACAGGATCGAATTGGGGGCGAGACGGTACAGCCCGTCGGGCGTGCGAAGTTCGGTGGCGAAGAGGCCGATCTCGACGATCGTGCCTGAGATCGAGCCGGTGTCGATATATTCGCCGACGCGGAACGGCCGCAGCACCAAGAGCATGATGCCCGCCGCGATGTTCTGCAAGGTTCCCTGGAGGGCAAGGCCGATGGCGAGACCGGCAGCGCCGAGTGCGGCGATGATCGATGCCGTTTGCACGCCGAACTGTCCGAGAACCGTGACGAAGACGAGGATCAGTGCTGCATAGCGCACGACATTCGCGAAGAAGCGAGCGAGCGTTTCGTCGATGCCGCGCAATTGCAGCAGCCCCGCATGCGTCCACCGGCTGAGAAGGCCCGACAGCCACCAGCCGAGGCCAAGAAGCAGCAGGGCACCGAGGATGGAGAAGGAATATTCGACCGCAAGCCTGCCCGCCTGTGCCAGCGCTGCCTGGGATGCCAGTATGACGTCGCTTGCCTGTTGCTCCATGCCTCATGTCCCGTGTTGTTGACGACAAGGGCTAGATGGGGCGCGGAGGCGATGGGTCAACCGCTCGGGCGTCCGCCGAGTTTGAGTCCGGGAGCGGGACGTTCTTCGACGATCTGCCGCCGGAAGCGGAACAGGGCTGCCGGTCGCCCACCGGTCGCGGCCTGTGTTTCCCCTGTGGCTTCGACCAGTTCGGCGCCTTCGACTAGCCGCCGGAAATTCTGCTTGTGCAAATGGCGGCCCGAGATCGCCTCGACGGTTGCCTGCAGGGCGGTGAGGGTGAATTGCGGCGGCATCAGCTCGAAGATCACGGGCCGGTACTTGATCTTGCTGCGCAGCCGCGCGAGCGCCGTTGCTGCAATCCGCCGGTGGTCGTGTCGCATCGGCCGGCCCAGCGGCACGGCGACGTGCCGGCGGTCGACACGGCCGTCCGACACTGCCTCATCCAGCAACCCGGCCTCGTAGAGAAGCTCGTAGCGATCCAGCACCCGCTCCTCATCGAAGGGAAAGTCATCGAGGCCGAAGGCGAGTTTGAGCCGAGAACGGCGGGATATAGCGGGGCCACGCGTCGCCTCGTCCACGTGTTCTGCGGCCCAGGCTTTCAAGGCCGGCAAAATGACCTGATCGATCAGGCCCGGTCGCCCCTGTCTCCAGTCTTCCCAGGGCAGGAATCCGTACCAGTCGCGCCAGGCAGCCCCCGAGGTTTCAAGCCGCGCCACCCCTTCCGGCTCCAGACGGGTCAGCGCCAGATAGCCGACCGAGACCACATGCGGACCGCTGTCGCCGGGCATGGTGTGCCGCCCGCGATCGCCGAAGGTGTAAAGCTGCTCGATGTAACCCAGTTGCAAGGCCGTCTGTGTTTCCACGGTCTGGCGCAACGACATTTCCATCGTTCGGTGGCGTGTGGGGTCGAACGGCCCGAAGGGCAGGGCATCGAGCCCGCTCTGGCCGGCGGGAACCACCAGAAGGCGCGGCTGTCCCTCTGCGATCGCTACGATCGCGGCATTGAGGCCGATCTCGATATCGGCCGCCGCACTCATGGCGCGACCGGCTCCCGAACGGGAAGCGGCAGCACGAAGGGCTGGTTGCCGTCCGTATCCGCGCCCCGGCCGAGCGCTTTCACCGCGCGAGCAAAACGTCCCTCCCGCCCGAGCATGGCATCGCCGATTTCGACCAGCCGCATATTGGGGGTCGCATAGGGGGAGGCCCCCCGCAGACGCCGCGCCAAGGCGTCGTCGTCGTCCTCAGGATGGACGGCAAGGCTTGCGATCATCGCGGCGGCCGGCGAACGCGACACCCCCATCCAGCAATGCACGATGAGTGGCGCGGATTGGTCCCAACTGCGGGCAAACTCGATGATCTCTTTGACATGCACTTCCTGCGGCGCGATCAGATCGCCGGTGCCGGCAAAGGTGATGTCATTCATGCCAAGCTTCAGATGCCGCTCCGCGCGAATGACGGCAGGCCGGTGAAAATCCTGGTTGGCGGCGAGCAGGCTGATCATCTCCGACGCCTTGTGGCGCACGGCCATTTCCGCGATGCGGGCAAGGGGGGCAACGACGATGGCGCTCATCGAACAACCCGGCTTGCAGCCTGCCGTTCCGCCTCGATCGCCTCGAAACGCTCGAGGAATTTTGCCTGTGCCTGATAGGCGGGCAGCGGATCAATCAGGATCGTGTCACGCGTAAAACCCTTCGGTTGACCGAAGAATTTTCTGGCCTCTGCTTCAGCGAAGCCCGCAAGCACCGTTGCCTCGAAATAGGCGGAAACCATGTCCGCCTTCTTGATCTGGTCCTTCAGGGCAGCCTTTGGATGGGCCGGAAGTCCGAAACGCAGATGGATCGCCGCTTCAAGCCGCTTCTCGACCACCTTGTAGCCACCGCCCACGACCGCTTTGAAGGGCGAGATCATGTCTCCGATCACATATTCCGGTCCGTCATGCAGCAGCGCCATCATCAGATCGTCCGCCGTCGCCTTGGGGCAAGACCGGCGAAAGATGTCCTCGACGATCAGGCTGTGCTGGGCGACGGAAAACGCGTGGTTGCCGGAGGTCTGGCCGTTCCAGCGGGCGACGCGGGCAAGGCCATGGGCAATATCCGAGATTTCGACATCGAGCGGGGAGGGGTCGAGCAGGTCGAGTCGGCGTCCTGACAGCATGCGCTGCCACGCGCGGCCCGAGATGGCGGTCGTTTCCATCATGCCTCAGGCATCCTCTGCGGCATCGGACGGAAAGCTGAGACCGCTCCACGCGGGCAGGGCAAGGGTCACGGGCACGTCAGCGGCAAGCACCGGCACGCCCTTTGCCATGGCTTCGCCGGCCTTGTCGATGCGGATGATCGCAAGCCCGCGTGTTCCCGCAACGGTCCCGAGGGCGCCGATCGGCTTGCCGTCAATGGTGATCTCCGTGCCGGTCGTCGCCAACGGCTGATCGGCCGAGACAAGGACGGCGCGCCGCCGCGCGGTTGAGCGGTGCTGCATGCGCGATACCACTTCCTGGCCGACATAACAGCCCTTGCGGAAGGAAACGCCGCCGGACTTGTCGAACAAAACATCATGCGGAAAAGCGTCCTGCAGCGCGTAATCGGATCCCGATTCGAGAACCCCGTTGAGAATGCGCAGCGCAGCATAAGCCGAGACATCGCCGGGCTCACCGACCTTGCCGACCATACGGCGAACCGGCGTGCCAGCGAGGGCAAAGCGATGATCGAGAACGCCGCTCTCGTCCTCGCCGCCCCAGGTGACGGTGGCGCCGGTTTCTGCGCCGGCAGTCAGCGTTACGGCAGCGCGCAGCTTGTACATCGTCAACCGTCGGATCAGAGCCTCCTGCTGCGCAGCACCGGTATCCAGTACGAAACCGTCACTCGTGCGCCAGATCAGGAAATCGAACAGGATCTTGCCCTGCGGGGTCAAAAGTGCACCGGGACGCGCTTCGCTTTCGGCAAGGCTGCCGAGGTCGGTGGTGATCAGGTTCTGCAGAAAATGTTCTGCATCCGGACCGCCAACATGAATGAAGCATCGGTCAGGCAGGAAGGCTGAAGGCATGAGGTTCACCGTGATGTTGCGCTGCCCGCACAGTTAGGCGCACCAAGTCTAGCCGACAAGCGCACGGCATCACAGCCCACAGTTTGCCGATCCGGTGAATACGTCGTCAGTCACCGACGGTAAAAAACTTCCACTTGCCATCGGGGCTGATGCCGACCCGGAAGAAGTTGTAATTGCCCTGTTCCTGCATCTCCGCGACGTCGCCTGCGGTTACGATCCTGAGAAGCTCGACCCTTTCGCGGGGGGAGAGCAGGGCCAGTGACTTGCCTGCAAAGTAGGGCCAGACATAGGCCTCGTCCGGTGTGCCCTTGTCCAGTTGCACGAAGCCGGTCGAAAGCACATCGAGCAGGATCGCCAGGATCTCTTGGCCTTCGTCGTCACCCGATAGGCCCTTCAGGGCGGAAATCGGATCCTGCTCGGGTGTTTGCAACGGTATCTGTGTCTGATCGGGGCCGATATCGAACAGTGGCTTCAGGGCCTGGATATCGCCGCTTGCTGCCGCGTCCATGATCAGCTTGCGCATGCGGCGCACCGGCTCCGGCGCCTTTTCGATGTCATAGATGACCTCGGGCGCAGCCTCCTCGGCAGTGGCGGGTTCGGTCTCTTCCGACTGCGGAGTCTTGATCAGCGGATCGGGATCGGGAATGACCGGAAAGGCATCGTCCGTCAGATCTTCGTCCTCGCCCGGTTGGGGGGCAGGCGTGACGGTTGAATCTTCGTCCCGCGGATGCGGCGTGATGTCTTTGATATCGGACAGCGCATGGGCCGGGCTCGGCCAGGAGAAGGGAAGGCTGGTGACCGATAGTGCCAGCGCGCCTGTCAAGCAAATGAGCCTGACCCGCGAAGAAATCGTCATTCTAAGCCTCTGCAGTCTGTTTACTGGACCCGACGCTCGGGCGAGAATTCGCCCGCCAGCAGGCGGGTCTTCAGTGCGTCGAGGATAGCCTCAGCGCCGTGTTCGCCATGGATGCGGATCGTTTCGCGCATCGCCAGCGCAAAGGCGGCATCCGCGATGATTTCAGGTTCGATGCCATCCGCCATGCCGTCGGCCCAGGCCTCGTTCTGGTATTCCAACGCAGCCTGCATCTTCTCGTGAACGATCATGTCGTCGATCTCGTTGCGGCGCGGTTCCATGGGCATTCCTCGAAGCACTCTTACTCAGGTCTTAACGACCGTATCAGCCTTTTGCCAAAACGACACGGGGTGAGGCCAAAAGAGGTGAATTAATCGTTAATTTCCATAACGGGCGGTAATTTCTGTGGCGAGTGTTGCGCCTTCGTTACGGTAATTCTCCTCTGCACGAACTGCAGCCGGCGTGCAAGAGGTATAAACGGCGGCAAAAGACCGGTATCCGCGGTTGTAGGCCGCCGTCAGTCTGGCCCGCCGTTTAGGCTCATCCCGGGTCTCTGCCTCAAGCAGCGCCTGCAAGGATTGCCGCCATTCAGGCTCGCCGGATGCGTTGCAGAGATTGCGAAGGTAATGCACGGCCCCCACGATCTCCGATAAGCGTCCGAGGCGATCGTCATAAGGGGTCGGTTTCTCCGTTTCGACGGCGGGCCCCGGCGTGATGACACTGCTGTCCTGCGCTGTTGCGGCGAAAGACGGCAGAAGCATAAGGGAAAGCGCCAGCAGGATGGCGGGCCGATTTGCAGAAAGCAGCATGTCAGCCTCTCGCCTCCGCGGTTGATGACGCAGCGAGTTTTTGCACGCAGTCGCGCACGCTGGGGGGCACCGGCAGGTCGTCAATTTCGTCAGGAAGGAACCAGCCGGCATCGATGGCATCGCTGCGCGCCTCGGCCAGGCTGTCGCCATCCGCGTCGACGCGGAAGACCGACAGCAGATAATGGCTGCCGGCAACGCCGGCTTCCGGCAGGAGTTCGTAGGTTTCGAACAGACGCGGATTCCGCCCGATGATGCCGGTCTCTTCTTCGAGTTCGCGAAGCGCGGTTTCGGCCGGCGTTTCGCCGGGCTCGGCGCGACCGCCGGGAAAGGCATAGAGATCGGCTGCCGGCGGATTGCCGCGGCGCACGAGAAGATAACGCCCGGCCCGTTCGACGATGGCAGACGAGGCGAGGCGGGGTTGGCTCATGCGACAAGGCTCCGGAACGGTGGCGGCTGCCAAACGAAGCAGCGACGTGGGCGAATATCGCGGCTTTTGGCCGGACCCGCAAGCCAGACCGCTGCTTGACCCTCGCCGCCGGGACTGCCATCTAACATAAATGTGCGGACGTTTTGCATTGACCGCGAGCCCGGAAGAGGTGCGCGAAATCCTGAGCCTGATGGAGCTGGAAGACTTCCCGGCACGCTACAACATTGCGCCCACGCAGCCGATTCTCGCGGTTATGGCGGGGCCGCCGACCGAACCGGGGAGCAACAGGCCCGATCGGCTTGCCGTTCTCCTCCGCTGGGGGCTGATCCCCTCATGGGTGAAGGATCCGGCCGAGTTCACCTTGCTGATCAATGCCCGTTCCGAAACGGCGATCGAAAAGGCTTCGTTCCGCGCCGCCATGCGCCATCGGCGTATTCTGGTGCCGACGTCGGGCTTTTACGAATGGCACAGGCCGTCGAAGGAAAGCGGCGAAAAGCCCCAAGCCTACTGGATCCGCCCGCGTCAGGGCGGCGTCGTCTGTTTTGCCGGCCTGATGGAAACCTACATGTCAAAGGATGGAGCCGAGCTCGATACCGGTTGCATTCTCACAGTCGGGGCCAACAGGGCAATCAGCCCGATCCATGACCGAATGCCGGTCGTCATCGCGCCGGAGGATTATACCCGGTGGCTCGATTGCCGCAGCGGCGAGCCGCGCGACGTTGCCGATCTGATGAAGCCGGCGCAGGAGGACCTGTTCGAGGCAATTCCGGTATCGGACCTTGTCAACAAGGTGGCCAATGTCGGCCCGGAACTCCAGATGCCGGTTGTTCCGCGCACCCGGCAGGAAAAGCCCGCCGCGGCAAAACCCGGCGACGGACAGATGAGCCTGTTCTAGCGGTGAGAGGCCAAAGCCTCAGGCGACCTTGGGGGCCGGCTTGCGCTTCAGCATCAGGGCTGCGGCAACCACGGCCTTCAAGCCGAGCGGTCGGTAGTTGGCGGCGAGATTCTGGTTTGCCGGCTTTTGCTGCTCGGCTTCGTTTGCGTTCGACATTGTCATTGTCCTCTGGATGATTCCTGACCCGGTATTTTGTTGTGCGGCTCTCTCTGCGGAGAACATGACAAAAGCGTGACCGAGTCTGTGACTCAAGTCAAATTTCGCAAAAAGCGATACAAAACGAGAGCCCCGCGCAAGCTTTTCGGCTTGCCGGGGCTGGATGCAGGCATTTTCGGGCAAATTTTGCGGGTTTTCAGACGCCGCGGTCGATTTCAGACAGTCCCTTTTCGGCGCTCTCTTCCCCGATCGTGAGGGTTCCGTAGCGCCTGTGCCAGTTGCGGGCGCCGATCGGCAGCGAGCAGAGATAAAGGATAACCGTCACCACCAGCACCTCCCAGGTGAAGCTCATCAGCAGGGCCACATAGAGCACGACACCCAGGATCATCGGGAAGACCAAGTCGCGTCGGATATGGCTGGTCTCTGACTTGCCCGACCAGACGGGAAGGCGGCTGACCAGGAGATAGGCGATCACGATCGTGTAGGCTGCACTTGCATAGGCGAAGGGCTGGGACAGCTCGACCTGGAGGAAGCCGATATACACCGGAAGCAACACCAGAGCCGCACCGGCCGGTGCGGGCACGCCAACGAAGAATTCCGACTGCCAGGGGGCCTTCGTCTCGCGGTCGGCCATGACGTTGAAGCGGGCAAGCCGCAGACCGGCTGCGATCGTATAGATAAGTGCGGCGATCCAGCCCAGGGAGCGTGCCTGATCTAGCACATAGACATAAAGCACCAGAGCGGGAGCCACGCCGAAATTGATGATGTCGGCGAGCGAATCCATCTGCGCGCCGAATTTCGACGTTGCCTTCATCATCCGTGCGATGCGACCGTCAATGCCATCGAGAAAGGCGGCGAGCAGCACCATGGAGACGGCAAGCTCGTACCGGTTTTCGAACGCCAGCCGGATGCCCGTCAGACCGGCGCAAATCGCAAGGACCGTGATCAGGTTGGGGATCACGAGACGCAGTGGAATCTCCCGCAGGCGCGGCCCGCGCGCATTCGGATCCACGGTGGGTGCGGTGCGGCCCTCAGGCGTATTGTTCGGCACCTCCATCTCGCTCTCCCTCAAGCGCGGCGACTGATGACCGGACCCTTGGTCGAACCGAATTCGGCAAGGACCGTTTCACCGGCGATCGCTGTCTGGCCGACGGAAACGCGCGGTTCAGCGCCCGCCGGCAGAAAGACGTCGAGCCGTGAGCCGAAGCGGATGAGACCGAAACGCTCGCCGGCTTCGAGGGTTTCGTTCGGATTGGTCCAGCAGATGATGCGGCGCGCGACGAGACCTGCAATCTGCACGACGCCGATGGCACCGTGCCGCGTCTCGATGACGAGCCCGTTGCGCTCGTTGTCGGTGCTCGCCTTGTCCAGTTCCGCATTCAGGAACTCGCCTTCCTTGTAGGCGATGGTCGTCACGCGGCCGCGCATTGGCGCACGGTTCACATGGCAGTTGAAGACGTTCATGAAAACGGTGATGCGCAGCATCGGTTCGCGGCCGAGATGAAGCTCTTCCGGCGGCACGCTCATCTGCACGGAGGAGACACGGCCATCGGCGGGGCTGATCACCAGATCGTCGTCCTGCGGTGTGACGCGTTCCGGGTCACGGAAGAAATAGGCGCACCAGAGGGTGAGGATAAGGCCGACCCAGAACAACGGGTCCCAGAGCCAGCCGAGCACCAGCGACGCGACGAAGAAGGCCGCGATGAAAGGATATCCTTCCTTGTGCACCGGCACGATCGTCTTGCGTATGGTTTCCAGCAGATCCATGAGTTCCTCGATCGTTAGAAAAACGGTTGCCCGTGACTACCCCGAAAGACCGGCAGGGGCAATGCCGGCTGGCAAATCAACTGCGTTCCTCGCGATTTCGAAGCTTTGTGAAAAAAGATGTCACAAGCACCCGGCTGGCGAGATTCTGTAAATAATTACACCCTAAAAAAAGGGTGCCTGTTGTAGCGAGCGCTGTCTCGCTTCCGCCCAAGGATCTCGAATTGCAACCTGCTTTGAAGAATGAAGACCTGCCGGACCCCGGATCTGCAGATGGTTTGTGCTGGTTCTCGGCCACCGGCCGCGCACAGCCTGCAATCCTTGAACCGTTGCGTGCGGTCTCGGTCTCCGATCCCGGCTTCGTCGCTCAGGGCGCGGTCTGTTTCGTCTCAGCCGATGCGACCTTGCGCGGCAGGGAAGTTGGCGAACTGCGCGCGGTTCATCGGGACGCCGTCTATCTGGTGGCGGTGACGGCCCTTGAGGCCGATCCCGCCCTGCAGGGCGATCTCTTCGAGGCGGGTGCGGACGACATATTGTTCGAGCAGGACATGGAACAACTCGTCCCCTGTCTGATGCGCGCCAAGCGCCACCTCGAACTGCGCGAGAAACATGAACGCTGGCTGCAGGGAATGCAGGACAAGCTGGACATCTGGCAATATGGCCTCGATCATCTCCCGACGCCCATCTATGTGAAAGATGTCAACGGGCGCTATCTCGTCTGCAACGCGGCCTTTGGCCGTTTTCTCGGCGTGGACAGAAGGAATATCCTCGGGCGACGGCTGCAGGAGTTCCTGCCGCAGGACACCGCCGAAGCCTATCATGCCTCCGATCTGAAACTGCTGCGCCAGGGCGGAGTGATGCGGACGGAAACGGATGTATGCCTGCCGGATACGGGCATGCGCCACATCATGGTGCACAAGGCCCGCCTTGATTCCGAAAAGGGCGACATTCGCGGCCTCGCCGGCGTGGTCATCGACATCACGGAGCGCAAGGAACTCGAATCACGGCTCATGGACGCCGCCGAGCGGGATCCGCTCACCAATGCCGCCAATCGCCGCAAGTTCTTCCAGGTCGCATCCGAAACGATCGCAGCCGCAGGGCGGGAGGACGTGCTCGCGGTCGCCGTCATCGACATCGACAATTTCAAATCGATCAATGATGAACTGGGTCACGCGGAAGGGGACGTCACCTTGTGTTCGATCGTCGACGCGCTGCGCCAGCAGGAGGCAGAAGGCATGCTGGTCGCCCGCGCCGGCGGCGAGGAGTTCTTCGTCTTCTTCTCTGGAAAATCCGTCGCGACCGCCCGTGACATGCTCGAAAAAGCCCGCAGCGACATCGCCCGCTATTGCAAGGTTCAGACCGGTGCCGGCGCGGCCGGCACGATCAGCGGCGGACTGGCTTATTTCAATCCGTCGGACGAGACGATCGATCAGGCGTTACGTCGTGCCGATATCGCGCTCTACCAAGCAAAACGAGGGGGGCGTAACCAGCTCCACATTGCCGGGTAAAGCACGTGCCGTCGTATCAGACCGCCGGTGGCCGCCGCACAACGACGCCCAGTTCGTCGCTTTCCCGCACCTGCCGCAGACGTTCTTCGGCCTGAGTGGCCTCGCGCTGGCGGTTCCACATTGAGGCGTAAAGCCCGTTCTGCTCCAGCAGCACGGCATGGCTGCCCCGCTCGGCGATCTCGCCACCCTTCAACACGATGATTTCGTCGGCATTGACGACGGTCGACAGCCGGTGTGCGATGACAAGCGTTGTGCGGTTCTTCGAGACCACGTCGAGGGCCGACTGGATCTCGTGCTCGGTCGTGGTGTCGAGCGCGGAGGTCGCTTCGTCGAGGATCAGGATCGGCGGTGCCTTCAAGACGGTGCGGGCGATGGCCACGCGCTGCTTTTCGCCGCCGGAGAGTTTCAGACCGCGTTCGCCCACTTTCGTGTTGTAGCCTTCGGGCAATTCTCTGATGAAACGGGCGATCTGGGCAACCTCGGTCGCCTGCTCGATCTCCGCGTCCGACGCGCCGGGCCGGCCATAGCGGATATTGTACGCGATCGTATCATTGAACAGCACGGTGTCCTGCGGCACCATGCCGATCGCGGAGCGCAGCGACTTCTGCGTCACCTCGCGCACATCCTGGCCGTCGATCGTGATCGATCCCTGCTGCACATCGTAGAAACGGTAGAGCAGACGGGAGATCGTGGATTTTCCGGCACCTGACGGGCCGACCACAGCGACGGTCTTGCCGGCCGGCACCTCGAAGGAAACACCCTTGAGGATCGGCCGATCGGGATCGTAGTGGAAATGCACGTCCTTGAAGGCGATAGCGCCCTTGTCGATCGAAAGTGCAGCCGCACCCGGCTTGTCCACGACCTCTGCCTCGACTTCGAGGAGGTCGAACATCTGCTCGATGTCGGTCAGGCCCTGGCGGATTTCGCGATAGACGAAGCCGATGAAATTGAGCGGCACGGAGAGCTGCATCAGGAGTGCATTGACGAAGACGAAGTCGCCGATCGTCTGATCGCCGCGCTGCACGGCAAGCGCCGACATCACCATGATCACGGCGGTCCCGATGCCGAAGATCACGCCCTGGCCGAAGTTCAGCCAGCCGAGCGAGGTCCAGACCTGGGTCGCCGACTTTTCATAACGCGCCATCGAGGCATCGAAGCGCTTGGCTTCCATTTCCTCGTTGCCGAAATATTTGACCGTCTCGAAGTTCAAAAGCGAATCGATCGCCTTGGTGTTGGCATCCGTGTCGCTGTCGTTCATTGCGCGGCGAATGCCGATACGCCAGTCCGATGCCCGGATGGTGAACCAGATATAGGTCCAGACCGTGAAGGCGGTGACGGCGAGGTAGGAGAAGCCGTAGGTCCACCAGAAGATCGCAGCCGTCAGCAGGAACTCGATAAGGGTCGGGATCGAGTTGAGGATCGTGAAGCGTACGATCGTTTCGATGCCCTTGGTGCCGCGTTCGATGATGCGCGACAATCCGCCGGTCTTGCGCTCCAGGTGGAAGCGCAGCGACAGCTGGTGCATGTGCACGAAGGTCTTGTAGGCGAGCTGGCGCACGGCATACTGGCCGACGCTGGCAAACAGCGCGTCGCGCAACTGGTTGAGGCCGACCTGCAGGATGCGGGTGACGTTGTAGAACACCACGAGCGCGACGGCACCAAGCAGGAAGGCGGGGAGAATGCCCGCCATGTCGAGCCTGCCGTTCAGTGCATCTGTCGCCCATTTGAAGAAATAGGGGACGAGGATCAGCACGAACTTGGACACGATGAGGAAAACGGTGGCCCAGACCACCCGCATCTTCAGGTCCATGCGATCGGCTGGCCACATGTAAGGCCAGAGATTGACCAGCGTCTCCGTCGGATTGCCGGCGTCGGCCGATACGGTTTTCTTCTTTTTGTCCGCCATGCCCGCCCCCGTCAGTCCACTGCCTGGATAGATAAAAAGCGGCGACCCCGCCGGATCGCCGCTCTCGTCAATTAGGGTTTTGTCTGCCCCAATACAATGACCGGATCGTGAAAGCTCAGTTCACCGGTTCGCCGCGCAGACGTTTGCGGTGGATTTCCTCGGCATTCGGCAGGGCATCCTTCGGAACGGTGAAGATCTGGCCCGGTGCGATCAGGTCCGGATTGCGGATCTGGTTTTCATTGGCGAGGTAGATGGTGGTGTAGCGGACACCCTGGCCGTAGACACGCCGCGAGATCTGCCACAGCGTGTCCCCACGACGGATGATCACGCTGTTGTCGCTCTTGGCCAGCGGCGCCTGCTGGATGGTTTTCGGCTCGGTCGATGCATCCGCGCTGGCGGCCGGCGGCGAAACAGCCTCTGCGGCAGCCGGGGCGGCGGGGGCAGGGGCCGGAGAGGCCGGTGTTTCAGCCTGAAGTGCCGGCTGGTCGAGCAGGCCGCGGATCAGCCCAACGAGCTTGGGCAAGACTGTGCCGAAGCCGTCGACGTCACCCGTCGGAACCGATTGCAGAAGTGCCAGTGCCTCCTTCGCCTTGGCGCCATGGGCGGCGACGGAGGCGCTGAATTCCGGCGCGGCAGCTGTGCCGGCACGGAAGTCGATGATCGACTGCAGGCCGATTTCGGTCGCCGAACGCGCCGCTGCCAGCTGTTCCAGCGCCGGCTTCTGGCCATTGGCGTAAAGGCCTTCGAGAATTGTCAGCGCCTTGGTGAGCGAGATGCGCAGACGTTCGAACTCCGCCTGTTCCGGTGCCGCCTGACCCGCATTGGCGTCGGGTGCGGGTGCCACGACCGAGACCTGCTCGCCTTCCGGTCGCTCGAACGGAACCGAAGCGCGCACGACCACCTTGCCGGCGGCATCCAGCAGTTCCACTTCGATGATGTGGTTGCCAACAGACAGCGCCATCGTTCCGTCAATGACGAAATGCCCGCTGGCATCGGTCTTGCTCTCGCCGATCGTCGCCTTGTCGGCAAAGCCGCGGACGGTGGAGCCGACGGGTGCCTTGCCTGCAACGAAGATCCGGTCGCCTTCGATCTCGACGGCGGTCACCTGGACTTCAGCCGCTGTAACGGCCGGCGTCGTGTTCGCAGCCGGCGTTTCGGTGGCCGGTGCGGCGGCGGGCGCAGCCGAAACGTCCGTTCCGCTGGCCGGTATGGTCGGCGCCGAGCCGGCAAGCTGGCTCGATGCCGCCGGCAGTTCCGGCAGTCCGGTAGCGCCCGGAGCAGCGCTATCGGCGGCCGGTGTGGTGGCCTCCGATGCGGCGGCCACGGCCGGCTGGGTTTGTGCCGTGGCAGCGGGTGTCGCGGCAGGCGCGGCAGCCGTATCGGCGGCACCCGGCAGGGTGATCAGGCGGCTTGCCTTGCCCGGCGTCGAAACCATGGCCAGCAATTCGCCCTTGCCGCCTTCGGGCACGGAAATGGTCGCGACTTCCTCCGAGGTCACGGACTTGCCGTCGGCACCGGTTGCCCGGATCTGCAATGCGTGGTCGCCGGGCGGCAGCGGATTGTCGAGCACGGCAGCAAAGTCGCCGGTGCCATCGACGGTCTGCGACGAGATCACCGCACCGTCGTTGAGAATTTCAACCTTCGCGCCCGGAGCCGCATTGCCTGCGATGACCGTGGAGCCATCCGGCTCGACACGGAGGACGTCGAACCGTGGCAACTCGGACGCTGCGGCTTCCGCCGGAGCAGCCGCAGTCTCAACCGGCTTGCCGAGCAATGCGTCCTTGATCGAGGCAATCAGTCCTGCGGCCTTGGCCGGGTCGTCGGGCAGTTGCTCGATCAGCGCCAATGCGCGAGCAGCATCTGCCTGCAGGGCCTTCATCGTATCCGTGAGCTTGGCATCGAGACCTTCGGGCATTTCGATCGAAGACAGAGCCTGAACCGCACCCTGAGCCAGCGTTTTGGCCGCGCTATAGGCCTCGACACTCGGCGTGCGGCCGTCTGCGAAGAGGGCGGTGATGCCGTCGACAGCCTTTACGGCATCGGCCTTAAGGCGATCCATCTTCTCCGCAGCCGCATCGGCGATGTTGGCCGTGGCGGTCTCGGCGGTCTGCGCGGCCTGATCGGCGGCGGACTTCACCGCATCGGTGGCCGCGCTGATCGCGGGCGCCGTATCGCTCGATTGGTTCAGCCGTGGCATGATGACAAACACCATCAGCAGTGTCACGATGGCAAGTACAAGCAGGACCACCCAGAGGGCACGGTTCTTCATATCTCAAGTCTCCCGGCGGAACAGCCGCCATATCCCTTGGAATTGCTAGCCTTAACCGCTTGTTTCGACAAGCGTCGCGACCCGATTCCGCCCGGCTTGCATCGGGTTTTCAGCCAATTTTGTTGACCTTGCTGCCGCCAGCCTGTTTTTTGGCCCGCATGAGCGAACAAAAAACTCCGATTCGATCCGTCTGCGTCTATTGTGGCTCCCAGCCGGGACGCGATCCTGCCTTCATGGAAGCGGGCCGCGCATTTGGCCGGTCGCTGGCCGAAAACGGTCTGCGCCTCGTCTATGGCGGCGGCACCAAGGGCATCATGGGGGCTGTTGCCTCGGGCGTGCTCTCGGCCGGCGGCCATGTGACCGGCATCATCCCCGAATTCCTCGTCGACATGGAAGCGACGCGCCATTCACTGGGCCAGCTCAACGAACTGATCATCACCAAGGACATGCATGAGCGCAAGCACGCGATGTTCGAGCGCTCGGATGCCTTTGTGACGTTGCCCGGCGGCATCGGCACGCTGGAGGAGATCGTCGAGATCATGACCTGGGGCCAGCTCGGCCGTCACGAGAAGCCGATGGTCTTCGCCAATGTCAATGAATTCTGGAAGCCGATGCTGGAACTCGTCGACCACATGTCGGCCTCCGGCTTCATCCATACGGCGCACCGCGTGCGGCCCATGGTCATCGACCGGATCGAGGACATCGTGCCGGCGATCAAGGCCCGATGGGCAGAGACCGAGGCACCGGAAGGCGACCCGGCAACCATTGCCAAGCTCTGAGACCGAAGAAGCGCCTCAACGGCGCTTCAGCATCGGCAGTGTGTAGATCACCAATGCCACCCAGATCAGCGGGAAGGCGATGGCCTTGGCCGGGCTGAAGGGTTCCTTGAACACGAAGACGGCCGTGATGAAGATCATCGACGGTGCGATATACTGCATGATGCCGATGGTCGACAGGCGCAGAAGCTTCGCCCCGTTGGCGTATAGGATCAGCGGTACGGCCGTCACCAGCCCCGCCGAGGCGAGTAGCACCGTGTCCATCGTATTGCCCGTCAGGAAATGCCCGCCGCCCTGAAGGTTCAGATAGACGAGGTAGCCGAGCGCAAACGGCGCGAGCAGCAGCACTTCCAGCAGAAAGCCCTGGTTCGGCCCGATCGGCAGGGTTTTGCGGAAGAAGGCGTAGAAGCCCCAGGAGAAGGTCAGCGCCAAGGCGACGATCGGCAAGCGCCCGGCTTCCACCGTGAGAATGACGACGGCGACGACGACGAGGGCAAGGGCTGCAACCTGGGTCTGCTTCAGCCTTTCCTTGAGCATCACCGCACCGAGCAGGATCGAGAACAGCGGGTTGATGAAATAGCCCAGCGCTGTATCGAGCGCGTGGCCGGCCCCGATCGCCCAGACATAGATACCCCAGTTGACGCTGATCAGCGTCGCGGTTACGGCGGCCATGCCGAGCATGCGCGGATTGCGCATAGCCCTCTTCAGGTCGTCGGTTCGTTTCAGGATAATCAGCAGCAGGCCGGCAACCGGGATGGACCAGATGATACGGTGCGCGATCACCTCCGCCGGCGAGATGTGGGCCAGCGCCTTCATGTAGAGCGGCAGAAAGCCCCACAGCAGATAGGCGGAGAGGGCAAAGAGGAAGCCGTTGAGACTGTCCTTGTTCTCTGCGGGCATCGGGGCATCGGCCATGGTGTTTCCTGACTTTTGTTATGCTTTGGAAACGGCCATACGCCCGCGAGGTAGCGGGCGCAAATGCATTTCACTGATGGATCCTTCACTTGCGGCGATCAATGGCTGGGGTCAGATGTCCTGTCTGCCGATCTGAACCGCCGGACAAAGCCATGAGCGCATGAGACGAAACGCCCGGGATTGCAGCGGATGAGGCAAGGCGCGGCGGCAAATGCTGTGGGTCAGGACACACGTCCATGCTGGGCAAGAAAGTCGAGCATGACGCGGATGCGCGCCGGCAGATGGCCGCCTTGGCCAACATAGACAGCATGAAACGGCTCGACACGTCGGGTGCGGGGATCATCAAGCACCGTTACCAGCCGGCCCGCCCTCAGATCCTCAGCCACCGTAAAGCGGGCCAGTTGCGCCAGGCCGACACCGCCAATGGCAAAATGCCGAAGCGCCTCGCCGTCGCTGGCGCTGACCCGTCCCGCGACCGGGACCTGCACGATTGCTTCGCCTTGTGGTGCCGGCCATTCGCGCAGTGCCCGCACATAGCCGAAACCCAGCCGGTTGTGTTTTTCCAGATCGGCCGCTGTTTCCGGCATGCCATGGCGGGCGATGTAGGCCGGCGAGGCGACGATGAGGAGGGGCGTGTCGCCGAGCTTTCGTGCGACCAGGCTGGAATTGCTCATGGCGCCGGCGCGGATGGCGATGTCTGCCCGTTCCGCCAGGAGGTCGACCACCAGATCCGTCTGAACGACTTCGACTGATATACCGGGATAGAGGTCCAGAAAGCGCGCGAGGATCGGCGCAAGAACATGCGTGCCATAAGCGGCACTGGTGTTGATCCGGATCAGACCGCGCGGATCGTCGAGATTTGCGGCACTCCGCTCCGCCTCCTCGATGTCGGCGAGTATCCGCACCGAGCGCTCGTAGAAAGTCCGCCCTTCAGGCGTCAGCAGCAGCTTGCGGGTGGAGCGGTTGACCAGTCTTGTCCCGAGCCGCGTTTCCATCCGGGCCACCAGTTTGCTGACCGCCGAGGGCGTCATGCGAAAGTAGCGTGCCGCAGCCGAGAAGCCGCCTTGCTGCACCACCTGCACAAAAACTTCCATTTCGCCGGATCGATTGAAGTCCTGCCGCGCCATAGTGTGAATTCAATTCATGAATGATGTGATTGATCGCAGACTATTTCACCCGGCCTGCTCTGTCTATCTGCTGTGCATCCCATTTCAACAAGGACGCACTTCCATGCCTCTTGCCCTCTATGCCCTGACCGTCGGTGCCTTCGGCATCGGCGTCACTGAATTCGTCATCATGGGCCTGCTGATCGACGTCGGCGCCGATCTCGGCGTCTCGATCGCCGCAGCAGGTCTGCTCATTTCCGGTTATGCGCTGGGTGTCGTGTTCGGCGCGCCGATCCTGACTGCTTTGTCCAGCCGTTGGCCACGCAAGACGGTGCTCATTGCGCTGATGGTGATCTTCACCATCGGCAATATCGCCTGTGCGCTCGCGCCCAGTTACGAGATGCTGATGGCCGCAAGGCTGGTTGCAGCGCTCGCCCATGGCACCTTTTTCGGTGTCGGGTCGGTCGTCGCGACAGGGCTGGTCGCACCCGAGCGTCGGGCATCTGCCATCGCCGTGATGTTCACTGGTCTGACGGTCGCCAACATCGCCGGCGTACCCTTTGGCACCTGGCTCGGCCAGGAATATGGCTGGCGCACGACATTCTGGGCCGTGGCCCTGGTCGGTATCGCAGCACTCGTCGTGCTCGCGATCTTCCTACCGCGCGATGCGCAGAAGCCGGAGGCGCAGGACTGGCGCTCGGATCTCGCCACCATGGGCCGACCTCAGGTTCTCGCCGGCCTGGCGATCACCGTGCTCGGTTATGCCGGCGTCTTTACCGTCTTCACCTACATCGCCCCGGTTTTGACCGAGGTCACGGGCTTCTCGGCAACGGCCGTCTCACCAATCCTGCTGGTTTTCGGGGTTGGTCTGATCGTCGGCAATCTCCTCGGCGGAAAGTTGGCCGACCGCAACCTCGACCGCTCCGTGCTGGTGACGTTGGGTGTCCTGACGCTGTCGCTCGCCGCAATGACCGTGGTCCTCGACAACAAGATCCTGACCGTCGCCTTTGTCGGCCTTGTCGGTGCGGCAGGCTTTGCAACGGTCGCACCCTTGCAGATGCGTGTCCTTGAGAAGGCGGAAGGGGCAGGCCAGGCGCTGGCATCGAGCTTCAATATTGCCGCCTTTAATCTCGGCAATGCCATCGGCGCCTGGGTTGGCGGCATCGCGATCGAGAGCGGGCCGGGGCTCACGCTGTTGCCGCTGGTCGCAGCCGCGTTTCCGCTGGCAGCGCTGGTCCTGTCGATCACTGCAACCCGTCTCGACCGACCAAGGTCATGTGAGGAACACGTCGCGGCCTGATCAGGTCGCAGCCAGCCCTTCAGAGAGAAGAAATCGCCGCCCTCATTCGGCGGCGATTTTGCCGGCCAGTTCGCGGTTCTTCATCAGCTTGTAGACGATCGAATCCATCAGCGCCTGGAAGGAGGCGTCGATGATATTTTCCGACACACCGACGGTCCACCAGCGGGCGCCGGTGGCGTCGGTGGATTCGATCAACACGCGGGTGATCGCTTCCGTACCGCCGTTCAGGATACGCACCTTGTAATCCGCCAGCTCCAGATCGAGGATTTCCGACTGATACTTGCCGAGATCCTTGCGCAGCGCGATGTCGAGCGCGTTGACCGGGCCGTCGCCCTCGGCGACCGACATGACGGTCTCGCCTTCGACCAGAACCTTCACCACGGCTTCGGAAACCGTCTTCAGTCGGCCATGGCTGTCGAAACGTCGCTCGACCATCACGCGAAAACTTTCGACTGCGAAGAAGTCCGGCACCGTGCCGAGCGTCTTCAGCGCCAGAAGCTCGAAGCTCGCATCCGCACCCTCATAGGCATAACCCGAGGCTTCCCGTTCCTTGACGACGGAAATCAGCGTGTCGAGCTTGGGATCGTCCTTGGCAACCGAAATTCCGCGACGCTTGAGTTCGTTGAGGAAGTTCGCCTTGCCGCCCTGATCAGACACCATGACTTTGCGAAAATTGCCGACACTTTCCGGCTCGACATGTTCGTAGGTCTTCGGGTCCTTGAGCAGCGCCGAGGCATGGATGCCGGCCTTGGTGGCAAAGGCCGAGCCGCCGACATAAGGCGACTGGTGGTTCGGCGAACGGTTCAGCAGTTCATCGAAGGCGCGAGACAGGCGGGTGAGGCCGACGAGTTTGTCCCGGTCGATCGCGGTCTCGAAGCGCGACGAATACGTCTCCTTCAGACAGAGCGTCGGGATGATCGTGACGAGATCGGCATTGCCACAGCGCTCCCCGATGCCGTTGAGCGTCCCCTGGATCTGCCGCACGCCAGCCTCGACGGCCGCGAGTGAATTGGCAACAGCCTGGCCGGTATCGTTATGCGCATGGATGCCGAGCGAGGACCCGGGGATGCCGGAGGCGATGACGGCCGAGACAATCTCGCGGATCTCCGGCGGCTGCGTGCCGCCATTGGTGTCGCAGAGCACGACCCAGCGTGCGCCGGCGTCGTAGGCTTCTTTGGCGCAGGCGATGGCATAGTCCGGATTGGCCTTGTAGCCGTCGAAGAAGTGCTCGCAGTCGACCATGGACAGCTTGCCGGCAGCCACCACGGCCTTGACGCTGTCGCGGATGCTTTCGAGGTTTTCCTCGTTGGTGCAGCCGAGCGCCACCTTCACGTGATAATCCCAGCTCTTGGCCACGAGGCAGATGGCGTCCGCCTTGGCCTGCAGCAATTGGGTCAGCCCCGGATCGTTGGAGGCGGAGACACCCGCACGCTTGGTCATGCCAAAGGCGACGAAGCCGGCCTGTTTCGTCCGCTTCCTGGAAAAGAAGGTCGTGTCCGTCGGGTTCGCCCCGGGATAGCCGCCCTCGACATAGTCGAAGCCGAACTCGTCCAGCATGGTCGCGATCGCGATCTTGTCCTCGACGGAAAAATCAATCCCCGGCGTCTGCTGGCCGTCGCGGAGCGTCGTATCGAACAGGGTGATCTTGTCGCGTGTCATGCTGTTGTCCTTACGAAAACTTTCGCTGCGGGGGAATTACCCCCTCTGTCACTGCGTGACATCTCCCCACAGGGAGGGAGAGTGGTGGCTGCGGGCGTCGTACTCCCCACCTCCCCCTTGAGGGGGGAGGTCGCCGCGAAGCGGCGGGTGGGGGTGAAACAAGCGGCGAGTTCGGCGCTTCAGACTTGCAATGAGCTCCCCAAGGTCACCCCACCCCGGAGCTTCGCTCCGACCCTCCCCCTCAAGGGGAGGGTGAAGGCGCGCCGCTTCCACAATCCGCTCTCCCCTCTTGTGGGGGAGATGCCCGTCAGGGCAGAGGGGGGCGAGAGCCACCGACATTTCAATTCTTCCCCGCAAACCGATCCGTGGCCCGGATCAGCTGGTCGAGAATGCCAGGCTCGAGATAGGCGTGGCCTGCCCCCTCGATCAGATGGAAATCCGCCTTCGGCCAGGCCTTGTGCAAAGCCCAAGCATACTTGGCCGGGCAGGGCATGTCGTAGCGGCCGTGGATGATCACGCCCGGGATATCTTTCAGTTTGTGGGCATCGCGCAGGAGCTGACCTTCCTCCATCCAGCCGTCGTGAACGAAGAAGTGGTTTTCGATGCGGGCAAAGGCGAGCGCGAACTCCGCTTCACCGAAATGCGCGGAATAGTCGGGGTTGGGCAGAAGCGTGATCGTCTCGCCTTCCCAATTGCTCCAGGCGATAGCGCAACGCAATTGTTCTTCCCGATCGGTGCCGGTCAGCCGACGGCGATAGGCGGCCATCATCTCATGACGCTCATCTTCCGGGATCGGTGCGCAAAAACGTTCCCATTTGTCCGGGAACATCTCGGAGACGCCGAACTGGTAGTACCAGTCAAGCTCGGCCTTGGTCAGCGTGTAGATGCCGCGCAGCACCAGTTCGGACACGCGCTCCGGATGGGTTTCGGCGTAGGCAAGCGCAAGCGTCGAGCCCCACGAGCCGCCGAAGACGAGCCATTTTTCTGCGCCAATCATCTGACGCAGCCGCTCGATGTCGGCGACCAGATGCCAGGTGGTGTTGGCCTCGATCGAGGCATGCGGCGTGGACTTGCCGCAACCGCGCTGGTCGAACAGGATCACGTCGTAGAGCGCGGGATCGAAGAGGCGGCGATGCGATGGGCTGGTCGCGCCGCCCGGGCCGCCATGCAGGAAGACGGCAGGCTTGGCACCCTTGGTGCCGAAACGCTCCCAATAGATCTGGTGCCCGTCGCCGACATCGAGCACGCCGGTGTCGAAGGGTTCGATTTCGGGATAAAAGCCGCGCAATTCAGTCGTCATGTCATGTCCTTTTCGGTGGCCAGGCCACCGTATCGTGATCGGGATGCTGCCGTGAGGTGGCGGCGATCCCGGCATTGCCGGCCGGAAGATCCGAGCGGTCGGTCTGCTTTTCCGGCAGACCGAAAAGTTTGTCGAAGTAAGGCACGCGGCTTTCGACGCCATCCTGGGAGATGGGCTCTGCCATTTCAGGCTTGTCGAGGCTGCCGATGGTCACGCTGATATAGGGCGAACCCTTGGTGCGGAAGAAAAGCGGCGTGCCGCAGTCCTTGCAGAAGCCGCGCCCGCAAGGATCAGACGACTGGAACCAGCTGGGTTCGCCACGCATCAGCAGGAAATCCTCCTGCCGCGAGCCGGCCAGCGCCATGAAGAAGTTTCCGCTCGCCTTCTGGCACATGCGGCAGTGACAGATATGCGGATAGCCGAGCTCGCCCGCGATCTTGTAACGGATCGCGCCGCACTGGCAGCCGCCGGAATGCACCTGACGGGTCATTGGTCATCCTCCGGCGGCCACTGGGCCGTGTCGTGATCGGGGTGCTGAAAACTCTCGACCGAGGCGAAGAACTCCTCCATCGCGGGGCTGGTAAAGGCGGGCTTCTCGAAGAGATGGTCGATCCAGGGCAGGCGCTGGTGGTGGTTCACCTGGATCTGCGGCTCGAAACGCTCCGGATGATCGAAGGCACCGATGGCGAGTTCCACGCCGTTGGGGTGGTGATAGGAGAGCGGCGTTCCGCATTTGGCGCAGAAGCCGCGCTTCACCTTGGCCGAGGAGCGGTAGAGCATCGGCTGCCCGCGCGTCCAGGTCAGATGCGCCTGGTCGGCGGTGACGAAGGCGCCGAAGAAGGAGCCGAAATGCTTCTGGCACATGCGGCAATGGCAGATCGACGGTCGCCCAAGCTTCGACGCCTGGAACCGGATCGCCCCGCACTGACAGCCACCGCTTTCGATTTCACTCATCTCGACGTCCTCATTGCATCGTCACATAAACGGTGACGCCGATGATCACCGCGGCGACCAGAACGCCTTTGGCGATCAGCCCGTAAAGCAGCCATTTCGGCATCTTCGTGTTCGGGTTCGGCTGCGTCACAACTTCGCCTCCGGCCACTGCTCCGTGTCCCGGTCCGGATGCTGGTAGGACACGACATCGGTGAGGAAGGGCGCATCCTCAAGATCATCAAGCGTTGCACGTTCCGGCAGGGCAGGGATGGTGTCGACGAAGGCGAGTTTGCATTCGATCCCGAACTGCACCGTCGGCGGCAGCTGCGACGGATCATCGAAGGCGCCCGCAGCGAGCGACAGCCCGTCCGGAGCCTCATAGGTCAGCGGCGTGCCGCAATCGCCACAGAAGCCACGTTTCACGAAGTTCGACGAGGCAAAACGCTTAGGCGCGCCGCGTGTCCAACTGACCTCAGCATCGCCGACAGCGACGAGCGGTGCATAGTAAGCCCCGAAGGCCTTCTGGCACATCCGGCAATGGCAGACGGAAACGTCTTTCGGCTGGCCGGTCATGCGAAAGCGGACCGCGCCACATTGGCAGCCGCCGGTGTGGGTGAGGGGGGAGGTCATGGGGTTCCCTCCAGCCAGTTCTCGACCTTCAGGCCCGGCACCCGACCAAACTCGCGGACATTCCCGGTCACCAGGGTGACTTCAAGCGAGCGCGCATGGGCGGCGATGAATAGATCGGTCGTGCCGATCGGTTGGCCGACACGTTCTAGGTCGTGGCGGATTTCGGCAAAATGCGCCGCCTCCTTGTCCTCGTAGGGCAGGATTGCGATGCGATCGAGAATGGACTCGACCAGATAGGTCAGTCGCTCGGAATTGCGTTTGAGGATGCCAAAGCGCAGTTCCGACGCGACAATCGCACTGATGGAGATCTGGTCATCGCCGGCACGCTCCACCATCGCCGCGGCAGCGCCGTGCGGGTTCCGGATAAGGTCCGAAACGATGTTGGTGTCGAGCATGTAGCGGGGCGTGTTCACAGCTCGACGTCCCGTGCCGGTGCTTCGCGGAGGTCAAATTCGAAGTCTTCATCGAGGGGTCCCTGACGACGAAGCCACTCGATCAGGCTCTCCTGCTTCTTCTTGACGGGCTCCAGGGTAATCTTGTCGCCTTCCTTGCGCATGATCACTTCGTCGCCCGGAAAGTCGAACTCCACGGGAATGCGGACGGCGCGGTTGCGACCGTTCTTGAAGATCCGGACATGTCTTTCCAGTTCCATTCGCGCCTCCGTTTGCGGCATATGCCAAGCATATGCCGGCCGTCCCCCTCGAGCAACTACCGCTTGACCTCCCACATCGTCACCCGCTCGCCCGTCTCCTTGTCCTTGCCGTCCTTGAGCTGGATGCCCTTGGCAGCGAGATCGTCGCGGATCTTGTCGGCTTCGGCAAAGTTCTTGGATTTGAGCATTTCGAGCCGCATGTCGACGAGCGCCTGGACGGCGGCGGAGAGGTCGTCGCTGACTTCCGCCTTCTTCGGAGCCACACCGAGCAACGCCGCCGAGGCGACGAATAGCGGCAGCTTTGACGGATCAGCAGTCGCCGCCTGGGCGAGTGCATGGACCGCCTGAACGGCAGCGACCGTGTTCAGGTCGTCGCAGAGGGCTTCCAGAACAGCTGCATCCGGGGCGGTCTCGCCAGCGTCACCCGCCGGCCACTTAGCCAGAAGACGCTCTGCCTCCTCCAACCGCTTCACCGAGAAATCGATCGGCTCGCGGTAATGCGTCATCAGCATGGCCAGCCGCAGCACTTCGCCCGGCCACGTCCGCCCGCCGAATTTCTCCGTCGCCAAGAGCTCGTTGATCGTGACGAAATTGCCCTCCGACTTCGACATCTTGCGGCCTTCGACCTGCAGGAAGCCGTTGTGCATCCACACCGTCGCCATCAGGTCGTTGTCGAAGGCGCAGCAAGACTGGGCGATCTCGTTTTCGTGGTGCGGGAAGATCAGGTCCAGCCCGCCGCCATGGATGTCGAACTGGTGCGGCTTGGCTTTCGCCTTGGGGGACAGGCGATCCTTGATCTCTTCCCAGAGATAGCGGTCGGACATGGCAGAGCATTCGATATGCCAGCCGGGACGTCCGAAGATCGCATGCGCCTTACCTTCGAAGGTGAAATGCGCCGGCCAGCCGGGCTCAGTATCGGCCGACTGCTTCCACAGCACGAAATCGGCCGGGTTCATCTTGTGGTTTTCGACGGCGACGCGCGCACCGGCCTGCTGGTCTTCGAGCTTGCGCTTCGACAGCATGCCGTAATCGGCCATCGAGGCGGTCGAAAACAGCACTTCATGCCCTTCGGAGCCGGTTGCGACATAGGCATGGCCCATGTCGAGCAGCCGCTGAATGATCACGATCATCTGCGGAATGTTGTCGGTCGCGCGCGGCTCGAAGGTCGGCTTCAGGCAGCCCAGTGCTGCCACATCCTCGTGGAACTGGCTCTCCGTCTTGCCGGTCACGGCGCGGATGGCGTCGTTGAGGCTCATCGAACCGTCGGCAATCTGTCCGCCGAAATCGCGCAGCGCGCGTGCGTTGATCTTGTCGTCGACGTCGGTGATGTTGCGAACGTAAGTGACCTTGTCGGCCCCATAGGTGTGGCGCAGCAGTCGGTAGAGAACGTCGAAGACGAGGACAGGGCGGGCGTTGCCGATATGGGCAAAGTCATAAACGGTCGGGCCGCAGACATACAGGCGCACATTGTCGGGGTCGATCGGCTCGAAGTCGACCTTCTCACGTGTGAGCGTGTTGTAAAGCTTGAGGCCGCCGGCCATGTGAAACTCCCAGAACGAATGTTACCCGGCTGGACCGGGTCGTTTGTCATCTGGGTCTATGCAGGAGACGAAAACGGCCAGGCCAGCGAAGCGCTAGCGAATAATGATCCCGCAAATGATGCAGAGGCTCGTTTTCATGGGCGCTGTTATGGCGCGCGTCGCGAATTTGGTCAAGGGCGGTTGCAGCGTCCGAGGATGCGGACATCGGCTTAACGATCCCTGTGGATAGTTGCTCTTCGGCTTAAGTCTTTTTCAAGATAACTCCTCAATCTTAGGGTGGCATTCGACCGCCCTCGGAGATGACCTTCGGCATGGACCACACCCTGCATCTGCCCACAGTGATGATCATGCATGCCTTGATCACACTCGTCTCGACACTGGTAACCACCTATATGTGGTTGCGCATTCGAGACAGCCGGATCATGCCGCTGCTGGTCGCGGCCGGTGTCGCTGCCTGTGCGGCCATGCTGCTGCATTCCGCACGTGATAGCTTGCCGCTGTTCCTGTCGTCCGGCCTTGGCCTTGGACTTGGGGTTCTCGCCGTTGCATTCTACTGGCAGGCTGTCGTCGCGTTCGAAGGCGGCACCGTGTCGCTGCGCAAGGCGGCCCTCGGCACGATCATCTGGAGTGCCCTGTGGGTGACCCCGATCTTTCACGAGTCGATGCTGCTGCGCACCACCGTGCTTGGCGTACTGGTGGCGGGTTATTGTTTCCTCACGGCGCGCGAGATGATGCGACATGCCCGGCAGGAGCCTCTGCCATCCCGGTCGCTCGCCGCGTTCTCGAACATCGTGCGCGGCGTCGTCTGGCTCGCACCGACGCCCTTGTCCATCTTGGTGGCACCCGCTTATGCGCCGGATGGGACCACGGCGCCCTGGTTCGCCTATATCGTGCTGGCCAATTCCATGATGATCGTTCTGTCGCTGGTAGCCCTTTTGATGCTGGCGAAGGAACGGGACGAACTGCGCTACCGTCTGGCCTCCGAGCGCGATCCGCTCACCAATCTTGCCAATCGTCGCACTTTCGTCGCCGGCGCGCGCGCGGTTCTGGAAACGGAAGATGGCGGCGCCAGTTTGCTCTTGCTGGATATTGATCACTTCAAGAGCGTCAACGACACCCATGGTCATGCCGCCGGCGACCAGGTTCTGCTCGCCTTTTCACGTGCGATCGAACAGCGCATGCCGAAAGGCTGGCTCTTTGCTCGGATCGGTGGGGAGGAATTTGCCTGTCTGATGCCGCGCATGAATGCGCAGAAGGCGGTGGCGGTCGCGGAAAATCTGCGCCGAGCGGTGGCGGAAATGGCCGTTTCGCCGTCCTTAATGCCCCCCGTCACCGTCAGCATCGGCGTCAGCGAGGCGACGACACGCGGCGCCGACCTCGACACCTTGCTCGCAAGTGCCGATGCAGCCCTTTATCTTGCAAAGGCGGATGGGCGAAACTGCGTCCGGCTGTTCGAGCCTGTGTCGGTGCTGGACGACGCCGGGGAAAAGCTGGCCCATGCGATCGCGGCGCCGCCCCGTCCCACCGCCCGCCTTCACCGTCGGCTTCGCGCCTGAAGGGAACTCAGCGCAGGTTTTGCGGCACCCGCACGATGCCGAGGACCAGCGCACAGCCCACGATGATCACTAGCCCGCCGCAGATCTGCAACACGGTAAGCGGCTCCTTGAGCACCAGCGCACCCACCAGAACGGCCACGACCGTCACCACGAATTCGACGCTGATCGCCGCTGTCGCGCCGATGCTTTTCACCAGTCCGAAGTAAAGGACATAGGTGAGCGCGCTCATCAGCCCCGCGAGTGCGACGAGGTAAAGATAATCCACCATGGCCGGCGTTGCGGGAACAGGGACGAACCACAAAAGGGGCAGGGCGATGATGCCGCCCGCGATAAAGGATCCGATGGTGACTTCCCAAGGACCCGTGCCCGAAAGGTGTCGGCTGGCATAATTGCTGCCGAAGGCAGCGGAAAATGTCGAGCCGACCATGGCCAGACATCCGATCAGGAAGGACGACGTGACCGGAACCGCCGGAAAGCCGACCAGCATGATGATCCCGATGGTTCCAAGCAGCAGACCCACGACACGTGCCGAAGTGATCCGTTCCAGCCCCCAGGCTTGCGCGATCACCATGGAAAACAGCGGAATGGCGGCAACGAAGATCGCTGCCATCGCCGTCCCGATCCGGGGGGTGGCGTAAGACAGACCGATCAACTGTCCGGCAACGGTGGTGGCCCCGACCATGGCGAAGGGCAGCCAGCCGACGCTGAAGTCGAGCCTCCGCCCCGTAAACCGCGCGATGGCATAGAGAAGGGCGCCCGCGATGAAGCAACGAAACGTCACCGCCCCAATCCAGCCGAAGGCGTCAACGACATGCAGGAGAAGAAGGAAGGAAAGGCCCCATGCCAAAGACAGATAGGCATAGGCGGCAAAATCTTTGAGGGACATGACAGGCGATCGATTCGAACTGAGAGCTGTCTTGCTCTCATAGCGCTCGAATTCCTAGGTACAAAGCAATCAATCCGGCTGCCCGAGATCCATCCACTGCTGCATGGCGTCAACCAAGTCCACGGTTGGGTATTGGCGGATATCGTCCTCGGACGCGCCCGCATTCAATTCGCGCGCCCAGTACCATTGTTGAAAGACAGCATATTGGCTTTCTATGAGGGTCGCTCCCTTGGGGGACGCCGCAGCTTGCCTCACGAGCCATCCGCGAACCCTGCGGATCGCAGTCTGGTAATCGCCGCCATGCGCCTCGATATCCCAGCCAGCAATGTCGGAAAGACATTTCTGGTAGTCATAGCGCTTATCTTCGAGAACGAGGATACATTTGGTCGAAAGGGGCGCCGTCCCGAATGTCTTGCATCCGTAGTCGATTCCCAACTCGAACGGCATGTTCATTCTTGCAAATTCGCCGCGCGCTTTGGCCCGGTTCCGGCTGAGATCATGGATCCCGTATTTCGACGTCCTGACGATGTCACCGATGCGGTTCAGTCGGTTTATGGCGTTGTCACCATTCTGCGGTGCAAGACGCGGGCGAAATCCGAGGAAGGTGACACAGAAGGCAATGGCTTGGAGAATAGGGGCGTAGTCGTTGTCGAACGGGCAATTGATAAACACCGAACGTTCAAACATGCGCGCCCGTCCGTCAGCCCTTGGGAGGGGCGGGATCGTTTCCGAAACTGCTGCGTTCGCGAATCCGACCGTCTTTCCCATGGATGTAGAGCTCGGTTCGGTTGGATCGCGCGATTTCTCTCGCGATTTCAATCGCTTCGCCCTGCGTGGGGTGAAGGCTGCTGGCGCGAGTGGCGCCCGCGCTTAGAACGCCCCACTTGCCTGATCTCGGCACTACATGCTGCGCTTTTGTCTTGGCCATCTGTTCATTCGCTCCGACCTGCACCAAGATAGCTTAAGCGCATCAAAGCTACCAGCGGCTTACTCAGGCATCCGGTAGTCGACGACCTTGCCTTCACGCACCACGTAAAGCTTGCCGGTTTCCGTCTGCTCCGGGCCGACGAGCGGCAAGAGCTTGGCGGCGACTTCCGAGGGATGCGGCACGGTCTGCGGATCTTCACCCGGCATGGCCTGGGCACGCATGGCTGTGCGTGTTGGGCCCGGGTCGACGGACAGGATCCGCAGGGGCAGGCGCTGCGTCTCGGCAGCCCAGGTGCGGGCAAGCGCTTCGACGGCGGCCTTGGAGGCGGAGTAGGGCCCCCAGAAGGGCTTGCATTTGTGAGCGGCGCTGGACGACAGGATCAGCGCGCGGCCCTGATCAGACTTCACCAGCAACGGCTCCAGCGAGCGGATCAGGCGCCAGGTGGCGTTGACATTGATCGTCATGACCTTGTCGAAGACCTTGGCCTCGACATGGCCGATCGGCGAGATGACGCCCAGCACGCCGGCATTGAGCACCGCGATGTCAAGCTTGCCCCAACGCTCGAAGATATGACCGCCCAGCTGGTCTATCGCCGCCATATCGGCGAGGTCGAACGGCACCAGGGTCGCGGAACCGCCCACCGCCTTGATGGCATCATCCAGATCTTCCAGGCCACCCACCGTGCGGGCGCAGGCAATCACATGGGCGCCCGCTTTGGCGAGTTCGATCGCGGTGAAATAGCCGATACCGCGCGACGCGCCGGTGACGAGCGCAATCCGGCCCTTGAGGTCGATGGTCATGGAAATTCCTGTCGTATGCCCTGTGGTCGTGTGTCTCAGCCGTTGGCGGCGAGCATGGATTCCTTGCGGCCCGGCTTCTCGCTTTCCTTGTCGAGAAGACGCGTCGGATAGTCACCGGTGAAGTAGTGGTCGGTGAACTGCGGATTGGCCGGGTCGCGAGGCTTGCCGCCGACCGCCTTGTAGAGACCGTCGATCGAGAGGAAGGAAAGCGAATCCGCCCCGATATACTTCGCCATGGCGGCCTCGTCTGCATACTGGTTGGCCAGCAGCTTGTCCCGGTCGGGCGTGTCGATGCCGTAAAAGTCGGGATGGAAGATCATCGGTGACGCGACGCGGATATGCACTTCCTTGGCGCCGGCATCGCGGATCATCTGCACGATCTTCAGCGAGGTGGTGCCGCGCACGATGGAATCGTCCACCAGCACGACGCGCTTGCCCTCGATCATCGCCCGGTTCGCGGAATGCTTGAGCTTCACACCGAACGCGCGGATCTGCTGGGTCGGCTCGATGAAGGTGCGACCGACATAATGGTTGCGAATGATGCCGTATTCGAAGGGGATGCCGCTCTGCTGGGCGTAACCGAGGGCGGCCGGCGTGCCGCCATCCGGCACGGGCACGACTACGTCCGCCTCGACCGGCGCTTCGAGCGCTAGATTCATGCCGGCATTCTTGCGCGTGGTGTAGACGTTGCGGCCGGCAACGACGGAATCCGGCCGGGCGAAATAGACATATTCGAACAGGCAGACGCGTTCCGGCTGCGGCCGGGCAGGCATGCGGGATTCGATCGAGATCGACCCATCGGCTTGCGTTTCGCAGATGATCACTTCGCCGTTCTTCACGTCGCGCACGAACTTGGCGCCGATGATGTCGAGCGCACAGGTCTCCGAACAGAAGATCGGCTTGCCGTCGAGTTCGCCCATGACCAGCGGTCGGATGCCGATCGGGTCACGCGCAGCGATCAGCTTGGTCCGGGTCAGCGCGATCATCGCATAACCGCCTTCCATCTGCCGGATGGCGTCGATGAAACGGTCGGTGGTCGAGGCGTGGCGCGAGCGGGCGATGAGATGAAGGACGACTTCGGTGTCCGAGGTCGACTGGCAGATCGCGCCGGTCGCAATGATCTGGCGGCGCAGCGTCAGGCCATTGGTGAAGTTGCCGTTATGGGCAATGGCGATACCGCCTTCTTCGAGTTCGGCAAACAGCGGCTGCACGTTGCGCAGCGCCACTTCCCCCGTCGTCGAGTAGCGGGTGTGGCCGATCGCCTGCGGGCCCGGCAGCTTCGCCAGCGTCACCGGGTTCGTGTAGTGGTCACCAACAAGCCCCATGTGCTTTTCGGTGTAGAATTGCCGTCCATCGAAGGAGACAATACCGGCCGCTTCCTGGCCGCGGTGCTGAAGCGCGTGTAGGCCAAGGGCAGTCAGCGTCGAGGCATCCGGATGCCCGAGGATCCCGAAGACCCCGCATTCCTCGTGATATTTGTCGTCATGGCTGCCATACACGACATAAGAAGGGCTGATCTGCTTCATGGCGAGGGCCTTTGCTCCGGGGACAGATGCGGGATTCTGGGCTTCTAACGGCTAAGCCGCCGGTCTGTCCCGATCCGGCGGCGATGATATGGGTGTCGCTTCGCGCGGCACCAAGGCCGCGCGATGAACAGTGTGTTCTTAAGGTGTCGTCGCCGGCTGTGCCGGGGTGTCGTCGGACGGCGTCTGTTCCGCAGGTGCCTGCTCGGCCGGTGCGTTGTCGCCGGTCGCATCGGCCTGCGGCTCTTCGCGGCCGAGGATGCGTTCGCGGATCTGCGGCTCGATATCCTGTGGCAGCACGGCTTCGAGCTTGAGAACCAGCGAATCCAGGAAGGGCTTTGACTTCGAATTGTTGACCCAGTCCGGACGCTGGCGGACATCGATCAACCAGTTCCAGAAGGCGACGGCAACGACCAGTAGCAGAAGGCCACGCGCAGCACCGAACAGGAAGCCGAGGGTGCGGTCCAACGCGCCGATACGGCTGTCGATGATGAAATCGGCGATGCGCGACGTGATGAAGGAGATCACGATCAGCGCGACGATGAAGATGATGCCGGCCGAGCCTGCAAGCGCGATGCGGTCGTCGCTCGTGTAGTTCTTCACGTAAGGAACGAGCATCGGATAAAGATAATAGGCGGCGGCGACCGAGCCGGCCCAGCTCGCAATGGACAGCACTTCGCGCGAAAAGCCACGCACCATCGCCAGCACCGCTGAAAACAGCACGACGCCGATGACGATACCGTCGAAAATCGTAATGGGCATAAAAACCAACTCCAAGACTTAGACGGCCGGAACCGACCTGATTGTCACCGCGCTTCCGCCGGAACGCGTGGCTTCACGCGTCGGACCGGATCAACCATCCTCCTGATCCGTAGGGGCTTTCAGCCGGGAACCGGCGATCCGCGCCACGAGATCGGGAAGGCTGTCCACTTCCCTCCATTTGCCCTGCGAACCCTTGGGAAGGTCCGGCGAGGCAGCCGGCAAGACCGCAGCGGAGAAACCGAGCTTTTCCGCCTCTTTCAGCCTCTGGGCCGTATGAGCCACCGGCCGCACGGCCCCCGACAAGCTGACTTCGCCGAAATAGACGCAATCCGCCGGAAGGGCAAGACCGGCCAGTGACGAAACCAGCGCCGACGCGATCGCCATGTCGGCTGCCGGTTCACTGATCCGGTATCCGCCAGCGACGTTGAGATAGACGTCATGTTGACCGAGCCTGACCCCGCAATGCGCCTCCAATACCGCCAAAATCATGGCGAGACGGGACGAATCCCAACCGACGACCGCACGGCGGGGCGTGCCGAGCGAGGTGGCGGCCACCAGCGCCTGCACTTCGACGAGCACGGGGCGCGTTCCCTCCATGCCGGCAAAGACCGCGGCCCCCGGCGCCTTCTCGTTGCGCTCGCCGAGAAAGAGTTCTGAAGGATTGGCGACTTCGCGCAACCCTTTGTCCGACATTTCGAACACGCCGATCTCATCAGTCGGCCCGAAGCGGTTCTTCACGGTCCGCAGGATGCGGTAGTGATGGCCCCGGTCGCCTTCGAAGTAGAGCACCGCATCGACCATGTGCTCGACCACGCGCGGACCTGCGATCTGGCCCTCTTTGGTCACGTGGCCCACGAGCACCATGGTGGCCCCGGTCTGTTTGGCAAAACGGATCATTGCCTGCACGCCGGTGCGCACCTGGGTGACCGTGCCGGGCGCGCTGTCGGCCGTGTCGCTCCACAGCGTCTGGATGGAATCGATGATGACGAGGTCCGGCCGCTTGCCTTCCGAAATGGTGGCAAGAATGTCCTCGACATTGGTTTCTGCCGCGAGCAGCACATCGGTATCGGCGGCGCCGAGACGTTGCGCACGCAGCCGCACCTGCGCGACCGCCTCTTCGCCTGAAACATAGATGATCCTGTGGCCCCTTCGTGCCAGCGCTGCGGCCGCCTGCATGAGAAGCGTCGATTTGCCGATGCCGGGATCGCCGCCGATCAGCACCGCGGAGCCGCGCACGAAACCACCGCCGGTTGCCCGGTCGAGTTCGCCCATGCCGGTCGGGATGCGCGGCGCCTCCTCGATCTCGCCCGACAGCGAGGTGAGGGTGACCGGACGCCCCTTTTTCGGCATCTTGCCGGGACCCGAGCCGATCCCGCCCATCGGATCCTCTTCGACGATGGTGTTCCACTCGCCGCAGCCGTCACATTTGCCCGCCCAGCGGGAGTGTACCGTGCCACAGTTCTGGCAGACGAATTGGGTTTTGGCTTTTGCCATGAATTACGGATCGCTTTCGGGGAAGTCGTCGGGAGAGATGTTCTGACGGCCGTGCATGACGCGCAGCACGGTCAGAGATTGATCGGAGACCCGGACAAAGAAGCGTCGGTCTCGATAGGTGAAAACGCGAAGTACATCGCCCAAGCCAGGAGGTCGACTGCCCGTGAGGCCGAGTTCTGCCAAGGACTGGATTTTGCGATAAAGATCGAGTGTGAAGGCGTCTGCAGATGAAGGGCTAAACTGCGCAATGTGGACATATATCCCTTGCATGTCACGCCGCGCCGAACTGGACCAGATGACATTACGGCTCGCGGGCATCTTCGAACGTGTGCTTCATGTCGGCGAGGAATGCTTCGGCATTTTCGTAGGTGTGCACTCGCCCAGCCTCGACGTCATCAATCCCTTCCTGGATCAGCATGCGAAGGGTTGCTTCCTCTTGCTCCCGCAGAAGCGCAAGGCCGGCCGTCACCACCGCGTCTGCGCTATGGTAGAGGCCCGAATTCATCTGTTCCTCGACGAATTCCGCGTCTTGCTTGCTCAACTGAATGTTCCGCACGTTTGGCTCCGTTCAGTGAAGAAATGACAATTTTCGGAACAATAGCAGAACAAATCTGCCCGCGCCAGTGCTCAGTCGTCGCCCTCGATATAGAGCCGCTCATAGCGCAGCCCCAGTCCGGTCAGCATTTCGTAGCCGATCGTGCCGGCCGCCCGTGCCACATCGTCGAGCGGCATGGCCGGCCCGATCAATTCGACATACTCACCGGCGCGCGCGGCATTCGGCGCAAGATCGGTGACATCGAAGATCGTCTGGTCCATGGTGACGCGGCCGACGACGGGGACGGGTTGGCCGGCGAGCACGCCACGCGCACCGGCAAGGCCGGTCTGCCTCAGCGGAATGCCGGAGCCGGAGAGATTGCGCAGATAGCCGTCGGCATATCCGACTGAGGCAATCGCCAGGCGGCTGTCACGCGAGAGCGTTTGGGTTGCGCCATAACTCACCGTCTCGCCGGCCTTGGCCTCCCGCACCTGAATGATCCGCGCTTCCGCCTTGATGACGCTGCGCATGGGGTTCTTCACGCCGTTGACGGCTTCGCCACCGTAAAGGGCGATGCCGGGCCGGGTGAGGTCGAAGTGGTAATCCGCGCCAAGGAATGTGCCAGCGGACGCTGCCAGACTGGATTCGACGCCTTCAAAAGCGGCGCTAACCTGCCGGAAGGATTCGAGTTGTCGCCGGTTCATCGATGAGGACGGATCGTCTCCGCAGGCGAGGTGGCTCATGACCAGCACCGGGTCGAGGCTGGCTGGACGCGATACGTCGTCAGTCAGGGCAATGGCTTCGGCCATGGGCAGGCCGAGTCGGTTGAACCCGGTGTCGACATGCAGCGCGCATGGATAAGGACCCCGCTCCGACAGAAGCGCCATCCAGAAGGCGAGCTGCTCTTCCGAGGCGATGACCGGGACGAGATCGTTGTCGAAGAACACCTCTTCCTGGCCCGGCCAGATGCCAGAGAGGACGAAGATGCGGGCCTCCGGCGCGTAGGGTCTGAGTGTGGCGCCTTCCGCTGGCACGGCGACGAAGAAGTCGCGTGCGCCTGCCCTGTAGAGCACCTGTCCGACATCCTCGATGCCGAGACCATAGGCGTCAGCCTTGACCACTGCGGCGGTGCGCGCCTTGCCCGAGCGTCGCGCCATGTCACGCCAGTTGTCGGCTATGGCGGAAAGGTCCACCGTCAGGCGAAGGGGCGCGGCCAGAAATTCGTCCGGGGCGTCGATGATGGTGAATCTGTCTGTCATGAGATCTTTGCGTCTGCGGGGCGGGATTGGTGGACCCTAGCACTTTTCTTCAAGACGAAAATGTGGCCGCCGGATATTATGCTGCTATGCACAGTGTTTCGCAGCAGCAGGCGGCCGAAGCCAATCCGGTATCGCAAACAGAGCGGACGCGCTTTTGGCGTGACGGCCGTTTTCGCGCGATGGAATGCCTGACAGCCTCTTTCATCACCCACGAATTCTCCCCACACTCGCACGATACCTTCTCCATCGGCGCGATCGAGCAGGGGTGCCAGGTGGCGAGCATTCGCGGCACCCGCGAACATACCGGACCTGGCGCGCTTTACCTGATCAATCCGGGTGAGGTGCATGACGGCCAGCCGGGGCAGCCCGAAGGGTATCGCTACCGGATGATCTATCCGGATACCGAACTCCTGATCGAGATCATCGAGGACGTGACCGGCAGGGCCTTCCATGGCAGCCCGAGCTTTGGACGCCAGCTGCTGACGGATCCGGATCTGGCTCGCGCCTTCAATCTGGCGCACCGGAGGCTGGAAGAGGAGGGGCGCAGTGCACTGGAGGGCGAGGAGAGCATGTATTGCGTTCTCGCCACCATGTTCGCCCGCCACGGCAGCGACATTATCCGCGCGCCCGATCATGGCGAGCCGCAGGCCATGCGGCGGGTGCGCGATTACATCGCCGAGCATTTTGCCGAGGAGCTGGGTCTCGAGACCCTGGCCAAGGTCGCCGGCCTCAGCCGCGCCCACATGATCCGCGCCTTCCGCAAGCAGTATTTCATCACGCCGCATGCCTTTCAGACGGACCTGCGCATCCGCCATGCCCGCCATCTCTTGCGGCACGGTGCAACACCCTCGGATACCGCGCTGGCCTGCGGTTTTGCCGATCAGGCGCATCTGACGCGCCAGTTCAAAGCGCGCACGGGTCTCACCCCGGCCGTCTTTCGCGCCGGCTGAGCCACGGGTCACTTTCCTTCAAGACGCACCTCCCGACCCGGGATAGACCCTGCACGAACAGGAGGTCTCATGACTGAACACACATTTCGACGGCAAGCCATCGACGGCCTGCGCGCCATTTTTCCCTTGATCATTGCCGCCGCCCCCATCGGCTTCGTCTTCGGTGCCGTCGCAACCGGCAACGGGCTCTCGCCGCTGGAGACGGTGCTGATGAGCGCGCTGGTCTTTGCCGGCGGTTCGCAATTCGTTGCCATGGACCTGTGGACCCACCCGGCATCCTGGACGGCGCTCGGCTTCGCAGCCCTGCTGGTCAATCTTCGCCACGTGCTGATGGGTGCCTCGCTGGAGCGCAGCCTCGGTCTCTTCAGCCCCTGGCAGAAGCTGCCGACGCTCTTCGTCATGGCGGACGAGAACTGGGCTTTGGCGGAAGCGCGGGCGCGGACGACGGTGCTGACACCCGCCTACTATCTTGGGCTCGCCTTGCCCTTCTATCTCGGTTGGGTGGCATCGAGCCTCGCTGGCGCGCTCTTCGGTGCGCTGATCGGCGACATCGCCGTTTACGGCCTGGATTTCGCCTTCCCCGCAGTCTTCATCGTCTTGCTCACCGGCTTCTGGAAGGGCAGGGAGACCGGGCTGGTGCTTGTCGCGAGTGGCGTTGCGGCCCTCACGGTGCATGCGCTGGTCCCCGGCGCCTGGTACATCGCAGCCGGTGCGCTCGCCGGTCTCGGCGCGGCGTTCCTTCCGCTGGCGCACAAGGAACAGCCGGCATGAGTCTCGATCCCGCAACCCTTGCCGCGATCCTCGCCATGATGGCGGCGACCGTCTTTACACGCTTCTGCGGAGCCTTCCTCGTCCGTCGTTTGAAAGTCGGGCTCGGCGCCGAAAAGGCACTCTCCACCGTGCCGCCTGCGGTGCTCATGGCCGTTGTCGCGCCGACGGCCTTTGCTACGGGCTGGCCGGAAACGATCGGCTGCCTGGTGGTGGTCGCCGCCGCACTGCGTCTGTCGCTCTTGCCGGCGGCGGCGCTCGGCGTGGTATCGGTCGCCCTCATGCGTGCGATGGGCTTCTGATCCGAAAACGGAAAGGGCGCCTTTCGGCGCCCTCGATCTCACGGCTCTTCGTACTGGATGAAGCTCGGGTCGGCCAGATCCGCAAAGCGGGTGAATTCCGACTGGAAGGCGAGCTTGACGGTACCCGTCGGTCCGTGACGCTGCTTGGCGATGATCACGTCGGCCGTGCCCTTCACCTTTTCCATATGCGCTTCCCATTCCGGATACTTGGGGTCGGCGAGGTCGCGGGGCTCCATGTTCTTCACATAATATTCCTCGCGGAACACGAAGAGCACCACGTCGGCGTCCTGCTCGATCGAGCCCGATTCGCGAAGGTCGGAGAGCTGCGGGCGCTTGTCTTCGCGGCTTTCCACCTGACGCGAGAGCTGCGACAGCGCGACGATCGGCACGTTCAACTCCTTGCCGAGCGACTTCAGGCCCGTGGTGATCTGGGTGATTTCCTGCACGCGGTTTTCGCCCGCCTTGCCGGCGCCGGTCATCAGCTGGATGTAGTCGACGACCAGAAAGTCGAGACCGCGCTGACGCTTCAGGCGGCGGGCACGCGCCGCGAGCTGGGCAATCGAGATACCACCGGTCTGGTCGATGAACAGCGGCACCTTCTGCATGGTCTGCGAAAAGCCCACGAGCTTTTCGAATTCGTGTTCGGTGATGTCACCGCGGCGGATCTTCGACGACGAGACTTCCGTCTGCTCGGACATGATACGGGTGGCGAGCTGTTCCGCCGACATTTCGAGCGAGTAGAAGCCGACGACACCGCCATTCTTGGCCTTGAACGACCCGTCGGGCATCACTTCGGGCTCATAGGCCGCCGCGATGTTCCAGGCGATGTTGGTGGCAAGCGAGGTCTTGCCCATACCTGGACGACCGGCCAGCACGATCAAGTCGGAGCGCTGCAATCCGCCCATCTTCGAATCGAGCGAGCTGATGCCGGTCGAAATACCGGACAGGTTCCCGTCACGTTCGAAGGCGGCACCGGCCATGTCGACGGCCTGGGCGACGGCATCCGAGAAGGACTGGAAGCCGCCGTCGTAGCGGCCGTTTTCGGCAAGCGCAAAGAGCCGGCGTTCGGTGTCTTCGATCTGCGCCTGCGGCGGCATGTCGAGCGGCGCGTCATAGGCGATGTTGACCACATCCTCGCCGATCTGGATCAGCGAGCGGCGCAGAGCGAGATCGTAGATAGCGCGACCATAGTCTTCCGCGTTGATGATGGTGACCGCTTCGGAGGCGAGGCGCGCGAGATATTGCGCGACCGTCAGGTCGCCGACTTTCTGGTCGGCCGGCAGGAAGGTCTTGATCGTGACCGGGTTTGCCGTCTTGCCCATGCGGATAATTTCGGATGCGACCTCGAAGATCTTCCGGTGCAATGGCTCATAGAGATGTTCGGCTTTCAGGAAGTCCGAGACGCGGTAATAGGCGTCGTTGTTGACCAGAAGCGCGCCCAGAAGGGCCTGCTCCGCCTCGATATTGTTCGGCGCTTCCCGGTAGAGCGGTTCGGTCGGCTGGACCGGGCTCAGTTTGCGCGCAGCATCGTTCATTCGTTCACATCCAATCAGTGTGTCGGCGGTGGCTGCACCATAGCGAAGACGCAGGGCGGCGAAACCGCTCGCACGGCAACCCACATTGATTCACAGGCACCCGATCCCGTCTTCAGAAAAAGCCGAGGTTTCGGATCTTTTCGGTTGACTGTGACATTCAACGAATCGGCCTCGGAAGTCGGTATTCTAGCAGAGCCGGATGCTGGATTGGTCCGAAAAATTGGCAGCTGGGAGCGAAACGTCCCAACCCGCGTGGAACTGTCTCGCAGAAGGAGGCTTTCGGGAATCGCCTCGGCTTCATGCGGTTGACGCATGGCAGCTATCGCGGCGGCGCCCTTGCTTTTAGCCTGAGACGCATTAATTAGGCTAAATATAGATAGTGACCTAATTAATAGGAGGCGTCGCAAGTGTCTCGACAGTCCCAGAACGAACAGCTCTTCGATGAGATGTCGGCATTCAATCGCAAGCTCCGGGCCTTCTTTGATGCCGCCGTGCGCGAGGAGGGGCTAACGCTCGCACGGGCCCGCGCTCTGTTTGCGATCGCCCGGCGCGGACCTTTGACCCAGAAAGATCTCGCAGAAGAACTGGAAATCGAAACGCCGACCCTGGTGCGTGTCCTGGATGGCATGGAACGGCAGGGCCTCATTCTGCGGACCGAGGACGCGAAGGATCGCCGTGCCAAGCGCATCGCCATGACCGAGGCGGGCAGGGCGGCGTTTGACCAAATGCACGTTCTGGCGACCGACCTGCGCGGCCAGATTGCGGCTGACATATCGGAAGAAGAGATCGAGGTTGCGCTCTCCGTCGTGCGTCGGCTGAGCCGCAACCTGCAGCGTCTCGACCAGGAAAAGGTGCAGCCATGAGCACCGTCCCCGAAAGCACCGCCCCCGGCCCGGAAGAGGCAACCAGGGCGTCTGCACCGACTGCTGTCGCACAGCCTGCCGCACCGTCCGCCCCGCCGGCGAAGCCGCTCTGGCTTGCCGTTATCTATGTCGCATCCGGCCTGCTGCTGTTCATCACCCAGGGGCTTGGGATGAACATCGTCAACGCCAATCTCTATCAGCTGCAAGGCGAGTTCTCCGCAACCGCGGTCGAGGCTGCCTGGCTTTCGGCAGCCTACATGGCGCCCTATGCCACCCTATCGATCGCGCTTTTCAAGATCCGCACGCAATACGGCCTGCGCCCCTTCGCGGAATGGAGCATTCTGCTCTTCGTGCTCGTGTCGTCACTGAATCTGTTCGTCAATGATCTTCACTCGGCACTGGTCGTCCGCTTTATCAGCGGCTGCGCGGCAGCCCCGATCTCGACACTTGGATTCATGTATGTGCTGGAGGCCTTTCCGCTTCAACGCAAGCTTACTCAGGGTCTGAATATCGCGCTGATGGGAACGCTGCTTGCCGCGCCGCTGGCACGTATGGTCTCGCCTGGCCTGCTGCAGCTCGACGGCTGGCACGCCCTCTATTCGCTTGAAGTCGGACTGGCCCTCCTGGCCATGGCCATCATTTTTGCCCTGCCGCTCACGCCACCGCCCCGCGCCAAGGTCATCGAGCGAATCGATATCGTCTCTTATCTGCTCATGGCGATCGGCATCGGCTGCATCGCCATCTTCCTGACCCTCGGCCGCCTCTACTGGTGGTTCGAAACCTGGTGGCTCGGCGCGATCCTGGCTGCTGCGATCATCTTCCTGTCGATGACTGCGCTCATCGAATCCCGTCGCACCAACCCCATGCTCGATTTCCGCTGGATCTTCTCTCGTGACAATCTCCACATGGCGGCCGTGCTCCTGGTCTTTCGCGCGGTGTCGTCGGAACAATCGTCGACGGCCGTCAGCTTCTTCCAGCAGATCGGCCTGTTGAACGACCAGCAGTTTGTCCTCTGGGCGATCGTGCTGCTCGCTTCCGTCGGTGGCGCCCTCCTGTGCATGGCGCTGATGTCATCGCGTTTTGTCGAGACGGCCCATGTGATCGCGCTCGCTCTGATTGCCGTCGGCGCCTATCTCGACAGCCTTGCGACAAACCTGACCCGACCCGAGCAGATGTATCTCAGCCAGGGCATGATCGCCTTCGGTGCTGCCATGTTCCTGCCGCCGGTGATGGCAAAGGGGTTTGCAGGTGCCTTGCAGAAGGGGCCGACCTATATCGTCAACTTCATCGTGATCTTCCTGTTCACCCAGATCACGGGTGCCCTGCTGATGACATCCCTGCTCGGAACATTTGTGACGATCCGCGAGAAGTTCCATTCGAACGTGCTTGTCGAGAACATCCTGATGAGCCGACCCGAGGTTGCCCAGCGGGTGAGCCAGCTCGCCGCGGCTTACCGCAAAGTCATCACCGATCCGACCATCATCAATGCCGAAGGGGTGACACTGCTGTCGCAGCAGGTAACCCGAGAGGCTTATGTGCTCGCCTACACCGATACCTTTCTCCTGATCGCTGCTGTCACGACCGCAGCACTTGCCATTCTGCTCGTGCATCTCGCCTGGCGCTGGCTGCGGACACACCGCAGCCGCGAGGTCGAGCTTTCCCCCAAATCCTGACGTCGAAACGAGTCTACCGCCATGTTGAAGAAGATATTCACCCCCGCAACCATCCTGATCATCCTCGGCGCAGTGCTTGGCACGTCCCTGGTGCTCTACGCCTGGCGCCTGCCGCCCTTCGCGAGTTCGGTCGAGATGACGGACAATGCCTATGTCCGTGGCTATGTCACGATGATGAGCCCGCAGGTCAGCGGTTATGTCGTCGAAGTCCCGGTCAAGGACTATGAAACCGTCCAAAAGGGCCAGCTTCTCGCCCGCATTGATGACCGGATCTATCGGCAGAAGCTCGCGCAGGCCGAAGCGGCACTCGCCACCCAGAAAGCCTCGCTCGACAACTCCCGCCAGCAGGAAAACGCCGCCAAGGCGCGGATCGTCTCCAGCGAAGCCGCCGTCGATGCCGTCAACGCCGACCTTCAGCAGGCGCAATTGCAGGCGGACCGGCAGGACAGCCTGATCCGGAGCGGCGTGGTAGCGACCAGCGCCCAGGAGCAGGCCCATGCGGCACTCGACCGGGCGCGTGCCGGCATGGCCCAGGCGAAGGCTGCCGTCGAAGTCAGCCGCCAGGACCTGCAGACCATCATCGTCAACAGGAGCTCTCTGGAGGCCGCAGTTGCCAATGCCGACGCGGCCGTCGAACTGGCGAAGATCGATCTGTCAAACACCGAGATCCGCGCACCTCGTGAAGGCAAGCTCGGCGAAGTCGGCGTTCGCGTCGGCCAGTATGTCACGGCCGGGACCCAGCTCATGGCCGTCGTGCCGCCGGAAGTGTGGATCATTGCCAACTTCAAGGAAACGCAACTGGCCGGCATGAAGGTCGGCCAACCGGTCGAGATCACCGTGGACGCCCTCGATCGACGCGTTCTGTCCGGCAAGGTTGAGCGCTTCTCGCCCGCGACCGGTTCGGAGTTCTCCGTAATCAAGCCCGATAATGCCACGGGCAACTTCGTCAAGATTGCCCAGCGCGCCGGTGTCCGGATTGTCATCGACGATACCGCGGACGCCGCGTCTCTTCTCGCCCCGGGCATGTCCGTTGTCGTGCGGATCGACAAGAGCCTCGATCCTGCCTGAGCCGACAGGGTAATGTCTGCAACAAAAAAAGCCCGGCCTTGCAAGTGCAAGGCCGGGCTTTTGCATTCGCCCGAAGGGGCGAAAGTCTTACAGGTCGTCGCCGTCGAGGTCGGCTTCCGGATCGAAGAAGTCTTCCGGACGCAGAGCGTCTTCGTCGATGCCATAGATGGCGTCGGCCGAGGTCAGGTTTTCGCCCTTGAGCTGGCGTTCTGCTTCTTCAGCCGAACGGGCAACGTTGAGCTCGACCGAGATCTCGACTTCCGAATGCAGGTGGATGACGACCTGATGCAGGCCGATGGCCTTGATCGGGGTGTTCAGCTCGACCTGGTTGCGGCCGATGTTGAAGCCTTCGGCAGCCAGGATTTCGACGACGTCGCGAGCAGCAACCGAACCGTAGAGCTGGCCGGTTTCGCCAGCCGAACGGACGACGATGAAGGACTTGCCGTTGAGAACGTCGGCAACCTTCTGGGCTTCCGACTTGCGCTCGAGGTTACGGGCTTCGAGCGTTGCGCGCTCGGCTTCGAAACGAGCCTTGTTGGCAGCGTTGGCGCGCAGCGCCTTGCCCTGCGGCAGCAGGAAGTTGCGAGCGAAGCCGTCGCGAACCTTGACGGTTTCGCCCATCTGGCCGAGCTTTGCGATGCGTTCAAGCAGAATGACGTCCATGATTTTGGTCCTTTCAGTGGTCAATCAGTGTTGTCTGGAGTGTCGGTTTTGGCCTTGGCGGCCGGTGTGAGTGCAACGGTCCGCCGGGTATCCGACAGGCCGATGATGAGCGGTATGATCAGTGGCAGCAGCATGATCGTCGACAGGTAAGCCAGCACCAGAGCCGGCAGACGCCAGTCCTTGCCACGTGTCTTCAGATGCATGGAGGCAAAGCCTGCCATCAGGAAGCCGGCGCCGAGGGTGCCGCAGACAGTCGCGCCGATCATGGCCGGAACGCCGCCGATGAAACAGCCGATGATGCCGGCGAGGAACAGGAAGACCGCGTTGCGGTTCATACGCAGCGAAGAAGGGATATCTTCGCGCGGACGCTTCGCACGGCCGGAGGCCGAGACGATGCGCTGGGCCACGTAATACATCAGGAACAGCAGCATTACCCAGGTGCCGCCCTGGATGATCGGCAGCAGCACGACCATGGTGCGCTTCAACTGTTCAAGCGCTGCCGGGTCGGGCAGCATGGCCGGATCCTGGCTGCTCATCGCCTGCGTCATGGCCTCCACCAACTGGTTGGTGAAGTCAGGGCCGAAGCCGATTATCACGCCGAGCGCGATGACGGCGAAGGTGACGAAGACGCAAAGCTGCAGCAGGATATCCGAAAGGGGATACCAGGCCATCAGGTGATCGGGGCCACCGATCTCGGAAGCCGGGCGCGCCAGGCTCGACAGATGCGCGAGCCAGCCGGCAGGCGCCAGCGTGAAGATCGCCATGCCGAAGGCGAACATCGGCGACATGCTGATCGTGCCAAGGAAGGCAGCCGTCAGGATGGCGGTGATCGAGGCGGTGTTGCCCCAGCCGAGGCCGACGATGAGAACGGGCAGCGCTGAGGCTGCATAAAGGATCGACGCAAGCGTCGGCTGCGCCGCAGCACCCAGCACGAGCAGGGCGGCGGTAATACCGGCAAGGAGGCCGGTCATCAGCAATTTCGCATCCAGTTTCTGCAAGGTCGCTGTCCTGCCCGGTTGAAGCAGTTAGGGGAAGGTCTTCATGCCGTCTGGCAGGAATGTCCCCAACATGGGTTTTTGCCTCAAGTCGCCATCGAAGCGCCTGAAGGCGGTGATTCCGATCCGCGCCCAACGCGGAAGGGATGAAGCCTGCCGATCGATGATCGGCAGGCTTCGGATCAGATTACGCTACGACGTAGGGCAGCAGGCCGAGGAAACGGGCGCGCTTGATGGCCTGGGCCAGTTCGCGCTGCTTCTTCTGGGAAACTGCAGTGATACGCGAAGGAACGATCTTGCCGCGCTCAGAGATGTAGCGCTGCAGGAGACGAACGTCCTTGTAGTCGATCTTCGGAGCGTTAGCGCCCGAGAAGGGGCAGGTCTTGCGACGACGATGGAAGGGACGACGTGCCTGAGAAGAGGATGCATCAGCCATTGTAATTTCTCCTGTTCTTCAGATTACGCGCGGTCTTCGCGCGGACGACGCTCGAAACCACCTTCGCGCGGGCCACGGTCCGGACGCGGACCACGGTCGCCGAAGCCGCCTTCGCGACGCGGGCCACGGTCATCGCCGTCACGACGCGGACGGTCGTCACGGTCGCGCTTCTGCATCATGGCAGACGGGCCTTCTTCGTGGGCTTCCACAGCGATGGTCATGTAACGAAGAACGTCTTCGTTGATGCGCATCTGGCGTTCCATTTCGTGGATCGCTGCACCCGGAGCTTCGATGTCCATGAGTGCGTAGTGAGCCTTGCGGTTCTTCTTGATGCGGTAGGTCAGGGACTTGAGGCCCCAGTTTTCTACGCGCCCGACCTTGCCACCGTTCGCTTCGATGACGCCCTTGTACTGTTCGACGAGGGCATCAACCTGCTGGGCGGACATATCCTGCCGGGCAAGGAATACATGTTCGTAAAGAGCCATGACAGCTTTGCCTTTCTTGCGGTTGTCGTCACCCGGATCCGGCGCTAAGCCTCACAGACTGCTCCTGTGCGACACGGGTCGCGGCAAGAAAAGCGTTGTGTTCGAGACGGTCGAGAGCGGAGACACGGGAGACCGGAAACCCTTATGGTTCCTGCTGCAAGCCTTGTCAGCCTGCCAGCCCTCCGTTCAGCCACCAGCCAGAGGACCGGGTGTTGTGAACGGCGCGCTTATACCCGTGTTTGAGTGAAAAGCAAGGGCAATAGGCAACTTTTCCGCTTTCGATGCCGGGGCGGGCGGACGGTTCGTCGAAATTCTAACGGATCTTTACCGGATGCTTACCGCGTTTGGCAGAGCCGTTTCGCCCTGTGAAAGCGCTCATGTAAGCTTTTCTCAATGCGCGAATGTTAGCATCGCCTGGAACTCTGCCCAGGCGCGATCCAAGGAATGGACCTGATGACGGTCATCAACAGCTTCTATCGCAACCCGAATGCGCTCGCTTACGCGACACAGCTGTTTGCGCCTTCATCGTCTCTGCGGGCGGACCAGGGCGCGCCGTCCGTCTGGGCTGCACCAGAGGACAGCGGCTATACCGAGACAGCCGGACAGAGGGCGCTCGCCCGGATCGTTGAAATTCTCGCCCTGCGTGACGCACCGGCGGGTGATGAAGCGTCGGTCGACGAGACGCTGGGATATATTACCGGCGGGCAAGGCACCGTGGGTGACGACAAGCTGACCTTCGACGCCAGGGCCGTCTACAACATAGATACAGGCGCCGGTGACGACACGGTCACGGCGAAAGCCGCTGCGCTGACCTCCGTTTTCACGGGCGCCGGCAAGGATAGTGTCTCCGCAAGTGCCGGTTACATCGACGAGATCGACGCGGGCGAGGGCGATGACACCGTGAAGCTCTCTGGCCAGCTTGTCATGAATGTGACCGGCGGAGACGGGAATGACACGCTGGCCGTTGCCGGCGAGGCCCTGATCGGCATAGACGGCGGAGGCGGCGACGATACCATGACGCTGGAAGGCACCCGCATCGTCGCCTCGGGCGGTACGGGCGACGACACCGTCACCATCAAGCGCACCGATGTAAAGGCCGACCACGCCATCGCCGAATATGGCTTTGCCCGGGGTGACGGCCAGGACACCATCAATATCAATGGCAGCCTTGCCCTCCGGTTCACCGGTTACGACGAGAAAGATGTGACCATCAGCGTCGATGGCAACACCTTGACCGCTACCTTTGCCGGCACGACGGACCGCATCACGGTGACGCTCGATCAGGTCGCCCTCTCGGGCCAGGGGCTGACCTATGGCTTCGCCTTCGATCAGGGTCGGACGGTTCTGACCATCGGCTGACACCATATGAAAATGCCGGCACCCTGAGGTGCCGGCACAGTCTATGTCACAGGACGATCTTAGATCGGCATGGGATATTCGCGGTGGATTCGGGCGATCTCCTGCAGGATCTCGTCAGACAATGTCAGATCGGCCGCATCGATGTTCACCTTCAACTGCTCCATCGTCGTCGCGCCGATGATGGCGGACGCCATAAACGGGCGCGTCAGGCAGAAGGCGACGGCGAGCGTCGAGGGATCGATGCCGTGCTTCTTGGCCAGGTCCACATAGGCCCGCGTCGGCGCCTCCTGCTGCGGGACCAGACGGCCACCAATATCGCCATTGATCGATCCGCGTGAGCCTGCCGGCTTCTGGCCGCCGAGATACTTGCCAGAGAGAATGCCCCCCGCGAGCGGAGAATAGGCGAGCAGCCCGACATCCTCGTGGTGCGACAGTTCGGCCAGATCCAGGTCATAATGCCGGTAGAGCAGATTGTACTCGTTCTGGATGGAGGCCACACGCGGCAGCCCCTTCTGCTCGGCGAGGCTGAGATATTTCTGCGTGCCCCAGGTCGTCTCGTTCGAAAGGCCGATGGCCCGGATTTTGCCCGCCTTTACACACTCGCCGAGCGTATCCAGTATTTCGGCAATGTCGTGCTGCGCCTGGGCACGGTCCTGCTTGTAAGGATTGTAGCTCCAGGCGCCGCGGAAGTGAAAATGCCCGCGGTTCGGCCAGTGGATCTGATAGAGGTCGACATAGTCGGTCTTCAGCCGCGTGAGGCTCGCATCGAGCGCCTCGCGCAGCGACGCTGCTGTGATCGGGCTGCCCTCGCGGATATAGGGTCGGCCGGGACCGGCGACCTTGGTGGCGAGCACCACCTGGTCGCGCTTGCCTGTCTTCTGCAGCCAGTTGCCGATAATGGCTTCGGTATTGCCATAGGTCTCCTTCGACAGCGGTGTCGTCGGATAGAGTTCGGCCGTGTCGAAGAAATTGACGCCACGCTCCAGCGCGTAGTCCATCTGTTGAAAGGCTTCGGCTTCCGAATTCTGCGAGCCCCAAGTCATGGTGCCCAGGCAGATTTCGGAAACAAGGATATCGGTTCGGCCGAGCCGGTTCGTCTTCATGGGGGAAATGCCTCGAGTAGGAAATGGGCCCAACAGGGCTGGGGGAGATGCTGGAACAAAATAAGAGGAATTTGCCGCACTGCAAGATGGCGAAGCGGCCGAACAGTCTGTGATTTGCGGCTCTGCCGGCAGTCCTGAGCGGCCTGAAAGGCTTGACTCGCAGGGACGTATTGTGAATTGACAGGAAAAAACCCAAGGGAGAAACGCCCAATGACAGTCGCATTCACCTTCCCCGGCCAGGGCAGCCAGGCCGTTGGCATGGGCAAGGACCTCGCCGACAATTTTGCCGAAGCCCGCGCCGTTTTCCAGGAAGTCGATGACGCGCTCGGCCAGAAACTGTCCGACATCATGTGGAACGGCCCCGAGGAAACGCTGACGCTGACCGCCAATGCCCAGCCGGCCCTGATGGCCGTCTCCATGGCCGTCATCCGCGTGCTCGAAGCCAAGGGCCTGGATCTGAAGTCCAAGGTCTCCTTCGTCGCCGGCCATTCGCTCGGCGAATATTCGGCGCTTGCCGCTGCCGGCACCTTCTCGATCGCCGACACCGCGCGCCTCCTGCGCATCCGCGGCAACGCCATGCAGGCAGCCGTTCCCGTCGGCGCCGGCGCCATGGCCGCGATCATCGGCCTGGAGCATGGCGACGTGCAGTCGATCTGCGAGGCTGCAGCCGCCGAAGGTCCGTGCCAGATCGCCAATGACAATGGTGGCGGACAACTGGTCATCTCCGGTGGCAAGGCCGCCGTCGAGAAGGCCGCAGCCCTTGCCACCGAAAAGGGTGCCAAGCGCGCCATCATGTTGCCGGTTTCTGCGCCCTTCCATTCTGCATTAATGGGGCCGGCAGCGGACGCCATGCGCGAGGCATTGTCGACGGTCGAGAAGCGTGCTCCGTCCGTGCCGTTGGTTGCCAATGTTCTGGCAGCTCCGGTGACTTCGGCCACTGAGATCGCCGACCTTCTGGTCCAGCAGGTTACCGGCCAGGTCCGCTGGCGTGAGACGGTCGAATGGTTCGGCGCCAATGGCGTCACCACACTTTATGAAATCGGCGCCGGCAAGGTTCTCACGGGTCTCGCGCGCCGCATCGACAAGAACATCAGCGGCATTGCCGTCAACGGCCCGGCCGACATCGATGCGGCACTTGCCGCGCTCAACGGCTGACGCCCCCAAACGATCAACAAGGAACGCGATCATGTTTGACCTGACCGGCCGCAAGGCTCTCGTCACCGGCGCAACCGGTGGCATCGGCGAAGAAATCGCCCGCATGCTGCACGCCCAGGGCGCCATCGTCGGCCTGCACGGCACGCGCGTCGAAAAGCTGGAAGCGCTGGCCGCCGAACTCGGCGACCGCGTCAAGATCTTCCCGGCCAACCTGTCGGACCGCGACGAGGTGAAGGCGCTCGGTGAAAAGGCCGAAGCCGAACTCGAAGGTGTCGATATCCTGGTCAACAATGCCGGCATCACCAAGGATGGCCTGTTCGTCCGCATGTCCGATGCAGACTGGGACAGCGTGCTGGAAGTCAACCTGACGGCCGTCTTCCGTCTGACCCGCGAGCTGACCCATCCGATGATGCGCCGCCGTTATGGCCGCATCATCAACATCACCTCGATCGTCGGCGTCACCGGCAATCCGGGCCAGGCGAACTATTGCGCCTCCAAGGCCGGGATGATCGGTTTCACCAAGTCGCTGGCCCAGGAAATCGCCACGCGCAACGTGACGGTCAACTGCGTTGCACCGGGCTTTATCGAAAGCGCGATGACCGGCAAGCTGAACGACAAGCAGAAGGACGCCATCATGGGCGCCATTCCGATGAAGCGCATGGGCACGGGCGCCGAAGTGGCATCTGCCGTGCTTTACTTGGCGTCTTCGGAAGCCGCCTACATGACCGGCCAGACCTTGCACGTCAACGGCGGCATGGCGATGATCTGATGTGAGCCACCGGTTCGCCCTTTCCGCCAAAGGCTGTTGACCGAGGCGAGGGGGCGAATTTCTGGCTTTGCGGCGCGCTGAAACCATGTTAAGCGGGCCATGACTGTGAGCAGTCGCTCCGTCTCATGAGCCGAAGTTTATGCTTTTATTCGCATAAACCGCTCTGGGTCAGGGCCGAACGGGTTTGCTGGTGGCGCCTTTGCGCTTCACCAGTTGAAGACAGGGTAGGGTGGCCATTACGGCTCCCTCTGATATTTAGAAGGTCGAGGAAACCGACATGAGCGATATCGCAGAACGCGTGAAGAAAATTGTAGTTGATCATCTCGGCGTTGACGCTGAAAAGGTTGTCGAAGGCGCCAGCTTCATCGACGATCTGGGCGCTGACTCGCTCGACACGGTCGAACTCGTCATGGCCTTCGAAGAAGAATTCGGCGTCGAAATTCCGGATGACGCTGCTGACTCGATCCTGACGGTCGGCGACGCCGTCAAGTTCATCGAAAAGGCCCAGGCCTGATCGATCGCACTGCTGCGGAAGGCGGGCTCTTCGGCCCGTCCTGTCCGCTTGGGCCCGCGTGAAGCGGGCCTTGTTGTATCTGGACCTTTGTTTACAATGACTTCGGTCGATTAATTTGGGTGGGCTTCGCACGATGAGACGTGTCGTCATCACCGGTACCGGCATGGTATCGCCCCTGGGAGTTGGAACGGAACTGACCTGGCAGCGGCTTCTTGCCGGCCAGAGCGGCGCTCGCCTCGTCACCGAATTCGAGGTCGAGGATCTGCCGGCCAAGATTGCCTGCCGCATCCCGACCGAAGGCGAAGGCGCCTGGAACCCCGACGACTGGATGGAGCCGAAGGAACAGCGCAAGGTCGACGCCTTCATAATCTATGCGATGGCCGCAGCCGAAATGGCGTTGAAGGACGCCGACTGGCATCCGCAGACCGATGACGACCAGTGCGCCACGGGCGTGCTGATTGGATCCGGCATCGGCGGGCTGGAAGGCATAGTTGAGGCCGGCCACATCCTGCGCGACAAGGGCCCGCGTCGCCTGTCACCCTTTTTTATTCCCGGCCGTCTGATCAACCTCGCTTCCGGCCAGGTGTCAATCCGCCACAAGCTGCGCGGGCCGAACCATTCGGTCGTGACCGCCTGCTCGACCGGCGCGCATGCGATCGGTGACGCCGCCCGTCTGGTGGCGCTGGGCGATGCCGACGTCATGGTCGCCGGCGGAACGGAATCGCCGATCAGCCGCATTTCGCTCGCGGGCTTTGCCGCCTGCAAGGCGCTGTCGACTGCGCGCAACGACAACCCGACCGCAGCCTCGCGTCCCTATGACAAGGACCGCGACGGTTTTGTCATGGGCGAGGGTGCCGGCATCGTCGTTCTGGAAGAACTGGAGCACGCCAAGGCGCGCGGCGCCAAGATCTATGCCGAAGTTGTCGGCTATGGTCTTTCGGGCGATGCCTTCCACATTACCGCCCCTTCGGAAGACGGCGACGGTGCCTTCCGCTGCATGACGATGGCTCTGAAGCGTGCAGGCCTGACGGCAGCCGATATCGACTATATCAACGCTCACGGCACCTCGACCATGGCCGACACCATCGAACTCGGCGCCGTCGAGCGTCTGGTTGGCGAGCATGCCTCGAAGATTTCCATGTCTTCGACCAAGTCGGCGATCGGTCACCTGCTCGGTGCTGCCGGTGCCGTCGAGGCGATCTTCTCGACGCTGGCGATCCGCGACAACATCGCGCCGCCGACGCTCAACCTCGACACCCCCGACGTCGAGACCAAGATCGATCTGGTGCCGCACAAGGCGCGCAAGCGTGAGATCAACGTCGCCCTGTCGAATTCTTTCGGCTTCGGCGGCACCAATGCCTCGCTGGTCTTGAAGCGCTACGAGGCCTGATGAACCGGCGCGCCGGGCACATTTGCGCGGCCCCGCTCTCATCAGGTGGATGACGCTGCGGGTGCTCTTGCCCGCAGCAATGTTCTGCGGATAGAAATCATGGCCACGTCCGGCGCCTTGCGCCGGGCGAGCGGCTCCGATTTTTGCCGCATTGCTGGCTGAAACAGCCGCGACAGAAACAAAGAAGGATTGCCGGTGACCGACAACAGCCAGAACGGCGGTAGCCAGAACAACGGTGTTCCCTTTGGTCGCGATGCCGACACGAGCACCGGCAAGGGGCCGTTCATTCCAAAATCCCCCAACGATGCGCTGCGCCCCGAGAGGGTGCCCCAGCCACCGCGTCGCTCGCGCAAGGCCCGCAGCCAGCTGGTGATCTTCCTGAACTTCCTGATGACCATGGTGGTCTTCGTCGGTGTGGTCGCCGTTGCCGGCTTCTATTATGTGATGGATGCCTACAGGAAGCCCGGTCCGCTTGCCGCCAATACCAATTTTGTCGTGCGCAGTGGCGCCGGCCTCGCCGAGATCGCCAACAATCTCGAGCGCAACGGCATCGTCACCGATGCTCGCATCTATCGTTATGTCACCGCGACCTATCTGGACGAGGGACAGACGCTCAAGGCCGGCGAATACGAAATCAAGGCCGGATCGTCGATGAAGGACGTCACCGAACTGCTCGAGTCCGGCAAGTCGATCCTGTACGCGGTGTCCATGCCGGAAGGCCTCACCGTCAAACAGATGTTCCAGCGCCTCGCCGACGATACCGTGCTTGAGGGCGACTTGCCGTCAGAGCTGCCGGCAGAGGGGTCCCTGCGCCCGGATACATACAAGTTTACCCGCGGCACGAAGCGCGCCGAGATCGTCACCCAGATGGCCGCCGCCCAGGAGAAGTTGATCGACCAGATCTGGGAGCGCCGCGATCCCGACCTTCCGATCAAGACACGCGAGGAATTCGTCACGCTGGCTTCGATCGTCGAGAAGGAAACCGGCAAGGACGACGAGCGCGCTCACGTTGCCTCCGTCTTCATCAACCGCCTGAAGAAGGGCATGCGCCTGCAGTCGGACCCGACGATCATCTATGGCCTCTTCGGCGGTGACGGAAAGCCGGCCGATCGGCCGATCTTCCAGTCCGACATCAAGAAGGAAACGCCTTACAACACCTATGTGATCAAGGGCCTGCCGCCGGGACCGATCGCCAATCCGGGCCGCGCGGCGCTGGAGGCGGTTGCGCATCCCTGGAAGACCGACGATCTCTACTTCGTCGCCGATGGCACGGGCGGGCATGTGTTTGCCGCCACGCTTGCCGAACACAACGCCAATGTGAAGCGCTGGCGCAAGATGGAGGCCGAACGCGCCCAAACGCCGCCTGCCACGCTGGATGCGGCACCGGAAGTCGATCCGGGCGCCGGCAATTGAATAAGGCCGAGGGGGCCGGGTTATGACTTTGCAATCCATGACGGGCTTTGCCCGCGTTGAAGGCACGTCGGGACGTTACCGATGGGCCTGGGAACTGCGCTCAGTGAACGGCAAGGGGCTCGACATCCGCTCACGCCTGCCGCAAGGCCAGGAATATCTCGAAAACGATCTGCGCCGGCTCGTCGGAGAGCGGTTGACGCGCGGCAACCTCCAGGTGGGCCTGTCGCTCTCGGTCAGCGAGAATCGCGTCGAAGCCGTGCTCAATCACGACGCCCTGAACGCTGTCCTGGCGCTGCGCGATCAGCTCGGTCCGGAAATCCTCGATCCGGCACCGTTGCGGCTCGACACGCTCCTCTCGATCCGTGGTCTGGTCGACATGCGCGAGGCTGTCGATGACGAAGATGCCGTCAGCGCGCGCGACGCCGATATCCTTGCCGGTCTCGGCGGCGCTGTGGCGGCCCTGGCCACTATGCGGGAGACAGAGGGCGCAGCCTTGCGCGCCATCCTCGAAGAGCACATCGCCCGCATCGAGGCGCTTGCGGTCCAGATTGAAGCCGACCCTTCGCGTTCTCCGGAAGAGATCGCCCGGAGGCTCGAAGCCCAACTCGCTGCTCTCATGGACACGACGTCTGGCCTCGACCGGGACCGACTGCACCAGGAGATCGCCCTGATCGCCACCAAGGCCGATCTGCGCGAGGAGATCGACCGGCTGAAGGCGCATGTGACAGCCGCCCGCGAACTGTTGGCCGCCGGTGGTCCTGTCGGCCGCAAACTCGATTTCCTGGCGCAGGAATTTAACCGCGAATCAAATACTATCTGTTCCAAATCCAATGCCGTCGCGGTGACCGCCGCCGGCATCGAATTGAAGGTCGTCATCGACCAGTTCCGCGAACAGGTTCAGAATCTGGAGTAGTCCATGGCCGCTGCCGCTCCCACCTCCGTCAAGATCGCAAGGCGCGGCCTGATGCTCGTCATCTCCTCCCCATCGGGGGCCGGCAAGTCGACGATCGCGCGCACGCTGATGGACCGCGACCAGCAGATCGGCCTCTCGGTCAGCGTCACGACCCGACAGCGGCGTCAGAGCGAGATCGAGGGCGTGCATTACCACTTCGTCTCACAGCGCGAATTCGAGCGCCTGCGTGACAGCGACAGCCTGCTGGAATGGGCTCAGGTTCACGGCAACTATTACGGTACCCCGCGTGAGGCCGTCGAACTCGCCATGGGCGAGGGCCGCGACATGCTCTTCGACATCGACTGGCAGGGCGCCCAGCAGCTGCAGGAAAAGATGTCGGCTGACGTCGTCTCGATCTTCATCCTGCCGCCGACCATGGCCGAACTTCAGTCGCGCCTGCACCGTCGCGCCGAGGATACGGAAGAGGTCATCCAGACCCGCCTGAACAATTCTCGCGCCGAGATCGCCCATTGGCGGGAATACGACTACGTGATCGTCAATGATGACCTGAATTCGGCCTTCGATGCGGTCCAGTCGATCGTCAAGGCCGAACGCCTGCGCCGCGACCGCCGTCATGGCCTCTTCGACTTCGTCGAGGGGTTGATCGCTTGACGATTGTCAAGAGGTGGGTCAATTTTTAGATGAGTAAGATTTAGCTAAAATTAACTGCAACTCCTTAGGGTGGCGCGTCGGGAATATTCCTTTTGCGCGACATCGGGGTTGCCTATGCGAATTATTGATATTGCCATCAAGTGGCGGCTGTTGGCAGCGCTTTGTCTTCCGGTTCTGGCCACGGTGACCTTCGCTGGTCTGGAGGTCCGGGACGCGGCCCGCGACTACGAGCAGGCAAGCAGGATGGTCTCGGTATCAGGCGAACTGGGCGCGATCGGTGACCTGGTGCATGACCTTCAGGTTGAGCGAGGGTTGACGGCCGGCTTTCTCGGTTCGAAGGGAGCGAAGGGCAAGGACGCCCTGCAGGCGGCGCGCGACAAGACCGCTGACGATACGAAGGTGGTAACCGAGCTTCTGAAGTCCGTGGAGACGGTTGCGGGCGATGCTGTCGCGGCCAAGGCGGGTGAAGTCCAGACAGCGATCGGGGCCCTTTCCGAGACGCGTACTCAGGTGGACCAGCTGCAGATTGCTGGTCCGAAGGCCTTCGGCCACTACACCACCACCATTGCCGGCCTCATGTCGCTGGCTCAGGACTATTCGCTGGCCAATGCGCCGGAGGGGGCGGCCGGGCCATTGGTCGCGCACGGCCTGATCATGAATGCCAAGGAATTGGCCGGCCAGGAACGCGGCATGGGCAACGGCTTCATCAGCGCCGGCGCCTTCGATCCGGCGCGTTTCATGACCTTTGTCGGTCTGGGTGGTGCGCAGAAGGAATTGCTTGCCAAGTTCCTGCAGTTGCTGCCGGTGGATCTGCGCAGCGAATACCAGCCGATCCTCGCCAGCGAGCACCTCGCAAACCTGGAGGCCTTCCGGTCAGACCTCGTTTCCGGAGGCGTGTCCGCTCCCCTGACTGGTCTGGACGCTCCCACCTGGTTCGGACTGGCGACAAAGCAGATCGAGCAGTTGAAGCTTGTTGAATCAGCGCTGGTCAAGCGGGTCGGCGAAGGCTCGGCGGCGCTGGCAGAAGCGGCGTGGTGGCGGCTGGTCACGGTCGGAGGCGCTACGCTGCTCGGCTTCATCCTGACCTTCGTCATCGTCAGCTCTCTGTCCTACACGGTCATTCGTCCGATCGGCCTCTTGACCGACGCTGTCGAACGCCTGGCGCGGGACGAAATCGATGTCCACCTGATCCATTCCGAAGGGCAGGACGAGATCGGTCGCATGGGTACGGCGATCCGCAACTGTGTCGAAAACAGCAAGATCAAGGCCGAACGTCAGCGCGACGAGCAGGCAAGGGCCGAGGTTGAGAAGCGGGCGCGGGAAAGGGCCGCAGAGCAGGAGAGGGCCGAGCGCGCTGCCGAGATTGCCCAGGCCGTTGGCGAACTGGCGACCGGTCTGGCGGCCCTCGCCCGCGGCGAGACAGGCTACAGGATCCACCAGCCCTTTGCCGGGGATCTGGAGCGTCTTCGCAGCGACTTCAACGAGTCCATGGGCAAGCTGCACCAGGTCGTCGAGACCATTGCATTGAGTTCCGATACGATCCGCGGTGGGTCCGACGAGTTGCGCAGTTCGGCTGATGAACTCTCACAACGGACCGAGCGCCAGGCGGCAGCCCTCGAACAGGCATCGGCATCCCTGAGCGAAGTGACCAACAACCTATCCAATTCGAGCCGCAGGGCCGAAGCCGTCGGCAAGCTCGTCGAAACCACAGCATCCGATGCCATGCAGTCGGGAACCGTCGTTGCCAACACCGTGGAAGCGATTTCCCAGATCGAGCAGTCTTCCGGCCAGATCGGCCAGATCATCTCGGTTATCGACGAGATCGCCTTCCAGACCAATCTTCTGGCGCTCAATGCCGGTGTCGAGGCAGCACGCGCCGGAGAGGCCGGCAAGGGCTTTGCGGTGGTCGCCCAGGAGGTTCGTGAGCTCGCCCAGCGTTCGGCGACGGCTGCACGGGAAATCAAGGCGCTGATCGAGCGGTCGAGCAAGGAGGTCGAGCTTGGCGTTCATCTAGTGGGGGAGACGGGCAATGCACTTCGGAAGATCGAAGGCAACGTCTCCCGCATCAACCAGGAGATCGTCGAGATTGTCAGGGCGTCCCGTGAGCAATCCGCGTCGATCGGCGAGATCAACGCCGCAATGAACCAGATGGATCAGGTCACCCAGCAGAACGCGGCCATGGTGGAAGAAGCGACTGCGGCCACACACTCCCTGGGTGTTGAGGCTCACAGGCTTGCCGAGCAGGTCGCCATATTCCGCACTGGGCACCCTTCCGGCGCCGCACGGCGCGTCGCCTGAACTGTCCGTCGTCGTGGCGGTTATCGGAGCGCCCGCTCCCGAGGTGTCGGAAACGGGCGCATTCCTTTCACTCGCCTCTTGGAAACCGCTGGCTTTCTTCGAGGATGTTGAGGTCCATGTGGTTGCGCATATAGCGCTCGGACGCCTTCTGCAGCGGCTGGTAGTCCCAAGGGAAATAGGCACCGTTGCGTAGGGCCGTATAGACCACGTGCCGCCGCGCCTGGCTTTCTCGTACGGCCGCGTCGAACTGGGTCAGATCCCATCGCCCACGCGCTTCTTCGGCAAGTCGATTGAAAATCGGTTGCGCGGCGGGCTCGGCCGCAAGGTTCTGGAGTTCGTAAGGGTCGGCCTCCAGATCTACGAGAATGGGTTCATCCGCTTGGCAGAGCGTCAGCTTGTAACGCGCGTCCCGAAGTCCGATCATCGGGCTGACGGTCCCCTCGGCCGCGTATTCCATCGGCACAATCCCGCGGCCGCCCAGGCCTCTTGCAAGCGGCATCAGGTCTTCGCCATCGGTCCAAGGAGCCAGCGCCGAAACATCGATTCCGGCAAGACCGGCGAGCGTCGGCGTGACGTCAAGCGTCGAAACCGGGGTCGTCACGAGCCGCCCGTCAAGGCCAGGGACCATGATCATCAGCGGCACGCGGGCAGAGCCCTCGAAGAAGTTCATCTTGAACCACAATCCGCGCTCACCCAGCATGTCACCATGATCCGAGACGAAGAGGATGACGGTATTGTCGGCCATCCGCGTCCGTTCCAGAACGTCCAGGATTTCACCGATCTTGTCGTCGACATAGGACACATTGGCAAAATAGCCTTGGCGGGCGCGCCGGATATGCTCGTCGGTGATGTCGAAGGCCGTGTGGTCGCAGGCATCCATCAGGCGCTTCGAATGGCTATCCTGCTCCTCATAAGGAATGGCCGGCACGCTCGGATCGAGCGCCGGGCAGTCCTCATAGAGATCCCAGTATTTGCGGCGCGCGACATAGGGGTCGTGGGGATGGGTGAAGCTGACGGTCAGGCACCAGGGCCGCTCGTCATGGCCGCGTGAGAGATCGTAGAGCCGGCGCGTAGCGTTGTAGGCCACCTCGTCATCATACTCCATCTGGTTGGTGATCTCGGCAACGCCCGCGCCCGTGACGGAGCCGAGGTTGTGATACCACCAGTCGATCCGCTCGCCGGGTTTGCGATAATCCGGCGTCCAGCCGAAGTCGGCGGGGTAGATGTCGGTCGTCAGCCGCTCCTCGAAACCGTGCAACTGATCCGGTCCGACGAAATGCATCTTGCCGGAAAGGCTGGTCTGGTAGCCGGCCGCCCGGAGGTGGTGGGCGAAGGTCGGGATGTCGGAGGCGAATTCCGCTGCATTGTCATAGACGCGTGTGCGGCTGGGCAATTGCCCGGACATGAAGGAGGCACGCGCCGGCGCACAGAGCGGGCTTGCCGTATAGGCGTTGGCGAAACGCACCGAACGTGCCGCGAGCGCTTTCAGATGGGGTGCATGCAGGAAATCGGCCGGACCATCGGGAAACAGGGTGCCGTTGAACTGATCGACCATCAGAACCAGAATGTTTGGGCGCGCAGTCATTGATCTCCCCTGCTGTACTATTGCTTGGACTTATTGAAGAATGCCGACTGGCTGCTGTGTAGTCTGAGTTTTTCGATGCCTGACATAAGGATTTTTGATGCCTGAAGGACCTGTGGACCTCGGCTGGATGCGCTTGCTGGTCGAGATCGCCAGGCGCGGCTCCCTCTCTGCTGCCGCACAGGCGCTGGGGCTGAGCCAGCCGGCCGTCAGCTACCAGGTCCGCCTGCTCGAACAACGCTTTGGCGTGCCACTTCTGAAGCGGCAACATCGGGGCGTGAGCCTGACGGACGAGGGACGGCGCGTCCTGCAGGTCGCGGAGCGGACGGTGCAGGACATTGATGCGATCGAGCGGGATATTCGGCAGGCACGCCGCCGTCCGGTCATCCGTCTCGCGACGGATTACGCCTTCTCCAGTCTCTGGCTGATACCCCGCATGCCCGCCTTTCGCCTGCGCTATCCCGAGATCGACTTGCAGATCGTAGCCTCGCAGCGTCTGGCACCGGACTGGCGCGACGAAGCCGACCTCGCGGTCGCCTTCGGAAAGCGATCCGACTTCGTCGAGGACGCCGTTCTTCTGATGCCGGAGCGGGTCGTGCCGGTCTGCGCGCCGGCGATCAGGGAAAGGATGACGGGGGATCCCCACGCCGCAAAGCCGGCACCGCCGCGCATCCATCTCGAGGCCGATCCGGGATCCCCCTGGCTCGACTGGCGATCCTATACGGCGGCCGTCAGCGCGTCCGACGTCTCGAATGCGTCCACTGGCGACCTCCGCTTCAACACCTATTCCATGGTCGTGCAGGCGGCTTTGGCCGGGCAGGGCATGGCCCTGGGATGGCTCGGCATCATCGATCAGTTGCTGGAGGCTGGTCTTCTCGTTGCCACCGGGCAGGCCGTCGATGTGCCCGATCGCGGATACTGGTTACTGGGCGCATCGCGGGAAGGTGTGGTCGGCCGCCTCGGCGGCTGGTTGCAGAACGAGACAGGTCCGGCAATGGAGATGTCCACGTAGATGCCGCAATGGCGCAAAAATCGGTATTGGCTAAGTTGCGTAAGTTATTTGTAGCTAATATTTAACCGCTTCAGGCTCATCCTTTGCTACCGCTAAAGTTGCGCGTCGCATTGACACGCACAGGATGATCTGGAGACAGAAATGCGCTTGACCGATATCTCGGTAACCTGGCGTCTCGCATTTGCCCTTGCCATTCCTCTGCTAGCACTGGCCGGTCTTGCTTTCGTCGAAATCAGCACGACCTACCAGGCCTTCCTGAACGCCCGCCAGTTGGGGGTGGTCAGCGCCGACCTCGGGGCGATCGGCGACTTCATCCATGCGCTGCAGGCCGAGCGTGCCGAGGCTGTCGGTCTTTTGGCGACGAAGGGAGAACAGCACAGGGCGGAACTTGAAAAGGTTCGGGCGACGACCGATGGCCACCTGGCTGGTTTCGGCAAGATCCGGTCCGACATTCGCGCCGAGGGCGACCCGGAACTCACGCGTCACGAGCAGGAGTTGGAGCAGGTGCTGGGCGAACTCTCATCGATCCGTTCCCAGGTCGATGCGCTCGCCATCCCGCAGACTGAAGCCTTCACCTATTACACCAAGCTCGTCAGAAACCTGATGAACATCTCGCAGGAATTCTCGCTGGAAGCCGGCGCCAAGGGCGTCGTGGGCAAGATGATGGCCTATGGTCTGCTGATGCATGCCAAGGAAGTGGCTGGACAGGAACGCAATCTGGGCCACAGCTTCATTGCTGACGGGAAGTTCAACGAGGCGCATTACCTCGATTTCATCGGCATGTTCGGCTCGCAGCAATCGATGATCGATCAGTATCTCGATCTCGTTCCCGATGGTCAGCGTGATCACTATTCCCAGTCGCTGCACACTTCCGATTCGGAAGCGGTGGAGAAGATCCGTGCGGCGATGATGAAGGCCGGCCTTGCCGCAGACCTCACGGGCTTCGATGACCAGGAATGGCTCGAACGATCTGCCCGCAGGATCGAGCGACTGAAGGAGCTTGAGAACGAAACGCTGGCGGATATTGTCACCGACAGCAGCGCGATCGCCGACGACGAGTATCGGCACCTGCTGAAGGTTGCCGGCATCACCGGCGGCGTCCTGCTGCTCGCTACCTTGCTTGCTGTCTCCCTGTCGCTGACCGTCGTGCGCCCCTTGCGGTCGCTGACCCGCACCATGCACAAACTGGCCGCCGGCGAAATCGAGGTCGATCTGATCCGCTCCAACAGCAAAGATGAAATCGGGCAGATGGGCTCGGCCGTCGGGCAGTACATCGCCCTTGCAAAGGATCGGATGCTGAGGGACATCGCCGAACAAGAGGAAGCCGCACGGATCAAGCGTTCGGCAGAAAAGGCGGCCGAGCAGGAACGTGCCGAGCGCGCCGCGGAAATTGCCTTCGCCGTCGAGCAACTGGCTCTGGGTCTGGACGCGCTCTCGAGCGGCGAAATCGGTTTCCGTTTGGAAAGCCCCTTTGCCGAGAACCTCGACGCCTTGCGCACCAATTTCAATGGCTCGATGGACCGGCTGTGCGGGATCATGGCAACCATTCGCCAGAGCACAGGGCATCTTCACGGCGGTTCGCAGGAGTTGCAGCTGGCCGCTGACGATCTGGCGCGCCGGACCGAACGACAGGCGGCAGCGCTCGAGGAAGCGGCGGCCTCCATCAATGAGATCACCACCGCCATTGGAAGCGCTGCCCAGCGGGCGGACGAGGCGGGCATACTGGTGCGTGAGGCGACCCAGACCGCCCAGCGCTCCGGTGCCGTGGTGAGTGATACCGTGAAGGCCATGCATCATATCGAGCATTCCTCAGGGCAGATCGGACAGATCATCGGTGTGATCGACGAGATTGCCTTCCAGACCAACCTTCTCGCCCTGAATGCGGGTGTAGAGGCGGCAAGGGCAGGCGAAAGCGGCCGGGGCTTTGCGGTGGTCGCCCAGGAGGTTCGCGAACTCGCCCAGCGGTCTGCCACGGCGGCCCGTGAGATCAAGGCATTGATTTCCCGCTCCGCGCAGGAGGTGGAAGCCGGCGTTCGCCTGGTCCGGGAGACGGGCGAGACCTTGAGGGGCATCGAGGATCACGTGCTGAAGATCAACGACCGTGTTGCCGCGATCGTCTCCTCCGCCCATCAGCAGAAAGCGGCGCTGGAAGAGATCAGCCAGGCGGTGAGCCAGATGGATCAGGTGACCCAGCAGAACGCTGCCATGGTGGAGGAGGCAAGTGCGGCAACCTCAAGCGTTGCGACGGAAGCCGACCGGCTCAACGCGCAGATCGCCCTGTTTCGTCTTCCGAACGACAAAGGGGCCGGTCGCACCACCCGCCAGGCGGCTTGATCGCTTGCTAGAGCAGATTGGCGATACGGCAGAATTCTTCGACGCTGAGCGTCTCTGCCCGCCGCTGCGGATCGATCTCCGCCCGGGCAAGCAGTGCCTCGCCGCCGATAGACTTCACGCTTTGCCGGAGCATCTTGCGCCTCTGGCCGAAAGCCGCAGTGGTAACTCGCTCCAGTTTGTCCGGGTCGCAGGGAAGGGGCGTCTGGCGCGGCTCGAGATGAACGACTGTCGACGTCACCTTCGGTGGCGGCGTGAACGCCTGCGGCGGAATGTCGAAGGCCATGTGGGCCTCCGTGCGCCAGCCGCATAAAACGCCGAGCCGCCCATAGTGGTTGTCATCCTCGCGGGCGACGATCCGTTGGCCGACCTCTTTCTGGAACATCAGGGTGAGCGACGACCAGAACGGCGGCCATTGGCGCGGCAACAGCCAGTTCACCAGCAGTTGCGTACCGACATTGTAGGGGAGATTGGCAATGATCTTCACGGGTCTGCCGGCTGCCAGGGCCTCGAAGTCTGTTTTGAGCGCATCACCTTCGATCACCCCAAGCCGCCCAGGATAATGCGCCTCGATCTCGGCCAGCGCCGGCAGGCACCGGGCATCCCGCTCGACGGCGATAACCTTCTCAGCCCCCAGCGCCAGGATGGCACGCGTCAATCCGCCGGGGCCCGGTCCGATTTCGAACACCGTGGCCCCTTCCAGAGACCCTGCAGTCCGCGCAACTTTCTGCGTCAGGTTGAGGTCGAGCAGAAAGTTCTGTCCGAGCGATTTCTTGGCGTCGAGTCCGTGACGCGCAATCACGTCGCGCAACGGCGGCAATCCGTCGAGAGCGGCCATCAGGGTGTGTCTTTCGAAAGGCGGCTCATTGCATCGGCCATCTTGAGTGCTGCCACGAGGCTCTGCTCACGCGCAAGGCCGGTACCGGCCAGACCGAAAGCGGTGCCGTGGTCGGGCGAGGTGCGGATGAAGGGAAGGCCGAGCGTGACGTTGACGCTGTCATCAAAGCCAAGCGCCTTGGCCGGAATCAGCGCCTGATCGTGATACATGCAGATTGCGACGTCATACCGGGTGCGGGCTTCGTCGTGGAACATCGTATCTGCCGGCAAAGGACCGAAGGCGTCGACACCGGCATCACGAAGCCGGCGGACGGCTGGCAGGATCAGATCGTCGTCCTCGCTGCCGATGGCCCCACCTTCGCCCGCATGCGGGTTAAGCCCGGCCACGGCAAGCCGTGGATGGGACAAGCCGAATCGCCGGGCCAGATCGGCGGCGACGATCTTGCAGGACTCCACGATGGCATCTTCGGTCAGCGCGCCGGGGACGTCCCTGATCGGAATATGGATGGTCACCGGGACCGCCCGCAGCTTAGGGCCGGCCAGCATCATCACCGGCTTCACGGCTTGCCCGGTCGCCCGAGTGGCGAGATCGGCCAGGAACTCTGTATGACCGGGAAAACCGAAGCCGGCTTCGTAAAGCACCGACTTGGCAATCGGATTTGTCACGACAGCGCGTGTCTTGCCCTTCAGTGTCAGATCGACCGCCGTTTCGATCGCGGCGATCGTCCCGCGCGCATTGGCAACATGCGGTTCGCCGGCCAGAACGTCACTTCCAGTCGCAATCGGCAAGACTGGAAGGCTGTCGGCGAACCGCGCCACGGCCCCCTCGATATCCGTCTCAGCGATCGACACATTGATATCGAGTTGGCGCGCTCGAATTGCCAGCACCTCCGGATCGCCGATATAGACGAAGGCAGGGAGGCCAAGTGCGGCGCGTTTTGCAAAGGCTTGCAGGGCGATGTCGGGTCCGATGCCTGCAGGATCCCCCTGGCTCAGGGCAAGCGGAAGAAGGGCGTCGGTCATGTTTCGGCCTTCCGCCGTCACTGCATCACGATCTGGGCCTTGGAGCGCAGTTCTTCGAGATACTTGGCCGAGTTCGGATTTTCGCCGTCCTTCCTCTCCTTGCCGAGGTCTTCGGCGCGGAACACGATTTCGGCAGCCACGTCGTCTGAAACCTGACGCTGGTTGCAGATCGCGAGATATTCGACACCCCGGTCCGTGACCCGGGTCCCCGTCGTTCCGCCTTTGGCCTTTTCGATCAGAGGCTTCCATTCCGGCGGCAGCTCAGGCTCCATGACACGGCCGAGATTGCGGATGGAAACGTCGAGATAGTTCTTTGCGAATTGCATCGCCTGATCACAGCCCGGGAACGAGGCGCGCGATTTTTCGGCTTCTGCCTTTCGTTTACCCACGATACCCTTCTTCGATGCGGGCACGACGAAGATCACCTGTTTGAGAATGTATTCTGTTGTGACAGGCTTCTGCTTGTTCTCCAGCAGGCGGGTCACCAGTTCCTGGTTCGAAAGCTTGCTGCTCCCGCTTCCGGCATAACGCGCATTCACGAGACGCGGCCAGCTCATCGAAACGGCGATGAAGGCCTTGAAGTGGGCAGGCGTTACACCGGCGCGATCAAGGATCGCATTGAGCTGTTCCACGGACATCTTGTTCGAGGCGGCAAAGCGGGCAAAGGATGCATCGACATCCGCCGTGCTCACCGACATGCCGACGCGTGCGATTTCCTCGCGCTTCAACGCTTCCTCGACCAGTTCTTCCTTGGCGAGCTTCTGCAGATTGCCGCTCTTGCGCTGAAGCCGCAGGAACGCCACGCGACGGGCCACATCGCCACTGGTGATCGCGGTCTTGTTCACCACAGCGACAACCGAGGTTGCCGCCATCGCCTCACCGCCGCCGAGTGGCGCCGGGGACACGCTCAGCGACAGTGCAATGACGCCGGCGAGCAGGAGGCTGATGCCGTTTTTCGCTGTGGCCATCTCATATCCTTTCTCCGGACAAACGGGATTTGCCGGACGTTCTTTGTCATGCGGATCTTAAAACTGCCGCATGGTTTGTACAATCCATGCGGCAAAACAATGACTCCGGAGCGGTGTCTCTGGTGCTACTGGATGGCGATGTCGCTGAGATTGACCTCTCCAAGCGTCCGGAACACCAGCTTGCCGCCGATCGTCCAATCGTTCGCCGTTTCGTCGTCCGGGTCTGTCTTGTCGGAATAGAAGACGGAGAAGGTGGTGCACTCGTCGGCGTAGGAGATGCCGACACTGCGTCGGTTGAACGCATTGGCATCGATGTCATAGTTCACCGAACCGAAGACTGACCAGGACTCGGTCATCTTCACCGTCGAGCTGGCGGTCACCGTCTGGTTATCATCATCGAAGCTGTAGTCGGGACGTGCAGCGACCTGGGTATAGGTCACGCTCGTCGTCAGACGGTCATTGGCATAGGTCGCATTCACGTCCGTGCGCCGAAGTTCGAGCGTCTTCTCATCCAGACGCACGCCGGTGCTGACAGAAAGCCCCATCGGCAGTTCAACCCCGGCAGAGGCCACGATGTCCGAAACGTCCGTTTCCAGACCCGAATCCGAACCCACGGCGAGCAGGTCGTCCGTCGCATAGGAGTTCAGGCCCGCAATGTGGTACGATTGCCCGATGACCGCCCGCAGACCGATGCCGTTGTCGAGGCTGCCGGTATAACGCAGACCAACATTTGCCCGGGTGCCGCCCTCGACGCGGTCGAAGCCGGAAAACTTGTTGCGGGAGAACAGGTTGCTGGCGTCGAAAACAAGGCTCTGCGCGTCTTCGTTCGGAAGGGCGCCTGCCAGTTGCTCGTCGTTGCGGGCATAGATCTGTGCGATCGGCTCGATGATATGCGTGCTGTTGCCCATCGTCACAAGCCACGGATAGCGCAGCTCGACACCGGCGGTGACCATGAAACGGGTTGGTGCGTCGTCGGACGTGTAACCGGCATAGTCCGCCGGGTCATCCATAGCGAGCCCGTAGACATCGCCGCGCGCCGCCAGAAGTGGCGTGATCTGCAGGCCACCGGGGCCGTCGAAGGTCCGTTCCCATTCGAGGTCGCCGGACAGACGGTTCATGTTGCCCTTCAGGCCGCGATAGAGATCATTGCCGGCAACGCCGTCTATATTCGCGGCTTCTTCCGAGAAACGCGACAGGGACGTGAAATTCATCGTTCCCGACAACTGGCCGCCGGCAACGAGTTCCGGTGCGTAATAGCTGTAGTCGATAGTCGGCAGGACGGTTGCCTGCTTCTTCTCGGCCGTATCGTTGATATCGGCATCCTGCACGTCGAAATAATAGCCGCGCATGTCGAAGAAGTTACGCTCGCCGATGCCGGTGAGGTAGACCGTATTGGTGTTGGTGGAGCTGTTCAGCCCATCAATGGCATAGGTGCGGGCAAAGTTGTTGTCCGACTGGAACATCACGTCCCAGCCGAAGCTCCAGCGCGGATTGATCTTGAAATCGCCCTTGGACGCGATCAGGCCGCGCGTGTCGCGTGCGGAGTCGCTGGTGTTGGCGCTGAAGACTTCGCTATCCATCTGGCTGATGCCGGCGACGCGCAGATTGGCCTGGCCCTTCTCGAAGCGCTGGCGGATCTCGCCTTCCAGGAGCACGCCCTGTTTGGTGAAGCCGGTTGCCGTGATCGTCGCATCGCGATCCGGCGCGATGGCGATGTAATAGGGAACTGCGATGCCGAAGCCGACATTTTCGCCCGATTTGAATTCCGGGAACAGGAAGCCCGACTTGCGCTTCACCGTATTGTCCGGAACTTCGATAAAGGGCAGCGTGGCCAGCGAATGGCCGAAGAGTTCGAAACGGGCCTTTTCCAGCCGCACGGTATGTTTCTTGCCGTCCTGGATAACCCGCTCCGCCTTGACCTGCCAGATGGGCGGTCGGCTCGGATTTTCGGCGCAGGGCAGGCAGGCCGTGTAGACGCCCTTGTGCAGGATCATCTGCGTTCCGCCGACGCGCTCTGCCGTTTCGGCGACCAGGCGCGTGTTGTCGGTCGTTTCGACGCGCAGTGAGCGCAGGAAGCCGTCGGAGAAATTGTCGGTGACGTCGAGCGAATCCGCATAGACGCGGTTGCCGCCGGGTTCCACCAGTTCGATGTTGCCGGCAGCGGTCACCCGGCCCGTCTTCTGGTCATAGACAACCTGCCGGGCGACCATCTGGTAGCCGTTATAATTGATCTGTACAGCACCGCTCGCCACGACGCGTTCCGCGTCACGGTCGTAGAGCAGTTCATTGGCTGCGAGAAGCAGTTTCGCGTCTTCAGGCGTAGCAACGGAACCGGAAGCCGGCGCCGACAGGCTTTGAGCATGCACGACGGGCGCGGGGAGCGACATTGCGCACACAGCGACACCGGTCAGCAGGGCTCCTGTGAGCCTCCTGATATTCGCGCGGTCTTTTACCGCCACTAACCATCCTCCTTGTGAAGCAGAATCGTTGCCCCCAATGCCATCGCTACGACAACTGGTACCCAGGCCGCAACAAACGGCGGCATGACGCCGCTGCTTCCGAATGCCCTGACGAGCACTGTCACAACATAAAGCACGAAGCCTGACAATATTCCACCGAGAATCACCGATCTGGATTGGTTGATCCGGCTGAATTTGAGTGACACGGTTGCCGCAATCAGCGTCATGGCGACCATGAGAAACGGCAGCGACAGAAGCGAATGAAATTGGGTTTCGAGTGCGTTGGGAGAGACCCCAAATGACTTGGCGACCTCAATTTTCCGAAAAAGATCATAAAAAGCAACGGTGTCCGGAGGCACCAGTCGCTGCTGGACAAACTCCGCATTCAAGTTTGTCGGCACCCGAGCCTCGGCGAGCCTCTTCTGGATCTCCCCGGGACGGGACTCGGTGACGTCGGTAAGGATCCAGTAACCATCTTCCAACTTCGCTGTGCGGGAATCCTGCCGAAGGACGATTCGTCCCTCTTTGTCGAAATGCAGCAGCACCGCATCCACCAGAAGCGTACCGTCTTCGAGCACGCTCTGTGCGCCGATGGCCACGTCGGTGTCGCCGCTGCTCTGACGAAGCCACGGGATCGGCTGCGGCTTGGCGCGGGCTGCCGTCTCGCGCCAGTCCGACTGGATCTGCGTCCCCTGCCTTTGACCCCAGGCTGCAAGCGGGTTGATGACAAGCGTCGTTGCCAGACCCACCAGTGCTGCCCCGATGACGAACGGCGCCATGAACTGCCAGACCGAAATCCCGGCCGCACGGGCGACCACAAGTTCGGACTTCCGGTTGAAGCTGATCAACGTTGCCATGCCGACAAAGAGGCCGATGAAGGGCACGGTCTGCTGAAGAATGAGCGGCAGGCGCAAAGCGGTGAGGTACAGGACACCGCCGAGTGAATATCCAGGCAGGCTGTCGAAGCGGCTGGAGGTTTCGGTAAAGTCGATCAGGAAGGTGATGCTGATGACGCCGAGAAAGAACCAGAGCGTCGTCATCATATAGCGTCGGAAGAAATAAAGACCGAGAGTTCGGATCATGCCGGACTCCCTGCATCTTGACCCATACGCTGGCGTGCCATGGCCATTCCGCGGGCCAGAAGATGGGACACCGGCTTCGGCAGTTGCGGGCGCTTGTCCGCAATCAGGTAATACAGTGACAGACCACCGCCCAGGAGCGGAATGGCATAGAGCACGAGCACGAAGTATGCCTGATCTTCGGCCAGCGACTTGGCATAGTTATGCGCCCAGAACAGCGTCAGTGAGGCAATCAGTGCGGATGCCATCGGATGCAGATGCGCTTCGCGGTGCGAACGGGCATCGCCGCACATCATCAGCGAGATCAGCGTAAAAACAATCGGGAACAGCGCCGAACTCAGACGACGATGCAGTTCGGCGCGGAAGTCCCCCGGTTTGCGCTTGTAGGCAGGATCCATCGGATCCGGATCCAACAGCTCGAAAAGCGATCTGTCCTTCGCGCCCAGCCTCGCCTGACCATTCTCCTGGGACATGTCTGACAGATCGAAGGCATAGCGATCGAACCGAATAACGGTGACATCACCGTTTGGCGCCTTCCGCTGGACTTCACCGTCCTGCATGATCAGCGTCTTGCCGCTTTCATCCACCGCGCCCTCTCGGGCGTAATAGATCATCTGCGAGGCGGGATCGCGGGAATCCGCGATCAGCAGACCTTTTAGGCCGCGGCCCGCCTGGCGTTCTGAAACCTGGACATAGAGCCCTTCCTCTACCTTTCGGAAGGTCTTTTCTTCGATGACCGATGACAACAGGTCGGCATAGGCCGACGATATCATCGTGCGCACGTTCACCCGCATTGCCGGTTCCACGAAGCTGACCATCATGAAGGAAAACAGGCTGAGCGCGATCCCGAGCAGGACGAGCGGGCGCCGCATGATCGAACGGGGTCCGCCGGCGGCATCGACCACTGCCAGTTCGGAATCGTTGTTCATCGTCGTCAGCGTCTGGGTGATGCCTATGACGAGGGCAAAGGGAAAAACCGTCGAGATCAGCGTCGGAAGGATCATCGTCGCCAGCTTCATGAACGACCCGACCGATTGTCCGCTATCTGTGACGAGGTTGATACGCTGCAATACCTGGGTGGTCCAGATGATCGCCAGCACCGGCATCAACGCGGTGAGGAACATCAGGACGACACGTCGCAGGATGTATTGTTCGAGTATCTTCATGCGGTTCCCTGGGACCCCTGCGAAAACGCGCGAAGGGCGGTATCTGGCCTTCTCTACGATGCTTGCGGCGATTTGGCGACCGACGCGGCAGATTTTCCCCGGCTTCATGTTCCGCTTTTTTGCCGGACCGCGACAAAACGGACACGCTTGCCCGAAGCCCCTGGGCTCCAGCAGGTGAAGCCTGCCCGGACGGGACGCATTCAGGGGACGGTGTCAACAAAGACACGTCTGCGTCTTGCCATCGTGGTCGAAAAGACCATGATCGGCGCACAAATTGACAGCCGATGCCAGGATTGAAATCTCATGTCGACAAAACTCGCCATTTCCTTCGCCAAGTCGCATTCCGGAAGCGTGGGCCTCGCCATCGCCTTGAAAACGGTGGAAGCGGAAACGCCATCTGGCCTTGCCGATGTCGATCCTGCCGCGGTCTATGCGCGGGCGGCCAAAGTGGCCAAATTCAGCGGCAAGGCCTCGTCGGTCCTCGACATCGTTGCCCCACATGGCTCCGACGCCGATCGGCTGGTGGTGTTGGGTCTGGGGAAGGCGGAACAGTTGACCGCGCATGACTGGCTGAAGGCCGGCGGCAGCGCCGTGGCAAACCTGAAGGGTGCCGAGAGCGCCACCATCTTTCTCGATGTGCCGGGACATGCAGTCTCCCCGAAGGCTGCTGCCGATTTCGCCCTCGGCATGATGTTGCGTGCCTACACGTTCGATACCTACAAGACGAAAAAGAAGGGCGACGACGACGAGGCCAAGGCGGAAAAGACGGTGAAGGTGACGATTGTCACGCAGGATGCTTCCGGTGCCAAGAAGGCCTTTGCGGAAGCCCGCGCCATTGCAGACGGCGTCATCCTGGCACGCGATCTCGTCAACGAACCCGCCAACATACTGGGTCCGCTCGAATTTGCCGCGAAGGCCAAGGAGCTGGAAGACCTTGGAGTCGAGATCGAGATCCTGACGGAAAAGGAAATGAAGAAGCTCGGCATGGGGGCGCTGCTCGGGGTCGCCCAGGGTTCGGTCCGTCCGCCACGTCTCGTCGTCATGCAGTGGAAGGGTGGCAAGTCAAAGGATAAACCGATTGCCTTCATCGGCAAGGGCGTCGTTTTCGACACCGGTGGTATCTCGATAAAGCCGGCCGGCGGCATGGAAGAGATGAAGGGCGACATGGGCGGGGCCGCTGCCGTCACGGGTCTGATGCACGTCCTGGCCGCCCGCAAGGCCAAGGCGAATGTCGTCGGCATCATCGGCCTCGTCGAGAATATGCCGGACGGTAACGCCCAGCGCCCCGGCGACATCGTCACCTCCATGTCCGGCCAGACGATCGAGGTCATCAATACCGATGCCGAAGGTCGTCTCGTGCTCTGTGACGCGCTTTGGTACTGCAACGAACGCTTTGCGCCCGCTTTCATGATCAATCTGGCGACGCTGACGGGCGCGATCCTGGTGGCCCTCGGCAACTTGCATGCCGGCCTGTTCTCCAATGACGATGCACTGTCCGAGAAGCTTCTGGCCGCCGGCCTCACGACCAATGAACGTCTATGGCGGATGCCGCTTGGCAAGGACTACGACAAGATGATCGATTCCAAGTTTGCCGACATGAAGAACACCGGCGGACGCCATGCCGGCTCGATCACCGCCGCCCAGTTCCTCAAGCGCTTCGTCAAGGACACGCCTTGGGCCCATCTCGACATCGCCGGCACGGCCATGGGCTCGCCGACGGACGAAATCAACCAGTCCTGGGGTTCCGGCTACGGCGTGCGCCTGCTCGACGAACTGGTTCGGGCGAATTACGAAGCGTGATCGCTTCAAGGAAACGCATGTGGCTGAAGTTCTCTTCTACCATCTGACCGAATCGAAACTGGAAGACGCGCTCCCACCGCTCCTCGAAAAGAGCGTGGAGCGCGGCTGGACGGTCGCGGTGCAGACCCGTGACCCGGAGCGGCGCGATGCGCTCGATGCCCATCTCTGGGTTTACCGTGATGACAGTTTCCTGCCGCACGGCACCGACGAGGGTGCATCTCCCGCATGCCAGCCCGTGCTCCTGACGATGCAGCCTGAAAACCTGAACGCCGCCAGCGTCCGCTTCCTCGTGGACGGAGCCGAGCCGCCGGAAACGCTCGACTATGATCGCGTCGTCTTCGTCTTCGACGGCTACGACGCGACCCAACTTGAGGCCGCACGCGGCCAGTGGAAAAAGCTGAAAGGCGAGGGCCACACCCTGACTTATTGGCAGCAGACGCCGGAGGGACGTTGGGAAAAGAAGGCGTGACGTCTGAAATGCTATGTTTGGTGTAAGGGGGCATCTCGATCAGGCGAGATCGGTGCGGCGGAAGTCTTCGCCCACATAAAGCAGCGGCGCACCGGCGGCCTTGGCGCCTGCATAGGAAAAGCAGTCTCCGAAATTCAGGCGCGCCGGATGTCGGCCCTTGCCATAGCGTGAGAACGCATCAAGCGCCGTGATCGCCGTATCCCGGGTGGCAGGCAGGATTTCGGCGTTCACTTCCGAGAGAAATTCATCCACGAGAGCGAGCGTCTCCTCGACAGTCTTCCTGGTTCGCGACGCTATTACTACGGTTGTTTCATATACGACCGTTGGCGACGTCGAAAATCGCGTCGGCGCGTTTGCCATGCGGTCGAGCAGTTCCTGACGCTGCGGTGCATCTGTGAGAATTTCTACAAGCGCAGAGCTATCGATGAACATCGTTGTCGCCCCACATCTCGTCTAGAAACGCCTTCTCGTCGAAGGGGTCCAGGGACTCATAGGTCGGCATGTTGTATTTTTTTCGCAGCTTCTGAAGTCGCTCGGAGAGGGATGGGCGCTGTTCGTACTCCTGCACCACGCGCTCCAGCGCCTGGCGGATGGCGTCCGTCTTCGTCGGGGCCTTCAGGATTTTCTGCGCCTGTTCGGCGAGTTGGTTCACCTTTTCGTCGCGCACGTAAAGCGGCATGGCGTCACCTCTGAATATACGCCATCAAGATAGTGTATATTCGAGGTTCCAACAAGAAAGGTGCCGGTCAGCCGGCCATGCCCTCTTCATACTCGGCTGAGAGCTCCAACCACTGTTCCTCTGCAGCCGATAGCTTGGCGGCAGCTTCGCCGCGTTGTTTTGCCTTTTCGGCGGCTTTGGCCGGGGCCTTCTCGTAAAGCGCAGGATCGGCGAGTTCCTTGTCGAGTGCCTGAATCAAAGTCTCCAGCTTCTTCGTCAAGGCTTCGACTTCGTTGATCTTTTTCTTCAGCGGAGCCAGGCTCGCGCGCTTGTCGGCGGCGGCCTTGCGCTGCTCCGCTTTGTTGACCTGGTCGCTGGCTGCCGTTTCGGCCTTATCTTTTTCAGCAGGCTTCTTGCCGGCCGCAATGATCAGGCTGCGATATTCTTCCATGTCGCCGTCAAAGCTGGTAACGGTGCCGTTGTTGACGAGCCAAAGCCTGTCGACGGTCGCCTCGATCAGATGGCGATCATGGGAAATCAGGATCACGGCGCCTTCGTAGTCGTTCAGCGCCTCGATCAGCGCCTTGCGGCTGTCGATGTCGAGGTGGTTGGTCGGTTCGTCGAGGATCAAGAGGTTTGGCGCGTGAAACGCGGCAAGCCCCATCAGAAGTCGGGCCTTTTCTCCACCGGAGAGATCCTTGGCTGCCGTCTCCATCTTCTCGGTCGCCAGCCCCATCTGCGCAACGCGGGCACGCACTTTGGCTTCCGGCTCAAGGGGCATCAACCGACGCACATGCGCGACGGGGCTCTCGTTGGGGATCAGATCGTCGAGCTGATGTTGCGCGAAGAAGCCGATCTTCAGGCTCGACGCCGTTTTCAACTGCCCGCCTTGGGCTTCCAGCCGGCCTGAAATGAACTTGGCAAAGGTCGATTTGCCGTTGCCGTTCGAGCCGAGCAACGCGATGCGGTCGTCATTGTCAATTCGGAGGTTGAGGTTCTTCAGGATCGGCTTGCCGGGTTCATATCCGACAACGCCACCGCTGATAGCCACGATCGGGGACGCCGGCTGTTTCTCCGGTTTGGGGAAGGTAATCGGATGGATATGGTCCTCGATTACGGCTGCCACCGTGCCCATACGCTCCAGCGCCTTGATGCGGCTTTGCGCCTGCTTGGCCTTGGTCGCCTTGGCGCGGAAGCGGTCGATGAAGCTCTGCAGATGCTTGCGCGCGGCGTCGTTCTTCGCCTTGGCTTTCATCTGCAATTCGTCGTTCTCGGCCTTCTGCCGCTCGAAGCTGTCATAGCCGCCGCGATAGAAGGTCAGCTTCTTCTGGTCGAGATGGATGATCGAGTTGACGGCGGTGTTCAGGAGGTCGCGGTCGTGGCTGATGATGATGACGGTGTGCGGATAGCGGCGCACATAGTCCTCGAGCCACAGCGTGCCTTCAAGGTCGAGATAGTTGGTCGGTTCGTCGAGCAGCAACAGGTCCGGTTCGGCGAAGAGCACGGCGGCTAGCGCCACGCGCATCCGCCAGCCGCCGGAGAAGGATGACGCCGGGCGCAGCTGCGCCTCGTGGTCGAAGCCGAGGCCGGACAGGATGGTGGCCGCCCGCGCTTCCGCCGAATGGGCCCCGATATCGGCAAGCCGCGTCTGGATTTCGGCAATCCGATGCGGATCGGTCGCCGTTTCCGCTTCGAGGAGAAGTGCTGCCCGCTCCTTGTCGGCGGCAAGCACGATCGAGATCAGCGAATCTTCGGTGCCCGGTGCTTCCTGGGCCACCTGACCGATCCGCGCATTCTTCGGGATCGAGATATTGCCGGTCTCCGCCGAGAGGTCGCCGGTGATGATGCGGAACAGCGTCGACTTGCCCGCTCCGTTCTTGCCGACGAGACCGGCCTTGGTCCCGGCCGGCAGCGCGATTGTCGCATGGTCGATAAGCAGCCTTCCGGCGATGCGGGCGGAAATGTCGTTGATCGTGATCATGTCTGGCTTTTGGCCGATCTGCCGGTCAAACGCAAGCTGCCGGTGCCGTCATGCCCGGTCTGGACGGATGCTCAGGCCACAGCCCGACGGCTTGGTTTGTGACCGATGATCGGCTGGCGCGGATTCTGCCGGGCGATCTGCGTTGCGGTCTTGGCGAGGGCCAGCCACTGCAGCGGATCGGTCGCCTCGTAACCCTCCACATGGCCTAGCGCGAGCGGCAGTCCGCCCACGTCGTGGCCGGTTTCACTGGCGAAGACCAGATTGTTTTCGGCGGTCGTGAACAGTCGCTCCGCGATGCTGTGTGCATCGTCGGCATCGATGCCATCAAAGATCAGGGCGAAGGTATCTGCCTCGATACGGGCAATATAGTCGTGTTTCTTGATTGCCTTGCGGAAGATCCCGGCGAGCCCCTTCACCAGCTTTGCCGTCGCTTCGTCGCCGTATTGGTGTTGCAGGTGGGAAAGGTCGCAAATCTCGATCAGGATCAGAGCGCTGGGATGGGCGGGCGAGCTCGCGGCATGGGTCTCTGTCAGTTTTTGGAGGAAGGCCGCCCGGTTGGGCAGGGCGGTCAGCCGATCCCGAAGCGTCATGGCTTTGGCCGCCTGCATCGCCCTGTCGGCTGCTTCAAGCGTGTCCAGTCCCTGGGCGACCTCCTGGGCCAATAGCGTTTCCGCCTTCACCATCTCCCGGGCAATGGATGCCAGGAGGTCCAGTTCGCCGAGCAGTTGCTCGATGCCGACATCCGCATCCGCGCGGATCGACGCGGCGGCCGTCTCGACGGAACGGGCAAAACTGCGCTTCTGGCTGAGCCCCAGCGCCAATTTGTCTTTCATGGAGGACAGCGCTGTCAGCGCGTCTGCTTGCAATCTCTCTGCCGTCGCGCCGCAATGGCCGGACAAACGGTACTTGAGGCCGAGCTGGTCGAGAGCATGTTGACTCGGCCTCGCGCCGAGAGCGGCGAGGTCATGGGTGAGATCGGGATGGCCACCGCTCAGGGCCTCGTAGACCAGTTCGAAATTGCGGGGCAGGGCTGAGATCTCGTGCCGCAACATCACGGCCATAATCTTCTGCAAGGCGTTAGCGCCCGGTCTCTCGGCCTGCTGTGGTACCGCCGCGATGTTCTCCTGCATGAAAGCCCCTGTCGTCCGCCCATATACCAGTGTTGAGCAGGCAGGGTCGGGTATAACCTTTGGCAAAAGGTTTATGGGCCCGCCGGAGAGCCGAATTCGGTTAATCGATAGTTTGCGCGGCTAAAGCCATGCCTGCCCCTCCTGCCGGAGGAAGTAGATGAGGTCGATGGCAAGCGACGGCTTGCCCATGCCCGTCAATCCGGCATGCACCTGACCGCGATGGTGGGTTTGGTGGTTGAACATGTGACTGAGAGCCGGAGAAAGTCTGTGTTGGATCAGACCCGGTGTGGACACAGGCGTATAGGAGATTTGCGCCTCCAGTCGCTCTGCCGTCAGGCTCTCGACATAAGCGATAATCCGCGCGTCTTCTGTCTTCCGCACCGCCTGTAACTCGGCAAAGGTCGCGCAAGGGCGTTCGTTGAGCGCTGTCGGACGCGGGCCTTCGCCCGTGAAACGATGGAGCCAGACGCGGTCGGCGGTTACCAGATGGCTGAGAGTGCCGAAGATCGATCCAAAAAAGGCGCCGGTGTCGCGGTGCAACTCATCCTCCGACAATGTCGCGGCCGCATCATAGACAAGCCCATTGGCCCACCGGTTGTAGGCGGCCATCATCTTCAGATTTTCCATCGCTTGCTCCTCTCCTGAACGGGCGCACCTTAAGGGATACATCTGCAAATAGGGGTGATGAATCCTATGAAAATTCCTGATTTGCTTCGCCGTCCCGAATGGTTTTGTCTGGCGCAAATGAAATGAGGACCCCCATGTCTCTGACGCTTTACTCGCTCTGCGGTACGGATACGAACCGCCCATTTTCGCCCCATTGCTGGAAGATCGTCATGGCCCTGCATCACAAGGGGCTCTTCTTCGAAGAGCGGCCACTGCCTTTCACCGATATCCCGAAGGCAGAAGACGGCTTCTCGAAGACTGTGCCCATCCTGCGGGACGGGGAGCAGCTTGTGTCCGACAGTTTCCAGATCGCGCTTTATCTGGAAGAGACCTATCCGGAGCATCCGAGCCTCTTCGGCGGCGAGGGTGGCAAGGCGGCTGCCCGTTTGGTGGAGGGCTATGTGCAGCACATGGTCCACCCCACGATTACACGCATCGCGGTCTACGACATCCATCAGATGCTCGGCCCTGTCGATCAGGACTACTTCCGCACCACACGCGAGAAATTTCTGGGCAGGGCGCTCGAAGACGTCCATGCCGAGCGCGCGGCAGCCATTGCCGCGCTTCCGGGTCAGCTTCAGCCGTTGCGCCACATGCTACGCTTCCAGCCCTTCATCGGTGGCCATTCGCCGCTTTTTGCCGATTACATCCTGTTCGGCGCTCTGCAGTGGCTGCGCATCACCACCGGCTCGGTCCATCTTCCCGATGGCGATCCGGTTCTGGGCTGGTTCGAGCGCTGCCTGGAACTGCATGACGGCGTCGGCCGGCAGGTGGCCTGAACCGGCCTTGCACTGCCTATCGCCCGTATTTCAAGGTGAGTGATGCCTTGGCCAGCGCATGGGCATTGGTCATGAAGCCGATCAGCGCGCCGCTGGCCGAAGCATCGAGGTCCAGTTTGTCGGTGTCCAGGGCTGTCACCGTGAACACATAGGCATGGGTCTGTCCCTCGGGCGGGCAGGCGCCGAGGAAGCCCGGGTAACCGGCATCGGCACGGCTCTGGACTGCCCCAGCCGGCGCTCCCGCCTCGGGTGAAATACCGGCGGGCAGCGCGGTCACATCGGCAGGAATGTTGAACATCACCCAGTGCCAGAAGCCGGAGCCCGTCGGCGCGTCGGGATCGTAGAGCGACACGACGAAACTTTTCGTACCGGCAGGCGCATTGCTCCATTGCAGCGCGGGCGAGATGTTTTCTCCGCTGCAGCCGAAGGTGTTCGCCACCTGCGCTGCCGGCAGCGCACCGCCATCCTGCATGCCCGGGCTCGACAGGCTGAAGTCCGCCGCCTGCGCCTGGTCGGCGAAAACGGTCAGTGTGAGGATCGTGGCGGCGAATGCGGGTCTGATCATGATGGGCTCCTTCGATGTTGGAAGCCCATTCTAGAGGTTCGGCTATTCGGCTGCGGCTCCGACCCGATCATCTTCGGCTCCATGTCGCGCAATCTCTGTCGCCGACACGCGGATGTCGCGCGGGGCGAGACCGAAGCGCTCGCGAAAACGCGCCGCGAACTTGGATGCGGATTCGTAACCCACCTCGAGCGCCACGCGGTTGATCGGCAGCTCCGTGGCCTGAAGAAGACTGGCAGCGCGTGTCATGCGGACGTCCGCGATGATGTCGGTCAGGCTCGTCCCGGCGGCCGCCAGCTTGCGTCGAAGCGTTGCTTCACTGACCCCGATCGCCGAAGACACGCGCCCTGCGCTCCACTCTGTGGCGAGGTCGCCGCTGATCAGGGCGCGAACGCGATCGTGCAGGCCGACGCCGGCTGCGGGACGCAGGTTCATCCCGAGCGCATCCAGCCTGACGATGATCTCGCCCAGCAGATGGCGGCAGAGAGTGTCGGGTTGGGTGGAGTGGACCAGTGTTTGCCCGACCCGCTGCAGCGCCTCTTCGAATGCGGGATCCGGCTGGAAAACCGCAGCCTCGCGCAGAGGTGCGCGAGCCGGATCCGTATAGGCATCAACGAGTTCGGGAGAGAACATGAAAGCCTCTGCCCGATAGTCTCCACCCCTGGCGATGTCGTTGTAAACAGTCCATTCCCCGTTGATGGGAAGGACGATTGCCTCGCCGGGACCGGCTTTGAGGTCGGTCCGGTCGGACGAGACGCGCTTGCATCCGCGCCGGACGACGATCAATCCGGGCTGGTCGGCGCGCAGGTGGCGGAAGGCGCCGGATGTCGCCTGAACGATGAAGCAATGCGCGCCGAGCGCGGGTGCGACATGCGTGAACCGCGCGATCCGGACGAAAGCGTCGTCGTTCAATGCGAATACTCCTGTCGGTTTTTTGCGCCGCGTGCTTCGCGGGCGTGATTATGACGTCGGCGTGAAATTCGTCCATACCCCTTGTCTTCGTGATTCGGGCCTTGTAGATACCGCCCACTTTCCCTTCAGACACCAACAAGGATGAGACAGATGGCGATTGAACGCACCTTCTCGATGATCAAGCCGGACGCAACCAAGCGCAACCTCACGGGCGCCATCACCAAGATGCTGGAAGACGCAGGCCTGCGCGTCGTCGCCTCCAAGCGCGTCTGGATGAGCAAGCGCGAAGCCGAAGGCTTCTACGCCGTTCACAAGGAACGCCCCTTCTTCGGCGAACTGGTTGAAGGCATGACCTCCGGCCCGACCGTCGTTCAGGTTCTCGAAGGCGAAAACGCCATCCTGAAGAACCGCGAAATCATGGGCGCCACCAACCCGGCCAACGCCGATGAAGGTACCATTCGCAAGACCCACGCTCTCTCCATCGGCGAGAACTCGGTTCACGGTTCGGACGCTCCGGAAACCGCCGCCCAGGAAATCAAGTACTGGTTCTCCGACACCGAGATCGTCGGCTGAATCACGCTTTGAGGTTTCGGCCTCAGCGCATTGATACGACTCACGAAACCGGGGTGGAAACGCCCCGGTTTTTTCGTATCTGTGCGGAGGAAAGCGGCCAAATGTCTGCAGACTTTGGGCAGGCGCCGGCGACGATGTCTCGCTAGACTCAGGCCTCCAGTCCCACGAAAGAGGTCCGCTGCCGTGCTGCATTTCCGTTGTTTTCCTCTCCTTGTTTCGCTTGCGCTCGTCGTCGTACCCGGCGCCGCCATGGCGGACGCGATCGGCCTCTCCACACAATTCACCGGGCCAAACCAGCGGCTGGAAATCGTCTACGGTGGACCCTTTCAGGACCTCGCCATGATGACCGGCGTGAACGAGGAGTCGAGTGGTCAGCGCTGGCATGTGACGTCGGAAGGGCAGTGGGTGCGGATCCGCAACGAAGCCATGGGCGACACCATGTGCCTTGATGTCGTCAATGGCGGCGATCCCGCCTATATGGTCCAGATGCGGCCATGCGGAAACTATTCCGGCCAGCTTTGGCAGATTTCCGCCTCGGGCGAACATATGCGCCTCACCACCCAGTTCCTCGGCAATCGCTACTGCCTCGACATCGCCAATGGCGGCATGCTGGACCGGTATGCGCAGATGCGCCCCTGTGGCAATTACTCCGGTCAGCTCTGGACGCTCGTCAATTGATCGCGGCGCTCCCAGGCGCCGGAGCGGGGCAGTCTGTATCGGGCGAGAAGTCGCGCGTTCCGTCGGCGCGAAAGACGTCTGGATTGGGCGAATAGATCGGCCCGACGACCAACGGTTTGTCCGGCATGATGGTCTGATCTTCCGTAGAGGTCAGCGTCGTGTCGATCGCCTGGAGGACCTTGTCGTCCTTGTCCACCACCCGGATCGAGATCGCATAGGGTTTGCCCTTCACGACGCAATGTACCGGCGGGCTTTCCAGCGCCACCTTTTCCCAGAAGGGAAAGATCTTCGTCCGCGTGTCAATCGGCGCGCCGCCGGCCGGGTTCTCGAACGTCGTCAGCGCGTAACTCTCCTCCGGCAGTGGACCATTGCGGGCGAGCGTCACGACATAGGTTGCCCGCGCGACGCGATAGTTGAAGATGAAGACTTTGCCGCTGAGTTTTAGCGGCTCGTTCACGTCTTCGCGCTGGCAGGCCGGCTGGATCGCGATGGTCGCAAAGGCAGCAAGGATGGTGAGCAACGTCTTTGCCGTCATGGCACTGTCTCCGTCTTCTTTCGAATGTAGTGACGGCTCGCTTTGACCCGGTTGCCGCAAACAGCCATGTCGCACCAGGTGCGGCTCCGGTTCTTGCTTCGGTCGAGAAACAGCCAGCCGCAATTGCCGCAGATCTTCATGCGGTCGGGATCGGGTTCGCAGATCAGCCGCAAGGCGGAGCGGGCGGTCGCCTGGTCGAGCGATCGTTCATCCTCTGCGGCCCTGAGCGTCGTCGCGATTTGCTCCAGCAACTGCGCCAGCGCCAATCTGTTTTCCTCTCCCAGAACCCGACCGCGAAAATAATCGTCGATCGCCTCGCGCAAGCGCAAAAAGTCGCCCCGTCGCGCTTCGGATACGGTGCGAAGATCGGGGAAATCCTGACGCTCGGCCGACAGGCGAACTGCCGCCTCGGGGAAGGCTTGCAACTGCTCCGCCACGGCAAAACGATCGCGCCGCGCCTCTGCGTCATGCCGGAGGATGACGCTGTTGGCGACGTCGAGCGCCAGCGCGCCGCCGACGAAACGATGGGGTGTCCAGGAAAAGCTCATTGCCACAATATAACTGGTAAAACGGATTTTGCCAGTTATAAAAGGCAGCGGAGGGATGATGGCCTACTTGCTGCAGCAGATCTTGAACGCAATCCCGGTGGCGAGCCTCTATGCCTGCCTCGCCTTTGGTTATGCGCTCGCTTTCGGGGTCACGCGCCGCCCGGACATCACCTTCGGCGCCCTGGTCGCGCTCGCCGGCCAGATCTGCCTTCTGTTCGTCGATTATGGCTGGGGTCGCCTTTATCTCATTCTCCCGGCTTCCCTTTTGCTCGGGTTCTTGGCCGGCTTCGCCTACGCGCTGCTCGCCGGCTGGACGAGCGCCCGTTACCTCATGCTTCCGCTGCACCGGCGTTCGGCCAACAGCGTCATCGTCGCCTCGCTCGGCTTCCTCATCCTGATCTCGGAGGGCGCGCGCCTGGCGCTCGATACACGCAGCCTCTGGCTACCGCCGCTTTGGCAGGGGCAGATCGTCTTCGCCGAATTCGATGGCTTCACGGTGGGAATGACGGTCGTCCAACTCCTGCATTCGACGCTGATGGCAGCGTTGGTTCTGGTCGGCCATCTCGTTCTCACGCTGAGCCGTGCCGGTCGCCTCTGGCAGGGCGTCTGCCAGGATCCATTTGCCGCCCGATTGCTGGGCGTGGATGCAGACCGCGTCTTCGTTGTCTCGTTGCTGGCCGCTGCTGCGTGCGCCGCCTGTGCCGGCCTGTCCGCCACTGTTCTTTACGGTACGATGGATTTCGGAGCAGGTCTGATGTTCGGGCTGAAAGTGGTCCTGATTGCCGCCGTTGGCGGTTACTTCCGCCCGCTGCATTCAGCAATCGGTGCTGCCGGAGTGGGGCTGGCCGAAACGCTCTGGACCGCCTACGGCCCGATGATCTGGCGGGATGCCGTCATCATCGCGATCCTCGTCTTCCTGCTGGTTCTGAGCCGGCGGGAACGCGTCATTCCTTGACTGGATTGTGCCAGCGGTCGCGTGCGCTGTCGTCCGCATCCTTGGCCGCGATCCACCCTCCGGCCTGGCCGTCCGTGCCATGTTCCTTTTTCCAGAAAGGGGCGGAGGTCTTCAGGAAGTCCATGACGAAGTTGGCGCCGTCGAAGGCGGCCTGGCGATGCGGTGCGGCGGCGATGACCAGCACGATCTGCCCGCCGGCTTCGATGCGACCGAAGCGATGGATAGCGGTGAGGCCAAGAAGGGAGAAGCGCTCGATCGCAAGATCGGCGATCCGGGTCATCTCCGCCTCGGCCATTCCAGGATAATGTTCTAATTCGAGGGCGGCCAGTGTGCCGGCCTCGTCGCGGCACAAGCCCACGAAGGAAACCAGCGCACCGATATCGGCCCGGCCGGCGATCATGAGGGCGCTTTCGGCAGCCGCGTCGAAATCCTCATGCTGGACCCGGATCTTTGGGGCAGGGCTCTTCATCGGCAGCATCCTCCGGCCGGCGATCGGCGGCGTGCCATCAGCCGCCGGTCATCGGCGGAAAGATGCCGATTTCGCGGGCGCCGGCAATCAGTTCGTCATGCTCGACATGCTCCTGGTTCACCGCAACGCGGATCGCCTTCGGAAAACGCAAGGCCTCGGCGTATTCGTCGCCGAGGGTTGCCAGCCAGGCGACCAGGTCGCCGGCCGTCTTCACGTCGTCCGGCAAGTCCAGGTCTTCCTCGCCCTTGCCGATCCGCTCCCGGACCCAGGCGAAATAGACGAGCTTGGTCATCTCAATCCACCATGTGCTTCGCACCGGCGCGGAAATAGTCGTAGCCGGTATAGATCGTCAGGATCGCGGCGATCCACAGCAGGCTGATGCCGATCTCGGTCGTGTAGGGCAGGACCTTGTCGCCGGCCGGACCGGCGAGCAGGAAGGCGAGCGCAAACATCTGCGCCGTCGTCTTCCACTTGGCGATACGGGTCACCGGCACGCTGACCTTCAGCGCGGCCAGATATTCACGCAGACCGGAGACAAGGATTTCGCGGCAGAGGATGGTGATGGCGGCCCAGAGCGACCAGCCGGCAATGGTGCCGTCGGCGGCCATCAGCAGCAGGACTGAGGCGATCAGCAGCTTGTCCGCGATCGGATCGAGCATTTTGCCGATATTCGAGGTCTGGTTCCAGATCCGCGCCAGATAACCGTCGAGATAGTCGGTGATCGACGCCACGATAAAGAGCGCGAGCGCGGCCCAGCGAGCAAAGTCGGAGCTCTGCAGCCGTCCCTCGATGAAAAAGAACAGCACGATCAGCGGCACGGCCAGGATGCGGGCGTAGGTCAGGAGATTGGGAATGTTGTATGCGCGCGAAGCCATGATGCCCTGTCTTTGGATGGAATTGCGTCGGTAGATGAGGACTTTCGGTCGGGGCCGTCAACTCAAGATTTCTGAACGCCTTTTATCATGAATGCGGCCGAGGGCACGTCGTTTCCGGTCAGTCGGCGCCGCTTTCGTGAAAATGATTGTAGACGAGCCGGGCCACGGCTTCCGAAATGCCTTCAACTGCCATCAGGTCGCTGACTGCCGCCCTCGACACGGCTTTCGCCGTCCCGAAGTGCTGCAGAAGCGCCCGCTTGCGGGTCGGGCCGATCCCGCCGATTTCATCCAGCGGGTTCTTGACCATCTCCTTCTTGCGCCGTGCCCGGTGTGACCCGATCGCAAAACGATGTGCCTCGTCGCGCATGCGCTGGATGAAGTAGAGCACGGGATCGCGCGGCGGCAGCGTGAAGTCCGGCTTGCCCTTGACGAAGAAGCGCTCGCGCCCGGCATCGCGGTCGACGCCCTTGGCCACCCCGATCGCGATCACGCTGTCGGTGATGTCGAGGTCTTCGAGGATCTTGCGCACGGCGGTCATCTGCCCCTGGCCGCCGTCGATCAGGATCACGTCCGGCCAGGCGGGGAAGGGTGCATCTGCCCCGTCTTCGGGGGCTATGCTGCGGTCGGGCTTGCCCTCTTCCTTCAGCAGCCGCGAGAAGCGCCTGGTCATCACTTCCCGCATCATGCCGAAGTCGTCGCCCGGGGTGATGTCGGTCGATTTGATGTTGAACTTGCGATACTGCCCCTTCACGAAGCCTTCCGGCCCCGCGACCACCATGCCGCCGACGGCATTGGTGCCCATGATGTGCGAGTTATCGTAAATCTCGATGCGGCGCGGCACGTAGGGCAGCTGGAAGGTCTCGGCGAGCCCCGCCAAAAGCCGCGACTGCGAGGCAGTCTCCGCCAGTTTGCGGCCATGTGCTTCCCGCGCATTGGCGGCGACATGGTCGACCAGGTCCTTTTTCTCCCCGCGCTGCGGAACCGAAATCGCCACCTTGTGACCGGCCCGCTCAGCAAGCGCTGTGGCAAGCAGCTCCTGCTCCTCGACCTGCTCCGACAGAAGCACCAGGCGAGGGCAGGGTCGGTCGTCATAGAACTGCGCCAGGAAGGAATTGAGCACTTCGGCCCCGGTCAACTGTGGATCCGCCTTCGGGAAGTAGGCCTGATTGCCCCAGTTCTGCCCGGCACGGAAGAAGAAGACCTGAATGCAGGAGAGCCCGCCCTCGTGATGGATGGCGAAGATATCGGCTTCTTCCACTCCGGCCGGATTGATGCCCTGATGGCTTTGCACGTGAGAGAGCCCGGCGAGGCGATCGCGAAACACGGCGGCGCGTTCGAAGTCCAGCTCTTCGGCCGCCTCGTTCATGGCGCGCGCAATCGATTCCTTGACGTTCTGACTGCGGCCGGAGAGAAAGTCCTTCGCCTGCCGCACCAGTTCGCCATAACCCTCGTCGCTGATCTCATGCGTGCACGGGCCCGAACAGCGCTTGATCTGATAGAGCAGGCAGGGCCGAGTCCGGCTTTCGAACACGCTGTCGGTGCATGTGCGCAGAAGGAATGCCCGCTGCAGCGAATTGATCGTGCGTCCGACGGCGCTCGCGGAGGCGAAGGGGCCGAAATAGTCGCCCTTGCGGGCACGGGCGCCGCGATGTTTGTAGAGCGCAGGCGCCCGGCTGTCGCCGGTGATCAGGATATAGGGAAAGCTCTTGTCGTCGCGCAGCAACACGTTGAAACGCGGCCGCAAGCGCTTGATAAGATTCGCTTCCAGCAGCAGCGCCTCGACCTCGGTCCGGGTCGTGACGAACTCCATGTGCACGGTCTCGCGCACCATGCGCGTCAGGCGGTTCGAATGCAGTCGACCCTGGGCATAGTTGCTGACGCGCTTCTTCAGGCTGCGCGCCTTGCCGACATACATGACCTCGCCGTCCTTGTTCAGCATGCGGTAGACGCCCGGAGAATTGGGCAGCCGCTTGACGAACTCGCCGATCAATTCGGCGCCTGTCAGTCCGGTTTCGTCCAGTCCGTCCACATGCCAGTCGATCTCGACACCAGCACGCACCGGCTCGGCCTCGACGAGGACCTCCTCGTCGTCCTCTTCCGTCCCATCATAGAGAATGCCGCCGTCGGGCAGCTTTCCTCCATTCATTCATTGATCTCCGTACCGTGCCAAATCAGATGTTGGCCTCCATCCAAGGCGATCATTTGGCCGGTGATCGACGGCGTGTCAAAAAGAAAGCGGATGGTGCGGCCGAATTCGGTGAGGGAAGGACCGCGCTTCAGTGGGAGACTGTCCACCTGCGCCTGGAAATCCTCCGGCCGTTGTCGCTCCGAAATAAGCGTGGGCCCCGGGCCGATGGCATTAACCCTGACCCTGGGGGCATAAGCCTGCGCCATGGTCTGCGTTGCGGTCCACAGCGTCGCCTTGGAAAGCGTATAGGAGAAGAAGGTCGGCTTCAGCGCCAGAACCCGTTGGTCGATGATGTTGATGATCAGCCCGGACCGATCTTCGGGCAGGGCCTGAACGAGTGATGCGCTCAGGATGGCGGGCGCCCGCACGTGCAGGTCGAAATGGCGGCCGAATGTCTCCGCGTCGAAGGCGAGAGCGGTATCGTCCTCGAACACCGACGCATTGTTGACCAGCACCCCGATCGGCCCAAGTTCTGCCTCCGCTTGGCCGATCAGGTCGGCGGTCTCGAAAATGTTACCGAGATCGGCTTTCAGCGCGACAGCCTTTTTTCCCTGGGCGCGCAGATCGGTAGCCACGGCTTCCGCCTCGGCCAGTGAACCATTGGCATGCAAAGCGACGGCATAGCCATGGGCGGCCAAGTCTTCCGCGATTGCCCGGCCAAGTCTTTTGGCAGATCCGGTGACGAGAGCGGTCCTGGGGATGCCGGTTTGCATGCGTTCTAACCTTGTTCGATCGGAGTGATGCGCTGCATATATGGCGCCATCGCGATATTTAAACCGTCTCGGCCACTTTCATGTCCCACGGTCATCTGGCTCGCTCCGAAGTAAAGTCTGAGTGTAAGTTTAAATATACTTGCGCCAGTAACGTAAACTATTTGTTATGGTTAACGAATCGTTTGTGTCATTCAAGCAACATCCTAATTATGCCACCCGTGTGCCACAATGAATTCACATTTCGGCTCTTTCTATTCCTCAATTGCTCGCCATTTATACATTCGGAACGGGCAGGGAATACCCAATAACGTTCAGGCCGCCGTTGGTTCTGAGTGAAGTGCGGCCCGGAACTGTAAAGGAGACTAGTATGCGTAACCTCAAGATCATCCTTCTGGCATCTGCCACCACTTTCGCCGCTTTCCAGGCCGCCCAGGCCGCGGACGCGATCTACCAGGCTCCGGAAGCCCCGCCGATGGCAAACGACGTCGCTGCTCCGAGCGGCAACTGGTCGGGCGCCTACCTCGGTGGCGCAGCCACCTATGACTTCGGCAAGTTCACCAGCTCGACCGACGGCCGTGATGCCAACGGCCTCGGCGGTTCGATCTACGGCGGCTACAACATGCAGAGCGGCTCGATCGTTTACGGCGCTGAAGCCGACCTCAGCTACGCTGGTGAAGACGGTTCGGCTGGTTCTGACGGCGGTGCCTCGATCAAGGGTACCCAGGGTGTGAACGGTTCGGTCCGCGGCCGCGTCGGCTACGACCTGAACCCCTTCCTGGTCTACGGTACGGCTGGTGTGGCTGTTGCCAACCACAAGCTCGAAAACGGTGCGTCGAACGATGAGAAGCTGGCAGCTGGCTACACGGTCGGCGCGGGTGTCGAAACCTTCGTCACCGACAACGTCACGGCCCGTGTTGAATACCGCTACAGCGACTACCAGAAGCGTGATTTCGATCTTAGCACCGGCACCGTTTCGCGCGGCTTCGACGACCACTCGGTCAAGGTCGGTATGGGCGTGAAGTTCTGATCCACCGATCAGTAGAGACAAGAAAAGCCGGGTTCGCCCGGCTTTTTTTATTGTGCCGTTTTGGGGCGATTGCTCAGGCCTTCGGGCGCAAGGCCGGATAGGGTTCGAAGTGCTTGGCGAAGGTCGCCGGCCATTCGGCAAGCGCCGCCCGGCCCTTTTCCCATTCGCCCGGGAAGCGCAGCATGAGATAGCCGAGCATTGCGGCGAGCGCGAAATGGCCTCCGTGCAGCTTCTTGCCAGTCTTCGGCAGGTTCCTGTCCAGATGGTCGAGGCTCCGGTTGATCTTGGCCCATTGTCGGTCGATCACGTCCTGGCTCACCAATTCCGGCGGACGGAACCGCCGCTCGTAGACGATGGCCAGCAGGCAGTCGCTGATGCCGTCGCAGAGAGCCTCCAGAACTTCGGCGTCCGTCCGTTTGTCCTTGTCTTTCGGATAGAGACGCTTCTCGGCCGTCCTGTGCAGGAAATGCATGATGGCGCGGCTGTCGAAGATGGCTTCATTTTTGTCGGTCAGCAGCGTCGGGATTTTTCCGAGCGGATTGTTCTCGATCAGTTCGGGCGGATTCTCCGCGGTGTTGACCCTCACATCTTCCAGGGGAATGCCCAGATAGCGGGCGGCCATGCGGACTTTCGAGGAATAGGGCGAGGCGGGCGCGAAGAGCAGCTTCATGACGGTTTCCTGTGGCTCTTGTTGCGGGTCAGGGCTGGGGCGGGAGGATGAGGTCGGATCGCTTGCACGATCTCTGATCCACCTCCGGACAGGCGCGAAACGCCAGCGTCGTGTCGAGGCAGATCCGCACTTCATCGACTCTCTGACTATCACAGGTGACCGCCACTGCCGAGCCGGCCAGTCCCGGATTGCTGCGGATAAATGCCTGCTCGAGTGCTGCCGGCGATATCTGCAAAGGCTGCCGCACGCTTGAGACCTGCGGCGGTATCCGGATCGTGTCATAGGCCTGTCGGACCAGCGCGAAATAGTCGGCCATGGGAAGCCCCGAGCAGGTGCCGTGTTTGCGCCACTGATGGCCGATCAGCCCTATGCCCGGCATGATGTCCATGATCTCCCGCGCAATGCTGTCGGGCACGCGGTCGCCTTCTGTGCTCTCGCAATCCTGCGGATAACCCCGCTCGTTCTGCGGCCAGAGCCCGTGCACCACCCAGCCGAACCGTTTTCCAGTTCCACATTGGACGCGATTGCCCCGGCCGGCATCGCTGTCGCAATAGGTCGGGGACCAGGAGAGAGACAGGACATAAAAGTCGAAGTTGCCGGGTGTCTGTCCCTTGGGCCGTGGCTTCGTTGCCTTATCGGCTCGCGCGGATGCCTCAGCCGGCCTGTTTGCGGGTGTGCCCGCGGCGAAGTCCGCGTTTCGCGGGTGTGAGCCGTCCAGCACCCATGACGCTGCGGCGACTGCAAGCGTGATGAGGATTGCGGCGATGGGTGCGGTTCTTCGCATTTCAGTCTCGACAACCGGTTGACCGCGCAAGGAAACGGACTGCCTGATGCTCGAAGCCGGATAGCTCTGACGCGATTTTGATCATGAACGATCCCTCCGTGGTCGCATGTCGTGCACCCTGGCGATAATCGTGTCGGGCGGTCAAGAGCGGTTAACGGCTGTCCGGCATTCTGTGTCGGTCTATTCGAGGATGCGCGGGCGCGTCGGAAAGAGGGGGAAACGACCGGGATATGATGCGATGAAGTTGAAGAGACTGTTGTGGCCGAGCATCGGCCTCGCGACGATTGTGTTTTCCGTCTGGCTGCTACTCGGCGAGCTTCGCGGACTCTCCCTGGACGAGATCGGCGACAGCCTCTCGCGCATCGGCTCGATGAACTGGCTGCTGGCCGTGCTCTCGGCCGTACTCGCCTATGCGGCGCTTGCGGGTTACGACCGGATCGCGCTTCAGAATATCGGCCGATCCGTCAGCTGGCTCTTCATCACGGTTACGTCTTTCACCGCCTACGCGCTCTCGCACAATGTCGGCGCCTCGGTCCTGTCGGGTGCCGTCGTTCGCTACCGTGCCTACTCCTCCCGTGGCTTGACCGGCGCCGAGGTCGGCAGCCTCGTTGCCATCTGCTCCTTCACCTTCGCGCTCGGAACAGTTCTGCTGATGGGGCTCGTTCTGATGCTCAAGCCGGATATCACCGAACGTTTCGTCGATGTCCTGCCGATGGCAGCATCGCGGACCACGGGCGTTGTGCTGCTCGCATTGGTCGCGCTCTACGCGATCGGCAGCATGCTTCATCTGCGGCCGCTGAAGATCCGCTCTTTCGTGCTGGCCTATCCGCGCCCCGGTCTCGTCTTGCAGCAATTGGTCGTCGGGCCGCTGGAACTGATCGGTGCAGCCGGCATCATCTATTTCGCGCTGCCGGAGGTCGGAAATCCCGGCTTCCTGGTGGTGCTCGGGATTTTCCTGGTCTCCTTCTCGGCAGCCCTCATCTCCCATGCGCCGGGTGGCCTTGGCGTGCTGGAGCTACTCTTCGTCACCGGTATGCCGGACATGGATCCGGCCGATGTCATCGCCGCCCTTCTGGTCTTCCGGCTGTTCTACCTGATCGTGCCCTTCGCGGTCGCCCTGCTGGTGATTCTGCTGTTCGAGCGCTCCGAACTTTCACGTGCCGATCCGCCGCCAGCCTGACAGTCGCCGCGCATCCATGCGCGGCCCCGCTCACTCTTCGCCGCGCAGCCAGAAGCAGCGATGCGAGGCATAGCGATCCTGTGCCATCAGCCGCTTGAGCTCCGGCAACACCAGATGCATCTCGTCTTTCAGCGTGTAGGGCGGGTTGACGATGATGAGTCCGGTGCCGGATAGGCCTGTCTGATCGCGATCGCTTTTCACATGCAGTTCGGCACAGAGCATCTTGGGGATCTCAAGCGCCTGTAGCGCCTCGTGGAACTCCTTGATGGGGGCGCCCTTCTTGATCGGATACCACAGGCAATAGACACCATTCGCAAAGCGACGATGCGCCTTGGCAAGGCCGTCGACCAGCCGTTCGTATTCGCCCTCCTTCTCGAAGGGCGGATCGACCAGCACGATGCCGCGCTTTTCCTTCGGCGGCAGATGCGCATTCAGCGTCAGCCAGCCGTCGAGTTCGGTCACCCGCACCTGGAAATCGCCTTCGAACAGTCGGGAAAGCACGCGCGAATCCTCGGGATGCAGTTCCATCGCCGACAGCCGATCCTGCGGTCGGAAGAGGTCTCGCGCGAGCTTTGGCGAACCCGGATACCTCTGCAAAGGACCGTCGGTCTCGCGGCCTGGATTGAGCGCCTTCACTGCATCCAGATAGGGCGCCATGATCTCGGCGATCTTTTCCGGCAGTTCCGCATCGATCACCTTGCCGATGCCTTCGAGCCATTCGCCGGTTTTCTGCGCTTCTTCCGACGACAGGTCGTAGAGCCCGATCCCGGCGTGGGTATCGAGCACGCGAAACGCCTTGTCTTTCTGCTGCAGGTAGACGATCAGCCGCGACAGAACGAGATGCTTGAGCACATCGGCAAAATTGCCCGCGTGATAGATATGGCGATAATTCATGTGCGGTTCCGATGGCGTCGATGATTTGTTCGAATGGGGCTTTTGAGCGTTCCGGCCATGGCCTATAACCGGCCCATGAACATTCAGAGCCCCATCCGAAACCGGTCGCTCGGTCATACGGCCTGTCCGCATGACTGTCCATCCACCTGCGCCCTCGACGTCGAACTGACGGAGGACGGCCGCATCGGCCGTGTGCGCGGGGCCGCCGAGAACAGCTACACCGCAGGCGTCATCTGCGCCAAGGTCGCGCGTTATGCCGAGCGGCTGTATCATCCCGACCGCCTGATGAAACCGGTCCGCCGGGCAGGGGCCAAGGGGGCAGGCCAGTGGCAGGACGTGACCTGGGAAGCCGCCCTTGACGAGATCGCCGACGCCTTCGTCAAGGCCGAGCAGCGCCATGGCTCGGAAGCGGTCTGGCCCTATTTCTACGCCGGCACCATGGGCCTCGTGCAGCGCGACTCGATCGAGCGCCTGCGCCACGCCAAGAAGTATTCCGGCTTCTTCGGCACGATCTGCACCAACATGGCCTGGACCGGCTATGTCATGGGCACCGGCACGCTGCGCGGCCCCGATCCGCGCGAAATGGCCGTCTCCGATTGCGTCGTGATCTGGGGCACCAATGCGGTCGCCACCCAGGTCAATGTGATGACCCAGGCCATCAAGGCGCGGAAAGACCGTGGCGCGAAGATCGTCGTCATCGACATCTACGACAATCCGACGATGAAACAAGCCGACATGGCCTTGATCCTCAAGCCCGGCACGGATGCGGCGCTCGCCTGCGCCGCCATGCATGTCGCCTTCCGCGATGGCTATGCCGACCGGGAATACATGGCGAAATTCGCCGATGATCCGGCAGGACTGGAAACGCATCTCAAGGACAAGACGCCGCAATGGGCCTCGGCGATCACCGGCCTTTCGGTGAAGGAGATCGAGGCCTTTGCCCGCCATGTCGGTCAGACGAAAAAGACCTATTTCCGCCTCGGCTACGGCTTCACCCGCAGCCGCAATGGTGCAGTTTCCATGCACGCGGCCCTGTCGCTCGCAACCGTATTGGGCTCCTGGCAATATGTGGGCGGTGGTGCCTTCCACTCGAACAGCGATATTTTTCAGCTGAACAAGGCGGAACTGATGGGCACCGCCATGGTCGACCCTGAGATCCGTATGCTCGACCAGTCGCAGATCGGTCGTGTTCTGACAGGGGACGCCGAGGCGCTGCGCCATCGCGGCCCCGTCGATGCGCTGATCATTCAGAACACCAATCCGGCGAATGTCGCGCCCGAACAGCGGCTGGTGAGAGAGGGGTTCCTGCGCAACGACCTCTTCGTCGCCGTGCACGAGCAGTTCATGACCGAGACGGCGGAACTGGCCGATATCGTCCTGCCCGCCACCATGTTCGTCGAACACGACGACATCTATCGCGGCGGCGGCCAGAGCCATATTCTGCTCGGGCCCAAGCTGGTCGTTGCGCCGCCCTTGGTGCGCACCAATCTATTCGTCATTGAGGAACTGGCCAAGCGCCTCGGCGTCGCCGATCGTCCCGGCTTCGGCAAGACCGAGCGGGAGCATATCGAACACATGCTCGCCGTCAGCGGCAAGCCGGATTTCGACACACTGCTTCAGGACAAATGGCTTGACTGCCAGCCGGCCTTCGAGGACGCCCATTACCTGAACGGCTTTGCCCATCCCGACGGCAAGTTCCGTTTCAAGCCGGATTGGGAAAACACACCCGCACCGAACAAGCCGCCGGCAAGGCTCGGCTCGCTCGGTCCCGTCAAGCAGTTGCCCGTCTATCCCGATCAGGTCGACCTGATCGAACTTGCCGATGCCGAACATCCCTTCCGGCTCGCGACCTCTCCGGCGCGCAACTTCCTCAACTCCACCTTCGCCGAGACCAAGACCTCGCGCGACAAGGAAGGCCGCCCTGAGGTCATGGTGAACCCCGCCGATGCCCAGAGCCTCGGCATCGCCGATGGTGACATCGTCCAACTCGGCAATCTCAGGGGAGAGCTGCGCATTTACGCCAAGATCACCGATGCCGTCAAGCCGGGCGTTCTGGTGGCCGAGGGCCTCTGGCCGAACAAGGCACACCTCGACGGTGAAGGCATCAACGTCCTGACCGGCGCCGACCCGGCAGCACCCCATGGCGGTGCCGCCTTCCACGACAACAAGGTCTGGATGAGAAAAGCATAAATATGAGCATTTTCGACAAGGCCAGGATTGCGATCCTGGAAGACAAGACGCTGTGGAAGGGCTGGAGCCACCTGCGCGGCATCAGCTTCGATTTCTTCCGTGAGGGCAGGGCACCGCACAGGCTCTCCTGGGAAGTCTTCGACCGCCGCAATGCCTCGGCCATTCTCCTGCACAATGTCGAGCGTGACACCGTGACCCTGGTCCGCCAGTTGCGCATCGCGGCGCATCTGAGCGGCGACCACCCCTATCTGCTCGAAGCGCCGGCCGGTTTTATCGATGACGGTGAAACCGCTTTGCAGGCGGCGCTGCGCGAAGCGCTCGAAGAGACCGGCTACAAGGTCGAAAAGGCCATACCCGCCTTTGCAGCCTTCATGTCGCCGGGGTCTGTCACCGAAAAACTCCACGGCTTCTACGCCACCGTCGCCGATGCCGACCGTGTTGCTGACGGTGGTGGCCTCGACGACGAAAAAGAGGATCTCGAAGTCGTCGAGTTGGCCTTTGTGGAAGCTCTCGACATGGTGGACGCCGGCGAGATCGTCGACGCCAAGACGATCATGCTGCTGCAGTGGGCGGCGTTGAGGCGAGAGCCTGTCGGCCCCTAGAAAACGCCTTTGACGCCGGCCGAGATTGTGAGCGACTGGTACTCGGCGGCCGCGGAATTCTCAGAGCTTCCCGTGGCGCCGCTCACCGTGTCGCGGACCTCTGTGTCGCCACGGGTCTTGAAGATCTTTTGGAAATCCCCGGCGACATAAAGGGCTGCTGATGGGATGATTTGATAATCCGCGCTGATCATTGCCGCCATCATGGGGGCTATGTTCATCTCCTCGACGAAATGCAGGTTCCGCATCCAGTGATCGTCGACATCTTTGTACCCGATGCTGGCGCCGCCGCGCAGCGTGCCGGAAAGTTTGAACTTCCCGATCTGTTGCTCGGCATTCGCGCTCAGGAAAAGGGTTGGAATACGCTGCTCGTAGGTGATGCCTTTTTCGCCATCGGCGAAGTTGCCGACCGTGTCATGCAGGGTCACATCCGTGTAGATGTAGCTGCCGCCGCGCGCCGTCCATTTGACATTCGTGTATCCGACACCGCCACCCAGCCCGAGCCGCGTCGAGCCGGTGTCGACCATGGCGCGGTCGGCTTCGATCAGCAGGTTCACGTAGCGGTCTAGTTTCGTGTCGTCGTGCAACGACTGGTCCGTCCACCCGGAGTAATTCGGGTCCATCCAGTCACGGTCTTCCATAAAGCCGTTGCCGCCCAGCCCGACATCGATCTGCCCCTTGATGCGCCAGCTGTACCCGAGCTCCATCGTCGCCCCGATGGTGCCCGTCTTCACACCCTTGCTCTCCCAGTCGAGCTGGCTGAGCTTGTGGTCGCCGTCGTAGACATATTCGCCGGCCTTGATGTTGGCGAGGCCGACGCCGGCGAAGTAGGTGACCTGACCGCTGCTGCCGGAAAAAGACCCGTCCTGAGCGGAGAGAGGAAAGGCGGAAATCAAAACACTTCCGAGGGTGAAGCCCAGCAAATTCTTTGACATATGCATAAATCCGACCGTAACGCTAAGTTGCGGAACGGTCGCATATTTATGGTTAAGAGTTTGCTACTGGTTGCTTCTGTGACTTTATTTCGCCGCACGTGGCCTCAGGCGCTGATCAGCCTCGCAGTAGGATCGGTGTCCGAGGACAACCGCTCGACGCTACCGTCCGCGCGCATCTTGACCTGTCCACCAGCGACCAGCTTCAGCGCCGCCGCATAGGTCTGGTGCTCGACGGTGAGAACCCGCGCCGCAAGCGTCTCTGCCGTGTCGTCGATCAACACCGGCACGACCGCCTGCGCGATGACCGGGCCTTCGTCCATGCCTTCGGTGACGAAATGCACCGTGCAGCCCGCGACCTTCATGCCGGCATCGATTGCCCGCTGATGCGTGTGCAGGCCGGGGAAGAGCGGCAGCAGGGACGGGTGGATGTTGAGGATCCGGCCCTCATGTGGGCGGATGAAGTCACCCGACAGCAGGCGCATATAACCGGCAAGACAGATCAGGTCCGGACCGATCTCGGCGAGTGCCGCGAGGATCGCCGCCTCGTGTTCGGCCTTCGATCCATAGGCCTTGCGTTCGAAAACGCGTGTCGGAATGCCGAGCGCCTGTGCCTTGGCAAGCCCGCCGGCCTGCGGCTTGTCGGAGAAGACCGCGACGATTTCGGCCGGGTAATCGGCCGCCTCTGAGGCCTTGGCCAGCGCCAGCATGTTCGACCCGCCGCCGGAGATGAAGGCGACGACGCGTTTGCGTGGTCCGCTCATAGGGCGAGCGTACCCTTGTACGTGACGCCATGCGCACCCTCTTCGCGGGCGATCATGCGGCCGAGACGGGCAACGGTCTCACCCTCGGCTTCCAGCACCTTGGTGACCTCGTCCACCTTCTCGGCGGAAACGACGACGATCATGCCGATGCCGCAGTTGAAGGTCCGCAGCATCTCGTTCTGGGCAACGCCGCCGGTCTTGGCGAGCCAGGAGAAGACGGCCGGAACCTGGAAGGAAGACAGATCGATTTCAGCCGCGAGATGCTTCGGCAGCACGCGCGGGATGTTCTCCGGGAAACCGCCGCCGGTGATATGGGCGAGCGCCTTCAGCGCCTTGGTTTCTTTGATCGCCTTCAGGAGCGGCTTCACATAGATCCGCGTTGGCGTCAGAAGGGCAGCACCCAGCGACTTGCCGTCGGCGAAGGGCGCAGGTGCATCCCAGGCGAGACCCGAGACTTCGACGATCTTGCGCACCAGCGAGAAACCGTTGGAATGCACACCCGAGGACGAGAGTCCGAGGATCACGTCACCTTCGGGAATGTCGCCGGCCGGCAGCAGTTCGCCGCGTTCCGCAGCGCCGACGGCAAAACCGGCGAGGTCATAGTCGCCCTTGGAGTACATGCCCGGCATTTCGGCGGTTTCGCCGCCGATCAGCGCGCAGCCGGCTTCAAGGCAGCCGGCGGCGATGCCCTGCACGATCGCCGCACCCTGGTCGGGGTCGAGCTTGCCGGTGGCGAAATAGTCGAGGAAGAGCAGGGGCTCGGCGCCCTGGACGACGAGATCGTTGACGCACATGGCGACGAGGTCGATGCCGACGGTGTCGTGGATATTGGCGTCGATGGCGATCTTCAGCTTGGTGCCTACGCCGTCATTGGCGGCCACCAGGATCGGATCCTTGAAGCCTGCGGCCTTGAGGTCAAAGAGGCCGCCGAAACCGCCGATCTCGCCATCCGCGCCGGGGCGGCGGGTCGACTTCACGGCCGGCTTGATCTTCTCGACCATCAGGTTGCCGGCATCGATGTCGACGCCCGCATCGCTATAGGTCAACCCGTTCTTGCCAGCCTGGCTCATGCCTGCCTCCGATCCTGAGAGAGTTTGGCTGGGCCATGGCATGAAGAGGCCCCCGATGCAAGCAGAGAGCCGGAAAAGCACACGATTTCCTACCCATTCTCGGCGCATACCCCCACATGGCGTGGTGGATTCGACCGCGCTCCTTGACCAAGCCTTTGCCGGTAACCTATCTCCTAGTGCGGCACCGCAGCATCCCGGGCGGGCTGGAAGACGACCGGTAACCTCGAGAGCGGAGACGGACATGGCTCGCTACATCAGTGCAATCGGCCTGCGCCGCCAGGTTTTGTTCTGGCTGCTGGCTCTCGCCTTCTTCGTCGCGTTTCTGATGCTCTTCTCGTCGGTTCTCTTGCCCTTCATCGCGGGCATGGCGCTGGCTTATTTCCTCGACCCGGTTGCTGACAGGCTCGAGCGTGTCGGCTTGAGCCGCCTCATGGCGACGATCCTCATTCTCGTCTCCTTCGTCGTCGTCTTCGTGCTCTCGCTGATGATCATCATTCCGGTCCTCGCAAGCCAGCTCAACGATTTCATCCAGCGCGTGCCGGGCTATGTGACCCAGCTGCAAAGCTTCATCGCCACCTCTAACGCGTCCTGGCTGCCGGATTGGGTCGATGGTCAGATGGGCACGATCAGGGAAAACTTCTCCCGCTATCTGAGCGAGGGCGTCGGTTTCATCGGCACCTTGATCGAGCAGATCTGGAACTCCGGCAAGGCGCTGCTCGACATCGCCTCCCTTCTGGTCGTCACCCCTGTCGTCGCTTTCTATCTTCTGCTCGACTGGGACCATATGATCGAGAAGGTCGACAGCTGGGTGCCGCGCAACCAGGTCGCGACCGTGCGCCAGCTCGCCACCGAACTCGACAACACGATCGCAGGCTTCGTGCGCGGCCAGGGTTCGCTCTGCCTGATCCTCGGCATCTTCTATGCGATCGCTTTGTCGGTCGCCGGCCTGAACTTCGGCCTGCTGATCGGCTTCTTCACCGGAATGATCAGCTTCATCCCCTATGTCGGCTCGACCGTGGGCCTGCTTCTGTCGCTCGGCGTCGCCCTTGTGCAATTCTGGCCAGATTTCATCTGGATCGGCGTCATCGCCGGCATCTTCTTCCTAGGCCAGTTCATCGAAGGCAACATCCTGCAGCCCAAACTGGTGGGCAAAAGCGTCGGCCTGCACCCGGTCTGGCTGATGTTTGCCCTCTTCGCCTTCGGCGCGCTCTTCGGCTTCGTCGGCGTCCTTGTCGCGGTGCCGGCAGCGGCTGCGGTTGGCGTGCTTGTTCGTTTTGCCATCTCGCGTTATCTTGAAAGCGATCTCTATTACGGAACGACGGTCGCGATTGCGCCTCCTTCCCCCACCGTGGCCGAGATCGCTCCCCCAAGCTCGAGAGACGTGCCAGAGGCATGAATGACTGACGCCAAGATGGCTCCCGAAAAACGCGGAGCCGCCGAACAATTGCCGCTCGCCTTCGAGCATGGGTCTGCGACCGGTCGGGATGACCTTCTCGTCTCCGAGCGCATGGCCGCAGCCGTGTCGATCGTTGATGCCTGGCCGGACTGGCCGGCGCCGGTGGTCATCCTCACGGGGCCGGAAGGCTCGGGAAAATCGCATCTGGCCCAGATTTTTCGGGATGTCAGCGGTGCGAAGGACATCGTCCTTCAGGCGGGCGAGGGGGCCTCTGAAGCGGCAGCGGACGGACCTGTGCTCTTCGAGGATGCCGATCGGCGCGGCTTCGACGAAGTCGAGCTCTTTCATGTCATCAACGCCGTGCGCCAGCATGGCACGACGCTTCTGATCACCTCCCGCAGTTTCCCCCCGTCCTGGAATGTTGCCCTTCCGGATCTGAAGTCGCGTCTGAAGGCCGCCACCGTCGTGGAGATCGGCGCCCCCGACGAGGAGCTCCTCGGCCAGCTGATCACCAAGCTCTTTGCCGATCGCCAGCTTTACATCGATGACAAGATTGTCGGCTATATCGTCAGCCGCATGGAGCGGTCCTTCGCGGCCGCCCAGACGGTGGTCGATCGAATGGACAAGCTCGCCCTGGCGCGCCGTGCCAAGATCAGCCGGGCTCTTGCGGCCGAGGTTCTGGAAATGCTCGAGGCGGCAGACGGGCGCGACTAGCTGTCACAGATCTGTCGTTAAATTGTTATACTCGGCATCACCGATAATGGAGGGGCGAATCATGGACAGCGCAGCACAGGGTACGGATGGCGAAACCGTGACGGAGGTGTCGTCCTCCGAGGAATTGCTGACCAGTCCGCTGCGCTTCATCAACAGGGAATTCTCCTGGCTGCAGTTCAACCGCCGCGTTCTGGAGGAAACGCTGAACACGGCACATCCGCTCTTGGAGCGGGTTCGTTTCCTGTCCATTTCCGCCGCCAACCTCGACGAATTCTTCATGGTCCGGGTCGCAGGTCTTGAGGGCCAGGTGCGCCAGAGCATTGCCATCAAGAGCCCGGACGGCAAGACGCCGGCCGAACAGCTCGACGACATCCTGAAGGAGATCGACAATCTTCAGATGGAGCAGCAGGCGTCGCTGGCTGTCCTGCAGCAGTATCTGGCCAACGAAGACATTCTCATCGTCCGTCCGGCCGCCCTGTCAGACGACGATCGCCGCTGGCTTGAAAACACCTTCGAGGATTCGATCTTCCCGGTGCTGACGCCACTGTCCATCGACCCGGCGCATCCCTTCCCCTTCATCCCCAATCTCGGCTTCTCCATGGGGCTACAGCTCTGCTCGAGCCGAACCGGCGAACCCATGACGGCGCTGCTGCGCCTGCCGCCCACCCTCGACCGCTTCATCCGACTGCAGGACATCGGCCAGACAATCCGCTTCATCACGCTGGAAGATGTCGTCGGCCTGTTCATCAACCGGCTCTATCCCGGTTACGAGGTCAAGGGCTTCGGAACTTTCCGGATTATCCGCGACAGCGATATCGAAGTCGAGGAAGAGGCGGAAGACCTGGTGCGCTTCTTCGAGACGGCCTTGAAACGCCGCCGCCGCGGCTCGGTGATCCGCATCGAGGTGGACTCGGAAATGCCGGTGGCCTTGCGCCAGTTCGTGGTGCACGAACTCAACGTTCCGGACAACCGCGTCGCGGTCCTGCCCGGATTGCTCGCGCTCAACACCATCTCGGAAATCTGCAAGGCCCCGCGCGACGATCTGCGCTTCGAGCCCTACAATGCCCGTTTCCCCGAGCGCGTGCGCGACCATGCCGGCGACTGCCTGGCGGCGATCCGCGAAAAGGACATGATCGTCCACCACCCCTATGAGAGTTTCGACGTCGTCGTGCAGTTCCTGCTGCAGGCCGCCCGCGACCCCGACGTATTGGCGATCAAGCAGACGCTCTACCGCACCTCGAATGATAGCCCGATCGTCCGCGCGCTGATCGATGCCGCCGAGGCGGGCAAGTCGGTAACCGCGCTGGTGGAGCTGAAGGCCCGTTTCGACGAAGAGGCGAACATCCGCTGGGCGCGCGACCTGGAGCGCGCTGGCGTGCAGGTCGTCTTCGGCTTCATCGAACTGAAGACCCACGCGAAGATGTCGATGGTCGTACGCCGCGAAGACGGCAAGCTCAGGACCTACTGCCATCTCGGCACCGGCAACTATCACCCGGTCACGGCGAAGATCTACACCGACCTGTCCTTCTTCACCTGCAACCCGAAGATCGCCCATGACATGGCGAATGTCTTCAATTTCATCACCGGCTACGGCGAGCCGGAAGAGGGTATGAAGCTGGCGGTCTCGCCCTACACGCTGCGCCCGCGCATCCTGCGCCACATCAACGAGGAGATCGAGCACGCCAAGGCCGGCCGGCCCGCGCAGATCTGGATGAAGATGAACTCCCTTGTCGACCCCGAGATCATCGATGCGCTTTATGCCGCAAGCCAGGCCGGCGTGGAGATCGATCTCGTCATCCGCGGCATCTGCTGCCTGCGCCCACGCGTGGCGGGCCTCTCGGACAACATCCGGGTCAAGTCGATCGTCGGCCGCTTCCTGGAACACAGCCGCATCTTCTGCTTCGGCAACGGCCATCGCCTGCCGTCCGACAAGGCGCTCGTCTATATCGGCTCGGCCGACATGATGCCGCGCAACCTCGACCGCCGCGTCGAGACTCTGGTGCCGCTGATCAACCCGACGGTGCATGAGCAGGTGCTGTCACAGATCATGCTGGGCAACCTGATTGACAACCAGCAGAGCTACGAGATATTGGCCGACGGAACGTCACGCCGCATCGAGGTGCGACAGGGTGAGGAACCTTTCAACGCCCAGCACTATTTCATGACCAATCCCAGCCTGTCGGGCCGGGGTGAAGCCTTGAAGTCGAGTGCACCGAAACTGATCGCCGGCCTGATTTCCGGTAGGAAACGCTAACACTGGTACCTCATGACAAGATCTGAAGCGCAGGGGCGCCTTCCCGGTATTGCCCCTGTCTCCGTCGTCGACATCGGCTCGAACTCGATCCGCCTTGTGATCTATGAGGGACTGTCGCGCGCCCCGACGGTCTTGTTCAACGAGAAGGTGCTTTGCGGTCTCGGCAAGGGGGTCGCAACGACCGGCCGCATGGACGAGCAGGGCGTTGAGCGGGCGCTGGCCGCCCTGCGGCGCTTCCGGGCGCTGTCCGAACAGGCGCAGGCGACACGCATGTATGTGCTTGCCACCGCAGCCGCACGCGAGGCTTCCAATGGCCCCGATTTCATCTCACGCGCGGAGGAAATCCTCGGCCACGAGATCATCGTCCTGACCGGCGAGGAGGAGGCGAAGTACTCCGCGCTCGGCATCATCAGCGGCTTTCACGATGCTGACGGCATCGCCGGGGATCTCGGCGGCGGCTCGCTCGAACTGATCGATATCAGCGGCAAGACCTTCGGCAAAGGCATCACCCTGCCGCTCGGGGGGCTGCGCCTCTCGGAAGCCGTGGACGGATCCCTGCCCAAGGCCCGGGCCATGGCCAAGAAGCTGCTCCTGGGAGCAAAATTTCTCTCCAAGGGACAGGGGCGTACCTTCTACGCCGTCGGCGGAACCTGGCGCAACATCGCCAAGTTGCACATGGAGATCCGCAGATATCCGCTGCACATGATGCAGGGCTACGAGCTGCCCTATGACGAGATCGCCTTTTTCCTCGATGAGATCATCTCTGGTGCCAACGCCCGTGATCCTGCCTGGGCCTCGATCTCGAAGAACCGTCGCAACCTAATCCCCTTTGGTGCGATTGCGCTGCGCGAGGTGATCGAGGTCATGCGGCCGAAAAGCGTCTGCTTCTCGGCCCAGGGTGTGCGCGAAGGCTACCTCTATTCGCTGCTCCTGGAAGAGGAGCAGGCCCTCGACCCGCTGCTGGAAGCGGCCGACGAACTGGCCATCCTGCGCGCTCGCTCGCCCGAACACGCCCGCGAACTGGCCGACTGGACCGGTCGCATGATGCCGTTCTTCGATATCGAGGAAACGGAAGAGGAAAGTCGCTACCGCCAGGCCGCCTGCCTGCTCGCCGACATCAGCTGGCGCGCCCATCCGGATTATCGCGGGCTGCAGGCGCTGAACGTGATTGCCCACTCCTCCTTCGTCGGCATCACCCATCCCGGACGCGCCTTCATCGCGCTCACCAACTACTATCGCTTCGAAGGCCTGCATGACGACGGTCAGACCGGCCCTCTCGCGGCAATCGCCACCGAGCGCTTGCTCGACCGGGCAAAGCTCGTCGGCGGCATGCTGCGCGTCGTTTATCTCTTCTCGGCTTCCATGCCCGGCATCGTGAACGATCTGACCTTCCGCCGCTCCGACAATCCCGAGCTCGATCTCGAATTCGTCGTGCCCAAGGCCCACGAGGTCTTCGCCGGGGAACGCCTGGACGGTCGCCTGACGCAACTCGCCAAGTTGACGGGCAAGCGGCTTGCCTTTGTGTTCGAGTAGCGTTTCGCCGTTCGTTTTTTCGCCAAGCGTCTCCCATCCAAAAAAAGCCGTCGCCAAATTCGATTGTTCGACTTACTCTGCCACTTATGCGGGTGGTGGAGGGGTGTCATGACATTTGTTTTGACGGCATCAGATTGGCGGGCCCTGTTTCCCAAGGCGCCAGAGCCTGTCATCGTAGCGTTTGCACAGGACCCAGACTCGCTTGCGAGGGCCGGGATTACGGAGACGAGAACGAGGCTTGCCTACGCGCTCGCCAATGTCGAGCATGAATGCGGCGGGTTCGCCATACCGGGCCTGATCGAGAACATCAGGTACACGGCCGAGCGCATGGCCACGGTCTGGCCCAACCGCTTCCAGTCGGCTGACGATGTCAGAAACAGATTTGGCACGAAGCCCGGCTGGCAAAAGAAGGCCTTCGACGAGATCTATGGCGACCGAATGGGGAACCGTCCGGGCACGAGCGACGGTTCTACCTATATCGGGCGTGGCGGGCCACAGGTCACCGGTCGCGACGGCTACAAGGAAGTGGGAAAACGCTGCGGCTTAGACCTAGTGAACAATCCGGATATGGCTTGTGAGGCACAGGTTCAACCTGCCCTCCTGTCCGCATTCTGGTCGTGGAAGAACCTGAACAAGTATGCCGACGCTGGCGACTTCATCGGCTGTGTGAAGGCCTGGAACGGTGGGACCAATGGGCTGGCCGACCGGAAAGCGCACCTCGCGGCCAACGATCCGATTATCGGCCGGCTGAAGAGCGTTGCAGCTCTCTTGCCGAAACTCGAAAACATCGCCTGACGGACCCTCGGAAGCGAGCGCCCGGTTTTTCCGAGCGCTCGCGTGATAAAGATAGGCGTTACTTCGCCGCGAGGAAATCACCGACTTCCAGCAGGACGAACTCGCTGTCATCTGCCTTGTCGAGCGCACGACCGGCCGAAAACGGCAGGTTGTTGTCATTGCCGACAATGATGTGGGTCGGATCGACGACGTCGACATTCTCAATGGTGACGAAGGGCATGTCGTAAAAACCCTCGCCGCCGCCCTGGCGCTTCTTGTTGTCGGGGTCCTCGATCTTCATCAGGTCGATATAGCCGATCTTGCGCACCGCCTTGCCGGCGTTCTCTTGCGTCATCTCGATCTTGTAGATGCGCTTGTGTTTGGCCGGAACGGCAAAGCAGTCGGCCGCCGGCGCCTTCGGATCGGCGCAGGCTTGTGTCGCCACGCCCGCACCATTGTCGCGCTCGATCACGAGCGCCGTCGTCTCGTCGATCATGTTGAAATCGCCGATCGCTTCGCCGCCTTCGGAAAGCGGATAAAGCCAGGTCTTGCCGGTCCAGGCCTTGGAGGCGGCGTCGAGTTCGATGATGCGCAGTGCGGTGAGGCCATCGGCCTTTTCGACAGAGCCGTCTTCGAGATAAAGCGGGCCTTCCAGCAGGCCATAGAGCTTCGTGCCGTCCCTGGACATGGCGAGGCCCTCATAGCCGCCGGAGCGTTTGAGGTTGAAGGCCGGCATCTTGGCGGCCGGATTGGCCGGGACGACGATGGTCGGATTGTCGGGCGATTTCACGTCGATCTCGCCGGCCTTGGTCGCGATGACGTCGGTTAGCACGCCCTCGGTCGAGAACTTCAGGATGTAGGGACCGAGTTCTTCGCCGACCCAGAAACCATCCGCGACCGGCTGGATTGATTCGACGTCGAAATCCGCCCCGGTCAGATAACGCTTGTCCGAGCCTTCCATGGTGATCGGGAAGGGTGCCTTCTTGTCGGGATCGGTGAGGAACAGGGTCTTTTCGACCTTTACCGTGCCGGCATCCCAGTCGAAGGTCAGGTGATGCAGCATCAGCATGGCATCGGTGGAATTCGTCTTCGAACCGAAGCCGTTGTCCGACAGGCTCCAGAAGCTGCCGTCGGGCATGGCCTTGATGCCGGAGAAACCCTGCAGCGGCTGACCGTCGAAGGGCAGCGAAAGGCCGGTCAGGCGAACGCCGTCCTTGCCGGGCACGCTGCCGAGCGCGTCCGCACGCTTGCGGTCAGCGGTCGAGAACTTGCCGGAGGTCTTGAGATAGGCCGGCGCATCGGCCGGAGCGGCGATGATGGTGTTCGCCGGCAGGATGGCCTGATTCACCAGCTTGGCCGGAAAGGCCTTCTCCTCGGCCGAGGCCTGGGAGACGAAGAGAACGAAGAGGGCAGCAGACGTCAGAAGAGCTTTGGTCATGGCGTCACCTTGTTGGGAAGGAGGAAACGCCAGAGTGCTATTCAGGCTTCATGTCGCACCGATTGCGATCAGGTGAAATTTCAATGACTGTGAATGCCCGGCTGACCTGTGGTGAGCGAAAGCCATCGCCCGGGAGTAATGCCATAGGATGCCTTGAAGTGTCGGGTCAGGTGGCTCTGGTCGGCAAAGCCGACCTCGGCTGCAGTTTCCGCAAGCGGTACACCCTTCAGCATCAGCCGTTTCGCGTTCTCTAGGCGACGCATGATCTGATACCGATGTGGGCTTGTACCGGTCGCCAGGCGAAACTGCCGCGCCAGAGAATAGCGGTTGAGGTCGGTAACGGCCTCGAGCTCTTCCGACCAGATGATCTTGCTGACATTGTCCCGCAAATAGGCCCGCGCGGCGCGCACCGCTCGTTCGGCCCTTGGTCCGATCTTCTGCTGGGCACCGGCATTCCGACCGAGGCCATCGGCGATCCGCGCCATCAGGTCCGCATAGGCAAGGTCGCAGATCGGGGTGTCGAGGTCAGCCAGTGCCTCCCCAAGCGCCTGCGCCAGACGGGCATCATCCAAAACAGGCTCTGAGACGAAGGGCAGCGAGACTGCGCCTTCCTGGCTGGCTGCCTGGACCTGTTCGGGCGGCACATACATCATCCGATAGCGCAGTCCCGCATCTGTTCCAGCACTCCCGTCATGAATTTCGTCCGGATGCAGCACGATGACATTTCCCGGCAGGCTGAAACGGGAGGCCCCGCGATAGGAAAAGGTCTGGACGCCGCTCAGGGTCAGGCCGAGCGCATAGGTATCGTGCCGGTGCGGCGAGAAGCGGTTCCCGTAAAACCGAGCCTCGATGCGTTCGATGCCGTGGCTGTCCTCGGAGGTCACCAGCGTGTCGTCGGTGCTGCACGAACGTTCAAGACGCTGACCTCCCGTGGCTGCTAGCCCGGTTTCAGTTTTCGTCCAGCCCGCCATGGAGTGCTTCATGTTCGACACCAAAATCGTCATCGTCCTCAGAGAGGATCTGCTCATCTGGCAGAAACTCAATGTTACCGCTTTTTTGGTCAGCGGCATCGTCGGCGCGAACACAAGCTTGATCGGCGAGCCATATCGCGATGCCGCCGGACATGTTTACAACGCCCTCTGCATCCAGCCAATGGTGGTGTTGTCTTGCGACCGGGAAACGCTCAGGACGATCCATCGTCGCGCCCTGGAGCGTGAGGTGAAGGCATCACTCTATGTCGAGGAGATGTTCTCGACCGGCAATGACATCGACAACCGTGCGGTGTTCGCCCAGTTCGATCCTGAGACGGCCCTTGTTGTAGGTCTTGCGCTCCGCGCCGAGAGGAAGATCGCAGACAAGATCACCAAGGGCGCAAAGATGCATTCGTGAGTGAAAAGGGATGCTCAGAGCCATACTGGCAAGGTACCGCGATCCTCGCCCGTGACGGCAGCCTCGACACAGGCCGCAAGACTGCCGAAACGCATGGCCCGTCCGGTGAGGCCCGGGCCGTAATGGGCATATTTGCCGGAATTGGTCATGATGACCTCAGCATCGACGGGGATGACAGGCTCGGTCACCATGCACCAGCAGGTGTCGTTCACGAGGGTGACACCAAAGGCGGTGAGCACGGCGACATCGCCCGAAGCCTCCGCCTTCGCCATCTCCGCGCGCCCGCAGGTGACGACCAGTGGCACGTGCGGAGCCCGTGTCTTGTTCCGACAGAGCGCGGCAAGTGCGGCCAGTTCGGTGGCAGAAAAATGCGGATTTCCGAGCGATACAAGCTGTACCGGGCCGGCCTCTGCGCCGTTCAGCTCTTGCCAGGCCCGCAGCAGGTCCTGGTGGGTGAGTGAGATGGTCGGAAGGTCGAGGCCTGCGAATGAATTGGGCTCAAGTGCCTCCGGCGTGACGCCGGCGATGTGGAACATCGGCGCCGCCGAGGTGGTGGCAAACGCTGCGCCGAAGGCTTTCAGGGCATCCGTATCAGGGCGGTGCCCGGACACCCCCTCGACCAGCGGAATGGCATCGGGCGAAACGGTCCCGATCAGATAGCCGATGAGCGGCCAGAGACTGTCATCGGCGCCCTCAAGCGGTGGCACGGTGACCCGGACCTGCGGTGCGCGCTCCTCCGGCAGATGACAGCCCGCCTTGGGTGCCCGGCCCGTCAGCGCGATCGCGATGTCGAGATAGTCAGGATATTTCATCGTCCGTGCGCCGAGCACGCTGTTGGCATAGACGACGGCATTCGATTCCGCCCAGACGATCTGCTCGTCGCGCGCGGGCCGGTCGTCGAGCAGATAGGGCGCGCAGGTGAAGGTGGCTTGTGCCCCCATCGCCACATAGGCATCTGCCACAGCCGCTGCCGGACGCCCGAGCGCTTCCGGAACACCCTGCGCCTGCCAGCGCCGGTGATCGACCGAAATCGCATTCAGCGTCGTCGGCACCACGACGCGACCGCCGAGATCGCGGAGCTTCTCTGCGAAGGCGAGGCCGCCAGGACCTGTATAGATGCAGCCGTCGATATGGGCGCGGGTGATGTCGATGAGTTCCGTCGCGCCCTCGAGCGCCGCCATCCGCAGCACGATCCGCATGGCAACGGCAGCCGCTTCGCCTCGCTCGCCTGCGAGAATGGCCTGGTCCTGATCCGTGAGTGCGATGTCCGAACCAATCCCTGCAACGGCATCGCTGATCCGGAGCCGCCTGGCTGTCTTCAATGCGGCAAATGTCTCTTTGCCGACCGCAATCACCGGAATTGAACGCCCGAACACCTCCTCCGCGACGATGACGCCGAGCGTGATGATTGCCTCGGGATGTTCGAGCACGATCGCGGCAGGCCCTTTTCCGTTGAGGATCAGTTCAAGGATCACGCCGCTGCCGGTACAGGAGCCTCGGCTTGTCGGCAGTGCCAGTACGCGGCCGGTCAACCGTTCGCCGCTCAAGGGGTGATGCCGGTCGATGATCTCGCCGGTTACGGCATCCGCACCGCCCCAGAAGCTGAGCGCGGTATCGGTGTACAACACCTCGCCCTCGGCGGAGCCTGAGACGAGCACGCGTCCACTGATGTCGACGGTGTCATGGAGGCTGCTCATCATTCCGTCTCCGAAAGCGCCAGGACCGCAAAACTCGCCAGCCAGTGTTCACCCATATAGTCGCCAGCCACATGCGCGATCCCGGCTTGGAGATGCTCATACGCTGCCTCGATCATCACGGGTCGGCGCGGGTCCGTGCAGGGCAGCGTGCTGGCGAGCGATGACCAGCACCAAGCGCGACTGAGGCTCAGGCCATCGAGATGAGCAATCTTGCCATCCGAGCGATCGGAAACGGAGGCGGGCGTAAACAGCGTGCGCGGCTGGCTGGCTGCGATGTCAGGCAGGAAACCATCAAACCAGCGGGCGAACTCGGTGGCGGGCAGAAGCCGGCGCATGCATTCCGCCTCGATCAGAGCCGGCGACAGGAAGTCGTCCCCCGAGGGTTCTCCCCAGGCGGGGCAGGCGGTGTCAGCGCCGTACCAGCGTTGCGCCGTGGCGCGCAGCAGTTCAAAGAGGGCTTCGTCTCCGACGGTCTCGGCATAGTCGGCGGCAAGCCTCAGCGCAAAGGCGGTATTGTAATGCGTGCCGACGCGAACCGGATAGGTGGCAAGCGGCAAAAAATCCCGGAAACGCCGGACGATGCGCTCCGTCAGCGGCGACAGCGCCTCGCCCCATCGCGCCTCCTCATGGGCGTGCAACTCGGCGGCAAGCTTCAGCAACCAGCCCCAGCCATAGGGGCGCTCGTAACCGCGCGCCATCGGCCGGTCGAAATAGGCGCATTCCCCGGCTACCCTGTCGGGCACCAGCATCGTGGCGAAGAGATCACGGATCGCCTGCGCCTCCGGGATCTCGGGATGGAGGCGCAAGAGCAGCGCCAACATCCAGTAGCCATGCACGCAGGAATGCCAGTCGTAGCTACCGTAAAAGACCGGATGAAGCTCGGACGGCGTCTTCGCATCCTCCGGCCCTTCGAGCCCATGCAGGATATGATTGGGATATTCGCGGGTGACGTGGCCGAGGGCGATTGTCGCAAGGCGAGAGGCAAACTCGGATGTCAGCCGCGTGGTCATCCCTTATCTCCCAACTCGAGCCGGTCGCCCCAGTCGGCCCGGCGGATCTCCTTGAAGGCCTCGCCGTCGCGTTTGCTGAGCGTCAGCTCGGCAGCCGTGCCATCGGTGCGACAGAGCTTGACCCGCCCGACACCGCCATTGACGCGCGGCGGAGCGAGCACCCGGTCGCCGACGAGTGACACAGGCTCCCGGGACGCGGCGATGAAGATATACTTCTCATCCTCCCACGGCACTTCGGCGCCCTTGGCCATCCGGTGCACGCGTGAGCGCGCCACTCGCCGTGAGAAGTGGCACCAGTCCGGAGCCACGATCGGACAGTCGTCAGAATGCATGCAGGGGGCGACAAGATGGGCGCCGAGGGATCGGAGCTTATCTCTAACTGTGAGAATGCGCTGCCAGCCGGCCGGTGTGCCCGGCTCGATGATGACCAGCATGCCCTTGGTCAGCGCCCAAAGCTTTTCCGTGACGGCTGCGATGGTCGTCGGCGGCAACTCGTCCAGGACATAGGCAAGCGTCACGAGGTCAGCCGCAGCGAGCGCCGGGATCTTCCCCGTCACGTCACCCGCCTGCCAGTGGCTTTTCACGCTGCCGGAGGAGGCGAGTTTTTCGCCGACGCTGCGGATTGCGCCACTCGCTTCCACCATCTCGGCAGATGCCAGACTGCCCCACGTATTCGCCGCCGCCCAGAGGGCGGTGCCGGGGCCGCAGCCGAGATCGATCAGTGTCTCCGGCTGAAAGTCCGGTGCCGCATCCTCGACCATGGCCAGTGCCGCGCGAACGGCGGCAAAAGTGGCGGGAAGGCGGGTCGCGAGATAGGCCTTGGCGGCCAGCGCATCATCGATGTGAAACCGCCCGTCGCGCACCTCGCGCCGATAGCGATCCGAGAGAATGGCGCTCGCCTTGGCAAGCCGTTCCAAGGGCTCGCCAGAGAGCATCTGGTCGACGGCTAAGCGGAGAGGGGCGGGAAGTTCCATGGGGTGTCCTCAGCCGCGCCGTGCCGCCCATTCGGGGCGGAGGATGGACATGAGAAAGAAATCCGAACGGCTGCCATCCGGCAGCAGCGCCGCCTCGCGCAACACGCCTTCCTGGATGAAGCCGACCTTGCGATAGACGGACTGCGCTCTCAAGTTGCCGCTCACCACATCGAGCCAGAGGCGATGGGCATTGGTCTCGCGGAAGGCAAAGTCGACGGCGCCGGCGAGCAGCGGCGTGCCCACGCCCTTTTCCGGGCTGGAGACCGCGATGCGCTTGACGCAGGCATTGCCATCGCGCCGGTTGAGATCCATCAGAATGACGAAGCCGAGCGCCGAACCTTCGGCAGTCTCGCCGATCAGATAGGCGAAAGCCGGGTCAGCGAGCTGCGCAACGTGCTCTTCGAGACTGTAACGCCCGATAAATTGGTCGTAGCCCGGCTTGCGCTCGGTCTCCATGATGAACGGGATGTCGGCCTCCGTCGCACGGCGCAGGGATAGCGCCGGCACGGATCAGAACTCCACCGCTTCGACGCGCTTGTCGACGAAGCGCAGGCCGACCCCGCCGGAAATCAGCTTTAGCGCGAGGTCCCCGAACAGGTCCTTGCGCCAGCCCTGAAGAGCTGCAACGTCCGCCTTGTCGCCTTCGGCCGCGATCTTTTCCAGGTCGTCGCTGTTCGCGATGACCTTGGCGGCCACACCGTGCTTTTCCGATGTGAGACGGAGCAGAACCTTCAGGAGTTCGACGGCCGATTGCGTGCCCTCGGGCGCATGCGTGTGGCGCTGCAGGTGCGGCATCTCCGATTTCGGCAGGGCGAGGGCGGTGTTCACCTGCTCGATGATCGCCGCGCCTGAACTCGAGCGTTCCCACCCCTTGGGAATGGTGCGCAGGCGCCCGAGTGCCTCCACATCCTTCGGTTGCTGCTGGGCGATTTCGTAAATCGCGTCGTCCTTCAGCACGCGCGAACGCGGCACGTTGCGCGAGCGAGCCTCGCGCTCGCGCCATGCGGTGACATATTGCATGACGGCAAGTTCGGTCGGCTTGCGCAGCCGCATCTTCAGCCGCTGCCAGGCCTGATCGGGATGCAGGTCATAGGTGTCGCGCGACTCCAGGATGGCCATCTCTTCGGTCAGCCACCCGGCGCGGCCTTCGGCTTCCAGCTGCTTTTTGAGCTTCAGATAGACGTCGCGCAGATGGGTGACATCGGCCAGCGCATAATCGAGCTGCTTTTCGGAGAGCGGACGGCGGCTCCAGTCGGTGAAGCGTGAGGTCTTGTCGATATGGACGTTCTTCACCTTCTGCACGAGCTGGTCGTAGGAAACCGAGTCGCCGAAGCCGCAGACCATGGCCGCAACCTGCGTATCGAAGATCGGATGCGGGATCAGATCGCCGAGATGGAAGATGATTTCGATATCCTGGCGGGCCGCATGGAAGACCTTCACGACAGCCGGATTTGCCATCAGTTCGAAGAAGGGCTTGAGATCCAGGCCCTTGGCCAGGGGGTCGACAATGTATTCATGCTCCGGGCTCGCCATCTGGATCAGGCAGAGTTCCGGCCAGAAGGTCGTTTCGCGGAGGAATTCCGTGTCGATCGTGATGAAATCGGATTGGGCGAGGAGGCGGCAGGCCTCTTCGAGCGCGGCAGTTGTATCGATCATTTCGGCTCGGTCATGGAAAACTAAACGATCAACCTTAGTTTCCCTTCTCGCCCGCGATGTCAATATGAATGGTCCCGAAACACGGTCCGCAGCCACGTTCGAGGACGCCTCCCGCTAATCCTCGGCATGCCCGCTTCGAAGGGCCGCGATGTTCTGGCTGTGGACGGCCTCGTAGGGCGCGAAGTAGGTGAGCGTCCCCGCCGCAAGTTCCGGCGCTATGAAAGTGGCGAGACTTTCTTCGAGAAGGGCCGGATCATCGATCCGTGAAAGGAGCCGCGTCAGATAATCGCGCGTCGCCCAAATCAGCGACGGCGCATAGCCGCCGGACGCGATCACCTGTTCGTCGCCGTGATTGGGCAGGATGCGGGCAAAGTCAAGCTTGGCCAGACGTTCAAGTTCGGCAATGTGCCGCGTCGTGTTCGGCGGCTCCGAGATGTAGGTGACGCTGTCTTCCAACGTGTCGCCAGCCAGCAGCACGCCGAGATGCGGCAGCAGGAGAACGGTCCCGTCGGCACTGTGAATGTCGAACTGCATCAAGGTGACCGTAACGTCACCGACCTGAAGCACCATCTCGCCCTCGAAGGTTTCTGTCGGCATGACGACCGGGTTGATCGGCGGATCCTTCTGCGCAAGCGACTTACGCTTCTCGATCAGCGTGTCGCGGGTCAGCTTGTTCGACAGGATTGGACAATCGATGAAACCGGCATTGCCGGCCACGTGATCGGTGTGCCAGTGGCTGAGCACGACCTGGATCCGGCGGACCCCGAGCCCGGTGAGGTGACTACGGATGGCGCGCGCATGGTCGAAGGAGATATGTGTGTCGTAGACCAGCGCGTCTGTCCCGGAGACGATTGCATAACTCGCAATGCCGAGGCTGTAGGCACCGTCATCCAGCCAGTTCGGTTTTGTTGAATACAGCCGCTTTCCCTCAATGCGTCCGTCGTAATAGGCAAACAACCCCGGATAGGGCTCGTGGATGCGCATTGTCTCGGCAAGGTTCATGCTTAGGTCACCCGGAAATAGCCGGTCATGCCGGTCTTTTGGTGTTCGATGATGTGGCAGTGGAAGACCCAGTCACCCGGATTGTCCGCCACGAGCGCAAGCTGGACCTTCTCGTCCGGCAGCACAAGATAGGTGTCGGAAACCTGCTGTTGGACTGTCTGCTTGTTCGACGTGACAGCCTTGAAATTCATGCCGTGCAGATGGATCGGATGGGCATGCGGCGTCACGTTCTCGACATTCAGGAGATAGCTCTGTCCGAGCTTCAACTCGGCGATCGGCGCCGTCGGATCCGGCGTGTCGCCCGGATAGGGCACCTTGTTGATCGCCCAGAACGAGTAGCCGAGCGTCCCGCAAATGGAATCCTTTGCGGCATTTTCCGCCGTCGCGCTCAGCAGAAGCGGGATCGGTGTGGCATTCGCGAGGTCTGCCTCGACGCCGGCATTTTCGGCAAGCGGCCCGAGATCGCCGAGATTGCGCTTCAGCGACGCACCGACTGCGCGGAACTGCGCAACCACTTTCGGCGTCGACGGCCGGATGTCCTCAAGTGAGACCATGGCGCCTTCGCTGTCGGGAACGCGAAGCGCAAGGTCCAGCCGCTGCCCCGGAGAGACGATGGCCATGTCCAGAGCGGCGCGGCTTGGCACCGGATGACCATCGACGGCGATGATTTGCGCCTCTGCCCCCTGTAGCCGCAGATTGAAGATGCGCGTCACATCCGAGGCGAGGATGCGCAGCCGCACCAGTCCGCCGGCCGGCACGTCATAAACCGGTTCCGGCTGCCAGTTGGCCGTGCGCACGGTGCCGAACGTGCCGGTCTTGGCCGCATCGCGTGGCTTGAACTGGGCGATGAACTGGCTGTCGCTGCCGAGGCGGAAGTCGCGCAGGTTGAGCGCCACTTCACCATCGAAAGTCGGATCGGCGTCATCCTCGACCACAAGCATGCCGGCAAGGCCTCTGCCCATCTGGGTCAGCGTGTTGCAATGCGGATGGTACCAATAGGTGCCCGCATCCGGTGGCGTGAAGGCATAGTCGAAGCGGTCGCCGGGATAGACGTATGGCTGGGTGACGAAGGGCACGCCGTCCTGCGCGTTGGGAATGCGCAATCCGTGCCAGTGGATGGTCGTCGGTTCGTCGAGCCGGTTTGTCAGTCTCGCCGCAAAGGGCTTTCCGCGCTGCATGCGCAGCACCGGCGGCGAGGGGGCTGACGACGGTGCGCTGGCGAGACCATAGCTCATCACATTTCGGGTTGCCGCCTTCCCATCCAGCGTCGCCTCGATGATCCGCGCTTCGATGTCGAGCGGCGTGGGAGCGGCAAGCGCCTGGGAGAGACGCGGCAGGATGGCGACGCCGGCGCCATAGGCGCCCGCCACGGCTGCGGATTTGAGCAAGGTTCTGCGGGACAGGTTCAACACGAGAAAGGCTCCGTTATTGTCCCGGTTTTAAAGTTGAGACCGCCATTCATCAATAGCGCCGGCGTGACCATCCTGTCGCAGGTGGCTGCCATTCAGCCACCGTCCTTTTCCGACGGTGGTGTCGCAAGCTTGCTGAAGAAAGTCGATGTGCGCAGCAGGCTGCGGAAGCGCATGCGGCGCCGTTCGGCAGGCACCGCGCCGCGGGCAAAGATCCGCGCCACCGTATAGGCAACGAAGAAGGTCAGGACGACGATCATGTAGGCGAAAAGGGCATGCGGGCCGAAGGCATCGATCAGGAACGAGGCAAACAGCGGTCCGATGACGGCGCCGACAGACCAGAAGAACAGGGTCCCTGCGGAAATCAACGCGTGCTGGCCGGGCGCCGCATGGTCATTGGCATGGGCCGAGCACAGCGAATAGAGCGGCATGGCGAAGGCCCCGAAGGCGAAGATGCCGATGAAATTGGCGAGTTCCCCGTTGCCGGCAAAGAAGGCGAGATAGGTGCAGGCAAGCAGCGCCCCGAGTGTCGACACCAGAATGATCATGCGCCGGTCGAGCTTGTCGGAGTAATGGCCGAGCGGATATTGCAGAACGATCCCGGCGAAGATGCCGACGCTCATGAAGGTGGCGATCGCGGTCACCGACATGCCGATGCCGTCGGCATAGATCGGCCCGAGCGAGCGGAAGCTGGAATTGGTGAGCCCGATCACGATGCAGCCGACAGTCGCCAGAGGCGAGACGGACCAGAGCACCCGGATATCGAACTTGACGTCCTCCGGCGGTGCCGGGCTGGAGCGATCGGCAAAGGAGATCGGCACCAGCGAGAGCGTCAGGGCCATGGAAATGATGGCGAAGAGGTCGAAGCCGCTGACGCCGAAGAGCGGGATGAGATATTGTGCCGCCGTCACCGAGCCGAGATCGACGAAGCGATAAACGGAAAGGGTCCGCGCCCGGGTTGCATTGGTGACGCGGGCATTGAGCCAGCTTTCAACCACCGCGAAAAGGCCGGCGAAACAGATGCCCTGTATCAGCCGCATCAGGAACCACGAGATCGGATCGATCACCAGGACCATGACGATCGACGCCGCTGACGCGATGGCCGCGAGCGCGGAGAAAGTACGGATATGGCCGATCGCGCGCATGATCTTGGTGACATAGACGCAGCCGATGACAAAGCCGATGAAATAGCCGGTACCGACGATGCCGACGACGGAGGCGCTGAAGCCTTCCTCGATGCCGCGCAGCGAAATGAAGGTTCCCTGCAACCCGTTGCCGCCGATCAGAATGCCGGCAGTGACGAGAAGGGGAATGAGCGGGCGGATGTCATGCATGAGAAAGGCCTGCAGGCCGCGGCGGGCGGGGGATGTGAGTCGGTGCCGCGTCAGGCTGGAATTACTAGCCCCGTTTGGCCGGCGGCGACAGGCCAAATCGATCGCCTGCCGCCGACAATCCGGATTTGGCCATCAGAGAAAGGGCTGCCCCTGCACGGCCTGAAAAAAGGTGGCAATGACGATGGCAAGCGAAACGGCTGCGCCGATCAGCATGCCGGGTCTGGCGAAGGTGGGGGCGAGACGGTCGAGTGCAAGCCCCAGGATCGGCAGCGCCTGCATGATATGGGTGGCGAAAAAATGCGGCACACGCAGATCCCCGCCGGTCCGCGACCAGCCAAGGAGGGGCAGGCCGCCGAGATCGGTCCTGACACCGCCGACCCAATGGCCGGGACCATCGATCTCGCCGCTTCCCAGCGCAAAGGCTGTGATGAGGGTCGCCACGCTGCCGAGAACGAGCCCCCAGCCGGCGCCGAGCCGCAAGCCGGCAGGCGCATCCGGACGTGGACGCCGCAGGATATAAAGCCCGATGGCGAGGCTCGACAGCACGAGCAAAGCCGCACCGGCACCCATCACGCTATAGGCCATCGCTTCGAAAGGCGTGCTGATGTTGAAATGAGAGGCCCGCCCGCGCGCCGCCTGCAGCGTGATGTAGAGAATTTCGCCGCTTGCCGTGATCACGGCAGTCAGGCTTGCGAGCCAGACGCCGCGCCCGGCCCGCGTCCTCAACTCGATGAGCGGCAGCAGCAAAAGCAGCGTGACCAGCATCAGGGTGAGCGAAGCCTGGAATTTCAGCGGCTTGATCCAGACGCTGATGTCGTTGAGCACGCGCTCGTCGATCAAAAGCGCGATCAGGCTGGGAAGGGAAAGCGCTACCTGCAGCCCGATGCCGAGGATCAGCAGGCGGCGTGTCCTGTCTTCCAAAGCCTGGACGTCCTGCGAAGAGACGGGCGAAATGCTGTCATTGAAGAGCATGGTCATCGGTCAGACCTTTCGGAACGTCAGCGCCGCCTCTGTGGCGCGGGTGAGATAAAACAGCAAAAGGCCGAGCGGCCCGAACATGAAGGTCGCGACCAGCGGGGGCGCCTGCAGCACGCGGTTCCAGCCGCGCTTGTCGGCCTCGACGGCAATAAAGGTGCCGATGAAGAGATCGAAGGCGAGGTAATGCACCCAGCCGGCGACGAGCACCGGATCGCTCATGAAGAGTGCGCGCACTTCCGCAATCGAGCCGAAACCGCCGCCCTCGACGCGGAAGAAATAGACGAAGACAAGCACGGCATAGGTCAGCGACAGCGCCCCGATTAGACCCAGGCGGATGAAGGCGATCAGCGCGCCCCAGCGCGGCGCGAGGATCAACAGCAGCCAGCCGGCCATGGCGGTGCTGCTGGCGAGTGAAAACACTGTTGCGGCGGACATGTTGACCTCATCTTGACGGTGACAAGATAAGCATGCGGCTAAACTTGGCAATGTCAAGATTGATTTTGACGGCGGGTTGCTGAGGGATTATGAAGGGGCATGGCAAGACAGAAATCCTATCACCACGGCGACCTGCGCCAGGCCCTGATCGAAAATGGCCTTGATATGCTGGAGGAGCATGGCCTCGAAGGCCTGACGCTGCGCAAGCTCGCCGCCCGCGTCGGCGTCTCCCATGCCGCCCCCGAACATCATTTTCCGACGCTCAGGCATCTGCTGACCGCCTTTGCCACGGAGGGGTTTCGCCTGTTCGCCGCCTCGATGCGCTCCGCCATGGCGCAAGCGCCGGATGATCCGGCGGAACAGCTGCGCGCCGCCGCGCGCGGCTATCTCGCCTTTGCGACCACGCGTCCGCATCTCTTCCGCCTGATGTTCACCGCCAACCGCCTCGACTGGGAAGACCCGGCCCTCGGCCCCCCGGCCAACGCGGCGCATGCCGTGCTTGAGGAAATCTCGTTGCCGGTGGCGAAGCGCCTGAAGCGCGACACGCCGGAGGGCAGGGCGGCCGTCGAACAACTCGTCTGGTCGCAGATCCACGGCCACGCGCATCTGATGATCGACGGCAAGCTGCAGCGCGATGGCGGCACGGGTCATGAGCCGTTTGCGGCGCCGCTGGATCTGGCGAGCGTATTGTTGCCGGGGTGAGACGCGTGTGCGCCAACAGGAGACAGTGCGATCGCCGTCAGTCGGCAAGGCCGATCATCACCGAAAGCATGTTGTTGAGAGCCAGCATATCGGCACCGGAAAGATGACCGATCACCGGGCCGCATTTGGCGCGCGGATAGGCCATAACCTTATCCACCATGACCTGTGAGACCACCTTGAGACCGTTCTCTGCCGTTGGCTCGACAGTGAGCCTATAAAGCGGGGCATCAGCAATCGTGCTGGTGAGCAAGACGACCAGCACGCTGTCTGCCGCATTGAGGAAATCAGATTGAATGACGATCGCCGGGCGGGGTTTTCCATAATCGCCCTGCGCCGAAACCGTAACGAGATCACCTCTCTTCACGGCTCGGGCCATTCCGTAGCCGCCGCGATGAAATCCAGTACTTCGGCCTCCTCGGAGCGACCGCGCAAGAGAAGACCTTGCCGCTCGGCTTCGGCGGCAAATTCGGGCCTGTGAGGATCTTGCACCCAAATGCGCAGTTGCTTCATGCCCCGGTGCTGCTGCTGTTGCCGGTAGCGTTGAAACTTGGTCAGGCCGTCATCGGCGCTCTTGGGTCTCGGCATCGCATCCTCCATCAGGTCGCGCGCTACCTTAGCACATTGGTTGCGCGCTACCTAATGATTTCGGCTCTGGTCACGAACAGCGCGAATGTTAGGCTTTTCGCGACCATTTCGTGGACGGTCCATGACCGCTATGGGCCGGTGGCGAAACGCCTGAACCGCGACACGCCGGAGGGCAGGGCCGCCGTCGAACAGCTCGTCTGGTCCCAGATCCACGGCCATGCCCATCTGATGATCGATGGCAAGCTAAAGCGCGAGGGCGGCACGTGTCACGAGCTGTTTGCGGCGCCACTGGATCTGGCGAGTGTGCTGTTGCCGGAGTGATGAGGCACGTCCTCATCTTCGCCATACCTAGATGTGTTTGCCAATTCCATCGGTGCACAAGGCCGTGTCGACGGGCTTTTGATGCGCAGGCTTCATAATCAAACGTGGGGGCTCGTGCTCTTTAGGCCACATTCCAGAGCTAGGCATAAGCGACAGCGAGTGCCTGACGATGCTCTTCTGTCATAGCGGCTTCAATCTCATCGAACCAAGTCAGCATCTGATCCCAGTTGCTGCGGCTAAACACTTTCACATTGTAGCGTTCTTCTAAAGCCACCTGCTTCCTGCCAACGATTTCATGCATCGGCGCGTCTATGAGGACGGCGTCACAATAGGGCGCGTAGGTCGAAATGTGATCCACGTCATAGTAGAATCCTGAAAGCTTCTTCAGGGCGTTATCTTTGTTCTGATAGGCACCTTGGACCACCAGCATCTTTAGGGTGGCAAACATTCGGCTTTTCAGGTCCTGCACCGGGACGTTCTGAAACTGTTCCGTTGAAAAAAATTCCCGGATACGTTCTAGTTTCTCCTTGTGATCGATTTTTCTAGGAAGCTCGAGCAACATTCCCTCTACTACTTTGGACATGATTGGGGCGTCCAAAAGCGCTGTATAGTCGCCCGTAATCAACCGCGTGAAATATTTGACGTACGAATTTAGGTAGCCGCTGGCTGCGGCTTCGTGCTCCAACGCTTTGTCTTGTTCAAAGGTATTCGTCGAGTTTCGCCAGTGAGGGAAAAGATCTATCAATCCTTCGATCGCGTCGGCTTTGCCCTTTCGGACGAGGTCACGGTCGCGATTATATCCCCCTACGTCAATTCGATAGTACCCATCCCACACGTGGATGTCGTCGTTGAATGCGTCGGCTTCATCGAATTCCACTGGCTTACCGCTAACCCAAGCGTGGAAAGCATCTAGCAACTGGTCGCTCTCTATGCGGTACGCGGGCTTGAACTCGTGACCGCGTGACGTTTGCTTAATGAACTCCATCAGCTGCTCGTACCGCTCCCACATGTGCGTTTCGTCTTCGTGGATACTCGAGAACGGCACAACTAATTGTTGATTAGCAGTGAGATTGTAGATCCGCTTCGCCGCATCGATGAATTTTTGGTCGTTCGCGCGGAAGGCATGGCTGAAAAAGAACTGGTCCAAATAAAGAACCTTCTTCTTCAGCGCAGGAAGCGGCACTTTCTCGTTATATCTGCAGCGTCCGCACCCTCGGTACACATACCGGGAATAGACATCTACATTGCCAAACGCCTGTTTGGCTCCACATCCCGGACAGTCTCCTATTATACGGCTTACGAGGGCCATGTCTCTCCTAAATGGGTGCAGATGCGTTCTGAACAAATAACGAATTTCAGGCTCTGAAGACAGATCTAAAGGCTGGGAACCCTTAAAGCGACATTGTCTGGACTATCGAGAGATCGTGCGGTTTTACCCAATTGGCCACAAAGATGAATGGTGCGAGTCTAGCCGGCAGGGGACAGCTATCATGCCATCGTAACCCGCAAGCCAGCAGTCTCCTCTTAGCAATGAAGCAGCTATGGCTGATATATCGACCCTGCACCCTCGCGCCTTTTGCGTAAAGTTGCCTCTAATCCTCCGTCGCGCTGTCAAATGGGTCAGACCCTTCACCCGGTCGAAGAAGCTGCCTCGGCACTGCCCCACACCACCCAGCCTTGACAAATCAGCCACACCATGCGCTTTTCCGCCCGATTTTCTATCGGTCGCGCGCCTCGTCTGTTGGTGCCTTTTCGACCGTCACATTCGGGATACCTGATCATGCATCGTTACCGCAGCCACACCTGTGCCGCTCTTCGCAAATCCGACGTCGGATCCACCGTCCGTCTCTCAGGCTGGGTCCATCGCGTTCGCGACCATGGCGGCGTGCTCTTCATCGATCTGCGCGATCACTATGGCATCACCCAGATCGTCGCGGACCCGGATAGCCCGGCCTTCAAGCTGGCCGAAACCGTGCGCGGCGAATGGGTCATCCGCATCGACGGCCTGGTCAAGGCCCGCTCGGAAGAGACCACCAACAAGACCATGCCGACCGGCGAGATCGAGCTTTACGCTCAGGAAATCGAGGTTCTCGCGGCCGCCAAGGAACTGCCGCTGCCGGTCTTCGGCGAGCCGGACTATCCGGAAGACGTGCGCCTGAAGTATCGCTTCCTCGATCTGCGCCGCGACACGCTGCACAAGAACATCGTCAAGCGCACCCAGATCATTTCCGCCATGCGCACCGGCATGGCCGAAGCCGGCTTTGCCGAATACACGACGCCGATCCTGACGGCCTCTTCGCCGGAAGGCGCGCGCGACTTCCTGGTGCCGAGCCGCATCCACGAAGGCAAGTTCTTCGCGCTGCCGCAGGCGCCGCAGCAGTACAAGCAGCTTTTGATGGTCGCCGGTTTCGACCGCTACTTCCAGATCGCGCCGTGCTTCCGCGATGAAGACCCGCGCGCCGACCGTCTGCCGGGCGAATTCTACCAGCTCGACGTCGAAATGAGCTTCGTCACCCAGGAAGATGTCTGGGGCACGATGGAGCCGATGATGACCAAGGTCTTCGAGCAGTTCGCCGAAGGCAAGCCGGTGACCAAGCAGTGGCCGCGCATCCCCTATGACGAAGCGATCCGCAAGTATGGTTCCGACAAGCCGGACCTGCGCAACCCGATCGTCATGCAGGCCGTCACCGACCATTTCCGCGATTCCGGCTTCAAGGTCTTCGCCGGCATGATCGCGTCCAACCCCAAGGTCGAGATCTGGGCAATTCCGGCCAAGACGGGTGGCTCGCGCGCATTCTGCGACCGTATGAACGCCTGGGCGCAATCGACCGGCCAGCCGGGCCTCGGCTATATCTTCTGGAAGGAAGAAGACGGCAAGCTCGGCGGCTCCGGCCCGCTCGCCAAGAATATCGGCGAAGAGCGCACCGAAGCGATCCGCACCCAGCTCGGCCTCGAAGCAGGCGACGCCGCCTTCTTCGTCGCCGGTGATCCGGCCAAGTTCTACAAGTTTGCCGGCGAAGCCCGCACCCGCGCCGGCGAGGAGTTGAACCTCGTCGATCGCGACCGTTTCGAAATGTGCTGGATCGTCGACTTCCCGTTCTACGAATACAACGAGGACGAAAAGAAGATCGACTTCGCCCACAACCCCTTCTCCATGCCGCAGGGTGGTCTGGAAGCGCTGGAAAGCCAGGATCCCCTGTCGCTGAAGGCCTATCAGTATGACGCCGTCTGCAACGGCTTCGAAATCGCCTCGGGTTCGATCCGTAACCAGTCGCCGGAACTGATGGTCAAGGCGTTCGAACTGGTCGGCCTGTCGAAGGACGACGTCGAGGAACGCTTTGGCGGCATGTACCGTGCCTTCCAGTACGGCGCCCCTCCGCATGGCGGCTGCGCCTTCGGCATCGACCGCGTGGTCATGCTGCTGGTCGGCGCGAAGAACCTGCGCGAAATCTCGCTCTTCCCGATGAACCAGCAGGCTCAGGACCTGCTGATGAACGCCCCGTCGCCGGCCACCCCGACGCAGCTGCGCGAACTCGCATTGCGTGTCGTACCGCAGCCGAAGAAGGACTGATCGGGTCTGACGATCTGAAAAGGCGAGGCCGGGAGCGATCCCGGCCTTTTCTTTTGCCTAGAGCCAAGACGTAGGATGGCATGAAAAAAGCCCGGCTGCTTTCGCAACCGGGCTTTGATCTTGGCCGACGAGACGATCAGTCGTTCGCCGTCACCTTGACACCGATCAGGGCCGGGATGGTTTCCGGCGCGCCCATGGCGGCACCCATGATCATCGGGAAAGCGACCGGGTTGGCTGGGGCGGCGACGATCGTCAGTGCCTTCGGATTGTCGATATAGGTGTTGACCGCCGTCGACACTTCGTTCTGCAGCGCGCCGAGCTTTGCCTGAGCGAGAAGCAGCGGCACCATGCCCTTGACCATCTGCGCCATCTGCGCGCCGTCGGAGCCCTGGCTCTTGCCGGCATAGTCGAGGCCGCGCTTGGTGATGCCGGCGTCCTCGAAGCGGATCTTGGCATTGTTCAGCGAGAGCTGCTGCACGAGGCCGAGCATGGCAAGGCCGGCGGCCTGCTGAGCCTGCTCGTTCTGCGGCTGGGCCTGCATGGTCTTGGCCTGCTCCTGCATCTGCTTGACCAGATCGAGCGTGTAGCCCGAGAAGCCGAAGGACATGGAGAGCTTGCCGACATTGGCGAAATCGATCGAATAGTCGTCGACCTCGATCGTACCGCTTTCCACTTCCCAGCTGCCCGAGGTGCTGAAGCCGCCATCGAGCGTCGTCAGGCCGAGCGCCTGAATGGCTTCCTTCGCCTTGGGATCCTCGACAGTGCTGAGGTCGGCCTTCACGCCGGTGGCCGATCCTTCAAAGGTGATCGTCTTCTCGTCTTCGGAAAGACCCATCGTCCCGGTGGCTTCCGCCATGGAGAAGACCGACTTGCCATCGACGGTGACGTCGATCGGGCCGCTATGGGCTTCTTCATAGAACATCAGCGAATCGATGCCTTCGGCATTCGTGTCGCCTGGCACGTAGATGCCAGCGAGATAGAGTTCCTTGACGGAGAAGCTGGACTTTTCTTCCTTGACGTCGACTTCCGGGAAATCCACGCGCTCGATGTAGTAGGCGCCGCCGTCTTCCTCGGTCACGCCCTGAAGCGTCAGTTCGGCAAGCGTGAGCGGCTTCTCGGTCTTCTCTCCGTTGATTTCGAGGGTGACGTTCGTCAGGACGACGTCCTCGCCATCGACCTCAACGCTCTCTGCCTTGATGGTCGTGCCGCCACCGGCGAAGGAAGCATTGATCTTGTTGAGCAAATCCTGCCCGTCGAGCGCAAGGGCCGGACCGGTGAACGCGCACAGCGCGGCACCGGCAAGCAGGATGCGGGTGGAACGATACAAGGTCATGATAGGGTCCTCTGTGTGGCTGTGGCCCGCAGCGTGCTGCAGGAAGTATAATCGGCGTCTTTTATAAGTTGGAATGGCAAAACGTCCACCGAATTTCGCCGGGCAGGGCGAGTGGATGGCCGGGGCGTGATGATGGTCACAGGCTCTTAATCCACAGGCAGAGCCCCCGGATTCCTTGCCGTTCCGGCCCATCTCCGCTAGGTGAGACCCATGGGGACAAATCAGCTTCCGCCCGATGAGGGTGGCGACAACATTCTTCCGGTCGATCTGAAGGCGGCGCTCGAGGAGCGTTACCTCGCCTATGCCTTGTCGACGATCATGCACCGCGCGCTGCCGGACGTCCGTGACGGACTGAAGCCGGTGCATCGCCGCATCATCCACGCGATGAGCGAAATGGGCATCCGGCCGAACTCGGCCTTCAAGAAATGCGCCCGTATCGTCGGTGACGTCATCGGTAAGTTCCACCCGCATGGCGACCAGTCGGTCTATGATGCGCTGGTGCGTCTAGCCCAAGACTTCTCGCAGCGTTACCCGGTCGTGGACGGGCAGGGGAACTTCGGCAATATCGATGGCGACAGTGCTGCCGCCTATCGTTACACCGAAGCCCGCATGACCGATGTCGCAGCCCTCCTGCTCGAGGGTATCGACCAGGACGCGGTTGATTTCCGCCCGACCTATAACGAGGAAGACGACGAGCCGACGGTCCTACCGGGCGCCTTCCCGAACCTGCTCGCCAACGGCGCCTCGGGCATCGCGGTCGGCATGGCGACCTCCATCCCGCCGCACAATGCCCATGAGCTTTGCGACGCGGCCCTCTATCTGATCAAGAACCCCGGCGCGCCTGTCGAGGAACTGCTGGCCGATCCCGCCCATCCCGAACGCGGCGGCATCGAGGGTCCCGACTTCCCGACCGGCGGCGTGATCGTCGAAAGCCGTGCGTCGATGCTGGAGACCTACCGCACCGGTCGCGGCGGTTTCCGTGTGCGTGCCAAGTGGGAGACCGAGGATCTCGGCCGCGGCGGCTATCAGATCATCGTTACCCAGATCCCGTTCCAGGTGCAGAAGTCGCGCCTGATCGAGAAGATCGCCGAACTTCTGGTCGCCCGTCGCCTGCCGCTGCTCGAAGATATCAGGGACGAAAGCGCCGAAGACGTGCGCATCGTGCTGGTGCCGAAGAGCCGCACGGTCGACGCGACCTTGCTGATGGAATCGCTCTTCAAGCTGACCGAGCTCGAAAGCCGTGTTCCGCTGAACATGAACGTGCTGTCGCAGGGCAAGGTGCCGAAGGTCATGGCCCTCAACGAGGTGCTGACCGAGTGGCTGGAGCACCGCAAGGACGTTCTTGTTCGCCGTTCGAAGTTCAGGCTCGCTGCGATCGACCGGCGCCTCGAAATCCTCGGTGGCCTGCTGATCGCCTATCTCAACCTCGACGAGGTGATCCGCATCATCCGCGAGGAGGACGAGCCGAAGCCGGTCATGATCGCCAAATGGGATCTGACAGACATTCAGGCGGAAGCCATTCTCAACATGCGCCTGCGCAATCTGCGCAAGCTCGAGGAGTTCGAGATCCGCAAGGAGCATGAGGAACTGTCCGCCGAAAAGGCCGAGATCGAGTCCCTCCTCGCCTCGCCGGAAAAGCAGTGGCAGACCGTCGCTTGGGAAATCGGCGAGGTGAAGAAGAATTACGCCAAGGCGACCGAACTCGGCCGCCGCCGCACCGTCTTCGCCGATGCCCCGGACGCCGATGTCGAGGCAATCCAGCAGGCGATGATCGAAAAGGAACCGATCACCGTCGTCATCTCCGAAAAGGGCTGGATCCGCGCGCTGAAGGGCCACATCTCCGACACCTCGTCGCTGACCTTCAAGGAAGGCGATGCGCTGAAGGTCGCTTTCCCGGCCCAGACGACGGACAAGATCCTGCTCGTCACCACGGGCGGCAAGGTCTACACGCTCGGCGGCGACAAGCTGCCGGGTGGCCGTGGCCATGGCGAACCGCTACGCATCATGGTCGACATGGAAAACGATCAGGATGTGCTCACCGCCTTCGTCCATGACGCGACCCGCAAGCTGCTCTTCGTCTCGACCGCCGGCAACGGTTTCGTCGTGCCGGAAGGGGAGGTGGTCGCCAACACCCGCAAGGGCAAGCAGGTCATGAATGTCGGCATGCCCGATGAAGCCAAGCTCGTGGTGCCTGTGAGTGGCGATCACGTTGCCGTCGTTGGTGAAAACCGCAAGATGTTGGCCTTCCCGCTTGCCCAGATTCCTGAGATGACACGCGGCAAGGGCGTCCGCTTGCAGCGCTACAAGGATGGCGGCATTTCCGATGCCAAGTGCTTTGCAATTGCCGACGGGCTGACCTGGGCAGATTCTGCCGGTCGCACCTTCACCAAGACGAAGGAAGAGCTGATTGAGTGGCTTGGCGATCGCGCGACGGCCGGTCGTGCCGTGCCGAAGGGGTTCCCGCGGAGCGGCAAGTTCTCCGGCTAACCGGTCATAGACGAGCATGGGACAAAGCCGGGCGCGCAAGCGACCGGCTTTTTCACATCGATCAGCCACTTTGCCAGATGGCCCAGATCCCCATGAGCGTGGCGGCGTTGCCCAGAATGAAATGCGAGACGACAGGGCCGGCGAGGTTCCGATGGGCGAGGAAGAGCCAACCCCAGACGATCCCGGTCACGAGCGCCACAACGGCGAGCGATGATGAGTAGTGCAGGTGGAGCGTCGAAAAGACCAGCGACGAGATCAGCACGGCTGCTGCCGGCCGCATCCGGCCCGGCATGAGCTTGGCGATCGAGGTCAGGAAGACGCCACGGCAGATCCACTCCTGCAGGGCAGCGATCAGAATGTAAGTATAAACGCTGAGCGTGAGTTGTGCCGGGTCGATCAAGGGCGTGCCGGCAAGCTGCGGATAAAGACGAGTGCGGAAATAGATCATCGCTGCGAGCGCCGGTAGGCTGATCAACAGGCCGGCCCCGATCGACCGCCACAGATTGCCACGGCGGATGCCCATGTCGTGACGGGTCAGGCCGCAGCGGACCGTCAGGCCCCACAGGATGAAACCGCCCCACAGCTCCATCGCGCGGGAGGTCCAGAAGATCATCGCCTCCTGATGGGTGGCTCGGAGGTTGCCGAGGATCATCCCGTTCACCAGCGCGTAGACATTCACCATCAGAACGATGGTGACGAACATGAAGGCGAGCGCGTGGTAGCGCCGGTCGGCATCTTCGAGTGCCACGTACTGCTCCCTGAGCTTGCCGTAACTCGCCGAGAGCTGTGCATAGATCTTGCGGAAGAAGAGCGTTGCCAGTTCCGGCCGGTCGCTCAGGAATTCGCGGTAGTCTGTTCGGTCGATGACCCAGCCCCGTACGGGCGTGAGTGCACGGGCCGAGGCACTGCGGGGCTCGCCGCTGATCATGCCGAGTTCGCCGATCAGCGCCCCATCTCCTGCCACCGCCAGAACATCACCGGTTTCCGGCGCGAAAACCTCGATCTCACCGGCCGCGATCAGCACGGCGAACTTGCTGTCATCGCCTTTCTTGAAAATGAGGTCGCCGGCCGCATAGACAGCCGGTTCGACATGCTGGCGAAAATCGTCGAGATAGGTTTCGCTGACGCGGATGGTGGTGTGCTTGAGCAGCTTTTCCGAGAAATCCTGTCGTTCCCGCAGGAGATCGGTTTGCGCGATGGTCATGATTGGGCCTCGATCCGATATCGATGCCCGATCATACTGGCTTCCGCAGTGCGATGGGTGACGGCCGATCGGCCAAGTTTGGGATCAGTTCAGGCGGATATGACCGGAACGTTCAGAGGCTGACGACGGTGGCAAGCCGAGGCACGGCCTTGATCCGCACCTCTTCGATCGGAACCGGACGGCCGAGATAGTAGCCCTGGCCGAGCTCAATCCCGAGTTCGTGCATCAGGTCGACGTGATCGGCGGTCTCGATACCTTCGATCAGGATCTTCAGGCCGCGGTTGCGGATCAGTCGGATGATGTCTTCGAGCATGGCGCGGCCGGCGGGACGACGGGCGTCCTGCAGGAAGGAGCGGTCGATCTTGACCGTATCGAAGGGGAAAAGGCGCAGCCAGGAAAGTCCGGCGAAACCTGTCCCGAAGTCGTCGAGCCATATGCGGATGCCGAGCGCTTGCAGGTCGGTGATGCAGCGGATCACATCCGACTGCCCCTCCATGTCGATACCTTCGGTGATTTCGAAGGCGAGCTGCGAGCCGGGCACGCCGGTTTCTTCCAGGATGGTTGAAACAGCCAGCGCGAAGCCACGTGACTTGAGCTGGATGGCGGAGACATTGACGCTGGCCAGTGGGGCGAGGCCAGGAGCCAGCACTTCCGTGCAGGCACGGCGAATGGCCCAGAGCCCAAGTTCCAGGATGGCGCCCGTCCGTTCGGCCACGGGAATGAACTGGGCCGGCGACAGCGGTGTTCCATCGACCATCTTCAGCCGCATCAGCGATTCCACGCCTTCGATGCGACCGGTGCGCATGTTCTGGATCGGCTGGTAGACGAGATGGACAAGATCGTTGCGTACGGCCATGCGCAGCGTCGCCGCGATGTTTTCGTTGTCGTCGCTGCTGAGCGGGTCGTTCGGGTCGAAAAGCCGAACGCAATTGCGTCCATTGGCCTTGGCCGAATAGAGCGCGCGGTCTGCCTCGTTGATGATCCGCTCGAGTTTCGGCCCTGTCTGCGCGCGGGTATAGGCCGCTCCGACGCTGACGGTGACGACCGCCTGGCCGTCACGGCGCTGGTCGTGCACGATGGCGAGGTCCTCGACAGTGGCGCGGATCACCTCGGCAAGCGCCATGACCTGTTCGCGGCCGGTGACGCGCGACAACACGATGAATTCCTCGCCGCCATAGCGTCCAACGGTCGCATGAAGCGGCTTCAGCATATCGCTGAGTGCTGATGCAACTGTCACGAGGCATCGGTCGCCAGCCTGATGGCCGTAGAAGTCGTTGTATTTCTTGAAGAAGTCGACATCGACCAACATCACGGCAAAACTGGTACCCTCGTCCTGCCAGGCGCTCCAGTAATCCCGCAGGCGCTTGTCCACCGCACGGCGGTTGTCGACGCCTGTCAGGTAGTCGGTATTCGAGAGACGCTCCAGGGCCGCCCCGCGCTTCTCGGATTCCCGATGCTGGTGTGCAGCTTCGCGGGCGTTGAGGAAGACGTTGTAGCGTTCCTCGTTGAGCTTCCAGTTCACATAGGACGTGAAGGCGAAGCAGGAGATGTAGAACAGGATCAGGACCAGACGCTGGTTCGGCTCGAGCGCCGGAACGAATGCGAGGCTGGTGAAGAAGATCATCAGGATGGTTGCCGAGGTGGCGACCGACAGCCGGAAGAACAGATTGAAGAACAGATTGGCGCTCATCATGAAGATGGTGCCGAACAGCATGTAGAAGCGGAAGGTCTCGTAGGCTTGTGTCTCGGCGGCCGGTATCAACCAGCCCAGATAGCCTGCCACCACGGTAACCGCACAGGTAATGTCCGACCATCTCGACGGCGCACGCGTCGCAACCAGAATTTCCATGACGGTCATGGCGAGGATGGCGACAACGAACCGCGCCGTGATTGTCTGTACCGCAACATCGGGGATGAGGATGGCATCCGAAATACCGAAGAGCAGGTAGACAATCACCGCAAGCCAGAGACCCCTCCGGGTCTCGCGCACCTGGCCTTCGCCCCGCTCCCGCATATAGAGGCGCTTGAGCATTGCCGCAGAGAGAACGCTCGTACCCGGCTCTGTCCCTTCAGCATTGCGCACGCTTTCGAGCGTCGCCAGCGGTGGCACCGGATTCGAGTCACGTGGCGAGCCGGCCCGAGGCCGTTCAGGGTAGTCATTGCCCTGTTGCATCATCTGCTCCCAACTTCCGCGCAAGAACCACAGGCGCGCCAACTGAACTTAACTGGGACAGGCGTTAACTACGTTTTAAGATCTGGACAAAATGGGGGTGCGTCGAGGGGAAATTCGCACTATGGTTTACCAAGTATTAATATCAAGTTTGACTAAAATTGGAGCGAATGATGAGTGATTTGGACATTGCATTCGACGGCGAAAGCCTGATCACCCCAGACTCTATTGCATCCCAGGTCTTCTCCTCTGCGAAACCCGTCCGAGACGAAGAACTCGGCGAGGCGCAGGCCGAATTGGCGCTGCATCTGAGGGTGGCCGAACAGCAGTTCCAAAATCAGACTGACGTCGGGCAGATCATGCTGCGCCTGCTCACCGGCCTGCACCATGTCCGCAATCGCTATTCTCCGAAGGTGTGGGAGCAGCTCATTCCGGTCGCGCAGAACCATCCGATCGCCCGCCATTTTCACGAAGACCCCTTCACCCGCTGGTCCTTTGAAAAGCCGCGCGGCTATTCCGGCGATGCGGGCCTGCTCGATTTCATCTACCGCCACCCGAGCAAACAGGCCATGCTCGATGCGGCGAGCCCGATGGGCAAGGCCGTCAATGCCTTCACGAGCGAATCCCCGGCTTGTGTTGCCGTGCGCGAACGCCGCGATCTTCTGGCTCAATATGTCGACGACGTCGCCTCGTCGCGGGGCGGGGAAGCCGAGATCCTGACCATTGCGGCGGGTCACCTACGCGAAGGCAAGATGTCGCAAGCCCTGAAGGACGGTACGATCAAGCGCTGGCTCGCCCTCGATCAGGATCCATTGAGCGTCGGCGCGGTCGCCAGTGAATACGAAGGCACCGCGGTCGAAGCGGTCGATGGCTCGGTGCGTACGGTCCTGATGCGGTCACAGACACTCGGCAAGTTCGACTTCGTCTATGCCGCCGGCCTCTATGACTATCTGGCCGACGAGGTCGCCATCAAGCTCTCGCAGCGCTGCCTGCAAATGCTGAAACCGCACGGCACCTTCCTCTTCGCCAACTTCGCCGATGACATCCCGGATGACGGCTATATGGAAACCTTCATGAACTGGGCGCTGCTGCTGCGGTCCGAGGAAGACATGTGGCGCGTCATGCGTGCTACGGCCGAAGGGCAGGATGTCGAGTGCAGCCTGCGCTATGGCGCCAACAGGAACATCGTTTACGGCATCATCCGCAAGCTGTCTTGATCCAATATTAGCTCTCTCCGCTTTCACCAAGAGGCGGGGAGAGCGCCGCATTGAATGGCAGGTGAAGGTGGTCCGACGGTACCCGCGTCATTCGTCCATATCGGACGTAAACCGCATCCAGCCCTGGTTCATCAGGTGCTCCTGCGGCTGGAAGCGGGTTTTGTAGCCCATTTTCTGTGATCCCCGCACCCAATAGCCGAGATAGACATGCGGCAGGCCGAGAGCCTGCGCCCGGCGAATGTGATCGAGCACCATCATCGTCCCGAGAGAACGCCTTTCCATCTGCGGATTGTAGAAGGAATAGACCATCGACAGCCCGTCGCTCATTAGATCGGACAGCGCGACGGCCACGAGCTCGCCACGCGGCTGAGGCGACACGCCGTCGCCTGGACTGCGCAGCCGGTATTCGATGATCCGCGTCTGCACATGGCTGTCCTCGACCATGATGGCATAATCGAGCGCCGACATGTCTGACATTCCCCCTTGTTGATGGCGGGCGTCGAGATAGCGGCGGAAGAGGGAAAACTGCTCGGTGGAAGGCTGTGCCGGAAAAACGGTGGAGACGAGATCGCGATTTACCGCTTCCACCCTGCGGAAGGCCCGGCTGGCTTCGAATTCCTTGGCGAGAACACGCACCGAGACGCAGGCACGGCAGGATTCGCAGGCAGGTCTGTAGGCGATGTTCTGTGACCGGCGAAAACCACCCTGCGTCAACAGATCGTTCATTTCGGTCGCCCGTGGGCCGACCATGTGGGTGAACACCTTCCGCTCCAATTCGTCCGGCAGATAGGGGCACGGCGCGGGGGCCGTGAGATAAAACTGCGGTGAAGGAGAGGTCTGGGTATTCATCTGTCGCCGAAGAGAATCCTCTGTCACGTCATCTCTGGGACTAGGATGGCGTAAGAATGCGAAACGTCAACACTCCGGGTTGATCCCGGAGTGTTTTCTTGAAGACGTCGGACGATGAAAAGTTTCAATAGGTGCGGACTGTTGCCGTGCCGACGAGCAGGTCGTGCACCAGTCGCGAGCGCTCGATGAACAGACCGGCCAGGAGGATCATAGGCGTCAGCACCGAGTTCAGGATCCAGAACAAGGCCAGATGGGCGATCGCGGTGACGAAGTCGAGCTTGCGACCGTCGAGACGCACCATGGCGATCCCCATCATCCGCATGCCCGGCGTTGCCTGCGAAGGACCAGCCAGCGACATGCCGAAATAGAGGCCGGCAACGACGAAGAACAGGATCGGATAGAGCAGCCAGCCGAGCCCGAGTGTCAGGATGCCGAGGAAGAACACGATCACGGCTGCCGGGATCCATAGGAGCCCGATGAACAGGTAGTCGACGATAAATGCGAACACCCGACGCGACAGTACGCCGCTATAGGCGCGCCAGTCTTCGGGGGCGGCATAGGACGAATTGTTGTCGAGGCTCATGGTGGGCTCCTTTGGTTGTTCCTCAGATATGGGAACGCCCGGCCGGAATACAATAATCCGTGATGATCAGCCTTTGCGGGCGAGGTGACGGGCCACGTCGACGGCGAAATAGGTCAAGATTCCGTCGCATCCGGCGCGCTTGAACGACAGCAGTGTTTCGAGCATGGCGCGCTCGCCGTCGATCCAGCCATTGGCGGCAGCCGCCTTGATCTGGCTGTATTCGCCCGAGACCTGATAGGCGAAGACCGGCAGGCCGAACGCCTCCTTCATGCGCCAGCAAATGTCGAGATAGGGAAGACCCGGCTTGACCATCAGCATGTCGGCGCCTTCCTCGACATCGAGCGCCGCATCGCGGATCGCTTCGGTGCCGTTGGCCGGGTCGATGTAATAGGTCTTCTTGTCGCCCTTCAGAAGCCCACTGGTGGAAATCGCCTCGCGATAGGGGCCGTAGTAGCAGGAGGCGAACTTGGTGGCGTAGGACATGATGCCGACGGACTGATGCCCTGCGGCATCGAGGCCCCGGCGGATCGCGCCGATCCGGCCATCCATCATATCTGAGGGGGCAATGATGTCGGCTCCGGCATCGGCCTGGGCGACGGCCGCCCTGACGAGTTGGTCGACCGTCTCGTCATTGACGATTTCGCCTTCGCGCAAAATGCCGTCATGCCCGTGGCTGGTGAACGGGTCGAGCGCCACGTCGGTGATGATGCCGATATTGGGTACAGCTTTCTTGATGGCGGCCGTCGTCTGGTTGATCAGGTTGTCGGCGACCAGAATGTGCGAGCCGGTTTCGTCGCGCAGGCCGATGTCGACATTTGGGAAGGTAGCGATCGCCGGAATGCCGAGATCGGCCGCTTCCTTGGCGGCTTCAACCGCCGTGTCGACGCTCATCCGGAAAACGCCTGGCATGGCGGCGATGGGGTCCATGACGCCGGTGCCGGGCACAACGAAGATCGGCCAGATCAGGTCGTCGACCGTCAGCCGGTTCTCCTGAACCATGCGCCTTTGCCAGTCCGCCTTGCGCAGGCGCCGCATGCGGCGATGGCCGGTCACGTCATCCACGAAATGGGTCTTGTCCGTCATCGTCGCATCCTTCGTCTTTTGCCGTCTTTGGTCGCTGCTGATAACATGCCGGCTGCCGCTTGCAAAACGACCGTGTGTCGCAAGCGGCAGGGGAGGGCGCACTGCCGCTGCTGGCGGTCGTCTGGGGGAGGCCCTATCGTGGAAACCATGGAAGCTGATTCGCCGACAACACCCCTCCGCAGCCTGACGGAGTTCATCTATGTGCTGTTCCTGCGGGTTGTGGCGCTGGCCTGCCTGTGGTTCGGGCTGCAATACTGGGGCATGCTGGTGGGCTACAGCCATGGCGGGCTGGGCCGTTTCGATCTTCTGTCTCTGCCTTGGCGTGTCGCCGCTGCTGGCCTTGCGGTCGTTTTTCCGGTGGCAGCTCTCGGGCTGTGGCTGGCGGGCTCCTGGGGACCCGTCATGTGGCTGATTGCAGCGGGTGCCCAGATCCTGATGTTTTCCGTCTGGCCCGACATTTTCGGCACCAACATCCTGGCCATCGTCATGCATGTTTCGGTGGCCGCCCTTTATCTCGCCTTCCGCCTGGCGTTGTGGCTCGAAAGCAGACACAAGCGGGAAGCGATAACCGTTGATTTACCGTGATCGCAGGACCGGCTTTGGTAAGCCTCTGTTAAGCCTGCGTTTTAAATAGAATTTTATGCGCATTGGATACTGTCCTCATCAAGGCGGGAGAAAAAACCAACACCGCCAAACAAAACAGTGAGGCAGATCGATATGAACACCAAGCTCAAGCCGCAGGCCGCCCCCCTTGATCCGCAGGAAGAAGCAATCCGTTCGCTCTACCTGGAATCTCTCCACCTCGTGGAACGTCTCCACCGCCGTCTGCTCGACGTCATCAAGGACGAGTTCGACCGCAAGGGCCGCTCCGATGTGAACGCCATCCAGGCGCTGCTCCTCTTCAACATCGGCAATGCCGAACTGACCGCCGGTGAACTGCGCTCGCGTGGTTACTACCTCGGTTCGAACGTCTCCTACAACGTCAAGAAGCTCGTCGACCTCGGCTTCATCAACCACCAGCGCTCGCGCGTCGACCGTCGCTCGGTCCGTATCAGCCTGACGGATGCCGGCCAGGAAATCGCCGAAACCGTTGCAAAGCTCTACGAACGCCACATCGGCTCGATCCAGAAGGTCGGCGGCATCGGCGCCGACGAGTTCACCCAGATGAACAAGCTCCTGCAGCGCCTCGACCGCTTCTGGAACGACCAGATCCTCTACCGTCTCTGAGCCTGACCCGCTCCACGACCTCCAGACAGCGATCCACCGCGCTAAACCGGACGCTTCCTCGTGAAGCGGCCGGTTTTGTCGTTTCCTGATCACAACGCTTTGGCCGCTGGACACGCTCTCGTGACACAACCCCTTGGTGACACGAATTGGCCATATTGATATGGGACCGCCGGGACGAGCGGAGTGCGTGATTTGACCGCCTCCCGAACACCCAACAACGAGCAGCAATGTCCTTTTGGCGGCGCTTTGTTAACCATGAAGCAGTATGCGTCTGGTTCTGGTTCAGGATGAAACGGTAGGGAATATGTCCAAGAATACGGGAATCGTTGATCTTTCGCGGCGCTCTTTGTTGCGGGGTGCTGCAGCCGTCGGTGCTGCTGTTATCGCCGGCCAGGCCGCTGCGCAGACGGCAGTCGACGAGTTGATCAATGCACCGCGTCGCGGCAACTGGGACGATCAGTTCGATGCCCAGGCATCGCGCACGACGACGAGCGTCGTATCCAACACCGCGATGCTCAGCCCCTCCAGTATCGGCAACATCCAGCAAGCCATCGGCCAGTACCAGATGATTGTCTCGAATGGCGGTTGGCCCCAGGTCAATCCGGCCGTCAAGCTGCAGCTCGGCGTCACAGATCCGTCCGTCCAGGCGCTTCGCCAGCGCCTGATGGTGTCCGGCGACCTGCCGCAGGAAGCCGGCATGTCGAATTCGTTCGACAGCTACGTCGACGGCGCCGTCAAGCGTTTCCAGGCCCGTCACGGCCTGCCGGAAGACGGCGTGCTCGGCGAATTCACGCTGAAGGCGCTGAACATCTCGGCCGACGTGCGCCTCAACCAGCTGAACGTGAACTTCCAGCGTCTGCAGGACACGCTCGCCAAGCCGCTCGAGTCTCGCTACATCGTCGTCAACATTCCGGCGGCTTATGTCGAAGCGGTCGAGAACGACCAGGTGGCGTTGCGCAATACCGCAATCGTCGGCCGCATCAGCCGTCCTTCGCCGCTGGTCAGCTCCAAGGTGTCCGACATCATTCTCAATCCTTACTGGACCGCGCCGCGCTCGATCGTCGAAAAGGACATCGTGCCGCTGATGCAGAAGGATCCGACCTATCTGTCGCGCAATGCCATTCGCCTGATCGACGGCAAGGGCAATGAAGTGGCTCCGGAAAGCGTCGACTGGTTCGCGCCCAAGGCTCCGAACCTGACCTTCCGTCAGGATCCGGGCAAGATCAACGCGATGTCGTCCACCAAGATCAACTTCCCGAGCCCCGACGGCGTCTACATGCACGACACGCCGACGCAAGGCCTGTTCAACAAGCTGATGCGCTTCGAATCTTCCGGCTGCGTCCGCATTCAGAACGTGCGCGACCTCATTGTCTGGGTTCTCAAGAATACGCCCGGCTGGAACCGCCAGGAGATCGAACGCGTCATCGCCAGCCGCGTCAACACGCCGATTAAGGTCGTTGACGAAGTCGGCGTGCACTGGGTCTATCTGACGGCATGGTCGCCGAAGCAGGGCGTCGTGCAGTTCCGCGACGACATCTATGAACAGGATGGCGATCAGCAGCTCGCCCTGCAGGCCAATATCGGCCAGGAGCAGGTTAGCGGCTCTGTCGACGACGACATTCTGCCGCAATAATCGGCTGTTAAAGCGCTATTCATCTTGAAGCCGCGTCCCCGGACGCGGCTTTTTTCATGGCCTTGCACAACAACACGCGTCTGCCTACTCATGAATACCGCAAGACATGACGATTCAAGGGAACCTGCGGGGGTAGGGATGAAAAAGCTGACGAGGCGCGCGGTGTTATTTGCGGCCGGTGCTGCTGCGGGCGGCTATGCTGCCCATAGGTTCGGGCGCGAAACCATCGGCTTTGGCCAATCCTTTCCCGAAGGTCCGTTGAGCGCCGATGAGATGCTCAACGACGCGAGCCTCCTGTCCCCGACACGCGTCGCGCGCCACATCCTGCTGAGCGATGACCGGCGTGACGCCCTCGTAGAAGCGGTCCGGCGGGAGATTGCGGAAGCCAAAAGCGCGGGGCGGCCCCTCGTTGCGAGTGCGGCCCGCCACTCGATGGGCGCACAAAGCCTGCAGACGGACGGCACGGTGCTCACCCTGGACAAGGGATGGCTCGATGCCGACAAGGCGGCGGGAACCTGCCGCGTGTCTGCCGGGATGCGCTGGAGCGAGCTGATCGAACGGCTCGATGCAATTGGATTTTCGCCGAAGGTCATGCAGTCCAACCACGATTTCGGCGTCGCCAGCACCTTTTCCGTCAACGCCCATGGCTGGCCCGTCCCCTGGAGCGCGTTCGGCTCGACCGTTCGGTCGATTGTAATGCTGCTCGCCGACGGAACGCTCGTCACCTGCTCGCGTACGGAAAATACCGAGCTGTTCAACCATGCGATGGGCGGCTACGGGCTTTTCGGCATCATCGTCGAACTCGAGATCGAGATTGTTCCGAACCGCAATCTCGCCCCCACCTTCGAGCATGTGGCGGGCGAAGAACTCGGCATGCGCTTCATCGAGAGCCTGAAGGCCGACAAGACGATCGAAATGGCCTATGGCCGCCTTGATGTCGCGATTGATCGTTTCTTCGAAAGCGGCCTTCTGATCTCCTATCGGCCGACGCCTGACCAGACGGTCATCCCACCGGCGAGCGGTTCCGGTTTTGTCAGCCATGTCGCCGCGAAGGTCTTCCGCGAGCAGGTCGGCTCCGATCGCGTCAAACATGTTCGCTGGATGCTGGAATCGTCGCTGAGCCCGGCACTCACCTCTGGCATCGCCACGCGCAACAGCCTGATGAACGAGCCCGTCGCAACGCTCGACGATGGCGATCCGACCCGCACCGACATTCTGCACGAATATTTCGTCGCGCCCGAACGCTTTGCGGATTTCGTCCGCATCTGCCGCGAGGTCATCCCGTCGTCCTACCAGGAACTCCTGAACATCACCCTGCGTTTCGTCGACACGGATCACGACAGTGTGCTGGCCTACGCGACCGTACCCCGCATCGCCGCCGTCATGCTGTTCTCCCAGGAGATGTCGGTTCGTGCCGAGGAGGACATGGCGCGCATGACCCGCGCCCTGATCGATCGTGTCACGGAAATCGGCGGCAGCTATTATCTGCCCTATCGTCCGCACCCGACCCTCGACCAATTGCATCGCGCCTATGCGCGTGTTGGCGAGTTTGCCGAGGCCAAGCGCCGCCTTGATCCGGAACTGCGCTTCCAGAACGGCTTCTGGGCAAACTACATTTCGAAGATCTGAAGAGGGGAAACCGATGCCGACCGTCCGCAAGATCGCCTTTGCCTATGCCGCAATTCTCCTCGTCGTCGCGGGGCTAAACTACATCCCCGGCCTGACCGATGCGGAGGGACGCGCCTTCGGCATCTTTGCCCTCGATATCTACGATGATCTTCTGCACTTGGCGTCGGCCCTTTGGGCAGGCACTGCGGCACTCATTTCCGCGCGCGCTGCCCGCAGTTTCCTTCTCTACTTTGGTATCCTCTACCTGACCGACGGTCTTTTGGGCCTTGCGACGGGGTCCGGCTATCTGGATCTTGGGATCATCAATTATGGCATCCAGGACCTCCCAATCGGCTTCAAGATCCTCGCCAATCTACCGCATATCTCGCTCGGCGGCATTGCGGTCCTGTCTGCCTTCGTCTTCCGCAGGGAGGCGTGAATGCGGAAGATGCTGCGCCTTGCAAAATGGCTCGCGCTTTTGCTCGTCCTTTTGGTCCTGCTGCTGCTGGCACCCGTTGGGTATATCGAGACCTTCTGCACCGCCGAGCCGGAGCAGGCCACGTTCACGCCAAAGATGACCGATCCCGCCTTCCTGCGCGCGGAGGCAAACAGCTATCTCACCTATCCCGAGTGGCACATCGTCTATGCCTATGAGGGCCTCGCCAATGTCCTGAAGACGGGCGACGAACATGATTTCGGTTACACGCGGAGTGTCGTTGGCTTCTGGGCGTCTTTTTGCGCGCTGAACCGCGAGGCCGATCGTCACGGCGGCGCCGATGTGGCCACCCGGCGCACCATCCATGTCATCGGCGTGAGCTTCACGCTCGAAATGGGCATGAAGGCGCTCTATGAAGAAACCGTTGGACGTCTCTTCGCGCTCGTCCGCGGGCCTGAGAAGTCCCCTCAGGATCGTTATGCCGCCGAGATGGCCGAAGATTATGGCCAGTTCCTGCACCAGACGCCCTGGTACAAATACGATTTCGATGGCGCTGTGGAAAAGCTCTGGGCCGAACCGGTCACCTCGCCGCGCAGCTGGGAGCGCCGGCTCGCCCTTGGCGGGGAGTGGAAGGCGAAGGCCGCTTATGCCGACGTGATAGCCGGCGCGGTCGCCGCGACCGGCCAGGCACAGCTGACCATCCGCTCACTCGTCTCCGGCCTGTCGACCGCCGATCTCCAGGCTATTCCCGATGTCACTGTTATAGAAGACAAGGGCGCGGACGGCGTCCTGATCGAAACTCCGCGTTACCGGGCCTTCACCGTCATCCTTCAACAGATCGCCGCCCGCAAAGGCACCATGCTGGAAATTGCCGGCAATGACGACATCATGGTCTCGGCGCTCGGCGCCTCCGTTCCAAGTCAGCTCGGCTTTGCAACGAGGATTGTCGACATCAACCGCGATGGTTTTGCCGGTCGTCGTCTGTTGCTCCAGGCCAAGGTCCGCGATCTGCCGGCGCTGTTCGACGAACTCCGTGCCGCAGGCCTCGAACTGGAACATGTCTATGACTACTGACACCGCGAAGCCTCGAAAAGGCTGGGGCAGGGCGGTGCGGACCACTGGCATCCTGTTTGCCATTCCCATTGGCTGGTTCTCCGTCATCATTGGAGCAACGGCGGCGTTCGGCCCTGTCGGCCCCGCAGTCCTCGTCCTCGGTCCCGATATGCCGACCCGGCTCCCCGACGGAGCCGGTATCCTGCGCGCCGGCAATGGTCGGACGGTGGTCACGGCGCCAGATGCAGCCTTCGTCCGCAAGCTCTACGCAAACGGCGCCTGGATCGTCCTGCCCGCCTTGCGCAATGGCTGCATGGATCTTCGTCCAGCCTGATCAAGGGGATTGCGGCCATTCGCCCCTGCGCGCCAATTGATCCGCAAATGTCGTTCTCCGTATTGCTCTCGTGACTGCGGAAGTTTAAGACCCCACAGCATCAAACGCTTTTGAGGAGCCAGCGATCATGTCGAACAACGATGCCTTCTTTTCTCGTTCTCTCGCCGATACGGATCCGGAAATTTTCGGTGCGATCGAGAAGGAACTCGGTCGTCAACGTCATGAGATCGAACTGATCGCCTCTGAAAACATCGTCTCCCGCGCCGTGCTCGAAGCCCAGGGCTCGATCATGACGAACAAGTATGCCGAGGGATATCCGGGCAAGCGCTACTATGGCGGCTGCCAGTTCGTCGACATCGCGGAAGAGCTCGCCATCGAGCGCGCCAAGAAGCTCTTCGGCGTCAACTTCGCCAACGTCCAGCCGAACTCCGGTTCGCAGATGAACCAGGCGGTCTTCCTGGCGCTCCTGCAGCCGGGCGACACCTTTATGGGCCTCGACCTGAACTCTGGCGGTCACCTGACCCATGGTTCGCCGGTCAACATGTCCGGCAAGTGGTTCAACGTCGTCTCCTACGGCGTTCGTGAAGACGATCACCAGCTCGACATGGATGACGTTGCCGAAAAGGCGCGCACCCACAAGCCGAAGCTGATCATCGCAGGCGGTACCGCTTACTCCCGCATCTGGGACTGGAAGCGCTTCCGCGAGATCGCTGACGAAGTCGGCGCCTACCTGATGGTCGACATGGCCCATATCGCCGGCCTCGTCGCCGGTGGCCAGCATCCGTCGCCGTTCCCGCATTGCCATGTCGCGACCTCGACGACCCACAAGTCGCTTCGCGGTCCGCGCGGCGGCATGATCCTGACGAACGACGAGGATCTGGCCAAGAAGTTCAACTCGGCCGTCTTCCCGGGTCTGCAGGGTGGTCCGCTGATGCATGTCATCGCCGCCAAGGCCGTTGCCTTCGGTGAAGCGTTGAAGCCGGAGTTCAAGGACTACGCCGCTCAGGTCGTGAAAAACGCCAAGACGCTGGCCGAGACGCTGATCAGCCATAACCTCGACATCGTTTCGGGCGGTACCGACAACCATCTGATGCTGGTCGACCTGCGCAAGAAGAACGCCACCGGCAAGCGTGCAGAAGCCGGCCTCGGCCGCGCTTACATCACCTGCAACAAGAACGGCATTCCGTTCGACCCTGAAAAGCCCTTCGTCACCTCGGGTATCCGTCTCGGCACGCCGGCTGGCACGACCCGCGGTTTCAAGGAAGCCGAGTTCAAGGAAATCGGCAACCTGATCGTCGAAGTTCTCGATGGCCTCAAGGTCGCCAATTCCGACGAAGGCAATGCGTCGGTTGAAGCTGCCGTACGTGACAAGGTCGTGGCCCTGACGGACCGCTTCCCCATGTACCCCTACATGTAAGGCTGACAGCTGATGCGCTGCCCCTTTTGTGGATCGGACGAGACCCAGGTCAAGGATTCGCGGCCGGCGGAGGACAATACCTCCATTCGCCGGCGGCGTATCTGCCCCGATTGTGGCGGTCGCTTCACCACCTTTGAACGGGTCCAGCTGCGTGAGTTGATGGTTCTGAAGAAGACGGGCCGCAAGGCCCCCTTCGCCCGAGACAAGCTGGTGCGTTCTTTTCAGATTGCGCTGCGCAAGCGGCCGGTCGACAACGAGCGCATCGAGCGCGCCGTCTCCGGCATCGTCCGCCGCCTGGAAAGTTCGGGCGAAACGGAAATCTCCTCGGAAGAAATCGGCCTGCAGGTGCTCGAAGCCCTGAAGACGCTCGATGACGTGGCGTTCGTGCGCTACGCCTCCGTCTACCGCGACTTCTCGCACGCAGAAGACTTCGAAAACGTCATTGCCGAGATCAATGCCAAGATCTCGCGCGATAGCGTCGCGGACTAGGTCGTGTCGATCACGGCGATCGACGAAGCCTTCATGCGCGAAGCGATCGCGCTGTCTCTCACGCATGTCGGGCAGACCGGCTCCAATCCCTCCGTCGGTTGCCTGATCGTGAAGGACGGCCGCATTGTTGGTCGTGGCGTTACGGCGCAGGGCGGGCGTCCGCATGCGGAGCCTCTGGCACTCGCGGAAGCCGGCGAAGAGGCGAGGGGCGCGACGGCCTATGTCACGCTCGAACCCTGTTCTCATCACGGCAAGACGCCGCCCTGTGCGAACGCGATTGTTGCGAGCGGAATTGCCCGTGTGGTCGTGGCCGTTGCCGATCCGGATCCACGTGTCTCCGGTCAGGGTCTCAAGATCCTGGCCGATGCAGATATCGAAGTGACCATCGGAATTCTTCAGAAGGAAGCCCGCCGCGCCATGGGCGGGTATCTCACGCGCCAGACGAAGGGCCGTCCGCAAGTGACTCTGAAGCTTGCCGTTTCCGCCGATGGCATGTTGGGCCGCCACGGGGCCGGCCAGATCGCGATCACCGGGGCGGAGTCGCGCACGGAAGTGCACCGGCTGCGCGCGGCCAGCGATGCGATCATGGTCGGGATCGGCACTGCAAACGCTGATGACCCGGAACTGACCGTCAGGCTCGCCGGTCTCGAACACGCATCGCCGTTGCGAATTGTCCTTGATCGTCGCGCTGAACTCTCGCCCACCTCCAGGCTCGCCCGCACGGCACGCGACGTTCCTGTCCTTCTTGCGGTCGCACCGTCTGCGACAGGGAATCGCAAACTTTTGGAAGAGATGGGAGTGGAAATTGTCGAGACGGCAGGCCTTGAGCCTTTGTTGCGGGCGCTGGGCACGCGTGGCGTCTCATCGTTGATGGTCGAAGGTGGGGCGCGTGTCGCGACCGACCTGCTGGCGCAGGGACTGGTTGACGCGATCCATCTTTACACGGGCGATATCGTGATCGGTGAGGGCGGCATTGCATCGCCCATCACCCGTGACCATCGACCGGCCGGATTTGCTCTCCTGGAGGAGAAGACGATTGGCCGGGATCACCGGCAAGTCCTGGAGCGGCTGCCGGTATCGGCCTGGCTTTAGCGCCAGAACAACAAAATGAGAATGATGATCGGGATCGGCACGCCGACCAGCCACATCAGAATACCACGACCCATGACAGCCTCCTTTTCCTGGGATGAAGAAGCGTGAGCGGCTCCTTCGTGCATCGGAAACACGCAATCCCGGTCAATTGTTCCTGAGGTCCATGAGATAGGCAAAGTCCCCGCGTGGCGGCGCGGGGACTTCCATGGCGTTTGCGATGATCGAGAGAGAGAGAAGGGTCAGCGGAGGTAGAAGGTCACACTTCCGTCGACAGCCTGTTCGGCGCCCACGATGTTTTCCAACTCGACCTTGTCTGCCTGCAGTTTGCGGGCAAGCGCCGGGTTGGCGATCACCGAAGCCTGAACCAGGCGAGCCTCCTGGGATGTTGGCATGACATTCCCGTACTGCTCCTTCGCCGTGTCGTGGGTCCGCAAGGAGTCGAGCCGGATGACGTTGTAGGCATTCGGCGAGAGCTTCGTGATCGTGTTTTCGATCTGCTGTTGGGAAGCCGTGGCCGCAGCAGGCATGGCGGCATAGGCATCAGCACCGAAAGCGATGGCGGTAAGGGCAGTGGCACTGAAGATTGTTGCAAAGCGATTCATGGTCCTGTTCCTTTCGAGGATGTTTGCGATGGCGGGGAATTCCGTCGCTCGCTTGCAAGACTGAAGCTGGTGTCGGATTGTGGCCGTTTCCAGACATTAAGTGTCTGAATTTCATTAAACATTTTTCATCCAGCTTGCCTGATTTCGGCCTATATTAGGTCGCCCGGAACGAGATCCCTCGCTTCCTTCCCCGTCCGGTTGGTCCGGGCGTGCATTACCGCTGCATCTGCCCTGACCGAAAAATGCTTGCCTTCCGGGATACAGCATGGTTTGACCGCGTTTCTGGCGGCCGAAGCGCCGCAATCACATTCAGGATCAGGATCTGACCATGGTAAACAAGACGGCGTCGCCGCATTTGCTGATCGTCGAGGCACGCTTCTATGACGACATGTCGGACGCTCTTCTGGACGGCGCGAAATTCGCCCTCGAAGAGGCCGGCGCCACCTATGACATCATCACGGTGCCCGGCGCGCTTGAGATCCCGCCGGCCATCGCCATGGCGCTCGATGCGGCCGATGATGACGGCACCCAGTATGACGGCTTCGTCGCCCTCGGCATGGTTATCCGCGGTGAAACCTATCATTTCGACATCGTGGCCAATGAATCCTCACGCGCCCTCATGGACTTGGCGGTTTCAGAATCCCTGGCGATCGGCAATGGCATCATGACGGTCGAGAACGACGATCAGGCCTGGGCCCGTGTTCGCCGCTCCGATAAGGACAAAGGCGGCTTTGCCGCCCGCGCTGCGCTCTCGATGATCGCGTTGAAGAAGAAGCTGGGTGGCTGAGTGATGTCGGACGAAAGCAAGCATCCGGTGAAGCCGGCAAACCAGCGCGGCGCAGCCCGTCTCGCAGCCGTGCAGGCCCTCTACCAGATGGACATCGCCGGCTCCGGCGTGCTCGAAGTCGTGGCCGAATACGAGAGCCACAGGCTCGGCCAGGAAGTCGACGGGGAAACCTATCTGAAGGCGGATGCCTCCTGGTTCCGATCGATCGTCGCCGGTGTCGTGCGCGACCAGACCAAGATCGATCCGTTGATCCGCCAGGCTCTGCAGGACGATTGGTCCCTGTCGCGCATGGACAGCACGGTGCGCGCCATCCTGCGTGCCGGCGCTTTCGAATTGATCGAGCGCAAGGATGTGCCCATCGCGGTCATAGTAACGGAATATGTCGAGATCGCTCAGGCCTTCTTCCCCGAAGACGAGCCGAGACTGGTCAATGCCGTTCTCGACCGGATTGCAAAGCAGGTTCGCGCTCCGGCGCAGAAATAAGGTGAGTGACATGAGCGGAGCGGCGCTGGCAGGGCTGGATGGACAATTGTCGGCAGCCAGGCGCAATGTCGGTCTGCTCGCTGTCGCCCAGGCGATCCTGGGTTCGGCCCCGCCGCTCGCCTTCGCGGTCGGCGGGCTCGCCGGCTTCCAGATGCTCGGCGCCGACAAGTCGCTCGCGACCGCTCCGCTCACCGGCTTCAACATCGGCGTTGCGGCTGGCGCCATTGCGGTGGCAACCGCTTCGCGCTTTCTCGGTCGTCGCGAAAGCTTCATGCTCGGCGCGCTTGCCGGAGCGCTCGGCAGTGCGCTGGCAGCCTTTGCTCTCATCCGCTCCGACTTCTGGCTCTTCGCCTTCGCCCTGGTGCTCATGGGCCTCTCCGGCGGCTTTACCCAGAAAATCCGCTTCGCGGCAGCCGATGCTTCTCCGAGTTTTTACAAGGGTAAAGCGATTTCCTGGATTCTCGCGGCCGGTATCGTCTCGGCTATTGCCGGTCCTCAGATCGCCATCTGGCTGAAAGATGCGCTCGCCCCCGTAACGTTTGCCGGCGCGTTTCTCGGCCTCGTGCCGCTCTTGCTGTGTGCGATCGCCGTTCTCTTTTTCCTGAAGCTGCCGCCGCTGGTCAGCAAGGCAGGCACTGCGAACGAACCCACCCGACCCTTGCGCGAGATTGTCATGACCCAGCGCTTCATGACCGGGATGGTTTGTGGCATCGGCACCTATGCCCTGATGACCTTCATGATGACCGGTGCGCCGCTCGCCATGGTCGTAGGTTGCGGCTTCTCATCGGATCTCGCCACCCTCGGCATCCAGTGGCATGTGATCGCGATGTTCGCACCGAGTTTCTTCACCGGCGTGCTGATCGGACGCTTCGGCCCTGAGAAGATCGTCGCGGCGGGACTGCTCATTCTGATGGCCTGCGCCGTTGTCGCTCACTGGGGCATTGAGCTCTGGAATTTCTGGGGCGCACTCGTCCTGCTCGGCATTGGCTGGAACTTCGGTTTCATTGGTGCGACCGCCATCGTTGCCTCCAGCTATCGCCCCTCCGAGGCCGACAAGGTCCAAGGCTTCCACGACATCATCCTCTTCTCGACGGTGGCGTTGTCTTCCTTCTCCTCGGGCAAGGTCTTCACCGCCTATGGCTGGTCGGTGATGAACCTCCTGGTCTGGCCGGTGACGCTGCTCTGCCTTGTTCTGATCCTGCTGCAACTGCGCGCAGTCTCTCGCAAAGCCGCCTGAGTTCCCTCCGCAACGCAAAATATGCGCTCTTGACGGCACGAAAAGCGCGACGCAATCTCGCCTCGCGTCGACGGGTCTCGGAGGAGGGGGCCCGAGTCTGCGTGACACCGCCCGCGATGAGTGAGGCGCGGGCAATACGGGAGGGTATTGCGAATGACGGTTCTTCTAGGCGTAATTTTATGCGGGTTGCTGTCGGTGGTTTACGCGGTCTGGGCGACGCGCTCGGTCCTTGCATCCGACCAGGGCAATGCCCGAATGCAGGAAATTGCAGGCTATATTCGCGAGGGTGCTCAGGCTTACCTCACTCGGCAATACCTGAACATCGCAATTGTCGGAGCGGTTGTCTTCGTCGCTACATGGTTTCTTCTGTCCGGCACGGCAGCGATCGGCTTCCTGATCGGCGCTGTGCTCTCAGGGGCCGCAGGCTTCATCGGGATGCATGTCTCGGTCCGCGCCAACGTGCGCACGGCGCAAGCTGCGTCCCATAGCCTGGCGGCAGGTCTCGACATCGCCTTCAAATCCGGCGCCATCACCGGCATGCTGGTTGCGGGCCTCGCCCTTCTCGGCGTGTCCATCTATTTTTACGTGCTGACCTCATTCCTGGGTCATGCGAGCGGTTCGCGTGAAGTCATCGATGCGCTGGTCGCGCTTGGCTTCGGTGCTTCGCTGATCTCGATCTTCGCCCGCCTCGGCGGCGGTATCTTCACCAAGGGCGCCGACGTCGGTGGCGACCTCGTCGGCAAGGTGGAAGCCGGCATTCCGGAAGACGATCCGCGCAACCCGGCGACCATTGCCGACAACGTCGGCGACAATGTCGGCGACTGCGCCGGCATGGCGGCCGACCTGTTCGAGACCTATGCCGTCTCGGTTGTCGCCACGATGGTTCTCGCGGCGATCTTCTTTGCCGGCTCGGCAGCCCTCGACATCACGATGGTCTATCCGCTTGCGATCTGCGGCGCCTGCATCATCACGTCGATCATCGGCACCTTCTTCGTCAAGCTGGGCACGAACGGCTCGATCATGGGTGCCCTTTACAAGGGTCTGATTGTCACGGGACTTCTGTCGATCGCCGGTCTGGCCTTTGCGACCTCGCTCACAGTCGGCTGGGGGACCATCGGCACTGTGGCGGGCACGGACATAACGGGTCTGAACCTGTTCCTCTGCGGCATTCTCGGCCTTGTCGTGACCGCCCTGATCGTTGTGATCACCGAATACTATACCGGCACCAACAAGCGCCCGGTGAACTCGATCGCTCAGGCATCCGTCACCGGCCACGGCACCAACGTGATCCAGGGGCTAGCCGTATCACTTGAATCGACGGCGCTACCGGCCATCGTCATCGTCGGTGGCATCGTGTCGACCTACCAGCTCGCCGGTCTCTTCGGCACGGCGATCGCCGTCACCACCATGTTGGGTCTTGCCGGCATGATCGTGGCGCTCGACGCCTTCGGTCCGGTCACCGACAATGCCGGCGGCATTGCCGAGATGTCTCATCTGCCGCCCGAAGTGCGCAAGTCAACGGATGCGCTTGACGCGGTCGGCAACACCACCAAGGCCGTCACCAAGGGCTATGCAATCGGTTCTGCCGGCCTCGGCGCGCTGGTCCTGTTCGCCGCCTATTCGAACGATCTGGCCTACTTCGCAGCCAACAGCGCGCAGTATTCCTATTTCGCCGATGTGGGGACGATCTCATTCGACCTGTCGAACCCATATGTCGTCGCCGGCCTGATCTTCGGCGGCCTCATTCCCTATCTCTTCGGTGGTATCGCCATGACAGCCGTCGGTCGCGCGGCCGGGTCGATCGTCGAGGAAGTGCGTCAGCAGTTCCGCAACAAGCCCGGTATCATGCAGGGCACGGACAAGCCGGATTACGGTCGGGCGGTTGATATCCTGACCCGTGCGGCGATCAGGGAAATGGTCATCCCCTCACTGCTGCCGGTGCTGGCGCCGCTTGTGGTCTACTTCGGCGTGCTGTTGATCTCGGGCTCCAAGGCCTCCGCCTTCGCCGCCCTCGGTGCCTCGCTGCTGGGTGTCATCGTCAACGGGCTCTTCGTGGCGATCTCCATGACCTCGGGCGGCGGCGCCTGGGACAACGCGAAGAAGAGCTTCGAGGACGGCTTCATCGACAAGGACGGCGTCAAGCATCTGAAGGGGTCTGACGCCCACAAGGCCTCCGTCACCGGCGATACCGTCGGCGACCCCTACAAGGACACGGCCGGTCCGGCCGTCAACCCGGCGATCAAGATCACCAACATCGTGGCGCTTCTGCTTCTGGCGGTTCTTGCTCACTGAGCCGCGGCTAATTCAAGCCAAAAAAGAAACCGCGGAAGGCGACTTCCGCGGTTTCTTTCTTCCCGGTCTGGACAGGAGGCTTAGTTGCCCATCCCACCCAGAATGTTCTTGACGCTGTTTGCCGCACCGCCGCCGCCGGACAGCAGCTGCTGCAGGAAGGTGAGATCGCGGCCACCGGTCGGTGTCGTGCGCGAGATCGTATCGAAGACCTTGCCGTCCTTCAGCGTGTAGTTCGCTTCCTGTGTGACGATGCCGTCCTTGTCGAAATAGATCGCCAGGATCTGCTGTTCGACCAGCTTCTGCTTCATGAAAGCAACCGAGCGGGTGCGCTTCTGGGATATATAGTAGAAGACCTCGCCGTCGAAGGTCGCAGTCGTCGACGGTGTGCCGAGCGACAGCAGCACCTGTTCGCGGCTGGAGCCGACCGGCACCAGGTCCAGTGCCGCCTGATCGACGACATAGCCGTTGTGGAACACTTCGGCGGTCTGGCAGCCGGATAATCCGGCCAGGGCAAGAGCGAGAACCACGGCAGTCGAGTTCATCAGCTTCCTGTCCGCTCTAAAAATCCGAATGTCCACGCACGCGTCTCCCATGACTGTCGGCAACATCCTGAGGATGTCGGGTCGCTTCTGCGCACAGCATTGTGGCCTTTCCGGGGAAGGGCAGCCCAATGGCTGGCGCTGCCTTCTTTCCCATCACTTTGCCGATGCAAGCGGCAGGGCGAGGGGAGAACGGCATTGCAATTCACGTCTGCTTCGGTAAACCAGCTTTCGCAATCATGCAACATGAGGGCGACCGGGCCCGGGCCATCGGTCGACTCTTTTTGGTGGAATTGAATGGTATTCGGTTTCTTCCGTCAGAAAAGAAACAACAGGGCGATAGTCGAGCGGCAATATGCCGTGCTGACATCGGCCGCGCGCACCCCTGCATTCTACCTCGACATGAACGCGCCCGACACCGTGATGGGTCGGTTCGAAATGCTCACCATCATGCTGATTCTCTATTTTCGCCGCACGGCGCGTTCCAAGCGTAGCGGCCAGGAGATCGCGCAAAACATCATTGATGCCTTCTTCGAGGATGTCGATCACTCGATCCGCGAACTCGGCGTCGGCGACCCCGGTGTGCCAAAGCGCATGAAGAAGCTTGCCGGCATGTATTACGGGCGGCTGGAATCCTATGCGGCCGCGCTCGACAAGGGCGATCGGGATGCACTCACGGCCGCTCTTGCCCGCAATCTGCATCCGGAATCATCGCCGGTCCCGGACATGCGGCGCCTGGCGGACTGGATGTTTGCGGCGGAACAGGCGCTGAGCTCCGTCGACGAGGCAGAGATCGAAACCGGCATGGCCCGGATTGCCGTGCCCGCAATGTGAGGCCTCGGAGGGCCAGGCGGCGATCGCCCGCACAGGCCGCCGGCAACGGACAGAGGATGATCCAATGAATGACAAGAATACTGAAGAAGTCACCGAATTCAGCTATCGGGTGAAGGTCGGTCACGTTTCCGCCAATCCCGTTCAGGTCCATGTCGAGGCCGACGAGCGCGAGCGGGCGGGCCTGGCGGCGCTCTGGGATGTCGAGGCGGTCAACCGACTGTCTGCAGATCTCCAGATTGCCCGCTGGAAGAAGGACGGCGTGCGCATCAAGGGCCAAGTGTCCGGTGAGATCGTTCAGGCCTGCGTTGTCACGCTCGAGCCGGTGGTTTCGACCATTGAGCAGGAGATAGACCAGATCTTCGTGCCCGAAGGATCGAAGCTCGCCCGCATCGTGCTCGATGGGGCCGGCGAAATGGTGCTCGACCCGGATGGTCCCGATCTGCCGGAGCCATTCGTGGGAGACACGATCGATGCAGGAGCGCTGATTGCCGAGTTCGCGGCTCTCGGAATTGATCCTTATCCGAAAAAGCCAGGGGTCCAGTTCGACGGTCACATTGAAAACGAGGTCGAGGAAGAGAAGAAGCCTTCCCCGTTTGCCGTGCTCAAAGACTGGAAAAAGGATCGATGATCCCCCATCTGCGCCCGTGGGTGGGTTGTACCGTCATTGAAAAGCGGTATTTTGACCGAAATTTCGCTGGCCAGCGATCAGGAAGGGTCAGGTTTAAGTGATCAGAATTTCTCTCGACGTCATGGGCGGCGACTTCGGTCCGGAAGTCACGATCCCCGGAGCGGCCAAGGCACTGGAGCGTCACCCGGAAGTCACCTTCCTCCTCTACGGCCAGCAGGAACGCTGCCTGCCGATCTTGGCGCAGTTCCCAAAGCTCAAGGAAAAATCCGTCTTCCACCATTGCGAAGTCGCCGTTGGCATGGACGAAAAGCCCAGCCAGGCTCTGCGCCGCGGGCGTTACGTCTCCAGCATGTGGCGCGCGATCGAGGCGGTGAAGACCGGTCAGGCCGATGTCGCGGTCTCCGCCGGCAACACCGGCGCATTGATGGCCATGGCCAAGTTCTGCCTGAGGACCATGGCGACGATCGAACGCCCCGCCATTGCCGCCATCTGGCCGACCCTTTCCGGTGAGAGCATCGTGCTCGACGTCGGCGCTGGCATCGGCGCCGATGCGCAGCAATTGTTGGACTTCGCCGTCATGGGCGGCGCCATGGCGCGTGCTCTCTTCGAGATCGAAAAGCCGCTGGTCGGCCTTTTGAATGTCGGTGTCGAAGAGATCAAGGGCCAGGAAGAGGTCAAGGAGGCCGGTCGCCTGATCCGCGAAGCGGGCCTGGATACCATCGATTATTTCGGCTTCGTCGAAGGTGACGATCTCGGCAAAGGCACGGTCGACGTCGTCGTCACCGAAGGTTTTACCGGCAACATCGCCCTGAAGACCGCCGAGGGCACCGCCAAGCAGATCGCCGAATATCTGCGCGCCGCCATGTCCCGCACCTGGATGGCCAAGCTGGGCTACATCCTCGCCAAGGGCGCCTTCGATCGCCTGCGCGAGAAGATGGATCCGCGCAAGGTCAATGGCGGCGTCTTCCTCGGCCTGAACGGCATCGTCATCAAGAGCCATGGCGGCACAGATGCCGAAGGCTTTGCGGCGGCCGTCGACGTTGGCTATGACATGGCCCGCAATGGCCTCACACAGAAGATCGAAAACGATTTGAAGAAATATCACGCGCGGCAGCCGTCTCCGGCGGGCCCCGAAGCAGCGTGACGACAAGGCAGGAAACACGATGATCCGTTCAGTAGTTCGCGGTTTCGGAGCGTCGCTCCCGAAACGGGTGGTGACCAATCGCGACCTCGAAAGCATGGTCGAAACCTCTGACGAGTGGATCGTCCAGCGCACCGGCATTCGCCAGCGTTACATCGCGGGCGAGGGCGAAACGACGGCCTCTCTAGGCGCCGCCGCCGCAACGCAGGCGCTGGAGCGCGCCGGTCTGACGGCACAGGATATCGACCTCATCATCTGTGCCACCTCGACACCCGACAACACCTTTCCGGCAACCGCCGTCAACATCCAGAACCGGCTCGGGATGAACCACGGCTTTGCCTTCGACGTGCAGGCCGTCTGCTCGGGCTTTGTCTATGCCATGGCAACGGCCGACCTCTACATCCGCGGCGGCATGGCAAAGCGCGTGCTCGTGATCGGCGCGGAAACCTTCTCCCGCATCCTCGACTGGAACGACCGCACCACCTGCGTCCTCTTCGGCGACGGCGCGGGCGCGCTGGTCCTCGAAGGGCAGGAAGGGAACGGTACGATCGCCGATCGCGGCATCCTGACCTCCAACCTCCGTTCGGATGGCACCCATCGCGAGAAGCTTTATGTCGACGGCGGTCCCTCCACCACCGGGACGGTCGGCCATCTTCGCATGGAAGGCCGCGAAGTCTTCAAGCATGCGGTCGGCATGATCACCGATGTGATCGAGGCAGCCTTCGAAGCCACCGGCACCACGGCGGCTGACATCGACTGGCTGGTCCCGCATCAGGCCAACAAGCGCATTATCGACGGCTCGGCGAAGAAGCTGGGCATTCCCGACGAGAAGGTGGTGATCACCGTCGATCAGCATGGAAACACCTCTGCTGCTTCCATACCGCTCGCTTTGGCGGTCGCCGCAGGCGACGGCCGGATCAAGCCCGGCGACCTTGTGATGCTGGAAGCCATGGGCGGTGGTTTCACCTGGGGTGCGGTTCTCCTGCGCTGGTAGTCCAAAAAAGAGTAAAAGTCGGGCACCAACAAGAGCTTGACCGTCGCCTTTAAGGACAATAGGTTCTTTCGAATTCAACAAGATCATTGATTTAGGCGGGCGAGAACAATGGCCGGAAAGACAGTGACACGTGCGGATCTGGCAGAATCAGTTTTTCGCAAAGTCGGTCTTTCGCGGACGGAGTCCGCTGAGCTGGTCGAAACCGTGATCGATGAGATCTGCAACGCCATCGTTCGGGGTGAATCCGTCAAGCTGTCGTCCTTCGCCACCTTCCAGGTGCGCAGCAAGAACGAGCGTATCGGCCGTAATCCGAAGACGGGCGAGGAAGTGCCGATCTCGCCGCGCAGGGTGATGACCTTCAAGGCCTCGAATGTGCTCAAGCAGCGCATTCTGCGCGCCCATATCGCACGCAAAGCCAAGCAGAAGCCGGCCAATCCCGCCGCCTGATCCGTCCAAAATCGGTGGAGTGTCGCTCCATCCGTGACAGATCGCTTGAAAATTCAGGTCCAAACCGTTGAAATGACGGGCGAGTCGCGCAAGCCTTGGCGCACCGCACGTGGAGCATGGTCATGCAGTTGGACAAGAGCCCGGACGCCTTCCGCACCATCAGCGAAGTTGCCGACGATCTCGATCTTCCGCAGCATGTACTGCGGTTCTGGGAGACCCGGTTTCCGCAGATCAAGCCTCTGAAGCGCGGCGGCGGCCGTCGTTATTATCGCCCGGATGATGTTGAGTTGCTGAAGGGCATCCGCCATCTGCTCTACGATCAGGGCTATACGATTAAAGGCGTGCAAAAACTCCTGAAGACCAACGGCAACAAGTTCGTCATGGCGGTCGCCGCCGGCGATGTCGCCACGATGGAAGCGCTGGTTGCTGCCAGTTCGGCGAAGACGGAAGAGCCGCGGGTCGCGCTTGACGACGATCAGGTCGTTGGACGTCCGAAGATACGCGCCAGCGGCCGCTTCTTCGGCTTCGGCGGCTCGGCAGACGATGCGTCGGAGATTTCCGTCGGCAAAGGGTCAATTGCCAAGGAAGACCGCGCACTTCTGCAGGAGGCGCTCTTCGACCTCCTCGAGTGCAAGCGCCTGCTTGACCAGGTGCGCTGAGCCCGCCGGCCTGCACGACGCTACCGCGCACTCTTCCTGTTCCGCAAGGGAACCGGGACAGCGCCTGCACGTTGAGGGACCATCACCAACCGCGTGAGGTCCCATGAAACGTTTGATTGCCGCCGTCTTTCTCGTCGCCACCCCCGCACTGGCTCAGACGCCCTCTCCAGCCCCCCGCGCGGCCGGCGAGGCGGCTTCCCGTCCGCAGACGGTCGAAGATGCCTGCGTCTTCGTGGCCAAGAGCATGCTGATGGTGAAGGATCTGAAGGTCGGGGTCGTTCAGTCCTTTCCCGAGCTGACGCCGCCCGGTGCGCGGCTGACTTATTCCAGCCGGATGGATGCCGAAGCGGCCGACATCACAGACGAGATCGAATGCCAGTTCGACAGCGCTGAAGGCCCGCTGATGGTCACCCGATTTTGCATGGATTCCACCTGCTATGCGGCTGACAGCGAAGAGCCGGAGGACCGCCGGCGTTTCGAAGAGGTCCGGGCCCTGATGCAGCGCTTGAAATGACGAGAGGAAATTTGTGTCGCACGTGACTTTCCCCTTGCGCCGACTGGGATGACTGTCTAAAGGGAACGTGCCTTATAGGCAGGTCGGGGCGTAGCGCAGCCCGGTAGCGCACTTGACTGGGGGTCAAGGGGTCGTGGGTTCGAATCCCGCCGCCCCGACCAATCTCTTCCTTGATATCCCAGCAAAATTTCTTTCTTCCTCACCGGGACAGCCGGAATTTCGTCCGGTGTGTTGGTGTTGTTGCGCCGCAGCATTACATTCAAGTTGACCGCTGCCGAAAGAGACGCCTCCATGCGCTTCAAAAATCCTTTTTCTGCCCTCCTGAAGGGCCAGCGCCGCTGGCGCAAGTTGGTCAAGGATACGTTTCCGCTCATTGGCTTGGCTGACCAGCCCAAGGCGACGCCGAAAGCGAGAAAACGCGCGGCGCCGTCCCGCACTGCGCTGGTCGAGGTCCACGGCTTCGGGAGCAATCCTGGACGCTTGCGCATGCTGGAATTCGTGCCGCCGCTGAGGAGGGAACCACCATCTCTCGTGGTTGTGCTGCACGGTTGCCTGCAAACGGCCGTTCAGTACGACAAGGGCAGTGGCTGGAGTCGGATGGCCCGCGAGAAGGGATTCGTGCTGCTTTATCCCGAGCAGACCAAGCAGAACAACCAGAACCTCTGTTTTAACTGGTTCCGCCCGAGTTCGGTCGCCCGCGATCGGGGGGAGCTTATGTCGATCCGGCAGATGATCGAGCATGCGGCACACCGCCACAATATTCCGCAGAGCCGGATATTCCTGCAAGGCCTATCCGCCGGCGGAGCCATGGCCGGCGCCTTGCTGGCCACCTATCCGGATCTTTTCGCCGCCGGACAGATCGTCGGCGGGTTGCCCTATGGCGCGGCGCGTGATGCGATGTCGGCCCTCCATGTGATGAAGTCTGGTGCCCGTCGCAGTGCGCAGGAATGGGGAAACCTGGTGCGCGCTGTGCGGGAAGGGGGCGAGACCAACCGGCCCGCAATTTCCATCTGGCATGGCCGTCTCGATAGCGTGGTCACCGTCGCCAATGCTGAGGCGACGCTCGCCCAGTGGCTTGATGTCTACGGCCTTCATCCCTCTGGTGGGCTGCCGCTTCCTGTCACGGATGGACGCGCTATTGTCTGGAAGGATGAGCGGGGCAGAGTCCTGGTCGACTATCGCATCATCGACACTCTCGATCACGGTCTGCCCGTGCCTTTTCGCAGAGGCGCGGCCGGTGGTCAGCCCTATATGCTGGAGGGCGCCAACAGCGCCCCCAAGCAGTTCTACGACACTTTTGTCCGGCCCGTGTGAACGTACGCCAGCTCAGTTCTGCTCGACAGAGACGCCGTTTTCACCGATGCGGAGTTCGACGCCATCCGGCTTGCTCTCCTCCTGATAGACGTAGATGCCCAGTCCGATGACGGCAACGACGAGGGCACCGATAATCAAGTAGAGGCCATTGTTCCGGCTCATGAAAGTCTCCTGTCTGGTGTTATCAGGCAGGTAAGCCGTAAGCTCGGATATTGTTCCAACGAGGTATTAGAAACTCTCAATCATTGTTGGTGGAATTGAGCTCTTCAGGCCGCATGCCCTCCTGGTGATCGGCCTGTGCGAGTCTGAGACCGGCGCCTCCTAGCCCCGCTTCACCTGTTTCCAGAAAGATGAGACCCAGCCTTTCGAGTGCCCGCCTCAAGGCAGCATGGTCGGCAGGCGTCGCATCATAGCCACTGCCGGATTCGATCTGCAGGATGAGCAGGGCCGCTATCCCGCTTTCCTGCGAGAGGCCTTCGATGGTGAGGTCGAGCATCGCGCGGGCGGCGCGTATCTGGGCGGGCGTGATCATGAAATGGATATGGCGCAGCCGAGCGAAGCTTCAAGGCTCAAGGTCAGGTGCGGCCCGCAGGCGGGTTTGCCTGAGCGGTAGATACAAAGCTGCGTCGCATCGCCCTCTGGTGGCGATGTTCGAGGGCGCAGCACCCCCAGACGATACCCAGCACCAGATAAAAGTGCCGCCAATGGTCGGTGTCGATGACATTGCCGATCAGCATGTGGCCGACGAGCACGATCCAGGCGATCATCAGATAAGGCTGCCAGGGTCGGTCCCGCAAGAGGTAGCGGAAGCCCATCGCAAACGTCCAGGCGACCAGCGAGATATAGGAAATGAAGCCGATCCAGCCATAGGTCATCAGCGACTTGAGCCAGATGTTGTGCTCGTCTTCGGGGAAGATTTTGCCAAACATCATCGGACCGATGCCAAGTGGCCGTTCCATCGCCATCTGGAAGCCGATCCGGTGGCGCTCGAAGCGTCCGAGATGTCCGCCGTCGTAATCCTGCACCAGCTGCGTGCGGGCCTGGAACAGGTCGCGCACCTTCTCGAACTGCAGCGCGACGACGAGCGCCATGACCATCACGCCCACGGCGAAGACCGACAACATCAGGATCTTCAGGCGAAAGGCGTTGCTCCGCTCCTTGAGGAGCATGATGAAGACCAGGGCCACGGCGGCAAACAGAAAGAGGCCCCAGGCGGCGCGCGAGAAGGAGAGAAAGACGGCAAAGGCGATGATCAGAATGCCGATCAGGCGCAGCGGTGCCTCGGCAAGCTTCCCTTTCAGCAGGCCATGGAGAAGATAGAGCATGGGGGCCACAAGGAAGGGGCCGAAGACGTTCGGGTCCTGGAAGGCGCCCATGGCGCGATCATAGCGGGTGAAGGATTCAGCACCCGGAAAGGCGTGGAAATAGCCCAGGATGCCGAGCATGCCGGTGAGGATGGCGGCTGCCACCCAGGCCCGGAAGATCAGGACGAGCCGCTGATGGCGATCCTCTATCACGGCGGCATAGAAGACGGCTGTCAGCGCGAGAAAGACGGAGACGAAGACATAGAGGAATTGCTCGGTCAGGATCTCGTTCATGACCGTGAGTGCCAGCATGCCGCCGATGTTGAAGGCGAGCAGCAGGGCAAGCAGCGGCGCGACGGTGCGTGAGATGCGCAATCCGAACAGGAACCAGAGGGCAACCTGTCCGACCATCAGCACTTCATAAGGCGCTGGCTCGGAAATCACGAAGCCCGAAAGGAACACGCCGAAACCCAGCACCCACGACACGACCATCTGCAGGGCGGCAACCTGCATCCGGGGGAGGGCGGGGCTTTGTTGGGCGAGCGAACTCAATAGGCATTTTCCGTGTTGAGCAGCTTGATCGGCGTCAGGAACAGGATCTTGAGGTCGAAGAGCAGCGACCAGTTCTCGATGTAATAGAGATCGAAGGCCGTGCGGAACTTGATCTTCTCGTCCGTGTCGATTTCACCGCGCCAGCCGTTGATCTGCGCCCATCCGGTCACGCCGGGCTTCACCCGATGGCGGGCGAAGTAGCCTTCGACGATCTCGCCATAGGTCTTGTCGCGGGTCTGGCCGAGCACGGCATGCGGACGCGGACCGACCAGGGAAAGATCGCCCCGCAGCACGTTGAAGATCTGCGGCAACTCGTCGATCGAGGTCTTGCGGATGAACCGCCCGACCTTTGTCACGCGCGGATCGTTCTTGGTGACCGCATTCTTCGCCGTTGGGTCGCTCATCTCCGTATACATCGAGCGGAACTTCAGAACATTGATGACTTCGTTGTTGAAGCCGTGCCGCTTCTGCACGAAGAAGACCGGTCCTTTCGAGGTCGCCTTGACGGCGATGGCGGTGGCGATGAAGACCGGCCAAAGCAATGCCAGCGCCAGCAGGCTGAAGACGATGTCGAAGGCGCGCTTGGCGACTGAATCCCAGTCGCGGATCGGCTTGTCCAGGATGTCGAGCAGCGGCACAGCGCCGACATGCGAGTAGGAGCGGGGGCGGAAGCGCAGGTTGTTGGAATGCGCTGCGAGCCGCACGTCGACCGGCAGCACCCAGAGCATGCGCAGAAGCTCCATGATGCGGGCTTCGGCGCTGAGGGGCAGCGAGATGATCAGCATGTCGATATGCGCAAGCCGCGCGAACTCGACCAGTTCCGCCACGTTGCCGAGCTTGGGATAGCCGGCAACCACATCCGGAGAGCGCTGCGAATTGCGGTCGTCGAAGATGCCGCAGATGCGGATGTCGTTTTCCGGTTGCTGTTCCAGCGCGCGGATCAGGTCCTTGGCAGGCTTGCCGCCGCCGACAATGACGGCACGCCGTTCCATCACGCCGTTGCGCCCCCAGCGGCGGATGGCAAAGCCGATCAGGTTTCGCTCGATGACAAGAAAGGCGCCGCCGGAAGCGAACCAGACGGCGAGCGTACTCGGATATCTGGCGTCCAGGTCGCCGAAAAGCAGGGTGGCGAGCGAGGCGAGAGCAACGGCCACCGTCCAGCTGATGAGAACGCGCGCGATGGAGCGCATCGGTGCGCGCAGGATCGACACGTGGTAGCAGTCACTCGCCTGCATCATCAAAAGGGCGAGCAGGGCAGCGCCCGCGCCGCTCACCGCGCTCAGAACGAAATGGGCATCCGGTTGCAGTGCCATGAAGTAGTTGGCGGCAAGCGAGATCGCGAAAAGGCTGAAAAACTCCAGAAACCGCAACTGCCCGATAACGATCGAGGGCGAGTAGTTGGCGACGGCATACTGGCTGGCGATCTGGCGCGCGAGGGCGCTCACCTCCGCCCGGGGCTCGCTGCCCTGGGCCTGTGACGTGCCATCGGCATTCATTGCCGGTCTGCGGCGGAGCGCTTCGAGATCGAAAGCGTCCGGTTTGTCGACCTTGTTCATCGTGGTCCCTCGCACATGGGTGCGCGAAGATTAACCGCAAGGTCCTAAGAAACGCTTTAGCGATCCCTCTGCCGCAGGTGAAGCTGTGCCATTCGGGCACAAATCGCTTCGCTATTGAAGGGCGGCGAGCTCCCGACGGTAGAGATCTTCCACTTGCGCTGCCATGACCGAAGCGGAAAAGCGGGATTGGAAGCTGTCCTGCGGCGGCATTGTGCGGTGTGCCCAGTCGGGCGAGGTCAGTGCCGTCGCCATGACCTGCGCCAGGGCTGCCGAGTTTCCCGGCTCGACCAGGGCCGCGCTGTCGGCACCCAGAACCTCCGGTATGCCCCCAACCCGAGACGCGATGACGGGCTTCTGGGCAGCCAGCGCCTCAAGCACGATGTAAGGCATGGCCTCGGCACGTGATGGAATGACGATGATATCGCCGAGCGCGAATGCTGAGCGCACCGGCATGGCCGGCGACATTACGAGGCGGTCCGAAAGCCCCTTTTGCCGCAACATCTCCCGATACTTTGCCTCGTCCGGGCCATCGCCGATGATATGCCCTTTCAGCGGGCGACCAAGGCGCCGTTCAACCTCGGCAAAGGCCTCGATGAAGACGTCGGGCCCCTTCATATCACGCAGCATGCCGATATAGAGGAAGTTGGCACCGCCGGCCGGGGCGGGAACGGCGCCAAAGTCACGCTCGCTGATGCCGTTGTAGATCCGCACGGCATCACAGCTCGGCCTGCCGATCTTGGCCTCATAGGTCTGACGCTCGTGGTCGCACACGAAAGAGATAGCTTCGGTGGCTCGCTCCAGGACGCGTTCGGCCATGAAGACCGTTTCTCCCGACAGCGTGCGGGGGCGGAAGTGCAGGCTCCCGCCATGGGGGGAATAGAGGCGGGCCACGCGATACCTTTGAACCCGCAGGATCGAGCCGATGACCCGCGCGACCACACCGCCCTTGGCGCCGTGTCCGTGCAAGATGTCAGGCTGCAATGCCTTGATATGATTGTAACAGCGCTTCAGCGCAGCGAGATCCTCGATACCGACTGAACGACGAATCGGCAGACGTTCGAGGCCGAGGGCAAGATGCGGCATGATCTGCGCGAACAGTTTGTCTTCGTGCTCGCTGCCCGTTGAACTGTCGCAGACGATGCCGACCTGATGCCCGGCGCGGCTATGGTGTTCGGCGAGGTCCCGCACATGGCGGAAGATCCCGCCCACCGGGGATCGGAAACAGTGCACGATGCGCAGGGGCCGCTTTTCTGGCATTGATTAGAAAAGCCGTTCGCGAACGTAAATGGTGTCGCCTGCAAGGATCGGATCGGTGATCGGCACGCGACCGGTGATGATCTGGCCGTTGATCTTGCGCGTCACGTCGACATCTCGCTGGTTGGAGCGACCGGTAAAGCCGCCGGAAACAGCGATGGCGTTGAGAATGGTCATGCCCGGCACATAGGCGTACTGGCCGGGCTGGCCCACTTCGCCCATGACAAAGATCGAGCGATAGCGATCGATCTCGATCGTCACGTCTGGGTCGCGCAGGTAACCCTGCTTGAGCTTCTGGGCGATCACGCCTTCAAGCTGCGTCAGGGTCGCGCCGCGTGCGGCCACCTGGCCCACGAGCGGGAAGGCGATGTAACCCGCCTGATCGACCGTATAGGTGTTGGTGAGGCTCGGCTGTTCGAAGACGGTGACGCGCAGTCGGTCGCCGCTGTCCAGACGATAGGGCTGGATGGTCGCTTCGTGAAAAACCTTCGGAGCAGGACGATAACCGGCGCAACCCGCCAGTCCGGCAGACACAAATGCGCCGGCGAGCAGAAGTATCGCGTGTTTCCCGACCATGGCCATGCGCAATCGCGCTCCCGACTGAACCCATTTCTTATGGTTCGTTATCGAACGATTAGGGTTAATGCCCGGTAAACGACCAATGCTTCTTCTCGCGCCAGGCAAGTAGAGTGGAGTTCCGGGGTGTTCTGGTTGCAATTAACCCTTGAGTTACCATGATCCTTTACGTTTGCCGGGATTAAGCCCCCGGGAGTGTGTTATGCCGAGTTTGGACCGAGATCAGCAGGACGTCGATATCGACCTCGCGCAGTTTTTCCGCGCCGTCTGGCAGCGGAAAGGAACCATCCTTACCGCAACGGCTCTTGTCGGCGTGCTGGCTTTTGTCGGCGCCCATGCAATTGCACCAACCTACAAGAGTGACGCGATGTTGCTCATCGAGCCGCGGGAACCGAGCTTTTCTGCCTCCGGCCCGAATGCCTCGACCGTCGAGCCCATGCCGGACGAACTGAATGTCGCCAGTCAGGTTCAGCTGCTACAGTCGATCGACCTGATGAAGCAGGTGGCGCGTGACTTGAAGTTACACGAACGGTCCGAATTCGACCCGGAATCCAGCCCGTCGGCGCTGACAGATTTTCTTGTTCTTTTCGGTTTGAAGAAGAACCCGCTGGAACTCGCGCCGGAAGAGCGAGTCCTGAAGGCGTTCAAGGAAAAGCTCTCCGTCTACCAGGTGGAGAAATCGCGGGTCATCGGGATCGAATTTTCCTCCAAGGACCCGCAGCTGGCGGCCGATGTTCCGAATGCGATGGCCGATGTCTATCGGTCCCTGCAGAGCGGTGCCAAACTCGACAGCAACTCCGAGGCCGTGCGCTGGTTGGAGACCGAGATTGCCAACCTGCGCGAGAAGGTTCGGGAGGCCGAACAGAAGGTTGCTGAGTATCGCTCGAGGGCCGGTCTCATGTCGCTCGGCTCGGATCAATCCTTCAGCAGCAAGCAGCTCTCCGACATCTCGACGGAATTGGCCCGGGTGCGCGGTGAACGCGCCAATGCCGAAGCAACCGCCGAAACATTGCGCGCGATGATCAAGGCCGGAAAGCCGACCGACACGCTGGATGCCATCACCCGGTCCGAATCCGTGCAGCGCCTCAGGGCCGCCGAATCGCAGGTTCAGGCCCAGATCTCTGACCTGTCGACCACGCTGCTCGACGGCCATCCGCAGATGAAATCGCTGCGCGCTCAGCTTGCAGGCCTGCGCGAACAGATCCGTTCCGAAGCCTTGAAGGTCGCGGCCGGCCTGGAAAACGAGGCGGCCGTTGCGCGCGAACGCGAAACGCAACTGATCGCGCAGATGAACGGCGTCAAGGCTGATACCGCCCGGGCGGGAGAAGACGAGGTGGGCCTCAAATCCCTGGAGCGGGAAGCGGCGGCCCAGCGCCAGCTGCTGGAAACCTATCTTGCCCGCTACCGTGAGGCCTCTTCGCGCCTGGACAAGGATTCGAGCCCGGCCGATGCCCGTGTGATCTCACGCGCGGTGCCGCCGCAGGAGCCGAGTTTCCCGAAGATCCTGCCGATGACCATTGTCTCGGCCCTCGCTACATTCATTCTCTCCTGTGTCGTCGTCATGCTGATGGAACTCTTCAGCGGTCGTGCCTTGCGGCCGGCGTCTGGTGTCCCTGCGCGTGAGAACGAGCAAGACGAAGCATTCACTGACGAAGACATGCAAAGGGCTGCGGTCGCAGATCTTGCCGACGACATCGCGCCTGCCGCCGTCATGGCGCCGTCCACTCTTCGCGAAAAGCCCGCGAGCCTGCTCGATCTCCCCGTAGCCAGCGACCTTGACCCGGCCGGGGCGGACGTGGAATCGCATGAGGCGGAAGAAGCGCAGGGCGAGAACGTGGAGGATGAGTTTTCTGCCGCCTCCGTTGCCGACTACCTGCTGGAGCAGGGCACGCGCGCTGCCTTTGCGATCTCCCCATCCGGCGATGATGGCTCGGCTGGAACCGTGGCACTGGCACGAGAAGTCGCCGGTCGCGGGCGGCGCGTCGTCTTGATCGACATGACGGGGTCTGCCTGCCCGAGCCAGTGGATGACCGCCTTGGCGGATCTCCCCGGCATCACCGATCTTCTGACCGGAGATGCCGCCTTCGCCGACTGCATCCACCCGGACCGCAATTCGTCCGCTGATATCATCCCGCAGGGCAATGCCGATGTGCGTCAGGCCATGCGCGGTGCCGATCGGCTGACGATGATCGTTGATGCATTGGCTGATGCCTATGATCTCGTTCTTGTCGAATGTGGGCCGGCCCAGCCTGAGGGGCTCGCTCGTCTCAGCCGAAACGGCCAACACGAAATCATCCTCTCGGCGCCGGAACCCGACGCGCGAGAACTGGCTGATATCATGCGCGCTTTCCAGGAGGTCGGTTATGATGATCTGGTGCTCATGTCGGTCCGCACCGCAAATGACGGACCACGCCGCCGCGCGGCCTGAACACGGCGATTGGCGTCAGTCGCCGTCATTCGCCGGCTCGGACGGGGCAGGGGGCTTCGTGCCCCAGGCCCGGATCCGCTGAATCAGCGAATACAGCGCCGCATTGTTCTTGATTGCCGTTTTTGCTCTGGTCAATGTTCTCAGCGCCTGTTCGGCCAGGTGTCCCCGCGGTGTGATCGCCAGCATCAGATCGTGATGCAGGGTCTCGTTGCGGCACCATCTGCGTTTGTAGTCCTGATCGCCGATGCCGAAGTCGAAGAGGCTCGCGCCCGTGAGGGCCGCGCGCTCGATCATGAGCCAGAACAGAAGTTCACCCGGGCTGGCCTCCGGCACCAGCGTGTCGTCGATCGACCCGAACTGGCAAATGACGTGATCGCCCTTGCGCGATAAGCCTGAAACGGCGGCTATCTTGCCCTCGTGGTCTCCCTTGAGCCTGAGGGCGTGGAGTTCCAGAGGCACGTCCGTCCCGCCGCGTTCCATCTCAAGCGCCATGTGAAAGAAGGCTTGCGTCTCGGCCGCCTGGAAGACATTCGGCAGGCCTTGCGCTTCGAAGCGTGCCGCTTTCTGCCGGAAGAAGGTGTCGAGAAGGGCAGCCTTGTCGGCCTCGCTTGTCGCACGAATATGGTCGAAGCCGCCCACAGCCTCCAGCTTGCGCACCTGCGACCGGAATTTCTTGCGGCGGGCCTTGGCATTCAGAGGAGCGATGGTGGCATCCATGTCATGCCCCAGGGCGAGCTGGAAGGCGGGGTTCTGGTTGCGCACCTTTGGCAAGGCGGCAAACGGATGCGGCTCGCCACGCCAGTCGAGCGGAACATGGGTCAACCGGATTAGGTCGGCCCGCCCGGCCAGAGCGCGCGCAAGGGCGGTCGAAAGGGCTGCGACCGGAATATGTTCGGCCTTGCATCGAAAATCGGCTGAAAACAGGCCGCTGTTGTAATTGGTAAAGGCGCTGCCGATGAATTGTGCCGTGCGCACCGTCGCATGCCGCTCGATCTCGAGCGGCAGGATGAATGCGAGCGTGCCGTCCAGCCGGCCCTCGACGATGGCAAGCGGATTGCCATGGGTTTTGACCCAGGCATAACACCAGTCATAAGCCTGATGCATGGAGTTCCACGGGTCGGCTTCCAGCAGTCGCCACGCGCGCTCCACGCTGCGCATATCCGAATGAACGGTGATGATGAGCCCGAGGTCACCGTCGGTTCTGGCCGCAACCGGATGGCTGGATGCGGCCGGCAAGGCGGAGCTCTGGCTTGCCATGCCTCCCGCAAAGACTGTCATGGTCTTCGATCTCAGTTCCCGCATCCGGGTCTCCGTCCGTTTCCTGCGCGGATAGACAGTAGCGCCCGTTCCGCAAGAAACGGTTATTGGCGCTTTCTGCGGGCTGAGCGATGACGAACGGGGTAAATGGGCGGTAAACGACCTGCGTCTCTACTTGCGGCGGGGCCCGGCCATCCACTTGATGATCAGCATGGCCGGCACAATCCAGAGAATACCGGACAGGACGAAGTAGAGGAGATGGCCCCACCAGGGCGCCTCGGCGAGGGTGGCAGAGGCGATCGTCGTTGCAAGCAGCGCATAGAGCAGCACGATGACGATGATGGCGATCGTTCCGATGAAGGAGCGCAGGGTTGGCCGCATGGCACGCCTCTCTGTTGGGACTGGCCCGTCCTGTTGTGACGCGACCGCTTGCCGCAAACCGGCGGGCTTGTTTTGCACACAGGAGTGATGCAAATCAACGGGCGAAAAGAGGATTGACGAATGACAGCTGCGACGATCGGAACCGAAACCCAAATCCGCACCCAGATTGCCAAGGTGGATGCCGATCGACGCGCCGTCCGCATCTGGCTGGGTTTGGTTGTGTTCACGCTCTTCTGTCTGGTCCTGGTGGGGGGCGCAACACGGCTCACCGATTCCGGCTTGTCGATCACGCAGTGGAAGCCGATCCATGGCGTCATTCCTCCGCTGTCCGTCGAGGAATGGGAACAGGAGCTTGAGCTCTATCGCCAGATCCCGGAATACCAGCAGATCAACAAGGGCATGAGCCTCGACGAGTTCAAGCACATCTTCTGGTGGGAGTGGGCCCATCGCCTGCTTGCCCGCATGATCGGGATGATTTTCGCCCTGCCGCTTCTCTACTTCTGGATCAAGGGTCGTATCGAGCCGGGTCTGCGCCTCCCGCTTGTCGGCGTACTCGCCCTTGGCGGTTTGCAGGGCTTCATCGGCTGGTGGATGGTGTCGTCGGGTCTTAGCGAACGGGTCGACGTGAGCCAGTATCGCCTGGCCACCCACCTGATGATGGCCTGCTTCATTTTCGCCAGCTGTGTCTGGATCATGCGCAGCCTCAGCCCCCACAGCGAGGACGCGTCACCTTCCCCGCGGGCCCGCCTGGTTGCCGGCATCCTGCTTGCCATGACCTTCTTCCAGATCTATCTCGGCGCCCTCGTTGCGGGTCTTGATGCCGGTTTCAGCTACAACACGTGGCCCTTGATGGACGGCGCGCTGGTGCCGCAGGGTCTCTTCGTGCAGGCGCCGGCCTGGATCAACCTGTTTGAGAACCCGAAGACGGTGCAATTCATTCACCGCATCGGCGCCTACCTGCTGTTTGCGATCGCGCTTGCCCATATGATCCAGTGTCTGCGCGCGGCGCCGCAGTCCACCCATGCCCGTCGCGGCGTTCTGCTCTTCGGGCTCGTCTGCGTACAGGCAACGGTTGGCATTGTGACGCTCGTGACCCAGGTGCCTCTGCATGCCGGTCTGACGCATCAGGGCATGGCTCTGATCGTGCTCGCCTTCGCGGTGGCCCACCTGCGTGGCTTCTACGGCGAACGGGCGCGCCCGATTGCGGTGGAAGTGCGCGACTGATCTACCCGAATCGGAAGCCGGAATACGGCTTGCCGAGGAAATGCCCCTGGAAGACCCGGCGGCCGGCATCGGCACCGGCCGCACCCGACGCCACGAAGAGCGGCACGAGATGGTCGTGGTCGGGCACATGGCAAGCGCGGGCGTCAGGGTTCTGATCCCAACCCGACAGACGCGCGGTACGCTCCTCCGCGTTCTCGCTGTCCACGGCCTTCTCGAGCCAGGCATCGAAGCGGATCGCCTGCTGGACATGGGCGGGGTCGGCCTGCCGGAACATCCGCATGTTGTGGTAGCTCATGCCGGACGCAACGATCAGGACGTCCTCGTCACGCAACGGTTCGAGCGCCTTGCCGATGGCCACATGGCTTGCAACATCGAGCGTGCTCTTCAGCGAGATCATGGTGACCGGCACATCCGCATCCGGATAGGCGAGCATCAGCGGAATAAAGACGCCGTGGTCATAACCCCTGCCTGAATCTTCCGCGTTGCCGATCCCTGCTGCCGTGAGCAGCGCACGGGCGCGTGCCGCCAGATGCGGCGAGCCGGGGGCAGGATAGGAAAGCTCGTAGGTGTGGGGCGGGAAGTTGTAATAGTCGAACAGCATGCCGGGTCGCTCGGCACTGCTGACCGTCGGCACCGGCTCCCCCTCCCAGTGTCCCGAAACCACCAGGATCGCCTTTGGCCGGCGTCCCACCGCGTCGGACAGGCCGCGCAGGAACGTCCCGAGATCGTCCCAAGGTCCCTTGCCCTGTTCGTCTTTGGGAAAGTCCATGAAGGGCCAAGGACCGCCACCATGGGGAATGAAATAGACGGGAAGTCGCTTCGGCTGGGTCATGGCACCTCTCTTTCGGTGCATGATAGCAGCGTCCTCGGTCACGAACGAGAGCGTGTCCGCCTGACGAACCGTTCAGCAGCTGGCTACAGTCCCATGGTGCCGCTCAGGCCGGTCTGTGGCAGACAGCCTCGATATTGTGTCCGTCCAGATCCAGGACGAAGGCGCCGTAGTAATTCGGATGGTAATGCGCCCGAATGCCCGGCGGTCCGTTGTCGGTTCCGCCGGCTGCCAGGGCGGCAGCATGAAAGGCATCCACGGCCGACCGGCTCTCGGCCACGAAGGCAATGTGCAGAGACCCTTGCGTCCGCCCGCCGGTGCCGATCCAGAAGGACGGCTTCCCGCCGATCCCGTAACCGGCCCCCTCATAGGTCCCGCCGGTGTCTGCCGCCGTGACGGCCATGACGCAGGATGCGCCGATCGTCGGCATGACCGCATCATAAAAGGCCTTGGCCTTGGCGTAATCGGCGACAGAAAGCCCAATATGGTCGAGCATCGGCATCCCTCCTTGAAGGACTGCCGGCGGCTTAGGCCGACAGCATCAGGTCCATGTTTTGCACGGCAGCACCCGACGCGCCCTTGCCGAGATTGTCGAGCAGCGCGACCAGATTGACATGCGCTCCACCGCTCGTGCCGAAGACGAAAAGTTTCATCGTGTCCTTGCCCGCCAACTCTTCCGCATCGATCCGCGGCAGCTTGGCGCTTTCGGCGAGTGGTACAACGGTGACGATGTCCTGGCCCGCATAATGAGCGACGAGTGCGTCGTGAATGCTTTCGATCGTGGCACCCGGAGCAAGATCGCCGAGGAAGAGCGGCACCTGGACGATCATGCCTTGAGGGAAGCGACCGACGGACGGGGCAAAGAGCGGCGCGCGGTCGAGCAGGCCATGGGTCTGCATCTCCGGCACGTGCTTGTGCTTGAGCGTCAGGCCGTAGAGGAAGTTGTTGGCCGCGAGATGCTCAGGATGGTTCTTGTCCTCCATCTGGGCGATCATCTGCTTGCCGCCACCGGTATAGCCCGACACCGCATTCACCGACACTGGGTAACCGTCCGGCAGGAGGCCGGCGGCCCTGAGCGGGCGAAGAAGGCCGATCGCACCGGTCGGATAGCAGCCGGGGTTGGATACATAGCGGGCCGATTGGATCTTGGCCTTCTGCGCCTTGTCCATCTCGGCAAAGCCATAGGCCCAATCCGGATGCACGCGGAACGCGGTGGAGGCATCGAGCAACCGCACATTGTTGTTCGCCGCCGTCATCTCATAGGCCTGCTTCGACGCGTCGTCGGGCAGGCAGAGGATCGCGATGTCGGCGGTATTGAGCAGATCCTCGCGCATCTTCTCGTTCCGCCGCTCGGCTTCGGGGATGGACAGGAGCTCGATGTCACGGCGGGCGGCAAGGCGCGTGCGGATCTGCAGACCCGTTGTGCCATGTTCGCCGTCGATGAAGATCTTCGCTGCCATTTGTCTTGTCCTGTCAGAGGTTTAGTTCGGGATGCGGACTCTGTTTATGAATGTGCTGAATCAATGTGTCAGCCGCGTGTCGCAAGCTTTTCCGCCCGCAGGCCCAGCATATACATCGCAACTGTCGCACCGGCAATTGCGGTGATGTCGGCATGGTCGTAGGCGGGCGCCACCTCCACGATATCAGAGCCCCGGATGTCGAGCGGTCCAAGCTTGCGCAGCACCGACAGGATCTTGGCGGAGGAGGGGCCACCGGCAACCGGCGTGCCCGTGCCCGGTGCATAGGCCGGATCCAGGCAGTCGATATCGAAGGTCAGATAGGTCGGAGCCGAGCCGACATGGGCGAGGATCGCATCGGCGATCGCCTGCGCGCCCATGTCTTCGACCTCCCAGCCATGGAGGATCTTGATGCCGAAGTCTTCGGGCGCATGGGTGCGGATGCCAATCTGGATCGACTTCTTCGGATCGATGACGCCTTCGCGCACCGCACGGCAGACGAAGGAGCCATGGTCGATCCGCTGGCCGTCGTCGTCCCAGGTGTCCTGATGCGCATCGAAATGCACGAGCGCCAGCGGTCCGTGTTTTGCCGCATGGGCCTTCAGGAGTGGCCAGGTGACGAAGTGGTCGCCGCCGATGCCCAGCAGATAGGCGCCCGATGCGATGATCTTGGCCGCTTCCTGCTCGATCAGGGCAGGGGTGTTCTGATGATTGCCATAGTCCAGGAGCACGTCGCCGTAATCAGTGACGGCCATCTGCTCGAAGAGGTCGCGCGAAAAGGGGTATTGCGGATCGTTGTCGAAGATCGCCGAGGCGCGCCGGACCGCCTGAGGCCCGAAACGCGCGCCCGGCCGATTGGAGACAGCCGCATCGAAGGGAATGCCGAGGACCACGGCATCCACATCCGAGAGGTCCTTCGAATACTTGCGACGCATGAAGGAAAGAACGCCTGCATAGGTGGGGTCGGTCGCAGCCCCGCGCACAGATTTTGCGGTGAATGCGTTGTCGATCGTCCTGCTGGCCATGATCCTCTCCGGCTTGAAAAATTTGATCAAATTATAGGCTGGTCTGGCGCGGTCAAGCTCCGCAGCAGATGGCTGAACGAAAAAAAAGGCGGAGCCGAAGCCCCGCCTTGATTTCCGTTTCCGGTAATCCAGCGATTAACGCTTGGAGAACTGGAACGAACGACGGGCCTTGGCCTTGCCGTACTTCTTACGCTCGACAACGCGGCTGTCGCGGGTCAGGAAGCCGCCCTTCTTCAGAACCGAGCGAAGGCCCGGTTCGAAGTAGGTGAGGGCCTTCGAGAGACCGTGACGAACTGCACCGGCCTGGCCGGAGAGGCCGCCGCCGTGAACGGTCGCGACGATGTCGAACTGGCCATCACGGGCAGCTGCGACGATCGGCTGCTGCAGGATCATCTGCAGGACCGGACGGGCGAAGTAGGTGCGGAATTCGCGGCCGTTGATCGTGATCTTGCCGGTGCCCGGCTTGACCCAGACGCGGGCGACGGCGTTCTTGCGCTTGCCGGTGGCGTAGGAGCGACCCAGGGAGTCGACCTTGCGGACGTGAGCCGGAGCTGCGTCCTGTGCCGGGGCAAGGTCCTTCAGGGAAGAAAGATCGGCCATACTTAGGCGCTCCTTGTGTTCTTGCTGTTCAGCTTGGCAACGTCGAGAACGACGGGCTGCTGGGCTTCATGCGGATGGTTCGAGCCGGCATAGACGCGCAGGTTCTTCATCTGGCGACGGCCGAGCGGGCCGCGCGGGATCATGCGCTCGACAGCCTTCTCGAGAACGCGCTCCGGGAAGCGGCCTTCGATGATCTGGCGGGCAGTACGTTCCTTGATGCCACCCGGATAACCGGTGTGCCAGTAGTAGGTCTTGTCCGAATACTTCTTGCCGGTGAGGACAACCTTCTCGGCGTTGATTACGATGACATTGTCGCCATCATCAACGTGAGGGGTGTAGGTGGCCTTGTGCTTGCCGCGCAGGTGCGTGGCGATGATGGTGGCGAGGCGACCGACAACGAGCCCTTCGGCGTCGATGAGGATCCACTTCTTCTCCACCTCTGCAGGCTTCTGAACGAAGGTAGACATTGAGGTCTCTTTCCGTGTGATCCTGGCAGACCCGTGACGGGCCAGCAGGCGTTTTTTGTTGCTTGATGCGTGCCGTCGCCGGCACAAACAAGAAAGCGGTCCCGAAGGCCGCTTCCCCGAGCGCTGTATAAATTGCACCAGAGTAAGCGTCAAGGCGTGGGCAACCGCAGCCTCTTGCGGAGGATCGTTGGAAAACAGTCACTTAGCTATGTGGTAATATTTTACCTCACGGCGTGGCGGCCAAGAGGTGGGTTTTTGCTGGGTGGTAGCCCTGGTCTGGCTGCTGTTATCTGCACGCCGCTATACGGTTCCGCGTCCGTATTTCCTAAATATTGAGTTGAATCGGAAGGATTGTGCGAAAACATGAGTGCAACTCATGATGCTAATATTCGCATGAACATAATGAAAACATAAACCGAACGTAACGGCAGACGCTGATAACGGAGGTCGAATATGTCCCTTGAGCGCCGCATTTCTCTAATTACGCTCGGTGTCGCCGATGTGGCGAGAAGCACTGATTTCTACGAGCGGCTCGGCTGGAGCAAGTCGCCGGCCTCCAATGAGAATGTCACCTTCATCCAACTGAAAGGCATCGTCCTGGGCCTCTTTTCCCGCAGCCACCTAGCGCAGGATGCCACGGTAGAGGACACGCCGCCGGGGTTCTCGGGCGTGACGCTTGCCTACAACGTTACCAGCGAGATCGGCGTCGACGCGGTGGTGAAATTCGCGGTTTCGTGTGGGGCAACTCTGGTCAAGGCGCCGGAGAAAGTCTTCTGGGGCGGCTATTCCGGTTATGTCGCGGATCCTGACGGGCATCTGTGGGAAATCGCGCACAATCCGTTCTTCCCGCTGGATGAACACGGGCATGTGGTGCTGCCGGACTGATCGGCGGTATTTGAACGGTTGCGCAACGCGACCGTTAACGGACGGAGCGTATATTCAGGGCAGGGAATAGAGGGACGGTTTGCTCGGCGGCCTGAGGCCAGGAGGAAGACCATGAACCACGATACCTATCTCAACAGTTATCTCGCTGAAATCCTCAAGAACGCACGCAATGTCGCGGTGGTCGGGGCCTCGACCAACGATCACCGTCCCAGTCACTGGATCTCGGGCTTCCTGCTCGGCAAGGGCTATCAGGTCTTTCCGGTCAACCCTGCTCATGTCGGCAGCACGATCCTGGGGCGGACCGTTTACGCATCGCTCGCCGACATCCGCGAACCGATCGATCTCGTCGACGTGTTCCGGCAATCGGAGCATCTGGACGCGATCGTGGATCAGGTTTTGGCCATGACGCCGCGGCCCAGGGCGATCTGGTGCCAACTCGGCGTGCGCGACGACACGGCCGCGGCGCGCGCCGAAGCCGCTGGTATCAAGGTGGTCATGAACCGCGCGCTGGTCTCGGAATATCCGCTGGTCTACGAGCTGACCCATCCGCCGCATCATGGTCCGGCCCACGCGGCCTGACGATCCCCTCAGAAGCGGACGATCGGCTTGCCGAACCGTCCCGGAAGCGGATCATAGGGCTGGCAGTTAAGCACGGGACAGCGCGGCTCGTCCCGTGTCGGGACATAGGCACGTTCGGCATATTCATGCGGCTCGCACTGCGCGTTCCGCGTGACGTACCGATCATAGAGCGTCATGCCCCGGACCCGCGTCGAGGGATAACGCAGGATCACAACCCCCTCGTTCAGCACGCGCTGGCGTGCTTGGTCGCAGGTCAGGCTCTGCGAGTTGTAGCGCGAAATGGCAGATGCCGGCGATGCGGCGCAAACCGCGGCGAGCAGGATGGCGAGTGGTCTAATGCGCATGACGATCCTCCTTCGGCTGCTGTTCAACGTCCCGGCCGCCACACGGGTTCCGGCACACATCGTAGGCTGCGCTCCAAGATAGGGCGGCTCCTCTTGTTGTCGACGATCTTCAACCCATCTACCTCTCTGGAACTCGAGGCACGATGTTAAGGAGATCCGGATGGTCGACCATACCCATTATCCCGACGATTATCTCAAAGGCATATTGACCGACGTAAAGACCATTGCACTTCTCGGCGCCTCTCCCAAGCCCGATCGGCCAAGCTTCGGCGTCATGCGTTTTCTGATGTCAAAAGGCTACCAGGTCTTCCCCGTCAATCCCGGACAGGCCGGCAAGGAGATCCTTGGCCGGACGGTCTATGCGACCATGGCTGACATTCCAGAACCGATCGACATGGTCGACGTGTTTCGAGCGCCGGAATATTTGGGCGAGGTGGTTGAGGAAGTCCTGGCGCTGCCCAATCGACCGAAGGTGATCTGGGGCCAGCTGACCGTGAGGGACGATGACGCGGTGAGGCCGGCCGAAGCGGCCGGAATCAAGGTCGTGATGAACCGCTGCCCCGCCATCGAGATGCCGCGTCTGGGTCTCTGACGCTCAGCGTCCCAGCAGCACGTCCGGATTGGCTCTGAGCGCGTTCAGGCTCTCCGCATTGTTGCAATAGTCGACAAAGGCCTTGTCGATTGTTCCCATTTGCAGGTCGCGGTGACAGCGTTCCTTCGACTGGCATTCGGCGCAGGCGATCTGCATCGCGCGAAATGTCTGGCGCATCTGGAACTCGACCTCGGCGGGATCGATGTTGAGCGAGCGCATAAGCGCTGGCATTTCATCGGCGGCATGCGGTCCCGCCTTCACGAGAGCCAGCAATTGGTGCGGGCTCAGACCGCAGTCTTCGGCGAGCGCGTCGATCTCGCGCTGCTCGAGGGTTGCCAGCATGTCGGCCTCTGTCGAAGACTCGAAGCTTTGGGCAAACCAGGACAGGATTTGCTGCATGGTATGACGCACGGGATCGGCAAGGCTTAAGGTCATCACTACCTCCATCAACGATGGTGGAGCATGTCATGAGGGCTGGCTGCCGCATTGACCTCGATCAAGGATGTTTATCCTCCGGCGACCGTTAAGTTTGGAATATTGCAGGCTGACAACTGCGGATGACTGACTATGATCCCGCCCAGTCCAGCTTAAGGGAGGATCCATAACATGTCGGACACGAATCCGGGTTTCGCCACGCTTGCCGTCCATGCGGGCGCCCAGCCCGACCCGACCACGGGCGCGCGCATCACGCCGATCTATCAAACCACGGCCTTCGTCTTCAACGATTCGGACCATGCGGCGGCCCTGTTCGGGCTCAAGCAGTTCGGCAACATCTACACGCGTATCATGAATCCCACCCAGGCCGTGCTCGAAGAGCGCGTCGCGGCGCTGGAAGGCGGGACGGCGGCCCTTGCCGTCGCCTCGGGCCATGCAGCGCAGCTCCTGATCTTCCACACGTTGATGCAGCCGGGTGACAATTTCGTCGCGGCGAAAAAGCTCTATGGCGGCTCGATCAATCAGTTCGGCCACGCCTTCAAGAATTTCGACTGGCAGGTCCGCTGGGCCGATCCCGCCGATGTATCGAGCTTCGAGGCGCAGATCGACGACCGCACCAAGGCGGTTTACATCGAAAGCCTCGCCAATCCCGGCGGCACCTTCGTCGATATCGAGGCGATCGCAGAAGTGGCTCATCGCCACGGCCTGCCGCTGATCGTCGACAACACTATGGCGAGCCCCTACCTGATCCGCCCGCTGCAGCATGGTGCCGATATCATCGTGCATTCGGCCACCAAGTTCCTCGGTGGCCACGGTAATTCCATGGGCGGTGTCATCGTCGATGGCGGCACGTTCGACTGGTCGGCCAAGCCGGGCAAGTATCCCATGCTATCGGCCCCGCGCCCGGAATATTCTGGCGTTGTCCTGCACCAGACCTTCGGCAACTTCGCCTTCGCCATCGCTTGCCGCGTGCTCGGCCTGCGCGACCTTGGCCCGGCGCTGGCCCCGATGAACGCCTTCCTGCTTTTGACGGGGATCGAGACACTGCCGCTGCGCATGCAGCGCCATTGCGACAATGCTCTGAAGGTGGCGACTTGGCTCAAAAACCATCCGAAGATCGCCTGGGTCAATTACGCGGGCCTGCCGGACGATCCGAACAACGGTCTTCAGAAGCGCTACTCGCCGAAGGGGGCAGGGGCCGTCTTCACCTTCGGCATCAAGGGCGGCCTTGAGGCCGGCAAGGCCCTGGTCGGCGGGCTGCAGCTCTTCTCCCATCTTGCCAATATCGGTGATACCCGCTCGCTGATCATCCATCCGGCGTCGACCACCCATGCGCAGCTCTCCGAAGAGCAGCAGATCGCAGCCGGAGCAGGTCCCGACGTGGTGCGCCTGTCCATCGGCATCGAGGATGCGCAAGACATAATCGCGGATCTGGAACAGGCGCTCGCCAAGGCCTGATCTGCAGGACATTCCAGGGTGGGGGACTGTGGAGCCGAAGGGAACCACCGTCCCCCACCCGAGTTGGACCTCCTGATCCCCTGGAGGAGTGTCCTATGAAACTTAAGGCCATAGCGTTGAACGCCACGCTGAAGGCCAGCTCCGGCGAGCCGTCATCCACCGATCGGTTACTGGAGCTCATCGCTGCCGCGATGAGCGAGCTCGGTGTAGAAACAGAGCTTATCCGCCTTGCCGACCACGATATACGCCCCGGCGTCACCTCAGATGAAGGTCCGGGCGATGCGTGGCCCCCAATCCGCCAGAAGATCCTGGCCGCTGACATCCTCGTTATGGGAACGCCGATCTGGATGGGGCAGCCGTCGAGCGTGTGCAAGCGGGCGCTCGAGCGGATGGATGCCTTTCTGTCGGAGACGGATGAAGAGGGCCGCATGCTTCCCTACGGGAAGGTCGCTGCCGTCGCGGTTGTCGGCAATGAAGACGGCGCGCACCATGTCTCTGCAGAGCTCTATCAGGCGCTGAACGACGTCGGCTTCACCATTGCCTCGAATGCGGTCGCCTACTGGGTGGGCGAGGCCATGGGCAGTACCGACTTCAAGGATCTCGATACTGTGCCGGAAAAGGTGACGACCACTGTAGGCATGGTGGCCCGCAACACAGTGCATTTGGCACGCCTCCTGGCAGACAACCCCTATCCGCCGCAGAAATGAAACCGGTCGCGTGGATTTTGCGCGCGGCTTGAGGCAAGAGTGACGGGCCCGCATCCGAAGGTGCGGGCCCGTTGGTATTTGTCTTTCGTCAGGAGCCTGCCATGTCTGCCGCCCTCGCTTTCGATCCGTCGACCGTCACCCCGGAAGAGGGCGCGCCCGCACCGGACCGCCTCATCTCGGGTGACCCACGATTCACCACCTGGAACCTCGAAGAGGCCGATGGCGGCGTCTATGCCGGCATCTGGCAGTCGACGCCCGGCAAGTGGCGGATCGTCTATGACGAATGGGAGTATTTCCACATTCTCGAAGGCCACTCCATCGTGACTGAGGATGGCGGCGAGCCGATCCATCTGAAGGCCGGCGACCGGCTGATCCTCAGGCCCGGCTTCAAAGGAACCTGGGAAGTCCTTGAAACGACTCGCAAGGATTACGTCATCCGGCTCTAGCGCCTGCGACTTATCCCCTGCGGAAGGCTTGCGCGAAATCGGCGGAGGCAATCAGGGCCAGCGCCCGGCGGAGTTCGGCTGATTGCTCCTTGCCAAAGGCCTTGTCGAAGCGGGCCTGGGCGTCGCGCCACAGCGCGAGCATCTCGTCACGCTGCTTTAGGCCCTCTGGGGTCAGCAACACGCGCCGCGCCCGCCCGTCGTTTTCATCCGGCAACAGGACGACAAGTCCGTCCCGTATGAGCGGCTTCAGCGTATGGCCGAGCGCCGAAAGGTCCATGACCATTGCTTCGGCAAGTACCTTCTGTGTCGGATTGCCGAGGGCCGCGATCTGCGAGAGGAGCGAAAATTGCGTTCCCTTCAGACCCGTATCGCCCATGGCGTCGTCATACAGCTGACCGAGTTGACGGGCAGCGCGGCGAACGGCGCTGTTCGTGCAGTGAAGCCAGACATCTTCTTCTTTCTGCGCCAACGGGTGTCCTTTCATGGCATGTCGATCATCATCGGTTACGACAGCCATCCGAAAACTCAAGAAATTTCCGCCCGCCCCCTTGAAGCGGGACATCATCGGCTTCTATATAGTGGTATATACCAGTAAATACGAACCAGGAGATCGATGATGCCCTCTACCTCAGGAACTGCCCTTGTCACCGGCGCCTCGTCCGGGATCGGCGCCACCTATGCCCGCAAGCTCGCGGCGCGCGGATATGACTTGCTGTTGGTCGCTCGCGACGAGCAGCGCCTTTCCGCGCTTGCTGCAGAGCTTGCCGATGCGCATGGGATTGAAGCGAAAACATTGAGAGCTGATCTGAGCGTTGCCGGCGATGTGCAACACGTCGAGGAGCGTCTGCGAAACGATCCGTCGATCGCGCTCCTCGTCAACAATGCGGGCATCGGACCCAGGAAGAGCCTGCTGACTGAGGACGTCGCCTACCTCGACCGGATGGTCGCGATCAATGTCACGGCTGCCAACCGCCTGGCCGTGTCGGCAGCGCAGGCCTTCGCGCACCGTGGCAAGGGGGCCATCGTCAACGTTGCCTCCGCCGTGGCACTTGCGCCGGAGATCTTCAACGGCACCTACAGCGCGTCCAAGGCATTTGTTCTCGCCTTGACCCAGTCACTCGCCCACGAACTGCGCGACACGCCGGTCAAGGTGCAGGCCATCCTGCCGGGATTCACCCGCACGGAAATCTTCGACCGCGTCGGTGGCAGTTTCGACGCCATTGACCCGGCGCGCGTGATGGATGTCGAAGATCTCGTGGATGTCGGTCTCAGGGGACTGGATCAAGGTGAATTGCTCACCCTGCCTTCGCTCGAAGACACGGCGCTTCTGAGCCAATTCCACACCGCGCGTTATGCGCTGGGTCCCCATCTTTCGAACCGCGAACCGGCACCGCGATACGGCGTAGGGGCGTGATCGACTGACGATGGCCGCCGGTTGAGACGGCCGGCCATCGTCCTGTCGCGTCAGCTGGCTTTCGACAAGCCTCGTGCAGCCGCCTCGTGTTCGGCGACCATCGTCGCATCTTCGGCCGATACCTTCTGGATGCTGGCACGGCCGCCGATCCGCTCCATATAGGCCTGGAAGGCTGGGCGTGCCTCGACCAGGCCGAACATCGTCGTCCAACGCAGGGCGATCCCCCAGAGCAGGTCCGCTGCCGTAAAGCGCTCGCCGAGCAGGTAGGGGCCTGTATTGAGCGCTTCTTCCAGCATGTCGATGAGCGACTCGTAGCTCGCATAGGGCGTCTCGTTCATCGATCCCGGCTCGCGCTTCAGGTAGCGGTCCACGACGGCCGGCTCGAAACAGCTCCCATAGATGAACAGCCAGCGGACATAGGCGCCGCGATCAGGATCGGTCAGCGCTGGGGCAAGACCCGCTTCGGGATAGAGATCCGCAAGATAGAGATAAATCGCGCCTTGTTCGGTGACCAGCGTGTCGCCGACGCGCACCGCCGGCACCTTCCCGAGCGGATTGATCGCGAGATAGGCCGGCTGCCGCTGCTCGCCTGTTTTCATGTTCAGCACATGAAGCTCATATGGCACGTTCAGCTCCTCCAGCAGCACCCGCGCGCCGGTGGCGCGGGTCTGGGGTGAGTAGAAGAGGGTGATCGGCAGGTCCTTGGTCATCGAAGTCTCCCTTTGAAATGAGTAGCGCCTTGCGGCGATGGGGAGAGAATGCGCCACCATACCTGTCAGATTGTGTCAGGTTGGTTTAGCATGATGCTCGAAAGGGAGATTTTCCGATGCGGGCGAGCCGGCTCATCAACATTCTGACCACGCTTCAGGCCAGGGGACTGGTGACGGCAGAGGCCCTTGCCGATGAAAACGACGTGTCGGTCCGCACCATTTATCGTGACATCGATGCGCTCTCGCTGTCCGGCATCCCCGTCTACAGCGAACGCGGCTCGGACGGCGGTTACCGGCTCCTGGACGGCTATCGTGTTCGCCTGAACGGCCTCACGCCGGCCGAGGCCGAAGCCATGTTCCTGTCGGGCATTCCCGGTGCTGCGGCCGATCTCGGCCTCGGCTCGCTTATGGCCGGCGCGCAGAAGAAGCTGACAGCGGCCTTGCCCGAAGACCTGCGCGAAAGCGCCCGGCGCATGCAGTCGAAGTTTCATCTCGATGCGCCTGCCTGGCTCGCCGAGGGTGAGCAGCCCGTCTATCTGCAGGCCATTGCCGATGCCGTCTGGAATTCAAAGCGCATCCGCATGCGCTACCGCTCCTGGAAGGCGGAGAAGAACCGAATTGCCGATCCGCTCGGCATCGTGATGAAAGGCGGGGCCTGGTATCTCGTCGCCCGCGTCGACGACATGCCGCGCACCTATCGTATCTCGCGTGTCCTCGATCTGATCGTGACAGAGGAGCGCTTCGAATGGCCGAAGGATTTCGATCTCGCCGGATACTGGAACGAAAACACCCGGCGCCTGGAACTTGAGCTTTATCCACACTGGGCCATGATCCGCCTCTCAGCGTGGGGGCTGAAGGAGATCGAGCACATGGCGCCGCCTTATGTCCGCGCCCACCTCGAATTCATCGGCGAACCAGACAAGCGTGGCTGGCGCACGGTCCGCTTGCCCATGGCGCATGAGCGCATGGCCGTTTCCGAAATGCTGAAGCTCGGTACGGAGGTCGAGGTGCTCGACCCGCCGGAATTGCGGCTCGCCATGCTGCGGGCGATTGAGACCCTGATGGCGCGCTATGGCGAAACGCCCGACCTCACCAGGTAAGGTCGAGCCGTTCCAGCCCGTGGAAGTGATAGACGTCTTTCACAACAGGCGTCTGCGCGATCCTCAGCCCCGGCAAACGCTTGAAGAGCAACGGTAGCACGATGTTGAGCTCGAGCCTGGCAAGCGGCGCGCCGATGCAGAAATGAATCCCGGCGCCGAAGGAGAGATTGGCCCCTTCGTCGCGATCCGGCTTGAAGGTCAGCGGCTCCGGGAACTTCTGCGGATCGAGATTGGCAGCCGCCAGGATCATGCTCACCTTGTCGCCGCGTTTGAAGGAAACGCCATCGATGTCGCAGGGCTCCAGACACCAGCGCTGGAAGATATGCACCGGCGCGCAGATCCTGAGCGTCTCTTCGACAGTTCGTTCAGTCGTCTTCTCGTCGGTGAAAAGCGTGGCCGGGTCGATCCCGCTTTCGAGGATCACACGGACCGAGTTGCCGATCTGGTGGACCGTCGCCTCGTGCCCGGCATTGAGCAGCACGATGGTCGTCGAGATCAGCTCGTCCTCGGTGAGGAATTGGCCCTTGTGCTCGGTGTGGATCATGTGGCTCAGGAGATCGTCCCGCGGCTCGGCCCGCCGCTCGGCGATGACCGTCCGCACATAGTCGGCAAATTCCTTCGCCGAGCGGTCTGCGGCCTCCTCGTCGGCACGCGTCCGCTTGAACATGTACATGCCGACATAGTCGTGGCTCCATTTGAGGAGCTGCGGTCCCATTTCCTCTGGAATGCCAATCATCCGGGCGATCATCGTCACCGGGATGATGTCGGCAAAGGTCGAGAGCAACTCCGTTTTGCCGTCTTTCTCGAAGCCGTCGATCAGCCTGTTCGCCAGTTCCTCGATCTCCGGCGTCATCTTCTCGACATGGCGGGAGACGAAGGCGCGGTTGACGAGGGTGCGAAGCCGCGTGTGTTCCGGCGGCTCGATCTCGAGCAGCGAGTGCTCCTCGGCCTTGTCAAAGTGTCGGGTATGGGCGGCAGGCTCGGGAAGGCCGAGCTCTTCGCGCGTGGCGATATGCAGGATCTGCCGGCCGAAGCGTCGGTCGCGCAAAAGCGCATTCACATGATCATAGCCGGTGAAGAACCACTGCTTCTGCTCTTCCCAGTAGAACGTGGGGCAGTTCGCATGGAGCGCGGCATAGGCCCGGTTCGGGTCGCTGTAGAAGGCCGGATCTCGGGCGTCGAGGGAAACCCGGCGCGTGGCGGGGTCGATGGAAAGGGAGGAAAGGTCGGTCATGACGTCCTGTTTATGCCTTGGCCTCGCTTTCGCAAGGGTGCTGGCGGAGTTTTACCCATCCAGTGACGCGGCAACGGCTGCGATCCGCTTCAGGATGGCGACCTGCCGATCAACCTGCTCATCGACAACCACCGTCTCGCTTCCCGCCGGCGGGACCGTCACGATCCGTGTGCCGGACTTGACGGACGTCCGGTTGCGGCCTCGTTCCTTGGAGACGTAAAGCGCGGCGTCCGCATCCGTCATCAACTGTTCTAGGCCGGCGCGGGGCAGCGGGCTGACCGCTATACCGACGCTTGTCGTCACGGTCAGACCGTTCGCCGGGGTGTCGATGACCTTCTCGGCCAGGGCAAGCCGCACGGTTTCGGCGAAAAGCGCGGCATCTCGCGCCTCCGATATCGCAAGGACGGCTGCGAATTCCTCGCCCCCCGTTCGCCCGAATGCCGCCCTCTGTGGCAGCAGCGACCGGCAGAGGTTGGAAAACTCCTGCAGAACCAGATCTCCGACATGATGGCCGTGATCGTCGTTCACTTGCTTGAAGTGGTCGAGATCGAAGATCAGCAAACCGACGGCCGGCGAGGGGGCGGCGTCCTGCAGTCGCTGATAGGCCTCCGTAAAACCGCGGCGATTGAGCACGCCCGTCAGCGGATCGGTCCGCACCAGCGCCTGCAGTCTTTCTTCAGAGCGATCCATCAGCATCTTTGCCAGAATGATGATCGCCGTGATGAACCCGATCAGGGCAACGGTTCCCATCCAGATGCCGATGATGTCCTCTTGAAAATTGCGTGGCTGGTAGAAGATCACGAAGATGCCGAAGCTCACCGAGGATGCTGCCTGGCACCCCCAAACGAGGGCCAGCATCTGCCGATAGCGACGCGAACTGAAGTTGGCCCTCAGGATGAGGATGGCGAGAAGTACGAATCCGATGGTTGCGCCGAAATTGTATGTCGCGACGCGCAAGGCGAAAGTATCACGAACCTGGGGTACGAGGTTGCAGGCGATCCAGAGGAGCGGAGGCAAATAGGCAGAGAGCGGAGGACGTCGGCGATCCAATGCTGTGATCGCCCAGGCCCAACTGCTGAATGCCAGAAGCGAGACGATATTCGCGACATGAATCGAAATGAAGTCCGGAATGCTGCCGCGCCCGCCCACCAGTCCGAGGCCGGCAGCGTGCACGGCAAAGCCGATGCCGAACCAGAGAAAATGGCGCTGGTCACGGGCATGAAGCCAAATGGCAATCAGCAGAATCGCCAGAGTGCCTGCCTGGATAACCCACAGCAGAAACGCCGTCTTCACATCGATCACGATCACTATCCGAATTTATCATGTCTGGGTCGAGTTGCCCCACAATCGCTCAGGCGGGTTAAGCACTTCCTACGTATACGTGGCGGATTGCAGTGAGCCGGTCTTCTGTCCGATGCCGTGAATGACAAAGTTTTCACCATGTTAGAGACTTCTTGTGAATTGACGAGCACCCGCCGCCACGCCGTTGGCAAAGATCCCGGAAAACCGCTAGGGCAGGGCTCTTCGTCGTCATGCAGGCATTAAGGATATCCCTTGCTCGTGTCTTGAATGTCAGGGTGCGGACACTCTATGTAGGGGTTGACAGATTTTACGTGATTCCCGCCACCGGACGTGTCGGGGAGAGGCTGAAAAAGGACCGATATGAGAAATCCCGTTGATACCGCCCTGGCTCTGGTGCCGATGGTCGTGGAGCAGACCAATCGCGGCGAGCGCTCCTACGATATCTTCTCCCGCCTGCTGAAGGAGCGGATCATCTTCCTGACGGGCCCGGTCGAGGACACGATGGCCTCGCTGGTCTGCGCCCAGCTTCTCTTCCTTGAGGCCGAAAACCCGAAGAAGGAAATCGCCCTCTACATCAATTCGCCGGGCGGCGTCGTCACGTCGGGCATGGCGATCTACGACACCATGCAGTTCATCCGTCCGGCCGTGTCGACGCTCTGCATCGGCCAGGCCGCGTCCATGGGCTCGCTGCTCCTCGCTGCCGGTGAAAAGGGCATGCGCTTTGCCACCCCGAACGCCCGCATCATGGTTCACCAGCCATCCGGCGGCTTCCAGGGCCAGGCGTCAGACATCGAGCGCCATGCTCGTGACATTATTAAGATGAAGCGTCGTCTGAACGAGGTCTATGTCAAGCACACGGGCCGCACCTATGAGGAAGTCGAGACCACGCTCGATCGCGACCACTTCATGGAATCGAGCGAAGCCAAGGACTGGGGTCTGATCGACCGTATCCTGACGTCTCGCGCCGAAATCGAGGGCGCGGCTCCGTCGGCTTGATGTCGTCCGGCCTGTGCGGCGCCCGCCCGGCGCCGCAGGAAGTGAAGAGGTCGGGGGTTTAAAGTCGCCGCGAAAGCGCTAATAGTAGGGATTAAGGCTATGTTGAACGTTTGTGACATAGTCTGCCGAGACTGGGAGTTTTCGTTGCCGCCGCTCCGGGATTGATCGGATCGGCTAGTAGCTCCGGATCGGAAGAGGTTTCCACCAAAGGCGGCGGTGGGAACTGAACAGTGTGAGTGACCGCCCTGCCGTGACTGCGGTGGCGCGGCGTGCTGGAAGGATAAAGACATGAGCAAGGTCAGCGGAAGCAACGGCGGTGACTCCAAGAATACCCTTTATTGTTCCTTCTGCGGCAAGAGCCAGCACGAGGTCCGCAAGCTGATTGCCGGACCGACGGTATTCATCTGCGATGAATGCGTCGAACTCTGCATGGATATCATCCGCGAGGAGAACAAGTCTTCGATGGTCAAGTCCCGTGACGGCGTTCCCACGCCGCAGGACATCATCAAGATCCTCGACGAATACGTGATCGGCCAGAAGCAGGCGAAGAAGATCCTGTCGGTGGCCGTGCACAACCACTACAAGCGCCTGTCGCACGCCTCCAAGGGCGGCGACGTCGAACTGGCGAAGTCGAACATCATGCTCGTCGGCCCGACCGGCTGCGGCAAGACCTATCTTGCCCAAACGCTCGCCCGCATCATCGACGTTCCCTTCACCATGGCTGACGCTACGACGTTGACCGAAGCTGGTTACGTCGGTGAAGACGTCGAAAATATCATCCTGAAGCTGCTCCAGGCTGCCGACTACAATGTCGAGCGCGCCCAGCGCGGCATCGTCTACATCGACGAAGTCGACAAGATCTCCCGCAAGTCGGACAACCCCTCGATCACCCGCGACGTGTCGGGCGAGGGCGTCCAGCAGGCGCTTTTGAAGATCATGGAAGGCACGGTTGCTTCCGTTCCGCCGCAGGGTGGCCGCAAGCATCCGCAGCAGGAATTCCTGCAGGTCGACACGACGAACATCCTGTTCATCTGCGGCGGCGCCTTTGCCGGCCTCGACAAGATCATCTCTGCCCGCGGCGAGAAAACCTCGATCGGTTTTGGCGCAACTGTGAAGGCGGAAGACGATCGCCGCGTGGGCGAAGTCCTGCGCGAACTGGAGCCGGAAGATCTGGTCAAGTTCGGCCTCATCCCCGAGTTTATCGGCCGTCTGCCGGTTCTGGCGACGCTCGAGGACCTGGACGAGGACGCGCTGATCCAGATCCTGTCGGAGCCGAAGAACGCGCTGGTCAAGCAGTATCAGCGCCTGTTCGAGATGGAAGATGTCGAACTGACCTTCCACGAGGACGCTCTGCGCGAGATCGCCCGCAAGGCCATTACCCGCAAGACCGGTGCGCGTGGTCTTCGCTCGATCATGGAAAAGATCCTGCTCGACACGATGTTCGAACTGCCGGAACTGGATGGTGTCCGTGAGGTCGTCATCTCCGACGATGTCGTCAACGGCAATTCTCGTCCGCTGTACATCTATGCGGACCGTCAGGAAGAGAAAGCCAACGCATCGGCCTGATGCCCGTCCCATCGCATGCACAGAGCCCGCCACTGGCGGGCTCTTTCGTTTTCAGCGACCTTCCCGTTGAAGTTTCGCAAATTTACCGTGTCTGCTGTTGTCTCTGCGGGTGATTGAGTTAGAACAGGAATGGCGCCATGCCATCCTGGATTCTGTTGCGTATCCGTACGTGCGTTACCTCTTTCCTGTCCTGCATGCCTGTTTTCGGCACCTGTGCGTCTCATGCCTCGCTTCAGCTTCGCGCTGTAGCGTGCAGGCGAGGGAAGAGCGTCATCTGACCGTCACAGTTTCGCGACGGACCGGCCAGGCAGGCTTGAATTGAGGGTGTCGCCACTCCACTTGTTGGGGGAGCAAGAATATGGCCGATGCCTTTGGGTCGGTCATTTGGTCCCGGTAACTCGGGACGTTGGAAAGGAATTGAAATGACGAATACGTCAGCGACAAACGAGGCGAACACCTATCCGGTGCTTCCTCTGCGCGACATCGTGGTGTTCCCGCACATGATCGTCCCCTTGTTTGTGGGCCGCGAGAAATCCATCCGCGCTCTGGAAGAGGTGATGGGTTCCGATAAGCAGATCATGCTGGCCACCCAGATCAATGCGAGCGACGACGATCCGGCGCCGAACGCGATTTATGAAGTTGGCACCGTTGCCAACGTACTCCAGCTGCTGAAGCTGCCGGATGGCACGGTGAAGGTTCTGATCGAGGGGCGTGCTCGTGCCAAGGTCGAGGGCTACACCGCCCGCGAAGACTATTACGAAGCACGCGCCAAGGTTCTTGCAGAGCCCGACGAAGATGCCGTGGAAATCGAGGCTCTCTCTCGCTCGGTCGTCTCCGAGTTCGAAAACTACGTCAAGCTGAACAAGAAGATCTCGCCCGAGGTCGTTGGTGCGGCAAGCCAGATCGAGGACTACTCGAAGCTCGCCGACACGGTTGCCTCGCACCTCTCCATCAAGATCACCGAAAAGCAGGAAATGCTGGAAACGGTGAGCGTCAAGACGCGCCTTGAAAAGGCACTCGGCTTCATGGAAGGCGAGATCTCGGTTCTGCAGGTGGAAAAGCGTATCCGCTCGCGCGTCAAGCGCCAGATGGAGAAGACACAGCGCGAATATTACCTCAACGAGCAGATGAAGGCCATCCAGAAGGAACTCGGCGACGGCGAGGACGGCCGTGACGAGATGGCCGAGCTGGAAGAGCGCATCGCCAAGACCAAGCTTTCCAAGGAAGCCAAGGAAAAGGCCGATGCCGAGCTGAAGAAGCTGCGTCACATGAGCCCGATGTCGGCCGAAGCCACCGTCGTGCGCAACTATCTCGACTGGCTGCTGGGTCTGCCCTGGAACAAGAAGTCCAAGGTTAAGATCGACCTGAACGCTGCCGAGAAGATCCTCGACGAAGACCATTTTGGTCTCGACAAGGTCAAGGAGCGCATCGTCGAGTATCTCGCCGTCCAGGCCCGCGCGACGAAACTGAAAGGCCCGATCCTGTGCCTCGTCGGCCCTCCGGGCGTCGGCAAGACCTCGCTCGCCAAGTCGATCGCTAAGGCGACCGGCCGCGAATATGTGCGCATGGCGCTGGGTGGCGTCCGTGATGAAGCCGAGATCCGCGGTCACCGCCGCACCTATATCGGCTCCATGCCCGGCAAGATCGTCCAGTCGATGAAGAAGGCCAAGAAGTCGAACCCGCTCTTCCTGCTCGACGAGATCGACAAGATGGGCATGGACTTCCGTGGCGACCCGTCTTCGGCCCTGCTCGAGGTGCTCGATCCCGAACAGAACTCGACCTTCATGGACCACTATCTCGAAGTGGAATATGACCTGTCGAACGTCATGTTCGTGACCACCGCCAACACGCTGAACATCCCGGGTCCGCTGATGGACCGCATGGAGATCATCCGGATCGCCGGCTACACCGAGGATGAGAAGCTCGAGATCGCCAAGCGGCACCTGTTGCCGAAGGCCATCAAGGAACACGCCCTGCGTCCGGAAGAGTTCTCTGTCACGGACGGCGCGATCCTGGCGGTCATCCAGCAGTACACCCGCGAAGCCGGTGTTCGCTCTTTCGAGCGCGAATTGATGAAGCTTGCCCGCAAGGCGGTCACCGAGATCATCAAGGGCAAGGTCAAGTCCGTTGCGGTGACGGCCGAAAACATCAACGAATATCTGGGCATCCCGCGCTTCCGCCACGGCGAAGCAGAGGGTGAGGATCAGGTCGGCGTTGTCACGGGTCTCGCCTGGACGGAAGTCGGCGGCGAACTTCTGACCATCGAAGGCGTGATGATGCCCGGCAAGGGCCGCATGACGGTCACCGGCAACCTGAAGGACGTGATGAAGGAATCGATTTCGGCTGCGGCATCCTATGTCCGCTCGCGCGCCGTCGATTTCGGTGTTGAGCCGCCGCGCTTCGACAAGTCCGACATCCACGTCCACGTGCCGGAAGGCGCGACCCCGAAGGACGGCCCGTCCGCCGGCATTGCCATGGCAACCGCCATCGTGTCCATCATGACCGGTATTCCGGTTTCGAAGGATATCGCGATGACCGGTGAAGTGACCCTGCGCGGCCGCGTGCTGCCGATCGGCGGCCTGAAGGAGAAGCTGCTCGCCGCACTGCGGGGCGGCATCAAGAAGGTTCTGATCCCGGAAGAGAACGCCAAGGATTTGGCCGACATTCCGGACAACGTGAAGAACAATATGGAGATCGTACCGGTATCCCGGATGGGTGAGGTGATCCGCCATGCGTTGGTTCGCGTGCCTGAACCGATTGAATGGGACGGAACGGTCGAAACCCCTGCCATCGGCACAGTTGAGGGTGCCGATGAGACCGGCTCTGCAGTCGCCCACTGAGGCAATTCTGCCATAAGTGAGCCACAAAGCTCCAAAACCGACAAAAAGGCTGGCAAATTTGCCAGCCTTTTTTGTGAAAAGTCCCTTAAACGGCTTGTTTTCCGGGCCTTTCGGGTGCTTTTGAGTTGCGAAGGGCAGAAGCTTTCGTATTCTCCGCCCGACTTAATCATTTGAGTCGTTTCATACCAATCAGAAAGGGTGGAAACATGAACAAGAACGAACTCGTATCCGCGGTCGCCGAGAAGGCTGGCCTCACCAAGGCTGACGCAGCCTCTGCCGTCGACGCCGTTTTTGAAACGGTTCAGGCCGAGCTGAAGAACGGTGGCGACATCCGCCTCGCTGGTTTCGGTGCCTTCACCGTCGCCCGTCGCGAAGCCTCCAAGGGCCGCAACCCGTCCACCGGCGCTGAAGTCGATATCCCGGCTCGCAACGTTCCGAAGTTCACGGCCGGCAAGGGCCTGAAGGACGCTGTCAACAGCTGATCCGTCGTGACCGTCGCCACCCTTCGGTGCCGATGGTCAGCTGACACCCTGGTGAGCCCGGCCTCTGCGCCGGGCTTTCTTGTTTGCGCATCTTGCGTCGCAGCATTGGCTGTCATATTTCTGTGGGGCCGGGTCTTCCGGCATTCGTTCTCAGGGCGGGGTGAAATTCCCCACCGGCGGTAAGAGGGAAACCTCATAGCCCGCGAGCGCCTGGTCTTCCTTCAGGGAGGGCAGGGTCAGCAGATCCGGTGTAACTCCGGAGCCGACGGTTAAAGTCCGGATGAAAGAGAATGAGGTCAGGCTTCGTCCTGCCGCCGCGTCATGCGGATCGGCGAGGCGTGCTGCGCAGTGTCGTTTCCGTTCTGGAGCGGCTTCGTCGTCCTCATCTGTCCTGGTTTGTGTTGGTCCTTTGGAAAAGGAAACATGACATGAATCAGAGCTCCGTTTCGCTCTTGCGTTCCCGGGCTGTTGTTGGTGCCGGCTTCATGGTGCTGGCAGGCATTGCCTTCGCCGCGCTCAATGTCGTCACCCAGTGGCTCTCCATGACGCTCGGCTTTCCGCCGGCGTCGACCGCCTTCTGGCAATATGGATTTGCGCTCGTCCTCTCCCTGCCGCTGCTTGTCCGCCTCGGCTTGAAGGCGATGAAGACGGCCTATCCCGTGCGCCATATTCTGCGCGTCCTGCTTGCCGCTTTCGGCGTTCAGGCCTGGGTGACAGGCCTTGCCACCGTTCCGATCTGGCAGGCCATCGCGCTCGTCATGACCTCGCCATTCTTCATCATCATCGGTGCCCGCCTCTTTCTGGGTGAGACCGTCGGAAGAGACCGGTGGCTCGCGACCCTGGCCGGATTCACCGGCGCCATGATCATCCTGCAACCCTGGTCGGATGCGTTCACGCTTGCAGCCCTTCTGCCGGTTCTGTCGGCGCTGCTATGGGGCGGGTCATCGCTGATCATGAAGAACCTCACGCACTACGAGGCACCGGAAACCGTTACGGTTTGGCTGCTTGTGCTGCTGACCCCGATCAATGCCGGACTCGCCGTCGCCTCGGGCTTCGTTGTACCGGAGGGGGCAGCGCTCTGGCTGCTTCTGGGTGCAGGCCTGCTGACCGCCATCGGCCAGTATCTGCTGACGCTCGCCTACAATGCCGCAGATGCCGCTTACGTGCAGCCCTTCGATGACTTGAAGCTGCCGCTCAACGTCTTCGCCGGATGGCTCGTGTTCGGCTATGCCCCGAGCGGCTATCTCTGGATCGGCGCGGTCCTCATATTGGGGGCTTCGCTCTTCCTGATGCTTCGGGAAGCCCGGCGGGAAACAAGCCGGGGTTGATTGGCTCCTCTGTCATGCGCCTGTAATCCGGGTGACGCAAAAGCCTCCTGTTCCATTCATCGGCAACAGGAGGTTTCCCATGACATCAGGTCTCACCCGCGCGGCGCTGACCGCCGCACTTCTGGCTTCGGTGACCATGCCGGCCGCAGCCGAGCAGGTCTTCAACCGAATCGCGGCCTTCCCGGTCGCTAGCAATTTGCCGGCGGACAAGGACAAGCTGTCCGCCACTTCCGCCGAAATCGTCACGGCAACGGAAGACGGCAATATGATGATATATTCCGACAGCCCGCTCGGGGCGATCGGTTTTGTCGATATTACCGATGCCAAGGCCCCGAAGGCGGCTGGCGCGCTGATGATGGATGGCGAGCCCACGTCCGTCGCCGTAGCCGGCACCAAGGTTCTCGCCGGCGTCAACACCTCCGAGAGCAAGGCCAGCCCGTCCGGCAAGCTCGTCGTCGTCGACATCGCAACCAAGGCGATTGAATCCAGCTGCGACCTCGGCGGCCAGCCGGACTCTGTAGCGGTCTCCAAGGACAAGAGCTTCGTCGCCGTCGCCATCGAGAACGAGCGTGACGAGGACGTCAATGATGGGGACCTGCCGCAGATGCCGGCTGGCGACCTCGTCATCGCATCATTGAAAGATGGAGTCGTCGATTGCGGCTCAATCAAGCATGTCGCACTGACCGGCCTCTCCGAGATCGCCCCTGAAGATCCGGAGCCGGAATTCGTCGCGATCAACAGCCTCGGCGAAATCGCCGTGACGCTGCAGGAAAACAACCACATCGCCATCGTCGACGGCAAGTCCGGCGAAGTGAAGAGCCACTTCTCCGCCGGCACGATCGATCTCTCGGGCATCGACACCAAATCGGACGGCGCGCTCAAGTTCACCGGCAGCAAGGAAGGCGTGGCTCGCGAGCCGGACGCGGTCAAGTGGCTGGATGACGACCGTCTCGTCGTCGCCAACGAAGGCGACTGGAAAGGCGGCTCCCGCAGCTTCACCATCTTCGACAAGACCGGAAAGGTCTCCTACGAATCTGGTCCGTCGCTCGAGCTCGCCATTGCCCAGATCGGTCATTTCCCCGACAAGCGCGCCAAGTCCAAGGGTGTTGAACTCGAAGGCCTGGAAGCAGCGACCTTCGGCGACCAGAAGTATTTCTTCGTGCTCTCCGAGCGCGCCTCGATCGTTGGCGTCTACAAGGACACCGGGGCCGAGCCGGAACTGGTGCAGCTTCTGCCCTCCGGCGTCTCGCCCGAAGGTGCCGTCGCCATCCCTGGCCGCAACCTTCTCGCCACCGCCAACGAACTGGATCTCGGCGAAGACGGCGGCGTGCGTTCGCATGTGATGCTTTATGAACTGGCCGAAGGCACGCCGGCCTATCCGACACTGCGCTCGGAAATCGTCGACGGTGCACCGATCGGCTGGGGAGCACTCTCCGGCCTCGTCGGCGACGCCGAAAAGGCAGGCACGCTCTATACCGTCAATGACAGCTTCTATTCGGCCCAGCCGACGATCTTCACGATCGACGCAACCCAGAAGCCGGCCGTCATCACCAAGGCCCTGCCGGTCACTCGCGGCGGTTCTGCGGCCCAGAAGCTCGACATCGAAGGCATCGCGCTGGATGGTAAGGGCGGCTTCTGGCTCGCGTCCGAAGGCGATCCGGCCAAGCTCGTCGGCCATGGCATCTACAACGTAGACGGCCAAGGCGAGATCAAGGCGGAGATCGGTTTCCCGACGGAACTGCTCGCCGGCCAGACCCGCTTCGGTCTGGAAGGCATCACCAGCGTCGGCAGCGGTGACGACATGACCCTGTGGATGGCCGTGCAGCGCGAATGGGGTGACGACGAAAAGGGACTCGTCAAGCTCCTGTCCTACAATCCGAAGGCCAAGGAATGGGGCGCCGTCCACTACCCGCTGGAAAAGGCTGGCGAAGGCTGGGTCGGCCTTTCCGAAATCACCGCCCATGACGGCAAGCTCTACATTGTCGAGCGCGACAACCAGATCGGCGACAATGCCAAGCTGAAGAAGCTCTACTCCGTTGACATCGCCGGCCTGAAGCCGGCCAAGATTGGCGAAGTGCTTCCAGTCGTGACAAAGCAGGAAGTGCATGACTTCCTGCCGGACCTGAAGGCGGCCACCAACGGCTATGTCCTCGACAAGCTCGAAGGCTTCACCTTCGACGCATCGGGCAAGGCTTTCGCGGTCACCGACAATGACGGCGTGGACGATAGTTCGGGCGAAACCCTGTTCTGGGAAGTGAACCTGCAGGGCACCAACTGATCGGCATATCGCCGCACTGAAACAAAAGAGGCCGGGTGATCGCTCACCCGGCCTCTTCCTTTTGGAAGCTGCGATGTCTTACCAGCGATGGTGGACGTGAGGTGCGATCAGCCGGTCATAAGTGTCCTTGGCTGCCGCCATCACATCCGCCGAAATTGCCGGAAGATCGGACGCCGCAGCATTGGCCTTGGCCTGCTCGCCGTTGCGGGCGCCGGGGATCACGACGGTGACGGCCTCGTGCATCAGGATCCAGCGGAGTGCGAACTGCGCCATGGAAGCACCCGCCGGAACGAGCTTGCGCACTTCCTCGACGGCTGCGAGTCCGGTTTCGAACGGTACGCCGGCAAAGGTTTCACCCACGTCGAAGGCTTCGCCGTTGCGGTTGAAGTTGCGGTGATCTTCCGCCGCAAACTGGGTGTTCGCCGTGATCTTGCCAGAGAGCAGGCCGCTTGCCAGCGGGACACGCGCAATGACCGCCACGTTGCGGCGCTTGGCTTCCTGGAAGAAGAGCCCAGCCGCGCGCTGGCGGAACATGTTGAAGATGATCTGGACTGAGACCACACCCGGATATTCGATCGCCTTCAGCGCTTCCTCGACCTTTTCGACAGAAACGCCGTAATGCTTGATCTTGCCGGCCTTGCGGATCTCTTCCAGCCCCTCGAACATTTCAGGGCGGTAATAGATCTCGGTCGGCGGGCAGTGCAGCTGCACGAGGTCGAGGCTGTCGATCTCGAGGTTCTTCAGCGAGCGATCGATGAAGGCTTCGATATTCGCCTTCGTATAGCCATCCGCCACATGCGGGTTGAGCCGGCGCCCGGCCTTGGAGGCGACCATCGGGCGCTCCCCGCCACGCGCCTTCAACACGTCGGCGATGATCTTTTCCGAGCGTCCGTCACCATAGACATCGGCCGTGTCGATGAAGGTCATGCCGGCGTCGAGTGCTGCATTCAGCGCAGCCCGGCCATCGGCCTCCGATACCTCGCCCCAGGCCCCGCCGATCTGCCAGGCACCGAAGCCGATGTCGCTGACGGTGAATTCCGTGCGGCCGAAGGAATGTTCTCTCATGCTGATGTGTCTCCCGTGATTGTGCTGTGGAGCTAGCAAGTGGGGCAGGGGGTGGCAAGCTTCAACCGCATGATTGTCGCCAAGTGATCCATTGTCCTCGCGGCTGCGAAGTGGAACTTGACATGACCCGTGAGACCCCATGCCCAAAATGATCCGCAAGGGCGACCTGCCACAGAAGACGTGCCCGATCTGCCGTAGACCCTTTGCCTGGCGCAAGAAGTGGGAGCGGGACTGGGACAAGGTGATCTATTGCTCCGAGCGCTGTCGAAAGACGGGCAAAACCGGAAGTGACGGCAAGCCGTAGACATTTTCAGACAATTCAGTGACGGATACCCCATGACAGATCAGGCCCCGCCGTCGTCTCGCTTTGCGTTCTATGCCCTTCCGGCGATCCCGCTCGCGGCCATCGCGCTGCCTTTCTACATCGTGGTGCCGACCTTCTATGCCGATCATTTCGCCTTGTCGCTGGCAACCATCGGCACGTTGTTGCTGGGCATCCGCCTGATCGACGCGGTCACCGACCCCCTGTTTGGCTGGCTCTCCGACCGAGTCCGCTCGCGCTTCGGTCGCCGTCGCTTCTTCTTCGTCATGTCCACGCCGTTGACGGCGCTCGCCGCCTTCATGCTTTTCTGGCCGCCGCAGGATGCCGGTGTCGCCTACCTTGCATTTTGGGGCGTCACACTCTCGATTGGAGCGACATGGTCGCTTCTTCCCTACACGGCCTGGGGGGCGGAACTGGCCACCGGCTATCAGGCACGGGTCAAGCTTTCGGCCTGGCGCGAAGGCGCCACCCTGATCGGTTCTTTGATCGCGATCACCCTGCCATTTGTCGGTGGTGTCGATACGGCCGAGGGCTTCCATGGCCTCGCCTGGATAGCCGTCTTCATTGCGGTCACGCTGCCATTCGCCGGTCTTCTGGCGGTAGCGCGTGTCCCGGAGCCGGCCGATCTCTCCCGGCGTAAACTGTCGTTGCGCGAAGGGTTTCAGCATTTGAGGGCGAATGGTCCGTTTCTGAGGCTTGCCTCCGCCTTTCTGCTCAACAGCTTTGCCAATGCCGTGCCGGCCTCGCTCTTCATCTATTTCGTCGGCCAGCGACTGGGCGCACCCGAACAGCAGGGTCCCCTTCTATTCACCTATTTTCTGTGTGCCATTGCCGGCGTGCCCCTGTCGGTGGCGATTGCCAAACTCCTGGGCAAGCATCGCGCCTGGTGCCTGGCCATGCTGGCGGCCTGTTGCATCTTCTCGGTCGCGGGCTTTCTGGGGGAGGGGGATGTCGTCCCCTTTGCCGCAGTCTGTGTCGCGACCGGCCTGCTGCTTGGCTTTGATCTCACGCTTCCCCCCGCCATCCAGGCAGACGTTGTCGACAACGACACTGTGGCATCCGGCGAGCAGCGTTCCGGCCTCTATTTCGCCGCCTGGAGCTTCATCACCAAGTTCGCAGTTGCCCTGTCGGCCGGGATTGTCTTTCCGTTGCTGGACTTCGCTGGCTTTGTTGCAGGAAGGGAGGTTGCGCAGACGCCGGCCGCGCTGTCGATGCTCGGCATGCTGTACGCGTTTCTGCCAATTCTGCCAAAGATCGCCGCAATCGCGATCATGTGGAACTTTTCCCTCGACGAGGTCGAGCACCAGCGGTTGCGCAGCCGACTGTCTACTGCGCCGTAACCCCAAGTGTACGCATTTTCTTTGACTGGAGCCACCGGCGGGGTTAGTTCCCTCTGCTGTGGCGTGTGCTCCTCTCTGCCCACGCGAGTTTGATCTCGGCAGCTGGCGAACGGCGCGTCCGCCCTGCAGTTCGTCATCTTCGTGTCGCATCCCGTGTTCCATGAAGGAGTCTGGGCGCGGCGGCGTGAAGCGTGATGTCAGAATAATAGGTGTTGAATGCGCATTGTGATGATTGGCTCGGGCTATGTTGGCCTCGTTTCGGGTGCCTGCCTGGCGGACTTCGGTCACCAAGTGATTTGCGTGGACAAATCGCAGGACAAGATCGACGCTCTGGAGCGCGGCGAGGTGCCGATTTTCGAGCCGGGGCTGGATGCCATCATCGCCCATAACCGCGAAGCCGGTCGCCTGAGCTTCTCCCTCGACCTCGCGGGCCCCGTTGCCGATGCCGATGTCGTCTTTATCGCGGTCGGGACCCCGTCGCGTCGTGGCGACGGCCATGCGGACCTGTCTTACGTCTATGCCGCCGCCCGCGAGATCGCGGCCGCCGTGACCGGCTTCACCGTCGTGGTGACCAAGTCCACCGTCCCCGTCGGCACCGGCGACGAGATCGAGCGCATCTTCCGCGAAGAATTCCCGGACAAGGACATCAAGGTCGTCTCCAACCCGGAATTCCTCCGCGAGGGGGCAGCCATTTCCGACTTCAAGCGGCCTGATCGCATCGTCATCGGCTCGGAAGACGAGCGCGCCATCGACATCATGCGTGAAGTCTATCGACCGCTCTATCTCAACGAAGCGCCGCTCTACTTCTGCGAACGCCGCACCTCCGAGCTGATCAAATACGCCGCCAACGCCTTCCTCGCGATGAAGATCACCTTCATCAACGAGATCGCCGACCTCTGCGAACAGATCGGTGCGGACGTCCAGAAAGTCGCCAAGGGCATCGGCATGGATAAGCGCATCGGCGACAAGTTCCTGCATGCCGGTCCGGGTTATGGTGGCTCCTGCTTCCCGAAGGATACGCTGGCGCTGGTCAAGACCGCCCAGGATTTCGACAGCCCCCTGCGGCTGATCGAGACGACAGTCGCCATCAACGACAATCGCAAGCGCGCCATGGGCCGCAAGGTTATCGCTGCCTGCGGCGGCTCGGTGCGCGGCAAGAAGATCGCGGTGCTGGGACTGACCTTCAAGCCGAACACCGACGACATGCGCGACGCGCCCTCCATCACCATCGTCCAGGCTCTGCTCGACGGCGGTGCCGACGTACACGTCTTCGACCCGGAAGGCATGGATGCCGCGAAGTCGATGCTCGGCCCGGTGGTCTATGGAAAAAACCCGTACGATATTGCCGCTGGGGCCGAGGCCATCGTCGTGGTGACGGAATGGGATGAATTTCGTGCGCTCGACTTCCGCCGCCTGAAGACGGAGATGAAGGTTCCGGTCATCGTTGACCTGCGCAACATCTATAAGCCGGAGGAAATGGGGAAATATGGCTTTGCCCATTTCCCGATCGGCAAAAGGAAGGCGAAGGCCTGACATGCGCTATTTTATTACCGGCACGGCCGGCTTCATTGGCTTTCATCTGGCCCGACGCCTTCTGGCGGAAGGACATGACGTCGTCGGCTTCGACGGCGTAACGCCCTATTACAACGTCAAGCTCAAGCATATGCGCCATGCCGCACTTGCCCAGTATCCGGCCTTCACGCCCGTGATCGCCATACTGGAAGACCGAGCCGCTCTGGAGGAGGCTGTCGCCAAGGCCAACCCCGAGATCATCGTGCATCTCGCCGCCCAGGCCGGTGTCCGCTACAGCATCGAGAACCCGCAATCCTATCTGAGTTCCAACGTCCAGGGCTCGTGGAACATCATCGATCTCGCCGAGCGCCACAAGGTGAAGCACCTGATGCTCGCCTCGACCTCTTCGATTTACGGCGCAAGCCCGACCGTTCCGTTCCACGAGACCGACCGCACGGATGAGCCCTTGACCATCTATGCGGCGACCAAGAAGTCGATGGAACTGATCGCCCATAGCCACGCGCATCTCCACAAGACGCCGACCACCGCGTTCCGGTTCTTCACCGTTTATGGCCCCTGGGGCCGGCCGGACATGGCGCTGTTCAAGTTCGTTGACCGAATGCTGAACGATCAGCCGATCGAGATCTATGGCGAAGGCCAGATGAGCCGCGACTTCACCTATGTCGAGGACCTGGTCGAAGCCATCATACGCCTCTCCCATGTGGCCCCCGACGAGGCCAACCGCGTGGCCGACGAGCGCGTCGAGACCCTGTCGCGACAGGCGCCGTTCCGCGTCGTCAACATCGGCGGCGGCCAACCGGAAAACCTGCTCGATTTCGTCGACATCGTCGAGAAGACCGTGGGTCGCCCGGCCAAGCGCCACATGCTGCCAATGCAGCAAGGCGATGTCCCGCGAACCTATGCGAGCCCTGCACTCCTGCAGGCCCTGACCGGCTATACCCCCGGCACCCGGCTTGAAGAAGGCGTAAGGGCCTTTGTCGAGTGGTACCTCGAAGCGCGCAGCGAGCTGCAATAACCGTTTGTTTTCGGGGAGCTGCGGCATGACGCGCATGCCGCTGCCTTGACTTCCCCGCAGTTCCCCGTTGTCTTGCATGCAGATTGCGCACGCATCCGCGCAATCGCATAGGCATGCGGGGAGCAATATGAGCGGTTCGAACGACGGCGGGCAGGGCGAAGCACCACGAACACGCGGCTCCGGCACGGAAAGCGTGTATCAGGCTCTGCGCGGCGAGATTCTTGCGATGGAGCGTGCCCCCGGCAGCCCCCTCGACGAGACGCGTCTGTCGGAGCGTTTCGGCATGTCAAGAACGCCGATCCGGGAAGCTTTGCTTCGTCTCACCGCCGATGGTCTCGCCACGACGCTGCCCAATCGCAATACGATCGTCGCGACCATCGATTTCTCCAGTCTGCCGACCTATTTCGAGGCCCTTTGCCTGATGTACCGCGTCACCACGCGGGGCGCGGCGCAGAGACAGGGGGATGCCTGGATGCAGGTTATCACGGACCGTCAGCGGGAATTTGCGGCCGCCGTGGATGCGCAGGACGCCATCGCCATGATCGAGGCAAACAGGGAATTCCATGTCGCTATCGCCGAGCGTGCGGGCAATGCCTACTATACGGCTTTCTTCGCTCGCCTGCTCGACGAAGGCCGTCGCATCCTCAGGCTCTACTACTCCACCTTCGATGACCGCTTGCCGCGGCGTTACGTCGAGGAGCACGAGGCGATGATCGCGGCCATCCGCGCCGGCGATGTCGAGGCGGCCGACCGGCTGGCCATCGCCCATGGCGAACAGATCGTCCGTCAGATCCAGGATTATGTCGCCCGCGATCTGGGCAAGGCGAAGACCATCACCGGACTCTGAGCGCCGTTCCTTTTCACATCGTTTTAATCCGCCACCGTCGAAGGCCGGCGCCTCCTTTCCCATGTGAGGACTAAAAATGACCATCAGACCACGCCCGCCGCTTATCACCACGGAAGAGCGCCACGAACGCCTTGCTGCCCTTCGCCGATCAATGGCTGAGGCCGGGGTCGATGGCGTTCTCCTCGGGTCTACCGAAAGCCTGCGCTATTTCACCGGCCTCGTCTGGCATCAGAGCGAGCGCCTCGTCGGCGCCGTGATCCTGCATGACCGCCTGGTCTACGTCGTTCCGGGCTTCGAGCAGAGCCGCGTCGAGACCTTGCCCCGCCTGGAAGGCGAGATTGCCGTCTGGCAGGAGGACGAAGCCAGTGCCGACCTTGTCGCCTCGCTTCTGCCCCATAGTGCGAAACTCGCATTGGACGACGAACTGCCGCTCTTCGTCTATCATGCGCTCGCCCGCGCGCTCGGGACGAAGAGACTGGTGGACGGAACCCGGCTCTTGCGCGATCTTCGCCTCTGCAAATCCCAGTCCGAGATCGCGCTGATCCAGTATGCGATGGACCTGACGCTCGAAGTCCACCGCCGCGCTCATGCCTATATCCGTTCCGGCATTGCCGCTTCGGAGGTCGTGCGCCTAATCGATGCCGAACACCGTGCCTTGGGCGCTTCAGGCGGATCAAGCTTTTGCATCGTCTCCTTCGGCACCGCCACTTCGCTGCCGCACGGCGCCGACGGCGAACAGCACTATGCGCCCGGTGACGTGATCCTCGTTGACACCGGCTGCCGCATTGACGGCTATCATGCGGATCTGACCCGCACCTATGTGCTTGATGAGCCCAGCCCGGATTTCGCGCGACATTGGGCAATCGAGCGGCAGGCGCAGGAGGCGGTATTCGATGCGGCGCGTCTGGGGGCAACTTGCGGCAGTCTGGATGCCGCGGCCCGCACCGAAATCGAGCGTCATGGACTGGGACCGGACTATCGTCTGCCAGGCCTTCCGCACCGCGCAGGCCACGGTCTGGGGCTGCAGATCCATGAAGAACCCTATATCGTGCGGGGCAATCAAACCCAACTGAAACCCGGCATGTGTTTCTCCAACGAGCCGATGATCGTTTTTCCGGGACGCTATGGGATCCGCCTGGAAGACCACATCCACATGACGGAGGAGGGACCCCAGTGGTTCACCGTCCCGGCACGGGCACCGTCGGAGCCCTTCGCCTGATCCGGCACTGAAAGACGAGGTATCCGCCCGCGCGCCCCGCTGTAAGGGGCGGAAAAGATGCGCCCTTGCGCTCTGTCGACAATTTGTATATTTAAAACCCACCACTCAAGAGGAGCTTTCCAATGACCACCGGCTGGCATGGCGTATTCCCCGCTGCAACGACTCAGTTCCATGAAGATTTTTCCGTCGATATCGATGCGACGCAGCGCGTGCTCGACGCCCTCGTCAATGATGGCGTCAACGGCCTGATCGTCATGGGCACCTGCGGCGAGAACAACTCGCTCGATCCGGAAGAAAAGCGCACCATCCTGAAAGCCGCCGTCGAGGTCGTGAACGGGCGCGTGCCGATCGTCACGGGCGTTTCCGAATTCGATACCCGCCGTGCGAGCGCCTACGCCCGTGATGCCGAAAAGATCGGTGCGGACGGCCTGATGCTCCTGCCGGCTATGGTTTATGTGCCGAAGCCGCACGAACTGGTCGCCCATTTCAAGACCGTGGCCGAGGCGACCGGCCTGCCGATCATGCTTTACAACAACCCGCCGGCCTATCGCGTGAACATCGGCGCGGAAGTGCTGGAAGCCTTGGACGGCGTGAAGAACATCAAGGCGGTCAAGGAAAGCGCGCCGGATCCGCGCCGCTTCACCGATCTGATCAATGCCTTTGGTGAGCGTTACGACATCTTCGCCGGTCTCGACGACGTGGCTCTCGAAGGCCTGATGCTCGGCGCCAAGGGCTGGGTCTCCGGCCTCACCAGTGCCTTCCCGGCCGAATCGGTGGCGCTCGTCGCCGCTGCGGACCGTGGCGACTGGATGGAAGCCCGCCGCATCTATCGCTGGTTCATGCCGTTGTTGCATCTCGATGCCGAGCACGATCTCGTGCAGTCGATCAAGCTTGCCGAACAGATCATGGGCCGTGGCTCCGAGCGTGTTCGCATGCCGCGCATGCCGCTCGAAGGCGCCCGCCGCGCGGAAGTCACCGCCATGGTAGAGAAGGCCGCAGCGACCCGCCCGATCGGCGGCAAGTAAGCTCCAAAACGATTATTGCCCTCCGGCCCGCGTCCTCCCGGACGCGGGCCGTTTTCGTGTTCGGGCCCGATGGCGGAGCCCGACAGGAAAGGGAGCAAGGCGGAACGGCAGATTTCTGCGACTTTTTCAGGGGTAAGTCAGGCGCGCTTCCCGCAAACCCGTTGATTATTAACGGAAGCGTTGCCATTCGAGGATCATTGTTCCCCCAAATTCTGTCCCACTTTCGAAGGCACATTCATGAAGACGAGCAACACCTGGCGGGCGCGGCTGCGCTACGAGTTCGACAAGAGCATGGCGGGCGGCGCGATCGCCCTGATCGGATGGCTGGCCTTGATCTCCCTGGTCGTGATCAGCCTGGCCGGTGCCTTCCTCGCCATCACGGGCATTGCGCCGGAAGGTGGCGAGCCTGTGAGCTTCATCGAAGGCACCTGGGAATCGCTCATGCGCACCTTCGATGCCGGCACGATGGGCGGCGACCAGGGCTGGGGCTTCCGTCTCGTGGCGCTCGTCGTGACCTTGGCCGGTATCTTCGTCTTCTCCGCCTTGATCGGTGTCATCAGCTCCGGCCTTGAAAACAAGCTGGACGAACTGCGCAAGGGCCGTTCTCGGGTGCTCGAAAGCGACCACACCATCATCCTCAACTGGTCGTCCTCGATCTTCGACGTGATCTCGGAACTCGTCATCGCCAACCAGAGCCGCCGCCGCCCGCGCATCGTCATCATGGCGAACAAGGACAAGGTCGAGATGGAGGAGGAGATCGCGGACAAGATCGGCGACCTCAAGAACACCAAGATCATCTGCCGCAGCGGCGATCCGACCGATCTCTTCGATCTCTCCATCGTCAATCCGCACACATCGCGTTCGATCATCGTCCTGTCGCCGGAAGGTGACGACCCGGACTCTCAGGTCATCAAGTCGGTGCTGGCGCTCGTCAACGATCCGGAGCGCCGTGCGGAGCCCTACATGATCGCGGCCGAGATCCGCGACGCGCAGAATGTCGAAGTTGCCCGCATTGTCGGCGGCAAGGAACTGCAACTCGTGCTGGCCGATGACCTGATCTCGCGAATCGTCGTGCATACCAGTCGCCAGTCGGGCCTCTCGGCCGTATACACCGAACTGCTCGACTTCGATGGCTGCGAGATCTACACGCTCGCCCAGCCGCAGCTTGAGGGTAAGCCCTTCGGCACCGCGGTCATGTCTTATGAAAACAGCACCCTGATCGGCGTCTGCGACGTCGAGGGCCAGATCCACCTCAACCCGTCGCCGAATCGTATCATCGGCCCTGGCGAGCGCCTGGTCATCATCGCGGAAGACGATGCCTCGATCCAGGTCTGGTCCGGCGCGCCGCAAATCGCTCAGGCCGCTGTCAAGGCCCCGATTCGCCGCGAGACCCAGCCCGAGCGCACCTTGATTCTCGGCTGGAACCGTCGTGGCCCGATCATCGCGACCGAACTCGGTCGTTATGTTGCACCGGGTTCCGTCCTGACGATCGCCGCCAACACGCCGGAATTCGAAGCCGATGTCGCCGGTCTCGTCATGCCCAACGGAAACATGGCCATCCAGCACCACGTCATCGACACCAGCAGCAAGGCTGCACTCGAAGCGCTCGACATCCCCACCTACGACCACGTGCTGGTGCTCGGCTACAGCGACCACATGGCCATGCAGTCGGCCGACACGCGCACGCTGATCACGCTGCTCCACCTGCGCAAGATCGCCGAGAGTGCCGGCCTCCACATCAACGTGGTGAGCGAGATGACCGATGTCAGAAACCGCGAACTCGCCGAGGTCACCAGGGCCGATGATTTCGTCGTCAGCAACAAGCTGGTCAGCTTGATGCTCGCCCAGGCCTCTGAAAACGAGTTCATGGCCGCGATCTTCGACGAACTGCTCGATGTCGAGGGCTCGGAAATCTACATGCGTCCGATGAGCGACTATGTGGATATCTCGAAGCCCGTGAACTTCTTCACCGTGGCGCTCGCGGCACTCCGTCGCGGCGAAATCGCCATCGGCCACCGCCGCCAGCGCGCTGGGGACGCCGACGAACGCAATCTCGGCGGCGTGATCGTCAATCCGAACCGGTCGGAGCTGCTGGCTTATACCGAGAAGGATATGGTGATCGTGCTGGCGCAGGATTAAGGCCAGACTAACCGAGTCTCCTTGCAATACGCGTGTCGATTGGTTGTGATGCAACCAGTCGACGAGGCGCTGGATTGACCGGGCCTCCTTGAGGGGAAGGCAAAAATGGCATCCAGGGACAAAACTGATCGACTGGCGGTGTTGATCGACGCCGAAAACACCTCGAGCAAGATTGCGGGCAGTCTCTTTGCGGAGATTGCCCGCCTCGGCGAGGCGAGTGTCCGCCGAATCTACGGGGACTTCTCCGCTCCTGGCCTCAAGGCCTGGACCGAGACGCTCACCCGGTATGCTATCCTCCCGCAGCAGCAGTTTGCCTATACGCCCGGCAAAAATGCCTCTGACATCGCGCTTGTGATAGATGCCATGGATTTATTGCAGAGCAACCGATTCGACGGCTTCTGCCTTGTGTCTTCCGACAGCGACTTCACCAGACTAGCCTCGCGGATTCGTGAGCAGGGGGCCGATGTCTACGGATTCGGGGAACAGAAGACGCCCGAGAGCTTCCGCCAGGCCTGCAGCCGGTTCGTCTACACCGAACTTCTTGCCACCGAATCCGCTGCCGAGGCCGCTCCTAAGCCAGTTCTCCCGGGAAGTCCCCACAGTGCGGCTATTCCGATCATCAAGCGGGTTCTGGCCGATATTGACAGCGATGATGGCTGGGTGGCCCTGTCTGTCCTGGGAGCCCAGCTATCGAAGCTCAATTCAGACTTCGATTCCCGTGCCTACGGTTCGTCGAAGCTGAGTGATCTGGTGAAAAAGACCGGTGCGTTCGACGTGCAGACAAACGACGGAAAAGGCATGCGCATCAGAACACGCAAATAACCAGCTGCATCAGTCGAGAAGAATTAAGGAAGAAATGGTGGGCGATGAGAGACTCGAACTCCCGACATCCTCGGTGTAAACGAGGCGCTCTACCAACTGAGCTAATCGCCCGTCCGCTGACCGGATCATGTCCGCCGCGTCGGTGGCCGTGATCTATGCGGATCGCGAAATTTCCGCAAGCGTTTTTTCTCGGAATTTTTTCTTTTTTTGCGAAGGTCCCGCAGTGGAGGTGTGGAAAACGTTCAAGAATCCCGCAAAACCGCCTGCGGCCTGGTGTCGCGACGCAAAGGCCTCCGGGTGGGCCGGGTAGGGGGCTGCGGATAAAATTCGGCCGGTCATGGTTTTGTCTTGAAACCTGCTTGACACCTCCAGATGAACCCCGTAGAGAGCCGCTCAACGACAGGGCAAGCCCAGTCGCCGGGGTCGACTTGATCCCCTTTTTGGAAATGCGCGGGTGTAGCTCAGTCGGTTAGAGTGCCGGCCTGTCACGCCGGAGGTCGCGGGTTCGAGCCCCGTCACTCGCGCCATTCCAGAGACAAAAGGTCTGAACCGTCTAGAGCGGTTCGCGTGGGTTATTCCCACGGCAATGCGCGGGTGTAGCTCAGTCGGTTAGAGTGCCGGCCTGTCACGCCGGAGGTCGCGGGTTCGAGCCCCGTCACTCGCG
>NZ_JBQUZB010000001.1:1616797-1718336 GCF_056314065.1 Allorhizobium sp. DMC15
CGCCATTTCTTTCCATCAATGATAACTTGTATCGATCTTTGTGCGCTGCGATGCGGTTTGCACAAGACAGGCTTTTTACCCGCTGGTAAGGTGCGCTTGGGTATCGGGTGAAAAGCCTTCCGTTGGACTTGCGCTGACTGTCCGCCTGCGCTAACCACGGCTCGTTGCAACTCTCTTTCGGCTTGTCCGCTTAGCGCTAAATGCTTCCACGGCATTCGGGACAAGCAGGGTGATATGATGACTGAACTGCTCGGTTCCTACCTTCCGATCGCCATCTTTATCGGTATTTCCCTTGTTATCGGCATCGCGCTTCTCGTGGCGCCTTTCGCCGTTGCTTACAAGGCGCCCGATTCCGAGAAGCTGTCGGCCTATGAGTGCGGCTTCAACGCCTTCGACGATGCGCGCATGAAGTTCGACATCCGCTTCTATCTGGTGTCGATTCTCTTCATCATCTTCGACCTCGAGGTCGCCTTCCTGTTCCCCTGGGCTGTATCGTTCAGCGAGGTCGGCTGGTTTGGTTTCTGGTCGATGATGGTGTTCCTCGGTGTTCTCACCGTCGGCTTTATCTATGAATGGAAGAAGGGGGCGCTCGAATGGGAGTGATCCAGTCCGATACGACGATGATCGCGCCGCAGGCGAAGGGCATCATCGATCCCAACACCGGCAAGCCGATCGGCGCCGATGACCGTTTCTTCGGCGAGATCAACAACGAACTCGCCGACAAGGGTTTCCTGGTCACCTCGACCGACGAGCTGATCAACTGGGCCCGCACCGGCTCGCTGATGTGGATGACCTTTGGTCTGGCCTGCTGTGCCGTTGAAATGATGCAGCTGTCGATGCCGCGCTACGACGCCGAGCGCTTCGGTTTTGCGCCGCGCGCGAGCCCACGACAGTCCGACGTCATGATCGTCGCCGGCACGCTGACCAACAAGATGGCGCCCGCGCTCCGCAAGGTCTATGACCAGATGCCGGAGCCGCGTTATGTCATTTCGATGGGCTCCTGCGCCAATGGCGGCGGCTACTACCATTATTCCTATTCCGTCGTGCGCGGCTGCGATCGCGTCGTGCCGGTCGATATCTACGTGCCGGGCTGTCCCCCCACGGCAGAAGCTCTGCTTTACGGCGTGATGCTCCTGCAGAAGAAGATCCGGCGCACGGGCACGATCGAGCGGTAAGGCGAAGGGACTGATAACATGAGTGAAGCCCTGAACGAGCTCGCTTCCTACCTCGCAGAGGTCCGTGGTGCGTTGATCGCGTCGAGCGAGATCCGCTTCGGAGAACTGACGCTGACGGCGAAGTCGGAAAACCTGATCCCGCTGTTGACCTTCTTGCGCGACGACGTCCAGTGCGGCTTCGTCAACCTGATCGACATCTGCGGCGTGGACTACCCGAAGCGCGAAGACCGTTTCGACGTGGTTTACCACCTGTTGTCGCCGCGCCAGAATTTGCGCATCCGCATCAAGGTCGCGACCGGCGAGTTCAAGCCGGTCCCCTCGGCCTGTCAGGTTTTCCCCGGCGCCGACTGGTTCGAGCGCGAAGCCTGGGACATGTACGGCATCCTGTTCACCGATCACCCGGACCTGCGCCGCATTCTCACCGACTACGGTTTCGAGGGGCACCCGCTGCGCAAGGACTTCCCGACGACCGGTTTCGTCGAAGTTCGCTACGACGACTCGGCCAAGCGCGTTGTGTATGAGCCGGTTGAGCTGAAGCAGGAATTCCGCAATTTCGACTTCCTCTCGCCCTGGGAAGGCACGGACTACGTGCTGCCCGGCGATGAAAAAGCGGCGAAGTGAGGGGAAGGGCAGGGACCATGACTGAACACAACGTCCGCAACTTCAACATCAACTTCGGCCCGCAGCACCCTGCGGCGCACGGCGTTCTCCGCCTTGTTCTCGAGCTTGACGGCGAAATCGTCGAGCGCGTCGATCCGCATATCGGCCTGCTGCATCGCGGCACCGAGAAGCTGATCGAGAGCAAGACCTATCTGCAGGCGCTGCCCTATTTCGATCGTCTCGACTATGTCGCGCCGATGAACCAGGAACATGCCTATTCGCTGGCCGTCGAAAAGCTTCTCGACATTCAGATCCCGATCCGTGGTCAGCTGATCCGCGTCCTCTATTCGGAAATCGGCCGTATCCTCTCGCATCTTCTGAACGTGACGACCCAGGCCATGGACGTCGGTGCACTGACGCCGCCGCTCTGGGGCTTCGAAGAGCGCGAAAAGCTGATGGTGTTCTACGAGCGCGCATCCGGCGCCCGCATGCACTCTGCCTATTTCCGTCCGGGCGGCATCCATCAGGATCTGCCGCACCAGCTCGTCGAGGATATCGGCAAGTGGTGCGACCAGTTCCCGGAAAAGCTCGACGACATCGACGACCTTCTGACCGGCAATCGTATCTTCAAGCAGCGCAACGTCGATATCGGCGTCGTTAGCCTCGATGATTGCTGGGCCTGGGGCTTCTCCGGCGTCATGGTCCGCGGTTCCGGCGCTGCCTGGGACCTGCGCAAGTCGCAGCCTTACGAATGTTATGCCGATCTCGACTTCGACATCATGGTCGGCAAGAACGGCGACTGCTACGACCGTTACCTGATCCGCATGTTCGAAATGCGCGAGTCGGTGAAGATCATGAAGCAGTGCGTGAATCGCCTGCTGGGCGACGCCAAGACCGGCCCGGTCTCGTCGCTGGACGGCAAGGTCGTGCCGCCGAAGCGCGGCGAGATGAAGCGTTCGATGGAAGGGCTCATCCACCACTTCAAGCTCTACACCGAAGGCTATCACGTGCCCGCCGGTGAGGTTTATGCCGCCGTTGAAGCCCCCAAGGGCGAGTTCGGCGTCTTCCTCGTCTCCGACGGCACCAACAAGCCTTACCGCTGCAAGATCCGCGCTCCGGGTTATGCACATCTGCAGGCCATGGATTTCCTGTGCCGCGGCCACCAGCTGGCCGACGTCTCGGCCGTCCTCGGCTCGCTCGACATCGTGTTCGGAGAAGTTGACCGCTGATGCTGAAAGCCGTCGTCGCAACACTGCTCTGTCTCGCTGCCGTCACCTCCGTGGCGGCGCAGGAAAGCGATGTCGTTGCAACCAAGGCAACTGTATCGATGGCCAAGCTCATCGAGCAGGGATATGAAATCAAGTCTTCGTCCTGGACCGGCTCGAAGCTCTTCGTATTCCTTCAGAAAGACAATTCGGCCTATGCCTGCGAATTCGCCAATGTGACGAATACGCGGTGTGGTTCCATAAACTGAGACAAGGCGTGAGGAAGTATGTCCGTTCGTCGACTAGCCGAAGAGCAATTCCAGCCCGCAGCATTCTCCTTCAACCCGGAGAACGCGACCTGGGCTGAAGCCACCATCCGCAAATATCCGGCGGGCCGCCAGCAATCGGCAGTCATTCCGCTTTTGATGCGGGCGCAGGAGCAGGAAGGCTGGGTCACCAAGGCTGCGATCGAGTATATCGCTGAAAAGCTCGACATGCCCTATATCCGCGTGCTCGAAGTCGCGACCTTCTACACCCAGTTCCAGCTGAAGCCGGTCGGAACCCGCGCCCATATTCAGGTCTGCGGCACCACGCCCTGCATGCTGCGCGGCGCGGAAGACCTGATCCATGTCTGCAAGTCGAAGATCCATCCCGAGCCCTTCGAGCGCAATGCCGAGGGTACTTTGTCCTGGGAAGAGGTCGAGTGTCAGGGCGCCTGCGTCAATGCGCCGATGGTGATGATCTTCAAGGATGCCTATGAAGACCTGACGCCGACGCAGCTCGAGCACATCATTGATCGCTTCTCCGCTGGCCGCGGCGCTGACATCAAGCCGGGTCCGCAGGTCGATCGCATCTTCTCGGCACCTGTCGGTGGCCCGACGACGCTCACCGATGACATCCAGCCGATCCGCTTTAGCGACACGCCGGCTCCGGCAAAGACGGAAGAAGCCTCGGTCCCGCCGGCGAATGCCGCGAAGCCTGTGACCGATGCGCCGGAAACGGACAAGACCCTGAAGACGCCCGCAACTGCCAAGAAGGCAGCCGCCGAAAACGTCAAGCAGAAGGGCGACAATGCCGATACGGCCCGTCCGGTCGAAAAGGCTGCCGTAGCAGCACCCGCTCCGGTCATGGACGAGAAGAACCGTCCTGCCGGTATTGAGCGCCCGGAAACGCCCGACGATCTGAAGATGATTTCCGGCGTCGGTCCGAAGATCGAAGCGACGCTGAACGGCCTCGGTATCTACAAGTTTGAGCAGATCGCCAAGTGGAAGAAGGCGGAGCGCGAGTGGGTGGACACCTATCTCAAGTTCTCCGGCCGCATCGAGCGGGACGACTGGGTCAAGCAGGCCAAGGCGCTCGCCAAGGGTGGCGAAGCGGAATACATCAAGGTCTTCGGCAAGAAGCCGCGCTGAGAGGTTAGGTTATGTTGAGAGATCAGGATCGCATCTTTACCAATATCTACGGCCTCAAGGACAAGTCCCTGAAGGGCGCGATGTCGCGCGGCCACTGGGATGGCACCAAGCAAATCCTCGAAAAGGGCCGGGACTGGATCATCAACGAGATGAAGGCCTCCGGCCTTCGCGGTCGCGGCGGCGCAGGCTTCCCCACCGGTCTCAAGTGGTCCTTCATGCCGAAGGAATCGGATGGCCGTCCGCACTACCTCGTCGTCAATGCGGATGAGTCGGAACCCGGCACCTGCAAGGACCGCGAGATCATGCGCCATGATCCGCACACCCTGATCGAAGGCTGCGTCATCGCCTCCTTCGCCATGGGCGCGCATCATGCCTTCATCTATGTCCGCGGCGAGTTCATGCGCGAGCGCGAAGCCCTGCAGGCCGCGATCGACGAGTGCTATGACTACGGTCTGCTCGGCAAGAACAACAAGCTCGGCTACGATATCGACATCGTCGTCCATCACGGCGCTGGCGCTTATATCTGCGGTGAAGAAACAGCCCTTCTCGAAAGCCTCGAGGGCAAGAAGGGCCAGCCGCGTCTGAAGCCGCCATTCCCGGCCAACATGGGTCTCTATGGCTGCCCGACGACCGTCAACAACGTCGAGTCGATCGCTGTTGCCCCGACCATCCTGCGTCGCGGTGCGGCCTGGTATTCGAGCTTCGGCCGCCCGAACAATGCCGGCACCAAGCTGTTTTCGATCTCCGGTCACGTCAACAAGCCGTGCACGGTCGAAGAAGCCATGTCGATCACCTTCCAGGAGCTGATCGAAAAGCACTGTGGCGGTATTCGCGGCGGCTGGGACAACCTGCTCGCCGTCATCCCGGGCGGCTCGTCGGTACCTTGCGTACCGGGCGCCCAGATGAAGGACGCCATCATGGATTATGACGGTCTGCGCGAGCTGGGCTCCGGCCTCGGCACCGCCGCTGTCATCGTCATGGACAAGTCGACCGACATCGTGAAGGCGATCTGGCGCCTCTCGGCCTTCTACAAGCACGAGAGCTGCGGCCAGTGCACGCCGTGCCGTGAAGGCACGGGCTGGATGATGCGCGTGATGGAACGCATGGTGAAGGGCAATGCCCAGAAGCGTGAAATCGATATGCTCTTCCAGGTGACGAAGCAGGTCGAGGGCCACACGATCTGTGCGCTCGGTGACGCCGCCGCATGGCCGATCCAGGGCCTGATCAAGCATTTCCGTCCCGAGATGGAAAAGCGCATCGACCAGTACACCCGCAACGCGATCGCCCATGGGGTGGTCATGGAAGCGGCAGAGTAAGGGACAAAGGGTATGACGAGCTCTTCGGACAAGGGCGGGAAGAAGGGGCCGGACGAACCGGCTTCCGACGCTCGCGCCTCCGAAGGCCTCGACGACCTGATGACCAACCCGGCGGCTGTCATGGCCGCCGCCACCGCCTTCGGCTTCGGCATGGCGGCGCAGATGAGCAAGCTCTTCCTCGGCTCCATCCAGGGCGCCATGGATTTGACGGGCCAGATCGCGCGCCAGCTGGAAGAGGAACGGAAGGCGGCGGAGGCCAAGCCGGCAGCCGAACCCGAGGTCAAGGCCGAGGCGCCGGTCGTGAAGGTTGAACCCGTGCCGGCCCCGGCGAAGGGGAAGGCGGAAAAGCCGGCGGCGCCGCAGGTCAAGGCCAAGGCTGCAACCCCGGCAAAACCGGCGGTCGCCAAGGCTGTAAAGCCGAAAGCGGCACCGAAGGCCAGGACGGTGGAAAAGCCGGCGGCGGCACCGAAGGTGAAGGCGAAGCTTGAACCCAAGGTCGAGGTTGCCGCTGCGGCACCGAAGCCGAAGAAGGCTTCCGGCAAGGCCGACGATCTGAAGAGGATCGATGGCATCGGGCCGAAGGTCGAACAGGTCCTGAAGGGCAGGGGGATCACCCGCTTCCAGGATCTGGCTGAGATGGAAGAGACGGCGCTTGTCGCGCTGGACAAGGAATTGGGTCTCGACGGCCGCGTGCTGCGAGACGACTGGGCAGGCCAGGCGCGCCGGTTGGCGGGCGGCAAGGCTCGGTCACGAAAGTGAGACTATGGTCCGGCCGCGCGGGGGCGATGCGCCGGGCTTGAGGGATAAAACCGGCAGCGTTCATCCGGTGCGGACGAGCGCTGTCAGTCGCGGCAGGAATGCCACGGCAGGATGCGCGGAAGCGTGAGGCAGGAAGGCGAATATGGCTAAGCTGAAGATCGACGGCAAAGAGATCGAGGTTCCGGATCATTTCACGCTGTTGCAGGCGTGTGAGGAAGCTGGCGCCGAGGTTCCGCGGTTTTGTTTCCATGAGCGGCTGTCGGTCGCCGGCAATTGCCGCATGTGCCTTGTCGAGGTGAAGGGTGGCCCGCCGAAGCCGGCAGCCTCCTGCGCCATGGGCGTGCGCGACATCCGTGGCGGCCCGAACGGCGAACTGCCGGAAGTCTTCACCAACACGCCGATGGTCAAGAAGGCCCGCGAAGGCGTGATGGAATTCCTGCTGATCAACCACCCGCTGGATTGCCCGATCTGCGACCAGGGCGGCGAATGCGATCTGCAGGACCAGGCCATGGCCTTCGGTATCGACTCGTCGCGCTACACCGAAAACAAGCGCGCCGTCGAAGACAAGTATATTGGCCCACTGGTCAAGACCGTGATGAACCGCTGCATTCACTGCACGCGCTGCGTCCGCTTCACCACCGAAGTCGCCGGCATTGCCGAACTCGGCCTGATCGGCCGTGGCGAAGACGCCGAGATCACGACCTATCTCGAGCAGGCAATGACGTCTGAGCTCCAGGGCAATGTCGTCGACCTCTGCCCGGTCGGCGCGCTGACCTCCAAGCCCTTCGCCTTCACCGCCCGTCCTTGGGAACTGAACAAGACCGAATCGATCGACGTCATGGACGCACTCGGTTCGGCCATCCGCGTCGATACCCGTGGTCGCGAAGTCATGCGCATCATGCCGCGCGTCAACGAGCAGATCAACGAAGAGTGGATCTCCGACAAGAGCCGCTTCGTCTGGGATGGCCTGAAGACCCAGCGTCTTGACCGCCCCTACGTCAAGAAGGACGGCCGCCTGCAGCCCGCCAGCTGGGCGGAAGCTTTTGCCGCCATCAAGTCGGCTGTTTCCTCGACCTCTGCCGACAAGATCGGCGCCGTCGCCGGTGACCTCGCTTCTGTCGAAGAAATCTTCGCGCTGAAGTCGCTGGTCAACGCTCTGGGGTCTGCGAATACCGACTGTCGCCAGGATGGGACGGCACTTGATCCGTCGCTCGGTCGCTCGACCTATCTCTTCAACGCCGGCATCGAAGGCATTGAAGCTGCTGACGCAATCCTGATCGTCGGCGCCAACCCGCGCTACGAAGCAGCCGTGTTGAACGCCCGCATTCGCAAGCGCTGGCGCCGTGGCGGCCTGCCGATCGGCGTGATCGGCGAAGGTGGCGAACTGCGTTACCCCTATGAATATCTCGGTGCTGGCACCGAAACCCTGTCCGACCTCGTTTCCGGCAAGAACAACTTCGCCGAAACGCTGAAGGCCGCGAAGAACCCGCTGATCATCATCGGTCAGGGCGCTCTGACCGGCACCGAAGGCAAGACAGTGCTGGCAAACGCCGCCAAGCTCGCAGCCGACGTCGGCGCGATCTCCGACGAGTGGAACGGTTTCGCTGTGCTGCACACCGCAGCCGCCCGTGTCGGCGCGCTCGATCTCGGCTTCGTGCCGGGCGAAGGTGCGGTCGCTGCCGGCCAGATGTTGTCGTCGCTCGACGTCGTCTTCCTGCTTGGCGCCGATGAACTCGACTTCTCGGCCAAGACCGCCAAGTGCGTCGTCTATATCGGCAGCCATGGCGACAACGGCGCACACCATGCCGACGTCATCCTGCCGGGCGCGACTTACACTGAGAAGTCCGGCACCTGGGTCAACACCGAAGGCCGCGTCCAGATGGGCAACCGCGCCGGCTTCGCGCCGGGCGAGGCCCGCGAAGACTGGGCGATCCTGCGTGCCCTCTCTGACGTGCTCGGCAAGAAGCTGCCCTTCGATTCGCTGTCGCAACTGCGTGCTAAGCTTTACGAAGCCTACCCGCATTTCGCTGAGATCGACGAGGTTGCACCGGGTGCAGTGGCTGACATTGCTGCACTGGCGAAAAAACCCGGGAAGATGGGCAAGTCTGTGTTTGCGTCGCCGGTCAAAGACTTCTATTTGACGAACCCGATCGCACGCGCTTCGGCCGTCATGGCCGAGTGCTCGGCATTGGCCCGCAACAATTTCAAGGCTGCGGCAGAGTAAGGGCAGGGGACCATGGACAATTTCGTTTCCACCTATGTATGGCCTGCGGCCATCATTGTCGGCCAGTCGCTGCTTCTGCTCGTCTGCCTTCTGGTTTTCATCGCTTATATCCTCCTGGCGGACCGCAAGATCTGGGCAGCCGTCCAGCTGCGCCGCGGCCCGAACGTCGTCGGCCCTTGGGGTCTGTTCCAGTCCTTCGCCGACCTACTGAAGTTCGTGTTCAAGGAGCCGGTCATTCCGGCTGGCGCCAACAAGGGCGTCTTCCTTTTGGCGCCGCTTGTCGCCGTGACGCTGGCGCTCGCCACCTGGGCCGTGATCCCGGTGAATTCCGGGTGGGTGATCGCCAACATCAATGTCGGCATCCTTTTCGTCTTCGCCGTGTCGTCGCTGGAAGTCTACGGCATCATCATGGGTGGCTGGGCTTCGAACTCGAAGTATCCCTTCCTCGGCGCGCTGCGCTCTGCCGCGCAGATGGTGTCCTATGAAGTCTCGATGGGCTTCATCATCGTCACCGTTTTGCTCTGCGTCGGTTCGCTGAACCTGTCGGATATCGTCATGGCGCAGACCGATGGTCTGGGCACGCGTCTCGGCCTGCCGGCCTCTTTCCTTGACTGGCACTGGCTGGCGCTCTTCCCGATGTTCGTGATCTTCTTCATCTCGGCATTGGCGGAAACCAACCGTCCGCCCTTCGACCTGCCGGAGGCGGAATCCGAACTCGTCGCCGGCTTCATGGTCGAGTATGGCTCGACGCCCTACATGATGTTCATGCTGGGCGAATATGCGGCCATCGTTCTGATGTGCTCGCTCACCACCATCCTCTTCCTCGGAGGCTGGCTCCCGCCGGTTGATATCGCGATCCTGAACTGGGTGCCGGGGATCATCTGGTTCCTGCTCAAGGCCGGCTTCGTCTTCTTCATGTTCGCCATGGTGAAGGCCTTCGTTCCGCGCTACCGCTATGACCAGCTGATGCGTCTCGGCTGGAAGGTCTTCCTTCCGCTGTCGCTCGCCATGGTCGTCATCACTGCATTCGTGCTGAAGCTGATGGGTTGGGCATGATCATGCCCACCCGGATGTTCGGCTGATTAGGAGAACAAGATGGCTGCTCTGACCCAGGCTATCAATTCGCTCTTCCTGAAGGAGTTTGTCGGCGCGTTTTTCCTGTCGATGCGCTACTTCTTCAAGCAGAAGGCCACGATCAACTATCCGTTCGAGAAGGGGCCGGTTTCGCCGCGCTTCCGTGGCGAACACGCGCTGCGCCGCTATCCGAACGGCGAGGAGCGTTGCATCGCTTGCAAGCTCTGCGAAGCGATCTGTCCTGCCCAGGCCATCACCATCGAGGCCGGCCCGCGCCGCAATGACGGCACCCGCCGCACGGTGCGTTACGACATCGACATGGTGAAGTGCATCTATTGCGGTTTCTGCCAGGAAGCCTGCCCGGTCGACGCGATCGTCGAGGGACCGAACTTCGAGTTCGCCACCGAGACCCGCGAAGAGCTCTATTTCGACAAGGCACGGCTGCTGGACAACGGCGACCGCTGGGAACGCGAAATCGCGCGCAACATCGCGATGGACGCACCGTATCGCTGATCCCTCCGGATCACGTTCTGGCGGGCAATCAACCCCGCCAGGACAATTGAAGTTTTGTAACGGGCATGCCGGTGGGGATACCGGCCATGCCTTATCGGGCGACGGGGCAGGGCCCACGTCCGGGGGAAGATGAAAAGGCACCACCATGGGTCTTCAGGCTCTCTTTTTCTATCTCTTCGCCTTTATCGCCGTGGCTTCGGCCTTCATGGTGATTTCGGCACGGAACCCGGTCCATTCGGTCCTGTTCCTGATTTTGACCTTTATCAACGCATCGGGCCTTCTGCTCCTCACGGGTGCTGAATTCCTCGCGATGATCCTTCTCGTCGTCTATGTGGGCGCCGTGGCGGTTCTGTTCCTCTTCGTCGTGATGATGCTCGACATCGACTTCACCGAACTGCGCGCGGGAGCGGCCAAACACGCACCGATCGCAGCGCTGATCGGTCTGATTGTCGCCATCGAGCTGATTGTCGTCATTGGCGGCAGTGCGATCAGCCCGGAGGCCAAGCTGGCCATTACCCAGCCGATCCCGGCAATCGCCGAGCGCCAGAACACCCAGGCGCTGGGTGACGTGCTCTACACGGATTATGTCTTCTTCTTCCAGATCGCGGGCCTCGTCCTGTTCGTCGCCATGATCGGCGCGATCGTGCTGACGCTGCGTCACCGCACCAACATCAAGCGCCAGGATATTTCCGCTCAGGTCGCCCGCACGCCCGAGACTGCCGTCAAGGTGGTCAAGGTCAAGTCCGGCCAGGGCATCTGAAGCGAGCACGAGGTCAAGGAACGTAAATCATGGAAATCGGTCTTTCCCACTACCTGACGGTCAGTGCACTGCTCTTCACTCTTGGCGTCTTCGGCATCTTCGTGAACCGCAAGAACGTCATCGTCATCCTGATGTCGGTCGAACTGATCCTGCTCGCGGTCAACATCAACATGATCGCCTTCTCGCATTTCCTCGGCGACCTCGTCGGACAGGTCTTTGCCCTGTTCATTCTGACGGTTGCGGCAGCAGAGGCAGCGATCGGTCTCGCGATCCTCGTGGTCTTCTATCGTAATCGCGGCTCCATCGCCGTCGAAGACGTCAACATGATGAAGGGCTGACACGGCTATGCTCATCTACAAGGCTATTGTCTTTCTTCCTCTGCTTGGCGCGCTGATTGCCGGCCTCGCTGGACGCCAGATCGGCGCCAAGGCATCGGAATACGTGACCACCGGTCTGATGATCGTCGTGGCGCTTCTCTCCTGGGTCGTGTTCTTCCAGGTGGCGCTCAGCCATGAAGCGCATGAAGTCATCAAGGTTCCGGTCCTGCGCTGGATCCAGTCCGGCGGCATCGACGTCGAATGGGCGCTGCGTGTCGATACGCTGACGGCCGTCATGCTGATCGTCGTGAACTCGGTCTCGTGCCTGGTTCACCTCTATTCGATCGGCTACATGCATCACGATCCGCATCGGCCGCGCTTCTTCGCCTATCTCTCGCTCTTCACCTTCGCCATGCTGATGCTGGTGACCTCGGACAACCTGCTGCAGATGTTCTTCGGCTGGGAAGGCGTTGGTCTGGCCTCGTATCTGCTGATCGGCTTCTGGTTCAAGAAGCCCTCGGCATCGGCTGCTGCCATGAAGGCCTTCATCGTCAACCGCGTCGGCGACTTCGGCTTCATCCTCGGTATCGGCGCAGTCTTCGTGATGTTCGGCTCGATCAACTTCGAGACGATCTTCGCCTCCGCCCAGTCCTATCTGCCGGCTGAAGGCGCAGGCTCGCCGGAAGTTGTCTTGAACCTCTTCGGCATGCAGCTCGACCGCAGCCATGCGCTGACCGGCGCCTGCCTGCTGCTGTTCATGGGCGCCATGGGCAAGTCGGCGCAGTTCCTGCTGCACACCTGGCTGCCGGACGCTATGGAAGGCCCGACCCCGGTTTCGGCTCTGATCCATGCCGCGACCATGGTTACCGCCGGCGTCTTCCTCGTTGCCCGCATGTCGCCCCTGTTCGAACTGTCGCATGATGCGCTCACCGTCGTGACCGTCGTCGGCGCGATCACGGCCTTCTTCGCAGCAACCGTCGGTCTGGTTCAGAACGACATCAAGCGCGTAATCGCCTATTCGACCTGTTCGCAGCTCGGCTATATGTTCGTGGCCCTCGGCGTCGGCGCTTATGGCGCGGCCATCTTCCACCTCTTCACGCACGCCTTCTTCAAGGCTCTGCTGTTCTTGTGCGCCGGCTCGGTCATCCATGCCGTCGATGGCGAGCAGGACATGCGCCACATGGGCGGTCTGCGTCCGCACATCAAGTGGACCTTCCGCATGATGCTGCTCGGCACGCTCGCCATCACCGGCGTCGGCATCCCGTTCACCTCCTTCGGCTTTGCCGGTTTCTTCTCCAAGGACGTGATCATCGAAGCAACTTATGCCTCGCATTCGGCTGTCTCGGGCTTTGCCTTCTCGATGCTGGTCATCGCGGCGCTGTTCACGAGCTTCTACTCGTGGCGCCTGATGTTCCTCACCTTCTTCGGCAAGCCGCGCGCTTCCGCAGACGTGATGCATCATGTGCATGAATCGCCAATGGTGATGCTGCTGCCGCTCTTCCTGCTGGCGATCGGCGCCGTCTTTGCCGGTGTCGTCTTCGAAGGCTACTTCTACGGCCACCACTATGCCGAGTTCTGGAAGGCCGCGCTCTTCACGCTGCCGGAAAACGAACTGCTGGAAGAATTCCACCACGTACCGGCTTGGGTCGCTTTGAGCCCCTTCGTCGCCATGGTCGTCGGCTTCGTCACTGCCTGGTACATGTATATCAAGAACCCGTCGGCGCCGAAGAAGTTGGCCGAGAGCCAGTGGCTTCTCTACCAGTTCCTGCTCAACAAGTGGTACTTCGACGAAATCTATGACTTCCTCTTCGTCCGCTCGGCCAAGGCGCTCGGTCGCTTCCTGTGGAAGAAGGGCGACGTCGCCACCATCGACGCCTATGGCCCGAACGGTGTTGCCTCTGCCGTCGGCGGCCTGACCCAGAAGGTCGTGCGCCTGCAGTCGGGTTACCTCTACCATTATGCCTTCGCGATGCTGATCGGTATCGCGGCCCTTGTTACCTGGATGATGCTCGGGAGCTCCTTCTGATGACCGATTGGCCCATTCTCTCGACGGTCACCTTCCTGCCTCTGGTTGGCGTCGCTCTGCTTCTGCTGACCCGTGGTGACACTTCTCTCGGCCGCCGCAACATCCTCAATGTCTCGCTGCTGACGACGGTCTTCACCTTCGTCGTGTCGCTCTTCGTCTGGATGAACTTCGACAATTCCAATGTCGGCTTCCAGATGGTTGAAGAGCACGCCTGGCTTGGGACCGGCATTTCCTATCGCGTCGGTGTGGACGGCATCTCGGTGCTCTTCGTGGTCCTGACCACGCTGCTCATGCCCTTCTGCATTCTCGCGAGCTGGTATTCGGTCGAGAAGCGGCTGAAGGAATACATGATCGCCTTCCTCGTCCTCGAGACCCTGATGCTCGGCGTCTTCGTCTCGCTCGACATCGTGCTCTTCTACGTCTTCTTTGAAGCCGGCCTCATTCCGATGTTCATCATCATCGGCGTCTGGGGTGGCAAGGATCGCGTCTACGCCTCCTACAAGTTCTTCCTCTACACGCTGCTCGGCTCGGTGCTGATGTTGCTCGCCATCATGGCGATGTACTGGGAAGCTGGCACGACCGACATTGCGGCTCTGCTGCAGTACAACTTCCCGCCGCAGATGCAGACCTGGCTATGGCTGGCCTTCTTCGCCTCCTTTGCGGTGAAGATGCCGATGTGGCCCGTCCACACCTGGCTCCCGGACGCACACGTCCAGGCGCCGACAGCGGGTTCCGTCATTCTGGCGGGTATCCTCCTGAAGCTCGGTGGCTACGGCTTCCTGCGCTTCTCGCTCCCGATGTTCCCGCTGGCTTCCGACTACTTCGCGCCCTTCGTCTTTTCGCTGTCGGTCATCGCCATCATCTACACCTCGCTGGTCGCTATGATGCAGGAAGACATCAAGAAGCTGATCGCCTACTCGTCGATCGCCCATATGGGTTACGTCACCATGGGTATCTTCGCCGCCAATACGCAGGGCGTGCAGGGTGCGATCTTCCAGATGATCAGCCACGGCTTCGTCTCCGGCGCGCTCTTCCTCTGCGTCGGCGTGATCTATGACCGTCTCCATACCCGCGACATCGCGGCCTATGGCGGCCTCGTCAACAACATGCCGAAATATGCGCTGGCCTTCATGGTCTTCACCATGGCCAATGTCGGCCTGCCGGGCACGTCTGGCTTCATCGGCGAATTCCTCACCCTGATCGGCGTCTTCCGCGCCAACACCTGGGTGGCTCTGTTTGCCGCGACCGGCGTCATTCTCTCGGCCGCCTATGCGCTGTGGCTCTATCGCCGCGTCGTCTTCGGCGCACTGGAAAAGGAAAGCCTGAAGAGCCTGCTCGACCTTTCCGCCCGCGAAAAGCTCGTGCTCTACCCGCTGATTGCCCTCACCATCTTCTTCGGTGTCTACCCCGCGCCGATCCTCGACGCGACGGCTGCATCCGTCGATCACCTGGTGAACAACTATTCCGCAGCCTTGCAAGCAGCCCAGTCTCTGGCGCTGACTGCGAACTGACGACAGGATCCTTTGGACATGACCGTTGAAACTCTCATTGCAAGCCTGCATCTGGTCACGCCGGAACTGATCCTGGCCGTGGGCGCCATGGTGCTGCTCATGATCGGTGTGTTTTCCGGCGATCGGTCGACCAACGTCGTCACGGGCCTCGCGGTTGCACTGCTCGTCTTCTCGGGCGCATGGCTGATCTTTTCGGATCCCTCGGGTCAGGCCTTCAACGGCGCTTACATCGCCGATGGCTATTCCCGCTTCATGAAGATCCTCGCTTTGATCGGCTCGATTACGGCGATGATCATGGCTGTCGGCCACGCGCGCTACGACCATCTCGACAAGTTCGAGTTCCCGGTTCTGCTGGTGCTCGCAACTCTCGGCGTCATGCTGATGATCTCGGCCAACAACCTGATCACGCTCTACATGGCGCTGGAACTCCAGTCCCTCGCTCTCTACGTCGTCGCCGCCATCAACCGCGACAGCCTGCGCTCGACGGAAGCCGGCCTCAAGTACTTCGTGCTCGGCGCTCTCTCGTCGGGCATGCTGCTCTACGGCATGTCTCTCGTCTACGGCTTCACGGGCAACACCGGCTTCGAGCAAATCGCAGCGGTTCTCTCGCAGGGTGAGCCTGGTCTTGGCCTGATCTTCGGCCTCGTCTTCGTGCTCGCGGGCCTCGCCTTCAAGATTTCCGCTGTGCCGTTCCATATGTGGACGCCCGACGTCTACGAAGGTGCGCCGACCCCCGTCACCGCCTTCCTGGCGGCTGCCCCGAAGGTCGGTGCCATGGCGATCCTGGTCCGCATCGTCATTGATGCCTTCCTGCCGATCTTCGCCGAATGGCAGCAGATCGTGGTCTTCATCTCGATTGCCTCGATGGTGCTCGGTTCTGTCGCCGCCATTGGCCAGAAGAACATCAAGCGACTGATGGCTTATTCCTCCATCGGTCACATGGGTTACGCGCTGGTCGGCCTCGCCGCCGGCAATGACACCGGTGTTGCCGGCGTCCTGCTCTACATGATGATCTATCTGGTGATGACGCTCGGCACCTTCGCCTGCATCATGGCCATGCGCCAGAAGGAAGGCGGCAATGTCGAGAACATTGATGATCTCGCCGGCCTTTCGACCACGCGTCCCTTCATGGCCTTCGTATTGACTGCGCTGATGTTCTCGCTCGCCGGTATTCCGCCGCTGGCCGGCTTCTTCGCCAAGTACTTCGTCTTCGTGGCGGCGATCGAAGCCAAGCTTTACGCGCTGGCCATCATCGGCGTCGTCGCTTCGGTCATCGGTGCCTATTACTATCTGCGCATCGTGAAGGTCATGTGGTTTGACGAGGCTAAGGGCGAATTTGCGCGCACCGCCGTCGAACTGCGCCTGGTTTTCGGTCTCTCGGGTCTCTTCGTGGTCGGTTATGTCCTCTTTGGTGGTCCGCTCGGCACCGCTGCAGAGGCTGCTGCAAAGACGTTGTTTAATTGACGAGCCTCGGAAGAACGCGCCGGATCTCAATTGATGATTTCCGGCACGAAGCCCTCGACGAAGTGTCGTCCACGAATACGGAAGCATTCGCCCGCGCTCGCGCGGGCGATGCCGGTTTTTTATGGGTCACCGCCGGGCGCCAGACGGGAGGGCGCGGTCGCCGGGGTCGTGAATGGGTGTCGGAACGGGGCAATCTTTATTCGACACTGCTCCTGATCGATTTTGCGCCGACGGAAGTGCTCGGCTCCCTGCCGCTTGCCGTGGCTCTCGCTGTGCATGCCGCTATCCAGACGGCCCTTCCGGCCGGAAGCGAGGCGGTCGAGATTAAGTGGCCGAATGACGTTCTGATCGGGCGCAAGAAGACGTCGGGGATATTGATAGAGGCCGAACGCCTGACGGATGGCCGCATGGCGCTAGCCATCGGCATCGGCATCAACATCAAGGCCCGCCCGGATCTGGCCCTCTACCCGGTGACATCGCTAGCCGATCAAGGCGCGGCGACATCACCGCAAGAGCTCTTTGCCCATCTCTATGCGGAGATGGCAGAAGTGCTCGGGGTCTGGGACCAGGGTAGGGGAATTGCGGAAATCGTCCGCCGCTGGCGACGGGTCGCCTGCGGGATCGGCGAGAAAATCACGGTGAACCTGCCGGATCGTTCGATTTCGGGTATCTTTTCTGGAATTGATGATAAGGGACTTCTATTGCTCGACGCTGCGGATGGGACCCTGTCCATCGCCGCAGGTGATGTGTTTTTCGGGTAGGACGGAACGGAAAGAACGAATGGCCAAGAACGACGAACTGGTTTTCCTGCCGCTGGGTGGCGTGGGGGAAATCGGAATGAACCTCGCATTGTACGGTTATGGTCCGCCGTCCAATCGCCAGTGGATCATGGTCGATTGCGGTGTGACCTTTGCCGGTCTTGATCTTCCCGGCGTGGATCTCGTTCTGCCAGACCTGCGCTTCCTGAAATCGCAGAAGAAGAACCTCAAGGGCATCATCATCACCCATGCGCACGAGGACCATTACGGCGCCCTGAACGATCTGTGGCCGGGGCTCAACGTGCCGGTCTATGCATCGGCCTTTACTGCCGGCATGCTGGAAGCAAAGCGGGATTACGAAGGCTCGCGCGCTGAAATCCCGATCACGCCCTTCAAGCAGGGCGACCGCATCAATGTCGGCCCCTTCGAGATTGAAGCGATCGGCGTCAATCACTCGATCCCCGAACCCATGTCGCTCGTCATCCGCACGCCGCTCGGCAACGTGGTGCACACCGGTGACTGGAAGATCGATCACAATCCGTCACTCGGACCACTGACGGATGAGGCGCGGTTCCGCGCCGTTGGCGATGAGGGCGTGCTGGCGCTTCTCTGCGACAGCACCAATGCGCTCCGCGACGGCGTCTCGCCCTCCGAAGAAGAGGTCTCCGAAGGCCTGCGCAAGATCATCGAAGCTGCTGAAGGCCGTGTCGCGATTACGACCTTTTCCTCCAATGTCGGCCGCATTCGCTCGATCGCCCAGGCGGCGGAAGCCGCAGGCCGCGAGGTTCTGCTCCTTGGCAGTTCGCTGAAGCGCGTCACGGCCGTGGCCGACGATATCGGCATCATGCAGGGCCTGAAACCCTTTATCGCCGAAGATGAGTATGGTTTCATTCCACGCGACAAGGTCGTCGTGATCCTGACCGGTAGCCAGGGCGAGCCACGGGCAGCGCTTGCCAAGCTCTCCCGCGACGAAATGCGCAACGTCGCCTTGACCAAGGGCGATACGGTGGTCTTCTCCTCGCGTGCCATCCCCGGCAATGAAAAGGCGATCCAGGATATCAAGAACGGTTTGGTGGAGCAGGGCGTACACATCGTCACCGACGCGGAAGCGCTGGTTCATGTGTCCGGCCACCCGCGTCGCAACGAACTTTTGAAGATGTACGAGTGGACCCGTCCGGAGATCCTCGTCCCGGTCCATGGTGAGGCCGCCCATCTCGTGGCACAGACGGAACTCGGCCTCCAGGCCGGCATCAAGACCGTGCCGCGCGTCCGCAACGGCGATATCCTGCGGCTGGCGCCAGGCCCCGCTGAAGTCATCGATCAGGCGCCTTTCGGGCGCGTCTACAAGGACGGCCGCCTTCTCGGCGATCTTGAGGAAATGGGGATTTCCGACCGCAAGAAGCTGTCCTATGTCGGCCATGTCGCGGTCAATGTCGTGCTCGACAGCCGCTTTGACTTCCTTGGTGATCCCGATGTGGTGCCCGTCGGTCTGCCCGAATACGATTTCGAAGGGGAGGCGATGGAGGACACGCTTTATGACGCTGTCCTCGGAGCGGTCGAAAGCATTCCGCGCAGCCGCCGCAAGGATCTGGAGACGGTGCGGGAATCCATTCGCCGCGCTGTCCGGTCCACAGCGAATGAAGTCTGGGGCAAGAAACCCGTGGTCACGGTCTTCCTGACCAAAGTCTGACAGACGGCGGGCGATCTCTCGCATAGTCTGGCGACCGACCCGTCGAATTCATGCCGGAGGTAGTTTATGCTGGGCCGTGTCAACCACATCGCCATCGCCGTTCCCGACCTCGCTGCCGCGACCGCGAGCTATCGGGACAGGCTGGGTGCAAAGGTTTCGCAGGCGCAGCCGCTGCCCGAACATGGTGTAACGGTCGTCTTCGTTGAGCTTGAGAACACGAAGGTCGAGCTGCTGGAACCGCTCGGCGAAAGCTCGCCGATCGCGACCTTCCTCGAGAAGAACCCGGCGGGTGGCATGCACCACATCTGCTACGAGGTAGAGGACATAATCGCCGCACGCGACCAGCTCTCGGCCTCCGGCGCCCGTGTCCTCGGTTCGGGAGAGCCGAAAATCGGAGCGCATGGCAAACCGGTTCTCTTCCTGCATCCGAAGGACTTCTTCGGCACACTGATCGAACTCGAGCAGGTCTGAACGCCGTTTCAAGAGCCGATGAATTCTTGTTGATCGCAGGCAGAGCAGGGCTGCGACGCTTTTGCCTTTGTGCCAGCAGCCCTCCACCATTATAGAGAGCGCGGGTGCGGTGCCGATATCGGGGCCCACGATGTCTGGAGCGAGAAAATGGCGATCCTGTCAGGACTGGCGGTGTACTTCGTGATCTGGTGGCTGACGCTTTTTGCCGTGCTGCCAATAGGGCTGCGCACGCAGGACGAAGAGCAGAATGTCGTTCCGGGCACGGTTGCGAGCGCGCCAGCCCGTTTTCGCGCCTTGCGAATCTTCCTCACGACGACGATCGTCTCGGCTGTCATCTACGGGGTATGGTACATCGCCGAAACCTATTTCGGCTGGAGTTTCAAGGATCTGCCGGTTCTGGTTCCAGGCCTTGCCGAACAGTGATCCAGGGCAGGGCCCAGATCGAGACATTCTCCAGCTGCAGGCCTGATTTGTGCCGGATCGGTCGCATCGCCCTCAACAGGGCAAAAAAAAACAAGGTCAAAAGACCTTGTTCGAAGCTTCGCGTGATCCTTCACCAATTAAGGGGCTGCGACGAAGCGCGCCTAAGATCTGATCCTCCCAAGACTTGACCGCGAGATTGGCAAAGATTTGAACTCCTTGCCTCTTTTGTAGGCTGAACCTAGCCCAAACTATGGACGTTGTCACCCCCAAATCTTGCAGAATTGTTACAGTGACCGGAAAAATTTTGGGCGTGCAAATCTGTCGCATCTTCGTCACGAAAATTCGAAAGGGCCGGGTTGGTGCCCCACACGCGGTTCATACACGCATGTCTGTGGGGGAGCGGGCAGTCTCTGGCTTGCGGGTTTTCTTCTGAAGACCAAACGGCTATGAACGCTTCCTGATATCCGTCTTCAATCGCTGATTCCGCGCGGATGCGCGGCGTCGTCAACCGTCTGGAATTCGTTATGCGTCTGTCGCGCTACTTCATGCCGATCCTCAAGGAAAACCCCAAGGAAGCGGAAATCGTGTCCCACCGCCTGATGCTGCGGACGGGCATGATCCGCCAGCAGAGCCAGGGCATCTATTCCTGGCTGCCGCTCGGCAAGCGTGTGCTCGACAAGGTCAACGCGATCATCCGTGAGGAGCAGAACCGCGCCGGCGCCATCGAGCTTTCCATGCCGACACTGCAGTCGGCCGAGCTCTGGCAGGAAAGCGGTCGTTACGAAGATTACGGCAAGGAAATGCTGCGCATCAAGGACCGTCAGGACCGTCCGATGCTCTACGGCCCGACCAACGAGGAAATGATCACCGACATCTTCCGCTCGTCGGTCAAGTCCTACAAGAGCCTGCCGCTCAACCTCTACCACATCCAGCTGAAGTTCCGTGACGAGATCCGTCCGCGCTTCGGCACCATGCGTTCGCGCGAATTCCTGATGAAGGACGCCTATTCCTTCGACCTGACCCAGGCCGATGCGATCCACTCCTACAACAAGATGTTCGTCGCATACCTGCGTACCTTCGACCGTCTCGGCCTGCGCGCCATCCCGATGCGCGCCGATACCGGCCCGATCGGCGGCAATCACAGCCACGAGTTCATCATTCTGGCCGACACCGGCGAATCGGAAGTCTTCTGCCACAAGAGCTTCGTCGACTTCGACATCCCCTCGGTTGATACCGATTTTGATGACGTTGCCGGCCTGCAGACGATCTTCGACAAGTGGACCTCCGTCTATGCCGCGACGTCTGAAATGCACGACGAGGCAGCCTTCGGCGCCATCGGCGAAAACGACCGCCTGTCCGCCCGCGGCATCGAAGTCGGTCACATCTTCTATTTCGGCACGAAATATTCCGAGCCGATGGGCGCCAAGGTCCAGGGTCCCGACGGCAAGGAGCACCTTGTCCACATGGGTTCCTATGGCATCGGCCCGACACGCCTTGTTCCCGCCATCATCGAAGCCTCGCATGACGAGAACGGAATCATCTGGCCGGCCTCGGTCGCGCCCTTCGATGCCGTGGTGATCAACATGAAGGCCGGCGACGAGGCCTGCGACACGGCATGCGAAACGCTCTACGCAGCGCTGCAGGCCGCCGGCAAGGACGTGCTCTACGACGACACGGACGACCGGGCAGGCACGAAGTTCGCGACCGCCGATCTGATCGGCGTTCCCGTCCAGATCATCGCCGGGCCGCGCTCCGTGGCATCGGGCGAAATCGAACTCAAGGACCGCCGCACCGGCGCCCGCGAGACGATGACGATCGAGGCGGCGATCAACAAGTTGACCGCCTGACCTTGGCAGCGTGACGCTGTCGGACTGATCTGAAGGCAAGGAGTGAGCATGGCGAGCAAGGCTGCTGGCAACGAGACGGCAGGATCCGGAAAGGGCTCGCCTGCGCGCGCCTTTTCAGGATTCGAGCGCATGGTGGCCTGGCGCTACCTGCGCGCCCGGCGCAAGGAAGCCTTCATCTCCGTGATTGCCGGTTTCTCCTTCATCGGCATCATGTTGGGGGTCGCGACCCTCATCATCGTGATGGCTGTCATGAACGGGTTCCGAACGGAACTCGTCTCCCGCATTCTCGGCATCAACGGCCACATGATCGTGCAGCCTGTCGACCAGCCGCTCAACGATTATGCCGATCTTGCGACGCGGTTCAGCGGGGTCGCCGGGGTGAAAATGGCGCTGCCGCTCGTCGAGGGGCAGACGCTGGCCTCTGGTCGGGAAGGTGCCGGAACCGGCGCACTGGTGCGGGGCATCCGCCCCGATGACCTGACCAAGCTGTCCGTGGTCTCTTCCAACATTCGGCAGGGCGACATGGTGGGCTTTGCCGCAGGGCAGGGCGTACTGATCGGCTCTCGCATGGCGGCCCAGCTTGGTCTTTCGGCCGGCGACACGATCACGCTCGTCTCGCCGGAAGGCGACATCACGCCGCTCGGCGTCAATCCGCGGGTCAAGTCCTATCCGGTGTCCGGCATTTTTGAGATCGGCATGTCGGAATATGACGCCTCGATCATCTATATGCCGCTCGAAGAGGCGCAGCTCTATTTCAATGTCGAGGGTATCGTTCAGTCGATCGAACTCTTCATCGACAATCCGGATGACGTCGACCGTTTGCGGCCGCTGATCGAGCAGGCCGCCGGCCGACAGATCTTCGTCACCGATTGGCGCCAGCGCAACCAGACCTTCTTCTCGGCCCTGCAGGTCGAGCGCAACGTCATGTTCATGATCCTGACGCTGATCGTGCTCGTTGCCGCGCTTAACATCATTTCCGGCCTGATCATGCTGGTGAAGGACAAGGCGAGCGATATTGCCATCCTTCGCACCATGGGGGCGACCTCCGGTGCCATCATGCGCATCTTTTTCATGACGGGCGCCGCAATCGGAACGGCCGGCACCTTTGCCGGCGTCGTGCTTGGCATCGTGGTCTGTCTCAACATCGAGAGCATCCGCCAGTTCTTCTCCTGGGTTTCCGGTACGGTGTTGTTCGATCCCGAACTCTATTTCCTCAGCCAGCTGCCCGCTGAGATGAACGTGAGTGAGACCGTTTCCGTCGTGGTCATGGCGCTCAGCCTCTCCTTCATGGCGACCATTTTCCCGGCCTGGCGGGCTTCGCGCCTGGATCCGGTCCAGGCCCTGCGTTACGAATAAGGATGCCGATCCCGATGGCCAACGACATCGTTCTGTCTCTCGCCGGCATCGACCGCCATTATGGTCAGGGCGAGACCCTGCTCTCGATCTTGAAGGGGGCGGATTTTACACTGCGGGCCGGGGAGACGGTCGCGCTGGTCGCGCCCTCCGGCACGGGCAAGTCGACGCTTCTGCATGTCGCCGGGCTCCTCGAGCATCCGGATGGTGGTGAAGTCACGCTCGGCGGCGTCGCCTGTCAGGAGCTCCCGGATGAGCAGCGCACGGCGATCCGGCGCAACTCGGTCGGCTTCGTCTATCAGTTTCATCATCTGCTGCCGGAATTCTCCGCGCTTGAGAACGTGATGATGCCGCAACTGATCGCGGGTCTCACCCGGAAGGAAGCCGCGGAGCGCGCAAAGCAGCTTCTCGACTACATGCGTGTGGGCCACCGCGCCGACCATCGGCCGGCCGAACTCTCCGGCGGCGAACAGCAGCGCGTGGCAATCGCCCGGGCCGTTGCCAACGCGCCGCTCGTTTTGCTGGCCGACGAACCGACCGGCAACCTCGATCCGGAGACCGCGTCCTATGTCTTTTCTGCCCTGGAAGCCCTTGTGCGCCAATCAGGGCTTTCCGCGATGATCGCCACGCATAATCACGAAATCGCCCGGCGGATGGACCGCTGCGTGACTCTCGTGGACGGCAAGATCGTCGAAATCCAGGCCTGAACCTCTTTCATCATTCGTTCTGATTGTGCGAGCGGGGATTTTGTTCCCGCGCGAATGCTGGCTTTTTTAGGGTTGACAAAAGAACAAGAGGGGAACAAAATAAAAACATAGAGGAAATAGGAGACAGACATGACCGAAATTATTCGCGACGTTGCTGCATTCACCTCCATGGCCGTCTTTGTTGCCAGCATGACCCTTTTGATGCTCGCTCTCTGAGAGCTCCTTCGAAACCTGTAGACACCTGCCGATCGCGACAAACGTGACTGGACTTCGCAGGCGCGAACACCGAAAATCTCGGTGATTCAAAGCAATGCGAGGATATGGCGGTATGGGCGAGAGCACGAGCGGGATCGACACGCCGACGGGATTGTCGACCGGGCCGGGTTTCGTGCATCTTCGGGTGCATTCGGCTTATTCTCTGCTGGAAGGCGCATTGCCGCTGAAGAAGATCCTCGGCAAGGCCGTCGCCGACGACCAGCCGGCGATCGCGATTACCGACACCAACAATCTGTTCGTTGCGCTCGAATTCTCCCAGAAGGCGATCGGCGACGGCGTGCAGCCGATCATCGGCTGCCAGCTGTCGATCGATATGGAAGATTCGACGGGAGAAAAGCGAGGCGGCAACGGCCATATGCCGGATCTTCCGGCCATAGTCGTGCTTGCGTCTGATGCTGCAGGCTACGAGCGGCTCGTTGACCTTGTCAGTCGCGCCTATCTTGGCGGGGATGCCGGTCAGCCGGTGCATGTCAAACTGTCATGGCTGCGCGAAAGTGGCACAGACGGCCTGATCGCCTTGACCGGGGCGTCCGGTGGCCCTGTGGATCGTCCGCTGCGCGATGGTCACGCCGCCCAGGCTGAGACGCGTCTTCTGGCGTTGAAGGACCTCTTCGGCGATCGCCTCTATGTCGAATTGCAGCGTCATGGCGCTTACGACCGCAGCCATGAGCGCCGCATGGTCCAGCTCGCCTACGATCACGACCTGCCGCTGGTCGCCACCAACGAGGCCTTCTTTCCGGCGCGCGACGACTACGACGCCCATGATGCCCTGATGGCGGTCGCCCACAATGCCATCGTCTCGAATGACGATCGCTTCCGCCTGACGCCGGATCATTATCTCAAGAGCCGCGCCGAAATGCAGGCGTTGTTCGCTGACCTGCCGGAGGCGCTTGAGAATTCCGTCGAGATCGCCCGCCGCTGCTCCTTCGTGCTCTCAACCCGCAAGCCGATCCTGCCGCGCTTCACCGGAGGCAGCGACGATCCGGAAGAGGCAGAACGCGAAGAGGCGCTGGAACTGCGCCGCCAGGCGATCGAGGGTCTCGACAATCGCCTTGCGGCACTCGGCATGGCGCCAGGTTACGAGGAGAAGGATTATCGCGAGCGGCTCGAATTCGAGCTCTCCGTCATCGAGCGCATGAAGTTCCCCGGCTACTTCCTGATCGTTTCGGACTTCATCAAATGGGCCAAGCAGCATGACATCCCGGTCGGACCGGGCCGTGGCTCGGGCGCGGGCTCGCTGGTCGCCTATGCGCTGACCATCACCGACGTAGACCCGTTGCGCTTCTCGCTGCTCTTCGAGCGCTTCCTCAATCCGGAACGCGTCTCGATGCCCGACTTCGACATCGACTTCTGCCAGGAGCGCCGCGAAGAGGTCATCCGCTACGTGCAGCGCAAATATGGCCGCGAGCAGGTGGGGCAGATCATCACCTTCGGATCGCTGCAGGCGCGTGCCGCCTTGCGCGACGTTGGCCGCGTGCTCGAAATGTCCTATGGCCAGGTCGACAAGATCTGCAAGCTGGTGCCGAACAATCCCGCCAATCCGACGCCGCTCTCCAAGGCGATCGAGGAGGAGCCGAAGCTGCAGGAGGCTGCGGCCGAAGAGCCGGTCGTCGCCCGCCTCCTCGAAATCGCCCAGAAGATCGAGGGTCTCTACCGCCACGCCTCGACCCATGCCGCCGGCATCGTCATCGGCGACCGGCCGCTCTCGAAGCTGGTGCCGATGTACCGCGATCCGCGCTCTGACATGCCGGTCACCCAGTTCAACATGAAATGGGTGGAGCAGGCTGGCCTCGTCAAGTTCGACTTCCTCGGCCTGAAGACGCTGACTGTACTGAAGACCGCCGTCGATTTCGTCGTCGAGCAACGCGGCCACAAGGTGGATCTGGCGGCCATCCCGCTCGATGACAAGCTTACCTACGAGATGCTTTCGCGCGGCGAAACGGTCGGCGTCTTCCAGGTGGAAAGTGCGGGCATGCGCAAGGCCCTGATCGGCATGCGTCCCGACTGCATCGAGGACATCATCGCGCTCGTTGCCCTCTATCGCCCAGGCCCGATGGAGAACATCCCGGTCTACAATGCCCGCAAGCACGGCGAGGAAGAACTCGCTTCCGTCCATCCGAAGATCGACTACCTGCTCAAGGAAACGCAAGGCGTTATCGTCTACCAGGAGCAGGTCATGCAGATCGCTCAGGTGCTCTCGGGCTATTCGCTCGGCGAAGCCGACCTTCTGCGCCGCGCCATGGGTAAGAAGATCAAGGCGGAGATGGACCAGCAGTCGGCCCGTTTCGTCGACGGCGCCATGAAGAACGGCGTCTCCAAGCCCCAGGCCGAGAACATCTTTGAACTGCTGGCGAAGTTCGCCAACTACGGCTTCAACAAGTCGCATGCGGCCGCCTACGCGATCGTCTCCTATCAGACCGCCTATATGAAGGCGCATTATCCGGTCGAGTTCCTCGCCGCGTCGATGACCCTCGACATGGCGAACACGGAAAAGCTCGTCGACTTCCGCCAGGATGCCGGCCGTCTTGGCATCGAAGTGGTGCCGCCTTCGGTCCAGACCTCTTACCGCCACTTCCAGACGGGTCCGAACCGGATCTATTACGCCCTCGCGGCGATCAAAGGCGTCGGCGAAAACGCCGTCGAACACATCGTCGAGGTCCGCGGCGACAAGCCTTTCGAAAGCTTGGAGGACTTCTGCCTGCGGATCGATCCCAAGCAGATCAACCGTCGCGTCTTCGAAAGTCTGATTGCCGCCGGTGCCTTCGACTGCTTCGGCCGCGATCGCGCCGAACTGATCGGCAGCCTCGACCGCATCATGGGATATGCCCAGCGCGCCCAGGAAAACGCCGTCAGCGGACAGTCCGACATGTTCGGGGCGGGTGGCGCCAGCGGTCCGGAAAAGATTGCCTTTGCGCCCTATACCCCGTGGCTATCCTCGGAAAAGCTGATGCGCGAATTCCAGGTCCTAGGTTTCTACCTGTCGGCCCATCCGCTCGACGCGTATCGGCAACTGCTCGACAAGCTCCGTGTCCAGAACTTCGCCGACTTCTCCGTTGCCGTCAAACAGGGCGCGAGCGCCGGCCGTCTCGCCGGCACCGTGATTTCCAAGCAGGAACGCAAGACCCGCACCGGCAACAAGATGGGCATCGTCACCTTCTCCGATGCCTCCGGCCAGTATGAGGCGGTATTGTTCTCCGAAGGTCTCAACCAGTATCGCGACCTCCTGGAGGCCGGAAAGTCCCTCGTCATCACGGTCGCCGCCGAAGAGCGTCCCGAAGGCATCGGCCTACGCATCCAGACGGCGCAATCGCTGGAAGAGCAGTCGATCCGCATGCAGAAGGCCATGCGCGTCTATGTCCGCGATTCCGGCCCCTTGCGTGCGGTGGCCGCCCACCTCAACGCCCGCGGCGACGGCCTCGTCTCCTTCATCGTCATCAAGGACGAGGGCAAGCGCGAGATCGAGGTGGAGCTCACCGAACGTTTCCGAATCTCCCCGGAAATCGCCGCCGCCATGCGCTCGACGCCGGGCGTCCTGGATGTCGAACTGGTGTAAGGGCGCTCAGCCCTTCGTCCGCGTCACCGTAATAAAATCCGTGCCGTCGCCCGTTTCCGGCCCGATGCCGCTATCGGAGATGGTGATTGAAGAGCCTTCGCTCAGCATCATCTCGATCTTCGCCCTGACGTCGCCGGGAATGTCGAGACGGGAGAGCGCTGCTTCCGCAGTAAATACCGCCCGATCCTCGGCGGGTTCGGTGATGCCGAGGCGCTTCAGCGTCGGAGCGGGCAGATGGTTGTCAATGCTGACGCTCTGCCATTCCACCTTGCCCTTGAAGCGGTCGACATGGCTCGCCTCGAGGAAATGCGTTCCGAGGCCTTTTTCCGGTTCGCGAATACCGATGGCCGCCTCGAACACCGGCTTGAACTTCTGCCGCACCATGATCTGGCCATCGAGCGGCTTTTCGCGCCCGGCCGAAGCCGAGAGCGCTGCGATGAAGCGAGGTGACAGGATCTCCCCGTCCTTCTCGATCGATTTCCAGCGCTTGTAGCCGTGGATCGCAGCAAGCGTCTGACTTCCCATGACGCCGTCGGCAGCACCAGCGTCGAAGCCGAGTTCGGTGAGCATTTCCTGCACGTCGCGAACCTCGTCGCGCTGGCTGCGCCGGGTGATGAGGATGCGAAGCGGCGGCTCGTCTTCCAGCACGAGCTGGGCCTGGGCACCCATCTTCGGCAGCACCTCGTTCATCGCCACCTCGACAGGGGCCAGCGATGCCTCGATCTTGGTCGGCCGCAGTTCGGCGTCCGACAGCAGGCCACCTTCCGGAACGGGCTGACGGGGGGTGAACAGGTTGGCATGCGTGACGACCGCCGGTGTCACCGGGTCATCGGTGATGATCACATGGGCGCCGCGTTCCGTCATCGAAAACAGCGTTTTGGCAAAGCCGTTCGGCAATCGCACGCAGCCATGCGAGGCGGGATAGTTGGGCACCTTGCCCTCGTGCAATGCGATACCCGACCAAGTCAGCCTCTGCATGAACGGCATCGGCGCGTTCGAATAGATGTTGGATTCGTGGTACTTACGCTTTTCCAGGATCGAGAAGATACCAGATGGCGTCGTGTGTCCCGGCTTGCCCGTCGACACCTTCGAGGTCACCAGCAACTCTTGGCCGTCATAAACGGTCAGCGTCTGGGTCGCCTTGGAGACGTAGATCTGCAAGGGGCCGCGATCGGCGGCGAGTGAGGGGGTGGAAAGGGCACTGCTGGCCATGAGGCCGAGGCTGAAGGCGAGGGCGAAACGCTGGAACATGATACGACCGGGATGACGCAAAACAGGATGGCGCCATGCTACCCGGCGAAGTTTAAGAAAAGTTTCGCGATCGCCTGTGCAGCCGCGCTCTACACGGATGTTTGATCGGTTGTCCCCAGTCTTGCTCGATCACGAACCCGGCGTTGCCGCCCTGCGCCGCCCCTGCAGCTGCGGCGAGGCGACGGCCAGCAAAAGGGCCGCGATCGGCAGGGCGAAGGCATGGCCGAGATGCTTGAAACCGAGCGCACCGACCAGTCCACCGAAGAAGAACATCGAAACGATCGGCAGCAGGATCGACAGCTTGCGCCGGTCGACGGGGACAGGTGGATGGGAGAGCAGGCGGGCGATGCCGAGATAGGCGACCTTGCCGAGTTCGATGCCGATATCGGTGACCATGCCGGTCAGGTGCGTCGTGCGGATGCGGGCGCCGGAGATCTTGGTGATTGTCGCGTTCTGCAATCCCATGATGATGCAGAGCAGCATGGCGGTTGCCGGTGCCACGGCTGCGTCATGCAGCGTTCCCAGGCCGGCAAAGAGGATCAGCAGGCCCGATTCGAGCGCCAACGGATAGGCATATTGCTGGCGTCTCGCATGCCGCCGCGCCCAGTTGATCAGGATTGCCGAACAGGCCGCACCGCAGAGGAAGGAGATGAGCAGAGTGAGACCCGCCCCGACCAGGCCGAACAGCCCGAGCGCGAGATCGTCGGCGATCGACGAGACCACGCCTGTCATATGGGACGTGTAGCGTCCGACGGCGAGGAACCCGCCGGCATTCATGGCGCCGGCGACGAAGGCGAGGATCAGGCCGAGCAACAGATCGTTGCCCCGCCGGCGGTGATAGGAGGCCGCCACCCGGATGTGCCGCCAGCGCCGATCCGCCCGCGACGGGCGCAGCGATGGAGAGTGCGTCGGATGGGGCTGAGGCAGGGCCATGTGGATGTCAGGACCGCTTTGCGGGGAAGGTATATCCGGTTTGTACCGTACCTTTGCCGAACTTGTCGCGTAATTTGTCCATCGCCGCCTCCGCTGCCGCACGCCGCGTCGCCTGCGCGTCGACGAGATCAGGCGGATCGGCCGTTGCCGCATCCTTCAGGTCGCTCACGCCGATGCCGATCAGCCGGAAACGCGTGCCGTCTGCCTCCTTTTCCAAAAGCGCCATGCCGGTGCGGAAAATGCGGTCCGCCAGTTGCGTCGGGTCGTCCAGCCGCCGGTTGCGTGTGCGCGCCTTGAAATCGGCGGTCTTGAGCTTGAGCACGACGGTCTGCCCGGCAATTCCATGCCGTTTCAGTCGCCAGGCGACCTTTTCCGACAGTTCCCGCAGATGGACGATCAGGTCTTCCGGCTTGTTGATGTCGTCGAAAAATGTCGTTTCGGCCGAAACGCTCTTGGCCGGATCATTGGGATGCACGCTGCGATCGTCGATGCCGCGCGACAGCCTGGCGAGCCGCTGCCCCATCACCCCATAGCGCCGCATCAGGTCTGCTTCATCCATGACCTGCAACTGGCCGATGGTCCGGATCCCGTCGGCCTGAAGCGTTGCCGCCAGCGCTTTTCCCACACCCCAGATCAGTGTCACGGGCTTGTCAGCCAGGAAATCGACAGCCTCGGCCGCGCCGATGACGGAGAAACCACGCGGCTTCTGCAGGTCGGAAGCGACCTTCGCGAGGAACTTGCAGTAGGAGAGGCCGACGGAAATGGTGATGCCGATCTCCTGTTCCACGCGCCGTGCAAAGCGCGCCAGAACCCGTGCCGGCGGATCGTGATGCAAAAGTTCCGTGCCGCGCAGTTCGAGGAACGCCTCATCGATCGAGATCGGCTGCACCAGCGGCGTCAATTCCTCCATTAACGCCCGCACCTGCCGCCCGACCCGAACATATTTCTCCATGTCCGGTCTGATCACCACCGCCTGCGGACAGGCCTCAAGCGCCTTGAACATTGGCATGGCCGAGCGCACGCCGTGGATGCGCGCGACATAGCAGGCGGTTGAAACGACGCCGCGTTTGCCGCCTCCGATGATCACGGGCTTGTCGATCAGGTCGGGATTGTCGCGTTTCTCGACCGCCGCATAAAACGCGTCGCAGTCGACATGCGCGAGCGTCAGCTCACGCAATTCCGCATGATAGACCAGACGAGGGCTGCCACAGGCGCGGCAACGCCGCAGCCCATCGGGCTGCTCCTCAAGGCAGTCACGGCAAAAGCCGGGTCGAGGTTGGTCTATCGAGGACATGTGGGAACAAAGGTTGAACGTTTGCACCCTAAGCCGCCCCTTCTTGCCTGGCAAGAGGGATCTGACCGCCGTTTGGCCATGCCGGATGCCACAGCCGAAAAGGCAGTCAGCGGTGAAAATGGGCTTCGATCAGACGGCGCGCCTCAGTCCAGTCCTGCGCCTTCTGGACCGGCGGCTCCGGCTCGGGGGCGTGGCGGAAGATTGCAACATCGGGCGGCATGTAAACGAGCGCACACTCTGCCACATGCTCGCGGACCGAATGCAGATTGCTGACCATGTCGTCGATGAAGGCGACGGGCAGGGGCCGGTTCTCGTGCAGGGCCGCGACGATGGGTCCCTTGGCGTCCTCGCTGGAAATCATCGGATAGGAGAGTGTCAACCGATCGAGAAGCCGGCGTCGGATCTCCGCATGGCGTGGCGGCATCGCGGTCAGGAAGACCAGATCTGCTTCAACTGCCAGCGCATTCAGGCTGTCGACGGCTTCTGCGAAGGGTGTCTGCCAGCGTTCCTGCTCGACGAAGAAGTCGTGGATCAGGTCCTTGACCGCCACCGCATCGAGTGCTCGCGCGGTCGCATCGACAATATTGCCGGTCAGCTTGAACGAACGTGGCAGCAGGGTGAGGCCGCGTTCCAGGAGAAACGCCTCGAAGGGGGTAGCAAATTGCAACACCACGTCGTCCACGTCGCAGACGATCAGCGGCCGGTCAGCAAGCTTGATATGGGCGAGATCGGTCAGCATCAGAACTCGCCCGAATCGAGGCCGGGTCGCACATAGTGGTGATAGGCTGCAACGACCACCTCGGGTTTCGTCGCGGTGGCCTCGCAGAATGCCAAGAGCGTCGGTTCATGCTGCATCAGGAATTCGAGCATGCCGGCGAGAAAACCCGGATCATTGACCGCGTCGCGCATCTGCCCCGGCTGCACCCCGGACAAGGCGAGAAATCGCGACAGCATGTCCGGCTCGCTGGCAAGCCAGCCGAGAACGGCGATGGCCGTATCATCGGCACTTGCAGGTATATCTCTGTTTTTCATAAAGTCTTTTCCTGTTTTCCTGGCAAATTACCGATTTCGAAACCAAATAGCACTAGCATGTAGAGTGACGGAAGATGCGAACTCGCGCCTGGGTCCGGCAATGGAACCCCGCAAGATGCGAGACAAGGGATCGGGTGGATGCCGAAAAAGGTAATGATTGTCGAAGACAACGAGCTCAACATGAAGCTCTTCCGCGATCTTATCGAGGCGTCCGGCTATGAGACGGTGCAGACCCGCAATGGCATGGAGGCCATGGACCTTGCGCGGCGTCACAAGCCGGATCTGATTCTCATGGACATTCAGTTGCCGGAAGTGTCCGGACTGGAAGTGACGAAATGGCTGAAGGATGACCCCGACCTGCATGTGATCCCCGTGATTGCGGTAACCGCCTTCGCCATGAAGGGCGACGAAGAGCGAATTCGTCAGGGTGGTTGCGAAGCCTATGTTTCCAAGCCAATCTCGGTGCCGAAGTTCATCGAGACCATCAAGACCTATCTCGGAGATGCGTGAGGATTAAGGGACATGACTGCGCGCATACTGGTCGTCGACGATATACCCGCCAATGTGAAGCTGCTCGAAGCGCGGCTGATGGCGGAGTATTTCGACGTCCTGACGGCGAACAACGGTTTCGATGCCCTCGATATCTGTGACCGCACCCAGGTCGATGTGATCCTGCTCGATATCATGATGCCGGAAATGGACGGCTTTGAGGTCTGTGAGCGGCTGAAATCCAACCCGCGTACAGCCCATATCCCCGTCGTCATGGTCACCGCGCTCGACCAGCCCTCCGACCGCGTCCGCGGCCTGAAGGCCGGTGCCGACGACTTTCTGACCAAACCGGTCAACGACCTGCAGCTCATTTCGCGGGTGAAGAGCCTGGTCCGGTTGAAGACGCTGAGCGACGAATTGCGTCTGCGCCACGATGGAACGCGTCAGGCCGGCGTCGAGGACGCCCTGCGCCTGACCGACGGCCGGCTCGAGGAGCAGGCCCAGGTCCTGCTCGTCGACAGCCGGGGCGCTTCTCAGGAGCGCATCGTCAAGGCATTGAAGCCGATCGCCGAAGTCAGCGCGCTGTCCGATCCCCAGGCTGCCGTGTTCGAAGCCGCAGAGAACGGCTACGACCTCGTCATCGTCAACAGCAACCTTGCAGATTACGATCCGCTTCGCTTCTGCTCCCAGCTCCGTTCCCTGGAGCGCACACGCTTCATCCCGATCTTGCTGATTACGGAGCAGGGTGACGAACAGATGATCATCCGCGCGCTTGATCTCGGCGTGAACGATTACATCGTGCGTCCGCTCGATCCGAACGAACTCGTCGCCCGCGCGCTGACCCAGGTGCGCCGCAAGCGCTACAATGATCGCCTCCGCAACAGCGTGCGCCAGACGATCGAGCTTGCCGTCACCGACGGCCTGACCGGTCTCCACAATCGTCGTTATCTCGATACCCAGCTGCGCACACTCTTTGCCCGCGCCAAGGTTCGAGGTCGTCCGCTCACCATCTGCATCACCGATATCGACCGCTTCAAGCTGGTCAACGACCAGTTCGGCCACGATGCCGGCGACGAGGTCCTGAAGGAGTTTTCCGGACGGATCAGGTCGACCGTGCGCGGCGCCGATCTGGCCTGCCGCTACGGAGGCGAGGAGTTCGTGGTGGTCATGCCCGACACGCCGGCGGAAGTGGCCGCCAACGTGGCGGAACGCCTGCGCCTGATGATCGAGGCGCGACCCTTCCAGCTGCGTTCGGGCGAGACACCGCTGATGCTGACCGCCTCCATGGGGATCGCCACACTGGGGCCAGGCATCGACACGCCGGAGCAATTGCTCAAGCAGGCCGACAGGGCGCTATACGAAGCCAAGAATTCCGGTCGCAATCGTGTGGTTGCCGCCGCAGCGTGATCTAACCATTCACAGCTTTTTGTGGTGCCGCTTAAGTTGGCGCCTTTCATGCATTTTGCACCGATTTTGGGCAGTTTCAACTGTATCGTTTTGCCGGTGACACTATTGCTGTTCAATAGAATCCGTTGGCTGGCGTCGATCGAGGCGTGTTGCTTCCCGACATAAAGCTGTATCTTTATATTAGATTTATCTTTAATCTCCGCGTGTGCCGCGGGTCGCGGAAAATGCTGCGGCTTGCGGGACTAAATCTGTTGCTTGCAACTTAGACTGTGGGATTGTTCACGGAACAATGTTTACCTGGCGCGTAGCAAGTCTGGTCGAACAAGTCTTCTGTCCCGAATTTAACCATATCAAGAGCATGCAACGTAGGGCAGTTAATAAACTGTTGATTTTTTTCTCTACTTAAGAGAGTTTGACCACATCGAAAAAGACCTCTCCAAGAGGTTCTGGATACCCCATGATGCTCAGGTCCGCCGCATCTCCTGGGTCGTGGGGTCGGTCGGTTGGTGTGCAACGTCAAAACGGTTCCTCGTGCCGTGTTTGCATGCCGACCGACCCCCTATCAGCGAAACACCGGTCTCCCCGTGGGAGGCCGGTGTTTTTGTTTGCGCGAAGGGGAGGGCTCAAGGGGGCACTGGCTCGGATTTGCCAAAGAAAAAGGCGCGTCACAGAGTGACACGCCTTTTTTGTGGAACCGATGGGACCAAATCTTACTTGATCTTGGTTTCCTTGAACTCGACATGCTTCTTCGCAATCGGGTCATACTTGGTCTTCGTCATCTTGTCCGTCATCGTACGGCTGTTCTTCGTGGTAACGTAGAAGAAACCCGTGTCGGCCGTCGACAGAAGCTTGATCTTGATGGTTGTAGCCTTGGCCATGGTCGTCCTGCCTCTAATAAACGAAGCCGTGGACGACCGAACGTGGCCCACGGCAAATCTGGCGCGAAACTACAAATCGCGCCCGAAAAGTCAAGTGCGTTTCGGGTTAAAAAGCAGGCGACCCAAGGAAAGCACGACATAGAGGGCGAAGAAGCCCGCAATTGCCCAGGCAAAACCGTTGTTTCCGGTGAGATCGATGGCCGCGCCGATTGCCTGTGGACCGGCCACCGTGCCGACCGCATAGCAGAAGATGAAGGCGGCATTGGCGGCGGCGAGATCCGCCCCCGTGAGTCGTGCTCCGAGATGGCTGAGCCCGATCGTATAGAGACCCGATACACATCCGCCCCAGAACAGCAGCACGACCGCCATCAACTGCCAGTGGTCGGTGAGCAGCGGCAGCGCCAGCGAGCCGCACAGTCCGATGAAGGCGAGGATGGACAACAGCAGCCTGCGGTCCTTCATGCGGTCGGAGAGCAGCCCCAGCGGGATCTGGAAGACCATATTGCCGATGCCCATCACCGTCAGCAGCAAGGCGGCCTGTGTCTCGGAGAAGCCGGTACGGGTGGCATAGATCGGGAAGAGCGAGAGCCCGCCGGCCTCGACCGCTCCGAAGACGAAGACGGCAACAGTCGCGGTCGGAACGAGGAAGATGTAGCGGAAGAAATGCATCTCCGGCTTTTCGTTCAGCACGGGGCTTTCGAAGCGCGCGATATAGATCGGGATCGCGGCCGCCAGGATGGCTGCGGCACCGACGGCGAAAGGCAACACGCCTTCGCTGCCAATCGCCGAGAAGATCAGCGGTCCGGAGGCAAAGCCGACGGCGAGCATTGTCGCATAGATCCCCATGACCAGCCCGCGCTTGCGCGAGGGAGCGGCCGCATTGATCCAGAATTCAGACAGGATGAAGAGTGTGGTCGTCGCGCCATGGAAGACGATGCGCAGGGGAAACCACATCCAGAACTGCGTGGCGTAATAAAAGCCGACAGCGCTGATCGCCGACAGCAGTACGGCCCAGAGCATGGTCGGTACGACGCCCAGCTTGTGCGCGATCTTGGTGGTGACGGGGGCCGCTGCCATGGCGGCGATCCCGGCCATGGCCGAGTTCAACCCGATCAGTGTCGACGAAATGCCGCGCTTTTCCAAGATAATGCTGAGCAGCGGAAGGCCGAGACCGATGGCAATCCCCACAGCCGAAATGGCCGAGATCGCCGCGATTAGGGACGGCCAATGGATCTCTTCCCGGTCGCCGTTCAGGCAGTCCTTCGACTCAGCCATCATGCACCATCCGAAAATGACCACGCGCCGGGGCCGGGCGGGGCCGCAGCAGACAGAAGTTCGGCATCTTGAATGGCATCGAAGTGTACGAGCTCCCGACCGTGTTTTGAGGGCGCGGCATGTTCACACCGGAAATCGCCTGGCTGTCAACCTGTCCAGCGGGTTTCACCCCGAATCACGCATAGCAGGAAGAGTGATAGTTAAGCGTAAATGGCCACACCGGCATGACGATCGCCGCGCCTCGGATCGGTTGTTCAGTGCTCGTCGATCTCGTCCTGCACGCCGCCGAAGCCATGCATCCGCAGGGCCCATTGCAGCCCGACAACGCCGCCCTTGATCGGTTGGAGGCTCAGGAGCGAAGCCACGATGCCGATCGGCGCCCAGATCGCGAAATGGACCCAGCCCGGCAGCACGAAGACCAGATCGGTCGCCATGAAGCCGCCGACCAGCACATGGCCGAGGATCAGGATGACGAGATAGGCGGGAAGATCGTCGGCCCGATGGTGGTGGTAATCTTCCCCGCAGGCGGCGCAGTTGTCGACGACCTTCAGATACCGACCGAAAAGTCTGCCCTCGCCACAGTTCGGGCAGCGGTTCAGCATGCCACGCTTGATCGAACGCCCCAGCGGGCGCTCCACGTCACTTGCGCCACCGAATTTCGCTGTCAGGTTAGTCTGGTTGACCGTCATCGTGTTTCTCCGGGGCGTATCGATATCACCGTCTCGAACGCGGTGGCCGTGTGCCGGGCTGTTTCCTGCCCCGCCCGCCAGCCTTGTGGAAGGAGCGCGCGCCAACTGGCATCTTGCGCCCTTCGCTCAGCATTTCGAAGCGTAGCGCACCGGCAAGCGGCACGGCTTCCACGAGCCGCACCTCGACGGTGTCGCCGAGCTGATAACCCAATCCAGACTTCTCGCCCGTCAAGGCCTGGTGAGCTTCGTCGTAGATATAGTAGTCCCGTCCGAGAGTTGAAACCGGGATAAAGCCATCTGCGCCAAATTGCGGCAGGCTGATGAAAAGCCCCGACTTGGTGACGCCACCGATCTGGCCCTGGAAATCCTCGCCGATGCGGCCGGCGAGATGATGCGCCACCAGTCGGTTGACGGTATCGCGCTCGGCCGCCATTGCGCGCCGCTCGAAGGTCGAGATCTCGGCGGCGATATCCTCGAGGCTCGCCTCTTCCTCCTGCGTGATCCCGCCTTCACCGAGCCCCAGCGCACCGACCAGCGCGCGGTGCACGATCAAGTCGGCATAACGCCGGATGGGCGAGGTGAAATGCGCGTATTTCATCAGGTTGAGGCCGAAATGGCCGATATTCTCAGGGCTGTAGATCGCCTGGCTCTGGCTGCGCAACACCATCTCGTTGACGATGATCTGGTGCGGTGTGCCCTCGGCCTTTGCGAGGATCCCGTTGAACGAGTTGGACCGCATGTTGCCGCCCTTGACCAGCGACATGCCGAGCGTTGCGAGGAACTCCCGCAGCACCTCCTGCTTGGCGAGTGTCGGCGCATCATGGATGCGGTAGACCAGCTTCTGCCGCTTGGCCTCCAGCGTCTCGGCGGCGGCGACATTCGCCTGGATCATCATTTCTTCGATCAGCTTGTGCGCATCGAGGCGCTCAGGCACGAAGACGCGGTCAACTGTGCCGTCCTCCTTGAGGATGATCTTGCGCTCGGGCATGTCGAGCTCAAGCGGCTGTCGCCGGTCGCGGCCACGCTTGAGGATGGCGTAAGCCGCCCAGAGCGGCTTCAGGATCGGCTCGAGCAGCGGCCCGGCCTTCTCGTCCGGCTGGCCGTCGATCGCCGCCTGTGCCTGCTGGTAGGAGAGCTTGGCCGCACTCTTCATCATGATGCGATGGAAAGTATGGCGCACCTTGCGCCCCTCGGCCGAGAAGACCATGCGCACGGCAAGCGCCGGTCGGTCGACGCCTTCGCGCAGCGAGCAGAGATCGTTGGAAATCCGCTCCGGCAGCATCGGCACGACGCGGTCCGGGAAATAGACCGAATTGCCGCGCTTCAGGGCCTCGCGATCCAGAGCCGATTTCGGTCGGACGTAATAGGAAACATCGGCGATGGCGACGGTCACAATCACACCGCCCGGATTGTCTTGCGAAGCGTCGGGTTCGGCATAGACCGCGTCGTCATGGTCCTTGGCATCATGCGGATCGATGGTGATGAGCGGCACCTGACGCCAGTCCTCGCGGTGCGACATGCTGGCGGCCTCCGCGGCTTCGGCCTCTGCGATCACCGACTGCGGGAAGACGTAGGGGATGCCGTGCGCATGGATGGCGATCATCGAGATCGCCTTCTCCGAAGCGACGGAGCCGACGATGTTCAGCACCCGCGCGCGGGTCAGCCCGAAGCGGGCCGCGCGTGAAACCTCGACCTCGACGAGATCGCCGTCCTTGGCCTCGCCGATATCGGCGGCATCGACCTGCATTTCCTCGCCGCGCCGCTCGATCGGCATCAGGCGTGCGCCACCGTCGCCCATCATCCTGAGCACGCCGAGCACGGCGCCGCGCTGGCGGTCGATCACCTTGATTACGCGCGCCGTGTAAGCCGGGCCGGACCGGTCCTTGTTGGCGAAGATCTTGGCGAGAACCCGATCGCCGAGACCACCGACGGGCGCCTTGCCCTTCGAGCGGTCCGAACTCGATTGCCGGATCAGGACGGCCGGTGCCGCACCGGCGTCTTCGGGCCACTCCGCCGGCCGACCGATCAGCTCGCCGTCCTTGTCGCGCGTGGTGATGTCGAGAACGGTGACCGGGGGCAGGGCACCCGGCCGCGCCAGCGACTTGCGGGTCTTGTTGACGAGCCCGTCATTCTCCAGATCGCGCAGCGCCTGCTTCAGCTCCACCCGCGTATCGCCCTTCAGCCCGAAGGCCTTGGCGATCTCGCGCTTGGAAGCGCGGTCGGGATTGTCGGTGATGAACTGCAGCAGCACCTCGCGCGACGGCACCTCGCCGTGGATGATGGCGTTGCTATTTTCGGCCTTCGCCTTGGCCGCGCCTTCCGCACGCCGGCTCTTGCGGTTGCCGGAGCCGGGTATCTCGGAGGGGTCGCGGAATTTTCTGCTCAAGTCGCACTCTTCTTCGTTGTTGTCTTCGCCTTGGCCGGCGCCTTTGCAGCGGTCTTCGCCTTCGGTTTGGCTGCGGCCTTCTTCGGCTTCGCCTCGGTTGCATCGCCGGCCTTCGCCTTGGCAGCCTTGGCCGGAGCCTTCTTCGCCTTCGTCTTGCCGCCGTCCTTGGCCGCGCGCTCGGCGATCAGCACAAGGGCTTCCTCGACGCTGACCGTCTGCGGATCCTTGCCCTTGGGCAGGGTGGCATTCACCTTGCCCCAGTTGACATAGGGGCCGAAGCGGCCGTCACGAACAGTTATCGCGCCGCCGTCGGGATGTTCCCCGAGTTCCTTCAGAGCAACCGCTGCCGTGCGGCCCCGGCCGCCCGGATTGGCCTTCTTCTCTGCCAGCACGGTCACGGCGCGGTTGATGCCGATCGACAGCACGTCCTCGATGCCTTCGAGATTGGCATAGGTTCCGTCGTGCAGCACGAAGGGTCCGTAGCGTCCGAGACCCGCCGAGATCATCTTGCCGGTTTCCGGATGCGGGCCGACATCGCGCGGCAGCGACAAGAGCGACAGCGCCTTCTCGAAATCGATGTCGGCAGGTGCCCAGCCTTTCGGCAGCGACGAACGCTTGGCGTCCTTGCCGTCGCCCCGCTGAACGTAAGGCCCGAACCGGCCGGAACGCAGCGTGATCTCCTCGTCCGTCACCGGATCCTTGCCGAGCGCCCGGGGCTCGTTGTTGCCATTGGCCTCGGCTTCAGCGCCACCTTCGGACGTCAGCTGCCGGGTGTAATTGCACTCGGGATAATTCGAGCAGCCGACGAAGGCGCCGTATTTGCCGAGTTTGAGCGACAGGTTGCCCGTGCCGCAGACCTGGCAGATACGCGGATCCGAGCCGTCTTCGCGCTTCGGGAAGACCAGCGGCGCCAGGGCCTCGTTCAGCGCGTCGAGCACATTGGTGACGCGCAGTTCCTTGGTGTCTTCGATCTGCGAGAAGAAATCGTTCCAGAAGTCGCGCAGCACGTCCTTCCAGTTGAGCTCGCCGGCCGAGATCTTGTCGAGCTTCTCTTCGAGATCGGCTGTGAAATCGTATTCGACATACTTCGTGAAGAAGTTTTCCAAGAACGCCGTCACCAGACGGCCCTTCGAATGCGGCACCAGCTTGCGCTTGTCGGTGATGACGTATTCGCGGTCGCTGAGCGTCTTCAGCGTCGCGGCATAAGTCGAGGGACGGCCGATGCCGAGCTCTTCCATCTTCTTGATCAGAGAGGCTTCCGAATAACGCGGCGGGGGCTCGGTGAAATGCTGGCTCGCATTCACCTTCTGCTTGGCCAGTGCTTCGCGGGCATTGATCTCCGGCAGGCGGCCATCCTCGTCGTCACCGTCCTCGGCCGGTTCGCCGTCTTCGCGCTGGTCGGTATAGGCGGCAATGAAGCCGTCGAAGCGGATGACGGAACCGACGGCGCGCAGGCCGGCCTTTTCGCCCTTGTTGTCGGCCAGGATCTCGACCGTTGTGCGCTCGATTTCGGCCGATGCCATCTGGCTGGCGATGCCGCGCTTCCAGATCAGGTCGTAGAGGCGCTGCTGATCGGCGTCGAGGAAGCGACGAACCTTGTCCGGTGAGCGGTTGAAGTCGGTCGGGCGAATGGCTTCATGCGCTTCCTGGGCGTTTTTCGCCTTGGTCGAGTAGAAGCGCGGCTTCTCCGGCACGTAGCGCGGGCCGAACTGGTCGGCGACGGCGCCGCGCGCAGCCTCGATTGCTTCGGGAGCCATCTGCACGCCATCGGTACGCATATAGGTAATGAGACCGACGGTCTCGCCGCCGATGTCGATGCCTTCATAAAGCTTCTGCGCCACCTGCATGGTGCGCGAGGCCGAGAAGCCGAGCTTCGACGACGCAGCCTGCTGCAGGGTGGAGGTTGTGAACGGAGGGCCAGGATTGCGCTTGACCGGCTTTGCCTCCACGCTGTCGACGGCGAAGGCAGCACCTTCGAGCAGTGCCTTGATGCCGGCCGCCTGCTCGCCATTGGTCACCGAGTTGCGCTGCATGCGCTTGCCCTGGTGCGAAACGAGCTTCGCCTCGAATTCGTCGCCGCGCGGTGTCTTCAGGAGCGCCGAGATGTTCCAGTATTCTTCCGCGACGAAACGCTCGATCTCGGTCTCGCGGTCGCAGACGAGACGCAGCGCAACAGACTGCACGCGCCCGGCAGACCGTGCACCTGGCAGCTTGCGCCATAGAACCGGTGAGAGATTGAAGCCGACGAGATAGTCGAGGGCGCGGCGCGCGAGATAGGCGTCGACCAGCGGCGTGTCGATGTCACGCGGATTGGCCATGGCGTCGAGCACGGCCTTCTTGGTGATGGCGTTGAAGACAACCCGCTTGACCGGCTTGTCGCCGATCACCCTTTTCTTCTTCAAAAGGTCGAGCACGTGCCAGGAAATCGCTTCCCCTTCACGATCCGGGTCAGTCGCGAGGAACACGCCGTCGGAGGATTTCACCGCGTCCGCGATGTCCTTCATCCGCTTCTGCGAGGCGGTGTCGACCTCCCACAGCATTTCGAAATCCTGGTCCGGAAGCACGGAGCCGTCCTTGGCCGGAAGATCGCGCACATGGCCGAACGAGGCGAGCACCTTGTATCCGGATCCCAGATACTTGTTGATCGTCTTGGCCTTTGCCGGAGATTCTACGACTACGACGTTCATACTTCACTGCACCTTTACAGCTCTCACAACCGGTGGCACCGCGCCACCGCCTTGGAAAACCGACGCTCCGACATGGAGGGCGAAACGCCTGCGGTCAAGAGGTATGGCCGATTTTCCGGAAATGCAACGTAACACAACCAAAGGGGGAGTTAGGTTGGATTGCAATCTATAATAAATGATGTATTGTATTTTACGAAGAAACTGTGAGGCCGAGAAACACGGGCTTGCACAGCGACGGGCGCAGAAAATGGCACGAGAAAACGGCGAGACGAACGGTCGCGGCAACCGCACAATGGAGAACATCGCCTACATCCGCCAGATGCTGGGGGAGTTGCGCGCGGTTGCGGAGAACGAGGGGGCGGACATGCTCTGCTACCTCATCGAAATGGCTTATGTCGAAGCCGGTGACGTTCACGCCGGAAGACGCGCCCTGTCTCTATTGCATGGAGAGAGACACAAATCCCCCCGTATGCCGTTCTAACCGGCCGGCCAGATCCAGTTCCAGAAGCACGAGATAGACCGTCGAGGCGGGCAGACTGGTGTGGCGGATGATGTCGTCGATCTCGACCGGCGTCGGCCCGAGTGCCTGCACGATCGTCATCCGCTCGTCTTCGTTCGGGGGCGGTGCCAGCATGCGCTCTGCCCCATCGTCGAAAGGTTCGTCCGCCTCAGGCTGAGTGAAGAGATCGACTTCGGAAATCGGCGCCAGGGCCTGCAATACGTCGAGAGCCCGTGTCGTCACCGTCGCTCCGTCCTTCAGCAGTCCGTTGGTGCCTTCGCAGCGCGGATCGAGCGGCGAGCCGGGGACCGCGAAGACCAGCCGGCCGAACTCACCCGCCAGCCGTGCCGTGATCAGAGAACCAGATCGCGCCGCCGCCTCGATCACCACAATTCCCAGTGCAATCCCGGCGATAAGCCGGTTGCGTCTGGGAAAATCGCGCGCGCGCGGTTCCCAGCCGAACGGCATTTCGGAGACGGCGAGCCCCCGCCCGTCGCAGATCGCCCTCAGCAGATCGATATTCTCCGGCGGGTATGGTTGGTCGAGCCCACCGGCCATTGCGGCGATTGTGCCCGTCTCGACACTTGCCCGATGCGCGGCGGCATCGATCCCGCGGGCGAGGCCGGAGACGATCCCATAACCGGAGTTGCCGATCTCCCGCGCCATCATCGCGGCGAATTTGGCGCCGCTGATTGAGGCATTGCGTGAGCCGACGATGCCCACGGCGGGCAGCGTTGCAACCGCAAGATCACCTTTGACCGCGAGGAGGGGAGGAGCGGCGTCGATTTGCCGGAGCGCCGGCGGATAGTCGGGCTCGCCGATGCCGATGAACCGCGCACCAAATCGCCGGGCGATATCGATCTCGCGTTCGGCGTCGGCCACGGACGCAATACGGATGGAGCGGGAGGATCCGCCCCGCCGCGAAAGTTCCGGGAGGGCGTCGAGTGCGGCCTCGGCCGTCCCGAAATGATTGATCAGATCGCGGAATGTGGCGGGGCCGACATTGTCGCTGCGGATCAGCCGCAGCCAGGCGATCCTCTGTCGATCCGTCAGCGCAATCCCTTTTCGTCCTGCACCGACTGACCCCATGGCTCCCCTTTAGCCTTTTTGGCCGATTTTGCCTTCCGTGCCCGCAATCAGGCGCTCGATATTCGCCTTGTGCCGCCAATAGGTGATGACGGTCATGATGGCAGTGACGAGGGCGGCTTCTTCAACCCCGAGTATCCACAATGCAACCGGAATGACAAGTGTGGCAACAAGGGCCGACAAAGACGAGTAACGGGTGATGAAGGCCACCGAGAGCCAGGCGGCAGCAAAGACGAGAACCATCAGCGGGGCGACACCGAGCAGCGTGCCGATATAGGTCGCGACACCTTTTCCGCCCTTGAATCCGAGCCAGACAGGGAAGAGGTGGCCGATGAAGGCAGCAAAGCCGCCGAACAGGCCGGCATTGTGGCCGAAGACCGCATGCGCAATCAGGGCTGCCGCGGTGGCCTTTAGCGCGTCCAGAAGCAGTGTGGCGGCGGCCAGCTTCTTGTTGCCGGTCCGCAGAACATTGGTTGCGCCGATATTGCCCGAACCGATCGAACGAAGGTCACCGAGACCGGCCATCTTTGTCAGCACCAGACCGAAGGGGATAGAGCCCAGCAGGTAGCCGAATACGAGAACGATGGCGAGATTGCCCCAGCCGAGAGCGGAAAAGTCGATCATGGGTGTCCGTGTCCCTGTTCGTTAAAGGCTATGGACGCACTGGCCGGCGACATAGGTCGCAACAGCGCGTCCCGAGAAGCGGGCATCTTCGAACGGCGTGTTTTTCGAACGCGCCAGCAGGCTGTCGCGCGACACCAGCCACGGCTCGTCGAGATCGATGAGCGCGATATCGCCAGGCGCGCCAGGCTTCAGCGTGCCGCCCGGAAGTCCGAAGATCTCAGCCGTCCGCGTCGACATGGCGTCGATCAGCCGCATCAGCGGCACCTGGCCGGCATGGTGCAGGCGAAGGGCGGCCGACAGCATGGTCTCAAGCCCGATCGCGCCGTCCGCTGCCTCGCCGAAGGGCAGGCGCTTGGTGTCGACATCCTGCGGGTCGTGCGAGGAAACGATGATGTCGATCTGCCCCTTGGCGAGCGCATCCACCATCGCCATGCGATCGTCTTCGGAGCGCAGCGGCGGATAGAGCTTGAAGAAGGTCCGGTACTCGCCGATGTCGTTTTCGTTGAGGCTCAGGTGATTGATCGAGATGCCGCAGGTGACCTTCGCGCCACGCTTGCGCGCGACTTCGATCGCCTCGACCGATTCCGGCACCGAGATCTGCGACGCGTGATACTTCGCGCGGGTGAGGCCCGCAATGCGCAGGTCGCGCTCGAGCGGAATGATCTCGGTTTCCTTGGGAACACCGGCCAGACCGAGCCAACTCGCCAGCAGCCCCTCGTTCATCACGCCGTTGGCCGCCAGATATTTTTCCCGGGTTTCCAAGGCGATGACCGCATCGAACTCGCGCGCATAGGTCATCGCACGGCGCAGCACCTGCGTATCGTTGAGCCCGTAGCGGCCATTGGTAAAGGCGACCGCGCCAGCCTGCTGCAAGAGGCCCATCTCGGTCATTTCGGCGCTGGTCATGCCCTTGGTTAGGGCCGCTGCCGGATAAACGTTGACATCAGCCGTATCGCGGGCGGTCTTCTTGACGAATTCGACCAGCGCGATGTCGTCGATCACGGGATCGGTTTCCGGCATCATGATGAAAGAGGTGATGCCTCCGGCCGCTGCCGCCCGGCTGGCGGATGCGATCGTCTCGCGATGTTCCGCGCCCGGCTCTCCGACGAAGACGCGGGCATCGACGAGACCCGGAACGGCGGTGAGGCCCTGTGCATCGCGGATTTCGGCGCCCTCAGGCGCGCCCTGGTTCTGCGCATCCGCACCAGAGGCGACGATCAGCCCGTCATGGCCGACAATGATGGTGCCGACCTCGTCGAGCGTACGCGAGGGATCAACGATCCGGACATTCTTGAGAACAAGAGGCTTTCTCATGCGCCCATTCCCTCCGAACGCGGCCCCTGGTTCTGCGACACCAGCAGCGTCTCCATGACGGCCATGCGAACCGCGACCCCCATCTCGACCTGGCTTTCGATCACGCTCTGCGGTCCATCGGCCACTTCGGAGGCGATTTCGACGCCGCGGTTCATCGGACCCGGATGCATGACGAGCGCATCCTCCTTGGCGGCCTTCAGCTTTTCGGCGTCGAGGCCGTAGAAATGGAAGTATTCGCGCACCGACGGCACGAAGGAGCCGGACATGCGCTCGCGCTGCAGCCGCAGCATCATCACGACGTCGGCGTCTTTCAGCCCTTCCTTCATGTCGTGGAAGACTTCGCAGCCCATGTCCGCGATCCCGGCGGGCAGAAGGGTGGCGGGCGCCACGACGCGAACGCGCGCCCCCATGGCATTGAGCAGCAGGATGTTGGAGCGCGCGACGCGCGAATGCAGCACGTCGCCGCAGATCGCAACGATGATGCGCGAAAGCTTACCCTTGGCGCGCCGAATGGTGAGTGCGTCGAGCAGTGCCTGGGTCGGATGCTCATGCTGACCGTCACCGGCATTGACCACCGAGCAGGCGACCTTCTGTGCAAGAAGCGCTGCCGCACCCGCGGACGAATGACGCACGACCAGCACGTCCGGCCGCATGGCGTTCAGCGTCATGGCCGTATCGATCAGCGTCTCGCCCTTCTTCACGGATGAATTGCCGACAGACATGTTCATCACGTCGGCGCCAAGGCGCTTGCCCGCGAGCTCGAACGAGGACTGCGTCCGCGTCGAGGCTTCGAAGAACAGGTTGATCTGGGTGAGGCCGCGGAGCGTGGAAGTCTTCTTCTCCCGCTGGCGGCTGATTTTGACGGCTTCGTCCGCCTTGTCGAGGAGGAACGTGATGTCCTGCTCGGTAAGGCCCTTGATGCCGATGAGATGGCGATGGGGAAAGAAGACCATGGACGTCCTCCTGAGATGTCACGCGGTCTATAATGATTGCCATGCATGGGAGCAAGCATATGCTATGTGGATTGCGGCGCGGTCCCCATGTAATAGGAGGCGACTGCGGGTATGCAGTGTCCCGGATGCGCGGCCGCATTCTGCGGATGAGAGCGACCCCATATGGAATTGACAAGGCGAACCGTTGGCGGACCAACGTGCGTCTGCTTACGAGATCGGCAAGATTAGATGAACCGGACTGAAGAAAAACTCGCCGCCCTGAACCAGCCCAAGCCCTGGTCCGGCATCAATGCCTATCGCGCCGATCCGCTGCTCGTCGATCTCTCGTCTTCGCTGTCGCGTCCTTTGCGCGAAGAGTATGATGTCATCGGCAAATACGTGACGTCGCCGGAAGCACAGGAACTGGCCCGCATGGCCAATGCCAGCCCCCCGCAACTGCGCACGCATGGTGTGCGCGGTGAACGGCTCGATGTGGTGGAGTTTCACCCGGCCTGGCATGCGCTCATGCGCCGCTCGATGGCATCGGGCCTGCATTCCTCGGTCTGGGAGGACCAGTCGGAAGCGCGTGGCCACGAACACAAGGCCCGCGCCGTCCGCTTCTTCCTGACGGCCCAGCTCGAATCCGGTCATCTCTGCCCGTTGACGATGACCAGTGCTTCGGTCGCGGCCCTCGTCGCCTCGCCCGCCGTCCAGAAGGAATGGACGCCGCGCATCCTGTCGCGCAAATACGACAGCAGCAACAAGCCGCCGATGCAGAAGACGGCCGTGACCATCGGCATGGGCATGACCGAAAAGCAGGGCGGCACGGATGTCCGCGCCAACACCACGACCGGCGAGCGGGTGGGCGAGGGGATCTACCGTCTCTCGGGCCACAAGTGGTTCATGTCCGCGCCGATGAGCGACGCCTTCGTCATGCTCGCCCAGACCAAGGACGGCATGGGCTGCTTCCTCGTTCCGCGCCTCCTGGAGGATGGCTCGGCCAACGGCTTGGAATTCCAACGCCTGAAGGACAAGGTCGGCAACCGCTCCAACGCGTCTTCCGAAGTCGAATTTGGCGAATCCTTCGGCTTTTTGCTCGGTTCCCCCGGCGACGGCGTGCGCACCATTCTCGATATGGTCACCCTGACCCGTCTCGACTGCGCACTCGCCTCGGCCGGCATCATGCGCGCCTCGATGGCCGAAGCCGTGCATCACGTGCGCGGACGGGCCGTTTTCGGCAAGAACCTCATCGACCAGCCGTTGATGACCCGCGTGCTCGCCGACATGGCGCTCGATGTCGCTGCCGCCACCGCACTCGCCTTCCGCCTCGCCGATAGTTTTGACAAGGCGCGCGAAAACCCGGTCGATGCGGCCTATGCCCGTGTCATGACGCCGGTCGCCAAATACTGGATCTGCAAGATCGCTCCGGGCCTCATCTATGAGGCGATGGAATGCATCGGCGGCAGCGGTTACGTCGAGGAACGCCCCATTGCCCGCCACTATCGCGAAGCCCCGGTCAACGCGATCTGGGAAGGCTCCGGCAATGTCATGGCGCTCGACGTCTTGCGCGTGCTGAGCCGCGGCAAGGATCTCTTTGAAACATTGTTTGCCGGCCTTGAGCGCGATCTCGGACCCTCGGGTAAGAAGACGGTCGAGGTTCTGCGGGCAGCGACGGCACTCGCCGACAGAGACGAGGGGGCAGGGCGCCTTCTGATCGAACAATTGGCGCTCGCAGCCGGTGCCGCCGAACTCTATCGCCTCGGTGCCGGCAAGATCGCCGACGCCTTCCTCGAATCGCGCCTCGCCGGCGGCTGGCGCCATACCTATGGCGTGCTCGATGCCCGTTTCGATTCGCGCTACGTGCTCGACCTGCTCTATCCGCCGGCGACCTGAGCCACGAGATAGAGCACCACGGGAATGGTGAAGAAGGCGGCGACCGTCTGCACGGTGGCCGCTGCCGCATAGAGTTCGGCGTCCCCGCCCATCTGGCGCGCCAGCACATAGCCGTTCATCGCCGTCGGTACGGCCGCCCCGAGCGCAATCATGACCACCGTCTGGCCGGTAAGCCCGGCGGCGAGCGCGATCCCGACCGAAACGATCGGAAACAGCAGCAGTTTCAGCGCGACCGACAGGATCACCGCGCCGCTTGGCCGCAGCGCATCTTCAACGCGCAGTCCTGCTCCGACATTGACCAGACCGAGCGGCAGGGAAGCCGCCGCCAGCAGGCCAATGGTCGTCAGCACCGGCTCGTAGACGGACACACCGGCGAGATTGAGGCTAACCCCCAGGCCCGATCCGAGGATGATCGGGTTGGTGATGATGCGGATGGCAAAGGTCTTGAAGCTGCGGCTCTGGCCGGAAAACCAGACCATGACCCCGACATTGATCAGGTTCAGCGGAATGATGATCGCCGCCATGATGACCGCGATGACGGCGAGGCCTTCGTGCCCCGCAAGCTTTTCGCCGATCGCGAGCGCCATGAAGCCGTTCCATCGGGTCGCCGTCTGAAAGACGGAGGTGTAGGAGGCCGACGACATGCCGGAGCGGCTGAGAACCGGCCAGAGCGCCAGCGACACACCGGTCATGATCGCCACGGCCAGAAGCGACACGAGGCTCACCCGTCCGCCGTCGAGTGCAGCAAAATCGATCTTCACCATGGTGTGAAAGAGAAGCGCCGGGAACAGTACGTAATAGCCGAACTGCTCCAGCCCGCTCCAGAAACTCTCCTGAATGACGGGTGCGCGACGAAGCCCGACCCCGATCACGACGAGCAGGAAGATCGGCAGGATGCTTTCGAAAATGATCAGCATGGGAGGTCCGGCTGCGGAGGTGAGGGGGCGATCGTTAACGCCCCGCGCCTTGGCAGGCAACGAGAAACGACCCGCGGCCGTGCGCGTGCCTCAAATCCTTGATCTGGCTTATCCCCAGCCGCCGTTAACCTTAACAAAGGGTTTACGTTGCGCCGGCCGGCCGAACAGGACAACTTTTGCCTGGGACAGGCGTTGAAAGGCGTAAGCAGTGCGAGTCGTGGCTCCGGCGAAGCCGGCGATAACCATCATGATGATGGTCTTCTTTGCGGGGTTGGCACTGGATATCGCCGTGCCGGCCCTCGTATTGACCACGATGGCGGGACTGAGATGGCTGGTGGAGATCTGGCCGGTGGCGAATGATTCGCCGCTGATGCGAAAGGCAGAGACGGCATGAAGACATTTCTGCTCTTGTGGGCCATGCCCATTGCGCTTCTCGGCGCCTGGTACAGCCTGTCCTATTACGACGTGAGCTTCGGCATTTTCATGTTGACGCGTCAGGCTCATGATCTGGTCTTCCAGATCTACGGAAATGTGCTCGGCATTCCGCCCGAAACCATTCCGCCGCTGGTCATGCGCGCGGTCGTCGTCGACAGCCTGGTTCTGTTTGCCATCATGGCCTTCCGGCGCCGCAAGAAGATCAAGGCCTGGTGGGCTGCCCGTCAGGAGGCGTCGTCAGAGGTGGCCGAAAGGCGCGCGAGCCCGGAGAGCCTGTCGAGCGCGCCCTGAAGGATGAAGCTTGCGGCGGCCGAATCGATCCGCTCGCTGCGCTTGGCGCGAGACACATCCATTTCGAGAAGGGCCCGTTCGGCGGCAACGGTAGACAGCCGCTCGTCCCAGTAGACAAAGGGAATGTCGGTTTTATCAGACATGGCGCGCACGAAAGCCCGCGTGGCCTGAACGCGTGGTCCCGAGGATCCGTCCATGTTGACGGGCAGGCCGATCACGAAGGCCGCGACTTTCTCCTTGGCTGCAAAGGCCAGCAGCAGTTCGGCATCCTGAGTGAATTTCACCCGCTTCAGGACCGGGCGAGGGGTGGAGAAACGCCGCCCGAGATCCGATACGGAAAGCCCGATCGTCTTGGTCCCGAGATCGAGACCGGCAATCGCCTGGTTCGGCTGCAGCCGCTCGGCCAGTTCCTCGATCGTCAGTGTCGCCACGTCTCTACCCCTTGAATGGTTCAGCGCTTGCGGACGAATTCTGTCCTGAGCACCAGTCCCTTGATCGCATCGTGCCGGCAGTCGATCTCTTCCGGATTGTCGGTCAGACGGATCGAGCGGATCACGGTGCCCTGCTTCAGTGTCTGGCCAGCGCCCTTCACCTTCAGATCCTTGACCAGCACGACGGAATCGCCATCGGCCAGCACGTTGCCGGATGCATCGCGGGCTTCCGGCTTGGCATTCTTCGCCGCAGCCTCGGCTGCAGACAGCCACTCGCCGGTGGCCTCGTCATATACATAATCGTCATCGGCCATGGTCGGTCCTTCCTGTCACGCAGCAATACGGCTGCCATGATGGTCGCATAGACCAGCGCTGACCCTTGCGCAACTGACGCACCCTTCCAGCAGTTGCCGGGCTTGGCATTTGCCATATATTGCCCCGCAACACCGCAAACCGGAGAGAGACTATGAAGATTACCTGGCTCGGCCATTCCGCCTTCCGCCTTGACAGCGCCACCGCTTCAATCCTGATCGATCCGTTTCTGTCCTACAACCCGAGCTTCGCGGGGCTGGACCTGAAGGACCAGACCAAGGGCGTCACGCATATCCTTCTCACCCACGGCCACGGCGACCATGTCGGCGACACGGTTCAACTTGCCAAGGAGACCGGCGCAACCGTCCTTGCCAATGCCGATCTCGCGGCTTGGCTCGGATCCAAGGGTCTCGATAAGATCGAAATGGGCAACACCGGTGGCACCATCGGTTTCGAAGGCTTCTCCGTCACCTTCACCAACGCCCTGCATTCCTCGGCCCAGATCACCGAGGACGGCGTCTCCCATGCCCTTGGCAATGCCAACGGCCTGATGCTGCATTTCGACGACGAAGCCTCGCTTCTGCACATGGGCGACACCGACATTTTCTCGGACATGCAACTGATCAACGAATTGCACAAGCCGGATATCGGCCTGGTGCCGATCGGCGACCGCTTCACCATGGGCGGTGCGGTGGCAGCACTCGCCTGCCAGCGCTTCTTCGATTTCAAGACCGCAATTCCCTGCCACTACGGAACCTTCCCGATCATCGACCAGACGCCGGAGAAATTTGTGGCCGGCATGGAAGGCACGCGCACGCGTGTGCTCACGCCGCAGCCGGGTTCCTCCGTCGAGGTCTGACAAAACCCCGTTGCCTCAGCGCTTGACGGCCATTATAGCGAAGAAAACAGTCCATCCGGAGAATGCCCATGTCTGTCGATCTCGCCACCGTCAAGCGCGTTGCCCGTCTTGCCCGTCTCGCCGTCAGCGACGAGCAGGCCGAGCGCATGACCGGTGAGTTGAACGGCATCCTCGGCTTCGTCGAGCAGCTCGATGAGGTCGATGTGACTGGCGTGGAGCCGATGACATCGGTGACCCCCATGGCCATGAAGAAGCGCGCCGACGTCGTCACTGACGGCAACAAGGCTGAGGCCATCGTTGCCAATGCTCCCGCGACCGATCGCAACTTCTTCCAGGTGCCGAAGGTCGTCGAATAAGATCCGACGCTTTCTCCGCCGAGTCCCGCATTTCCCGCCCATCCGGGCGCAGACAGTCTGAAGTGAACCTGCCATGAGCGAACTGACCAGCCTCACCATCGCCGACGCCCGCGCGAAACTCGCCGCCAAGGAGATCAAGGCCGTCGAACTGACGGATGCCTATCTCTCAGCGATCGAGGCCGCCAATGGTGCGCTGAACGCCTATGTCGCTGTCACGCCTGAGATTGCCCGCGATATGGCCAAGGCCTCCGACGCGCGCATTGCGGAAGGCAAGGCCGGCGTGCTCGAAGGCATTCCGCTTGGCGTCAAGGACCTCTTCGCCACCAAGGGCGTGCACACCCAGGCCTGCAGCCACATTCTCGACGGCTTCAAGCCGGAATATGAATCGACGGTGACGAGCAACCTGTGGAACGCCGGTGCCGTCATGCTCGGCAAGCTCAACATGGACGAATTCGCCATGGGTTCGTCGAACGAGAGCTCGTACTACGGCCCCGCCGTCAACCCGTGGAAGGCCAAGGGCTCCGACGAGAAGCTGGTGCCCGGTGGCTCGTCCGGCGGTTCGGCCGCAGCCGTTGCCGCCCATCTCTGCGCCGGTGCAACCGCCACCGACACCGGCGGCTCGATCCGTCAGCCGGCCGCCTTCACCGGCACCGTCGGAATCAAGCCGACTTACGGCCGCTGCTCGCGCTGGGGCATCGTCGCCTTTGCCTCGTCGCTCGATCAGGCCGGCCCGATCGCCCGCGATGTGCGTGATGCGGCGATCCTTCTGAAGTCCATGGCCAGCACCGACGCGAAGGACACGACCTCCGTCGATCTGCCGGTTCCGGATTACGAAAAGGCCATCGGCGGCTCCGTGAAGGGCATGAAGATCGGTATTCCCAAGGAATACCGCGTCGAGGGCATGTCGGAAGAAATCCTGGCACTCTGGCAGCAGGGCATCGCCTGGCTCAAGGAAGCCGGTGCCGAGATCGTCGACATCTCCCTGCCGCACACCAAATACGCGCTGCCGGCCTATTACATCGTCGCCCCCGCCGAAGCCTCGTCGAACCTTGCCCGCTACGACGGCGTCCGCTACGGCCTGCGCGTCGACGGCAAGGACATTGCCGACATGTACGAGAAGACCCGCGCCGAAGGCTTCGGCAAGGAAGTCCAGCGCCGCATCATGATCGGCACCTATGTGCTCTCGGCCGGCTATTACGACGCCTATTACCTGAAGGCTCAGAAGGTTCGCACCCTGATCAAGCGCGACTTCGAACTGGCTTTTGAGGCCGGCGTCGAGGCGATCCTCGCTCCGATCACCCCGACCTCGGCCTTTGCCATCGGCGACAAGGAACTGGCCGCCGATCCGGTCAAGATGTACCTGCAGGACGTCTTCACCATCACGCTGAACATGGCCGGTCTGCCAGGCATCTCGGTGCCGGCCGGCATCGACAGCAAGGGCCTGCCGCTCGGCCTGCAGATCATCGGCAAGCCCTTCGAAGAAGAAACCCTCTTCAAGACGGCCCATGTCATCGAACAGGCTGCCGGCAAGTTCACGCCGGCCAAGTGGTGGTAAGCGACTTCCGCATTCGTGACATGAGAGCGGCCGATGCTGACAGCGTCGGCCGTGTCGGTTTCGAGGCCTGGGCGGCCAATCCGGTGCTGAACGCCTTCGGCGCGGACATGGTGATCCGCATCCGCGCGAGCTTCCACGACTTCGCCAAGAACCACTTCAACCTCATCACTGTCGGGGAACTCGGCGGCGAGATCGCCGGCTGGACGGCCCGCGAGGGCGACCGCGATTACATCTCCGACCTTTGGGTGGATCCGGCCCACCAGGGTCTCGGCATCGGCTCGGCTCTCCTGTCTGCCACGCTGCGCACCATGCGCGCCGAGGGCCTGAAGCGCGCGAGGATCGACACCCATGCGGCGAACGAAGGCGCGATCCGGCTCTATGAGGAACTGGGTTTCACGGTGGTCTGGCGCGGCATGCAGCACTCGCCGTCCATGGGCATGATGGTCGACAAGGTGAAGATGCAGCAGGCGCTTTGAGCCTCTGTCCGCGCCGGCGCCAAGGCTTCAGTCCTCTGATGGCGGATAAAGTTTGCGCTGGTGAAGGATAGTTAGGATGTCCAGTTCTGCGGTTGAGACCACCTGATAAATTACAGTGTAGGGAAGGCCGGGGACGGCAAATTCACGCGTACCAGCAACTGCACCTGGCCTGCCCAGAAGCGGAAACTGGCCCAGCGTTTCGGTGACCTGCCTCAACCGTGACAGGATCCGCCCCGCAGCGAACGTATCTTGATCGGAAATGTATGTGTGAATGGCAATAAGATCGGCTATCGCTTGGGGTGAGAACTTAACGTTCAAAGCCAAAGCGCTCCCACACCTCAGCGTCCGGGATCATGGCGTCACGATCCTCGCACTGCTTCAGTGCCTTGGTAACCTTTTCGATCTTCCAAGCATCGTACTCCGCCGGTGACGCATCCGCAGCCGGGGGTGCGTAGTCAATCTCGTCGGAAGGTTTTGTTCTCGGTCCAACCATGGCGGTAGGATACCGCAAAGTCGTGTCGGCGCCAACTGCGTGGAGTATTCAGCCAGCACCGCTTTGAGCGATGCTGGCCTCAACCTTACCGGTTGTCCAGCTCCGCCCTCACAAGCCTCAAGCCCCGCTCGGTGATCCTGTAGGGCTTGCCCTCCCGCGAACTGATCGCCTTCAGCCGTTTGAGCCTGCGGAAGAGTTCGACATCGAAGCCGGGATAAAGCCAGCCGTCGCGGGAAAAGCACAGCGCCTTCTCGATCTTGCGTCTTTCGTCGCGGTGGATTTCGATCCAGCCGCCTTGGGCCATGAGGTGAAGGATACGCTGGTCTGAGCGTGAAATGTCCATGAGATGATGTCCGGAGAAACGCGCTTTGTAGCGCGCATGAAAACGGGTCCGGCGCCTTAGGCGTCGGGGCTTCGTTTTCTGGCCCTGGCCGCAATGTCCATCACGGATTGCGGGGCAGGGCCTTTACCGGGTCTCGGACAAACCGAACATCAAAACTCCTGTAGACTGGTCATCGTAACACGCCGCGTCCGGCAGGTCCATGTCGCAGGCTCGGCGTGCTCTGGCCACGAATCACTGCAGGTGTTTTACTGCCGACAACGATGAGGGACGAATGGTCACGATCCGCAAGGCGCGACAGGAAGAGGCAGATATCCTGGCTGAGATCGGCCTGCGTGCCTGGCAGAAGGCAATGATCCCGGTCGGCGGGACTGCGGATATGGCCGACAACGCCCGCAACGCCTTTCTCCGGTTTACCCGTGACGGTTGGATCTGCATCACCGTGATCGAGAAGTCTGGTCATCCTTCCGGCTGGGCGGCCCGCGAGGAGCTGGACGAGGCGATCACCGACTTCTGGATCGATCCCGACAGCGAAGGGCAAGGGCTGGGAACGGCCTTGCTGGGCGCCGTCGAGGCAGAAATCCGCGACGCCGGTTTCGGCGAAGCGGTTCTGGAAACCCATGCCCGTAATCAGGACGCGGTCGATTTCTTCCGGGCGCGCGGCTTTGCCGTGCAATGGCTGTCGATCGTCTACAATCCGAAGCTCGACCGGGATCTGGAGACGGTCGGGATGCGCAAAATCCTGGTGCCGCAACAAGACGATCTCTACGCCCCGCATTGAGCGTCAGGGCAGCAGGCAACGACCGGGTAGGGCATAGGCCGCAAGCCTTGCGCCGGCATAATAGCCGCTGTCGGCAGAAAGATCTGCGACCCGCGCGACCTCGCCCCCCTCACAGTCTGGCTGGCGTCCGGTCACGTACAGCACCCGTTGGCTTGCCCAGCCCTCCGTCAGGGGAAACATCTGCTCATAGTAGTTTCGCGGCGAGGCGGTGCGACGCTTCGCTCTAACGATGAAGTTCTCATCCCGCAGCGTGTAGAAGAGATCGGCCAGAACGTCTCGACTTTCGGCCACGATGATATCGATCTGTGCAGCGCGTGCTGCTGCCGCGATTTCCCGGCTCAGCTCCGCCCGCCCGAGGTAGCGCGCCAGAACCGGCTTGCCGTCGGGCAGTTGGATCTGCTGCGGAAAGACCGTGAGCACGGCGAAGACAACAGATGCGGTGCCGTTAATGAGCAGCGAAGCGCGCAACGCACGCGGCGCATGTGCCAGCAGATGCACGACCGCGAGCATGGTTCCGGCGGCATAGGCCGTGGCGGCCCAGTTGGCATAGGCACGCGACATCAGGGCCTGGAAGACGATCGCGAGCACGATGGGCCAAGAGAGGAGGAACAGGTGACGTTCCGTCGTCGTGATCCGGCCCTGAACGAGCCGCAGAAAGACGAGGATCATCGCACCGAAGATCACCGGTCCGACGACAGCAAACTGGCTGACAAAAAACTCGAGCGCTTTGCCGATGTGGAAGTTCAATCCGTTCCAGTCGGCATTGTCCGACGTGTGCTTCAGCGTCGCTGCACCATGGGTCGCGTTCCACCAGATGTTGGGCGAGATCACCAGCAGAGCCGTTGCGGCCGCCAGGGCCGCGTCGCGCATCGCAAACCTTGCACGCGGGATGAAAAGCGCTGAGAGCGCTGCCGTGCCGACGAAATAGAGCATCGCATATTTCGAAAGCGTGCCGCATCCGATCGCAAATCCCATCAGCACCGCAAAGCGGGCGGAGCGCCGCTCGATGAGATGCGAATAGGCGTAAAGCGCAAGCGCCAGGAACGGGAAAAGCACAGTGTCCGTCGACATGAAGACCGAGGACAGTGCAACGCCCGGAAGGGTAACATAGCTGGCGCCGACCCAATGGGCGGCCTCTTTCGAACCCGTCAGTCGCGCCGTTGCCGGCATCAGGATCAGGGCCGTTGCCATGTGCAGCAGCGGACTTGCCACCCGCACCCAGAAGATATCCGAGGAACCGCCGACCACGGTCGCGAGATGAATGACCCAGGCGATCATCGGCGGCTTCGAATAGTAGCCGAAGTCGAGGTGTTGGGACCAGTGCCAGTATTGTGCCTCGTCGACAAAGAGGTCGGTACCGTGAAAATGCAGCATCACGAGGCGGTAAAGCGTGATGCCGACGATGATCGCGAGGCTCTGTCGCCGGGAGAGGCTCATCCCCTCAGCTTTCTGCCTGGACCGCAAGATCTGCCCGGCGGTCGTGATGCAGAAGCATCAGGTTGCGGGCGTAGACGACGATGCCGAGCGACTGGCCAAGGATGATGACCGGTTCGCCGCGATGGATACCGTAGGCGAGCAGCATGACGCCCCCGAACAGCGAAAACCACCAGAAGGCTGTCGGAATGACCGAACGCTTCTCTTTCTCAGAGGCGAACCACTGGATGATGAAGCGCAGCGAAAACATCAATTGTGCCACGAGCCCGAGCCCGAGCCATAGCAGGTCGGTCAAGGAATCGATCTTGAAATAGGCAAGTAGCTCGCTCATGGGCGCATTCCGATCTCCTCAGGTGCGACGCGCTTGCGGCGCCGGATCAGCCACGCGACGCCGATCAGGTCATGCATGCCGACAAGCCCGCGCTGCAGGTTGTTGTAATTGGATGTTCCGGAATGCCTTGGCCGATGGGCCACCTCGACATGCGCCACCGCCCAGCCATGGGCGGCAAACAGCGCAGGCAGATACCGATGCATGTGATTGAAGAAAGGCAGGGCCAGGAAGGCATCACGGCGGAAGGCTTTCAGGCCGCATCCGGTATCGCGCGTGCCATCCCTCAGAAAACTGCGTCGGATCGCATTGGCCAATGTCGAAGCGATCCGCTTCGACACGGTATCCTGTCGTTTCGTTCTCTGGCCGGCCACGAGGCCCAGCGATGTTGAGGCTGGATTTCCTAGTAGGGGAGCGGTCAGTCTAGGTATTTCCGCTGGCGGGTTCTGGCCGTCGCCATCCATGGTGCAGATCACCGACGCATGCGCCGCCAAAACCCCCGAATGGATGGCCGCTGATTGTCCGCCCGAGGTGGCATGGTGCAGGACGCGCACCCACGGATAGGCCTTGGACGCGTCTTCAAGCCGGGCCAATGTCTGGTCTGTCGAGCCATCGTCGACAAAAATCACCTCGAACCTGTGTCCGGCACAGGCGGCGGCGATCTCCGCCACCAGGGGCGCGACATTGTCGGCTTCGTTCTTCATCGGAACGACGACTGAGAACTGCGGCTTTGCAGTCGGTTGCATGCGAGATCCCCGGCGATGGCGCATTCCGTTCGGCCTGTCGCGCCGGCCCGTAGCAGGCAGCGCAGGGCGGAATGGCACCCGCGATCGCCTAGCGCCGCAGTATGACAGTGGGATGAAGCAGGAGCGGCGAGGAGGGATTTCCCGGCAAGTCTTGCACCGCAGTGCCAATTGTTCTAACCGGAAAGGCAAAATCCTTGCCGATAGAAGAGCATGTCATGACCCTTGTCGACACCCGCACGCCCGATCCGAAACGCTTCATTCCCGGCGCCACCGGCGATTGGGAAGTCATCATCGGCATGGAAGTCCATGCCCAGGTGCTGTCGAAGTCCAAGCTGTTTTCCGGCGCCTCGACGGTTTTCGGCAATGCGCCGAATTCCAACGTTTCGCTCGTTGACGCGGCCATGCCCGGCATGCTGCCCGTCATCAACGAGGAATGCGTGGCCCAGGCGGTCCGCACCGGTCTCGGCCTGAAGGCGCAGATCAACAAGCGCTCCATCTTCGACCGCAAGAACTACTTCTATCCGGACCTGCCGCAGGGCTATCAGATCTCGCAGTTCAAGGATCCGATCGTCGGCGAGGGCAAGATCGTGATCTCGCTCGGCCCTGATCGTCAGGGCAATTTCGAGGATATCGAGATCGGCATCGAGCGCCTGCATCTTGAACAGGATGCCGGCAAGTCGATGCACGACCAGCATCCGACCATGTCCTATGTGGACCTGAACCGCTCCGGCGTTGCGCTCATGGAAATCGTGTCGAAGCCCGACATGCGCTCCTCCGACGAAGCCAAGGCCTATATGACCAAGCTGCGTTCGATCGTGCGTTACCTCGGCACCTGCGACGGCAATATGGACGAAGGCTCGATGCGCGCCGACGTCAACGTCTCCGTGCGCAAGCCCGGCGGCGAATTCGGCACGCGCTGCGAAATCAAGAACGTCAACTCGATCCGCTTCATCGGCCAGGCTATCGAATACGAAGCCCGGCGCCAGATCGCGATCCTCGAGGACGGCGGCGTCATCGACCAGGAAACCCGTCTCTTCGACCCGAACAAGGGCGAGACGCGCTCGATGCGCTCGAAGGAAGATGCGCATGACTATCGCTATTTCCCCGATCCGGACCTGCTGCCGCTCGAATTCGACGACGCCTATGTTGAGGCATTGAAGAAGGACCTGCCGGAACTGCCTGATGACAAGAAGGCCCGCTTCGTCGCCGAACTTGGTCTCTCGGTCTACGACGCCTCGGTGCTCGTCTCGGAAAAGGCGATTGCCGACTATTTCGAAGCCGTTGCCGAAGGCCGCGATGGCAAGACGGCCGCCAACTGGGTCATCAACGACCTGCTGGGCGCGTTGAACAAAGCCGGCAAACCCATTGAAGAGACTCCGGTTTCGCCCGCCCAGCTCGGCGGCATCATCGACCTGATCAAGGCCGAAACCATCTCCGGCAAGATTGCCAAGGACCTCTTTGAAATCGTCTGGAACGAGGGCGGCGATCCAGCCGAAATAGTCGAAGCGCGCGGTATGAAGCAGGTGACCGACACCGGCGCCATTGAAAAGGCCGTTGACGAGATCATCGCCGCCAACCCGGATCAGGTTGCGAAGGTGCTGGCGAAGCCGACACTCGCCGGCTGGTTCGTCGGCCAGGTGATGAAGGCAACCGGCGGCAAGGCCAACCCGCAGGCCGTCCAGGCGCTGGTCAAGGCCAAGCTCGGCCTGCCCGAGGAGTAAGCGCTTGTTCTTTGTCCGCACGGCCAATGACCGGGATGTCGAACCGCTCCGCGCCCTGCTGACGTTGAGTTTCCACGCGACCTATGACGGGTTCTACGGACCGGCCAAGGTCGCCGAATTGATCGCGGCCTGGCATTCGCCGGCCGAGATCAAGCGGCGCATCCACGTCAAAGGCGGCGAATATCTCGTCGCCGATGACGGCAAGCGGATCGGCGGCATGGCATTCGCTGCCATGTCCGAGAAGCTGACCAAGACCGCCATCCTGCACCAGCTCTACGTCCACCCGGACCACCAGCGTCAGGGCATCGGCCGCGATCTCTTCGCCGAGATTGAGACCTGCTTTCCCGACGCCGAGATTCTGAGGCTGGAAGTCGAGCCGCAGAATGCCGGCGCCATCGCGTTCTACGAGGCGCACGATTTCGTCGAGGTCGACCGGACCAAGAATTGTGGCGGTCCCGACAGCGGGATCGAGGCTCTGATCATGGAAAAGCCGCTCAAGTGAGCGGCTTTTTTGGTCTCAGACCCTGGTTCAGTTGAACGGTGGCTCGGTGACTGTGCCGTCCTCGTCGACCAGCTGCACCGTCGAGCACTCGACAAGGCCGTTATCCGCTGCCGTGCTGCAGGCCAGTTCGGCGGCCTTCAGCGCCAGCTCCTTCGTCTGCCAGCCGCAAGAATACTGATGCCAGTGGGGACCGCCATCCGCCATCATGAACACGTCGACGCTCCAGTTGGCCGGATAGCAGGTCGCATTGACCTGACAATCCTCGGCCGTGCCGCCACCATCGATGCATTGCTTGACCGCGCAATCGATCGCTGAGGCCGTGTCCTTGTCGAGGCATTGGCCTGCACTCATCTCCGGCGCCTGGACGAAGGCAATCGCCTTGCGACCGCCCTCCTGGGCCTGAACGGCCATAGCCGAGAGAGTTACGCACAGAATTGTCGCCAGCCGTCGCATGCCTGTCATCAAGAAGTCCCCCGGGATCGTTATGCCAGCGGCAGACTAGCGCGACAGCGGGGGGGACATGCAAGTCCAATCAGTGCAGATAAGAGAAGCAACCGAGAATGATCTGGCGGCGATCGTGGCGCTCTTCGCGGACGATCCGCTCGGAGGCCATGGCGATACCACCGACCCTGCAGCACTGCCCGACTATCGCGCCGCCTTTGCCCGGATTGCCGCCTCACCCAACGAGACCCTTTATGTGGCTGTACGAAACGACGAGGTTATCGGAACCTTTCAGACCATGGTGACGACGACATTGACGGCACGCGGCAGTTCCAACCTGATCATCGAAGCCGTGCAGACCCGGGCCGACATGCGGGGCAGGGGGATCGGCGCCGCGATGATCGGCTTTGCCATCGACAAGGCGCGCGAAGACGGCATGCGGCTTGTCCAGCTGACCTCGAATGCGCAGCGCAAGGACGCCCATCGCTTCTACGAACGTCTCGGTTTCGTGCCGTCCCATCTCGGCTTCAAGATGAAGCTGAAATGAGGTGGGTGCGACGGGGAATCACTGGACAAGCCGATGGTGAGGCGGCATAAGCGAACGGAATGCACAAGGCCGTCATGCGGCCTGCGGCACAGCCCAAGGATACGACATGAAGCAGTTTCTGTTGCAGCTCTTCACCTGGTGGAACGGCCAGACCATGGGGACCCGCTTCTTCACCTGGCGCCATGGCAAGCGCGTCGGCGAAGACGAGTTCGGCAATGTCTATTATGAAGGCCCGATGACGAGCTGGGGCCAGCCGAAGCGCTGGGTGATCTACAACGGTTACGCCGAAGCCTCGAAGATTTCTGCGGGCTGGCACGGCTGGATGCATTACCGCACCGACACGCCGCCGTCGAAGGAAGACTACAAGCCCCGCGAATGGGAAAAGGCGCACCGCCCGAACCCGACCGGCACGGCGGCCGCCTATCGCCCGCAGGGTTCGATCGCCGCTGCCGGCGAACGGCCCCGGGTCACCGGCGACTATGACGCCTGGACGCCGGGCAGCTGATACCCGATTTGGCCATAATCCGGCATTAGGGCCTCTGTAACGGGGCCCTTCTTGTATCTGGCCCCCGGATTATGGGGCCAGGTGGGTCCACCACGAAAGCGAGCGGGACGATGAAGTTGAGTGCATGGGCATGGGCCATTCCGGTTGTCGGGCTTGCTGCCGTGGCTTCCCTTGGCCTTGCCGGCAAGGCCGATGCCGCCCGTCTCGAAAACCCCGTCGCCGAATTCGCCGGCATCGATAAGATCACCGGCCGCATCACCACCTTCGATGTCTATGTCAACGAAACGGTCCAGTTCGGCGCCCTCCAGGTGACGCCCAAGGTCTGCTATTCGCGCGACGAGGCGGAAGCACAGAAGATCGATGCCTTCATCGAGGTCGACGAGATCACGCTCGACCGCAAGATCCGCCGCATCTTCTCTGGCTGGATGTTTGCTGACAGCCCGGCGCTGAATGCCGTTGAACATCCGATCTATGACGTCTGGCTGACGGGCTGCAAAGTGAAGTCCGACGTGCCGGCCCCGCCCGGCGTTGAATCTGCCGCAAAGCTTGCGCCCGAACCGGCCAAGCCGGATGCTGCCCCGACCGCAGCGCCAGCCGCAACCACGACCGCCGATCCGAATGCTTCCGCGGCCAGAGATCCCAACGCCGTGCCCGCGACCGATCCGAACACGGCGCCGCTGAGCGACATCGCCCCGGCCCAGCCTGCGCCAGGCACGGTCCCGCCGCTCGATGCGCCGCAGCAGGTGCCGGATGAAAGCTATGGCGGCGCGCTGCCGCCGCCGGATGGTTATCCGGTCGATGGCGATCCGGCGCTCCAGGGGGGCGACCCTTATTCTCAGGGCGAGCCGCAGCCGCTCGCACCCCCGCCGACCCCACCCGGTGGCGTCGGGCTCTACTGAGGCCGTGAACTGCTCTCCCCGGTGTGGAGGAGATGCCCGGCAGGGCAGAGGGGGGTATCCACGCCCTCCCATGCTTCTCCATTGACATCCTTCGCAAATGAGAACATTGAGAGAACAAACAGGAGTTCTCGCCATGTCGCTCGCCGAAAAATTCATCGTCCTTCCCTTCAAGAAGAACCGCAGCGGCATCGTCCCCGGTGAGATGCGCCAGGCCTCCAGCGCCGCCTCTGCCGAGAAGATCGCCTCTGCCATGTCCGCCCGCCACCTCGGCGTCGCCGCCTATGCGATCCAGGTCGACGAAGAGAGCGGCGACATGACCAGCCCCCGACTGATCATCGCCTTCGGCGAGACGGCGGATCTGACGGTAAACTGAAGCGCCGGCGAAAGCCCCTCCCACACCCTCCCCACAAGGGGGAGGGCTTAACCGGCCTATGCGTGTCCCCGCGTAGTGATCGTCCGACGGCGGCATCGTGTGCAGTCACAAACCAACATCTTTTTCGGCGGCGCGAGACGCCGGCCCCATATCTTCTCCCCCCTTGTGGGGGAGATGGCCGGCAGGCCAGAGGGGACTTCCCCAATCCGTGGTCTTCCATTTCCCCTTGACCCATCCCCCACACAGGCGTGCAATGCCCCGCAATCCGCATCTCTGGGAGGAGAACCCATGCCCACGCCCAAAAACACCATCTGCCTCTGGTATGACCGCGAAGCAGAGGACGCCGCCCGCTTCTACGCGACCGTCTTCCCCGATAGCGCAGTCCAAGCCGTCCACCGCGCGCCCTCCGCTTACCCCTCCGGCAAGGCGGGCGATGTCTTGACCGTCGACTTCACCGTCGCGGGCATTCCCTGCCTGGGACTGAACGGCGGTCCCGCCTTCAAACATTCCGAAGCCTTCTCCTTCCAGATCGCAACCGACGATCAGGAGGAAACCGACCGCTACTGGAACGCCATTATCGCCAATGGCGGACGGGCAAGCGCCTGCGGCTGGTGCAAGGACGGATGGGGCATCAACTGGCAGATCACCCCGCGCGTGCTGACGGAGGCGCTGGCGGCCGGTGGCGCCGAGGCGAAGCGAGCCTTCGAGGCGATGATGGAGATGGGCAAGATCGATGTCGCGAAAATCGAGGCGGCGCGGCGGGGGTGAGCAAAGCCACCCCTTTCATGGGCGGCTCCGATCGACCGGATAAATCGCTCTACCCGAATATTTTTTTGAGCCTTCCTCGAATTTCCTTGTGCCTTAAGGCGCCGTTGCGCGTTGTAGGCCGGTGCGACGCTGCGATCGCGGAGACTGGACGCAAGGCCGCGCGCACGAGCTGATCTCGGCGACCCGGTGGCTGGAGTAATTGATGGCGCTTCAAACGATTTTCTCGCCTTCCGACAACTGTTGGCGGACCGAAAGGGCGGACGAATTCTCGATCCTCATCGATGCAAACGATTATTTCACCTCGATCCGCGCCGCGATGATGGCGGCCAAACGCACGATCTTCTTTGTCGGCTGGGATTTCGATGCTTCCATCACGCTCGGTCACCCCAGGGTGGATGACGGCGCCCCGCGCCGCGTCGGCGACTTCCTCCTTTGGCTGGCGCGCCGCACACCGGGTCTCGAAATCCGCATCCTGCTCTGGAGCCCGGCGCCGCTTGCCAGCTGGGCAAGACCCTCGAACCTTCCTTACCTTCTGCGCTGGAAATGGAACCGCCAGATCTCCGTCCGTCTGGACGACAAACATCCGCTCGGCAGTTCGCATCACCAGAAGATGCTGGTGATCGACGACACGGTCGCCTATTGCGGCGGCATCGACGTGACGCTCGATCGCTGGGATACCCGTGAGCATCTCGACGACGACCCCGACCGCCGCCGCCCCAACGGCACGCCTTATGGACCATGGCACGACATATCGAGCCGCTTCACAGGTCCCGCCGCCCGCGCACTGGGCGAACTCTGCCGCCACCGCTGGACCCGCGCCGGCGGCAAGCCGGTGCCGCTCGTGACGGACGTGGCCCCCGCGCCGGAACGCGCGCCCAACTTCTCCTTTGGATCGGTCGACCTCGCGATTGCCCGCACGAGCCCTTCCTATCAAGAGGAGAGCGCCGTCACCGAGATCGAAAAACTTTATCTCGACATGATCCATTCCGCGCGACGGGTGGTCTATGCCGAGAGCCAGTATTTTGCCTCCCGCGCCATCGCCCAGGCGATCGCGCGTCGGCTGGCCGAGCCGGATGGACCGGAATTCGTCCTGATCAATCCGACGACCTCGGACAACTGGCTGGGCCAGATCGCCATGGACACGGCCCGCGCCCGCCTCGCCGAATCGCTGCGCCGCCACGACACCTACGGCCGCTTCCGGATCTATCACCCGGTCACCGCCAAGGGGCAGCCGATCTACGTGCATGCCAAGCTGATGATCATAGACGACCAGTATCTTCGCGTCGGCTCCTCCAACATCAACAACCGCTCCATGCGCTTCGACCAGGAATGCGACGTCGCGCTGGAAGCGGGCGGCTCGGAAGAGCTTTCGCGCAAGATCACGCGCTTCCGCAACGACCTCCTGGCCGAACATCTGAGCGCCACGCCGGACACGGTCGATCAGGCGATCCGACAAAGCGGCTCGCTGATCGCAGCGATCGAGAGGATGCGCGCGCAAAACGCCGAGGCGGGCAGCGCCACGCTCAGGCCCTACGAGACGCCCGAAATCTCCGACCTGGAAAAATGGCTCGCCGACCACGAGATCCTGGACCCCGAGGGGTCTGACGCGGTGTTCGAGCCGATCGAGAAGCGGGGGCTGTTTCGGGGGAGGTTGAAGCGGCCGTTGCGGCGGAGGGGCTCGACGTGACTGACGATGCGTGCGCCGGGATGCTATCCAAGGAGTCTTGAAGCACCGGAAAAGTGTGCTGTCGGATTGTCACCGCAGGGCCTCGGGCGGAGAAGAATCTACACTCTTTGAGGCGATGATAAAGGTGAGTAAAACCCCCGTGGCGAAGATCGATGCGTGATGCAAAGGTCAATGATCATTTGCTTACCACACCACACTTTGGGAGCTACGAATTCCAATGCAGACAGAGGCAAACGAAGTCGAAATTACCTATTACACGGCCGTAGATATTTTGAGCGGCGGAATGAAAACCTTGCCCGTTTCCCGCGACGCGCCCTTGTTTGTCGTTGGCCCAAATGGAGCGGGAAAATCGGGGTTAATGCTACAGATTTACCACAACAACCACGCGAACGCTGTCCGAATTGCAGCGCATCGACAAACATGGATGGAGAGTAATTTTGTCCCCTTTTCGCCTCAAGATAAAGTGGCTAACGAACGGAATATAAAAGGCCAAGATCAGCAAGCGAACGCTCGATGGAAAGAATGGAATTCTTCAATTCGAAGTGGTCTGGTCATTGCTAACCTAATTGAAGCTGATAACGCACTCTCACGGAAAGTGCGTGAGGAAGCAGCTGCGGGGAACAGTGCCGCAGCTGAACGACTTGCTACTGAAAATCCTCCGTTGGAGATAATCAGCAGTCTGTTCCATGGATCTGGTGTTCCAATCAAGTTCTCGATCGGGGAAAACAGTTCGATCTATGCGAGCAAAAACGGTGGACCAATCTACAGCATTGCATCCTTATCGGACGGCGAGAGAGCGGCGTTGCTAATAGCGGGTACGGTTCTTACCGCTAGAGAGGGTTCGTTGATCTTGATTGATGAGCCTGAACGACATTTGCACGCCTCAATCGTTGCTCCGTTACTGTTGCAGCTTTTTAGCAAGCGTGCCGATTGCGTCTTCATTATATCAACTCACGAGCTTTCCCTGCCCGTGAACTGCCCGCGCGCGAGGACTGTTCTAGTTCGCGATTCAATCAGCGTGAACGATAATGTTAGCAAGTGGGACCTCGATGTACTGGAGCCGGGTATCGAAATCGATGATGCGACAAAGGAAGCGGTCATAGGTTCCAGACGCAAAATGCTGTTCATCGAAGGTACGTCAGCTAGCCTTGATAAGCCGCTATACGAAGTCCTGTTCCCGGGAGTAACAATATTTCCGCGTGCAACAGCTAGGGATGTAGAGCACGCAGTAACTAGCGTCCGAGATGCAAGCGAGTTGGCTTGGGTTCAGGCTTTCGGCATCGTGGATCAGGACCAAATATCAACGTCAAAGCGATCGCAACTTGAGGCACGCGGTGTCTTTCCGCTTTCAGTTTACTCGGTTGAAGCGCTTTATTATCATCCGACCATTGTAGAGGCCGTTGCCAAGCGGCAATGCGATGTAATCGCTGGCGATGCAAATCACATGGTGAATGCGGCTTGGGCCAAGCTCTTGACCGCAGTCTCCTCAGAGGCGGACAGGTTGGCGGCACGTATGACGGAGCAAGCAGTCAAGGACCTGATCGGCTTGGAGATGCCGGATTGGAGAAAGATCCAGGCTGGAGACAATGTCTCAATCACACTTGATGCCCAAGCGCTCTATACAGCCGAGCGTGCGCAACTGGAGGCTTGGATCGAAACTGGCGACGTGCCCAAGATCATCGCGCGATACCCAATTAGGGAGACAATGGCACTGGTTGGCATTGTCAGCTCCCTGCAATTCAAAAACAAGGACCAATATGAAGCTGCGGTACGGAAGTTGGTAACTGACGATTCGACGATGAAGAACCTCTTGATTAGCTTCTTTGGCGGATTACCTGCGGCCTTAGCGAAGTGAATTAGATTTCTGACCAGCAAAGGCGTTTGTTGACGCACAGTCACAATATCTCCCCCGCGCCACCCCCTCAAAACCTGACCGTATCCCCCTCCATCGCCTTATCCAGCAACAGCCCATACGCCTCCTTCGGAATATCCACTGCCCCAAACGTCTTCAGATGCTCGGTGGTGAACTGCGTATCCAAGAGCGTAAACCCTCGGCTCTTCAGCCGCTCCACCAGATAGACGAGGCAGATCTTCGACGCATTTGTGCGCCGTGAAAACATGCTCTCGCCGAAAAACGCCGAGCCCAGCGACACCCCGTAGAGGCCACCGACCAGTTCCTCGCCCTCCCACGCCTCCACACTGTGGGCGTGGCCGAGCCGGTGCAGCGCGCCATAGAGCTCTCGAATGGTCTGGTTGATCCAGGTGCTCGGCCGGTCAGGCGCCGCTTCCGCGCATTTGTCCACCACCTGGTCGAAGGCGGTGTTAGAGCGGATGTCGAAGGGGCGTTTGCGGATCGCCTTCAAAAGGCTCGCGGAGACGTGGAATTCGTCGAGGGGGATGATGCCCCTGATCTCCGGCTCGACCCAGAAGAGTTCGGGGTCATCGGCCGATTCCGACATCGGGAACATCCCGATGGAGTAGGCGCGCAGCAGGAGTTCCGGCGTAATGCTTCGGTCCCTGCTGCGTCGCCCAGCCATGGTCTTTACGTGGCCGAGGTTTCGGCCAGGTATTTCTCCAGCCAGTGGATGTCGTAGTCGCCGTTGGCGATGTCCTGGTTGGACACGAGATCCTGGAAGAGCGGCAGCGTCGTCTTGATGCCGTCGACGACGAATTCGTCGAGCACACGGCGCAGACGCATCATGCATTCGACGCGGGTGCGTCCATGCACGATCAGCTTGCCGATCAGGCTGTCATAGTAAGGCGGGATCTTGTAGCCGGCATAGGCGCCGGAATCGACGCGAACGCCAAGGCCGCCCGGTGCATGGAAATGCGTGATCGTGCCGGGCGAGGGCACGAAGGTGCGCGGATCCTCGGCATTGATGCGGCATTCGATGGCGTGACCCGAGAAGACGATCTCGTCCTGCGTGACGGAGAGGCCGGCGCCGGAGGCAACACGGATCTGCTCGTGCACGAGGTCGATGCCGGTGATGGCTTCGGTGATCGGATGCTCCACCTGCAGGCGGGTGTTCATTTCGATGAAATAGAACTCGCCGTTTTCGTAGAGGAATTCGATCGTGCCGGCGCCCCGGTACTTCATCTTCTTCATGGCGTCGGCGCAGATCTGGCCGATCTTCATCCGCTGCTCGACGTTAAGCGCAGGCGAGTTCGCCTCTTCCCAGACCTTCTGGTGACGGCGTTGCAGCGAGCAGTCGCGTTCACCGAGATGGATGGCGTTGCCCGCGCCGTCACCGACAACCTGCACCTCGATATGGCGCGGCTTGCCGAGATATTTTTCCATGTAGACGGCGTCGTTGCCGAAGGCGGCGAGCGCTTCGGAACGGGCGGTCGAAACGGCCTCTTCGAGCTCGGCCTCGGTCTTCGCGACCTTCATGCCGCGGCCACCGCCGCCAGCGGTCGCCTTGATCAGAACCGGGAAGCCGATCTGCCGGGCGATTTCCAGCGCGTTTTCCGGCTTCACTTCGCCGTCCGAGCCGGGAACGACGGGAATGCCGAGTTCGACAGCGGTCTTCTTGGCCGTGATCTTGTCGCCCATCAGGCGGATATGCTCGGCCGTCGGTCCGATGAAGGTGATGCCATGCGCATCGAGGATATCGGCGAACTTGGCGTTCTCAGAGAGAAAGCCGTAGCCCGGATGCACGGCGTCGGCGCCAGTGATCTCGCAGGCCGCGACGATCTGGTGGATGTTGAGATAGCTATCGCGCGACGGCGGCGGGCCGATGCACACGCTTTCGTCGGCAAGGCGCACATGCATGGCATTGGCGTCCGCCGTCGAATGGACGGCCACGGTCGCAATGCCGAGCTCCTTGCAGGCCCGCAGGACGCGCAGCGCGATTTCGCCACGGTTGGCGATGAGGATCTTCGAGATACCGCTCATCGGCTTACTCGATAATGACCAGGGGCTCGCCGTACTCGACCGGGCTTGCATCGTCGATGATGATCTCGACGACCTTGCCGGACTTGGGCGAGGGGATCTGGTTCATGGTCTTCATGGCTTCGATGATCAAGAGCGTCTGGCCTTCCTTGACCGTCGAGCCGACTTCCACGAACGGACGGGCGCCCGGCGCCGGCGACAGATAGACGGTGCCGACCATCGGCGCGGTCACGGCCTTGGAGAGGTCGCGGCCGGCAGGGGCAGCGGGTGCGGCAACAGCGGCAGGTGCTGCAGCAGCAGCCGGAGCCGCAGCGGCAGGCGCCTGGTAGTTGTAGGCCGGCATCGGCATGGCAACCGGGGTGCCGTTGCGCGAAACGCGGATGCGCAGGTCGTCCTGCTCCACTTCGATCTCGGTCAGATCCGTGTCGTTGAGGATGTTTGCGAGATCGCGGATCAGCGCCTGGTCGATACCCGTCTTCTTGTCAGCCATGGATGGATGTCCTGTATTCTTGTTATTGCGTGATGGTTTTCAGCGCCTGCAGCGCCAGGATGTAGCTTTGCGGGCCAAAACCGCAGATCACGCCCTTGCACGCGGGCGCTATCATCGATTTGTGGCGGAATTCTTCTCGTGCATGCACGTTCGAGATATGCACCTCGATCACCGGAAGCGGCGAGACGGCCTTGATCGCGTCGTGCAGGGCAATGGAGGTATGCGTATAGGCTCCGGCATTGATCGCCACACCGACCGCCTTTTCGCCGGCCTCGTGTATCCAGCTCACAAGGTCGCCCTCGTGGTTGGACTGGCGGAAATCGACGGTCAGTCCGAGTTCCGCGCCCGCTTTCAGGCAATCGGCCTCGACATCGGCGAGCGTCTTGCCGCCATAAATCCCCGGCTCCCGCTTGCCCAGCATGTTGAGATTGGGGCCGTTCAGCACGAAAATGGTTTTGCTCATCTACGCTTCCGTCGACTTTCAACCGCCTCCTATAGACCGAGAGCCCTTGTAGGGAAAGCCCTTAGGCCGGATCACGGTTCCCCATCCCCGGAAATCGGGGATAAGGTTAAGTCGGCGGGCATTTGAGCGGATCGATCCTCAGCAGGTGGCCTTGCCGCAGGCGCGCACATTGCCGACCTTTTCCTCGATCGTGGCAGAGCCGACGGCGCCCGGCACCATCTCGTTGCCGATCACATAGGACGGCGTGCCGGTAATGCCGAGGCTGGTGGCGAGTGCGTAGGTTTCCTGGACGGAATCCTCGTTCGGGCTTTCGGCCATCTTCGCGCGGATCGCCTCTTCGGTGACGCCGAGGCCTACGGCGATTGCGATCGAGCTCGCCTCGTCGGCGCGCTCACCGGAGGTCATCATGGCGCGGAAGAAGTCGCCATACTTCTCCGGTGCGAGCTTGCGCACGGCATCCGAGACTTTGTGGGCGGCCAGCGAATCCGGCCCCAGGATCGGGAATTCCTTCAGCACGTAGCGGATGTTCTTGTCCTTCTCGAGCACCGCCTCCATGTCGGGATGGGCGCGCCGGCAATAGCCGCAATTGTAGTCGAAGAACTCGACCACGGTCACGTCGCCCTTCGGATTGCCGATGGCAAGATCATGACCGGACTGGAAGATCGTGTCCTTGTTGGTCGAGACGGCGGCGGCCGACTGCTGGCTGCGCGCGGCCTCCTGCTTCTTCTGCAGCGCGTCCTGCACCTCCAGCATGATCTCCGGATTCTCGATCAGATATTCCTTGATGAATGCGCCCATTTCCTTTTTCTCAGCGTCATCAAGGGCTGAGGCAGGAAGCGGCATCAGGGCCGGCAGGAGAGCCACGGCGGTCGCGGCGATCATCTTGAAGTTCAGGCCCATGGTCTGTCTCGTCCTTGTATCTGCAAACAAATCGTTCGACCGGCCGATCCTGGCACGGTGCGCATGCCTAGCGTAACGGCAAGCCTTGGCAAGGGAAATCCCATTTTTGAAGCGACGATCCCAAAGCCTCCATTGTGATGCAACGCGCTTTGCGGCAAATGTCTGGCAAACTTCATCGCGGAGTAGGAAACCTTGATCTCGATTTCAAAGCGCAGTGCCGTCGAACCCTTTCACGCCATGGATATTCTGGCCGAAGCCACCCGCCGCAAGGCCGAAGGCCACCCGGCCATCTCCATGGCCGTCGGCCAGCCGGGGCATCCGGCCCCGCAGGCAGCGCTTGCTGCTGCCCGCACAGCGCTCGAAGGCGGTCGCATCGGCTATACCGACGCGCTCGGCATGACGGCGCTGAGACAGGCGTTGGCGGAGGAATACCGCCGTCGCCACGGCGTCACCATCGACTGGAACCGCATCGTCGTCACCACGGGCTCCTCCGCCGGCTTCAACCTCGCCTTCCTCTCGCTCTTCGATGCCGGCGATGCGGTTGCGATCGCACGCCCCGGCTATCCGGCCTACCGCGCCATCCTCTCCGCACTCGGCCTGAAGGTGATCGAAGTCGCCGTCGGTGCCGACACAGGCTACACGCTGACGCCGGACAGTCTTGAACGGGCGCAGACAGAAGCGGGCGTGCGGCTGAAAGGCGTGCTGCTCGCAAGTCCTGCCAATCCGACCGGCACGGTCACGACCCGTGCCCAGCTCACCGATGTCTATCGGTACTGCCAGGGGCAGGGGATCACGCTGATCTCCGACGAGATCTATCACGGCCTGACCTATGGTTCGGAAGAAACGACGGCGCTGGAAATCGGCGACGAGGCGGTGATCATCAATTCCTTCTCGAAATACTATTGCATGACCGGCTGGCGTATCGGCTGGATGGTGCTGCCGGAAGAGCTGGTGCGCCCTGTCGAGTGCCTTGCCCAGAGCCTCTACATCTCGGCGCCGGAATTGTCGCAGATCGCCGCAGTCGCGGCCCTCGGAGCCACGGATGAACTGGAGAGCTATAAGTCCGCCTGCCGCTCCAATCGCGATTTCCTGGCAACGCGCCTGCCGGAACTCGGCCTGCCTCTGCTCTCCCCGATGGACGGGGCATTCTACGCTTATGTGGACGCAAGCCGCTTCACGAATGACAGCATGGAATTCGCCAAACGCATCCTCTCCGAGACGGATGTGGCGGTCACACCGGGCCGCGATTTCGATCCCCTCGATGGCCACTTGGCCCTGCGTCTTTCCTATGCCGGCACAATGGAGGACATGGTCGAGGCAACCAACAGATTGGCGAAATGGTTGGCCTAGGCATTTCGGCAATTCGCAAAATGGATTCTGCGCCAGCGGCTTGGCGGCGTTTTCTGACTCATTCTCACAAGGCCTTGAATCAGCCTGTGAACACGCGACAGGCTGAAAGGCAGGTACCGCTATGACCACACTCTCGTCTCCCCCGCCAGGCACTGCGCCCGAAATCCTCACCGCCCGCACCCGCATGCGCGGCCACCGCATCGCGGATTTCGATGCCATGGTTGCGATGTGGAGTGAGGACGCCGTCACCCGCTACATCCTCGGTCGCCCCTCGACGCCAGGCGAAACCTGGAGCCGGCTTCTGCGCTATATCGGTCACTGGCAGGCGCTCGGTTTCGGCTACTGGGCGATCGAGGATCGTAACACCGGCCACTTCATTGGCGAGGTCGGTTTCGCCAACTATAAGCGCGACATCGAGCCACCGCTCGGAGAGACGCCAGAGGCCGGCTGGGTGCTGGCTCCGGAGGTTCATGGCCAGGGTATTGCGACGGAGGTGATGACGGCGGCCCTGGACTGGGCCGATCGGAATTTTACCGATCCGAAAACCGTCTGCATATTCGACCCAGCGCACCAGGGGTCGATGCGTGTGGCGGCAAAGCTCGGTTACCGAGCGAGCCATGTCGCCTCCTTCATGGACAAGCCGACGCAGGTCATGACACGGCTTCGTCCTGCCGGCTGACCCGGCGAGGGTCCAGCGAAACATTGTCCGGCACAAAATGCAGAAGGCCCCGCGAGCGGGGCCTTCGACGTTTCAGAATATGCTGGGCGGTTCTCAGAAGAAACCGCGCTTCTGCCACCATCCGCCCTTCTTGGGCTTGGACGGGTCGGATGTCTCCTCACTCGACTTGGCCGATGTCACGACCGGCTCCGAGAAGGTGACGTTGGATTCGCGGTTGGCGCGGACCGGCTTCTCGTCGGCAGCGACAGGCTCTTCCGCCTGGACCGGGGCCTCGACGGTCGGCTCGACCGCAGCAACCGGTTCTGCGGCAGGCACAGGTTCGGCAGCCGGCGTCGGGGCAGCAGCAACCGTCTCGCTCACCACGGCTTCAACAGGCTCGGCGACAACCTTTGCCTTGCGGGTTCGGCGCGGCTTCGGCGTGTCGGCAACCGTAGCGGCCTCTTCCTCGATGGCTGCCATCACCGGCGTCACTTCCACAACACGCTCGTCGGCAGCCTCAACGGCCGTTTCGTCGTCGCTGTCGGCATCGTCGCCTTCTTCGCCATTGGCGTCCAACGTGCCTTCTTCGCCCGGTCGGTTGCGACGGCCGCCACGCTTGCCGCGACGACGACGCTTCCGCTTCTGGCCATCTTCGCCAACCGTGTCGCCTTCGCTCTCGGCGCGGGCCTCGCCATTGGTCTCGACGCTGTCGTCGTCGCCCTCGTCGCCATCCTCGTCATCGGCATCGCTGCCATTGTCGCCGGCGCTGTGGCTTTCGGCTCCGCCATTGCCGTTCTGGCCATTCTTGCCACGGCGGCGACGGCGGCGCTTGCGCTTGCGGTTGCCATGCTCGTCGCCTTCGCCACGCGCCTGCTGCTGCGGTGCGCTCTCGGCCTTGGCGGCGACGACAACTTCTTCCTCATCCTCTTCCTCCGGCTCCGGAACGTAATCGTCCTCTTCCTCGATCTCCGGCAGAAGCGACAGCAGGCTCTCGATCTTCACCGGGTTCTCGACGGCTTCGCCGCGTTCGATGGTGAAGTGCTGCGAGCCGCCATGCTGCGCCGGCATGCCGCCGTCGATGACGATCGAAACGCCGAAGCGGCCTTCGTAGTCGACGATGGTGTCGCGCTTCTGGTTGAGCAGGTAGAGCGCCGTTTCCGGCGTGGTGTGCACGATGATGTCGTGCGTGGTGCTCTTGAGCAGGAATTCCTCGATGCCGCGCAGGACATGCAGGGCAACGGAAGACTGCGAGCGGATGAGACCGGTGCCTGCGCAATGCGGGCAGACCTGCGTCGTCGATTCCAGCACCGAGGCGCGAATGCGCTGGCGCGACATTTCGAGCAGGCCGAAATGCGAGATGCGGCCGACCTGGATGCGCGCGCGGTCGTTCTTCAGGCAATCCTTGAGCTTCTTCTCGACAGCGCGGTTGTTGCGCTTTTCTTCCATGTCGATGAAGTCGATGACGATGAGGCCGGCCAGGTCGCGCAGGCGCAGCTGGCGCGCCACTTCCTCGGCCGCTTCCAGGTTTGTCTGGAGGGCCGTGTCCTCGATCGAGTATTCGCGGGTCGAGCGACCGGAGTTGACGTCGATCGAAACCAGCGCTTCCGTCTGGTTGATGATGATGTAGCCGCCGGATTTCAGCGTCACCTGCGGCTGCAGCATCTTGTCGAGCTGGGCTTCGATGCCCGAGCGTGCGAAGATCGGATGCAGGTCGCGATAGGGCTGAACCACTTTGGCATGGCTCGGCATCAGCATCTTCATGAAGTCTTTCGCTTCACGATAGCCTTCTTCGCCCGAGACGATGATCTCGGAAATGTCCTTGTTGTAGAGGTCGCGGATCGAGCGCTTGATCAGCGATCCCTCTTCATAGACGAGGCACGGCGCGGTCGAGGCGAGCGTCAGCGTCCGGACGTTCTCCCACAGACGCATCAGATATTCGAAGTCGCGCTTGATCTCGACCTTGGTGCGGTTGGCGCCGGCGGTGCGCAGGATCACGCCCATGCCCTGGGGCACTTCGAGACCACGGGCGATTTCCTTCAAGCGCTTGCGGTCGGTCGGCTGGGTGATCTTGCGGGAAATGCCGCCGCCACGCGCCGTGTTCGGCATCAGGACCGAGTAGCGACCGGCGAGCGAAAGATAGGTGGTGAGGGCAGCGCCCTTGTTGCCGCGCTCTTCCTTGGCGACCTGCACCAGCAGGATCTGCCGGCGCTTGATCACTTCCTGGATGCGGTACTGCTTGCGCGGCTTGCGCACGACGCGATCCGGAACCTCTTCCATGGCGTCTTCGGCGCCGACGGATTCGATCTCTTCCTTTTCCTCGACATGGTCGTCGTCGTCATCGTCGTCGTCATTGCGACCACGGCGGCCGCCGGCGTCCTCGGAAATCTCGTCCATGTCTACCATGGCCGCGATCGTGCCGCCTTCCACGTCGTCAGAGCCTTCGCTGCCTTCCTCGGCAGCCGTCTCTTCTGCTGCGGCCTTCTTGGCGCGGGGCTTGCGGACCCGCTTCGGCTTGGCCTTGGCAGCTGGCTCTTCGGCAGCAGCCTCTGCTTCGGCAGGCGCCGCGCCGGCCACGTCTGCATCGGCTTCGGCGGCAAGTTCGGCCGCAACCTCGTCGACGATCGCCGAAGCGACGGACGGAGCCGTTGGAATTCCGATGTCGGGTTGTTCCTGAAGGGCCGGATCGTTGAAGACTTCGTCGCCCTCGACGTCATTTTCCTTGCGATGCTCTTCGGCTTCGGCGCGAAGCAGTGCCTGGCGATCGGCGAGCGGGATCTGGTAATAGTCGGGGTGAATTTCGGCAAAGGCCAGGAAGCCGTGGCGGTTGCCGCCGTAATCGACGAAAGCGGCCTGCAGCGAGGGTTCGACCCTCGTTACTTTCGCCAGATAGATGTTGCCTCGGATTTGCTTCTTGTGTTGGGACTCGAAGTCGAATTCTTCAATACGGTTACCGCGAACAACGACTACGCGCGTCTCTTCCTCGTGAGACGCGTCGATCAGCATTTTGTCTGCCATTTAAGCTGTGCTCCTCGGCGCCCTCGGTCGGTGGTCCACCCGCGCGCTGTACAAAGAAGCGGCTGGAACCTAGCGGACTGTGCGCCGGATATAGATGTGGACGCACGGAAGACCGGGTTTGCAGCATACGGACGGACGCCGGGGCTCTTTCCGATCCCGGTCCGTTCCTGGTCATGTCAACCTGCTGCAAAGACATCAAATACCGTACGTCAACGACAATGATATGGACCCCTCGGGATCCGATGAATGCTCGGTAAGGAGCTGTTGGTGGAGAGCCACCGATGATGTGCCGACCTGGTCGGCGTGTTGAACCAGTTTCAGGAAAAAATGCGGAGACGGCAGATGAATGTCCGGTTGAACAGGCGCCAAATCCATTGTCTGAGGTTGGCAGCCGTAGGCGGAAACTCTATCCCGTTTGCACTTTTATCCCTCGCTTGCCTTGTATGTTTTCTCCGTCACAATAGCAAGAGCAAACGGATTTATGCCATAATGGCAGTCGATTAGAGCGATTGCTTCAATCGCGGTGATTCAGTTGGAAAACGTGTCACAGGACATGATTTTCCGTCATGATTTGGTCATCCGGGCAATGCAAGCGGCGTGCAATCGAGGGAAACTGCGCAGGGATGGCGGATGTGACATCGGTCACAGCTGATTGTCCCGCGCGATGGGGACGGGATTTGAATAGCGGATTTCTGCACGCGGTCGGAAAAAAGGCGGCCTTGTCCGGCCGAATCGTCCTGACGGTCCTTTGGATCCTTTTCGCTGTTCTGGCAGGGCAGGGCGCAGCCTTCGCATCCTCTCCCGACGCGCCGACGGAACGGTTGCTTGCCTATGCCGCTCGCATTGCCGGTGACGACGCCCGCACCCGCGTCGTTCTCGATTTCGACCGGAAGCCGGAATTCAAGGTCCGCTACATCGCAAGCCCGGACCGTATCGTCATTGACCTTCCGGCAACCGCCTTCGGAATCCGGGAGAAAGACTTGGCGCCAACGGGCCTGTTCAGCGATATCCGCTATGGTTCCGTCGATGACAACTCCGCCCGCCTCGTTCTCACCGCAGCCCGTCCGGCACGTCTTGTGACGGCGGAAGCGGTGGCAAACGAGGACGGAAAGGGTTTTCGCCTGGTTCTCGATGCCGAACTCGTCCCGCAGCAGGATTTTGCCGCCCTGGTGGCCGCCCAGACCTGGACGCCGCCCGCTGAGGCTCCGAAGTCAATTGATCCGGCGCAGCCGTCCGCCGATTCTTCGGCCTCCGAATTCGTCATCGCCATTGATGCCGGCCATGGCGGCATTGATACCGGTGCCACCGGTGCGACGACCAAGACTGCAGAGAAGGACATCACGCTCGCCTTCGCCAAGGTTCTGCACGACAAGCTCGGCAAGGAGCCCGGTATCCGCGCCGTTCTCACCCGCGACGCGGATCGTTTTCTCTCGCTCTCCGAGCGCGTCGTCGTCGCCCGACAGAAAGGCGCGCAACTCCTGATCTCGCTGCATGCCGACACGCTTCGCCAAAGCGATATCCGTGGCGCCACCGTCTACACGATCTCCGACAAGGCCTCTGACCACATGGCGGCACAACTCGCCGAGCGCGAGAATTTCTCCGATACTCTGGGTGGGGTCGAGTTGCCCGCCGAGACGGCCGAGGTCAACGATATCCTTCTCGATCTCACGCGCCGGGAAACGCAGGCGTTTTCGATTTCGCTCGCCCAGGCGGTCGTCGGCTCCTTCGAGGGGCAGATCTCGCTGATCAACAATCCACACAGGCACGCAGGCTTCAGGGTCCTGCAGGCGCCGGACGTGCCGTCCATTTTGCTCGAGCTCGGTTTCCTTTCGAACAAGGACGACGAGAAGCTGCTGCTCGATCCCGTCTGGCGCGAAAAGGTTGCCGACCTGCTCGTCGAGGCCGTCAAGCGTTACCGGGCACCCCTTGTCGCCAATGGCGGATAGGTCACACGGACGTGTAAGCTGTTGAGCCGCGAGGAAGTTCGTCCAGTCGGCCCTATTTTCCTCACAATGTGCCCGTTACTCGGATCCTCGTCTCGAAGGGCAGGTCGCGTCTCGAATCGCTTTGCCCGTGCGAGTGTCTCGCATGTCTTGCCAACCATCGCATGACGTGCAAAACGCCACGGGGTGTGCGAAGCTTTGGCAGCGCGCTGACCCTGAAGCCATAGCCGGTAGCGGAACATGATCAGACTGATTGGATATCTCTTCGGATTGGCGTCCGTGCTGGCGCTTGGCCTGGCCGTCGTGGTCGCCATTTATCTGAACGGGATGACCAAGGATCTGCCGAACTACGAGGTCCTGGCGAGCTACGCGCCGCCCGTCACCACCCGCATCCATGCCGGCAACGGCGCGCTGATGGCGGAATATGCCCGCGAGCGCCGGCTGTTCCTGCCGATCCAGGCGATCCCGGACCGCGTCAAGGCGGCCTTCCTCTCCGCCGAGGACAAGAACTTCTACAACCACCCCGGCGTCGACATCTATGGTCTCGGCCGCGCAATCCTGGTCAATCTGCAGAACTTCGGCTCCGGCCGTCGCCCGGTCGGCGCCTCGACGATCACCCAGCAGGTGGCCAAGAACTTCCTGCTCTCCTCCGACCAGACGATGGACCGCAAGATCAAGGAAGCCATCCTCTCCTTCCGCATCGAGCAGACCTATTCGAAGGACAAGATCCTCGAGCTTTATCTGAACGAGATCTTCTTCGGCATGAATGCCTACGGCATCGCTGGCGCCGCGCTCACCTATTTCGACAAGTCGGTGACCGAACTGACCGTCGCGGAGACCGCCTATCTCGCAGCGCTTCCCAAGGGGCCGAACAATTATCACCCCTTCCGTCGCGAAGCGGCCGCTATCGAGCGCCGCAACTGGGTTATCGACCGTATGGTCGAAAACGGCTTCGTCGCCCGCGAGGAGGGTGAGGCCGCCAAGAAGCAGCCGCTCGGCGTGAAGGTCCGCCGCACCGGCTCTTATCTCTTCGCGTCGGATTACTTCTCCGAGGAAGTCCGTCGCCAGATCATCGAGAAATACGGTGACAAGGCGCTGTATGAAGGCGGCCTCTCGGTCCGCACCTCGCTTGATCCCGATATGCAGGTTGCTGCCCGAAAGGCGTTGCAGTCGACGCTCTTAACCTACGACCAGCGCCGCGGTTTCCGCGGACCGATCAAGCAGATTCCGACTACCCCGGACTGGGGCGTTCCGCTCGCGGACATTCCAGCCTTGGCCGATGTCCCTGAGTGGAAGGTCGCCGTCGTGCTCGACGTCTCTGCCGATGGTGTCGACATCGGCCTTCAGCCGGTGAAGGAAGCTGGCGGCAAGGTCGCCGCCGAACGCCTGCGCGGCCGCATTGAACCCGACAACATGGAATGGGCCTACCGCTCGGCCTCTGGCGACCGCAAGTCGGCGAAATCGCCGCAAGGCGTCCTGTCGGCCGGCGATGTCATCTATGTCGAGCCGCTGGAGCCGAACGGCAACTCGTATCGCCTGCGGCAACTGCCGAAGGTTCAGGGTGGACTGGTCGCCATGGACCCGCACACCGGCCGCGTGCTCGCCATTTCCGGCGGCTTCTCCTATTCGCAGTCCGAGTTCAACCGCGCCACCCAGGCCATGCGCCAGCCCGGTTCCTCGTTCAAGCCTTTCGTCTACGCGGCCGCCCTCGACACCGGCTACACCCCGGCCTCCGTCATCATGGACGCGCCGATCGAATTCGTCTCCGGCGGTCAGGTCTGGCGCCCGCAAAACTATGGCGGCGGTTCGGCCGGTCCCCAGACGCTGCGCATGGGCATCGAGAAGTCGCGCAACCTGATGACGGTTCGCCTGGCCAACGACATGGGCATGAACCTGGTGGCCGAATATGCCGAGCGCTTCGGCGTCTATGACAAGATGAACCCGGTGCTCGCCATGTCGCTCGGCTCGGGTGAAACGACTGTGCTGCGTATGGTCTCTGCCTATGCCGTCTTCGCCAACGGCGGCAAGCAGATCAAGCCGACGCTGATCGACCGAATCCAGGACCGCCACGGCAAGACGATCTTCCGCCACGAGGACCGCATCTGCGAGGGCTGCAATGCGGAAGAATTCAACGGCCAAGAAGAGCCGACGGTCGTCGACAATCGCGAGCAGGTCCTCGACCCGATGACCGCCTACCAGATCACCTCGATGATGGAAGGTGTCGTCACCCGCGGCACGGCTGCTGGCAAGATCAAGCTCGACCGCCCGGTCGCTGGCAAGACCGGCACGTCGAATGACGAAAAGGACGCCTGGTTCGTCGGCTACACCCCTGACCTTGTCGCCGGTGTCTATATCGGTTTCGACAATCCGGCCCCTCTCGGGCGCGGTTCGACCGGTGGCTCGCTCGCAGCCCCGATCTTCAACGAGTTCATGCAGGCTGCCACCCGCAACACGCCGCCCGGCAAGTTCTTCGTGCCGGCCGGCATGAGCTTCATCCCGGTCAACCGCACGACCGGCATGTTCGCGCTTGAGGGCGAGCCGGACACCATTATCGAGGCTTTCAAGCCGGGCACCGGCCCTGCAGATTCGCTCTCCGTCATCGGCATGGACGGCTATGCGCCGCCCGAGGAGATCCTGAAGGCCTCGCCGCAGGCCAACCAGGCCGTCACCTCCGGTGCCGGCGGCCTCTTCTGACCTGACCCCTCTACGTCCTTCGGAGCCGGCCCTTTACATCAGGGGCCGGCACAACTATTCGAAGGGCCTGTTTTTGCCCTGTCTCTCATCGAGGCGCATTTCATCGAGGTTGAGAACCAGACTTATGCGGAATGAAATCGAGAACGTAGTCGACGAAATCAAGCAGGCCATAAGCCTGCTGAGGAGGCATCTTTGACTGGGACCAGGCGATAAGACGACTGGACTGGTTGAATAACAAGGCCGAAGATCCGAACCTCTGGAACGACGCCCAGGAAGCCCAGAAGCTGATGCGCGAGCGCCAGCAGCTGGACGACAACATCACCGGCGTGAAGCGTCTCGAACAGGCGATGAACGACAACATCGAACTGATCGAGATGGGTGAGGAAGAAGGCGACGAATCGGTCGTCAAGGATGCCGAAGAGCAGCTGAAGGCGCTCAAGGCCGAAGCAGCCCGTCGCCAGGTCGAGGCCATGCTGTCGGGCGAAGCCGACGGCAACGACACCTATGTCGAAGTCCATTCCGGCGCCGGCGGCACCGAGAGCCAGGACTGGGCCAACATGCTCCTGCGCATGTACACCCGCTGGGCCGAGCGCTCGGGCTTCAAGGTCGAGATCCTCGAAGTGCATGACGGCGAAGAAGCCGGCATCAAGTCCGCGACCATCCTGGTCAAGGGCCACAATGCCTATGGCTGGATGAAGACCGAATCCGGCGTACACCGTCTTGTGCGCATCTCGCCCTACGATTCGAACGCCCGCCGCCACACGTCTTTCTCGTCGATCTGGGTCTACCCGGTCGTCGACGACTCGATCAACATAGAGATCAACGAAAGCGACTGCCGCATCGACACCTATCGTTCGTCGGGCGCCGGTGGCCAGCACGTCAATACGACCGACTCGGCCGTGCGCATCACGCATATTCCCACCGGCATCGTGGTTGCCTGCCAGCAGGAACGCTCGCAGCACAAGAACCGTGCCAAGGCTTGGGAAATGCTGCGCGCCCGCATGTACGAGGCGGAACTGATGAAGCGGGAAGCCGCGGCCAATGCCGAAGCCGCCTCCAAGACGGACATCGGCTGGGGACACCAGATCCGCTCCTACGTTCTGCAGCCTTACCAGCTGGTCAAGGACCTGCGCACGGGCGTCGAAAGCACCGATCCGGACAGCGTCCTGAACGGCGGCTTGAATGAGTTCATGGAAGCGGCTCTGGCTCACCGCATCAGCGGCAAGGCATCGGAAGTCGCCGATATCGACTGATCGGCGGATCTGGAACTTCAAATTCGAACGGCGGCGTGCCCGGGCACGCCGCCTTTTTTTATTTGTGATGGGTTGTCCGATCAGCGAGTGCGCGGCGCGCAGTCAGTTGCTCGCGCGCTCAACCCGGATGTCGCCGAGTTCGTCGATCAGGACCGTCCATTCCTCGACCGGATCACGCGCCGGATCCGTGCGCAGATAGACCGTGGCCATGAAGCCGGGCGTGCCCGACATGCCGCTCGTACTCTCCGGCTGGATGCCCGTGACGTAAGGCTTGATGGCCGTGAATTCTTCCAGCTCGACGCTCTCGACCAGGCGTGGCCCGGCTTCCTCAGCCGCGATCATCTGCAGATAGACGCGCGCGGTCCGGTCCGGCTGGCGTATGGCGACCAGCTTGTAATAGCCACGCCCATTCGCGGAAGAGGTGGCGGCTGCTCCTGCCGTCGCACCCGGAGCCCCGTCAACGCCACCCTCCCAGTAGCCGCCGCTGACGACGAAGGTTGCGGTGACCGGCAACTGGTCGATATCCTCTGCGCACGCCAATGAGGTCGCGGCGAGAAAGATGAGCAGGCTGGCGGTTACGCTCTTCATCGGCGCCTCAATCGGAAAACTGTTCGGCAAGGATGCGATCGGACCACGAGCGATCCGGATCCGACAGAATATGCGCCGTCGTGTCCTCGGACTGACGAATTTCTACCCTCAGAACTGATTTCACCTCCGAATGATCCGCAACGGCGTTCACGGGCCGCTTTTCCGGCTCCAGAACTTCCAGCACAACCGTCACCTTGTTCGGCAACAGCGCCCCGCGCCAGCGCCGCGGACGGAAGGCACTCACCGGTGTCAGCGCCAGAAGTGGCGCCTCGAGCGGCAGGATCGGCCCGTGAGCCGACAGATTATAGGCGGTCGATCCGACCGGGGTTGCCACCATAAGGCCGTCGCAGATCAGTTCTTCCAGCCGAACTTGGCCGTCGATCAGAACGCGCAGCTTCGCGGCCTGATAGGATTGCCGCAGAAGCGACACTTCGTTGATCGCGAGGGCAAACGACGTCGAGCCATCGGCATTCTCCGTCGTCATCTTCAGGGGATGGAAATCGTTCTCGACAGCCGCAGCGATCCGCTCGTGCAGACCCTCCACGGCATAGTCGTTCATCAGGAAGCCGACGGACCCCCGGTTCATCCCGTAGATCAGCTTGCCGCTGTTCATCGTGTCATGCAGGGTCTGCAGCATGAACCCGTCGCCGCCGAGCGCGACGATCACGTCGGCATCGCGTGGATCGGTGTCGCCATAGACGCGAATCAGATCCTGCCGGGAAGCTTGCGCTTCCTCCGTGGGGGACGCGATGAAGGACAGAGACCGAAACGTGCGCGACATGGCAGGCCCTTGTGGATCAAGGCGCCAGTGGTACATGACAAATACCTGTAACCACAAGTCTTTTGCAGCCTCAAACGGTTCGCCCTTCCGCCAACCAGCCTTCACGACTGCGGGAGTGCCGTTCACCATAGACGCTAACCTTGCGCCGTTTTTTTGCTTTACGGCAAACCCGTTTCCGCCTAAAGAGCGCTCACTGCCCTTGTAGCTCAGTTGGTAGAGCACCTGATTTGTAATCAGGGGGTCGCGGGTTCGAACCCTGCCGGGGGCACCATTAGATTTCAACGGCTTAGGTCGATTTAAAGGCTCCTTCATCGGGGCCTTTTTCTTTTCCGGGTATCAAATAGGGTAACGGGCGCCTCATGTCTGGACGCCCGCTTCACCAAATCAATGCGCCTTGCCGGCCTCTTCTCGTCGCCGGTTCAGCCTCTCATTCAGCGCCAAGATCTCCGCGCCGATCTGCAAAAGCTCGTCGGGTATCGGCTGCACCATCACGGGCGCCTGCCGGATCTGTTGATAATGCTCCTCGATCTGATCGGCGGTTCGCTCTGCCGTGTCGCAGGCGATCGTGGTGAGGGACTGGATGCGATCGATCATCGCCTTCTTCGTGCCCTCGCTCTTCGGGCCATAGTCCAGTTCAAACACATCATCGCGGATGACGGCCAAGAGCCGGGAGAGATCGCGAACCTGGGCTGCGATATCGTCGAGGGTAACGGTCGGGGTAATCGTCATGCTGCCTGCTCCGCTTTCAGATTGCTCGGATGGGTGATGTGGAAAAGCTTGCCGCGAGCGTCTTCGGCTGCGGCGCATTCCTTTTTCGAAATGCTCACGATCCGCTGAAGGGATGACGCAACACACGGCAGACCGGCGTCATGTATGCTTTCAGCCATGGCATCGAGAGCGGTTAGCAGATCGTCGATCGTGCCAAGATTGTTCTCCATGCCGCAGACGAGTTCGAAGGCCTGGGTTTTCATTGGGGGTGTCATGCTGCTACCTCTTTCAGGGAAATTGCGTCTTGCGCGATACGGAGAAGCGGGCCAAGGCCGCCAATCTCGGTGAGTTGGAAGACTTCCGGATTGGTGATCTTCAGGGCCTCCGCCTTGAGCTGGAGATCATCAGCCGAGGTAACCGGGATGCTATAGACGCGGTTTGCGGCACGCTGCATTGCGGCCCGGCTGTCGGCAACGCGGCAGTGGAAGGCGTTGACGCCTGACAGGCGACGAACTTCCGCCGTCTGCCGCTCGTATTCAATGGCAAGCGGGATAGCCTCACGGGCCTTCTGTGCCTGTTTGGCATTGTATGCCGCCGACTTGCCGCGCGATGCCTCCGACTTCCCGCGAACCTTTGCGCCTTCCCAGAACTCCGCAAGCTTGGTGAGTTCTTCTGCAGTCTGGACCGACCAGCAGGCCTTCGGGGTCTTCTCGATGAAATCGGCAGCAAGCCGGCTGCGCATCTCTGCATTGTCTCGGTAGATGTATCGCCAAATCAAATCACGTTCCGCGTTGGTGTCATCGCGATGGTGGCGATCAGCGTGCGGCAGTCCAAGGATCTCGATCGGCGCGAGCGGCCACCGGTGCTTCCATTCGTCCGCCAGCCATTCCAGCGCGTTCTTTGCGTCCAGATGCTCCGAATGAGCCTTGAGAAGATCGGCGTAGGCTTCAGCAAGCGCCGTGTTCTCTGTCGAGGTGGAATGCGTTGCGGTTGCATGGGAGGCTGCAGGAATAGCCGTCGCCGCTGCTACAGCGGGAAGGCTGCCGAGGAGTGCCCGGCGGGTGATGTCATGTGTCATTCGGAAGTCCTCTTGCTAATTAGTGACTACACTTGTATTCATAGACTACGCTTGTAGCGACGTCAACAAGTTTGAATACACCTGTAGCGAGGAAGAATGGCCGAACTCACCCCAGAAGCTAACCGAGCAGCCCGCGCGATCCTGAAATGGTCCGTCCGAGACCTGGCAGATAACGCCGGCATTGCCTTCTCGACGGTTCACCGGTTCGAGACTACCGGCGCCGCAACTGAGACCACGAAGGAGAAGATCAAAGCCGCATATGCTGCACACGATGTTGAGATCACCAACGGCGACTATACAGGGGCGCGCCTGAGGCTGCCGAAATGACGGAAGCCGAAATGGATCTGCCTTGGAAAGATGATCCGGAAAACCCGGATTTCCTCAAAAACCCAGCCAAGACCGCTGAATTTGAAGCCGTGTTCGGAGTGTGGCGAATGGAGCGATTTGCCCATCTTATTCCCGGTTCGGTGCCAGACCGGCTTGGGAACATCGGCGTCGCCTATAGTCGCTGGCACAACATCGCCCTCTCTTCGATATTGGCTTACGTGGAGGCGGGTGCCGTTGCCAACTTCAGCGCGGATCGCCTGAAGAAGGAAAGGAGGATCGCGGAGCTCGTCACCGCCCTCAAGGCAGAATTGGCGGACGAGGTGATCGATGAAAGCTCTACCCGCGAGTACTGGGGCGACAACGTTGATCAGGAAGATCCTGAACCCCAGGACTACCTGTACCTAGAGAGCTTTCAGCGTGATCTCGAGCTGCTGCAATCAATTGCGCGCGAACAGATTGAGTGGCTGACGTCGGCGAAGAGTTCTCCTTTCGAGCCGGGATCCAACCGCGCTGACAGATATAGGCACGTTTATTGGCTGACTATCCTTGGCTTCTGGAAGTTCGTTATGCAGAAGCCTGTTGCGACCTCCTCGGATCAAGAAGGGCAAGCCAACGGCCCGTTGATCCGTTTTTTTCAGGCTATGACATTGGGCTATGACGAGCAGCCGAATGCGATCCGGGAATGGGTTCGACGTAACGAACAGAAGGTGGAAGAGATCCGCGAGGTGTTCGAACCTTTCATGCCGCGAGCCACGTTAGACGCAGATAAAAGCCTCTAACGACCATTTTGAAGTCGGCGGCAATAGGTGATTTCTAGATAGCCATCGTTAATTACGAGGGCTAACGCAAATGAACGCGACGCAAGAGATCTATCTTTCCGGGCCGCAAGTCTTGCAGCGGTTCGGCATTTCGGAAATGAGCCTGTGGCGCTGGGAGAAGGATGAAGCACTCCGCTTTCCTAAGCCAATGCGGATCCGAAATCGGAAGTTCTACCGATTGGCCGATATTGAGGCCTGGGAACGCCAGCAGATGGAGGCCCGCGCATGACGAGGGCCGATTTGACAGCACCCGAGCACGAGCACAGCGAAGCGGTCATAGTCGCCGCTCAGTGGCTCAGTGAGCAGCCCGACGCGCCGGCTGGGGTAATCCCCTTGCTGCGCTCCCGGTTCAACCTGACGGCTCTGGAGGCGACTGAGGCTTGTGCCATGGCTCGCCGGTTCCGCATCAATCGGAGGGCCTTTGGTTGATCGTTGAAGATGGACACTATCTGTTGCCGATCCTGCCCCGTGAGGTGGCCGATCGGATGAAGGACAAAGAGGAGTGGCCTGCCGATCTCAAAGCGCGGTACGATGGGTTGCGAAAGCAATTCAGTGCATCCAAGGCTGAGTTTACCTCCTGGGTGCGAAAAGACCGCGACAGCCGAATGAACCGGACGGCAAAGCAGATCCTGCAGCTCATTGTCGACTGCCTGAACTTCGACACCGGGCGTTGTGATCCGGGGCATCAGTACATTGCGGATGAGCTGGGCATCAGCGTGAGAACGGTAGAGCGAACCATTCCGCGCATTGCAGAGGCTGGATGGCTTGAGGTCATTCGCCGAGGCAGGACAACGACGAACTTCTATCGCCTTCGCGTTTCGGTGAAGAAGATCGAGAGCATCCTCAGCTACGTCGATAGCCTTCGCGAGCTGAGGGCGGAGGAACGGGACCGGCGCCGTATGTTTGGCCCTCAAAGTGACCCGACAAAATTGGCGGATCACTCGCATAGTGACCCGACATTCGTGCGTAGTCATGACCCGACAGAATTGGCGGATCATGACCCGACAGAATTGGCGGGTAAACATATGAAGAGAACATATGAAGGGGAACACCTGAACAAGGGTATTCTCTCTGAAGAGGAGGGTATCTCTATAGGGGATGATCCTTCTTTCGATGACGCTGCAAACAGCTACGCCTCTGCAAGGGGTGGTGACGATGAAAACGAGCCCTTGCCAGTCCCACGCAACGACGAGGAGGCTGACGACATGGTGTCGATGATCTGTGAAGGTCGAACGGTTCACCCCGTTATGCGGGACCGCCTACGTTCGATGTTGAAAGAGGGCGTCCTTACGCCGAGAATGATCGAGGGAATGTTGAACCGGGTAAAGGGAGAGGCAGCGGCATGACACAGCTTGATCTTTTCGTATGGGCAGAGAACCGGCCTTCGAACGTCATTGACGCGCGCTGGCGGTTTGAGGCCAAGGTGATCGCCCTCGTCGAGGGAATGCTTGACGGTCGGGTTCCTCCGCGCATCGAGGGGCAGATCATCACCGGGCGCATTCGCCGCGATCGGCAGCCTGGGGAGGCGGCATGACCAATGTGATCCCATTCCCAGCCCCTTGCCGTATCGAGATCTCGTATGGGCGCCTCGTGCGAACCGTCATCATCGACGCGAACGGCTATCGGCCATCCCCTCACGACCGAGGGCAAGAGCTGTTCTTTGTCGAGGCCGTCGAGCCCAATAGCCGGATCCTGATGTGGTCGGGCCCCAGCTATGACGAGGCCATTCAGCAGGCTCAAGAGTTGGGGAGCGAGTTCGGGCCGATCTTGGATCTCGTCGTGGTGGCATGATCGTGACCGGTTGCAAAAGCCTCCCTTTCCCGGCAAGCTTCAACCGAGGGGAGGGCTCAAGATGAAGCGGCTCGCAGCAATAGCAATCGCCGCACTGGTCGCAGGGCCGGCAGCGGCAGACGACATGCAGGCTCAACTTGATGAGATCATGGCGAAGCAAACGGATATGATCATGGCGCGTGAAGTCGGGCAGATCGTCGGGACTGCGGATCTCTGCGGCTATGAGCTCGACGCCGATAAGGTCGCCGCCTTCGTCTCCGAACGCCTGGCAGACATGGACCCAATGGCGCGGGGATGGTTCCAGACAGGATCGGGCGCCCATAAGATCCGACTGGAGAAGCTGAGCGAGATCGAGCGCACGGCGGTATGCGCAACGCAAGCCAAGGTGGCCGCCAACTATGGGCTCACGCCATGATCCGGCCTGTCATCATCTCGATCGCCCTCACGCTCGCCACCGGGCCAGCATGGGCGCAAATGACCTTCTGTCAAGGTGACGTGTGCACCGAGGAAGTGAACGGGGTAACGCGCACCATGTCGCCGGAAGAGGTCGGCAAGATCAAACGGCAGAACGCGCGCACCGCCCTGGGCAATGTCGAGTGCCGGCACGCCTCCTCACCGGAAGCCTGCGAAACCCTGATGCGGGGCCTATTCGCGCAATTCCCCTATTGAGGCCATGAAGGGCCGGGGAGAGATCATCCTCCTCTTGGTTGCCGCCCTCGTCGCGGTGGCATCCATCGCCCTGCAGATCGCCCATTTATTCGGGTTCGTCTGAGCCCTGCCAAGCAAGGCAGCGTTTGTTTTTAATCAAACTGGAAATCAAAAGTGAGGGCGCCCGTACTATGGTTGTTCGGAATTCAGTATGGCTGCCCATACCTGATCCTGCGACTTGGTAAGGGCACCCACACCAGGTCGAAACTGACGGCACCGTCAGCCCGTTCAGCCCAATAAAGTAGTGGGCGAATAGTGGAAATTGGGGGCAAAGGGCGCCTCTCACGGCTCCCGCTTTTTCGGCGAAATTCCGGCGAAATGGCCTGATCTGGCTTCTCACGCAAAAATAATTCTCCGACGTTATCCGGTGGTAGCAACTGATATGGTATCAGGTGCGGCTCTGTTGCTTTCTGATTGCCTGTCAATAGGTTAAATTGCCTTCATGAGATCGATTGACCCCCTTGGGTTACGGTCGGGTAACGGAAGGCAGCAAATTGAGTTCGGAAGACGGTACGGGCGAAAACACACGGGACAAGAAGGGCCGCTTTGCAAAGGGCAATCCTGGCAAGCCGCGCGGCGCCCGTTCTCGCACGACGCTTGCTGTTGAAAAGCTCCTTGGCAACGATGCCAATAAGCTCACCCGAAAAGCGATCGAAGCAGCTCTTGGCGGCGACACGGCAGCGCTCAAGCTTTGTCTTGAACGCATCGCGCCGGTTCGTCGCGGGAGGGTGGTGGCGATGGAAGAGCTGGGGGCCTTTCCGAAGGTCTCCAGTGCCGCCGACGTGCCAAAGGCCTTGGCCGCCCTCCTGGATGCCGTTGCACGCGGTATCCTCACCACCGACGAAGCCGACGCCATCGCGAACCTCTGCACCCGCTATGTGACCGCCTTGGAAGCCGTCGAGCTGGAGACGCGCATTCGGGCGCTGGAGGAGCGTCTTGGATGAAGGCGACCCGCTCCCGTCTCACTGCCCTTGAGGCACGCGCGCAGCGCTTCGAAGCGAAGTCATGGGCCTATGCCCTGGAGCCGGCATATCTCGCCATGAGCGAGGAAGAGCAGGCAGCAATCGACGAGATCCTGCAGCGCATGGAGAAGGCTTTCACGGGATCGATCACGGGCGCCTTGTCGGTTCTCTCCGACGCCGAGCTAAACACGCTGGAGGCCTTCTGTGTGGCTTGTGGCTGGCCCGAAGAGGAGCCGGTGACATGAGCAAAGCCCGGATCATCCGCCTCACGAGCCTTGAGCAGAAAGCACCCACCACCACGGCGGGCGCAAGCTCACCGTTTCCGGCCATCGCTGCCCTCGTGGATGCGAACAGCGGCCTGCAGCCTCATGAAAGCTACGCCGATGCGTTCGCGCGCCTCCTGGGCATGGAGAAGCGCGATCTGATCACCTCCCTGAAGCGCACCACCGCCCCCCACCACTGAAAGGCAATCCTATGACAGCCCCCATCCCCACGAGCATCAACGAACTGAAAGAAGCCCGGCAGGCAGCCGGCGAACGGTATGCCGCAGCCATTGCCGAGATCGAAGCGGCTTATATCGACCTGGCCGCCTATGACCGCGTTTTGCAGAACGCCAACGTCAACCGGCTCCACGGCTCCGCCTACGAGCACAGGACATTCCGAGGCGGCCTCGACTTCATCCCGATCGACATGCGGCACCCCGATTTCGGCAGCTACACGACCGAGTTCAACAGCCGGGTTGCCACCATGGCCAATCCGATCATTGACGCTCTTTCGAACTGAGGAGGTGGATCATGTCTCGCTACAAGATGATCACCAGCCGTTTCCGCGAGGAATGGCGCAAAGACACCGGGATGCGCAGCATCACCAACGCCATTGACGGCACCATGGCCGCGATGGACCGCCTGCACGAGAAGGCGGGCGAGCTGAAGAAAACGGGCCGCTATTCCGAGGCCGGCCTTGCGGACGAGATCCGCAAGTTTGCAGCCACCGACCCGGCGCCGATGCTTCGCAAGGGGCAGCTTGCCGTCGAAGCATTCAAGGCGAACCTGGCCCAATGCCGGGAGAACCTGAAGGTTCCGAAGCCCGACAAGACCGACGTTGCCGGGGCGATCCTGCGAATGGACGCGCGCAACTGGCTTCGGCAGCTTGCGGCAGGGCAAGCGGCGGCTTTCCTCCTGCAGAAAGACACTCCGCTTGAGATCCTCCAGGCCGCTATGGAAGTGCCGCCGGCCATGATCGGGGTGACACCCGAGCTGATGGTCCAGATCCAGGATCACCTCCTGAAGATCCATCACGGCCAAACGATCGAGCGGATCGAGGAAATGGACGAGGCGGCAACGGTCGTGAAATCGACGATCGAGATCGCGCTCAATGACTTCCGCACCGTCACGATGTTCGACAAGACGCCTGACAACGAGTTCAAGCACTGGCTTGGGCAGGCATGGCGAGAAACCGAGCTTCAGCACAAGCGCGATCAGGAGAACGAGGCAAACCGCCAGCGCGAAGAACGCGAGCGTAATGAGCAGTTCGCCCGACTGACCGCACCCAAGGAGCCGACCATCCTTGACCGCCGCGTCGATGCGATCAAGGCCGGCGAATACGTCTTCCGGGATGGCGAGTTCCTCTATACCGATCCCGAGCTGAACGAGGCCGCCTGATGCAGATCCGGCACGCCTGGGAAGAGCTCACCGCGACCGACAGCGCCCTCAAGACGGGCGAATGGGCCGGGTTGCGGTCATCCAACGCCAAGGAGCGGAAAGCCGTCCAGGCGCGCCGTCTCGACGTCTGTTACACGTTCTGTTTCAGGCATTGTGGGGCGGTTCTCCGCCTCGTCGTCGCTCAAGACAAGATCGGGCCTTTCACCTCGTCGATGCGAAAGCTCGATCGGGCGATTGCCGGGATGATTGCCGATCGGCGCATCACCACGCCGGAACCCTATTCCACCACCATCCTCATGATCGCCATGGCAGCCGCTCCAGAGGCGCACATCGACCTTGAGCGCATCCGCGAAACCATGCGCTGTGAGGCCTGCAACTGCATCCTGAAGGATGGCGGGCCGCTGGATAAGGGCAGCGCTCAACAGACCGCCATCACGGCCGAACTCAAGCAAAGCCAGTTCGCGAAGGAGAACCTGCCTTGATCATCGAAAAGTTAGTCGCCGAGCTTGGCTGGGACCTGACCGGGGAAGAAGATCTTCGCCGGTTCCGAAAGGGCATGTCCGATGCCGAGAAGGGCATCACCGCCTTTGCGGCTCGTGCCGCTACCGTGATGGCCGCTGCAGGCGCCGCCGTTGCCGCTGGCATGAGTGCGCTGGGCAAGTCTGTGATTTCCACCTCTGCCGAGTTCGAAGGCTACCAGGCCACCCTGGAGACGATCGAGGGCAGCGCCGATAAGGCAAAGGCCTCGCTTGATTGGGTGGCCGAGTTCGCAAAAGTGACCCCCTACGACGTTGCCCAGGTGACTGAAAGCTTCATTCGGATGCGGGCCTATGGCCTCGATCCCATGGACGGCTCACTGCGGGCCGTGGGTGATGCTGCGTCTGCGATGGGCCGAACCATCATGGACGGCGTCGAAGCGATTGCTGACGCGACTACGGGCGAAAATGAGCGCTTGAAAGCGTTTGGCATCACGACAGAGGTCGCCGGGAAAAAGATCACCTATACCTGGCGCGAAAACGGCAAGGAGCTGAAGAAGACCCTCGACAAGAACGGCGTAGCAATCGCCAAATTCTTACAGGAGAACTTTGAGCGGCGCTTCGGCGGCGCGATGGACAAGCAGTCCAAGACCTGGAGCGGCATGGTCGCCAACCTTGGCGACACTTGGACCGACTTCCAAAAGCGGATTGGCGAGGCTGGGTTCTTCGATGCAGTCAAGGGTCAGCTTGACCGGCTTCTGAACTATATCAAGACCCTTGACGCGAACGGCACGATCGACCGATGGGCGACCAACCTCGGGTGGGCTTTCACCAAAGCATCCAACTTCGTCGCTGATTTTGCCGAACGCATGGGCCGGCACTTCGGCACGATCGGGCGGATCATCAACGAGAACAAGGGCGCCTGGGAGTGGCTGAAATGGGCTCTCCTGGCGATCGGAGTTCGCCTGTTTCCGCTGACCTTCGCTTTGGGTCTTCTGGCCGTTGCCCTTGAGGATGTGCTTCAGTGGATGGGGGACGGGAAATCGCTGATCGGTGACTTTGCCAAGGCTCTTGAGGATCTGACAGGAATTGACGCGGGGCAGATCGGCGCCATCGCAGGGGCTCTCGCCACCTTTGGCGGCCTTGGCTTTGCGGCTCTTGGAGTGGGCGCCTTTGCCCTGTCCCTCTCGCCGTTGACGAAGGCACTCACAGCCTTTGCACTTGCATTCGCCGGTGCAAAGGCAGGCTTCGAGTTTCTGCAGGGCGTTAAGACGAACCTGGACAACAAAATCGCAGGCACCAAGGCGGTCGATAACCCGAAGGCAAAGCCCGGCTACATCGAAAGCGCCGGCTACGACAACGAAGGCAAGTTCATTTACATGAACGGGGCCGCTCGGGTCGACAAGCCTTCAGTCAACACGACCGATGGTTTCACCTCGGATGCACTTGACCTCAAGTTCATGCTCCAGAACGCCGAGGAAAACCTCGCGAAGATGAACGCAGGGCAGGCCGGGCGTGCGGTCGAAAATACGGTCAATGATAGCCGTCAGACCAACATCACCACCAACATCACCCAGAACGTTCAGCAGGCGACCCAAGCCCCAGCGGCGGCGGCTCAGGCGACAGCGGCAGCGGTCAATGGTGCCGCATTCCCTCGACTTACGCCGGCTCGCTTCTTCAAGGACGATGCATTCTGATGCCGATCAAGGTCAGGCGCACCAAAGTAGTGGGGAATGGTGTGGCGGGGATCAAATCGATCCCGCCAAAGCCTGCCATCGTCGAGGTGGGCTTTCCGGCCGGCGAGACGGACAGCGACGTCCTGGAAAGGGCTGTGTTCAATAACTTCGGGACGTCTCGGATACCCGAAAGACCTTTCATGCAGAACGCCATGAGGGACAACCGGGCGAGCTACCGATCGGGCATGATCCAGGGGGCGAAAGAGATCGTCCGCGCCGCTGCCGCCGCAAAGGATCCGGCCAAGGTCATGCGTCAGGTTCTCCGCAAGCTGGGGATCAAAGCACAAGGCGACATTCAAGAGGAAATCACCTCTCTGCAATCGCCACCGAATGCACCATCGACGATCGCCCGCAAGGGCTCCAGCAATCCACTAATCGAAACCGGCGAGCTCCGGGCAAGCGTGACCTTCAAAGTCAAGGATTGATCGTGATGCGACAGATCCATGTCGAGGGCGTGGGGACCATGCGCGAGTTGACCGATTGGGAACTCGTTCGCCTGAACAAGATCCGGGGGCCAAACAAAGCGATCGCTCCGATGGCCTTCGGCCTGGGCATGACCTATCGACAATATCGGAAGCTCACCCCAGAGCAGCAGAGAGCTTGCTGGGAAGCGTTCTGCACCCTGACCCGTCCACCAGGCGACCAGAGGCTAAAGGGCGTCCGGTGAGCGTCCTTCACCGAAAGAAGCCCCTTCGGGATTGGCTGATCACCGCCGATGAAGGGGCAAGGGCTCTGCACATCACCAAGCAGGGGTTCAAGGCTCTCGTGCGCGAGGGCTTTATCAGGTCTGCCGATCGCGCCGGCATGTATCGCCTGGGCTCTGTCATCGACGGCCATGCAGAAGCCGTGCGCCTGGGCAGGCTGGCACCGCCTCACAAGCGGACGAATGCGCCGGCTGTCTTCTTCTGCGAGGTGCTTCCTGAAACCCTCACGTTACCCTGCATGGCGCCGATCGATCACGATGGCCTGTGATCCGCTGCCGATCATGGCTTCTTGGCTGGCATAGCCGCTGATTGACAGTCAGGTGGTGAGGCGTAGCGCATCGCGCATCGGATGCCGTTCGGTGTGGGTGCATCGTTCAAGGTGCAGCCATTCCCGCGCGCTATTCGGTTGATCAGATCCGGCATCACCACATCACGGCCCACGCGGGCAATCATGGCATTGCCGTCATATCGCCGGCTGATCTCGCATCGCAGGCATTCGACATGGATCTTTCGATTGGCGAACTCGGAAAGGGCGCGGGCTCCCTTATAGGCGTGCATGGGCGGTCTCTCATGGGCCGCCGCATATGGCCCGGGTGATTGTGATTGTCGCCGCCTGGGGCTTCTATGGCCGATAGAGGGCCGGTGATCAAGAGCGCTTCTTTGCGGTATCGAGACGCACCACGGCGCCCGATTGCTCGCCGGTGACGATCTCCGCCACCTTGGAAGCCCAAGCCGCCAACGCGCGCCGCTTCTCCTCCAGATAGTCGTGCCGGTTATAGACGGCGGCAACGCCTTTGATGCTCCCGCTTCTGTGATTGAGCACCGCCTCGACGACGTGAACCGGTTGACCGAGGGCGGCCATTCCGCTCGCTGCCGTGCGCCTCAGATCGTGCAAGCGCCATTCGGGCAGTGAAACCCTCTCCGGGTCTTCTCCGCGCTCTGCGGCCTCCTGGCGGGCAATGGCGAGCATCGCAGCGTCAATGCTGTCCTTGGCCCTTGAGAAGCCGCTGACGGGGGATTTGCCCGTGGTGGTGAGGATGAAGCTTTCAGCGCCCTTGATGCGGGGCAGGGCCTCCAGGATCGCGACAGCCGACTTCGACAGCGGGACCGAATGCGCCTGATTGTTCTTCGCCCGCTCCTTCGGGATCACCCAAAGCGGGGCCGTCCCGTCGATCGTCATTTCATTCCACGAAGCCGAGGCGACTTCATCGCGCCGTTGACCGGTCAAGAGCAGCAGCTTGACCAGAGGGCCGAACGGCCAATCGATCTTGTCGGCAGCCAGCCAGACGAGCCGGATCTCTTCATGAGAGAGAACCCGATCGCGCGCCACCTCTGCCGCCGGGGCCTTTACGTTCGCCACGGGTGAGGCTTGGATCACATCGCGCTCAATGGCCCAATTGAAGAACTTCCGAAGCAAGGCGTGAACCCGGTTCGCAATGATGGGTGCGCCTCGATCGGCGATGTCATCGAGGAGGGTGATGATCTCGCGCCGGGTGATCGTCTCCATCTGCCGGCCTTTCCACTTCGGCTTGATCTCCACCTCGATAAGCCGCTTGTTCTCCTTGATGGAGCTGGGCCGGTTCTTCACCTCGACATGCCGCGACACGAAGTCATCAAGCACCGCCTCGATGCGGGTGAGATCGTTCGCCTGGGCTGCCTTGGTGAGCTTCTTCTCATGGCCGGGATCGCGACCCTCAGAAACCGCCCGTAGAGCCTTGCCAGCGGCCTCACGAGCTGCAGCAAGCCCGAAGACCGGATAAGCGCCGATCGTCATCTTCCGGGGCTTTCCACCGGCTCTATAGCGGATCGCCCAACTCTTCGACCCGGAAGGCTGCACGACCAGATACAGACCCGGCAAGCCTCCATCTGGATATTCAACGCGAATGGCCTCGCCATCTTTGTTGGTGCCGTGCTTCGCCGCATCTACGGCCTTCACTGTGAGGGGTTTCGCCATGGTCTGAAGCCTTGGGGTAACAAGAGGGTGTCGGGGTAACGCGATAATCCGCGATATACGATGTTAGTAACATCGACTAACGTTACCCAGAAAGTCAATGGAAACGAGGGGTTTTCCGGTGTATCTTGATCCCGATCGATTGCCCGTGTTAAGGGCTGTCACCTGATTTGTAATCAGGGGGTCGCGGGTTCGAACCCTGCCGGGGGCACCATTTCTCTTGCCATGCGGTTGCTTTTGCCATTGTCCATCCGGGGCATTTTTTGGCATGGTCCATGCAAAGCCGATGGAGACCTGATGCGCGAGACCTTTGTTGCCGGCCTGACCCTCACTGCCGCTGCCGTATTCATCCTCCCGGGGCAAAGTCGGGCCGCCGACATCAAATACGCCTGCGATGGCGGGACGCTGCTTACGGTCAGCTTCAGCGAATCGAGCGCGGAGCTCACCCTTCCGGACGGCGTCAAGGTTTCCTTGCCGCAACAGCAGGCCGCGAGCGGTTTCTGGTATTCCAATGGTCGTTACGAATTGCGCGGCAAGGGCGAGGAGATGCAATTTTCGATCGGGCGAATGGCTCCCGTGCTTTGCCGCAATGCCGGCGAGGTGACGGGACAGTTCGATCGTGCCACGCGGGCCGAGGTCGAACTGGCGGAGAAGGACACCGGCTTCGACATGAAGGGCAAGCTCACCTGCCTGCGTTATCCGAATTTTGCGATGAAGGAGCTCGATCTCGGCGAAAAGGGGGCGGCTGGCCTCTACATCGCTTCGTCTGAAGGGCCCTGCCAACTCAACCCGACGCTCGACCGTAAAATTGAAGACGACATTGCCGGTTATCTCTGGGGCGCCGTTGGCCCTTACGCGTTCTTCCGCGGCGCCGACGGCTGGAACGGGGGAATGCCCTTCGTCGTCTACGACGCACGCACCGGCAAACGTCTGATGGAAGATGTGATCGCCGGGGAGTTTGCGGGTCTCTCGCTCGCGGGTGAGGAACTGACCCTGCGCTATCGCCGCACCTTTGCGGCTTCGTGCTCGCTGCTCGCTCAGGCCGACACCTGTGCGGCGTCCATCCGCAAGGAACTTGGCCTGGCCGCCGACCGCCCGATGCCCGATTGCCGTTCCGCCTATAAACCGGCCATCGATGCCGACCCGAATGCCGCCAAAGCCATCGAGGCCTGGCCGAGCGTCATAGATTATCCCGTTGAGCGCAAACTTTCGGCCTCAGGCACGTCCCTCGTTGCGGCCGAGGGCGAACTTACCTGCCGTCCCGCGATGTGACGGGACAGCAGGGTCGGGCCGAGATTAATCCTCGGCGTCGAGTCGTGCCGCTTCCTGAATGTCGCGCAACAGGTCGGGCAGGGCGCTCTGCACGCGGTTCCAGCTCGGCATGAAGGGCGTCGCATTGGGATTGTCCAGATAGACCTGACCCGCCTCGATCAGGTTCGCCGCGAACAGCTCCACCGCCTGCTCCTCGCGATGTCGGTCTGTCGTCAACCCGTTCATCCGCGCGTCGTGATAATAGGTCTCCACCAGATCGAGCGCCGTCCGGTAATAGGTCGCCTTCAGTGTCCGGAATGAATCCTGGCTGAAAACGACGCCGTCGGTCGCGAGCTTTCGGTAGAGCGCCTTGGTAATGTCGACAGACATGCGCGACAGGCCTTTCGCCGCATCTTCCGGAGAGAGCGGTTGATGCTTGTGGTCATAGGCATCGGCAATATCCACCTGGCAGATCGCATGGTTGGAATAGTTCCGCCAGAGTTCCGAAAGCACGCCGATCTCCAGCCCCCAGTCGGACGGGATGCGGATATCCGAGAGGATCTGCGTCTGCATCGCGAATTCCCCGGCCAGCGGATAGCGGAAGGCCTTGAGGTAATCGATATAGGGATGGTGGCCGATCACCTTTTCCAGGCTGAGCAGCAGCGGCGTCACCAGGAGCCGTGTCACGCGGCCATTGAGGGACCGGTCGGCGATACGCGGATAATAGCCTTTGGAGAAGACATAAGGAAAACGCGGATTGGCAACGGGATAGACGAGCCTCGCCAGCATGTCGCGAGAATAGGTGACGATATCACAGTCATGGAGCGCCACCACACCCGCTTGCCGCCCGGCCAACACATAGCCCATGCAGAACCAGACATTGCGCCCCTTGCCCGGCTGGTCGGGGGACAGATCCTCCGCCTTCAGCTTCTCGTCCACGGCGCGCAGCCGCGGCCCGTCGTGCCAGAGGATGGTGTGTTTCTGGGGGAGCCGCGAAAAATACTGTTTGGCATGACGGAACTGCGCTTCGTCCGCCTGATCGAGGCCGATGACGATTTCCGAAAGGTAGGGGGCTTGGGAGAGTTCGGAAACGATGTGTTCGAGGGCCGGCGCCTCAAGTTCGGAATAGAGCGACGGCAGGATCAGGGTGATCGGTCGCGAGGAGGAAAAGACGGCAAGCTCCTTTTCCATCCTTTCCAGCGAGCGCTCCCTGAGATTGTGCAGGGTGGCGACCACGCCATTCTGGTGAAAATCCGCCATGAACTATTCCTTTCGTGATGGAGCCGGTTGCGGCCGGCTCAGAGAAACCCCGTGGCAACGAGTTGATGGATCATGATGTTCCAGCCGACAGGGCCGGCGTGTTCCGAGCGCAGGATAGCCCCCTGTCGTTCCCGCTCCGTGACGGGTAGGGGAGTGTGCGAGGGATTGGCGATGATGATGCCGCAGTCGGCTGCTTCCAGCATGGCGAGGTCATTCGGCGCGTCGCCGAGTGCGACCGTCCGGATCGCTGAAGCGGTCTTGCGCTGGTAATGGTCGACGACCTCGGCCATGCGCTCGGCTTTGGAGGTCTTCGACATCAGCGTGAAAAAGCGTCCGCCCTTCACGGCCGTGAAGCCTTCCGCCTCGAGCAGGGTGACGAAGGCCCGCCTCTGGGCTTCGGTCCCGGAGAAATGGCCGGGTTCCGAGAACCGGCGCTGCCGTGCCAGCGCTGCCGAGGCATGGGGCAAGCCCGTCTCGCGGGAGATGCGCGCGACGTCCCAGTCGCCAAACCCCTCGAAACAGGCGTTGAGGTCTTTAGGTATTTCCCGAAGAAGCGACCGCAGCCGGTTGTAAGGACTCGACAAAGCGTCATCTGCAGGGATGCCGCTTGCACCGAGCCCGACGACGCCGGCGCCGTTTTCGACGATCATCGGATACGAAATCCCGATGGCCTCCGCGATCGGTCGCATCTCCGCTTCGGTCTTGCTGCTCGCCAGGATCACGGGGATGCCGCGCGCATCGAGAAGATCGAGCGCCGGCCGCGCCGCCGCGAAGGAATAGCTGTCATGGTCGAGCAGCGTCCCGTCGAGGTCGGTGAAGACGAGCTTCATCAAGCCTTGGCCGCCAGGTGCTGGCGCGAGGCATAGAGTGCGATGGCTGCCGCATTGGAGACGTTGAGCGACTTGATCGCGCCTGGCATGTCGAGACGGGCGAGCGCCGACACGGTTTCCCGCGTCTTCTGCCTGAGCCCCTTGCCCTCCGATCCGAGCACCAGCGCGATCCGGTCGCCGACGAGCGTCTCTTCCATCGGGGCAGGGCCTTCCGAATCAAGTCCAACGGAGAAGAAGCCGAGCTTGTGCAATTCGCCGAGTGCATCGGCGAGATTGGTCACCTGGATATAGGGGATGAGTTCGAGCGCGCCGGAAGCGGATTTCGCCAGCACGCCGGATTCCGTCGGGCTGTGCCGCTGTGTCGTAATGACCGCACCCGCATTGAAGGCGACCGCTGAGCGCATGATGGCGCCGACATTGTGGGGATCGGTGACCTGATCGAGCACCAGGATCAGCGGGCTGTCCTTCAGCGCTTCCAGCCGGCGAACGGGGAGCGGTCGGGTTTCCAGCATCACGCCCTGGTGGATCGCCTCAGGCCCGAGGATCTTGTCGAGATCCTGCGGGGTCACCGTCTCGAACGGGATACCGAGGTTTTCCACAGATCCGATTTCAAGCCTGACGAGCGCATTCTGGGTTGCCGAGAGCTTGATCAGCTTGCGCTCTGGATTGTCGAGCGCGGCGCGCACGGTGTGCAGGCCGTAGAGCAGGACCTGCTCTGGCGCGAGTTTCGGCGGCGTCCAGTCGGCATTGCTCTTGCGCGGCTTCTGCGGGCCGGGAGTGGGAATTTCACCGCGTTCCCGCTTGGCATCGCGCACCTGCCGGCGCAGCGTCGCATAATGGGTGTCACGGGCGGTTTTGTCGGTTTTCGGATCTTTTGCCATGCGCCCTTATAGCGGCGGGCAGGGGGCGGGCATAGACCCGCGTGCAAATTCGGCGCCACACAAGGCTGATGCCGGGCTCATGAAACTTTTCAGAATTTTTCGTCAATGTGCGTGTTGACAGGAGCGGTTTGGGCCGTCATATACCCGCCGCAGATCAGGGGGCGACGCACTCTGGTCGGGACTAAAAAGCTTGGTCGCCAGATCCGGACGAAAGAATGGAGAGATGCCCGAGTGGTTAAAGGGGACGGACTGTAAATCCGTTGGCTCAGCCTACGTTGGTTCAAATCCAACTCTCTCCACCATTCGTCCTCGGATCTGAAAATGCGGGTATAGCTCAATGGTAGAGCAGCAGCCTTCCAAGCTGAATACACGGGTTCGATTCCCGTTACCCGCTCCAGACCAATCCCTCTCCTAAGTTATCGATTTGTAACGGTTTCCGGTCTCAACATTACGTCGCGGCAGCCTCGGCGCGCGGCGTCTCGCGGTGGCCGGCGAAAGGCCTCATTTCGGGCGCTGGAAGGCCAATTATTTAACGCTTGCGCATTGCGCATGAAAGCCTTAAACGGCGGGACCAAACCGGTTCGCCGGGGCAACCCCGTTTCGTTCACAGGAAGCATTCAAATGGCAAAGAGTAAGTTTGAGCGCAACAAGCCGCACGTCAACATCGGCACGATCGGCCACGTCGACCACGGCAAGACGTCTCTGACGGCAGCGATCACCAAGTTCTTCGGTGAGTTCAAGGCCTATGACCAGATCGACGCCGCTCCGGAAGAAAAGGCCCGCGGCATCACCATCTCGACGGCGCACGTCGAGTATGAGACGGCCAACCGTCACTACGCCCACGTTGACTGCCCCGGCCACGCCGACTACGTCAAGAACATGATCACCGGTGCTGCCCAGATGGACGGCGCGATCCTGGTTTGCTCGGCTGCCGACGGCCCGATGCCGCAGACCCGCGAGCACATCCTGCTCGCCCGTCAGGTTGGCGTTCCCGCGATCGTCGTCTTCCTCAACAAGGTTGACCAGGTTGACGACGCCGAACTTCTCGAGCTCGTTGAGCTGGAAGTTCG
>NZ_JBQUZB010000002.1:0-1175605 GCF_056314065.1 Allorhizobium sp. DMC15
CGCCACACCACACCCTGAAAGGATAAGACCATGAAGACCATCATCTCCGCAGCCCTGATCTCGCTTGCAGCCGGCTCAGCCGCTTTCGCCGCCGTCCAGCCGATCCCGGGCTCGATCACCTATGACAACGCCAATGTTCAGCTGGAAAAGGCACCTGCCGGTTCGACCTTCTTCCACACCTTCTCCAACGGTGACGGCCGTGACGTCCGCGAAGTCTACAAGGTCAACGCCGACAAGTCGGTGACCCTCGTCAGCCGCGCCGTTTCGAACGCTTCCTGATTTCTCGATCGGACCGTTGCCAGAACCCCGGAGCATGCTCCGGGGTTTTTGCGTTTTCCGGCCCTGTCCAAACTTGGTCGTTCCCCATCTCCGGGGCCGTGTCTATTGTCGGGCATCCAAAAAGGAACCCCAGATGCGCGCACGACTGATCCTACTTTCCCTCACCCTCTCTCTCACCGCGACGGCCTCTGCCCTCGCGAAGGAGAACCGCTGCGGCTGGATCCAGAACCCCACACCGGGCAACTACTGGCTCGATGATGGCGAAGGGTCATGGATGCTGATGGCTCAAGGCTCCGAGCAGGAGCCTCTCGGCATGGAGAACATGCCCGACTTCACAGCCGGTGATTTCGTCCAGACCAATGGCTATTACGGCTATGCCTGCGGCTGCATCCAGGCAGAAACCGAGCGGACCGACGAATTCGGCGACGGTTTTGTCGGCCGGATCACCGCGATCTATGGGGTAAAGCAGCTGCCGATCAGCCAGTGCCGCGCAGACAAAGCCCTTCGCGACCCGGAATGATCTAGCGCGCGTAGTCGACCGGGACGGCAAGACCGTGTTTGAGCATTTCCATCGAGATGGATGCCGAGACATCAAACAGTTCGACCCGTTTGACCAGCCGCCGATAGACCACGTCATAGTGTTCGACGCGGGGCAGCACCATCTTCAGGATATAGTCGTAATGGCCCGTCAAACGGTGTGCCTCGACAATCTCGGAGATATCGCTGATCGCGCGGCGAAACGCCTCGATCCAGTCATCGGCGTGATGCGCTGTCTTTACGAGCGCATAAACGGTGGTGGGCACGCCGCATTTCTCACGGTCGAGCACCACAATGCGCCGTGCAATATAACCCTGTTCTTCCAGCTTCTGGATTCTTCGCGAGCAGGCAGAGGTGGAAAGCGCCACGCGCTCGGCGAGATCGGCAATGGCCATCGAGGCATCCCGCTGCAGCAACTCCAGGATCTTCCTGTCTCTTTCATCAATCACGCCGATTCCGCCTACCAATGGAACGAACTGCACAAATTTTCTGCGTGAAAATTTCGAATTGCGCCCCCTAAACGGCGTCAAGCTGCGCCAACGCGAGCAAATTTGCAACCCGTTCTCGCCGGAAAAGCGCCATCATGACCGGGTCACAACGAGGGAGATGGCACATGAAGACGATTGGCTTGATTGGCGGGATGAGCTTCGAGAGTTCCGCAGTCTATTATCGCCAGGTCAACGAAGCTGTCCGGAGCCGCTTAGGCGGGCTCGCCTCCGCCGAAGTGATGATGCATTCGGTGAATTTCGAGGAGATCGTCGCCCTGCAGAAGGCCGGCCGTTGGGATCTTGCGGCCAAGCGGCTCGGCGACGTGGCGGTCGGCCTCGAAAAGGCCGGGGCGGCCTGCGTGCTGATCTGCACCAACACCATGCACTTGGTGGCCGACGAGGTCGAGGCCCGCCTCGGCGTTCCCCTGATCAACATCATCGACGAAACCGCTCAAGCGCTGAAGGCGTCGGGAGCAAAACGTCCGCTGCTCCTCGCCACCCGCTACACGATGGAGCACGCCTTCTATGCCGAGCGCATGCGCCGCCACGGTGTCGATATCATGGTGCCCGATGACGATGGTCGCAGCGCCACCCATGCCATCATCTTCGAGGAGCTTTGCGCTGGTCACGTGCTGGACAGTTCACGCCAACGCCTGACCGCCATCATCGAAAAGGCGAAGGCCGATGGCGCTGACAGCGTCATCCTCGGCTGCACCGAGATCTGCCTCATCCTTGATCCCGATGCTCTCCCGCTGCCCGGCTACGACTCGACCACGATCCACGCCCAGGCGGCCATTGATTTTGCGCTTGAGGCTGCAAGAGGCATAAAAGCCGCCTGATATGAACGATGCGGCGCGGGCCGGCGCTTAGATCGTCTGGCCGCAGGCCCGGCAGAAACGCCGCACCGTCTCCGCCATGCCGTATTCCAAAGCGTCAGCGGTCAGCCCATGGCCAATGGAGACTTCCGCCAGATGTGCAATCCGATGGACGAGCGCCGGCAGATTGGCGACGGTGAGGTCGTGGCCGGCATTCACCTCCAGACCTTCGGCCTTGGCGGCATCGGCCGTCAGCCCGAGCCGTTCGATCTCGCGACGCGCCGCGTCCGGATCGTCGAAACACCCGCCATAGGGGCCCGTATAGAGCTCGACCCGGTCGGCACCCGTCGCCTTCGCCAACCGCATCCGGTCTGCCCGGCCGTCGCCGTCGACAAAAAGCGAGACCCGCATCCCGCGGCTGCGCAACCGCGCGACAACACGCGTCAGGAACGCCTGATGAAGTTCCAGATCCCAGCCGTGGTCCGATGTGGCCTGGGAAGGGTCATCGGGAACCAGCGTCACCTGCTCCGGCTCGGTCGCCTCGCAGAGCGCCAGGAAGTCCTCACTCGGATATCCCTCGATATTGAACTCAGCGGCCGGGAACTCATCGTCAATCAGCGCACGCAGCACCGGCAGATCGGTAAAACGGATATGCCGCTCGTCAGGACGGGGATGCACCGTGAGCCCGCTGGCGCCCGATTGCAATGCAATCCGCCCCAGATGCGCAACGCTCGGCCAGGGTAGATCGCGTCGATTGCGCAGCATGGCGATGGCGTTGAGGTTCACGGAAAGCTTGGCGGGCATGGCTTTGTTCCAGGGACGGCAATGATGTGGGCGCAGATGTAGGACATCCGGGACCAGAAGGCCAACCAGAATTGCAGATGGACCGATCGGCGCGGCTGATGGGTGGTTATCCCTGAAAAACCGCCTTCCCCCCTAGACTTTAGGGTATTGACCCGCGCACGGTTTCCATTAGTCAGCTTAATCATTGTGACGGATCGCACAAACCGAACCTCCGCCAAGGCGATGGAGGTGAGGCACCGGCACGGTTTGGAGCAGGAATGACGAGCGGATTGAGGATCGACAAAGGAGTGGTCGCGGAAGCCTTGCAAAAGGTTCTCCGAAGCCGAACCTTCGCGCGCTCCGAGCGGCTGCGTTGTTTTCTCAAATTCGTTGTCGAAATGGAGCAGCTCGGTCTCGCCCATCAGCTGAAGGGCTACACGATCGGCATCGATGTCTTCAGCCGGGACGAGGGCTTTGACCCGGGCACGGATCCGCTGGTCCGTGTCCAGGCCGGCAAATTGCGCAAGCTCTTGAACCTCTTTTATGCCGAAGAGGGTCGAGACGAACCCTTGCGCATTCGCATTCCGCTAGGCGGCTATGTACCGATCTACGAATGGGCGGGCGCACAACGGGCGAGCAAGGTCGAGACCATCGGCGCAGACCTTCAGGATCTCGCAACCGTGGCACGTCGGGTCAGGGTCGACTCGACAGGATTGATACGGGGACTGCCGCGGCTTTATTTTGCCGCTGTGGCAGGCGCCACCGATGACGGCTCGATCTTTCTGAATGCAATCCGGCTGTGGGAGCACAGGCTGTGGGCGGTCAGCATTGCCGCCGCCGGCGAAAGACCGCCGTCGACCGATGAAACGGCCGACCCGTTGCATTTCGAAATTGCGGCCCGGGTGCGTGACGATGCGACGCTGGCCATAAGCCTGCGCCACATGCGCTCCGGCAGGGAGCTGCTCGGCGAGGAAATCACAATCTCAGCCTTCGGCGACATCTTGAAGCTCGGCGCCGCCGCCAATGAATTCGCCGGCGCGAACCTGACCATTCCGGGTCGTATCTATCGCTTCTGCCATGAAAATGGCCTCTCTTCGAACGCGATGCTGTGCCTCGATGCCACCTATCGCTACAGCCTGGACAGGTCGGATGCCGCGTACATGCGTGCACGCCGCCACCAGCAGGAATGGCCTGGCCTTGAAAATGCCAGCGATGTGTTGGTCGAAATCCCGCATTTGCTCGCTCTCACCTGCAGCCACGGCTGATCCGGCCCACACGCCCTCGACGGCATCACCGAGCGTTACCGTCCTTCCGACAAAGTTATTTTAACATTCGCGAATATATCGTGTAGATTGAATATATGGCAGCGAATCCGTCGCCGGATTCGCGCTGCGAAAGAAAAGGAGCAGGACTGAAAAAACGGCGGGACACGCTCGCTCAAAGGGCGGACCGCAGATGTGACATGGAGGGGACATGCCGAACGGACCACACCATCTGCAACCCATTTCAAAGTTATCCGCCCGCAAGCGGCACGAGATCATTCTTCCGGACATCATGGCCGGCCAAGACATGCCGAAAGACCCCGTCCCAATTGCCGACATGGCCGAGCGCTTCGGGGTTACACATCGCACGCTGCATTTTTATGAGGAAAAAGGGCTGATCGAGGCCAGCCGGATTGGCCTGATGCGCGTCTATCAGCACGGCGATGTTGCCCGCATGGCTGTGATCAACCTCTGCCGCGAGATCGGCATGCCGGTCTCGGTCATACAGGACCTCTTCGAACTGTTGGCCTCGGCCAAGTCCAAGGCCGAAGCCAACCTGATTTTCGAAGAAGCTCTCGCGACCCGTCGGCGCGAACTTGCGGCAGGCCTCTCCATCGTGCATCGGCAACTGCAGCAGGTGAACGCCCTCCTCGAGAACGAGGATGTGTCAGGCCTGCGCCGGGCGCCAAAACGCGTCAGTCCGGAACTCACGGAGCCTGAGCGCTGCTGCCTGCAACTGATGGCGGAAGGTTATACCACCATACGGATTGCTCGCACGCTGGAGATGAAGGTATCGGAGGTGGAGGAGATAGAGCAGCAGATCGTTACGAAAGTCGGCGCACAAAACCGGTTCCAGGCCGTGGCCAAAGCCGTGCTGCTCGGCATCGTCGTCAGTTGACGCTTCAGCTTATCCTTCGCCAAAAGTGGAGACTTTGTAAGGGGACCCGCGGTTTTGAATGCCGTAGAAGCGAAAGGTCATCAACGTTTACTGCAGGTCCGTCATGCCCGCCTTTCTCGCACGCTATGCCACCCCGTTCACCACCGGCCTCTTTCTCGTATCCCTGATTTCGGGCATCGCGCTGTTCTTCCACTACGGGACAGCTGCCTTCCGCGAGATGCATGAATGGCTGAGCATGGTGCTGATCCTGCCCTTCGTCCTGCATGTCTGGAAGAACTGGCGGCCGTTTCTCGCCTATTTCAAGCGCCTGCCCATGGCGCTGTCGCTCGGCGTCTGTCTGGTCGCGGGCCTCGTCTTTGCTTGGCCGGCCATGACGGGCTCGGCAAGCGGCGCAGGCGGCAATCCGGCCTTTGCCATGATCAACGTGGTCGCCGCGGGCACGCCGGGTCAGGTTGCCCCACTGCTCGGGAAAACAGAAGCCGAAGTTGTCGATGCGTTGAAGCAGGGCGGCTTTACGGCAGCGGATGGCGCCAAGCCGCTGGCCGAAATCGCAACGGCCTCTGGCAAGGACACGATGGAACTGATGGCGACGCTGACCGCCCTCAAGGCGAAGTGAGCTTTGTCACGAGCGCTCACCTGACGATGGTGAGCGTCTCCGCGGCGCGAGTGACGGCGGTATAGAGCCAGCGCTCGCGCGTATCCCGGAACGCCCAGCTCTCGTCGAACAACACGACGTCGTTCCACTGCGAACCCTGAGCCTTGTGTACGGTCAGCGCATAACCGTAATCGAACTCGTCGTAACGCTTGCGCGTCGACCACGGCACTTCGGTCTCGATGTCCTCGAAGGCTGCCTTCAGAAGCTTGATCTTCGCCGCCCCGCGATCCATGTCATCGTCTTCTGGCTTGATCAGGAGATTGATGCCGGGCTTCACCGTCTCGCGCGACGAGGTCATGACCTGCCAGAGCGAGCCGTTGAGCAGGCCCTTCACCTGATCGTTCCTCAGGCACACCAGCTTGTCACCGGCCTGGGGATAGTCGGCGGTAAAGCCTTTCAGCTCCCGGAGGCGCATGTTGTAGCGCCGCCGCGTCTTGTTGGTCCCGACGAGCACCTGATCGGCCCCGAGCACGAGATCCTGCGTCACCTCGTTCTTCGAGATCACCCGGGCCGTCGTGCCGTAATCGCCATACATGATCTCCTTGCCCTCGCGGATATGCATCGCGAGCTGGATGATCGGATTGTCGCGCGCCTGGCGATGGATCTCGGTGAGCAGATAGTCCGGCTCCTGGTCGGTAAAGAAACCGCCGCCGGAGACGGGAGGAAGCTGGCCGGGATCGCCGAGCACCAGGATCGGCGTACCGAAGCTCATCAGGTCGCGGCCGAGCGCCTCGTCGACCATCGAGCATTCGTCGATGACGATCAGTGCGGCCTTGGCGACCGGACTCTGGCGGTTGATCGAGAACATCGGCGCAATCGAGGTCTTGCCGGTCTCCTCGTCCTCCACCGCCTCCTCGCCGCGCGGGCGGTATATCAGCGAATGAATGGTCTTGGCATTGGAGGCACCACGCGAGCGCAGGACCTGCGCTGCCTTGCCGGTAAAAGCCGCAAACAGCACGTCGCCGTCGACATGCTCGGCAAAGTGCTTGGCCAGCGTCGTCTTGCCCGTACCCGCATAGCCGAACAGCCGGAAGACGGGAGATTTCCCCTCCTTCAGCCATTTTGATACGGCCTTGAGGGCCTCGTCTTGCTGGGGCGCGAATTGCATGGCCTAGGTCATGCGCGGATTCGTAGGCCCGATGCAAGGCCAAAGCCGGGGAAATCAGAACAAATCGTGGACATCAACCTCTGAGCGGGTCGTTTGAAAGCTCGATCGGCGCACCATGCGGCGTCGCCTCCGCCGCCCGCTGCCAGCTTTCGCGCAAGGCCTCGACGGTGTCGCGATCGGCCAGCCCCTTGCGCTCCAGAAGTCCCGCCAAGGCCGCTACCCAGGCGTCGAAATAGTCGGATCCGTCTGCGGCCCGCTCCGGCCGATGCACTTCGGCGGACAGGCTCTCCGCCCATTCCGCCCAGCTGAACACGCCGCGCGCATGCAGATGCACGGTCATGGCGAAGGCCTGCGCCTGCCAGGGTTCGGCAAAAACGGGCGCCCCTTCGGGCGAACGCGGCAAGCCCGGCGATGCCGTAAGATCGGTCACCGTGTCACACACGCTCAAGATAGCTCTCCCAGGCATCGATTGAGACGGTCAGCGTCGGATCGGCAGCCTCGCCCCATATCTCATCTCCCGTGAAAACGACCGTATAGACCCATTGCGGGTTTTCACCCCGTCCATGGGCATTATCATCAGGGAAAACGAAGCCGCCCTGCACCGCCTCCACGACACCCGTCTTCGCCCGTGCATAGCGGGGCAGCCGTGTATGGCCGGTCGGATGGAAATTCTTCGTGCGCACACGGTCACCGATGGCAAACTTCGGCCCTGTCTCGACGGGGCGGTCACAAGGCCCGCCACGGGCCAGCACGCCTTCGACCATATCGGCCTTCAACACGCGCTTTGGCGCGCGTCCCGGCTCCAGGTGCCGACCTGTTGCCAGTTCCTCAGGCGTGGCAAAACCATGCCGCTCAAGCAGCATGTCGACACCGCGGATCCAGACCTCGTAATAGCTCGCCGCCAGATAGCTGGCAGGTGGAATGCTTTCACGCGCATGCCGGCTCTCGTCAATCGACCAGGCGCCGAAAGCCCCGCAGGAGAGCGTGATACCAAGCGCCCGCTTTTCCCATTCGGCATGAAAGTAAGGTTCGTCCTTCTCCGGTGCGACCGGACCGAAGCCCATCTGCCCGCCAAGATCATGCGGCCCGTTCATCGCAAACCCTCCGGAGCAAGCGCCAGACCGGTACCGATCATCGAATCGCGCGTCACGAGATCGGCGAGCGCCTCTTCGTCGAGCGCCTCGGTTCCGGCGGGTCGTAAGGGCACGACGAGATACCGCAGCTCCGCCGTCGAATCCCAGACGCGGATCCGCATCTCCTCCGGCAGGCTCACGCCGAATTCGGCGAGCACACCGCGCGGATCGATCACCGCCCGCGAACGATAGGCCGGTGCCTTGTACCAGACCGGCGGCAGGCCGAGCACCGACCACGGGTAACAGGAGCACAGCGTGCAGACGACGAGATTGTGGGTGTCGGGTGTGTTGAAGACAGCCCGCATATGCTCGCCCTGCCGCCCGGTATAACCGAGGCTGGCGATCGCTTCCGTCGCATCGCGCCTCAGCCAGTCGGCGAATGCGGGATCCGCCCAGGCCTTGGCCACGACCCGCGCGCCATTTCTCGGGCCCACCTTCGTCTCGTAGGTCTCGACGATCGCGTCGATCGCATCAGGATCGATCAAGCCCTTTTCGGTCAGAAGTGTTTCGAGCGCCTTCACCCGCGCCTGCATGTCCGAATACTGGTTGTCGTGGTGGTGATCATGGCCATGATGATGGTGATGATCGTCGTGGTCGTGATGATGGCCGGACATCGGGCATTCCTATTTCAGCATTGGCCAGAGGCTGAGCACGAGCAGCACAGCCATGGTGATATTGAACCATTTGAGCCGCACCGGCACCGACAGCCACTCCCGAAGCGCCGAACCGAAACCCGCCCAGGTCGAGACACTCGGCACGTTCACGGCAGCAAACACCAGCGCGACGATCGTGACTGTCAAAGCATATTGCTCCGGATTGGGATAGACCGCCATGGCCGTCACCGCCATGACCCAGGCTTTCGGATTGACCCATTGAAAGGCGGCAGCGCCGAGAAACGTCATCGGTCGCGCCTTGGCCTCCCCCTCGCCCATCGACCGCGACGAGCCGATCTTCCAGGCGATCCACAGGAGGTAAAGACCGCCTGCGACCTTGAGCGCGATGAAGGCCGGCGGATAGGCATGCAGCACCGCGCCAAGGCCCATGCCGACACCGATCAAGAGGGAGAGGAAGCCGGCACCGATGCCGAGCATATGCGGCACCGTCCGCCGGAAGCCGAAATTCACGCCCGACGCAAACAGCATCATGTTGTTCGGCCCCGGCGTGATCGAGGTCGCAAAGGCAAACAAGACGAGCGCAAGAAGCGTATCGGCCGACATGTGTATTCCTCCCGAATTTTTATGTCAGCCTAACTGTCCTTTGGATCTATGCCATCCGCATTCTTGTTACGGTGACACGAAGACAACAGCGCTTTGTCCTTGCCTCGCGGGGCCGCCTCGCTATCCTTCGCGCATCCCGCCCGAAGGAGGATCACCATGCATGACACCATCCCCATCGTTACTCTGCCGGGCGGCGAGGAGATCCCGACGCTCGGCTTCGGCACCTGGATGATGGGCGAAACGAAATCCGAGGCCAAGGCGGAAGTCGATGCCGTCAGGCTGGCGCTTGATCTCGGCATGACGGTGATCGACACGGCCGAGATGTATGGCGATGGCGGCGCCGAACGCATTGTCGGCGAAGCGCTGAAGGATCGACGCGAAGACGCCTTTCTCGTCTCCAAGGTCCTGCCCTGGAATGCGAGCTACGACGGCACGATCAAGGCCTGCCATGCCAGCCTCGACCGTCTCGGCACCGACCATCTCGATCTCTATCTCCTGCACTGGCGCGGTGAACACCCACTCGAAGACACGGTCGCGGCGATGGAAGAGCTGAAAGCTGCGGGCCGCATCCGCGCCTGGGGCGTCTCGAATTTCGACCTGGATGACATGGAGGAGCTGTTCTCCGTGGCCGATGGCGAAAACTGCGCCGTCAATCAGGTCCTCTACAATCTCTCCCGCCGCGGCATCGAATTCGATCTCCTGCCCTGGTGCCAGGAGCACGGCATCCCGATCATGGCCTATTCACCGATCGAACAGGGCCGCATCCTCCACCATCCCGAACTCATTCACATCGCCAAGGCCTATCAGGCGACCCCGGCACAGGTTGCCCTTGCCTTCCTGCTGGAGCGTGACGGCGTCATACCGATCCCCAAAACCTCCAACATTCGCCGTCTGCACGAGAATCGTGACGCGGTGGATCTCGAAATCTCCGACGAGGACTGGGCCCGCCTCGACGTTGCCTTCCCGCCACCGGCGCGCAAAATGCCGCTGGAAATGATCTGATCTCGACCGGCCCGGCGGAAAGTGAAGGCATGACCATCCTCGTTCTCGGCGCGACCGGCTTCATCGGCCAGCAGGTTTTGCTCACGCTCAGCCAGGCCGGCCACCCGGTCACCGGCCTCGGCCGCGACACCAGGCAGGCCAGCGCCCGTTTTCCCACTGCAACCTGGATCGCCCGCGATCTCCGCACGCTCCGCCAAGCAGCGGACTGGCCTCCGCTCCTGGATGGCGCTACCGCCGTGATCAACTGCGCCGGCGCCCTGCAGGACGGGTTGCGCGACGATCTCGTGGCCGTGCAGAAGGACGCCATGCTCGCCCTGCAACAGGCAGCCGCCACGCGCGCAACGCCGCCACTGATCATCCAGATCTCGGCACCCGAAAACCTGGCGAGCGCCGGCACCCCCTTCATGACGACCAAGCTGGAGGCCGACCGCGCGCTCGCGGCCTCTAGCCTCCCGCATGTCATCCTGCGTCCGACAGTCGTGGTCGGACGCAATACCTATGGCGGCACCGCCCTGCTCCGCGCCATCGCATCTTTCCCCGGCGTCCTGCCGCTGGTGGACGCCGAAAGCCCGATGAATACAGTCCACTTGCACGACGTTGCACAAGCTGTGCTCGACGCCGTCGAGGGCCGCATCGCGCCTGGGTCCGATCTGGTGCTCGCAGGCGAACCGACCCGCAGTGTCGAGGAGATGGCACGCCTTTACCGCCGGTGGCTCGGCCTTGCCGATGCACCCGTCATCCGCTTGCCTTCAGGCGTTGCTCGACCTCTCTCACTTGCCGCCGATCTCGCCGGGCGCCTCGGCTGGCGCTCACCCTTGCGCTCCACCGCGATCCGCATCAGCGGCATCGGCGTGGCACCGGACAAAGCCCGCCCGACCCTGACCGCGCCCGACCCGACGCTCAGGCTGGCAACGGAGCCCGCCGCCGCGCAGGACCTCTGGTTCGCCCGTCTCTACCTCCTGAAGCCATTGATGATCCTGACGCTCTCGCTGTTCTGGATCGTCTCAGGTCTGGTGCCGCTCCTTGATCCCGTGACCACGTCGCTGCGCTTCGGCGTCAGCATGGCGGCCGGCATGGCGGTGACAGTCACCATCCTCACGTCCCTGCTCGACATCGCGCTCGGCCTGGCAATCCTCGTCCAGCCCTGGGCAAAACGGGCCATGCTCGGCATGATCACCGTGTCGCTCGCCTATCTCGCCGGCGGAACCCTGATCGAACCGACCCTCTGGCTCGATCCACTGGGACCGCTGGTCAAGGTCCTGCCCTCGATCCTGCTGACACTCGCAACCCTTGCTGTCCTGGAGGAGCGCTGAGATGCTCGAAGAGGTCCTGCGCTTCGTGCACGTGATCGGGGCGACCGTACTCTTCGGCACGGGCGCGGGCATCGCCTTCTTCATGCTGCTGGCGCACAGGACCGGCAATCCGTCACAGATCGCCCATGTCGCCGGAACGGTGGTGATTGCCGATACGATCTTCACCGCGACCGCCGCCATCCTGCAGCCGATCACCGGTGCTTGGCTGGCTTACGAAATCGGCTGGCCGCTGATGTCGAGCTGGGTGCTTCTGTCTCTGATCCTTTATGTCGTGGTCGGCCTCTTCTGGCTGCCCGTCGTCTGGATCCAGATCCGGCTGCGCGATCTCGCACGGGAGGCAGCCACCACCAGCACTCCGCTCCCGCCCCGCTATCACAGGCTTTTCCGCATCTGGTTTGCCTGCGGCTTTCCCGCCTTTTTCTCGGTCATGGCCATCCTCTGGCTCATGCTCAACAAGCCCGAGGTCCCGATCGGCTTCTGAGCATCGCAAAATCACGATCTATCCACAGGCCCTGCATTTCCGGCACTTTACCACAGCCCCTCAGGAAATTAGGAGATTGCCTAATTCGAGAATTGCGGCGAGAGAGCCGCATTGCTGAGGGACGACATGGCAAAGCGCGGAAAAACCGAAGTACATCCGGCAATGGACAAGATCTCGTCCCGCGTCTTTCACGCGCTCGCCTCAGATCCGCGGCGAATGATGCTGGTGCATCTGTCACAGTCGACCCTGACCGCTGGCGAAATCGCCGCCCGCTTCGACATGGCCAAGCCCTCGATCTCCCAGCATCTCTCGATCCTCGAAAACGCCGAACTGATCGAAGGCGAGAAGAAGGGCCAGTACATCCACTACAGCCTGAGACCCGCAGCCCTGCGTCACGCACTGACTGCCATGTTGACCACGACCCAAGTCGACGGCGAAATGGTCGAGGCGGCGACATCCGAGGAACCGGTAGCCAAGGCGAAGAAGCCCACAAGGAAGAAGGCCGATCCGGGAGAGGTCGAGACAGCCTCTGACAAACCGGAGAAGGCTTCGAAGGCCAAGGCCAGTGAGAAGCCAGCTAAGGAAAAGCTAAAAAAAGCGGAAGCCGACCTGCCTCCGGCACCGCAGCAGATGGGCCTTCTTGATCTCCTCGGAATGAACTGAAGAGCGAAGACAACAAAAAGGGCGACCGCGAGGCCGCCCTTATTCAGTTCGGGAATTCCCGAAGTCCTTACATGCCCTGCGGGCCCCGGTTCATCGCGGCGATCCCGGTGCGGCAGATCTCGTTGAGGCCGAGCGGCTTCATGATCGAGACGAACTGGTCGATCTTCGAAGACTTGCCGGTGATCTCGAAGATGAAATGATCGACGGTCGCATCGACAACCTTGGCGTGGAAGGCATCCGCCAGACGCAGCGTCTCGGCACGCATCTCGCCGGTCGAGACCACCTTCACCAGCGCCACTTCACGCTCGATCGGCCGCTCCTGGCCAAGCTCGCGCGCCCGCACGGTGAGATCCAGTACGCGATGCACGGGCACGATCCGCTCGAGCTGCGCCTTGATCTGTTCGAGCACACCCGGCGTGCCGCGCGTCACGATGGTGATGCGCGACAGATGCGCCTCGTGCTCCGTCTCGGAAACCGTGAGACTCTCGATGTTATAGCCCCGTCCGGAGAACAGGCCGATGACACGGGCGAGAACGCCCGGCTCATTGTCGACCAGAACCGAAAGCGTGTGGCTTTCGATCGTGGCGGTTTCCTTGGCGATGAAATAGGCCGAGCCGGTCGGCTGAAGATGTGCGTTCATAGTCTTGTTCCTCCCGGTCAGACGAGCTGACGGCCCTTGGCATCAATGGCATTGGCGACCGCTTCATCCGTCGCCTCGTCCGGCAGCAGCATCTCGTTGTGTGCCTTGCCCGACGGGATCATCGGGAAGCAGTTGGCGAGATTGGCCACACGGCAGTCGAAGATCACGGGCTTCTTCACGTCGATCATTTCCTGGATCGCGCCATCGAGATCGTCGGGCTTTTCGCAGCGAATGCCGACGGCACCATAGGCTTCGGCGAGCTTGACGAAGTCAGGCATGGCTTCCGTATAGGAGTTCGACAGACGGTTGCCGTGCAGAAGCTGCTGCCACTGGCGCACCATGCCCATGTACTGGTTGTTCAGGATGAAGATCTTGATCGGCGCGCTATACTGGATGGCGGCCGACATTTCTTGAATGCACATCTGGATCGAGGCGTCGCCCGCGATGTCGATGACGAGCGCGTCCGGATGCGCGATCTGTACACCGAGTGCTGCCGGCAGGCCGTAACCCATGGTGCCGAGGCCACCCGAGGTCATCCACCGGTTCGGCTGCTCGAAGCCGTAATACTGAGCGGCCCACATCTGGTGCTGACCGACTTCGGTCGTGATGTAGGTGTCGCGATCCTTGGTCAGTTCATAGAGCCGCTGCAGCGCGTATTGCGGCATGATGACGTCCTTCGACGGCGAATAGGCGAAGGAGTTGCGGGCGCGCCACTTGCCGATGGTCGCATTCCACTCGGCCGTCTGCGACGCCTCGGGCTTCTTCGGCAGGGCGCGCCAGGCACGGACCATGTCTTCGAGAACCCGGCCGACATCGCCGGTGATCGGCACATCGACGCGGACATTCTTGTTGATCGACGACGGGTCGATGTCGATGTGGATCTTCTTCGAGTTCGGCGAGAAGGCGTTCAGACGGCCGGTGATGCGGTCGTCAAAGCGCGCGCCGATGCAGACCATGACGTCACAGTCATGCATCGCCATATTGGCTTCATAGGAACCGTGCATGCCGAGCATGCCGAGCCAGTTCTTGCCCGAGGCCGGGTAGCAGCCGAGGCCCATCAGGGTCGAGGTGATCGGGAAGTCGGTGAGGCCGACCAGTTCACGCAGCAGCTTGGTGGCTTCCGGACCGGAGTTCACGACGCCACCGCCGGAATAGATGATCGGACGGCGGGCCGAGGCCATCAGCTCGACGGCGGCCTGGATCGCACGGGCATCGCCAGAAACTTTCGGCTGGTAGCTCTTCAGCGCCTTGTGCGCATCCGGCGGGGTATAGGTGCCGGTGGCGAACTGGATATCCTTCGGAATATCGACGAGAACCGGACCCGGACGGCCGGTCTGGGCGATGCGGAAGGCTTCATGGATGATCGAGGCCAGCTGGTTGACGTCCTTGACCAGCCAGTTGTGCTTGGTGCAGGGGCGCGTGATGCCGACGGTGTCGCATTCCTGGAAGGCGTCCGACCCGATCAGCGAAGTCGGAACCTGGCCGGAGATGCAGACCAGCGGCACGCTGTCCATCAGCGCATCCTGCAGCGGCGTCACCGCATTGGTGGCGCCGGGACCGGACGTAACCAGCATGACGCCAACCTTCCCCGTCGAGCGCGCATAACCTTCGGCGGCGTGGCCGGCACCCTGCTCATGGCGCACGAGAATGTGCTGGATGTCGTCCTGCTGGAAGATCTCGTCATAGATCGGAAGCACGGCCCCACCGGGATAGCCGAAGATGTGTTCGACACCGTTATCCTTGAGCGCGCGCAGGACGATCTCGGCGCCAGTCATCTGATTGTCTTTACCCGTCATGCTGTGTTTCCATCTGCCTTCTTGGTTTTGGGGCTGATAACCCGGTTCAGGGCATAAAAAAAGGCCCCTTGAGGAGCCTGTCATCTAGCGCATGGGTGGCTATCGCCGGATGGTTACACCATCCTGCCCATGCGCCTTCCCACCACGATAAGTGCAACCGAGTTTTTCATGGGCCGAAGTGTTAGCCAGAAAGGCCATCAGCGTCAACGCATCTTTTGCAAAATTTCGCTCAGGTCGGCGACAGTTTGTTGCGTAAGCGCTGCTCGAACATCACCACCGGCCTAACGCACTACACGAAATTTTAAGCGCCCCATCCTAAACTTGCGTCAGCAGGGAGAATGCGCTTGTCGAAAGATGAATTTCACAAGTCCGGCCAGTCCGGAGATCAAGACCGCCGCGATGGTATGCGGCCCGGCAACCGGATGCTGGGGCGCGTCGTCGCCTGTAACGGTTCGCGCGCGACGATTGCCGCCGTCGCGGAAGAAGGCGGCACTGACCTGACCGAACTCTGGTCGGTCGGCCGCCTCATCTCGATCAGTGTCGGCAAAAATCGCGTCGTGGCGCTTGCCTATTCCATGCAGACCGAGGGCAAGGACTGGGGCGAAGGCGCCGACAATCAGTTCCTCATCGAAGTCGAACTGCTCGGCGAAGTCTATGTGCAGGAAGACGGCAAGGAGATCTTCTCCACCGGCATTTCGCGCTATCCCTATCTTGGTGCCATCGCCCACAGGATCAGGGCCGCCGACCTGCTGCGCATCTACGATACGCACCACAGCGATACCGCCGTGATCGGCAAGCTCACCCAGGACGAGACGATCGACGCAGCGATCCATATTCCTTCGATGCTATCGAAACACTTTGCCGTGGTCGGCTCGACGGGCGTCGGCAAATCCACCGCCGTTTCCCTTCTCCTGCGCAAGGCGATCGAGAGCGACCCGAAGCTGCGCATCCTGATCCTCGACCCGCACAATGAATTCGCCGCCGCCTTTCCCGAGCTGGCCGTCGTGATCGACACGGACACGCTTGACCTCCCCTTCTGGCTGATGCGGCTCGACGAATTCGCCGAGGTGCTGTTCCGTGGGCGCCCTCCGATCCCGGAGGAACTCGACATCCTGCGCGACCTCATGCCGGAAGCGAAGCGTGCCTTCCGCGGCAATGAAAGCGCCTTGATGCGCCGCATGGCCGACAAGAGTTCGATGACGGCTGACACGCCAGTCCCCTATCGCATCGCGGACCTGATGGCACTGATCGACGAACGCATTGGCCGCCTCGAAGGACGTGGCGAAAAGCCGTTCCTGCGCTCCCTCAAGATGCGCATCATGTCGGCGATCAACGATCCACGCTATCACTTCATGTTCTCCAACAATACGATCAGCGACACGATCATGGAGACGATCGCGCACATCTTCCGCATTCCCGGCGACGACCGCCCGATTTCCACGTTCCAGCTTTCGGGGATCCCCTCGGAAGTCGTGAACTCCGTGGCCTCGGTCCTCTGCCGTATGGCCTTTGAACTGGCGCTCTGGTCAAACGGTGCAATCCACATGCTGGTGGTCTGCGAAGAAGCCCACCGCTATGTACCTGCCGACCCCAATCTTGGCTTCTTCCCGACACGCCAGGCGATCGCCCGTATCGCCAAGGAAGGCCGCAAATACGGCGTCTCGCTCGGCGTCATCACCCAGCGCCCCGGAGAACTCGACCAGACAATCCTGTCGCAATGCTCGACGCTGTTTGCCATGCGCCTTGCCAACGATCGCGACCAGGAAATCATCCGCTCAGCCATCCCCGACAGTTCGATCTCGACCACCAGCTTCATTTCCTCGATCGGCAATGGCGAAGCCATCGCTTTCGGCGAAGCGATCGCAGTGCCGATGCGCATGCGCTTCACCCGCGTGGAAGAACAACGCCTGCCGAAGGCCAATGGCGTCAACGCGAAGTCGACGGAGGAGACGCCGGACACCGTCGACCTGCGCTCCATCGTCAGCCGCATGCGTGCCATCGCCGGTCCCGACATCTCCGCCTTCCAGCAACAGTTCGAAAACAGCTTGGCCCGGGGCGATGTGCCCATGGCACCGGACGGCATCTACGATGACGAGGAAATCGATGACGACGCCATGGAGGAGGAGGCACTCAACCGCTTTGCCCCTCCCCCTGTCATGGCCCCAGCGCCGCTGCGCGTTACCGAGCAACCGCCCCTGCGCCAGAGCCTGACATCCGCACAGACGCCGACAATCGAGCCGTATCGGCCGGATATGCTACCCCGTGCAGGCGCAGGCGATGGCGTCAGACGGACCGAAGCGGAAAGCGCATTCGAAAGCGAAGCGACAACAAGTGCCTTTGGCACCTCCCCCCTTCGCCGCGAAGGCGGCGGTTCGTCCCTGCGCGAGAGTATCCTGAAGAAGCCTCTATCGAGCCTTTACAAGCGCGACTGACCGGCTCCGACGGATCGATAGCTTGTTGGGTCGATCCGCTCCCAGCTTTCGTCCATCTGGTTACGGAACCAGGTCATCTGGCGTTTGGCATATTGCCGCGTGGCCGCCGATGCGGCCTCGATTGCCTCCTGACGGCTGATCTCGCCCGACAGCATCGACGCGATCTGCGACACGCCGATCGCCTTCATGACCGGCGATTGCTGAGGGAGATCCAGATTGAGGAGCGCCCGCACTTCGTCCACGGCCCCCTGCTCCATCATCTGTGAAAAACGACGGTCGATCCGGGCATGCAGGAGTTTGCGCTCCGGCAGAACCACGAGTTTCAACGCCCGTTCAGGATGGATCAGGACCGGCCCGGACTGGCGCTGGTAGAATGCAATCGAGCGTCCTGTGGCGGTGACAACCTCCAGAGCCCGCACGATCCGCTGCCCGTCCTTCGGGTTCAGACCTTTAGCCACGGCAGGATCGAGGGACGCCAACTCGCCATGCAGCACGTCGGCCCCCTCCGCCAGCAGACGGGCCCGCAACTGCGCACGCACCTCCTCGGGGATCTCAGGCATCTCGGAGAGCCCGCCGGTCAGGGCCTTGAAATAGAGCCCCGTGCCGCCAACAACGACGGGCATCTTGCCCTGCTGTTTCAAGGCTTCCAGCAACGCGGTCATTTCCCGCAACCAGTCACCGGTCGAATAGGCCCTTCCCGCTGGCACATGGCCGTAGAGCCGATGTGCAATGCCGTCCATCTCCTCTTCACCGGGACGCGCGGTGACAACTCTCAACGTGTCATAAACCTGCATGCTGTCGGCGTTGATGACGACGCCGCCATGCAGCCGGGCGAAGTCGAGCGCCAGTGCGGACTTGCCGCTGGCGGTCGGCCCGGTTATCAGGATGGCCTCTGTGTTCTTTCCAGGATCTTGCATCATGGCCTTGGTTGCCACGCTTGTCGCCAATCCGTCAAATCCCATTCTTACCCCCGACGCTGCCGAAAGAGCCGCAGAGGCAGTCCGGTCGTCCCGGCTGTACTGGCTCGCAGACGGCATTGCCTGCGATATCCCGCTGACCGACGGCTCGGATCCGTTCGATGCCGAGACACGGCTTCGCGAAGCGGTCGCCGGCCTGCCAGTCGACGTCGCGGTTCAGTTGGCCGAGACGCGGCGCAAACGCTTCCTTATCGCGGACATGGATTCAACCATGATCGGTCAAGAATGCATCGACGAACTGGCGGCCGAAGTGGGCCTGAAAGACAAGGTGTCGGCGATCACGGCACGTGCCATGAACGGCGAGATCGCTTTCGAACCGGCACTGCGGGAACGCGTCGCGTTGCTCAAGGGGCTGCCGATCTCGGTGGTCGAAGAGGTCATTGGGAAGCGCATAACGTTGACGGCGGGCGGCCTCGAACTGATCGCCACGATGAAGGCAAGAGGTGGCTACACGGCCCTCGTCTCGGGTGGCTTCACTGTCTTCACATCCCGCATCGCGTCCGTTCTCGGCTTCGATGAGAACCGCGCCAATATTCTGATCGAAAAAGACGGCATACTCACCGGCGAGGTTGCCGAACCGATCCTCGGACGGCAGGCCAAGGTCGATTCGCTGCTCGACATTGCAAAGACGTTGGGAGTAACACCGGACGATGCCATCGCCGTGGGTGATGGCGCCAACGACCTCGGCATGCTTGGCATCGCCGGCTCGGGGGTCGCGCTGCATGCAAAACCGGCGGTGGCGGCAGAGGCCAAGATCCGCATCGACCATTCCGACCTCACCGCTCTCCTCTATCTTCAGGGCTACAGAAAGTCCGATTTCCAGCAAGGATGAAGCAATGCCATTCCTCCTGCAGACCGAGCGCCTGACCCTGCGCAACTGGCGGGAGGAAGACCGCAATCTATTTCGCGAAATCAATCGTGACGAAAAGGTCATGCAGTTTTTCCCCATGCGCCGCAGCCACGCCGAATGCGATGAACTGATGGGCCGGCTGCAGGCGATGATCAGCACCACCGGGTATGGCTTCTTTGCACTTGCCGACCGGAAGACCGACGAACCCATGGGTTTTTGCGGAATATCGAAAGTCGACCTGCCCGGCATATTGCCTGAAGGCGCAACCGAGATCGGTTGGCGTCTCGCGACGCGCTTCTGGGGCAATGGTTACGTCACGGAGGCGGCCCGGGCACTTCTGGACTTCGGGTTCAAGCAACGCGGACTTCATGAGATCTACGCTTTCGCGGTTCACGACAATCGCCGCTCCATCGCCGTGATGGAGAGGCTGGGGATGACAAGGCTGAGCGGACGCGACTTTGACCACCCGTCAGTTCCGGACAATCATCCTCAACTGAAGAAGCATGTTCTCTTTTGCGCATCGGCAAACTGAGCGGCGAATTCGGCGCAAATGCAGACAAGGCTAATTCAGCAATTTACGTGCGCTTAAAGCATTGTGCCTATAGTTGAGGCATGACGGATATTGTGACGGCGCATACGCCCGCCCAGGGGGCTTCGTGGATTGATAGCTTCTGGCGTCTGGGCGAAAGCGGCCAGACGGCGGAGGAAGCGCCGCTCATCCGGGCTATCCGCCTCTCCATCGTTGGCAAGAATACACCCTGGATGATGGCTGCGAACGTCGGCAATGCATTGCTCGCAGCACTTGCTTTGTGGGGAAGTCCGGCTGCCGTAGCCGTCAACCTGATCTGCGGCGCCCTCATTGCTATCGCGATCTACACCATCCTCCGATGGTGGCACGGTCGCGCACGGCCTGCCCGTGAGCGGGCAAGCGTGCGCGGCACGCGAAGGGCCGTATTGCACGCGACCCTGTTGAGCAGCCTCTGGGCTTTGCTCGCCGTCTTCGCCTATCCCGAGGCGACGGAGACCCAACGCATGGTGCTGATCGCTCTGAGCGTCGGCATGGCGGGCGGCGGCGGTTTTGCACTCGCCACCGTGCCACCGGCCTCGATCGCTTTCTGTGGCGTGATGGGCCTTGGGGCCGCCATTGCGCTGGGCAACGAGGCGTCGATGGTCGGGGTTTATCTTTTCGCCCTCTACGTCATCTTTGCATCGATCATTGTCCGCGCCTCCCTAGCCGTCTGTTCCAGCCTTACCGAAAAAGTCCGCGCCAAGATGGCTGCCGATGAGCAGCGCGACGTGATCAACCTGCTTCTCAACGACTTTGAGGAGAATACGGCAGACTGGCTCTGGGGTGCGGACGAGGAGCTGCGGCTGGCGCGCGCGTCTAGCCGTTTCTGTGAGCAGCTGGCGACGCCGGATAGTTTGGTCGTCGGCAAGTTCATGGTGGACGCGATCCCCTTCGCGAGCCATTGCATGACCGAGATCGAACAAATCGGAGACCGCGACAGCTTCCGTAGAAAGCTCGAATCGCGCCAGTCCTTCCGCGACGTGGATATCTGTGTCGAACAGGCCGGCGAACTCGGCATCTGGTCTTTGACGGCAAAGGCGATCCACGACGACAGCGGTCGCTTCATCGGTTACCGCGGCGTCGGGCGCGATGTCACCGCCAACCGGCAGACCCGATTGCGCATCGAGCACATGGCTCGGCATGACCCGCTGACAGACGTCGGCAACCGAATTCTGCTGAACGAGGATCTGGCTCGCGCGGTGTCGAGGCTGGAGCGCTTCGGCGAAGGCTTCTCACTCCTCCTCCTCGACCTCGACCGGTTCAAACAGGTGAACGACAATCACGGCCATGCCGGTGGCGACGAACTGTTGCGCGAGGTCGCCGGTTTGCTGCAGCAGCTGTGCGGGGAACACGACACGCTCGCCAGGCTCGGGGGCGATGAATTCGTCATCCTCCATATGTCCGGCGAGGACCCCAAGAGCGCCGGCCACCTGGCCGCCCGCATCATAAAGCGACTGGGTCAACCTTTCCATCTCAGATCCGGAACGGCCCATGTCGGCGTCAGCATCGGCCTCGCCTGCGCCCCCGTCGACGGCAGGGATCCGGACCAATTGATGCGCAACGCGGATCTGGCTCTGTATCGTGCCAAGGCCGATGGCCGCAATCGCTTCCGCTATTTCGACCAGTCGCTGGATGCCACCGCCCGGCGCCGCAATCTGATCGAACAGGAGCTGGCCCTGGCGATCAGCCTCGGCACGCTAGACCTGTCCTTCCAGCCGCTGATCGACGCGCAGAGCGGTACCGTGGTCTGCGCCGAGGCGCTGCTGCGTTGGAACCATACGAGGCTCGGGCCGATCAGCCCCGCGGAATTCATACCGATCGCCGAGGAAACCGGCCTGATCACCAGCATCGGCGCCTGGGTGCTGAGGGAATCCTGCCGCGTGTCCAAGGACTGGCCGGACCACATCCGGGTTGCCGTCAACCTGTCCTCGCGCCAATTCTTGAGCCCCGGCCTTGTGCCGATGGTCGAAAACGCCCTCAAGGCCAATGACATGCGCCCAGGCCGGTTGGAACTGGAAGTCACCGAAAGCCTTCTGATGAACTCGACGCCGGGCGTCGAGCATACGCTGAACACGCTGGGAAAGATGGGCGTCCGCATCGCGCTCGACGATTTCGGCACGGGTTTTTCGTCGCTCAGCTACCTGCGCCGCTTCCGCTTCGACAAGCTCAAGATCGACCAGTCCTTCATCTCCGACATGGAAACCAACAATGATGGCCGTGCGATCGTCGAAGCGGTTATCCGTCTCGCCCGGGACTTGCGCATGAGCGTGGCGGCCGAGGGCGTCGAAACGGAGAGTCAGCTGGCCCTGCTGCGTCAGCTCGGCTGTGGCGAAATCCAGGGCTATCTGATCGCAAGGCCGATGCCGGCCCAGGCCTTCGCCGCCTTCCTCTCCGCCAACGATGCGGCTGTCGAGCGCCGCTACGCCTGACGCTATTCCAGCGGAACGGCGATCAGCCGCAGATTGCCTTCCTTGTCTGCAATCATAAGATATCCGCTGCGGCGCCCCTCGCCTTTGATCTTTGTGAGCTTCTCGGCCACCTGCTGCGGCGTGCGCATGAACTCCTGCGCCACCTCGACGATGACATCACCGGGCTTGAGCCCCTTGCTCTCAGCCTTTGATCCCGGCAGCACGCGAGTAATCAGGACCCCTTCCACACCTTCGGCGATCCCGTAGGAGCTGCGCTGCGCATCGTCCAGCGACGCGAGCTCGACCCCGATCAGGCCTTCGGTCACAGGCGCGGCCGGCTGTGTTTCGCCGGGAACCGACGGCTCGCCCTCACCGGCATCCGGCGCCTGCTGGGCCTGATCGTCGGCGCCTGGATCTTCACCCTCGCTTTCCGGCTCCACGGTCTGGTCCGGCGACGCCTGGTCTCCGCTCTCCGTGTCATCATCCTCCAGCAGGCCGAGCGTGACCTTCACGGTCTGCTCCTTGCCATCGCGCAGGATGACGACGTCGAGCGGTTCTCCAATCGGGCTTTCTGCGACCATGCGCGTCAAGTCACGTGTCTCGGCAACCGGGCGGCCATTGAAGCTGACAATGATGTCACCGACCATGATCGGCCCTTTGGCGACCGGACCGTCCTCGACGATACCGCTGATGAGCGCGCCCCGAGCACGGCCGATCTTCAAACTTTCAGCCACTTCGTCCGACACCGGCTGGATGCGCACGCCAAGCCAGCCACGACGCGTCTCGCCGAACTCGATGAGCTGGTTCACGATGTTCTCTGCGAGCTCCGTCGGTACCGAGAAACCAATCCCGATGGAGCCGCCACTTGGCGATATGATCGCGGTATTGATGCCGATCACTTCACCGTCCATGTTGAACAGCGGACCTCCGGAATTGCCCTTGTTGATGGCCGCATCCGTCTGGATGAAGTTGTCGTAAGGGCCCGCATTGATGTTGCGGCCGCTGGCCGACACGATGCCGAGCGTGACCGATCCGCCAAGGCCGAAGGGATTGCCAATCGCCATCACCCAGTCGCCGATCCGCAGCTTGCGGGAATCACCGAATTTCACCGCAGTGAGCGGCTGTGGCGGCTCGACCTTGAGCACCGAGAGGTCCGTCTTGGTATCGGTTCCGATCAGCTTGGCCTTGAGCTTCGAGCCGTCGGAGAAGATCACCTCAATATCATCGGCATTCTCGATGACATGGTTGTTCGTGACGATGAAGCCCTTGGGGTCGATCACAAAGCCGGAACCCAATGAATTGACCTTGCTGTTGCTGTCTCCCTGCTCGCCATTCTTATAGAAATCGTCGAACAGCTCCTGGAAAGGCGAGCCCTCCGGAACCTGCGGAACGGGTCCCTCGCCCTCTTCCTTGACGCTCTGCGAGGTGGAGATGTTGACGACCGCGCCGAGCAGGCCGGCCGCGAGATCCGCAACCGAGTCCGGCCCACGCGCTTCGACCGGCGACGGGCCGCCGACACCACCCATCACCACGGCACTGCCGACCAGAATCGCCGGCAGGATCTTTCGAGACGGGCGGGCGGGGTGTGTCATCGGCTTCCTCGCTGGGAGTGTCAGGGCGACGTTGAACATAGGGCGGAACGGGCAAACGGAAAATCACATTTCCCGGAACCGGCATATCCGCAACATGCGACCAGATCTTGTCGAAGAGACAGCTACCACACGATTCCCGGTCCGAGAGCAACATGAGACGCAGCTCTCGCAGAAACCATGGGCAAAAACGACAAAGGGCCGGCCTCTCGGCCGACCCTTCAAATTAATACCTGGCAAGGATGCCGGCTCTCAACGATCAGTTGCCGGCCGGAACGGCAGGCGCCGCCGGCGGGGTGGCTGCCGGAGCCTGAGCACCCGTGCCCTGTTGGTTCTGTCGGTCCACACCGCTATTGAAGAAGCGGAAGAAGTCCGAATCGGGAGACAGCACCATGGTCGTGCCCTGATTGCTCATCGAGGCGACATAGGCACGCATCGAGCGATAGAACTCGAAGAATTCCGGATCACGCTGGAAGGCTTCGGCGAAGATGCGGTTGCGTTCCGCATCGCCCTCACCGCGCAGGATTTCCGAATCGCGCTGAGCTTCCGCCTGCAACTCGACGACCTGGCGGTCTGCAATCGCTCGGCGGCGCTGGCTTTCTTCGTTACCGCGGGCGCGGATCAGTTCCGCTTCCGCAAGGCGTTCGGCCTTCATGCGCTGGAAGGTCTGCTGGGAGACTTCCTGCGTCAGGTCGGTCCGGCGAATGCGCACGTCGGTCACCTGCAGGCCGAGGCTCGCTGCCGCCGTCTGCAGGTCATTGCGCACATCCGACATCATCGAACCGCGCTCTTCAGACAGGGCTGCATCGAAGTTGCGCAGACCGTAAACGCGGCGAAGCGCGGCATCGAGACGGGTGCGCAGACGCGCTTCGGCCGCTTCCCGGTCGCCGGACACCGTTTCGCGGAACCGCCGCGCATCGTTGATCCGGTAAACGGCGAAAGCGTCGACCTCGTAGAAGGCACCGCCACGAACCTGGACGCGGATGTTGTCGAGGTCAAAGCGCAGCGCGCGGTCCTCGACATACTGGACCCGGTCGGCATCCATGAAGGCGAAGGGCAGCTTCAGATAAAGGCCAGGCTCGGTCTTCACATCCTGGATCTGACCGAAACGCAGGACGATGGCCTGTTCGCGTTCGTTGACCACGAAGATCGACGAATAGGCGAAGAACAGGACGACGGCGATGGCCGCGACGAAGTAGGGCAGACGATTGGCCATGTCAGTTGCCTCCCGTTGCCGACTGGCCGCCAGACTGGTTGCCCGGCTGGCGCGTGATTTCGTTGAGCGGCAGATACGGCACCACGCCCTGCTTCTCGTCGATGATCACCTTGTTCGAATTGCGCAGGACATTCTCCATGGTTTCCAGATAGATACGCTGACGGGTGACGTCTGGCGCCTTGGCATACTCGTCATAGATCGAGATGAAGCGCTGCGCCTCGCCTTCCGCTTCCTTGACGACCTGATCCTTATAGGCGGCCGCCTCTTCGCGGATCTGGGCCGACTGACCGCGGGCCTGACCAAGACGCTGGTTGGCGTACTGGTTGGCTTCCTCGACGAAACGATCCTCGTCCTGCTGGGCACGCTGCACTTCTTCAAAAGCCTCGGCCACTTCACGCGGAGGCGCGGCGTCTTCGATCGGCACGGCATTGATGGCAATACCCGCGCCGTAATTGTCCATCGTGCCCTGGATGATGTCGCGCACCTGCGTGGAGATGTCTTCGCGGTTATCGCGGAAGACGTCCTGCGCCGGACGACGACCGACCACTTCACGCATGGCGCTTTCGGCAACCTGCTGCAGGGTCTGCGACGGGTCTTCCAGATTGAAGAGATAGGCCTGTGGGTCAGAGACGGTGAACAGGACCGAGAACTGGACACTCACGATATTCTGGTCGCCCGACAGCATAAGGCCGGCGCCCGGATTGTTGGAGGTCGCGCGGCTGCCGACATTCTGCTGCTGTTCGGTGACCTTGACGATCTCGACCTGTTCGATTGGCCAGAGATGGAAGTGGAGGCCCGGCATGGACACTTCTTCCTTTGGCTTGCCGAAACGAAGCTCGACGCCCCGCTCATCCGGCTGCACCGTGTAGATCGCCTGGATCGCCCAGAAGGCGATCAGCACGAGGCCAACAATCACGAAGGCGCCGCCATTGAAGCCGCCGGGCACGACGTTTTTCAGACGATCCTGTCCGCGACGGATGAGATCCTCGAGATCCGGGGGCTGATTGCCGCCACCGCCGCCGCCACGCGGCCGGTTCGGCCCCTGCCCCCAGGGGCCCTGATTGTTACCGCCGCCGCCGCCGCCCCAAGGACCGCCGCCGCCGCCGTTCTGATTGCTCCAGGGCATTCATACCTCTTTGCTGTAAATCGCTCCCAAGTCCTTGCGGTCGCGACGGTTGAGAGCCGCATCACGAAAGGTTCCACAGGGTTATAGGTATCACGGCCCTCCCTTTCAACGCGAAGGGGCCAACTTCTTCCGAAGACAGGGCAAATTTTCCGTTATCGGCCGGTCCTGCGACGGTATATCGCGTAGCGCGTCGGGTAATTGTCCTTTTCCCCCGCCGGAACGGCGGTTTCCTCGACCAGCTCGAAGAGATCCGGCTCGATCGCAGGGAAATATGTATCGCCTTCGAGATCCGTCTCGACATGGGTCACGTGCAGTTCGTCGGCGTCAGCGATTGTCTGGCGATAGATCTCGCCGCCGCCGACGACGCATAGGGCGTCGGCGCCCGTCTCGCGCGCCAGCACCCGCGCCTGCTCGAGCCCTTCTTTCACCGACGTCGCTGTCTCGACACCGGGCATCTCGATCACGGCATTGCGGCTGACGATCACATGCGGTCGTCCCGGCAGGGGCTTCGAGCCGACCGACTCGAAAGTCTTGCGCCCCATTACCAGCGGCTTACCCATGCTTAGCGCCTTGAAGCGTTTGAGATCGATCGACAGCCGCCATGGCATGTCGCCATCGCGTCCGATGACACCATTGCGCGACACGGCTACGATGATCAGCGTTTTGATGTCGCTCATTTCTGCTGCCTCACCCTTCGCCTAGACGGCAATCGGCGCCTTGATGCTGGCATCGGCCTCATAGCCGACAAGGGTGAAGTCGTCATAGGTGAAGGAGAAGATATCCCGGATGTCGGGGTTGAGCTTCATCACCGGCAGCGCCTTCGGCGTCCGTGACAGCTGCAGCTTCGCCTGGTCGAAATGGTTCGCGTAAAGATGGGCATCGCCGAACGTGTGGATGAACTCGCCCGGCTCAAGTCCCGTCACCTGCGCCACCATCAACGTCAGCAGCGCGTAGGATGCAATGTTGAAGGGCACGCCAAGGAAGATGTCGGCCGAGCGCTGGTAAAGCTGGCAGGACAGACGCCCGTCCGCGACATAGAACTGGAACAGGCAGTGGCACGGCGGCAGCGCCATGTCGTCAACAAGCGCAGGGTTCCAGGCCGAAACGATATGACGGCGGGAATTCGGATTGGTCTTGATGCCCTCAATGAGGCGCGCGATCTGATCGATGTGCCCGCCGTCATAATCGGGCCAAGACCGCCACTGGGCACCATAGACGGGGCCGAGATTGCCGTCCTGATCGGCCCATTCATCCCAGATCGTCACCCCGTTTTCGCGCAGATAGCCGATATTGGTGTCGCCCTTGAGGAACCAGAGAAGCTCGTGAATGATCGAGCGCAGATGCAGTTTCTTGGTCGTCACGACCGGGAAGCCGTCGGCGAGATCGAAGCGCATCTGGTATCCGAAGACGGAGCGCGTGCCGGTGCCGGTGCGGTCACCGCGATCGCTGCCGGTCTCCAGCACATGGCGAAGGAGGTCGTGATACTGGTGCATGGGTCCCTGGCGAGTCATGGAGAATGCGGCATTCTAACCCCAACGCCACCGCGAACCAAGCCGGCTTCCACGTTTTCCCCGTCCCAGCCACTGCCATGCGCCCCACCCGATCGAAAATGCCTGCAGAGTTTGGACTAGCCGAATCCATCTCACCTCTCCGATGAAGACGTCGGGCCAAAACCCGTGAAGATGAGGGAACGAACCGATGAAGATGCCCGCCATTGTCGCAAAGCTGTTCGCATGCATCCTGCTGCTCGTCGCAACTGGACGAGCAGAGGCGCAAGCTCCCCAGGATTTTGTCGGCAACTGGACCGTGGAGGGCGGACCACTTGGCGCCTGCAGCATCAATCTCTCCGGACAGGCGATGGGCGGCCAGCTGAAGGCGACGACCTATACCTGCGTCGGCCCCATGTCCTTCGCCTGGGCCTGGGCACCGAATGGCAACGGGCTCACCATTCTCGGCACGAACAACTTCCTGATCGCCACCCTCCGTCCGAACCGGGGCGTCCTGGTCGGGCAGCTGAACGACGGCAGTCTGGTGACGCTGAAACCGGCAAGCGGCCAGCGGATCGGCGCACCGCGTGTCGTCCAGGCACCGGCAGCGGCACCCGGGAAACGGGAGAACTGCCGCCGCCGCTACGACAACGACCGCTGCGCCGAGGCGACCGATCTCGTCCCGCCCTTCACCGGCAATGGCCCGGTGCGCGTGCAGGCGCTCAACCAGTTGAATATCCGCAGCAAGGAAGACATGAAGAGCCCGGTCATCGGCAAATTCGAAGTCGGCCAGTGCTTCCTCGTTGAATCCTGCCGCCAGACCCCGCAATGGGGCCTTCGCTGCCGCGTCCCGGTCGGCGACAGCGGCCAGAAGGGCTACGTGATCAAGTATTTCAGCGACAAGACAGGCGACTACATCGTGTTCCGCAACCAGTGCCGTTGAGGGTTCGGCAGAACCGGTCGCGCGATAGTTCACACGCCCTCTTTCCAACGGAGATGGAAACACCTATATCAGCCTTGCCGGGGCTTGCTCCGGCTATGGCAATAAACGGTCGGTGTAATAAACCTATTGGACCCGGGGGCGGTACCCGGCGCCTCCACCAAAAACCGGTCGGATCTGATGAGTGTTCAGACCGGCTTTTGATGGGGGCGAAATAGGATCGACAAGGGCGTAAAGATCGAACTTTTGCTCGGCATGATACCGCCGTTATCGGGTCACAAGTGTAGTTGCAAACGACAACAACGCTAAGGGTTATGCTCTCGCTGCCTAATGGCGGTGCGGGAAATCCGAACTAAGTCCTTGGGGTTAGCCCCTCAAGGCGGGGTCCGAAGGCACCTGGCAACAGAAGCCTTCACCTAACCTTCTCCCACCCTGTTTTCCGCCGTGCTCACACAAGGCTACCTTACGCGCCTACCCGTGCGCAGGAAAATGATGTATCCTTAGGCGAACCGCGTTCGCGCGACGGGGCTTTTCGACACCGCTGCGCCGTGGCATATAGCCGTCGAAACGGCATGAGAAGGAAAGACAGGATCTGATGGGGCACGACCACATTCGCTACGACATTCTGGCCCAGGACGCGCTGAGAAGTGTCATCCGCAAGGTTTTGACCGAAGTCGCCGCCACCGGACGTCTCCCGGGCGACCATCATTTCTTCATCACCTTCCTGACCGGGGCTCCGGGTGTGCGAATCTCGCAGCATCTGAAGGCCAAGTATGCCGAACAGATGACAATCGTCATCCAGCACCAGTTCTGGGAACTGAAGGTCACCGACAGCCAATTCGAAATCGGCCTGTCCTTCTCCGACACCCCGGAAAAGCTGGTCATCCCCTTCAACGCCATCCGCGGCTTCTATGACCCCTCGGTCAATTTCGAGCTGGAATTCGACGTGCCGCTGGCGGACGAGGACGAAAACGACGCCGAGATCACCGCTTATCCGCTGGACGTGCCCGCAAAGGCGGAAGAGGCCGAAACTGCGGCGACCGAGGAAAAGAAGGAAGGCTCTGTGGTCTCCCTCGATGCCTTCCGCAAGAAGCAATAAAGTCATGCCGACAGCCGGCCCCATGGGGCCGGCTTTTCCACATTCGGGACAAAAGACATGGCTGCAGACATCGTCAATCTCCGCCAGTTCCGCAAGACCAAGGCGCGCGCCGAACGCGAGGCCACAGCCGACCAGAACCGTCTGACTCACGGTCGAACGAAAGCTGAGAAGACGCTGACCCGTAAGCTGAACGCCCAAGCCTCCAAGCGGCTTGACCAGGGTCATATCGAGACGCCGGACGACAACCAGGACTAACGCGCCTCGCCCGCCCGTTGAGGCACGAACCGTCTTAAAGCCGCGAGTCACTCAACGCCATGATCCGCAAACGCTCCATCACCCTGCATGGCCACCGCACGAGCTTTTCGGTCGAGGACGAGTTTCTAGCGGAATTGCAGGAGATGGCGACGGCTCGCGGCATCAGCTTCGCGGCCCTCATCGCCGAAGTCGACGAGAACCGCGCGACCAGTGCCAATCTGTCTTCCGCTCTGCGTCTTTACGTTCTGGCATATCTCAGGAAGGCGGCGGCGCCGGACGCATCCGACGCCTCGCGCTCCCCCGGATAGAGCAATTTCACTGAACGCCGGGCAACCCTTCGAACGTCATGCCTGGCAGAGGCTGGCGCACCACGCGCTCGCGCTGCGGGACGGGCAGGGCCGGCGCATCGGGAACACTGTCGGTGGTCGGGCCAGTCGGCTGATCCGTAGCTCCGTCAGACGGCACCGTTGGCGCAGCCTGTTGCTGCTGCTCCTGCAGCAACCGCTCCGCCTCGGCACGCTTCCGCGCGTCTTCTTGGGCCTGTGCCCGCTGTTGGGCATTCGCCCGGGCAAGGGCCGCTTCGCGCCTCAGCCTCTGTTTTTCGAGCACGCTCGACTGCAAAGCCTCGACCCGGCGCCGCTCCGTTTCGAAGGCCCGTAGAGACAGGAAATTGGTGATCTCGGTCACGTCCAGCCCGCGCTCCGGAGACAGGACGTCACCCGTCAGCATGAGCCGAAGATTAGGGGAAGCCCCCTCCATGGCGAAATCGCCGGCCCGAAGCGCAATGTCGACGTCCCCCTCCACTGTGCCGCTGTCGAAGTCGAGCCGGGCGCTGCCGTTGAGGGATGCGACTTCGGTTTGCACAACCGCATTCTGGACGCGAAGCGTCCGATCCGAGAGCGCAAAGGGAAGCGCGACCCCTTCGACGGTCGTCGTGCCACCGGACACCAGCGCACTGGTGATGGACCGGACCTTCTCCTGGTCCAGATCGGTCCCGAGCCCATCCGCCTCGGCAACAAGGCGAGGCAGAATGGTGAGGTCCAGGTCGCTGATCGCAAGCCGTGACAGCGTGACCTGACCGGAGCCGCTTGCACCGCCGATGAGTTCAGCCGCAGTCGCGCCGCTGCCCTCACCGACGAAAGTCAGGTCATAGGTTCCGGCCACGCCCTCCGACGGATCGAGGCCCCGCCTCAGGCGCAGCGCATTCAGGCTTCGTCTGAGATCGGCACCCTTCACGTCGAGCCGCGACTGCAGGAAGCCGTTTCCATCACTATTGGCGAGCGACAGGCGACCGGTCATGCTGCCGCCGAACCAGCCGCCCGAAATCTCGTCCAACGTCAGTTCTCCGGCTCTGGCCGTCAGCTTGGTGGAAACATCCGTCATTGACTCGCCGATTCCCGGCCAGACCTGCTTTGCCGTCACGGCAAGATCGAGATCGGCTGTCAGGCTGCTCTTTGCGAACGGCGACGCCGCAAGCGCGCCGGAGCTCGGATCACGGACGGGGCCAAGCAGGCTCTCGGCAAGCCAGTCCATATCGAGACTGTCGAGGGCAAGGGTGCCCGTCGCGGTCGGCACGGCACCCCGAAGGTCGAGCATCCCCTGCCCCGAGACCGCTTGTCCGGCGACCGTCGACCGCAGATCGTCGATCGTCACCTGTCCGGCCGCAAGCCCAAGCTTGGCGTTCATCGTTGTGGGAACGCCAGCTTGCAGGCCGGGTAGAGCAGCCCCGAGCGCCATCAGATAGGGACCGACATCCTCGCTTTCAGCCGAGACGTCCCAGTCTCCGTCGAGCACATACGGTCCGTCCATGCCCTTCAACCGGCCGGTCGCAGCCAGCTTCGATCGCGCACCGTCGAAGCGGATATCCGCCTCTGCCTCTTTGGCATTTCGTCCGTCCAGCACGAGGCTGAGACGGCCGCCTTCCCCAACCGGCCAGGGCAGCGGCTGGAGACCCGCCTGCCCCATCAGGATCTGCGCCTCGTCGTTCTCGACGCTGAGGTCCACCTTGCGTCCGTCACCGCCCGCCAGTGCCGAAAGGGTCGGCGCGGTCACCGAAAAGTTCGTGCGGCTGCCGTTGGAGCTGCCACCTCCGCTGACACGCACCGCCCCGCCCCCTTCAAGAGCAATATCTGCAGCAATGTCGGTATCTGCATACCAATCGGCACTCTCAGCCAATCGCTTCAGGACAGGTCGTCCTGGAAAGCGCTCGTCGAGCAGCGAAAGGAAGGCAGAGGGATCTTTCGACCGCAGGGCCACACGCCCCTCCCCGTCAATAACTCCGGCAGAGAGGGCCAACACCCCACTCATGTCGAAGGACGCGCCTGCGACATTTCCGAGCTTCATGCGCTCGACCGAGAGCCGGTCTCCCTCATAGCTGACGATGCCGTCGACATCGCCGATATCGATGCCGAAGGCCGTCAGTCGTCCGAGCTTCAGCCGCGCGGCGATCCTTTCAGCCAAGAGATTGCGTTCGGCATCCTCGCCGACGACCAGTGCCGCGATGGCGCGGGCTGCGTCGAGATCGAGCCCCGCCCCGGAAAGGTCGACGGACAGGCTCGGTGCAGCACCCGCGCCCGATTCGCGCTCGAGGCGGCCCTTCAACGGCTTGTCGCCCACGGCAAGCTCCAGCTTCTCGAAGCGCTGCAGCTCGCTGGTCAGATTGACCGTGGCGGAAAAGCCCGCAGATCGCAGCTGCCGGATCGCGGGATCGACTTTGCCGGAAATCCAGGTGGCAAGACCGGACGGCTGGGTCGACGCGACCAGCAGATGACCGTCGAAGGAGGGTGTACCGGCAAGATTCAATCGGCCGTCCGCCTCGACTTGCGTGCGGCCCGGCAGCACAGCCACAGCGCGGTCGACCGTCCAGCCGGTGCCTGCGGGCCGGACGTCGAGCTGGATATCGCGAAAGACGGTGTCGCCCGCGAGGATCGCCGGAAGCTTCAGTGTTGCCCGCCCGGGGACTTTCGGAATCGGGATCCGGGCAGCCGTCTCAAGGAGTAGCGTCAAGCGCTGCTGCAGCGAAACGGTCCCATTGCGGGCCGTCTTTGCCGCCCGGCTACCATCAGCAGCAAGCCGGTTCACATCGACCTGCTGCCCCTCTGCGGTCAGCAGGAATTCGGGCTTTGCCCCAGTGTCGAGCTTCGCCTCCCCCGTGATCACATAGGGATCTGCGGCATCGCCGAGCTCAAGCCGATAGGAGGGGACGACAACGCTCTCATTAGTCAGTTCGAAGGCACCGCGCGCCCGGGGGCCAGATGGGGCCGTAGCCGTATCGGCTGCAGGTGGCGCAGCCTCTTTCCAGGCGGAGAGAAACTGCCCCTTATAGATCGGCCGGCCCTCTTCCAGCGCCAGTTCGCCTTCCAGCGACAGATCGAAGGGTTGCACATCGGGTTCGATCCTGATCCGGATCGGCAGGCTTCCGTTGACGGTCTCGGAACTGGTGAGCGCAAACCCGCCGATCTGACCGTCCAGGGATGCACGGCCGGAAACGGACCAGGGACCAGCCAAGGTGCGGGCGGAAATATCCGCGTCGAGGTCGGACAGAACACGGTTGCGGCCGGATTGTTCGTCGATGAACTCGATGAGACCATCGGAGACGGAGACCTTCTCCAGGATCACGGTCCGTGCTGGAATGCTCGGACGGCTGCCCCGCAGCCAGTCCAGCGTACCGTCGGCAAGAAGCCGGACGCGGGCGCGCGGCTGTTCAATCCGCATGTCGAAGATCCGCGCCTCACCCGACAGGAACGGCGCCAGTTCTGCATCGAGTGAAAAACGCGCCACCTGGACCAGCGGCGATCCGTCGACATCCGCACCGACCGTGACGTCTTCCATGGTCACCGAGGGAAACGGCAGGATACGGGCGCTGACTGCCCCGTGCACCACGACCTTCTTGCCCAAAAGCTGGCTTGCTCTGCTCTCGAAATCCTGCCGAAAATTGGTCCAGTCGACGAAAAGCGGCGCCAACAGCGCGGCAAACAGCGCCACCACCAGAAGGCCGCCGAGCGTTACCAGAATGCGTCCGAGCACCAATGCCACTCCCTTGATTTCGGCCGCAGGGTAACTCAATTCGCCGTGGTAGCAAGCCGCAAGGTATTGTAGTCAGACGCGAAAAATCTTGCCTGGATTGAAGATATCCAAGGGATCGAGGCTCGCCTTGATGGCCCGCATGACCGGCAGAGCCGAGGCGAGTTCCTGCCTGAGATAGCTGATCTTGCCCTGCCCGATCCCATGTTCGCCGGTGCAGGTCCCCTCCATGGAAAGTGCCCGTCCATTCAGTCGCTCGAGAAAGGCTTCCGCCTCACCGACACTCTTCGGATCCTTGTCATCGAACAGCAGCAGCACATGAAAATTGCCGTCTCCCGCATGGCCGACGATCGGGGCGAGAAATCCGTGCGCCTTGATGTCGGCCTGGGTCTCGGCCACACACTCGGCAAGACGCGAGATCGGAACGCAGACATCGGTCGAAAGCGCCGCCAGTTCCGGCGCCAGCGCCCGGCTTGCCCAATAGGCGTTGTGGCGCGCCTTCCAGAGCTGCGCCCGCTCGTCGGCATTGGCGGTGAACCGGAAACCATCCGCACCGAATTCGGCTGCGATCTCCGCAAACTGTTCAGATTGCAGCGCAACCGTCTCCTCCGTTCCGTGAAACTCGACGAAAAGCGTCGGCCGCTCCGGATAGGAAAGCTTCGAATAGGCGTTGCAGGCGCGGATCTGCATTTCGTCGAGCAACTCGATCCGGGCGACGGGGATCCCCATCTGGATCGTTGTGATGACGGCGTTGCACGCGTCTTCCAAAGTCGGGAAGGCGCAGACGCCACCTCCGATCTTGGCGGGAATGCCCTGGAGCCTCAGCGTGATCGAGGTGATCAGGCCGAGCGTTCCCTCGGACCCCACGAAGAGGCGTGTGAGATCGTAACCGGCCGAGGATTTGCGCGCCCGATGCGCCGTGCGGATTTCTTCACCATTGGCGGTGACAACGGTGAGCGCCAGCACATTGTCCTTCATGGTCCCGTAGCGCACGGCATTCGTGCCCGAGGCGCGAGTCGCTGTCATCCCGCCGAGCGAGGCATTGGCGCCTGGGTCGATGGGGAAGAAGAGGCCCGTGTCGCGCAGATAGGTGTTGAGGTCCTCGCGAGTCACGCCGGGCTCGACCGTGCAGTCCAGATCTTCAGCATTCACTTCAAGGATTCGATTCATCCGGCTGAAATCGACCGAAATACCGCCCGAAGGTGCGTTGACCTGCCCCTCCAGTGAAGACCCCGTTCCAAAGGCGACGATCGGGACGCGGTGAGCGGCACAGATTCTAACCACCTCTTGCACATCGACGGACGTTTCGACGAACACCACGCCATCGGGCAGTTGCGACGGCAGATAGGTCGTCGTGTGGCTGCGCTGCTCGCGGAAGGATTGACCGGTCTGTAAACGATCACCGAAGCGCTGCTTCAGGATTGGCAAGGCCGCTGCGATCCCTGCCTCGTTTCGGTGTCCGTCAATCACATCCTTGCGGGCCATTCATCGCCTCCCCAATTGGCATTCGCGCCGCAGTTTCTTCTGTGGCGTCCCTGCTATGGGATAGGCGCATTTCTTTGTCCAGCGACAGAAACGACGCGCCACAGCAAGGGCGCGTCTCTGTCATTCAGCGGCAATGCGCGGTGGTTCGCCCGCATCGTTCGCGCCCTTCAGGCTTGCATCGTCGAGCTCGCGTTTCAGCCGCGCCTCTTCATGAGCATGCGGCTTGGAGAACCGCGCCAGCAGCAGATAGGCCACGGGCGTGATGTAAAGCGTCACGAGAGTGGCAAACCCCAGCCCACCTACGATGACCCAACCGAGCGCGATGCGGGCCTCGGCGCCGGCGCCTTGCGCCAGAACAAGCGGGAAACCTCCGAGAACAGTCGCGATCATCGTCATCATCACCGGTCTTAGGCGGATCGCGCACGCATTCTCGATCGCCTCGCGCACGCTCTGCCCGCGGTCTCGCAGCTGGTTGGCGAACTCGACGATCAGAATGCCGTTCTTCGCCATGACCCCGACCAGCAGCACGAGGCCGATCTGGCTGTAGACGTTGAGCGTCGATCCGGTGATGACCAGTGCAAAGACGGCACAGGCAAGGCCCAGCGGAACCGTCGCCATGATGATCAGCCCTGAGATGACGCTTTCGAACTGTGCCGCCAGCACCAGGAAGATGATCGCGATGGCAAAGCCGAAGGTCAGTGCCATTCCATAGGAATTTTCCTGCAGGGTGGCAGCCTCCGCCAGAGGCACAAGGCGGGAACCCGGCGGCAGCAGCGGCTCTGCGATGGCCTTGACGGCCTCGACCGCGTCCCCGAGAGCGACGCCATCGTTCAGGCCGGCTGAGAAGGAGACGGAGGCCAGTTGCTGCTCGCGATTGAGCTGCGGTGCCACCGCCCGCTCCTCCAGTGTGGCGATCGTCGACATGGGCACGACGCGGCCGTCCGAGGTCGTCAGGAAGATGTTTTCGAGATCCGTCGGGTCGTTGATCGGCTGCGTGCTGGAGACGAGCCGCACCGGGATCGAATTCCCGTCGATGAAGACATCCGTCACAGACCGTCCTTCAAGCAGCGCCTGAAGCGACGTCCCGATCGCGTTGATGTCGACACCGAGGTCGGAGGCCCGCTCGCGATCGATGGTCACGGAGATCTGTGCCTGGGTCGGCTCGTTGTCGAGGCGCGGCGTCTGCAGGAGTGGGGAGTTGCCCAACTGATCGACGATCTTGATCGCCGCCTCGGTCAGCTTCTCATGGCTGCTGCCCACAAGCGCCATCTGCAGGCCGCTGCCGGCACCACGGATCCTGAGGCTGTTTGATTGGAACACGTTGCCGCGCACAGCCGGTACCTTCGCCGCCGCCGCATTCACATCCTGAACAATCTGGTCCTGCGTACGCGTGCGCTCGTCCCACGGTGCAAGCGTCAGCACCATGAAGGCACTGTTGGACGATCCCTGGCCCGAGATTGAGAACACGTTGCGGATTTCTCCACTGTCGACGAGGGGCTTCAAATTCTCCTCGACCCGCTGGACCTGGTCGCGCGTGTAGGCAAGGCTCGAACCCTGCGGTGTGGACAGGCGCATCATCACCATAGACCGGTCTTCGCGCGGCGTCAGTTCGCTGCGGATCGTGGTGAAGGTGGCATAGGCGGCGGCGGAGAACAGCACGGCGACCACAACCACGATAAGCGGGTTGCGCAGGCAGGCGCCGAGGCTGCGCCGGTAGACGGACGAGAAGCGCGCTCCGAAGCGGCCGAGAATGCCGTGGTCGCCGTGTTTCGCCTCCCGCAGCATGCGCGAGGCCATCATCGGGCAGAGCGTCAGCGCCGTCACCGAAGACAAGAGAACCGCAAATGCCAGCACGAAACCGAATTCGCGGAAGAGACCACCAAGCTGGCCTGGCAGGAACGAGAGCGGTACGAAAACGGCGGCAAGCGTCGCGGTCGTCGCAAGTACGGCGAAAAACACCTCCTGGGTCCCGAGCACGGCAGCAGCCCGCGGCCCCATGCCCTCAGACCGGCGCCGGACGATGTTCTCCAGCACGACGATCGCATCGTCGACCACAAGTCCGGTGGCCAGAACAATCGCCAGAAGTGTCAGGATATTGATCGAGAAACCGACCATGTAGATGGCGGCAAGCGTGCCGATCAGCGCCACCGGCATGGTGAGCGCAGGGATGAGCGTCGCCCGCCAGTCCCTCAGGAACAGGAACAGAACCACGAGAACGATCAGCGCCGAGAGAGACAGTGCGAGCTCAACCTCGTGCAGTGCGCCCTGAATGAAGACCGCGTCGTCGCTGCTCACCACGATTTTGGTCCCCTCGGGCAAAACATCCTGAAGGTCATCGACGGCCTGATGCACCCCGCTCGAAATGCTGAGCGTGTTCGACTGCGCCTGACGAATGACGCCGAGACCGACGCCGGCAACGCCATTGGAACGCAAGGCCGTGGAGCCATCGTCCGGCCCCAATGTCACCGTGGCGACATCGCGCAACCGCACCTGGTTGCCGATTAGCACGTTCTCGAAATCCGCGACCGAGGTCAAGCTGGCGGTCGCCCGCACGACGATGTCCTGGGTCTGGGATTCCAACGATCCGGCGGGCACGTCGAGGGAAGCCCCCTGCAGCGCCGTCGAGAGATCGGCGACTGAGAGACCGCGGCTGGCGAGAGCCGCCTGGTTCACGTCGATCCGGAACACCTTTTCCTGGTCGCCGTAAATCTCGACATCGGCCACACCATCAACGGCGGCCAGGCGGTCGGAAATCTCATTCTCGACCAACAGTGTCAGATCTTCCATCGACAGTGTCGTGGAGGTGACCCCGAGCCGCATGATCGGCTGCGAGTCCGAATCGGCCTTGACGATGCGCGGCTCGTCGACATCGTCCGGCAACTGGTTGCGGACGCGGCCGAGCGCATCGCGCACGTCATTGGCCGCAACCGCGAGATCGACATTGTCTGAGAATTCCAGGGTAGTCCGGCTGGAGCCGAACTGCGATCGGGAGGACATCGACTTCAACCCGCTGACCCGCGCGACCGCACCCTCTATGATGCGGGTCACCTCCTGGTCCATGGTCTGCGCCGACGCGCCGTCATAGTCCGTGCTGACGGTGATGACCGGCTGATCGACATCTGGCAATTCGCGAACCTCGATGCCGGCCAGGGCGGCGAGACCCGCGACGACGAGAAGCGTGTTGAGAACGGCTGCAAGAACAGGGCGACGGACGAAGAGAGCCGTGAAGCTGCGGCCGGACTGTTCCTGAGGTGTTTCGGAAGCGCTCATCGGACAGCCACCTCCGGTGCCTTCTCGTCGGACCCGGCATTGGCCACCTCGACGGCACCTCCTTCACGCACCCGTTGCAGACCTTCGATGGCCACGACGTCGCCCTCCTTCAAGGCGGCATCAATCAGCACCTGATCGGAATTGCGCTGGATGATCCGGACACGGGTCTTCACGGATTTGTTGTCGACGATCTGCCACACGAAGGAGCCCTGCCCGTCCCATTGGACCGCAAGCGGGTTGACCGCAGGATACCGGTCGCCTGGAAAGGTCATGGAGACTGCGAAAGACATGCCGGCACGCAGCACGTCATCGGGATTGTCGATCCGCGCACGGACCCGGATGGTTCGGCTCGCTTGGTCGACCCGGCTGTCGACGGCATCGACCGTACCGGTAAACCGCTGGCCGGGGCGCGCGACGGATGTGGCCTCGACCGCCATGCCGGGCTTTACCGCCGTGACGAACCGCTCGGGCGCCCAGAAGTCGACGAGCAGCTGCGAACGATTGTCGAGCGAGACGACCGCGCTCGAACTGGTGACATTGTCGCCGATGCTGACGCCGATGATGCCGATCACGCCATCGATCGGCGCGGTAATCTCCCGGCGCTTCAGGTTCAGTTCCGCCGTGGTTAACTGCAGCTCGGCCTGTTCACGGGCGATCTGTGCATCCAGAACCTCCAGGCGGGAAAAACTCTTCAGATTTCCATAGGAATCGGCCTTCTCGGTCGCACTGCGCAGCGCGACCTTCGCCTGGTCGCGCAGGATGACCTGCTCGTCGCTGTCGAGGCGGGCAATCACATCGCCCTTCTTGACGGTCTGGCCGGAGGTCACCAGGATTTCCGCGATCGTACCGGAAGCCTGTGGCATCACGGTAACCGCATCCACCGCCTCCCCGTCGCCGATTGCGTTCAGCCGGTCGTTGACAACAGCCGTCGCCACCGGCTGCGTGGCGACCAGGATGTTCTGGTTGCCGCGCCCGCCACCTCGCCGCTCGCCCTGCCCCTGCCCCTGCCCCTGCCCCTGCCCCTGAACGGCACCTTGGCGCTCCGCCTGGGCCTGCCGCCCCGGGGCTTGGCCTTCACCCGCCTGACCATCGGGATTGCCGGCGGAAATCATCGCGACCAGACGTTCCGGCACCCCCATCTGCACAAGGCTCTGCCCGGCCCCGGGTGAGACATAGACCCAGGCACAAAGTCCGACAAACAACAGCGCAACACTGATGGTGAGTTGCTTCCAAAGCGGCATGCAAGGCTCCAGATAAAAAACTTAAAAATGACCAGGGCGGAGTATGGGGCTCAGATTGTGTCTGGCAATGCCTCCGAGGCAAGCTTACTGATTTGTAATCTCGCGGAAATTCACGCGGGCGTGATCACCTTACCGACAGAGCATCGCGCAATCGGTCTGGCTTGCCCCGCACATTCGCACGTGAGGCCGGCTAAAACCGGTGATGAACCGGCCATGCCGGAATAAAACCAGAACGGCATCACTGGCCTTTCGAGACCGAATCACTACATTGAGCCGCATGAGTAACGGTTTCGACGATATCCCCTTCTTCGACGAGGAACCAGCGCCGCGCAAGCCGGCTGCCGCACCGGCCCCGCCGGCGTCAGGCGGACTGGGCATTGCCGCCCGCGCTATGGCAGCCCGTAGCCAGGCGAACACGCCGGATTACCTGAGCGGCCTCAACCCCGAACAACGCGAGGCGGTGGAAACCGTCGATGGCCCCGTGCTCGTGCTCGCGGGCGCCGGCACCGGCAAGACGCGCGTGTTGACCACCCGTATCGCCCATATCCTCGCCACCAACCGCGCCTTTCCGAGTCAGATCCTCGCCGTGACCTTCACCAACAAGGCCGCTCGCGAGATGAAAGAGCGTATCGGCCATCTCGTCGGCGGTGCCGTCGAGGGCATGCCGTGGCTCGGCACCTTCCACTCGATCGGCGTCAAGCTCTTGCGCCGCCACGCCGAACTGGTCGGCCTGTCCTCCGATTTCACCATTCTCGACACCGACGATGTCGTGCGCCTGATCAAGCAGATCATCCAGGCAGAAGGCCTCGACGACAAGCGCTGGCCGGCCAAGCAGTTCGCCCAGATGATCGATGGCTGGAAGAACAAGGGCCTTGATCCGAGCCAGATACCGGAAGGCGACGCCCGCGCCTTCGCCAATGGCAAGGGTCGCGAGCTCTATGTCGCTTACCAGAACCGCCTGAAGACGCTGAATGCCTGCGATTTCGGCGACCTGCTTTTGCATCCGATCCGCATGTTCAAGGCCAATCCGGACGTGCTGAAGGAATACCATCAGCGCTTCAAATATGTGTTGGTCGACGAGTATCAGGACACCAACACCGCGCAATACATGTGGCTGCGGCTGCTCGCCCAGCGTCCCCAGGGCGTGCCGCAGAATGTCTGCTGCGTTGGCGACGATGATCAGTCGATCTATGGCTGGCGCGGCGCCGAGGTCGACAACATCCTGCGCTTCGAGAAGGACTTTCCGGGCGCGAAGGTCATCAAGCTCGAGCGCAACTACCGTTCGACGGAACATATCCTCGGTGCAGCCGGCCATCTGATTGCCCACAACGAAGGTCGCCTTGGCAAGACCCTCTTCACCGACCGCGTTGATCCGAACGACGGCAAGGTCGTCGTCCACGCCGCCTGGGATTCCGAAGAGGAAGCCCGCGCCGTCGGCGAGGAGATCGAACAGCTCCAGCGCCAGCAGCATCCGCTGAACAACATGGCGATCCTGGTCCGCGCCTCCTTCCAGATGCGCGAATTCGAAGACCGTTTCGTCACGCTCGGCCTGAACTACCGCGTCATCGGCGGCCCGCGCTTCTACGAGCGCTTGGAAATCCGCGACGCCATGGCCTATTTCCGGCTGATCTGCCAGCCGGCCGACGACCTCGCCTTCGAGCGCATCGTCAACACGCCGAAGCGCGGTCTCGGCGACACCACGATCCGCGCCCTGCACGACTACGCCCGCGCCCGCGATATTCCGATGCTCGCGGCAGCTTCTGATATTATCGAGACCGACGAGCTGAAGCCCAAGGCGCGCAAGGCGCTGTTCGACGTGGTCGTGAGCTTCCGCCGCTGGAGCGAGCTTCTGGAGAACACGCCGCATACGGAGCTCGCCGAACAGGTCCTGGAGGAGTCGGGTTATACCGACATGTGGAAGAACGACAAATCGGCAGAAGCGCCGGGTCGTCTCGACAACTTGAAGGAACTCATCCGCTCGATGGAAGCCTTCGAAAGCATGCGCGGCTTCCTTGAGCATGTATCGCTGGTCATGGACGCCGAAACGAACGAAAACCTCGATGCCGTCTCGATCATGACGCTGCACTCGGCCAAGGGTCTGGAATTCGAGACCGTCTTCCTGCCCGGCTGGGAAGAAGGCCTCTTCCCGCATCAGCGCGCACTCGACGAAGGCGGCCGCTCGGGCCTCGAGGAAGAACGCCGCCTCGCCTATGTCGGCATCACCCGCGCCAAGCGCCGCTGCCACATCTGGTTCGTCTCCAACCGCCGAATCCATGGCCTCTGGCAGTCGACCATGCCGTCGCGCTTCCTCGACGAACTGCCGACGGCGCATGTCGAAGTCGCCGAAGCCGAGACCTCTTACGGCGGCTACGGCCGCAATCCCTACGGCCAGTCCCGCTTCGACAAGCAGGAACCGTTCCAGAACAGCTATTCCACGCCCGGCTGGAAGCGCGCGCAGGCCAACAAGACGGAAGCGACTCGCGACAACTGGGGCACCCGCTCCGGCCATGCGGTGGAGCGCATCGGCTACGGCGAAAGCGGTCCCAGGGCCAAGACGATCGACGGTGAACTGGTCGCAAAGTCGACCACGACAGAACCGTCACGCTTTACGGTCGGCGATCGTGTCTTTCACATGAAGTTCGGCAACGGCAATATCGCCTCGATCGAGGGCAACAAATTGACGATCGACTTCGACCGCGCCGGGCAAAAGCGGGTGCTGGACGGCTTCGTCGAAAAGGCCGGCTGATCGGAGCCGGCTAGCGTCGGCTCAGGCGGCGGGGTGCACTTCTTCCGCAGCAAAAGCGAGCTGCCAGTGGCGCCGGCAGAGCGAGGTATAGGTCTCGTTGCCGCCGATCAGCACCTGGGCGCCGTCGCGTTGCGCCTTGCCGTCTTCCCCCATGCGCACGACCATGGTCGCCTTGCGCCCACAATGGCAGATCGAGCGGGCCTCCGTCAGTTCGTCCGCGATAGCGAGCAAGGCCTTGGAGCCCGGAAACAGTTCGCCACGGAAATCCGTGCGCAAACCATAGGCCATGACCGGGATGTCGAGAACATCGACAATCTGCGCCAACTGCCAAACCTGCTCGGTCGTCATGAACTGCGCTTCGTCAACGAAGACGCAGGACAGCGGCGATGCCGCGTGGTCAGCCTTGATTGCGGAAAACAGATCGTCCTTGGCCCCGAAGGCTTCAGCTTCGGCCCGAAGGCCGATCCGCGAACCGATGAACCCCTTGCCCACGCGGTTGTCGAGCGCACTGATCAGCGTCGCGACCCGCATGCCGCGTTCGCGGTAATTATAGGCCGCCTGCAGCAACAGTGTCGACTTGCCGGCGTTCATGGTGGCGTAAATGAAATGAAGTTTGGCCAAGGCGTCGCTGCTATCGAGTGGTGGGGCTGAAGATAGCTGTCTTTCTAGGAAGATAAAGCGCGCCGGACAACCGCCGGAAGACTTTGCCAACAGGCAATTGTCTTGCCTGCTGCAAATACGGCGCCCTCAGGCCGGCACAGCCGCCGCCGCCATTCGCTGCCCGGTGATCTCCTTCACCAGCTCCTTGATCACGTCCATGACGGCGCGGACACGGGGCACATGACGCAGCCGTTCATCCGTCACGAGCCAGACTTCGGCGGCAGGAGGCACGGGCGGGCGGAAACAGAAAACCAGTTCGGGATCTCCGGCCGCCACGAAGTCGGAGTAGAAGCCGACGCCGACGCCATTCCTGACGCTGGTGAAGACGGCGGGCACCGAGTTGTGCCGGAGCAACACCTCTGCCGGGAAGTTCTTCGTTGCCCAATCGAAGATCGGGCGGCCACGGACATGGGCATCGATGCCGATGATGGCGTGGCCGGCCAGGTCTTCGACGCGTCTCGGGACGCCGTGGCGAAGGCTGTAGGAACGCGAGCAGTAGAGGCTCCAGTAATCCTCGATCAGACGAACTCCCACCAGACCCGCTTGAGTGGGTGCGGGTGATGCCCGCAACGCCACATCGGCTTCGCCACCAATCAAGTCTCGCAGGACATTGGTCGTATCCACTTCGAGCTTCACACCGGGATGCCTTTGCCGCAGGCGCTCGATCAACCGCGGCAGCACGAAGGAGCCCAGCACCTCATTGGTCGTGAAGCGGACGGTGCCGGAAATCTCTCGGGAAAGGCTGTCGACGGCACCTGAAAACGCGTCGACGGCGTGACGCACAGCCTCTGCGGGTGCGAGAAGAAGTGACCCTGCCTCGGTCAGAACATAACCAGTTCGGCGCTTATCGAAGAGCTCCACCTGAAGCGCGTCCTCAAGCGCCGCTATGCGCCGCGAAACCGTGCTCTGGCTGACCCGCAAGAGCTTGGATGCAGCAAGCGTCGTCCCTGTCTCGGCGACTGCCAGCATGTAGCGCAAGTCATCGAAGTTCAACGATGCGGTCACGTTATGCAAATCCGGTGATTGTCGCGGCAAAAACGGTGTTTGAAGCGGAAACGCTGACAATCTACACGCTTTTCATCGCCCACGATACATGTCCGCGGGCTTCCAATACGCACTCAAAACCCAGATCAGCAAGGAGTAAAGCCATGCGCGAAGCGCTTGTGCCAGCCGGCACCCGTATCCTCAATGCCTTCAATAAAGAGACTTTCGTTTTCACGCACCCCTATGAAGGCGGAGTCACCAGCCAGATGGACGTCGTCCTCGGCAAGGGTGGGTCGGGAGGCGGAAATGCCGTCGCCCATATCCATCCGGAGACGGACGAGATCTTCACCGTCAACAGAGGGCGGGTGATGGTCATGATCAACGGTCAGGAACATTATGCAACCGACGGTCAGTCGATCACAGTGCCGAAGGGCGCGAGCCACTTCTTTCGCAACGCTTCGTTCGGCGAAACGCATCTGACGGTGACGTTCGTCAACGCCCAGCAGCACCTGCGCTTCTTCCTCAACTTGGCGCGCTGGACGTCTGAGTGCCCGGACTATTTCAAGCCTGACGGTTCGGTGAAGCTACTGCCGATCGCGCTCGGCCTCAACGCCTTCCGTAACCATCTTTACATCTCTGGGCCACCAGTCGTGGTGCAGAAGCTGCTCTTCGCCACACTTGCCCCGATTGCCCGGATGATGGGTTACCGGCTGGCCGTTCCGCCGCGCGCGAACACCGCGCACCTCGCGATTGAGGATCAAGGCAGCCTTGTCACCGGTCGGTGATGTCAGCCTTGCGCCGCTTCCTCGCGGTGCAGCCACATCAGTTCCACCTGAACGGCGGCCTGAAAATCCATGATTTCCGCCCGCATCTCGTCTTCGGGGCAGCCCAAGGCAAGAAGTTCGTTGCCGAGGCCACGGCAGGTGGTCTTCCAGAATTCGGTGGCGGCGTAGCCATTGAGGCGGTCGAGTTCGACAGCCGATCGGCGAACCAGGTCCCGGCGGCTCGCAAGCGGAAAGAAGGCGATGGTCGGGGTGGTCGTCTTGCCGGTCATGGCTTGGCTACTCATGCGAAACATCCTCACGTTACGAGATGTGTTTAGAATCACATAGTTAATGTTCCGTTTCGCAGACATCGCGATTGTCGGAGGTGGCCCAAATGAAAACACTCCCTGCCTTGCGGCAGGGAGTGCGAAAGCATGCAGACGATGCGATTGGCTGTCAGTCCGGCAGGGTATAGGCGATGACATAGTCACCCGGCTTGGTACCGACGGAGCCATGGCCGCCGGCCACCATCACGACATACTGCTTGCCGTTGTCGAGCGCATAGGTCATCGGCGTTGCCTGGCCTCCGGCCGGGAGGCGAGCCTCCCACAGCTGTTCGCCGGTCGTCAGGTTGTAGGCGCGGAGGTAATCATCGACGGCTGCACCGAGGAAGACGACGCCGCCCTTGGTGATCATCGGACCGCCGATACCAGGCACGCCGACCTTGAACGGCAGCGGCAGCGGCGTCATGTCGTAGACGGTGCCGTTTCGGTGCTGGTAGGCGATCTGGCCCGTGCGCAGGTCGACACCAGCAACCGTACCCCATGGCGGCGCCTGGCAGGGAATGCCGAGCGGCGACAGGAACGGCCCCATGACCACGCCGTAAGGCGCACCTTCGTTACGGTTCAGACCCTGCTCTGAGCCCTTCTCACCTTCGCCCTTTGGCGGGATATCTGCCCGCGGAACGAGCTTGGAGGTAAAGGCGAGATAGGTCGGCATGCCGAACATCACCTGCCGCTCCGGATCAACCGCGACCGAACCCCAGTTGAACGTTCCGAAATTGCCGGGATAGACGAGCGTCCCGTTCAGCGACGGCGGGGTGTACTGTCCCTCATAGTTCAGCTTGTGGAAGGCGATCCGGCACATCATCTGGTCGATGATGGACAGACCCCACATGTTCTTTTCCTGCAGCGTCGGCGGACGGAAAGTCAGGTCCGAGATCGGCTGGGTCGGGGACGTAAAGTCTTCCGGAATGGCGCCGCCCGGCGCCGGGATCTCGCGAACCGGGATGATCGGCTCGCCGGTCCGGCGGTCGAGAACATAGATGTCGCCCTGCTTGGTCGGCCCGACGAGAGCCGGCACAACGGCACCGTCCGAATTGTTGATGTCAATCAGCACCGGCTGGGCAGGAACGTCCATGTCCCAGAGATCGTGATGCACGGTCTGGCGCAACCAGCGATCCTGCCCGGTGTTCACATCGAGCGCAACTATTGAAGACGAGTATTTCTCGACGCTTTCGCTGCGGCCCATGCCGAGCTGGTCGGGCACCTGGTTGCCAAGCGGGATATAGACGAGGCCGAGTTGCTCATCGACGGAGAAGACCGACCAGCTGTTCGGCGAGTTCGTCGTATAGGTCTGGCCTTCGCCGATCGGAGCGGTCTCTGTCGGGTTGCCGCTGTCCCAATTCCACACGAGCGCCCCGGTATTGACGTCGAACGCGCGGATGACGCCCGACTGCGACTGCGTCGAATAGTTGTCGTTGACGGCACCACCGATGATGATCTTGCCGGCGGCGATCACGGGTGGCGAGGTGGAATAGTAATAGCCGGCCGGGTTGTACCGCATGCCCTGGCCGAGCTGCAGCGTGCCGCCGTCGGCGAAGTTCTGGCAAACGGCTCCGGTTGCGGCGTCGAGCGCGATCAGACGGGCGTCCGAGGTCGGCAGGTAGACGCGGGTGGCGCAGGCCGTACCGGCGGCCGCGGCGGGATCCGCGTAATAGGTCACACCACGGCACGTCTGGTGCTGGCGATCGGTGTTGAGACCGGCATTGGCATCGAACTTCCACTTCTCCTTGCCGGTCGCCGCATCCACCGCGATCGCCCAGTTGTGCGGTGTGCAGAGATAAAGCGTGTCGTCCACCTTGAGCGGCGTCACCTGATAGGTCGTCTCCGTCACGTCCTCGGGAAGCTTTACGTCACCGGTCTGGTAGGTCCAGGCGACTTTCAGGTCCTTGACGTTGTCGGTGTTGATCTGGGTGAGCGGCGAGTAGCGCTGGCCATACGGGGTTCGGCCATACTGATGCCAGTCGCCGTCGGGGACGTTGCCACCCAGCGACGGCGCCGCCGCAACCTGCTCCGTCGGCAGGCTGCCGGAGCGGTCATAGGGATCGGTGAAGAGGGAAATGGCCGCCGTGATCACGGCGATCAGAACGGGCACGGCAAGCGGCAGCAGCGGCGCCGGCACGCGCCCGCGGCGATGCTCCGGACCAAGTCTGCGACGGACACCCGGCAACATCAGCCAGAGGCCAAGCACGACGACCAGTCCACCACGGGGACCAAGCTGCCACCAGTCGAGCCCAACCTCCCAGAGCGCCCAGACGAGACTGCCGAGGATGAAGAGCCCATAGAGCCACAGCGCTTCCGCGCGTCTGAGAAACAAAAGCACGGCGGTCGCCAGAAAGACGATCCCGGCGATCAGGTAATACAAGCTGCCACCCAGGGCGGCGAGCTGTGCTCCGCCGACCCCGAGCACGAGCCCCACAAGGGCGAATATGCCGATGGTGATGGTCAATAACATGCCAAGTCCATTCATGTCTGGAAATGTACGAGATGGCCCTACGCGTCGAATGGCGCGGGATAAGGGACCTGCGACATCAGTCGAACGGGAGAAACGGAGGATTGTTCCATCCCGAATGGAACAATGTTTTCGGGCCCACTCGCCGGCAAAAATTCACCAACTTTCTCTTGATCCTGCACTCGCCCATTGCCATCTTGCGCCGCACAAACAAGGGAGCGCGTTCCATGACAAAGGCCTTGCTGCTGATCGATATCCAGAACGGCTTCTGCCCGGGTGGCAATCTGCCGGTCGCCGAAGGCGACGCGGTGGTGCCGGTCGCCAATCGGCTCATGCGATCAGGACGATACGATCTCGTGGTCGCCTCGCAGGACTGGCACCCGGCCAATCACGGCAGCTTCGCCTCCCAGCATGACGGCAAGAAACCCTTCGACATGGGCGAACTCTCCGGCCAGCCTCAGGTGATGTGGCCGGATCACTGCGTCCAGGACACGCGGGACGCGGAATTCCACCCGGATCTCGACCAGAGCCGCATCGATTACATCCAGCGAAAGGGCGAAAACCCTGCCGTCGACAGCTACTCGGCCTTCCGCGACAACGACAGGTCGGCGCTGACCGGCCTGTCGGATTATCTGAGGTCGAAGAATGTCACGGAGCTCGACCTGATGGGCCTCGCGACAGATTACTGCGTGCGTTTCTCGGCCCTCGACGCCGTGGACATGCTGCCGGGTGTCACGGTGCGGCTCATTGCCGATGGCTGTCGGGGGATCGACCCGGCTGCGGTCAAACAGGCACTCGATGTAATGGCCGATGCCGGCGTCGAGATCGTCGACAGCAGCCGAATCGGAATCTGAAGACAGGACTGCAAATGATTCGTGCGATTGCCTTTTTTGGCGGCACGCGTTAGAGGCGGACCCAAGAGCAAGACAGGGAGGACGCCCGGTCATGGATATCATCACCACGATCGCCGCTTTGCGGGAAAAGCTCGCAGCCCGTCGCAGAAGCGGCCAGTCGATCGGCTTCGTGCCGACCATGGGCTATCTCCATCAGGGCCATCTCAGCCTCGTTTCCCGGTCGAAAGCCGAAAACGCCGTGACGGTCGTCTCGATCTTCGTCAACCCGCTGCAGTTCGGAAAGAACGAGGACCTGGAAAAGTATCCGCGCGACCTCGACCGCGACGCAGCCCTTCTGCGCGAGGCAGGCGTGGACTTCCTCTTCGCCCCACCCGTCTCCGAAATGTATCCGGAGCCCATGCAGACCGTGGTCGACCTTCCGAAGCTCGGCTCCGAGCTGGAAGGGGAAGCCCGCCCCGGCCATTTCGCCGGTGTCGCGACGGTGGTGACAAAACTCTTCAACATCGTCCAGCCGGATGCGGCCTATTTCGGCGAGAAGGACTACCAGCAGGTCACCATCATCCAGAAGATGGTCGAGGATCTCGCCCAGCCCCTCCGCATCGTCCCTGTATCGACCGTGCGCGAGGCCGATGGCCTCGCCTGTTCGTCGCGCAATGTCTATCTCTCGCCCGCCGAACGCGCCGCAGCCGTCATCGTGCCGAAGACGCTCGCCGAGGCCGAGAGGCTGCTGCTGACCGGCATCCGCGACGTCGCGGTGCTGGAAGCCAAGCTCCTCGATTTCCTGCGCACCGAGCCTCTCGCAGAACCGGAGGTCGTGGCCATTCGCGACCCTCAGACCTTGGAGCGCATCGAGACGGTGAATGACAGGGCGCTGGTCCTTCTCTACGTCCGTTTCGGCAAGACGAAGCTTCTCGACAACCGCATCATCGGCCAAGCGGCCGCCACCGGCATGGAGGCCGCCTGACATGAGTACACCACCCCGCCAGAAGCGTTTCACCCCTGCCGATATCGGCGCTCTCAAGGGCGTGCGGCCGATCGTTTCGCTGACCGCCTACACCACCCCCGTTGCCCGCATCATGGACAACCATTGCGATCTGCTTTTGGTCGGCGACAGTCTCGGCATGGTGCTCTACGGCCTCGACACCACCGTCGGCGTCACCATGGAGATGATGATTGCCCATGGCCAGGCTGTCATGCGCGGCACAAAGCGCGCCTGCGTCATCGTCGACCTGCCCTTCGGCTCCTACCAGGAAAGCAAGGAACAGGCCTTCCAGAACGCAGTAAGGCTGATGAAGGAAACCGGCTGCGACGGCGTCAAGCTCGAAGGTGGCGCGGAAATGGCCGAGACCGTGGAGTTCCTCGTCTCGCGCGGTGTACCGGTCTTCGGCCATATCGGCCTCATGCCGCAGCAGGTGAACACGTCGGGCGGCTATCGCTCAAAGGGCCACAGCGAAGCCGAACAGGACAAAATCCGCCGTGACGCCAAAGCGATCGACGAGGCGGGTGCCTTCGCCATGGTGATCGAGGGAACGGTCGAGCCCCTCGCCCGCGAAATCACCACGTCGGTCAAATCCGCCACTATCGGCATCGGCGCCTCGCCGGCCTGCGACGGCCAGATCCTTGTCTCCGACGACATGCTCGGCCTGTTCAACGAGTTCAAGCCGCGTTTCGTCAAGCATTTCGCCGAACTCGCCAATGTCATCGACAAGGCGGTTTCGGACTATGCGGAAGAGGTGAAGGCCCGAACCTTCCCCGGCCCCGAGCACACCTTCCAGGTTCGACCGAAGAAGTAATCAGCGCTCCGGCAGTCGCTCCATCTCGTCAATCGCATCATTGATCTGGTCCACCTGTCGGGCAACGAGCGCCTGCGCATCCCGCAGGCCCTTGTTGTAGTTGTGCGGGCCGATCATCGTCGCGATGAACTCGACAAGCGCTTCGACCTCGAAACGACCGAGTTCGACATCAACCTCGTCGGACAGGTGGCGCTGAACTCTGAGAAGCAGCCGCTCCATGTCCTCTCGGCTGACCAGACCCTTTTCCATCTTCCTTCCCTCCAAGTGAGCAGAGCGAGTGCGACTTTTCGACAAGACGCCGTTGGGCGCCAGATGGCAATGCCATTCATCAATGGCGGTCGTTGTTCCATCAGCGGAATTGGTTTGTCCATTGCCGTGACAGGCTTTAGCCAGCAAATGAACGCGAGAATTCGAGAATGTCCCGATCACCCTATGCAGAAGGCGCGCTGAAGGCGCTGCCGGTCATCGTATCCGCAGGTCCCTTTGCCATCCTGTTCGGCGCGGTGGCGGTGGCAAATGGCCAGTCGGTCGCCGAGGCTGCCCTGATGAGCGCGACGGTCTATGCCGGTGCCAGCCAACTTGTGGGCATTGAACTTTTCGGCCAGCAGGTCCCGCTCTGGATCGTCGTCCTGTCGATCCTCGCAGTCAATTTTCGCCACATCCTCTATTCGGCGGCGCTAACCCCGCTGATCGACCATTTCACCCTGCCCCAGAAGCTTCTCAGCTTCTTCCTGCTCACCGATCCGCAATTTGCCGAGACCCTTGCCCGCGGTGAATCCGGCGACCCGGTCAGCTTCCGCTGGTATCTCGGCTTCGGCGCCGTGATCTATTTCCCCTGGGTCGTGATGTCGGCGATCGGCGGCCTGCTCGGCAAGATTATCGGTGACCCGGCCGACTGGGGCATCGATGTTCTGCTGCCGATCTATTTCATGGGACTGGTGCTGGGCTTCCGCCGGCGCAGCAATTTCCTGCCGATCGTGGTAGTGAGCGGTGCCGTCTCCGTCATCGCCCAGCATCTCGTCGGCGCACCCTGGCACATCAGCATCGGTGCCATTGCCGGCGTGGCTCTCGCAGCCATCCTGCCGCCGAAGACGGATACCGCGACTGCGGAGCAGGCATGATGAGCACGCTTTTCAACCCCTACATGGTGCTGCTGATCTTCGCTGCGGCACTGGCCACATACCTCACGCGGATTGGCGGCTATGTCCTGGTCAAGCGCCTGAAGACCATGCCACCGCGCCTGGAGGCCGCCCTGAATGCCGTGCCGGCGGCGGTGCTGACGACGCTGGTCGCGCCTGCCTTCTTCGCCGGCAGCATGGACATCAAGGTCGCCATGGCAGTCTCCCTACTGGTCGGCCTGCGCTTTTCGGCCATCCCGATGCTGGTCGCGGGATGGGTGGTGCTCATGCTGTTGCGCCAGTTCCTCGTCTGAGCCTCAGCGCCCGAACGGCGCCGTCGCCTTTTCCAGCCATGCACGCTGTGCCGGGTCGGAAATCAGCGGCATCAACTCGTCACGCGTCTTCTGGTGATAGTCGTCGAGCCAGCGCAGTTCCTCGCGGGTCAGAAGGTCCTCGACGATCAGCCTGCGGTCGATCGGAACGAAGGTCAGCGTCTCGAACCCGAGCATCGGCTGGTCCCCACCGTCAATCGCTTCCGCCTCGCGGACATAGATCAGGTTCTCAATGCGGATGCCGAAGCTGCCGGGTCGATAATAACCCGGCTCGTTCGACAGGATCATGCCGGGCAGAAGTTCCTGGGTCGACACCCGCGAAATCCGCTGCGGCCCTTCGTGCACCGAGAGATAGGAACCGACGCCATGGCCCGTGCCATGGGCGAAATCGGCACCGGCCTTCCACAGCGCGATGCGCGCCAGCGGATCGAGGTCGCAGCCACGCGTCCCCTTCGGAAAACGCGCCGTACTGATCGCGATCATGCCCTTCAGAGCCAGCGTGAAAAAACGTCGCTGTTCGTCAGGCACGGTGCCGACAGCGAGCGTGCGGGTGATGTCGGTCGTGCCGTTGACATATTGCGCGCCCGAATCGATCAGGAACATCTCGCCGGACCGGATCGTGCGATCGCTCTCCGTCGTCACCCGGTAATGCATGATGGCGGCATGTTCGCCGGCACCGGAAATCGTCTCGAAGGAAATGTCCTTGAGCGGGTTCTGCATGCGCTCGCCGACACGCGCGCGCGACGCCTCGAGTGCCTGCGCGGCGGCAATCTCTGTCAGGCTGCCGGCCGGCTGTTCGTCAAACCAGTGCAGGAAGTCGACCATGGCGACGCCATCCTGCAGATGGGCGGCAGCCGAGCCATTCAACTCGACCATGTTCTTCACCGCGCGGCCGAGCTTGGCCGGATCGTTGCCCTCGACCACGTCGCCTCCGAAATGACGGATCAGATGGCCGAGCACATGCGGTGCGAGGTCCGGATCAAGCAGAATGCGCGCACCATGGGCGCACAGCCGCTCCAGCCTCTCCGCCAGCAGGGTCGGATCGACCTGCTCGCAGAGATCGCGCAGATAGGTTTCCACCTCAAGATTCGTCTTGCGCGGGTCAAGAAAGAGTTCCGCGCTGCCATCTGCCTTGATGAAAGCACGCGACAGGGGATGCGGGGTATGGGGCACGTCATTGCCGCGAATATTGAAGATCCACGCGACAGAAGAGGGATCGGTGATGAAGGCAGCCGCCAACCCGCGTTCGGTCAAATCGGCGGCGATCTTCGCGATCTTGTCCTTGGCTGAAACGCCGGCCTGATTCTCCGCCTGGATCGCGACCTTGCCGAGCGGCTCGGCGGGGCGATCGCTCCACAGCCGATCGACCGGGTTGAATGGCAGCAGCACCAAGGCACCGCCAATCTCGGCGAGAGCCTGTTCCAGCTTGCGCACCTCTGCGCCGGTGTGCATCCACGGATCGATGCCGAGGCGGAAGCCCTTTGCGGCGTGTTTTGCGATCCACTTGTGCGGTGGTTCGCCAACCAGGTCACCCGGCGTAAACACGTCAGGATCCACCTGCTGGGCGAGTTGCGTCACATAGCGGCCGTCAACGAAGATCACGGCCTTGCTCACAGTCACCAGCAACTGTCCGGCCGAACCGGTAAATCCGGTCGCCCAGGCGAGCCGCTCGGCAGACGGCGGCACATATTCGCCGAGATATTCGTCCGAACGCGGCACCAAAAGCCCGTCGATCTTGTTGTCGGCGAACAGTCCGCGCAGGGCCTCGATCCGGGCCTTGCCGTGCTGCGGAGTGGATTTGACGTCGAAGGACTGGAACATGACATGCCTGCGTTGATGGGAAGGGATTCTCTCCGGCCTTATAGCAAGGCTGCCCCAAGCTGCCCATCCACGTCAGGTGAACGGCTACAGACGGAAATTGCGGCATCTGCCACCACCATCTATCCGTCATGCCTAAATTTAAGGCCGCTCTCATGTTGCTATGCAGCAATTGCACGGCTCCCGTGCCGCAGACCCCCTGCCTCATCCCGCTGGTAGCAACTATATGTTGGTCATGACGACGCGGTGATCGCGTCGAACCGAAAGGAACAGAGAAATGGCCAAGTCCTTCCTGCGCACCGCCCTCGACAACCTCGTGGAAGCCCGCCAGCGCCGGGCCGATCTCTACGCCACGGGCGCTCTGCTCACCCTTGATGACGCATCACTGAAGGCCATGGGCCTGACTCGCGAAGAACTGCGCCGTCGCCCGTCGCAGCGCGCGATCATCTGATACCAGAGAAACGCATCCGCTTGAGCGCTCCTCCCACGCTCGCGAACCAAGGCGCGGCACGATGCCGATGCCAAAAAGGCGGCTCCACCTGGTGCCGCCTTTTTTTTGTGACTGCTGAATGAGATCAAGTGCTGACTCTAGGAGTCAGCCCTTGCCTTGCGTGAAATGGATCGTCACCCAGCCGTTGCGCCAGATCGTGCGCACATGCGACAGCCCCTCGCCACTATAGGCGGCAATCACCTTCCAGCGCTGGCTCGCCAGGATCCCCGAAAGAATGACCGATCCGTTCGGCGCCAGATGCGTCACCAGTTGCGGCGCCATCTTGATCAGTGGCCGCGCCAGGATGTTTGCAATGATGAGATCGAATGGCCCATAGTGCCTGAAGGCTGTCGAATGGAAACCGGGCGCCGTGCGGAAATCGATGGCATCGACCACCTGATTGCGCCGCGCATTGTCGCGCGCCACGCGCACAGCGATCGGATCGATGTCGGTGGCGAGCACAGGGATCGGCAGGAGCTTGCGCACGGCGATCGCCAGCACACCGCTGCCGGTGCCGAGATCGAGCGCATTGCGCACCTTGCGCGATCGAACCACCTTTTCGATAACCTCAAGGCAGCCGGCCGTCGTTCCGTGGTGGCCCGTGCCGAACGCCTGTCCGGCATCGATCTCGATAGCGATGTCGTGCGGCTGCACCTTGTCGCGGTCATGGGAGCCATGGACCAGGAAGCGCCCTGCCCTCACAGGCGTCAGACCTTCGAGCGATTTGGCGATCCAGTCGATGTCAGGGATGATCTCGCGCGCGATCAGGAGGTCAGGAAAGGCGTCTGCGATCGCTGTTTCGAAACGCGCCCGCACGGCGTCCTCGTCGTCCGCCATCAGGTAGACAGAGGCTTCCCATATGTCCGCTTTTTCGTCGACCTCGGTGGTCGCGATGGCAAAGTCCTCCTCGCCGAACTCAAAACCCAAAAGGTCCAGGACGCGATTGGCATTCACTTCGGTCGTGCTGACATACAGGCGGATTTCGCTCACGGCTCAACTTTCTCGGACGTCTCAAGGTCAGGCCTTGCGGTACAACGCAATGGCCGCCAAGGCAACCGGCGCAAGCGGGAAGCGCATCAGCCCTTCATCAGATTTTCGAGCTTCTTCACCGCCGTGTCCGGGTTTTCGCCATAGGCGATGGTGCCCTTGAAACGGCCCTCCGCGTCGAGCAGGAAAACCGAAGCCGTGTGATCCATCGTGTAATCGCCATCCGGCTTGCTTTCGTCCAGCGGCACCTTCTTGGCATAGACGCGAAAGCCCTTGATGATCTCTGCGATCTTTGCGGGATCGCCGGCGATGCCGGTGACGCGATCGGTGACATTGGAAATATACTGACCAAGGATTTCAGGAGTGTCGCGCTCCGGGTCGACGGTCACGAAGTAAGCCTGCAGGCCCTTGGCATCCGGGTCCACCTTCTTCAACCAACCATCAAGCTCGAACAGCGTGGTCGGGCAGACTTCCGGGCAATGGGTGAAGCCGAAGAACAGGGCAGTTGGCTTGCCGCGAAACGCCTGTTCGCTGATCGGCTGGCCCTTCTGGTCCACGAGTTGGAACGGCACCCCGAAGGGCGCTTCCGCAATTTTATCGCCGGATTGCGTGACCGCAAAAGTCAGCCAGCCGAGCGCCCCAGCCATGACGACGACAGCGGCCCACAAGACGATCCGGACGGTTTTCATGCACAATATCCTTGGCGACAAACAACATTGACCAGCCGGATAGTCCGAAGAACGGGCAAAAGCAATTCAACTCGAAGCGATGGCGGCTTCAGCGCCGATTTGTCACGGTCCGAACCGCTCAAAAGCAGTAGGCGAGACCGGAATCGATCGCCGACAGGAAGATTTCGCCACCGAAACGCATCCAGCCGAAGAATACGAACGTCGATCCCAAAAGACCGGCGAGTCCAAGGGCGGCCAGAGCGAGATACCGGGTTTTACTCTGCAAAACGATCATGTCGGCATGTTACCGCATCGTGGAAACAAAGGCACGTCGTTTCACCACGCAACGAGGACACTTGACGGATATCAAGGAATGGAATCGACTTTTGCTGACAGATTGTCGCATCACCAGCGTCTTGGGAGGGACATATGGAACAGCAAGCGATCAAGAACGGGTCCGTGCCGAAATTCCGGATCAACCGGCTGACCTTGGAGGATGTCGCGGCCGCTTTTGCAGATGGTATCCGGGACTTTCGGGCATACCCGCTCTACGGCCTGTTCTTCGGCGCGATTTACGCGCTCGGTGGTATCTTCATCGCGGTCATGCTGGCCTATTATCACTTGCCCTGGATGATCATCCCCGTGGCGATCGGTTTTCCACTCGTTGGCCCCTTCGTCGCCGTCGGGCTTTACGAGATCAGCCGGCGCCACATGGCTGGCGAACCCGTGGGCTGGAAGGCCATCCTGACCGAGGTCTTCCGTCAGCGAGAGCGACAACTGTCCTGGATGGCTTTTGTCGTCCTCTTCATATTCTGGATCTGGATCTATCAGGTCCGCCTGCTGATGGCTCTCATGCTTGGCTTCCGCATTCCTGCAACGCTTAACGCTTTTGCCGATCTGGTTTTGACGACACCCCAGGGCCTGACGTTCCTGGCCGTCGGCACGATCGTCGGTGCTGTTCTCGCCACCATCCTTTTTACGGCCACGGTGATTTCGATGCCGCTGCTGCTCGATCACGATCCGGATTTCGTGACTGCGATGCTGACCAGTCTGAGGACAGTGACGGAAAATCCGGTCCCCATGCTGGCCTTCGGCTTCTTCGTCGCGCTTGCCGCATTCCTGGCGCTGGTCCCCTTCTTTGCCGGTCTTCTGATCGTGCTGCCCGTTGCCGGTCATGCGACCTGGCACCTATACAGGCGTGCAATTTCCGCATCGGCGTGACGAGAAGCGCAGCATCGCCCTACAACGTTCAATTAAATTAGCTTAAGTTTAACTATGCCGTGCGATTCTGCCACAGCGTTGTGGCGGGATCCGCCACGCGGACATGACCGTCCTCAGGGCTCACTCCTGATCTTCGCATGACACGACAACGGCGACACGACTGCTGGACCGCGTCTGAGGAGACACAGCTTGTTCAACTACATTACGGGGAAGAATCTGTCCGTCAGGCAACGTCTGATGACCTTGGGCGCAGCCGCCGTGGTCGGCATCGGCTCGATGTTGGCCGTCGGATGGTACCAGAACGCACAGCTTAACCTCGCCCTGGAACGTGCCATCGAGGTCAAGGCAGAAGTCGAGAAGGTCAACGAGATGCGGTTGGCCAATGCCAACCTCGTGCTGGCGGCCATGGACACGATCATTGATCGCGGCGAAGGCAGTATCCAGCCGGAGCGGGTGGACATCATCAACGCGGCAGGCGCAATCCTCACCGAAGGCAGCTCCACCCTCAAGGCAATCGCCTCCGAAGCCGGCGCAGCGGGCGAGACCGGCACTTATGACCAGGATCTGCAGACCGTCCTTCAGGCGGTCAAGGTCGATCTGAAGCGTATGGTCGAAACCGGCGCCCCGGAAGGCGATTATGCCGCGATCGACGATGCCATCGACGGTGCGGGCGAGCGACTCGGCACGGCACTGAACAACATCTCCGCGCTCGGCGGTAACATCGTTGAAGAACGGGTCGCGGAAGCGACGCTTCGCAGCGCAGAGGCCCTTTACGTCCAGCTGATTCTGGGCGCCATCGCCTTCCTGACGGTGCTCGGCCTGCAATTCGTGCATGGAAACTCGATCGCCAACGGCATTCGCGCGGTGGCGCGCAGCATGCAGCAGATCGTGGACGGGGATTATCAGTCGCGCATAGAGGCGACTGATCGCGGCGACGAAATTGGCCGCATGGCGAAATCGGCCGACGTCTTCCGCCTCGCAGCCATCGAAAAGCAGGATCTCGAAGAGCGCACCCGCAGCCAGCGTCTTCAGGATGAGAACGAACGGGAGCGCCGGATGGCGGCTGCCGAATCCGATACCCGCGCCCTCAAGCAGGCGGTCGATGCTTTGGGCGGCGGCCTCAGAAAACTCTCGGAAGGTGATCTTTGTGTCGCGATAGACGCCGCCTTTCCCGTGGATCTGGAGAGCCTGCGCCACGACTTCAACCAGGTTGCGACAAATCTGAAGAAGGTGATGACGGAAATCTCGAGCAACAGTAGCTCCATTCATGCAAACAGCCAGCAGATGCGCAGTGCCGCCGACGATCTCGCCCGTCGAACCGAGCAGCAGGCCGCATCGCTGGAAGAGACGTCCGCTGCCCTTTCCGAAATCACGCAGACGGTCAAAACCTCGACGGAACGGGCAGAAGAAGCCAGCCACATGGTCGACAACGCCAAGGATTATGCCGAGAAGTCCGGCGGCGTGGTCAACGACGCCATGGCGGCGATGAACCGGATCGAGGATGCGACCGGCGAAATCGGCAAGATCATCAACGTCATCGACGAGATCGCCTTCCAGACAAACCTGCTCGCCCTCAACGCAGGCGTCGAAGCCGCCCGTGCCGGGGATGCCGGCAAAGGCTTCGCCGTCGTTGCCCAAGAGGTGCGCGCCCTTGCCGGCCGCGCGGCCGAAGCGGCCCGCGACATCAAGACTCTGGTCGGTCGCTCGAGCGACGAAGTGCGCAGCGGCGTCGAGCTCGTCACCGCCACGGGCGAGGCGCTGCACCGCATCGGCGAAGATGTTTTACGAATTAACGAGCACGTTAAGGCAATCGTTACCAGCGCTCGTGAACAATCGGTCGGACTGAGCGAGATCAATTCGGCCGTCGGACAGATGGACCAGGTCACGCAACAGAATGCGGCGATGGTAGAGCAGACCAACGCGGCATCCCATACTCTGGCCAGCGACGCCGAGAATCTCTCGCGACTGGTCGGGCAGTTCAAGATGAGCCTGACTGCGACTGCTCATGCACATGTTTCGGAGCCGGCCGCCGCCACTCCCGCAACACCCTCTCCCGCGCGTGCCCTCATCAACAAGGTCGCCGGGACATTCAACCGATCGGTCTCGGCATCCGCAGGTGCCGCTGCAAAAGAACACTGGGAAGAGTTCTAAGATGAGCAATGCTATCAAACAGTCGGGTGCGTATCTCGAAATCGTGTCCTTCCATCTCGGCGATCAGGAATTCTGTATCGACATCATGGCGATCCGCGAAATCCGCGGTTGGGCACCAGTGACGCCGATGCCGCACACGCCGCCCTATGTCCTGGGTCTGATCAACCTGCGCGGCGCCGTCATTCCGGTCATCGACATGGCATGCCGTCTCGGCATGAAGATGACGGAACCCTCCGAACGCGCCGCCATCATCGTCACCGACATCGCCGGCAAGCTGGTCGGGCTTCTGGTCGAACAGGTATCCGACATGATGACCATCCGGTCTGAAGACCTGCAGCCGGCACCGGAAATCATCCCGGAAGCCCAGCGCGCCTTCTGCCGCGGCATCGTCGCTCTCGAAAAGTCGATGGTCTGCTTCCTCAACCTCGACACGGTGATCGCCGACGAACTCGCTCAGGCTGCCTGAGCCCAAGCTCTTCCCGGAGTCTGGACCCCGTATTTTACGGGGTTCAGGCCTGCACCGATACGACGCGATTGGCTTCGCCGCCAATGGCGCTTTCGGCGTTTTCAGCGTTCAACTATATGTTATTTTCTAAAACTGTTTCTTTTGTAGTGGAACCGGTTGCGGCATTGGGCGTTTCTCCATGGCTTCCGACGAAGCGGAAGTTTCTGCAAGGAAACCAAGGAGAAATACAATGAATTCTGCTGTAAAGCTCGCGCTCGCCGGTGCAATGTCTATGGCGTCCTTCTCGGGCGTCGCACTGGCCCAGACCGCTGACCCGATGGTCGACTCGACGACCACGACCAATTCCACGACCGGCATGACCGAAGGCGTCAACATCGTCCGCCTCGACAGCCTCGACAATGACCAGAACCGCCAGGAACATACGCGCCTGGAAAAGATGGTCACCGACCAGGCAGCCATGTCGAAGGCCCAGTCTGACGTAAGCGCCGATCCGGCGGTTGCTGCAGCCCTGCAGGCGCAGAGCATCAATGCAACCAATGTTATTGCGGTTGAGACCGCAGCGAATGGCGGCAAGATCGTCTACGTCCGTTAATCGACAGGACGCACAAACAAGCCCCGCGTGCTTCTGCCGCGGGGCTTATTTTTTCAGAACCATTGGTTCGCGCCGAAATGTTATTGCGGCTTGCCCTGCGTCCAGGTGACATTCTGATTGAACAGTGGCACCGTCGAAATCGCCATCTTGGCCGATCCCTCGACCACTTGGCGGGAATGCGCCAGATAGATCAGCGTGTCATTCTCCTTGTCGTAAATCCGGTTCACGACGAGGGACTTCCAGATGATCGACAGCCCCTCGCGAAACACCTCCTCGCCCTCTTCCGACAGATCGATCTTGCCGATTTCGATCGGCCCCGTCTGACGGCAGGCAATGGAATTGTTGGAGGGGTCTTCGAACCAGTTTCCTTTGCTCAGGCGATCGATGATGGAGCGGTCGAAATAGGTCACATGGCAGGTGACGCCCTTCACCTCTGGATCCGTCACTGCTTCAACCACGATGTCATTGCCAACCCAGTCGACACCGACTTTGCCCACGACCTCGGCAAGAGCGGGAGCGGCAATACCGGCGGTGAGAGTTGCAATGATGAACAGTCGACGCGGGGACATGGCCTCACTCCTTTGTGATCGATACCCTCTAGATAAGATGTCGCATCAGCCTTGCAAGGCGGCAGTCTTGCGCTTTGGCTTACGGGCAAACGAACACGCATCATAACCGCCGCGATGCAGACGGCCCGGATTGAGGGCAAGGCGCTCGGCAAGGTCGAGAAGCCCGCTCGCACCCGCCTCCCCCGCCATGGCGAGACAGGCTTCGGCACACATGCGTGCGTCTTCGGCAGCATTGTGATGCTGGAAGGAAAATCCCAGATGTGCCGCAAGCACGTTCAGCCGATGCGAGCCGAGATCAGGCCAGTGCCGTTGCGCGAGCTTGACGCTGCAGAGATAGGAGAACTCTGGATAAGGAAGCCCATAGAAATCGAGGCTTGCCCGAATGACGGAGAAATCGAAGGCGGCGTTGTGCGCCACCATGATCGCTCCCTCGAAATCGCCGAGGAATTCCGCCATCACCTCCGGAAACTCGGGAGCATAGGCCACGTCTTCGGCGCGAATACCGTGGATTGCCGTGTTGAACGGCGAAAACCGGTTGCCCGGCGGTCGGATCAAACGCTCCTCGACCCGCACCACGACGCCATTCTCGATGAAGGCCAACCCGACGGAACAGGCGCTCGCCCGCGCCTCGGTCGCGGTTTCGAAGTCGATGGCGATCGCTCGCTCTCTGAAAGCCGATGGACTGGACATAGGCTCGGCATAAACCGGCCGATGGATTCGGGCAACAGCGCCTTATGCCCCGCTTGACATTCGCAAGCGGCGCAAGCAGCCTTTGCCCATGATGTTTGCCGCTTCGACCACCGTCGTGACCATGTGCACCTTCGTCCTTCTTAAGGGCGCGGGGTGTGTCTCTACGGTCTGATCCGCCGCAAGTCATCCTCCTGCAACCCTGCGAGACAGCCGGGTTGCAGCAACCGGCTCTCTCCTTCGAACGAAAATGAGAGTCCCATGCATGAAGCCATCCAGCCTCCCGCCGTCTCCCCGTCAGCCTCCTGGCCGCACGGCCTTGTAATACGCCCGGCCACACCGGCAGACGCCCAGCAAGTCGCCGATTTTCACAATCTCCCGGGTTACAGGGCGGGTACCCTTCGTCTGCCCTACCAGTCGGCGGAGGAAGTTCGACGTTTTCTGGAACAGCCGCGCGGCGAAAACATCAATCTGGTCGCAGTGATCGATGGTCTGATCGTCGGGGACATTGGCCTTATCCGTGCCGGGGGACGCCGGGCCCATGCCGCCATGATCGGCATGGGCGTCCACGACGCCTATCACCGCCGAGGAATCGGCCGCGCCTTGCTCGGGGAGGTCATCGCCATCGCCGACGAATGGCTCGACCTCCACCGCCTGGAACTCACCGTCTTTTGTGACAACCACGCGGCGATCAGGCTCTATCAGTCCTTCGGCTTCGAAACGGAAGGAACACACCGCGCCTTCGCCTACCGCGCCGGCACCTATGTCGACGCTTTCGCCATGGCCCGCCTGCGCATGTGAGGAGGCAATCGAATGCCTAGGGAGGACCGGCCCTTCACCATACCGGGCCTTTTCCTGCCCTCCCCCTGTACTTTCGGAAGCGATGCGGGTAGGAACGGCGCCAACATACCCGCACTCGGCGGGCGCGGCGCCTGTGCCCGCACCATCCATCACTTTCGAAAGACAAACCTATGACCGATTTCGACGCCATCGTCCCGGCGATTGCCGAGGCCTTGCGCAAACGTGGCTATGAGACGCTGACCCCCGTCCAGCAGGCCATGATAGACCCGGACCTTGAAGGCCGCGATGCGCTCGTGTCAGCCCAGACCGGCTCCGGCAAGACGGTGGCTTTCGGTCTCGCCATGGCCCCGACGCTTCTGCCCGATGCCGGCCGTTTCGACCGTGCAGGAGCCCCCTTGGCGCTCGCCATCGCGCCGACCCGGGAACTCGCCATGCAGGTGAAGCGCGAGCTGGAATGGCTGTATGCCGAAACCGGCGCTGTCATCGCCTCCTGCGTTGGCGGGATGGACGTTCGCAACGAGCGCCGCGCCCTCGAACGCGGTGCCCATATCATCGTCGGCACGCCCGGCCGCCTCCGTGACCACATCACCCGCCGCGCGCTCGACCTGTCGGAACTGAAGGTCGTGGTGCTCGACGAGGCCGACGAAATGCTCGATCTCGGTTTCCGCGAAGATCTCGAATTCATCCTCGAGGAGTCCCCCGAAGACCGCCGGACGCTGATGTTCTCGGCAACGGTTCCGCGCTCGATCGCCGATCTCGCCAAGAGCTATCAGCGTGACGCTCGCCGCATCGAGACGGTCTCCGAAAAGAAGCAGCACGTCGACATCGAATATCGCGCGCTGATGGTTGCCAATCCGGACCGCGAAAACGCCATCATTAACGTGCTGCGCTTCTACGAAGCCCGCAACGCCATCGTCTTCTGCTCGACCCGCGCGGCCGTAAACCATCTGACATCGCGCCTGCACAATCGCGGCTTTTCGGTCGTGGCCCTCTCCGGCGAGCTGTCGCAAAACGAGCGGACCCATGCATTGCAGGCCATGCGTGACGGCCGCGCCCGCGTGTGCATTGCAACCGATGTCGCGGCGCGTGGTATCGACCTGCCCGGCCTCGAGCTCGTCATCCACGCGGATCTGCCGACCAATTCCGAAACTCTGCTGCATCGCTCGGGCCGTACCGGCCGCGCCGGGAACAAGGGCGTTTCGGCCCTGATCGTCCCGAACAGTGCCCGCCGCAAGGCAGAGCGCCTGCTCGGCGGCGCCAATGTCCGCCCCACCTGGGCACTTCCGCCCTCTGCCGATGAAGTCATGGCCCGCGACGACGAACGCCTGATGGCGGATCCCTCGCTGACCCAGCCGGTTGGTGAAGACGAGAGCGCGATGGTCGCCACCCTGCTTTCGACCCACGGGGCGGAACAGGTCGCCGCCGCCTTCCTGCGCCTGCAGCGCGGCAACCGTTCGGCCCCGGAAGACCTCATCCCGGTCAATCCGGAAGCCGTGCGCAAGCAGCGCGAACCCGATTATGCCAATCCGTCCAGCGCCGCCACCAAGCCGCGCGCCGAATTTGGTCCGAGCGTCTGGTTCTCGCTCTCCGTCGGCCGCCGTCAAAATGCCGAGCCCCGGTGGCTGATCCCGATGCTCTGCCGCAACGGCAACATCACCAAGAACGAGATCGGTGCAATCAAGATGCAGCCGGAGGAGACCTTCGTGGAGATCTCCGAAAGCGGCCTCGAGACCTTCATCGCCGCCCTCGGCCCCAACCAGGCTCTGGAGCGCGGTATCACCGTGCAGCGTCTGCCTGGCATGCCGAATTTCAATGCCGCCCCGAAGGAACGCCCCGCCCGCCCGCCGCGCGAAGACGGCGAACGCCAGCCCTATGCCGACAAGAAGTCTTTCGGCGAGAAGAAGGCCTATGGTGACAAGAAGCCTTACGGGGAGAAGAAATCCTTCGGCGACAAGAAGCCCTATGGTGACAAGCCTTCCTATGGCGAGAAGAAGCCCTATGCCCGCAAGGACGAGGCCCGGGCACCGCGCGATGCCATGGCCGTGGCCGACGCCGAGGTCTGGGGCGATGCGCCGGCAAAGCCTGCGTTTAAGAAACCCAAGGGCGCTTCGAACGCCTGGGATAAGTCGGCCAAGCCGGACTGGGCCGGAAAGCCCAAGGGTGACAAGCCCGCTTACGCTGGCAAGCCCAAGGGCAAGTTCGACGACCGGGGCACTGCGGGCGGGCCGAAGAAGAAGTCCTTCAAGCCGAAGGGCTGACCGGCGAGCGAACTCTCCGAGGCCGGCCGCCATCGGCCGGCGCCTGGCCGGTCCTTTCCCTTATTGGGGACCGGATGAGGCAGGCGGGCACACTTTGGCCTGCCTCGTGTGGAACAACACCTTTCCCTCCCGCATTGTCGGCGGGCATGGGAAGGTGGAACAATGGCCTCGACAGATGATCGGCAGTCGACAAGCACGGATGTAGACGCATTCGTGCGAGGGATCGCGCGTGGCTTCGCCGGGGCGCTTCTGTTCTCCATTCCCATGCTGATGACCATGGAGATGTGGTTCCTCGGCTTCTACATGTCGCGTGAACGGCTGCTTCTGCTCCTTCTTCTCAACCTTCCGCTCCTGCTGGTGCTCTCCCACCGTATCGGCTTCGAGCATACGGTCACTTGGACACAGTCCGCTCGCGACGCGATCGTCGCCTACGGCATGGGCATTCTGGCCAGCGCCGCGATCCTGGTTCTGCTCGGCGTCATCACCATCGACATGCCCGCCGACCAGTGGATCGGCATGGTGGCAATCCAGGCCGTGCCGGCGAGTATCGGTGCCATGCTCGGCCGCAGTCAGCTCAGCATGGCGGATGACGATGAGGATGACGAGAGCGAGGACGAGCGCGAAGAGAAGCCCGGAACCAGCTACGCCATCGAACTCTTCATGATGGCGGTCGGTGCGCTCTTCCTCTCGCTGAACCTCGCCCCGACAGAAGAAATGATCCTGGTCGCCTACAAGATGACGCCATGGCACGCTTTGGCGCTGGCGCTTGTTTCCATCCTCTTGATGCACGGCTTCGTCTATGCACTGGCTTTTCGCGGAGGACATGCGCTGCAGAAGGGCCAGTCACGCTGGCATGCCTTCATCCGCTTCACCCTTCCCGGATACATCGTCGCGCTCCTGGTCAGCCTGTATGCGCTGTGGACCTTCGAGCGGCTGGACGGCATGGCCGCGGTCGAGAGCCTGCTGGTGGTGATCGTCCTCGCCTTCCCCGCCGCCATCGGTGCCGCCGCCGCCCGCCTCATTCTGTAAGGAGCCCGGAATGACGAAGTCACCAATCAAAGAGAATACCGAGAAGACGCGCACCCATTGGATCGAATGGCTGACAGGTCTGCTCTCGCTCGCCGCTATCTGCGCCGTCATCGGGTGGCTCTTTTTCGACATCATGACCTCCGAGGACCGACAGCCGGAACTCGTTGCGCGTGTCATCTCGACCGAGAAGATCGCTTCCGGCTGGCAGGTCGTCTTCGAACTGCGCAACAATGCCACGCTCGCTGCGGCCGGCGTGGAGGTTCGAGCACAGCTGCTCGACAAATCTCGGCTCGTAGAAGAAGCCGAAGTCACCTTCGACTACGTGGCGGGGGGCTCTCAGTCGCGTGGCGCAGTGATCTTCGAAAACGATCCAAAGCGGCTCGATCTGACCATCCGCGCGGTCGGCTTCACCGAGCCGTGAGTAGAACCGGCCGGATTTGGAAATAACGCAATCTTAGGTTACACTTTCACCAAAGCTTAATTTTTGACGGTCTAAATTCTGCACACGCGCTGAGTGCATATCCTGCAGAGGACGCGGCATTTAGGTAGAACGATACATCCGCTTGATCAAATCGAATTCAAATGGACTGCCGCCCGCGAAGGACGCAAGTCTCGCGTCTCATATGTATTTCAGAAAAGTGGTCGAAGCCCGATGTTGAAGCAACATATTGAAGCCTGGGTTATCAGAGACATTGGTCTGACCGAATTCGACCATTGGGACCCGGTGATTCGTTTCGGCACGCGGCTTTCGATTCGTATATCCGCCATCGCTTGTACCATGGTCGCCGGCATCCTGGTCGCATTATGGTCGCTGGGCGTTCTGCGGAACCCTCTGATGCACGACCTCGTGATTGGTTGCGCAATCACCGTCGTCGTCGCCTACAGTTTGACCATGCTCTCATCGATGTACATGGGTTACGCCGTCATCCACCTCGCCCGAACGCGGCGCGAATTTCAACAGATGAGCCGCACCGACATGCTGTCGGGCCTTCTCAACCGGCGGGCCTTTATTGAGGATATCTCGCATGTCGAGCACGGCCACCTGCTCATCCTCGACATCGACCGCTTCAAGCAGATCAACGACCGCTACGGCCATCTTGCAGGTGACGACGTCATCGTTGCGGTCGCGCAGACCCTCAGGGAAACGATCAGGGCTCCGCATCTGACCGCTCGTGTCGGAGGGGAGGAGTTCGCCGTGCTCTTCTGCGATCTGGATCATGGTGAAACGCTCCAGGCCGCCGAAAGGCTGCGCCGCACGATCGCCGGTCGACTGATCGACAGCATGCAACAGACGATCTCCGTCACGGTATCCGGCGGCGTGGCCGATTTCACCCCGACCCGCGATTTCTCCGCCGTCTACGCCGCCGCTGATCGGGCCCTGTACTTCGCCAAGAGCTCGGGCCGCAACCGCATCCAGCACGAGCGCGATCTTGCCCGGGCACCCCAGCAAGAACAGCCGCTCTATGGGACCCTGATCGACCGCGGCGACGCAGCGTTTACAGCCGCGTGAACGATCAGCCGATCAGCGCCAGCCATTCATCTTCCGTCATGACGGCAACGCCGAGTTCCCGAGCCTTGTCCAGCTTTGAACCGGCACCTGGACCGGCGACCACGTAGTCTGTCTTCTTGGACACGGATCCGGCAACCTTGGCGCCCAGGCTTTCGGCACGCGCTTTGGCTTCGTCGCGTGTGAAGCGTTCGAGCGAGCCGGTGAAGACCACGGTCTTGCCAGCGACAGGGCTATCGCCTGCTATCGCCGTTTCGGCATCGAGCGGGCGAACCTCCGCCAGCAAGCGCTGAACCACCTCAAGATTGCGCGGCTCCTTGAAAAACTCCACGATCGACGCTGCCACGACCTCGCCAATTCCCTCAATGGCGTTCAGTTCGTTCCACGCGTCGCCGAATTTCGGGGCAGCCAGCACCATCGCCTCGGCGAAAGCCTGATAGGTGCCGTAAGAGCGTGCCAGCAGCTTGGCGGTCGTCTCCCCCACATGCCGGATACCGAGCGCGAAGATGAAGCGATTGAGCGCGATCTCACGCCGCGCATCGATGGCATCGAAAAGTTTACGCACGCTGACGCGGCCGAATCCCTCGATATTCTCGAGTTTGGTCAGGGACCGTTCCTGCCGCTGCTTGAGCGTGAAGATATCCGGCGCGGTTCGGATCATCAGGGCCGGGTCGTCGCTTTCGAAGAAGAAATCGACCTGCTTTGTGCCGAGACCCTCGATATCAAAGGCGTTGCGCGAGACAAAATGCTTGATGTGCTCGACCGCCTGCGCCCGGCAGACGAAGCCTCCGGTACAGCGGGTGACGGAATCGAGCTTTCCGGTCTTTTCGTTGCGTTCCCTGACGGCATGGCTGCCACACACGGGGCATTGCGTCGGAAACCCATATTTGGCGGCCCCCTCCGGACGCTTTTCCATCACCACGTCCAGCACCTGCGGAATGACGTCGCCCGCGCGCTGCACGATGACGGTGTCCCCGATCCTGATATCGTGGCCTTCCTCGCGGATCCGCTGGCCGGCATTGCCGATGCCTTCGATGTAATCGGCATTGTGCAAGGTCGCGTTTGTGACGACGACACCGCCGACCGTCACCGGGGTCAGGCGGGCAACAGGCGTCAGCGCGCCCGTGCGCCCGACCTGGATGTCGATCGCTTCCACCGTTGTGAAGGCCTGTTCGGCCGGGAACTTGTGAGCGGTTGCCCAGCGCGGCGAGCGCGAACGGAAGCCGAGACGCGCCTGCAGGTCGAGCCTGTCGACTTTGTAGACGACGCCGTCGATGTCGTAGTCGAGGTCCGCGCGCTGCAATCCGATGTCACGGTAGTGACCGATGATCTCCTCGACGGAATGCAATCGCCGCGTCAGGGGATTGACCGGGAAGCCCCAGTGCTGGAAGACCGCCACCATGCCGGACTGGGTATCGGCCGGCATCTCGCTCATCTCGCCCCAGGCATAGGCATAGAAGCGCAGCTTGCGGCTCGCCGTCACCTTCGGATCCAGCTGGCGCAGCGAACCCGATGCCGTATTGCGCGGGTTCACATAGGTCTGCTTGCCCTGCTCCTCCATCAGCGCATTGAGCGCCATGAAGTCAGACTTTGCCATATAGACCTCGCCCCGCACCTCGACCACATCGGGAGCATCGGCCGGGAGCTCCTCGGGAATTTCCCGGATCGTGCGAATATTGGCGGTGACGTTTTCGCCCGTCGTCCCGTCGCCGCGCGTCGCGGCCGTCACCAGCCTGCGGTTCTCGTAACGCAGGGACATCGACAAGCCGTCGATCTTCGGCTCCGCGGTAAAGGCGATCGAACCGTCCGGGATCTGGCCGAGGAAACGATAGACCGAGCCGACGAAATCCTGCACGTCCTCATCGGAAAAGGTGTTGTCCAGCGACAGCATCGGTCTTGCATGCACGACCTGCGCGAAGATGCCGGCGGGCGCTGCCCCGACACGCTGCGATGGGCTGTCGGTCCGTACCAGCTGCGGAAACTGCTCTTCAATCGCATCGTTGCGCCGCTTCAGCGCGTCATAGTCCGCATCGGTGATCTCGGGCGCATCCTTGCCGTGATAGAGCGCATCGTGATGTGCGATCTCTTCGGCGAGCCGCTGCAGCTCTGCGCGGGCCTGGTCTTCCGTCAGGTTCTCCACGGCGATTGCGCCGCTCGTCGATTCCGTGCTCATGGCGTCCTCCGAAAGCGTGTCCCGTCGGTCTTAATCAAATTTCCCGCAATGAAAAGCGGTCACCGTCGCCACAAGGTTCAATCCCCCAGCCTCTTCAGATCGACGCGTGCGGTCAACGGCAGATGATCGGACGCCACGCGCGCAAGCGGCGTGTCATGCACCGTGAGATCAGCAATCAGACCCGTCCGGTTGGCCATGATCCGGTCGAGCGACAGTACCGGCAGCCGAGCCGGGAAGCTCGGGATCGGCGGAGGAAGCGGGCCGAACACCGGTTCAAGCCTGGTGAGCGCCGAACCCGGCCCCAGCCGCCATTCGTTGAAGTCGCCCATCAAAAGCGTTGGGCGCTCTCGGCGCGATTGCATGAGGTCCAGGATGAAATCCGCCTGCTGGCGCCGTGCCCAACGCATCAGTCCGAGATGAGCGGCAATCACGCGCAGGCCGGAGCGCCCTTCCCGCCCATGCAATTCGATATCGGCCACCAGCGCGCCACGCGGCTCCAAGCCCGGCAACGACACCTGATGAACGTCCTCGACGATCCCCTCACGGAACAGCAGCACGTTTCCGCACCAGCCATGCGATTTCGTGCTCCCAAGGACAGGGACCGGCAGCAGCCCGGTCTCGAGCCGAAGCCGGTTGAGATCGAGCAAGCCGGATCGTTCGCCGAAACGCTGATCGGCCTCCTGCAATGCGATCACGTCGGGGCCAATTTCCCTGATCACGTCGATGATGCGGCCAGGGTCGAACCGCCCGTCGGTTCCGACACATTTGTGCACGTTGTAGGAGGCGACAGTCAGGACACCATCACCGCCTATGGCCGGCTCTGTTGGTTCAACGGCTGTCGGCCGCTGACGCCGGTTGCGAAACGAGGACATCATCGTGCGCGCCAGGCTCGGTCTGCTCGTCTTCATGGAACCCCTTCGATTGGCGCGTCCTTCAGGACACGCGGTGGAACGGTCTCGGTCGCCACCTGGACTGGCGGCATCCCTCAGAGATAGGGCGATCCGAGCCAGAATAAACGGTCAGTCAGGCGAAGCCAGACAGGACGCGCCTTCAACATCTCCATGGTCAGTTCCGTGGCCGTCTCCAGCGTCCGGTCGATCCGTCCACCGATGCGGCCAGCGAGAGCTGGATCATAAACCTCCAGATCGATCTCGAAATTGAGCCTGAGCGAACGCGAATCGAGATTGGAAGAGCCGATGAAACACCATTGCTCGTCCACCACCATCAGTTTCGAATGGTCGAACGGACCATCGGCGAGGTAGACCCGACCTCCTTCTCGCAGCACCTGGTCGAACTGCGCCATCATGGCACGCGCAACGATCGCGAGATTGTTCTTCGCGGGCACGACGATCTCTACCTGGACCCCGCGGCGCGCGGCGGTGTTGAGTGCCGCGAGAAAGCTGGTGTCCGGTAGAAAATAGGGCGAGACGATCCGGATCGTCCGCTCGGCGACGGAAAAGGCGCCCATCAGCAGCCGGTGATTGGTTTCCAGATGCGCGTCTGGCCCTGAGACCACGGCCCGAACCGCCGTCCCCTCGCCCGGCGTCGCCCCCTCCAGCCGGATGCTCCAGTCCGGCGACAACAGCACCTCACCGGTTTCGAAATGCCAATCCTCGGCCGCCACGGCCAGAATGTCGGCAACGACCGGTCCGGTGATGCGGAAATGCGTGTCCCGCGCCGCATCCGGCCCAGTGAAGCCGGCACGGATGTTCATGCCACCGACAAAGGCAAGGGCACCATCCACGACGAGGATCTTGCGATGGGTGCGCAGGTTCGCATAAGGCAGACGCAACCCCATGATGACCTGTCCGTTGAAGCTCGCCACCGGAACGCCGCCGTCCTCCAGATAGCCGATGATGCTCGGCACGCTGTAGCGCGCGCCGACGGCATCGACCAGAACACGCACGCTCACCCCGCGCCGCCGGGCCGCAATCAGGCAATCGGCAACCCGCAGCCCGACCGCGTCGCGATCGAAGATATAGGTTTCCAGGATGATGCTGCAGGTCGCCGCATCGATTGCGGCACACATCGCGTCAAAGGTCTCCTCGCCGGTGGAAAGAAGCGTGATGGTGTTGCCGGAAGAAAGCGGATGCCGCGTCACCCGGTCGCCCAGCAGCTTCATCTGTCCGAATCGCGGGCCAAACCCGGCGATGACCTGTTCGCGGCTGATGGCAAATTGCGAGAGGCTGCGCCAGATCTCGTCCAGCGCTAGCGCCCGTCGGGAAATCAGAGACTGGCGCCGGATACGGTTAATCCCGGCCACGGCATAGATCAGAGCGCCGACAAGCGGTGACAGGATGATCACCCCGACCCAGCCAAGCGCAGAGCGCACCTCGCGTTTGGTCATGGCCGCATGGATCGCCGCGACCGTGCCGAGCACGACAGACAGCACGGCGAGGGTCTCGGCCCAATAGATCTCGATCACGGCAAACATGATGGTCCAGCGAAACAGGTTTCACGCAGCAATGCAACGATGGAGCGCCCGACCGGTGCGATCACCCCTCGCCCGCCAAAAGCTTCGCAGCCGCCGCGCGCGCTTCCTCGGTCACCGAAGCGCCGGCGAGCATCCGCGCGATCTCCTCGCGTCGATGCTCTGGCTCCATGACAGCAACGCGTGTGGCGATCTTGTCTCCGGCATCCCCCGCGGGGCCCTTCGAAATCAGGAAATGTGTCGAGGCGCGCGCCGCGACCTGCGGCGCATGGGTGACGGAAAGAACCTGCACCTTGTCGGAAAGGCGCTTCAACCGCTGTCCGATGGCATCGGCGACGGCCCCACCTACCCCCGTATCGATTTCGTCGAAAACGAGCGTCGGCGCTGAGCCCCGATCAGCGAGTGCCACCTTGAGCGCCAGCAGGAATCGCGAGAGTTCACCGCCGGATGCCACCTTCATGATCGGTCCCGGCCGCGTACCCGGATTGGTCTGCACATGGAATTCGACGGTGTCGATGCCCTCGGCAGACGCCGAATCCTGATCGGTCGAGACCTCGACCATGAAGCGTGCCCGCTCGAGCTTCAGCGCCGGAAGTTCCTGCATCACGGCCTCGGCGAGGGCCGAAGCCGCATGCCGCCGCTTCTCCGAAAGCTGTTGGGCGAGGTGATCGTAGTGCGCACGCGCCTCGCGGACGGCCGATTCGAGCTGCCCCAGCCGCTCCTCACCGGCATCGAGATCCGCAAGATCCGTCACCATCTTTTCGGCGAGCGCCGGCAGGTCGGCGACGGCCACCGCATATTTGCGGCCGGCGGCACGCAGGGCGAACAGCCGTTCCTCGACCCGCTCCAGTTCCCGCGGATCGAATTCGGTGCGCCGCAACGCCGCCTCGACCTCCATCTGCGCGGCCGACAACGTATCGAGCGCCGATCCCAGCAGTTGCACGGTCTCTTCAAGCAGGCCGGGAGCCTCGTGGCTCTTGCGCTCCAGCCGGCGCATCAGCGAGGCGATATGGGGCACAGGCGAGGCATTGCCGTTGAGGAAATCCGACGCCTCCGAAATGTCCCCGGCGATTCGTTCGGATTTCTGCATGCGGGAGCGACGTTCGGCAAGTTCGTCCTCCTCGCCGTCCTGCGGCGAAAGTGTCTCGAGCTCCTCGACCGAGGATCGCAGATAGTCGGCCTCTCGCGCTGCGGCCTCTACCTTTGCCTTGTGAGCCTTGAAGCCCCGCTCGGCTTCGCGCCAGCGACGGTAGCTCTCGCCAAGTGTCACCACCTCGTCGGTCAGGCCGGCAAAAGCGTCGAGCAACATCCGGTGGGCATCGGTGTCGGTAAGGGCGCGATCGTCGTGTTGTCCGTGGATTTCGACCAGCAGCTGGCCGACCTGCCGCATCAGTTGAACGCTGATCGGCTGATCGTTGATATAGGCACGCGTGCGGCCATCCGCAGACTGGACACGTCGAAAAATCAGATCGCCGTCGTCATCGACCCCGTTGCCCTTGAGCAGAGCCCGGGCTGCGTGGCTGCCCGAAACATCGAAGACGGCCGTCACTTGCCCCTTGTCCTCGCCATGGCGGACGAGAGACCCGTCACCCCGGCCACCAAGCGCGAGCGAAAGACTGTCCAGGAGGATGGATTTGCCCGCACCCGTTTCGCCAGTCAGCACCGACAAACCGGTTTCGAAAGCAAGATCCAGCCGTTCGATCAGGACGATATCACGGATCGACAGCTGGACGAGCATGGGCTCAGGATCTCACTTGCGAACGAATGGGCCTCAGGAGCCGGTCAGCAGCTGCTTGCCGGCACGTGCGATCCAGGAACCGGCATTTTCACGCGGCTCAAGCCCGCCCTTCTGCAGCAGCTTGTACGAATCAGCATACCACTGGCTGTCAGGATAGTTGTGTCCGAGCACGGCCGCCGCCGTCTGGGCTTCCTGGACGACACCCATGGCATAATAGGCCTCGACCAGACGCGCCAGCGCCTCTTCGATCTGGTTGGTGTTCGGATAACGCTCGACGACAACACGGAAGCGCTGGATGGATGCGAGATATTCCTTGCGCTCCAGGTAGTAACGACCGACCTGCATCTCCTTGCCGGCGAGCTGGTCGCGGGCGAATCGGATCTTGGCCTGAGCGTCGTCGACATACTCGGAATCGGGGAATTCGTTGACGACACGCTGCATCGCCTCGATCGTCTTCACCGAATTCCTCTGGTCCTGCGTAACGCTGGAGATCTGCTTCCAGTAGGACAGACCGACGAGATACTGCGCATAAGCCGCATCTTCGGACTTCGGATAGAGGTTCATGTAGCGGTTGCCGGTCGCGATCGCGTCGGCATAACGGCCCAGCCGGTATTTGGTGAAGGTGCTCATCACCAGCGACTTGCGCGACCATTCGGAGAACGGATGCTGCGCGTCCACCGCGTCGAACTTGCGCGCCGCTTCGCTCATGTTGCCGGCCTTGATGTTGGCGAGCCCCTGATTGTAGAGCACTTCCGGCGGATCGGTTTCAGCCGCGAGCTTGGTGATGTCGATGTCAGGGTCGGACTGGCAGCTGGCGAGAACCCCTGCCACAGACATGAGGACGCACAGACCTGCAACACGCGCGGCTTTCTTCACAACGACCGACCCTACATGACTCATTCGAAAGATCCCGATTGCAGCGCCGCCCGTGAGCCGTCGCTTTCAGATGGCGTTTCTAGCCGCAAAAGCGGCCTGAGGGCAACGCAGTGATGACGATTTAACGCATTTTTGTGGCGCCTGCTGGAGAAAGTGGCAATGGCGCCAGACTTGGCCCGTCTTCCGACGCCGAAAACGACAACGCCGGCTTTGCACGAAAGCCGGCGTGGATCGGTTGGATACGGCATCGACGTGGAGATCAAGCTGTCCAGGGGGCGAATTCCGGTACCTGGACGGGGACGAACTCCCGGGCGCGAACCTTGAGGTTGCGGCTGGGAGCCTCAACGACTTCGTAGGCCGTCGGATCGCTCAAGAGAGCCTTGAGGGCATTGGCGTTGAGCTTGTGACCACCGCGATAGGAGCGGTAGCAGCCGATGAACTGGGCACCGGCAAGCGCCAGATCGCCCACCGCATCGAGCGTCTTGTGCCGGACAAATTCGTCCTTCTCGTAGCGCAGCCCCTCGACATTGATGACGGTGTCGTCGTCCGAGATGACGACCGAGTTTTCCAGCGACGAACCGAGCGCGAAACCGGCTGCCCACAGGCGCTCCACGTCGCGCATGAAGCCGAAGGTGCGGGCGCGCGACAACTGCGTCTTGAAGGTTTCGGCATTGAGATCGCCGGCCCAGGTCTGGCGACCGATCAGCTTGCTGTCGAAGTCGATTTCGACCTCAAAACGCGTACCGTCATAGGGACGGAACTCCGCCCAGGAGGCACCCGCCTCGATTCGAACCGGTTTCGTCACGCGGATATAGCGGCGCTTGACGCCGAGATTAGTGATGCCCACCTGTTCGATGGCATCGATGAACACCTCGGAGCTTCCGTCCATGATCGGCATTTCGGCGCCATCGACCTCGATCACGAGGTTATCGAGGCCGAGCGCGTAAAGCGCGGCCATGACGTGTTCGATGGTGGCGATGGAACGGGCAGGATTGGTACCGAGAACGGTGCAGAGGTCGGTGTTGCCGACATGGGCGGAAACCGCGCGGTATTCGCTGGTCGTGCCGTCCTCATGCTGCCGAACGAAGGTGATGCCGCTGCCCGCTTCGGCCGGAAGAAGGGTGATTGTCACATCGCGGCCCGAATGAACCCCGATCCCCGTCAGCGAAAGCGGCGCTGCGATCGTGGTCTGAAATCCGAGCAAGGCTATGGGCATTCCGGTCGTCCTGATCTGCGAGGCGCTGGAGCCGGCAAGCTCCTCGTGCGCCGAAGTTACGTGACAAGATCCTCTCGCGAGGCCCTGTTTCGATTTCATACATACGAGCCTCCGGCGTCTTTACCAAATCACTGTTTCTTTCGCTCTGTAACGAAGCCAAGCCGCTGAAATCGATTATAAATTCGCGAAGAACAAAAGACCTGAAAACGCAAGAACCCGGGCTTGTGGCCCGGGTTCGCATGCGGTTCCTGAAAGGGCAATCAGTTGGTCTGGCGGCGCAGGAAGGCCGGGATTTCCAGCTGGTCGTCTTCGCTGGTGGCGCGAGCCGGTGTTGCGCGACCGAGGTCGTCCAACTGGCCGCGACGCGGAGCGTAGAGGCTTGCTTCGGCGGACAACGGACGGCGCTGCTGCGAGGAAGCGGCAGGAGCGGAACCGGTCATGTCACCCATGACAGGCTCTTCGTCCTGCTGGCGACCAAGCGAATTGGTGATTCGCTTGAGCAGACCCATCGGACCGCGGTCTTCCTGGGCAGCCGGTGCCGCCGGATGCGTCCGGTGATCGATCTCGGCACGCAGAACCGGCGGGAAGTCTTCCACCTTTGGCATGCGGACCGGTTCTGCAGCCATGCGCGGCTCTGCCATGACCGGAGCCGGTGCGACCGGAGCCTGCATCACCGGTGCGGGTTGCTGCATCACCGGAGCAGGCTGGCTCATGACTGGTGCCGGAGCGACAGGCTGTACCATCTGCGGAGCCGGAGCGGCTTCCGGGGCCGGGGTCGCGAACAGCTTGCTGGCCGGGCGGAATTCCGGCTGGGCAGCGGGCTGCGGCTGCTGGCTCATGGCCTGCTGGCGTGCGACGGCGATTTCGAGTTCGCGTTCCATGGCGGCTTCAGCGGAACGGATGGTGTCTGCGACCGGATCCATGGTCGGCTTGGGGGCCTGCGTCATTGCAGGCTGATATGCGGCCGGTGCCGGAGCAACGGCCGCGGAAGGACGCATAACGGGCTTGGACAGCGGTGCGGCTTCGAAGCCCTTGGAAGCGAGTGCCGCGCGATCGATGCCGGTCGCAACGACCGAGACGCGGATGATACCTTCGAGCGCTTCGTCGAAGGTCGCACCGAGGATGATGTTGGCATCCGGGTCGACTTCTTCGCGGATACGGGTCGCAGCTTCGTCGACTTCGAACAGGGTGAGGTCACGACCACCGGTGATCGAGATCAGCAGGCCCTGGGCGCCCTTCATCGAAGTTTCGTCGAGCAGCGGGTTGGCGATTGCGGCTTCGGCAGCCTGCATCGCACGGCCTTCGCCGGATGCTTCGCCGGTGCCCATCATCGCACGGCCCATTTCGCGCATGACGGAACGGACGTCGGCGAAATCGAGGTTGATGAGGCCTTCCTTGACCATCAGGTCGGTGATGCAGGCAACGCCCGAATACAGAACCTGGTCAGCCATCGCGAAAGCGTCGGCAAAGGTCGTGCGATCGTTGGCGATGCGGAACAGGTTCTGGTTCGGGATGACGATCAGCGTGTCGACCGACTTCTGCAGCTCCTCGATGCCCGATTCGGCGAGGCGCATGCGGCGCTGGCCTTCGAAGTGGAACGGCTTGGTGACGACGCCGACGGTCAGGATTCCCTTGTTGCGGGCAGCCTGGGCGACGACCGGGGCGGCACCGGTACCGGTCCCACCGCCCATGCCGGCGGTGACGAAGCACATATGGGTACCGTTGAGGTGGTCGATGATCTCGTCGATGCATTCTTCAGCGGCCGCGCGGCCGACTTCCGGCTGGGAACCGGCGCCGAGACCCTCGGTGACGTTGACGCCGAGCTGGATGATGCGCTCGGCCTTGGTCATGGTCAGCGCCTGGGCATCCGTGTTGGCGACGACGAAATCAACGCCCTGCAATCCAGCGGTGATCATGTTGTTGACGGCATTGCCGCCACCGCCACCGACACCGAACACGGTGATGCGCGGCTTCAGCTCAGTGATGTCTGGCTTCTGCAACTTGATGGTCATGGTACCCGTTCCTTCTTTTTCCGGCCGCATCGCCAAGCCGGCCATGTCATTTCAACAGATTTCCCTTGGCCGAACCTTGCGGTCGGTGGGTAAACTCAAAAACTCTCTTTCAGCCACTGCCCCATGCGGGCGATCCGACTGCTTCCGTTGCCGAAGGGCGAGAACAACCCGCCCTGCCCGGCATGTGTTTCCTGGTCCGCCATCTGCGGATAGATCGTCAGGCCGACCGCGGTCGAGAAGGCCGGTCCCTTTGCCGCCGCAGGCAAGCCCGACACGCCCATCGGACGACCGATACGCACGTTCCGGGCGAGAATGCGGCGCGCCGCCTCTGGCATCCCGGTCAGCTGGCACGCGCCACCCGTCAGGACCACCCGCTTTCCGACCACCGGCGAAAAGCCGGACTTCTGGATCCGGTCGCGCAGCAGTTCGAGGGTTTCCTCAATCCGCGCGCTGATGATCCGGGTGAGCAAAGCCCGCGGAACCTGGGTCGGCTGATCGCGGTCGTCCTCGCCGATCGGCGGGACGGACACGACTTCGCGATCGTCGGCGCCGTTGGCGACAGCCGAACCGTGAACGACCTTCAGGCGTTCTGCATCCTCGATACGGGTCGAAAGCCCGCGCGCCAGATCGGTCGTCACATGGTGACCGCCGATCCCGATGGCGTCCGTATGGATCAACTTGCCTTCGGCGAAGACAGAGATGGTGGTCATGCCACCGCCCATGTCGATCGCCGCGCAACCGAGTTCGACCTCGTCGTCGACCAGGGCAGCAAGGCCGCTGGCATAAGGCGTGGCGACCACGCCCTCGACTGTCAGGTGAGCGCGATTGATGCAGAGTTCCAGATTGCGGAGCGCTGCACGTTCGGCCGTGACCACATGCATGTCGACGCCGAGGACGTCGCCATACATTCCCAGTGGATCACGGATTCCCCGTTCGCCGTCAAGCGAAAAGCCTGTCGGCAGCGAATGCAGGACAGCGCGGTCATTGCCCTGCGACTTCTGGCCGGCAGCGATCAGCACCTTGCGAAGGTCACCCGATTCGACTTCCTGACCACCGAGGTCGATCGTCGCGGTATAGACGTCAGAACCGATGCGGCCGGCGGAAACATTGACGATCAGGCTCTCGACGGTGAGACCGGCCATACGCTCGGCCGCATCAACGGCGAGACGAACGACGTTCTCGACCGCATCGAGGTCCGCGATCACGCCGGACTTGATGCCGTAGGAGCGCTGATGGCCGAGACCGATCACCTCGACGTTATGGGTGCGGCCCGGCAGAACCGACGTCTCGCGACGCGGCGTCAGCCGTGCGATCATGCAAACCACCTTGGTGGTGCCGATGTCGAGAACCGAGACGACATGCGCACGCTTCGAGGACAAAGGCTTCGTGCGGGGCAGACCGAAAGAGGAGCCACCAAAGATACTCATATCTTCTGCTCCAGCTTCTTGAGCTCCTTGGTGCGCGCCTCAACGGCAACCTGGCGGCGCTCCTGCGCCTCCGGCGTCAGGCGAACCGTGACCCGATCGGGAAGACGCATATCGATGGCAGCGATATCGCGAGACAAAACCTGCTGCTCCTGATCGAAGCGAGTAAGCAAGGCGAGCGCCTCGGCGATATGATCTTCCGGCAGCTTGACGATGATACCATTGTCCAGATGCACGTCCCAACGGCGACCGGCGACACGAACGAACGCCTTCACCCGGGATGCAATGGCCGGCCACTTGGAGAATTCTTCTTCAACAGCAGCCGCGGCGGTCTCGGCGTCCCGGCCGACAAACAGAGGAAGCGAAGCAAACTTGTTATCGCGCAGCGGCGCAATCACGCTGCCAGAACGCTCGATCAGCGACAGGTCGGACCCATGCTGCCAGATCGCATAAGCCTGGCGCTCCTTGAGCATGACCTCGACGGTACCGGGATAGACCTTGCGGACTTCGACCGATTCGATCCACGGAAGCTCGGAAAGCGCCTTGCGCGCGGAGGCGATGTCGAGTTCCAGCAGGCTGGACGCACCATCAAGGCCAAGAAGCTGCAGGATGTCGATTTCAGACGTGTGCTGATTGCCAGAGACACGAACGTCCTCAATGGCAAAACCAGCCGCCGCCGTCACAGTTTCCACCACAACCGGCCCATGGCCTCCGACGATGACGCCATGCAGCGCGACCACACCGTAGAAACCGGCGAGCGACACCTTGCCAAGATGGCGCGGCAGAGGAATGCGCCCGGAGCAGAGGCTGGCGACGGACCGCACCATGCGACGCAGAGGGCGCGGCAAAACCACCCCCTCACCCGCGCCAGCAGGCATGGCGGAAAATCCGCCCGCAGCCTCACCCGCCTTGTTGCCACTCATCGAGAACACGATGCGTCCTCCACCATCCAACTTACAAATTCACCAAAGCCATAACCCGCATGGGCAGCCATTTCGGGCAACAACGAGGTGGGGGTCATGCCAGGCTGATTGTTCAACTCAAGCCAGATCAAATCACCATCCTCGGAGAGACGATCGTCGTAGCGGAAGTCTGAGCGACTCACTCCGCGGCACCCGATCGCCCGATGCGCCTCAAGCGCCAATGATTGTATTTTTTGGTAAATTTTCGGTGAAATTTGCGCAGGAAGGACGTGCTGAGAGCCACCGGCGGCATACTTGGAGTCGTAGTCGTAGAAGCTGTGGCCGAGCGGCACGATCTCGGTGACCCCGAGCGGCTTGCCATCCATGATACCGCAGGTCAACTCGCGACCCGCCACATAACGCTCGACCATGACGATATCGCCATACCGCCATTCGCTGGAAGTCAGGATCTGCGGCGGATGCGCCATATCCTCCCGCACGATGACCACGCCGAAGCTCGACCCTTCCCGAACCGGCTTGACGACATAAGGCGGGGCCATCGGATGCACAGTGCCGATATCGAAACGATTGAGCACCATGGCTTCAGCAACCGGAATGCCGGCCTGAGCCGCAACGATCTTCGCCTGCCTCTTGTCCATGGCGAGAGCAGAAGCGAGAACGCCGGAATGGGTATAGGGAATTTCAAGATACTCAAGCACACCCTGGATCGTGCCGTCTTCACCGTAGGGACCGTGCAACGCATTGAATGCCACGTCGGGGCGCAGGGCATCAAGAACGCGGCCGATGTCACGGCCGACATCCACACGGGTAACCCGATAGCCCTGCTCTTCGAGTGCCGCCGCGCAGGCGGTTCCGGACGACAAGCTCACTGGCCGCTCCGATGAAATCCCGCCCATCAAAACCGCGACATGCTTGCCACTCATAAAACGCCTCGCAAAATTCGTCCGACCGAGACACAGCAACCGTCACCGCGTCGATCTCCTGGACGCCAGTTGAACAACATTAAGGTTAATGAAGTGTTTACTTTCGTTAACTTCGGTCAGGAGAGCGAAACCGCCAAACCAAGAAAACGCTTGGAATTCCAGGAGTAACCACCGGAAAATTCAGCCTATTCCGGATTTCGGGGTCAAGCCGAGCGACGTACATCCAGGACGTCGGAAGGGCAGGAAGCACCGGGATCTTTGCCCCGTCCCGCCGTCAGCAGACCATCGGCCAGCACGATTCGATTCCGCCCAGCAGCTTTGGCGAGATAGAGCGCCCGATCGGCATTGGAGAAGATCTCACTAAAGCCGAGCTCCGCCACCCCTTCTGCGACACCGGCAGAAACCGTGACCGCAAATGGCCCCGCGGGCCCGACGAACACCGCGGCCTCAACCCCGCTCCGCATGGCCTCAGCAACATCGAGAGAGTCGGCTGCGGACATTCCCGGCAGCAGTGCGGCGAACTCCTCGCCTCCGATACGCGAAACCTGCACCACAGGCGGCGCAATGGCCGTCAGTACCTGCGCGATCTTGCCGATGACATCGTCCCCTGTCTTGTGCCCCAGGCTGTCGTTGATCGCCTTGAAGCGATCGATATCGAACAGCGCCAGGCTCGCCGTTCCCCTCACCCGCTCGAATTCTTCAAGAAAGGCGCGACGGTTCATCAACCCGGACAGCATATCGGTCCGGCTGAGCATTTCGAAACGCTGATGCGACAGGCCAAGCTCATAAATCGCGAGACCAACGACGCTGTAGGCGATAACGGCGACCACAAAGGAAACCGGCGGCGTCAGAACCGTGGCGATCACCAGCGCTGGTGCGAGATCGTAAGGCAGGAGGTCGAAGGCAACGAGCAGGAAATGGGACAGAATGTTCAAGATATAGGCGAAGACAGCAATCTTCGCGGCCATCGCCACGGCCTTGGACAGAACCGCACGGCGTGACGAGAACTCGCCCAGCGTCAGCTGTCGTATGATCCAAGCACGGACTGTCGCGGCCATCATTGCCCCCATTTGCGGGCAGAGACTAACGGCCGCGAGTTAAGATTTCACTCAGACGGAATTGCCGTGTTGGGCCGGTTTATGCCGGAACAGAACCCATGAAAGGCTTGACCTCACGGCCGGGCATGAAGATGCCCAGACGCTTGATCTCCCACTCCAGCTTTACGCCGGAATTCTCGAACACCCGCTGGCGTACCGTTTCGCCCAGATATTCCAGATCGTAACCGGTCGCATGACCGACATTGATCATGAAATTGCAATGCAGCGACGACATCTGCGCGCCCCCGATCATCAGGCCCCGGCAACCGGCCTCGTCGATCAGTTCCCAGGCGGAATGCCCTTCCGGGTTCTTGAAGGTGGAACCACCGGTCTTTTCCTTGACCGGCTGTACCGTTTCGCGGTGGTGGCGGACAGCATCCATGTCGGCGCGGATCTTCGCCTTGTCCTCCGGATACCCCTCGAAGACGGCGTGCGTGAAGATCAGATCGCTCGCCACGCCCGAATGGCGATAGCTGTAGCCCATGTCAGCATTCGACAGTACGTGAACATTGCCCTTGCGGTCCACCGCCTCGACTTCGACCAGACGTCCGGCGGTATCGCCGCCATTGGCACCGGCATTCATGCGCACCGCGCCGCCGATCGACCCCGGAATGCCATAGTAGAAGTGGAAGCCGCCGATGCTGTTGTCCATCGCCATGGCGGCGATGTGCTTGTCAGGGCAGATCGCGCCCGCGCGGATGCGGTTTTCACCGACGAGCTCCACCTGCCCGAAGCCCTTGGCGGAGAGGCGTACGACGACCCCCGGAATGCCGCCGTCACGCACCAGCAGGTTCGAGCCGACGCCGATGACCGTCAGCGGCACATCATCCGGCAACAGCTTGAGGAACGTGACGAGGTCTTCCGTATCATGAGGCTGGAACATCAGTTCGGCGAGCCCGCCCGCTTGGAACCACGTCACGCGGTCCATAGGAGCATCCGGCGTCAGCCGTCCCTTCAGTTCATTCACGCCCGGGCCGAGCGACGCCAGCAGCTTTTCCCCATCCACCTGTTTCATTCAAGACTTTCCCGCAATTGCATCAAGTTCCGCCGGCAGGGCAGCCGCCCATTGGGTGATGTTGCCGGCCCCCAAGAGGACCACGAAATCACCCGGTTGTGCAATGCCCGCGACGAGAGAAGCGAGTTGATCGGGCGCGGCCAGATAGCGCGCATCCCGATGACCGCTCGATTTGATCCGCGACACCAGCGCTTCCGAATCGACACCCTCGATCGGATCTTCACCCGCTGCGTAGACCGGCGACAGGAAGATGGTGTCGGCATCGTTGAAGCAGTTGGCGAAATCGTCGAACAGGCTCGCCAGACGAGAATAGCGGTGCGGCTGGTGCACGGCGATGATCCGGCCCTTGCAGGATTCCCGCGCAGCCTTCAGCACCGCCTTGATCTCGACTGGGTGATGTCCATAGTCATCGAAGACTTGAACGCCGTTGGACGTTCCGGTCAGGGTGAAGCGACGCTTGACGCCGCCAAAACCGGCGAGACCTTTTCGGATCGCTTCTTCCGAAATGTCCAGTCGGTTGGCGACGGCGATCGCCGCACAAGCGTTCGAAATATTGTGCCGGCCGGGCATTGGCAGCACCAGATCCTTGAAATTGAACACGCGCCCCGTACGACGACGACGGATCTCGACATCGAAGATCGAACGCGTGCCGTCCAGCCGGACATTGGAGAAACGCACGTCGGCCTGCGGATTTTCTCCATAGGTGATGACCTTGCGGTCTTCGATCCGACCGACCAGCGCCTGCACCTCAGGATGGTCGAGACACATCACGCCGAAGCCGTAGAATGGAACGTTCTCGACGAACTGCCGGAAGGCCGCGCGTGCATTGTCGAAGGTGCCGTAGTGATCGAGGTGCTCGGGGTCGATATTGGTGACGATTGCGACATCCGCCGGCAGCTTCAGGAAGGTGCCGTCCGATTCGTCTGCCTCGACCACCATCCACTCGCCCTCGCCCATGCGCGCATTGGTGCCATAGGCATTGATGATGCCGCCGTTGATGACGGTCGGATCGAGCGCGCCGGCGTCGAGAAGGGCCGCCACCATCGAGGTCGTCGTCGTCTTGCCATGCGTCCCGCCCACGGCAATCGCATTGCGGAAGCGCATCAGCTCGGCCAGCATCTCGGCACGCCGCACGATCGGCAGCAGCTTTTCCCGCGCCGCAATCAGTTCCGGATTGCTCTTCTTGATCGCCGTCGAAACCACGACCACTTCGGCCTCGCCAAGATTTTCCGCCGTGTGGCCGACGAAAACTTCAATGCCCTTGGCCCGCAACCGCTGGACATTGGCGCTTTCCGACTGGTCGGACCCCTGAACCCTGTGTCCCAGATTATGCAGGACCTCGGCGATCCCGCTCATCCCGATCCCGCCGATCCCGATGAAATGGACCAGACCAATGGTTTTCGGCATTTTCATAGTGTGGCTCCGTTCCGCTGGGCAATGCCCTTGCCGGCGGCAATAGCCTCTACGAGGTCTGCGAGCAAGCCGGCCGCATCAGGCTTGCCCGTGCTTTTGGCCGCAGCCGCCGTCAAGGCGAGCGATTCGGGGTTTTCCATCGCCTGCTGCAACAGCCCGGCGATACGTTCCAGCGAAAGCTCCGCCTGGGCAATCACTTGCGCGCCACCCTTGGCCGCCAGTGCTGCCGCGTTAGCTGCCTGATCGTGATCGAGCGCATAGGGGTAGGGAACGAGAATACTGGGACGACCGATCACCGCGAGTTCGGAAACGGTTGAGGCTCCGGACCGGCAGATCACCAGATGCGCCGCCGCCAGCCGCTCCGCCATATCCGTGAAGAAGGGGGCGACGTCGGCCGGCACGCCGAGGCTGCCATAGGCATCCTTGACCTTCTGCGCATCCTCGGGCCGCGCCTGCTGCGTCACGACCAGCCGTGCCTTCAGTTCCGTTGGAAGCATCGCCACCGCCGGCGCAATCGCGTCGGAAAAGAATTGCGCGCCCTGGCTGCCGCCGAACACGACCAGCCGGAACGACTGCCCCTCACCTGAGGGCACATAGGGAACGCCAGCGGCAGCGATGACAGCCGGACGCACCGGATTGCCCGTGAGCCGCATCTTGGACTGGTACGCACCGCCCGGCGCCAGAAACCCGCCGGCAATCGCATCGACACGTGAAGCCAGCAGGCGGTTCGCCCGGCCCATGACAGCATTCTGCTCATGCACGGCGGTCGGCACGCCGAGGCCGGCGGCCGCAAACAGCGGCGGCACGGTCGGATACCCTCCGAACCCGATGACAGCCTTCGGCTTCAGCCGGCCGACAAGCGCCTTGGCCTGGCGATAACCGCGCCAAAGCGTAAGGAGCGACTTGGCCATGGCGACAGGATTGCGTGATCCGATCGTAGCCGAAGCCACCGTATGGATTTCATCGGCCGGGAAACTGCCGGCGAATCGTTCGGCCCGCTTGTCGGTCACAAGATGCACACCATAGCCACGACGCTTCAGCTCGTGACCGAGCGCCTCGGCCGGAAAGAGATGGCCGCCGGTACCACCGGCGGCGAGAAGGACGATACCTTTGGACATGGGTTACTCCGCCGGGACGCCGGCCACAGACCGGAACAGGCTGCGCTCCTGCGCCCGTTTTTCCGGCCGGCGTCGCGTCAACGCAAGAATGAAGCCAGCGGTGACGCAGATCGCCGTCATCGACGAACCGCCATACGAAATCAGTGGCAGCGTCATGCCCTTGGCCGGGAGAAGTTCCAGATTGACGCCGATATTGATCATCGACTGGATGCCGAGCAGCAGCACCAGACCGGCGACCGCCAGGCGGTTAAAGTCGTTGCGCTCGCGATAGGCATGGCTCAAGCCGCGCAGGACCAGGAAGGCGAAGATAGCGACAAGCACCATGCAAAACACGATGCCAAACTCCTCCGCCGCAACGGAGAAGATGAAGTCCGTATGGCTGTCGGGGATGATGCGCTTGACGATCCCCTCGCCCGGTCCCTGACCGAACCAGTCGCCGCGAATGATGGCCTCGCGCGCCGTATCCACCTGGAAGGTGTCACCCTCCCCGGTCAGGAAGCGGTCGACGCGCCCCGCGACGTGCGGCAGGGTCAGATAGGCCCCAACGAACCCGGTGGCGCCAAGTGCGCCGAGCACGACGATCCACAGCCATGGCATGCCCGCCATGAAGAACATCGCGCTCCAGACGCTGCCGATCAGGATGGTTTGGCCGAGGTCGGGCTGGGCGATCAAAAGGGCTGCCGCCATGCCGAAGAGCAGGATGGCAAAGAGGTTGCCGGGAATCTCCGGCTGGCGCGCATGTTCGGCAAAGAGCCACGCGCAGATGACGACAAAGGCCGGCTTCATGAATTCCGACGGCTGGATGGACATGCCGAGCAGAGACAGCCAGCGCCGCCCACCCTTCACCTCGACCCCGACGAAAAGCACGAGAACCATCATGATCATCGACGTGGCGAGCAGGACCATCGCGGTGCGTCGAACCTGGCGCGGCGAAAGGAAGGAAAGCCCGATCATCACGGTCAACGCCGGCAGCATGAAGAAGGCGTGTCGCTTGACGAAATGGAAGCTGTCGAGACCAAGCCGTTCCGCAACAGCAGGTGAAGCGGCAAAGGAGAGCATCAGGCCAATGCCCATCAAGAGCACGAAGATGATCAGGAACAGCCGATCGATCGTCCAGAACCAGTCCGCCAGCGGACCTCTCTCCACGCGGCTCACCATGTCATTTGCCTCCTTGCGGCACGTCGATCAGCATGCTGATGCCGTCGAGTTGCGAGACCAGACGGACGAAGCTGTCGCCACGAACCTCAAAATTCTTGAATTGGTCGAAACTCGCACAGGCCGGCGACAGCATGACGGCAGACGGCTCAGCGTCACGCGCCGCATCGGCCGCCGCATGGGCAACCGCACGATCCAGCGTGTCGGAGATCTCGAAAGCCACCTGTTCTCCCAGTGTTGCGGCGAAGGCCGAAGCGGCTTCGCCGATCAGATAAGCCTTGACGATACGCGGGAAGAGTGGAGCGAGGCTTGCGATCCCGCCCTCTTTCGGCAGTCCGCCCGCGATCCAGTAGATCCGCTCGTAGCTGGACAAGGCAGGTGCTGCCGCCTCCGCATTGGTCGCCTTGCTGTCGTTGACGAAGACAACCTGATTGCGGCGGGCGACGGGCTGCATGCGGTGCTTGAGGCCGGGGAAACTCTTGAGCCCTGCCCGGATCTCATCGACGGAAACGCCGACCGCAAGGCACGCGGCAATGGCAGCGGCTGCATTCTGCGCATTGTGACTGCCGCGCAGCGTCTGGATGCCATCGAGATCGACCAACAGCGACACCGCGCCCTGCTGTGCGTGCAGGATCCGGGATCCCTCGGCAAAGAGACCATCCGCCAATGGCTGGCGTTTCGAAATCCGGATGACCTTGTGGCCGGACCGCTCGATGCGGTCGCCGATCAGTTCGCAGTAGCTGTCGTCGATGCCAACGATCGCGGTCCCCGCCCCAGCCACCAGCCTTTCCTTGACGTCGGCATAATGCTGCATCGTGCCGTGACGGTCGAGATGATCGGGCGTCAGGTTGAGCAGGATGCCGGCCGTCGGGTTGAGCGTCGGAGCAAGATCGATCTGATAGGACGAGCACTCCACAACGAAGTAGCGCTCCGCCTTCGGTGGATCGAGCGTTAGCACCGCACGACCGATATTGCCGCCGAGCTGCGTATCGCGCCCGCTCGCCTGCAGGATATGGGCGATCAGTGCCGTTGTCGTCGATTTGCCGTTCGTACCGGTGATCGCAATGAACGGGCAGTCGGGCGCATGCAGACGCCGCTCGCGCACAAAGATTTCAACGTCGCCGATGATCTCGACGCCTGCGGACTTTGCCAGAGCAACCGTCCAGTGCGGCTTCGGATGGGTGAGCGGTACACCGGGAGACAGGATGAAGGAAGCAATCGTCGACCAGTCGATGCCGTGCAGGTCGACCGTCGCAATCCCCTCGGCCGCGGCCCGGGCGACGCTGTCGGGATTGTCGTCCCAGGCGAAAACCTCGGCACCACCAGCCTGCAGGGATTTCGCCGTGGCGAGCCCGGAGCCTCCGAGCCCGAAAAGCGCAACCCGCTTGCCCCTGAAACTGCTCGCCGCGATCATGACGCCCTCACCGCAGCTTCAGCGTCGAGAGGCCGAGCATACCGAGGCCGACCGCAATGATCCAGAAGCGGATCACCACCTGGCTTTCCGTCCAGCCGAGCTTTTCGAAATGGTGATGGATCGGCGCCATTAGGAAGACGCGCTTGCCGGTGAGCTTGAAATAGCCGACCTGAATGATGACCGACAGCGTCTCCATGACAAAGAGACCGCCGATGATCGCCATGACGATCTCGTGCTTGGTGGCCACCGCCACCGAACCAATCAGGCCGCCCAGTGCCAGCGAGCCGGTGTCGCCCATGAAGATCGCCGCCGGCGGCGCGTTGAACCAGAGGAAGCCAAGGCCCGCACCGATGACGGCACCGAGCAGCACGGCAAGCTCACCCGTACCAGGCACGAAATGGATCTGCAGATAATTCGCAAAAACGGCATTACCGGCGAGATAGGCGATCACGCCGAAGCAGGCTGCAGCGATCATCACCGGCACGATGGCGAGCCCGTCGAGACCGTCGGTCAGGTTCACCGCATTGCCGGCCGCCACGATCACGAAGCCGCCGAACAGCACGAAGAACAGGCCGAGATCGAGGAGGTAGTCCTTGATGAAAGGAAAGGCGACGGATGAGCCGAAGGTGGACCCCTGCGGCGCCGAATGCAGGGCGGAACTCATCATGAAATAGACGGCGATACCGGCAATCACGAATTCGATCCCGAGACGCGCCTTGCCCGAAAAGCCCTTGTCCGTCTGCTTCGTCACCTTGAGATAATCGTCATAGAAGCCGATGGCACCGAAGCCGAGCGTCACCAGCAGCGTCGCCACGACATAGATGTTGGAAAGATCGGCCCAGAGCAGCGACGACACCACGATACCGGCGAGGATCATCAAGCCGCCCATCGTGGGCGTGCCGGCCTTCTTGAAATGCGTCTGCGGCCCGTCGGCGCGGATCGGCTGGCCCTTGCCCTGGCGGACGCGGAGCGAGGAAATCATCATCGGTCCGAACAGGAAGACCACCGCCGCCGACGTGAAGAGAGCCGCCCCCGTCCGGAAGGTGATGTACCGGAACAGATTGAAAAACTGAAAGTGGTTCGCCAGTTCCACAAGCCAAATCAGCATGGGAGCCCTTTCCAAAAGCCCGAATTAAGAGTGGCGCTCCGTGTCGGGGAATGCCGGATACTTGTCAAGCAGAGCCGCTACAATCTTGCCGAAGCCGATGCCGAGAGAGGATTTGACCATAACCACGTCGCCCGGACGCACTTCCGCCGTGACGAAGTTCGCCATTTCTGCCGTCGTCTCGAAATAGACGACCGAGACCGATTCCGGCAGGGCGTCGCGCAGTGCCGCCATCTCCGGACCGGCGAGCCATACGTGTTCGATGCCCGCAGCCAGCAGAGGACCCGCGAGTTCCGCATGCACCGAAGGCGAAAACTCGCCCATCTCCAGCATGTCGCCGAGCACGGCGATCCGGCGGCCGTCATAATGCGGCTGTGCTGAAGCGAGCACCGAGATCGCTGCGCGCATGGAGGCCGGATTGGCATTGTAGCTCTCGTCGATCAGGGTGAGAGCGCCGCCACCGGCGGAAAGCTTGTGCCGAGCACCCCGGCCCTTGACGGCCGACAGATACGCGAAGGCTTCGACCGCCGCATCGAGATCGGCGCCCACGAGCGAAACGGCAGCCAGGACGGCCATCGCGTTCTCGGCCAGATGCCGACCCGGCGCACCGAGAGTGACTTCCCGGGTTTCGCCATGGAAGGATACCCAAAGCGTCGAGGTTTCCGCCGCACCGTCGAACTCCGCCAGCCGGAACTCAGCCTTGGCGTGCTGGCCGAAACTGTGCACGTTTTCGATCCCTGTAGCCTGAGCTGCCTGCTCGAGCCGGTCGAAATAAGGGTTGTCGCGATTGAGGATCACATCACCACCATTCACCACGCCCTCGAAGATTTCGGCCTTGGCATCGGCGATCTCATCGACGCTCGAAAAATTGCCGAGATGGGCCGGCGCGATCGTGGTGATGATGGCAACGTCGGGACGCACCATCCGCGACAGAGGACCGATCTCGCCTGCGTGGTTCATGCCGATCTCGAACACGCCATAACGCGTATCCATCGGCATGCGGGCGAGCGTCAGCGGCACGCCCCAATGATTGTTGAAGGAGGCGACGGCCGCGTGCACCTTGCCCGAGGGCTGAAGCGCCAGGCGCAACATTTCCTTGGTTGTGGTCTTGCCGACGGACCCGGTGACCGCGATCACGGTTGCCGCAGTCCGGTCGCGCGCGGCGATCCCGAGCTTCTGCAACCCGGCAAGAACGTCTTCGACCACGATCATCGGCACGGTCAGACGGCCGAGAGCCGGAAGCTTCGCCTCGCTCACCACCAACAGGGAAGCGCCATTGGCGATCGCCAGGCTCGCATAGTCGTGCCCATCCACCCGGTCGCCCTTGATCGCAAAGAAGGCTTCACCAGGCGTGATGGTGCGGCTGTCGATCGATATGCCGGTGACGCCGTCAGGTAGCTGGCCGAAGGGCCGGCCGCCCATGGCAACCACCATGTCGCGTGAGGTCCAGAGCAGGGTCAACGATCAAACTCCTCCAAGGCGTGCCGAACTTCGGCATGGTCGGAAAAGGGCAGCGTGGTTCCTCCGACCGTCTGCCCCTCTTCATGTCCCTTGCCGGCCACGATCAGCGTATCGCCGGCAGACAGCATGGCAACGGCCGCCCGAATCGCCTGCGCACGGTCGCCGATCTCGATCCCCTTCGGCGTTGCCGCCATGATCTCGGAACGGATGGTCGCCGGTACTTCCGAACGCGGATTGTCATCCGTGACGATGGTGATATCCGCCAGCCGCGACGCGATCTCACCCATGATCGGGCGCTTGCCCTTGTCCCGGTCGCCGCCACAGCCGAACACGACGATGACACGCCCCGTGGTAAACGGCCGCACAGAATTCAGAACGTTTTCCAGCGCGTCCGGCTTGTGGGCGTAATCGACATAAGCAAGCGCTCCGGCCTTCGTTTGGCCGACGAGCTCGAGACGACCCGAGGCGCCGACCAAAGTCTCCAGCGCCTTCAGGGCGATAGCCACCGGCACGCCGGTGGAGATGGCGAGGCCCGCCGAGACCAGCGCATTGGCGATCTGGAAATCGCCCGCAAGCGGGATATGGACCTCGAAAATCTGATCGCCGTGATGCACTTCGGCCACCTGCTTGTGGCGGAAGTGTTCGACGCGCTTCAGGCTGAGGAAGCTCCCTTTACGGCCAACCGTGCGCACATCGTGGCCAGCAGCCGTTGCCACCCTAATCGCCTCGTCGGACCAGGCATCGTCGGCGTAGATGACGGCAGGCGAGCCCTTCGGCAGCAACGTATCGAAGAGCCGCATCTTGGCGGCCATGTAGTCCTCGACCGTCGGATGGTAGTCCATATGATCGCGGCCGAGATTGGTGAAGCCTGCCGCAGACAGCACGACGCCGTCGAGGCGGCTTTGGTCGAGACCGTGGCTGGAGGCTTCCATCGCCGCATGCGTTACGCCCTCGTCGGCCAGTTCACCCAGCAGCGTGTGCAGAGCAAGCGGGTCAGGCGTCGTCAGCGAACCGTAGTCGTTGCGGCTTGGAGATACGACGCCCGTGGTGCCGATCTGCGCCGCAGGATGGCCCGCAAAGGCCCAGATCTGGCGGGTGAACGAGGCAACGGAAGTCTTGCCCGCGGTGCCGGTCACGGCAACCATGGTTTTCGGCTGGCGACCGACGAGACGGGCAGCGGCCAGCGCCAGGAAACGGCGTGGGTTGTCGACGACGACGACGGGCACGGACGTCTCAATCGGATGCGATGCAACGATCGCGACGGCACCCTTTGCGACAGCATCCGCCGCATAGCTGCTGCCATCGGCCTTGGTCCCGGACAGGGCGAAAAACACAGTGCCCGCCTGGACCTTCCGGCTGTCTGCGGAAAGCCCTGCCACCTCTATCGCAGCGGCGCCAGCCGCCGATACCTGGTTCTTGTAGTCGTCGCCGGCCAGTGTGCCCAACAGCATGTGCAGTCCATCCTTCCGGGGCAATGTCAGTCGAATCGCCCCGTATCATCTTCAATCTGGTCAATAAGAGACGAGCAAAGCAGACCCGTCTTCACCGAATTTGGGTTCTACACCAAGAATTGCGGCGCTTCTGCGAATGATGTCGCCGACCATCGGTGCAGCACTGTTGCCGGCCAGCGCCGCACCATTGCCCTTGTCCGTCTTCGGCTCATCGATGAATGTCAGCACCACGTAACGCGGGTTGTCGATCGGGAAGGCCGCCAGGAAGGCGTTGAAGTTCTTGTCGCCGACATAGCGGCCATTGACCACCTTGTCCGCCGTCCCGGTCTTGCCGCCGACGTCGAAGCCTTCGACGCGGGCATTCTTGCCGGAGCCCTTGATGCCGTTCCATTCGAACAGGAAGCGCATGTCGTCGCTGGTCGTAGGCTTGATCACCTGCTTGGCGACGAGATCGGCCTGTTCGCGGGTGCGCGGCAGGAAGGTCGGCTCGATGAGCTTGCCGCCATTGACCAGCGCCACCCCGGCAACCGCCGTCTGTAGCGGCGTGGTGGACACGCCGTGGCCGAAGGAGATGGTGATAGAATTGATCTTCTTCCACTCACGCGGTTGCGACGGCATCGCCACTTCCGGCAACTCCGTCTGCATCTTGGTCAACAGGCCGAGCCGGGTGAGAAACTCTTTGTGACCTTCCGTGCCGACGAGATCCGCAACCTTGGCGGTACCGATATTCGACGAATACTGGAAGATTTCCGGCACGGTCAGGATACGGTTCTTGCCGTGGAAGTCCTTGATCGTGAAGCCGCCGATCCGGATCGGATAACGGGCGTCGAAACTGTCCTTCAGCGACACCTTGCCCGAATCGAGGCCCATTGCGATCGTGAAGGACTTGAAGGTCGAGCCCATTTCGAAGGTGCCGTTCGCCATGCGGCTGAGCCAGCCCTCTTCGGAGCCAGCCGGACTGTTGGGGTCGAAATCGGGAAGCGACGCCATGGCGATCACCTCGCCGGTGTGAGCGTCGAGTACGACGCCGCCAGCACCGATCGACTTGAACTTCGCCATCGCTTCGACCAGCACGTCACGCACGATGTTCTGCACGCGGATATCGATCGACAGTTTGACCGGTTCAAGCGGCGTATCGCTGGTCATGCCAAGCGCACGCAGGTCAGCCAGACCCTGGTTGTCGATATACTTCTCCATGCCGGTCATGCCGCGGTTGTCGATATTGACGTAACCGACGATATGCGAGGCGGTGGGACCACCGGGATAGAAACGGCGCTTTTCAGGCCGGAAACCGATGCCGGGAATGCCGAGTGCCAGGATCTGGCTTTGCTGCTTCGGGGTGAGCTGGCGGCGAAGCCACTGGAATCGCGATTTCGAAGAAAGCTTCTTGTAGGTGCCTTTGATGTCGAGATCGGTGAGCACGGTCGACAGGCGTTCCACCGCCTCGTCTGGATCGACGATCTTGTGCGGCTCGGCAAACAGCGAGACCGTTCTGATATCGGTCGCAAGGACCTCGCCGTTGCGGTCGAGAATGTCCGGCCGCGAGGCCATCAGGCGGTCGGCTGGCAGGATGCTCGACACTGTCTCAGGCTGAGCCTGGCCATATTGAACGAGACGTCCGCCGATAATGGCATAAACAACGCAGAAACCGGCGATCATCAGGCCGACGCGATTTTTTGCCATCGCCGACTTGCGCTTTGCCGTGCCTTGAATACGGGGGCCGGCCACGACCGCGCCGCCCCGCTGCACATCCGTGGAGAAATGAGCCTGGCTCTTGAGGAGCATGATACGCGACAAAAAGCTCATCAGTCGTTCACCGATTCAATGGGATTGACCGAACCGGTCGTAATCAGGTCCTTGACCGGATCGGAGGCCGCATTCTTGTCTTCGGCAACCTCCTTTTGCGGCACCTGATCCTTTGGCATCGGCAGTTCGACCGGACGCGCGAGCTGTGTCGGTGCCGTCGGTTGCAGCTGCAATTCGGTCGCATAGGTCTTCACGAGGCGATCGAGCCTGTTCGGCTGCGTAAGCAGAGCGCGGTCGGCACGCAGGAGATCGATCGTGTCCTTCTCCAGCTTGATTTCAGCCTCGAGGCGACGCACTTCGGCCGCCTTGTTATCCGTGTCATGCTTGATCTGGTAGGTCACTGCAGCAGCCGCCGCCATGGAACCGATCAGCAGGAAATCGAAGGTACGCAGCATATTCAGCCCCCGATCTTTTCGAGCGTTGCGAGGTCGGGCAGATCGAAGATCGCCATATCCGGCTTTTCCGGTGGCGCCATGGTGCGGGTACCAGCTCGAAGCTTGGCCGAACGGGCGCGCGGGTTGCGCTCGGCCTCTTCTTCGCTCGCCGCCACCATGCCTTTACCCACCGGTTCGAACGTCGCCTTACGCGCTTCGACCATGGGAAGATGGCGCGAGCCTGACGCCTTGCCGGCGCGCTCGGAAAAGAACTTTTTGACGATCCGATCTTCCAACGAATGGAAGGTGACAACAACCAGCCGCCCACCCGGCTTCAGCGCCCGCTCGGCGGCAAACAACGCCTGTGCCAGTTCACCAAGCTCGTCATTCACGAAGATGCGCAACGCCTGGAAAACGCGCGTGGCCGGATGGATCTTGTCCTTAGCCTTGCGCGGATTGACGGTTTCGATGAGGTTCGCGAGGTCGCGCGTCGTCTGGAAGGGCTCGTTCAGGCGGCGCTTCTCAATGGCACGCGCAATGCGGCCCGCATGCTTTTCCTCACCAAGGAAACCGAAGATACGGATCAGGTCCGAAACCTTGGCACGGTTGACGACGTCAGCAGCCGAGACACCCGAGGCCGACATGCGCATATCGAGCGGACCGTTGCGCTGGAACGAGAAGCCGCGCTCAGCCTCGTCGATCTGCATGGAGGAGACGCCGATATCGAGCACGACGCCGTCGAGGCCGCCCGCAGGCGCAAAGTCGGCCAGCGCCGAGAATTCGGTATGATTCAGCGTGAGACGGCCACTGTACTCGGCAACCATCGACTGCCCGCCGGCAATGGCAGTGGGATCGCGATCGAGCGCGATGACGTCGGCACCCGCATCGAGAATGGCGCGCGTATAACCGCCCGCACCAAAAGTCCCGTCGAGGATGACTTTGCCAGCCTCCGGCTCAAGCGCCTTGAGCACGCCCTCGAGAAGAACCGGAATGTGGCGAACCGATCCGCCATTGGCATCGGAATTTCCTTCGCCAAGATTCGCCGCCATTCCGCTTCCCCGTCTTGTTAGGTCTTCAGGCCCCGCAGCCTGACGACCTCCCTGGCCCTCGCCTGAGCATCCGAAAATGCCTGCGGTTGCCACACCTGAAAATGATCCGACCGACCGACGAAACAGACTTCCGAGGAAATCCCCGTGAAATCCCGGATGAAATCCGTCACCGCCAGCCGCCCCTCGGCATCGAGTCGCATAAAGACGCCGCCACCGTGAATCAGCAGCGACATCTCGTTTGCCTCCAATGCGAAGGGATCCTCCGCGGCCATTCTCTGCTCGTATCGCTCGAGCAAATCGGGACCGCCGATATTGATCGCCGGATAGACGAAATCCTGGAGACAATAAAGCTCCTGAATGTCGCGCTGCAGCAAAACGGCACGAAACGCCGCCGGGACGGAAACCCGCCCCTTCGCATCGATCCTGTTTGTCGCATTGGACAGGAAGCGGCTCATGACTGACGACCAACCTCCCTGAAGACAAGGAGTCGCTGATCGACCCCCGGACACGCACGCTCACACCAGCCGCCGCACCATCCTGAAAAGACTCACCCAGCAAGAGGGAGAGACCATGCAATTTCCGGACTTTGGGGACCAAGATGTTCCCCGCAACAGCATGTGAATGGGATACCATGGGACTATATGGGCGTCAATGGGAACGGGTCGGGCACCACCCTTCGCGGGCTGCAAATATTGATAGGCGGTTAAGCTTAACGAATGGTTAGAAACCTCTGTTTCCAGAGTGGAAATCGGCACAAAGACGCAGGCCGCCGCGTCATTCGCCGGGAACGGGTCGGGCCAGTTTTCTGGTCGAAGTTTCAGCCGCTTGGCGGAAACTTGCCAAAAGCGCCGCCCGGGCGGCAGAAGTAGGAGGAGAATTCGCCAGTTGGCCTGTAAGCCGGGTTCTGTATGGCCCCGGTTTCCCGGGACGTGGCAGCCATTCATCTGGGACAGCGTTTGCACGCTGCCTCGCGCAACCCACCCGGATGACTGGCCCGGAAACAGGCTGTAGCGACGCTTGCGCGTCCCCCGCGTCATCCCTATTCGGTCTTGCTCCCGGTGGGGTTTGCCGTGCCGTCCCTGTTGCCAGCGACGCGGTGGGCTCTTACCCCACCCTTTCACCCTGACCTCGCATGCGAGGCGGTTTGCTTTCTGTGGCACTTTCCCTGAGGTCGCCCTCGCCGGACGTTATCCGGCACCGTGTTTCCGTGGAGCCCGGACTTTCCTCACCCTACCGCCTTTCGGCATTGGTAAAGCGCGGCTGCCCGGCCAACTGGCAAGCGGTCCTTAAACGACACGCCCGCCGAATGCCAACGAAAATGACGCTATCCGCGTGACTTGGCGGTATTTGGTGAATCAGTCCGTGAAGACGGGACGGAAGACACCGCCATAGGCCTCATCAACAATACGGCCATGGAGGATCAGCTCGGATCCGAGGCGCCCGATCTCGTCCGAACTCTTGGCCGCCGCGCCGCAGCCACCGGTCAGCACAGCGATACGGTCTGTCGCGTAACCAATGGCCGGATAGTTTTCCGGCGTGAACGAGGTGACACAGGCGGCCATCGATATTGGGGCGTTCGCAAGACTTGGGATGATCTCCCCGATAATGCGCTGCAGATGATTGCGTGTGCTGATGCGCCCGCCCCTGCGGAACCACGCCCGGATCTCAGGTTCTGTGGCAAGCCACAGGTCATCCGGATCGCCGCCGATCTTCAGATAGGTCTTGCCGTCGGGATAACGCACCGGCGGCAGGAGATAGATGTGGTCGAGCGGATCGTCCGGCTGGTGGATCAGCGAAGGCATCCCTGCATAGGCCGGCAGGTCGGCGTCCTCAATTTCGAAGAAAGCGACGGTTCGGCCATAGACTTTAAGATCGAGCGACCGCGGCAGCAGATTTTCGTTGATGCTGAAGCCACCTGCTGCCACCAGCACCCGCTCGGCGGTGAAAACCGCACCGTCATCCGTCGTTACCACGGCGGAACCGGGCTCTTCCCGGACAGACACCGCCGTCTGACGAATAACCCGCGCGCCGGTCTTTTCCGCGAGCATGCTCTGCGCTGCCACCAACCTGCGCGGATTGATGTATCCGGCGTTGCGGCGCTCGTAGACGCCCTCACAGCCATCGCCAAAATCGAAGTAGTCGAACCGGTTCCGGATGTCGCCGGCCGCCATTAGGTCCGTCTCGACACCCAGCGCTTCAGCAGCGGCATGAACCTGGGCCACATAGGGATCCCGCCCTCCCCTTTGCGGCCCGACAATGAGACACCCGACCTGATGGTAGAAATCGATACCGCTCTCCGCAGCGATCGAACCGTATCGTGCGATCGAACGGTTGGCCAGCCGGGCCCATACGGGGTTCGAATCGATGGTCCGCGTGATACGCGCCTCGTCGTAGTGGCTGGCGAAGACACCGTCGTGCTGCGCCCAGTCCATCGGCTCATCGGGACCGATCACGGCCACGTCGTCCCCCGCAAGTGCTAGATACCGCGCCGCCGCAGCCCCCATCATGCCACGACCGACGATTATCGTTTTGAAACGCTCAACCATGCATCACCATTCCGTACATGCCGCGGTGATAGCATGCAGCGTCGCCCTGTCCACCGAGACAACGCCTCGGTCACAGCTTTGTCAGTCGCCGATCAGCGCGATCACCTTGCCGCAATAGCGTTTCGAAACGGGGTTCATCCGCTTGGCGGCATGGCCTGCATTGTATCGCAGGATCGTGCCGCAGGTCTCGCCTCCGCCCAGCTCATGCGCCATGGAGAGATACTTCATGCCGTAGCGGATATTGGTCTCGGGATCGTAAAGGCCCCTGGTCGAACCGCGATAGCCCATGGCCCGTGCCGTGGCCGGCTTGATCTGCATGAGACCGACCTCGCCGGCACTGCCTCTCGCCTTCGGGTTGAAGTTGCTCTCGATCCGCACGACCGCATGGGCGAGATCAACCGGCACACCATAGGTCTTGGCATATTTCGAGATGATCTTGCCGTAAGGACTTTTCGAGAAGGATGGGGCAACCGGAAAACCGGCATCGCGGCTGATGGTCTTAAGCGACCATTTCGAGCGCCCGTCCTTCTCCTCTGCCGATGCAGTCTGGATCTGAGTCAAAAGGATAGCGAGGCATGCCGCAGCAGCAACCAGTCGTCTTGTCATGAGAAGGGTCAGTCTCCGTCCGAAGGTCGAGAGCGGCGCGCGTCAAAGCGGACGCAATCCATGCGTCGCGAGCCCCGCGGGGGCTCCCCGTTCCAGACCTTCAATGTTGATGTTTGCGACGGGCTCCTGGTGAAGCCGCCATCGCGTTCAGCCCGGCCTTTAGACCTTGGCAATGAGGAAATCGTGTGGCACCGCAACAATTCCCGCCGTCGCGCGTTCCCGAAGACCGCTGCGCCCTAGGATCGGCGAGCCGATTTTCAGGCAAATCGCGGTAGGGATGTCAGCAAGCGATGAAGGGTCTCGATGGTCGAACTGTCGGCGACGCCATCGACCTTGGATTGCCTGAAGTGACGCTGAAAAGCAGCAACCACGCCCTCGGTCCGGACGCAGTATTCTCCCGAAATCTCAATACCATACCCGTAGAGCGACAACATCGACTGCAACGCTTCGACGGGCTGTCCCGCATCGCCGCGCTGGAAGAAGCGCCCGCCACCGATTGGCGACGGCTCCACCCAGTGTCCGATACCGGCGGCAGCGAGCCGCCCCCAGGGAAAATTTTCACCCGGATCAACCTTGCGAATGGGGGCCACATCCGAGTGTGCAAGCACGCGTTCAGCGGGGATTCCATGCCTTTCGACGCAATCGCGACACAATTCGATCAGGGCGTCGATCTGCCGTTGCGGAAATTCCGGCAGCCCGCCGGGATGACCCGCATTGGCAATCTCGATCCCGATCGACCGCGAGTTGATATCCGTTTCGCCATGCCAAACGCTTCTGCCGGCATGCCATGCCCGCCGCGCCTCGGGCACCATCTGCACCACGCGCCCATCCTCATGCACGAGATAGTGGCTCGAGACCTCGCTCTCGACATTGCAGAGCCAGGCCTGCGCGCCCTCAGCAGACGGCATGCCGGTATAGTGCAGCAGGAGGATATCGGGGCGCTCGACGCCGACGCGGTCACCATGATTGGGCGACGCGCAGATCTCGGCACCCGCATAATCGGAAGTGAAGGACGTCATGCCGCCCGGCGTGCCTTCTCGATGGCCGAATAAGCGGCGTTGAACTTCGCCATGCGATGATTGGCAACGCTGTGAAATTCGGTCGGAATGCCGCGGGCATGCAAACGGTCGGGATGATGTTCGGCGGCCAGCGCGCGATACTTCTTGCGGATCGTTGCAAAGTCGTCGGACGGCTTCACACCGAGCACGCCATAGGGATCGCCATCGACATGGATATGCCGTTCCGTGATCATGGCAAACCGTTCTTCCGAAATCGAGAAGATCTCGGCGATCCGCGACAGGAAGGCGAGTTCCTTCTCGTGCACCAGTCCGTCAGCCTTGGCGATGTGGAAGAGCGCGTCGATGATGTCTTCGAGCACCGGGCAGAACTGGTCGCAGGTGCGGCACATATTGGCGAGGTTCTTCGCATAGGTTTCGAAACCCGCCACATCCTGACGCGCGAGATTGTAGAGACGCGCGACGTTGCGGGCTTCCTCCGGCGGGAACTCGAAGATCTTGCGGAAGGCTTCGACCTCGGCATTGGAGACGACACCGTCAGCCTTGGCCATCTTTGCCGAGAGCGCAATGATCGCGACGGAGAAGGACACACGGCGCCGGGTCTCGGGATCGCCTTCGAAGGCCGTGCGCACCGCTTCGACGATGCTCCCGATGACATTGCTGGCCGTCTCCCCGATTGCGCCCAGCAAACGGTCCCAGAACGACGATATCTGTTCACAGGCGAAATCGAAAATCATGAATGAGATTGACCAAATATGGGCCTGAAAAGCAAGCTGATCGGGCCACGAAGCGGGATTAAAGTTTCTTCATGTTGAATTGGTTTTGCTGAAGTCGATCCGTCCCTGACGGGTGGGACAGGCCGAAGGATTTTCCACAGGTCGCTGAAACGCATGAACTTCGGATTGAATCGATTGAAACAGTTGAAAGGACGCCCACCCGTCCGCGAAACCGCGAAAGTGCGGAAATCCTTGCATTTTCTGCTTTACTCCGCCTCCGGCCTGTCGCATCCATTTGCCACCCGACAGTGTGGATGGCGGCGCTGAAAGTGCCGACAAAAGGAGGATCGATGGCCAAGCAGAAAGTCGCGATGTTGACCGCCGGGGGCCTCGCCCCCTGTCTCTCTTCCGCCGTCGGCGGATTGATCGAGCGCTACACGGACATCGCGCCGGATGTCGAACTGGTCGCCTACAAGTCGGGCTTTCGTGGCCTGCTGATGGACTACAAGATCGAGATCACCCGCGAGATGCGCGAGAAGGCTCATGTGCTGCATCGCTATGGCGGCTCGCCGATCGGCAACAGCCGCGTCAAGCTGACGAATACGGCAGACTGCGTGAAGCGCGGCCTGGTCAAGGAAGGCGAAAACCCGTTGCGGGTCGCCGCCGAACGTCTTGCCGCCGACGGCATCACCATCCTCCACACCATCGGCGGGGACGACACCAACACCACCGCTGCCGATCTCGCTGCCTATCTCGGCGCCAATGGCTACAATCTGACGGTGGTCGGCATGCCGAAAACTGTCGACAACGACGTTTTTCCGATCAAGCAGACGCTCGGCGCCTGGACGGCGGCGGAAGTCGGCGCCCGCTTCTTCGACCACGTTTCCAACGAGCAGAGCGCCTCGCCCCGCACCCTCGTCATTCATGAAGTGATGGGTCGCCATTGCGGCTGGCTGACCGCCGCCACGGCCCGCGCGTATATGCAGCGTACGAAGCACAACGAATATGTTGAAGGCTTCATGATGAACCAGGAACTGAAGAACATCGACGGCCTCTATCTGCCAGAGACCCATTTCGACATGGAAGGCGAAGCTGCACGCCTGAAGGACATCATGGATCGCACCGGCTTCGTCACGCTCTTCGTCTCCGAAGGCGCCTGCATGGACGAGATTGTTGCGGAGCGCGAGGCCGCCGGCGAGGAAATCAAGCGCGACGCCTTCGGACATGTGAAGCTCGATACGATCAATGTCGGCAACTGGTTCCAGAAGCACTTCGCCAAGCTGCTCGATGCCGACCGCTCGATGGTGCAGAAGTCGGGGTACTACGCCCGCTCCGCTCCGGCCAATTACGACGACCTGCGCCTGATCCAGAGCATGGTCGATCTCGCCGTCGAGAGTGGACTGAACAAGATCTCCGGCGTCACGGGCCACGACGAGGATCAGGGCGGCCGCCTGCGCACGATTGAATTTCCCCGCATCAAGGGGGGCAAGCCCTTCGACCTCGGCACCCCCTGGTTCAAGGAAGTGATGGATTATCTCGGCCAGAAGTATCGTCCGATCAATTGACCTGAGCCGAGAAAACTGGCTTCCTCTGTGACGAGGAGTGAGTGCCATGTCCTATGCAAGCTGGATTGTTTTTGCCGTCGCCTCGACGGCCCTGCTGGCCGTGCCGGGCCGTCCGGCGCTGCTGGTCCTGGGCTATGCCCTGGGACATGGAAAGAGGACGGCATTCGCCACGGTCACGGGCGTCACGCTCGGCAATCTGGTCGCGATCGCCATCGCGCTTTCGGTGCTATGGTGCCTGTTGCAGGTGCCACCTGTCACCTATGATTACGTCGCGTGGTTTGCCAGCGCCTACATCGTTTATGTGGCGATTCGCACATGGCGTGCGCCCATCGCCGGTGGGCTGATTGCCGACAACGACAACCTTCCCGAAGAAAAGCCGCTGCGGGTCATCGCCCACTGCGCGCGGGAGACCATACGCAACACACGCAACACGCTGTTCCTTGTCGCAATGCTGCCGCAATTCATGACCGCCGGCGAAGCGATGATGCCGCAGGCCTGGGAGTTTGCAGCTACCTTTGCCCTGGCCTCGATTGCGACTTCACTGGCCTATGCGCTCGCTCCCGCCAAGATACGGGAATTCCTGCGGAAACAACCCAAACGCCGCGGCATCACGCGGGCCAGCGGCACCCTTCTGATCTCCGCAGGCGCGGTCACGGCGGGCTACCGGAAGATCGCGGCCTGAGCGTCCGAAGACCGGTTCGGGGCCGTAAGCTTGCCGCAATGCCAGCCATAGATTAAGAAACGGAAATCTGATCGGCGGTGATTTGCCCAACCGGTCACCTGCATCTCTAAGACGGATAGTGGCATGATCGTCAGAAAAGACCGCGGCATCGCACTGTGCTTGGCTGTATCCGTACTGACCGGCCTCGGCGGATGCACGGCGATCGATGAGAGCGTGAAGGCCGATGTGAAGACGGCGCCAATGGCGAATCCGAACTCGCCCGAAATGCTCGCCGCAAAGGCTGCTGAAGCTGCAACCAGTGGCCAAGCCGCAGGCGCGCAGCCGACGGGACAGGCACCGATGACCCAGGCCGAACTGGCTGCGGCCAATCCCGGCCCCGCTCCGATCATTCCCGGCACGGAAACGGCCGCCCCCATTCCAGCCCTCAAGGAATCGGCCTTGTCGGCGACGACGCCCGAAACGGCGGCGACCCAGGCATTGACCATGGTCACCACGCCACCGGGCGTGAACGCCCAGCAGACCCTGACGGCTCAAGCCGCTCCTCTGCAGGCAACGCTGGCCGCACCGGGAACGCCCGCTGCTGCGGCGCCGCAGCCTGGAGCCGCAGGAACGACGACCGCCCCTGCCCCAGTGGTTCTGGCCTATGCGGCACCGCTGCGCGCAACCGCCCTCACCAGCTTCGGGGACCCCTTCGACATCTCGCCGCCCGGCGAACCGGAGGACCTGACGCCGACACCTGAGACGGTTGGTCCAACCCGTCTCAATGCACTGATCAAGAAATACGCAAAAATCTACGAGATTCCCGAGGAGCTCGTGCATCGCGTGGTTCGCCGCGAAAGCCGGTACAATCCCTCGGCCTACAGCAAAGGCAATTACGGCTTGATGCAGATCCGTTACAACACGGCCAAGGCCATGGGCTATGACGGACCTGCGGAAGGTCTATTCGACGCGGAAACCAACATCAAATACGCAGTCAAATACCTGAAAGGTGCCTGGCTCGTCGCCGACAACGATCATGACGGCGCCGTGCGCCTCTACGCTCGCGGATATTACTACGACGCCAAGCGCCGCGGGCTGCTGCACCTGACACAGTGAAACGCCCTCAAGGCACGCTTCACTTCAAAGCTTCCCGGATCGCGGCCACCAGCCGCTGCGGTTTATAACCGCCGCGACTCGGCGTCAGTCCCATCCGCACCACCACGAGATTTTCGGAGGGAATGACGGCGACAGACTGTCCGTCGTGACCGAGAATCCACAGGACTTCCGCGTCAATCCCGAAACCCGCATCCGGCGTGTCGCCCGGCCCCTGCCGCCACGCCTGCGCGCCGCCATAGACGCTGCCGGACGCCGGAGTTTTCTTCATCATGCGCGACATGAAGTTGGCCGGCACGATCACCCTCCCCTGCCACAGACCATCTTGGGCCAGCAGCAGCCCGAAACGCGCCCAATCGCGGGCCGTGGCGTAGAGATACGAACTGCCGACGAGCGTTCCCCGCGCGTCCGCCTCCATCACGGCGCTGCGCATGCCGATCGGCCCGAACAGCGCCTTCCTGGGAAAGGCAAGGGCAGCATCAGGGTCGGAAAGCCGGGACATCCACCAACTTGCGATCAGCACACTCTCACCCGATGAATAGTTAAAGTGTGTACCACGTGCCGTCCGAGCCGGCAGAGACCGCACATAGGCTGCCATATCCGATTGCAGATATAGCATCCGGGTCACGTCTGTGACGTCGCCATAGTCCTCGTTGAAATCGAGGCCACTCTCCATGGCGAGGAGATCTGACAAGCGGATCGTTGAGCGCCCGTCGTCGCGCCATTCGGGAAACAGCCTATCGGAATCGAGATCGACACCTTGTTCGGCAGCCACCATGGCCGCCAGAACGCCATTGACGGTCTTGGCCATCGACCAGCCGAGAAGTGGTGTCTGGGCGTTGAAGCCATCGCCATAGGTCTCGCCCAGGATCCGTCCGTCCTTCACGACGACCACGGCGCGATAGGAGGACCCAAGCAGCGCCTGATCCTGCAGCACATTGGCAAGACGCGGATCATTCGGTGCCGTCCCCTCGCCGTCCGGCCACGGCAGAGTGTCGTCTGCAGGGACGGCTTCGGAGACTGGTGCCATGAGCGCCCGCGCAGCCGCGACATCGCCATCCGGCACGGAGGCGCATCCCAACCCCTCTCGATAGACGGCCACGGACGGTGCGATGAAGCCGGCGAGCCGCGCCACAACCAGACGCCGGTCCATGTCGACCTCCACCCCGGCGAGCCGGAGCAGCGGGTGGCCGGGCGCCTGCACGTCATCGGCCAGCACATCCTCGGCATCGCGGCCCGCAAGAAACACGTTGGAGCAGACGATCTTGGCGGCATAACCCGTGCCGACGCGCAACAAGTCCGGTGGTGTCAGCCACAGCCAGACGATACCACCAGCGAGCAGCACGATAAATCCCAAGGCGATGCCAGCGAATATCTTCGACAGGAGACGCATGTTTTCCTCCGCGTGAGGCGGCCATGCAATCAGCAAATGATGACAGGCGAAAGGTCATGGGAGGCAATCTGCCTTCCTATCCACGGGTCAAACGGTGGGCTGGAATCAATGAACCGGGACCGGCGCAGAGCCGATCGCCAGTCGAGACTGCAGATAACCAAGCACCTCGCCGGCACCGAAAGGCCGTGAGAACAGGAAGCCCTGGGCATCTCCGATCCCGAGCGTTTTGATGAACTCGAGTTGCCGGACCGTTTCAATGCCTTCGATGGTGGTCGTAACCTGAAAGGTCTCGGAAAGCTTGTGCATGAGATCCACCAGGGTTGCCCCCTGACTGGTCTCGACCATTTGCTGAGCGAAGGACCGGTCGATTTTAAGTTCGTCGAGCGGGAACCTGCGCAGATGATGGATCGAAGCGAAACCCGTGCCGAAATCATCGAGCGCGATCCGCACGCCGCCCGATCGCAATTGCGCAAGGTTTCCGCAGACGAGATCAATGTCGACAGAAAAGACCGATTCCGTCACCTCGACGGTCAGGCGCTCGGGCGCCAGACCCGCCTCGACTAGGCTATCGAAGACATGGGAAACAAAGCCGGGATCCTTGAACTGGTCGCCGGATACATTGACGCTGACGCCAACGGGCGCAGGCCACCGCGAAGCCTCCTCGCAGGCCTTGCGTACGACCCAACGACCAATATCCAGGATGATGCCGATCCGTTCGGCAATCGGGATGAAGACGTCCGGGGCAATGAGCCCGCGCGTCGGATGCTTCCAGCGAAGCAAGGCCTCAAGCGACCGGACCTCACCGTCTCTAACACCAACGATCGGTTGGTAGTCGAGATAAAGCTCCCCCCCGCTTAGCGCATGAACAAGGTCCCGTTCCAGTTCCAGCGTCTCGTTAGCCGCCCGTGCCAAGGCCGGATCGTAGAGGGCGTGGCTTGCGCCGAAGCGCTGTTTCGCATGCCCGAGTGCCAGATCGGCACGTTTGACCACCTCACTGACGTCGTGATCCGTAGCCTGAAGCAACGTTGCCCCGATGCTCACACCCGCAAAGACCCGTTTTTTCTGGACCAGAAACGTGTGCGACAGGCTGTCTTCGATGGCCAGACAGACGAATTCGACGACTGCGCTTGATGCCTTGGGGAGGATCACGGCAAACTCGTCGCTGCCGGTCCGGAAAAGCTGCGCCCCTTCGCCAACCGAGTGCTTGAGCCGCCGGCCCGCCTCCACGAGTAGCGCATCGCCCGCCTCATGGCCCATGGTGTCGTTGACAAATTTGAAGCGATCGATGTCGATCAGCAGCAACGCCTGGTTCGGGCGGGCCGTGCCGAACAAGGCACGCAGACCGTCATGCAGCGCTTCGCGGTCGCCGAGCCCCGTCAGTCCGTCCACACCGGGCGTGTGGCGATCGGCCCGACGCTCTTCCAGAACCGCGATCTGGCCTCTCAATTTCTGCTCCACCCCGGCGAGATAGGCGGCGAGCCCGGCGGTGACGAAAGGCAGGCCGGCGGTCAGCAAGAACGGCCAGGCAGACATGATCTTCAGCGGGGATATCCCGGCGACGTCTAGTCCGAATGCGGGAATCAGCGAAGCCAAGGGTGCGATGGCGCCAACGGCAAAGCCTGCAGCCGAATAGGTGAGCACGCGACGTGAGGCAGGCTTCTTTAACATGATGTTAAACACCCCATATTTTGTAGGCAATAAATTGTACGAAAAGCCTTTAGAATTGGTTAGCAGCTCAGGCGTGCTCCGCGTCATCAAACTGTAGCACCCAGGAGCTAAACGCCAGCAACCTCAAGTGATGGCGGATTGACATGACAGAGATTGCACCGGATGCCGGCTTTCATCAGAACACGAAGCTGAAGGATGCGCTGCTGCAACATCGGCCCCTGTCGGCCGCAGGGCTGTCGGAGCGTGTGTTCGGCCTGCTGTTCTCCGGTCTCGTCTATGCGCAGATCTGGGAGGACCCCGAGATCGACATGGAGGCAATGGCGCTTTCGGAAGGTCATCGCATCGTCACCATCGGTTCCGGCGGCTGCAACATGCTGGCTTATCTGAGCCGCCGACCAGCCGCGATAGACGTGGTTGACCTCAACCCGAACCATGTGGCCCTCAATCGCCTCAAGCTCGCCGCCTTCCGCCATCTGCCGGATTACGCCGCTGTGCTGCGCTTCCTCGGGACGGCTGGCGAACGCGCCAACCTCGCTCTCTTCGACAAGCATATCGCCCCGCATCTGGATGAAACATCCCGTCGCTATTGGCAGAAGCGCGGTCTCATGGGCCGGCGGCGTGCGAGCGTCTTTACCCGCAACATCTATCGCACGGGTCTGCTTGGCCGCTTCATCGCGGTCGGTCACCTGCTGGCCCGGGCGCATGGTGTCCGGCTGGAAGATATGGTGGAGGCGAAGTCCTTGCGCGAACAGCGCCACGTCTTTGATACCCGCATCGCGCCGCTATTTGACAAGCCCTTCGTCCGCTGGCTGACAGCGCGCAAGAGCTCGCTCTTCGGCCTGGGCATCCCGCCGCAGCAATATGACGAGCTTGCCAGCCTCTCCGACGAAGGAACGATTGCACCAATCCTGCGGCACAGGCTGGAAAAGCTGGCCTGCTATTTTCCACTCCGGGACAACCCCTTTGCCTGGCAGGCTTTCGCGCGCCGGTATCCGAGAGCGGACGAGGGGCGCATGCCCAGCTATCTGCAGCCGCAGAACCATGAGGCGATCCGCGACTGCGCCGATCGGGTGACTGTCCATCATGCCGGCTTCACCGAACTTCTGGCGCAAAAGCCGGCAGCGAGCCTCGACCGCTTCGTTCTGCTCGATGCACAGGACTGGATGACGCCGCGTCAGTTGAACGAGCTCTGGACGGAGATCAGCCGCACAGCAGCCCCAGGCGCCCGCGTCATCTTCCGCACGGCAGCAGAAGCAAGCGTCCTCGACGGCAAACTCTCCGACAGTCTGCTGGAACAGTGGATCTATCTCGCCGACCAGTCCGCCGCGCTCGACAAACGGGACCGCTCGGCCATCTACGGCGGCTTCCACATCTACGAAAAGCGATCGGCATGAGCGCCGACCGCAGCACCATCGTTGACGGGTCGGGCCACGCGGACCGCATGGACGCGATGTATCGCTATCAGCGGCACATCTATGATCTCACCCGGAAATACTACCTTCTCGGCCGCGACCGCATGATTTCCGGCTTGGCTGTTCCGGACGGCGGCACCCTCCTCGAAGTGGGCTGCGGCACGGGTCGCAACCTGTTGCGGGCCCGCCGCCACTATCCTTCGGCCAGCCTGTGCGGTCTCGACATCTCGGCGGAAATGCTTGCCTCCGCGCGCCGCAATTTCCGCGGGGAAAGCGACCAGCCCCTGCTGCGAGTCGCCGACGCGACCCGCTTTACCGCCGCAGATTTCGGCACTGCCGCCTTCGACCGCGTGATGATCTCCTATGCACTGTCGATGATCCCGGACTGGGAGGCAGCCATCGACCGGGCACTTGCGGTGCTTGGCCCGGCGGGCTCGTTGCACATCGTCGACTTCGGCCAGCAGGAACGGCTTCCCAAATTCGCACGCAAGGTCCTGCAGGCCTGGCTCAATCGTTTCCACGTGACCCCACGCGCAGACCTGCGGGAGGCCCTTGAGAAACACGCCCGGCAAAATGGCTTCCACCTCACCTTTGAGTCGCTGTGGCGCGGCTATGCCTGGCACGCCGTTCTCTCGCGTTGAGCGGCGGCGGTTTTCAAAAATCCCTGCATCGGACGGATTGCATGTAACCCCGTTTTAACCATGATGGGTGGACAAGGACACTCGATGCACCAAACGGACCTTTACCGTCTGTCCGGGCACGAGCTTTAACCTGACCCATGGACGACCGATGCGGTGGCTATCGACGGCACTTTTGCCCTTCTGCCTGTTTTTCGCCGGCTGCACATCGGGCAGCTACGACCTCATGGAGACGGCGTCCGTCTCGCCGCACTTCCACGATACTGATCCACAGGACTTCGGTGGCAAGACACCCCACCGTCACCAGGTGCACGGCATCGACGTGTCCAAATGGAACGGCGACGTCGATTGGCGCGAGGTCAAGCGTTCGGGCGTCTCTTTCGTCTTCATCAAGGCGACGGAAGGCGGCGACCGTCTGGATCCGCGCTTCAACGAATACTGGCAGGGCGCCCGTGCGGCAGGCCTCGCTTACGCCCCCTACCACTTCTACTATTTCTGTTCGACGGCCGACCAGCAGGCAGACTGGTTCATCGCCAATGTCCCGCGTGAGGCCATCCAGCTGCCACCGGTGCTCGACGCCGAATGGAATCCCTCCTCCAAGACCTGCCGTACCCGTCCGGACCCGGCAACGGTCCGCAGCGAGATGAAGCGGTTCATGGACCGTATTGAGGCCTATTACGGCAAGCGGCCGATCATCTATACCTCCGTTGACTTCCATCGCGACAATCTCGACGGCGCTTTCAACGACTACCACTTCTGGGTTCGTGCGGTGGCACAACATCCGAGCGAGATCTATTCGGAACGCCGGTGGGCCTTTTGGCAATATACCTCGACGGGTGTCATCCCCGGCATCAAGGGCGGTACCGATATCAACGTCTTTGCCGGAACGCAGAAGAACTGGCACAATTGGGTCGCCGCCGTTTCGAAATGACCGTTCTGCCGACCGGTTTTGGCGGAAATCCAATTTCGGGTCGCGCCTTCATGCCAACGCGCCACAGAACCGTCGTCATGTCCGGCCAGTGTCGCAGAGACCTCCCCAAGGCATATTCAAAGGACCTCTTGATGAAGCTCGCCACCCGCATCACTCTTCCCCTCGCCATGCTGCTGGCCTCGACCAGCCTCTCTTTCGCCCAGCAATGTGGAGGCGACCTGGCAGCGTTTCTCGATGGGGTACGCCAAGAATCGATCGCAGCCGGAACTCCGGCAGACGTGGTGGACAAGGCACTGGCGGGCGCTCAGATCAATGAGAAGGTGCTCTCGCGCGACCGCTCCCAGGGCGTCTTCCGCCAGACCTTTCTCGAATTCTCGCAGCGCACCGTCTCGCAGGCGCGTCTCGATATCGGCCGCCAGAAACTGAAGCAATTTGCCGACACCTTTGCCCGGGCGGATGAGGAATACGGCGTGCCAGCGGGCGTGATCACCGCTTTCTGGGCGATGGAAACGGATTTCGGCGCCGTGCAGGGCGATTTCAACACCCGCGACGCACTCGTTACCCTGTCCCATGACTGCCGCCGCCCCGAACTCTTCCGTCCGCAATTGCTGGCCCTGATCAAGATGGTGCAGCACGCCGACCTTGATCCCGCGACAAACACCGGTGCCTGGGCGGGCGAAATCGGCCAGGTCCAGATGCTCCCGAAAGACATCATCGAATTCGGTGTGGACGGAGACGGCGACGGCCATATCAACCTCAAGACCAGCAGCCCGGATGCCATCCTCACGGCAGCAAAGTTCATCCAGCATCTCGGCTTCAAGAAGGGCGAGCCATGGATCCAGGAAGTGACCATTCCGGAAAACCTGCCTTTCGAAAAGTCGGGTCTCGGCGGCACCCTGACCGCCGGCGACTGGTTCGCATTGGGCGTGGCGCCCCGCGACGGCAACACGGCATTCGCCGCCCTGCCCGCGTCGCTGGTCCTGCCGCAGGGACGCAAGGGCCCGGCGTTCATCACCTATCCGAATTTCAACATCTATCTCGAATGGAACCAGTCGTTCATCTACACGACCTCGGCCGCCTATTTCGCCACCCGCCTTTCGGGCGCGCCGCCTTACCAGAAGGGCAATCCGGAACCGGGTCTCAGCCTCGACGAGATGAAGGGCCTGCAAACCAAACTCCAGGCACTCGGCTATGACGTCGGCAAGATCGACGGCATTCTGGGTTCGGGAACCCGGGTCGCCATCCAGAAAGAACAGCAGCGTCTCGGCCTCCCCGCCGACGGCTGGGCGACATCCGCGCTGCTCAACGCGCTCTGATTATCAGTCACCGCATCTTGTGCATTCCGGCCGGGGCCCTTCGCCCCGGTTTTTTTGTTTGATGACGAGGTTTCCTTACAAAAACGGCACCTTGAAAAATGCGACAGAGGCATCGCCAGTTTGCGCCGTTAAGGCCCCGCAGGCCTCACTGTAATTAACCTCCATTAACAATTAGGGAGGGTGTCGGAACTCCCTGAAATTCTGAGCGTTTTCCGAACAGACTGGATGTTGTCCACTGTTCCATGCGGCAGCGCAGCATAGATTCTGCTTTCCGCTGACACAAATCGGACATAATATCTAACGGTCAACGCAAGGAGGCACACAATGGGACTGACCAATTCGCTTAATGTCCTGATCGTCGGTGCGGCGTTTGTTTTCATAGCCACGATGCTGTTCATCTGATCGGAGATCGGATGAACCACCCGCCATGAGACGGCCGGCTGAGGCCTCTCCAGCAGCAATGCTTCAACCATTCAAAAAAGGCGCGTGACAAGAACCGTCACGCGCCTTTCTCTTTGACAATTTGCATGCAGTCTTCAGGCAGCGGCCCCCGACAGGCCGCTCGACTGCGGACCAAGACCCAGACGGCTCAGCGTCGAAATGGTGAGTGGGGCGCGGTTCATCGTGTAGAGATGAAATTCCCCGATGCCGCGTCCGGCAAGGTCTGCGATCTGCTCCGCCGCAATATCCGAAGCAACCTCGGCCCGCGCCTGCGCATCACCCTCCGTACCTTCAAAACGCCGATCAAAATGCTCCGGCACGCTGGCGCCGCACATTGACGCAAACCTTTTGAGCTGGGTCAGGTTCTGGATCGGCATGATTCCGGGCACGATGGGGATCGTAATCCCAGCAGCCCGGACGCGATTGAGATAGCGCTCGAACACGTCATTGTCGAAGAAGAACTGCGTCAGCGCCCGCGTTGCACCAGCATCAACCTTGCGCTTCAGCATGTCGATGTCGGCAGCCTCATCCTGACTCTCCGGGTGTTTCTCCGGATAGGCCGAGACCGAGATCTCGAATTCACCCATCTCGCGCAGTCCGCCAACCAGGTCGGCCGCATTTTCAAAACCGCCCGGATGCGGTTCATAACGCGTTCCCACGCCGCCTTGCGGATCGCCACGCAGCGCGACGAAATGCCGAACGCCGACCGCCTTGAACTCGTCGACGACCTGGCGGACCTCATCGCGGGTTGCCCCGACACAGGTGAGATGCGCTGCCGTCGAAAGCGACGTCTGGCCGATCAGCCGTCCGACCGTGGCAAGCGTCGGTTCGCGCGTCGTGCCGCCGGCCCCATAGGTCACGGAAACGAAATCCGGCTGGAATGGCTGCAGCGCCTCCACGGTTTGCCAGAGTTGATCTGCCATATCGGGAGACTTCGGCGGAAAGAACTCGAAGGAGACCTTCAGCTTGGGGGAATGTGTGCTGGAGCGATCGTTCTGGGCCATTTTATCGGTTCCCCGTCAGGACAAGCGGTTCTGGATCAATCCGGAGTGCGGCAGCACTTTCGCGCCGGGCAAGCCAGATGGTGACGGTCAGCCCCCGACCGGCAGCACTCTCAGGCGGCAGATCGACGACATTCTCGACCGAGAGCCCGTGTCGCGCCAGCCACTCAGACATGACAGCATGGGAGAAACCGAGCCGCAGGTGGGCGTGTTCGTTGCGCAGGTAGTCAAGCTCATGCGGTGCCAGATCGATGATCACGAGACGCCCGCCGGGGCGCAACATGCGCGCAGCCTCCGCCAGAGCCAGATCCGGCTCCTCAAGGAAGTGCAGAACCTGATGAACCGTAACCAGGTCATAATCGCTCGCATCGAGCGGCAGATTGAGAATATCGCCGTGACGCACGGTTGCAGACAGAATCCCGGCCTTGTCGAGATTGGACCGGGCGACCGACAGCATGTCGCGGCTTGCATCGACGCCGACGGCACGCCGGTAGCGGTCAGCCAGCAGTTGCAGAATCCGGCCGGTGCCGGTGCCGAGATCGAGCAGAGCCTCAACCGGCTCCTCCCCGATGAGCTCGAGCAGCGCCGCTTCAACATCGGCATCGTTCACATGCAGCCGCCGCAACTCGTCCCATTCAGAGGCGTTGCGGCTGAAATATTCCTGTGCCTTCTCGGCCCTTGCCCGTTTGACGGCGGCCAGTCGGTCCCGGTCACGCAGCAGCACCGGATCCGCCTCTTCCGTTACGTCAAGCAACAGGCGGATTAGGCTCGAGGCCGCCCCTTCCTGCTTGAGGCGGAAATAGGCCCAAGCACCTTCCTGATAGCGGTCGATCAACTCGGCTTCGGCCAGCAATTTCAGGTGACGGGAAATCCGTGGCTGCGACTGGCCGAGAATTTCGGTAAGATCCGTCACGGTGAGGTCGCCGGCGGCAAGCAGCGCCAGAAGACGAAGGCGAGTCGGCTCTCCCGCCGCCTTCAGCAGATCCACCAGACTATCGACACCAAACTGCATGCGAGCCCCACGACGAAAACGACATAAAGATATCTTTATGTGATTATCGAAAATGAGGCAAGCGCAAATGTGGCTCCAACCCCACATCCGGCGCTTCACGGTTCAATCAAAAAAGGGACCGGCGAAACGCCGGCCCCTTGTATGTCTCAGGCGAGATCTGCCGCCGATATCAGCGGGTCAGGCGCTTGTAAGCGTGGCTGCCCGGGTTCAGTGCATCCGGACCGAGACGGCGGATCTTGTCCTGTTCGTAGTCTTCGAAGTTGCCCTCGAACCACTCGACATGACCATCACCTTCGAAGGCGAGAATATGCGTCGCCAGACGGTCGAGGAACATGCGATCGTGGCTGATGATGATGGCGCAGCCGGCAAAGGCTTCGAGCGCGCTTTCGAGAGCCCCCAGCGTTTCGGTATCGAGGTCGTTGGTCGGTTCGTCGAGCAAGAGCACGTTGCCGCCGGCCTTCAGCATCTTGGCGAGGTGCACGCGGTTGCGCTGACCACCCGAGAGATTGCCGACCTTCTGCTGCTGGTCGCCACCCTTGAAGTTGAAGGCGCCACAATAGGCACGGGAGTTCATGTCGAACTTGCCGAGCTTGATGACTTCGGCACCACCGGAAATTTCTTCCCACACGGTCTTGTTGGCGTCCAGTGCGTCGCGGCTCTGGTCGACATAGCCGAGATGCACGGTATCACCGATACGGATCGTGCCGGCATCCGGCTTTTCCTGGCCGGTGATCATCTTGAACAGCGTCGACTTGCCGGCGCCGTTCGGCCCGATGATGCCGACGATACCGCCCGGCGGCAGCTTGATCGAGAGATCGTTGATCAGTGTGCGGCCTTCAAAGCCCTTCTTGATGCCTTCGAGCTCGATGACCACCTGGCCGAGACGCTCGGAGACAGGAATGATGATCTGGGCATCGCCGGGGCGGATGTTTTCCGCCGCATCGACCAGTTGTTCGTAAGCCTTGATACGTGCCTTGGACTTGGCCTGACGGGCCTTCGGGCTGGAGGCAATCCATTCCTGTTCGCGCGACAGCGCCTTCTGGCGACCGGCTTCGTCGCGGGCTTCCTGCTGCATGCGCTTGGCCTTGGCGGTCAGGTAAGCCGAGTAGTTGCCTTCATAGGGGATGCCACGACCACGGTCGAGCTCGAGGATCCAGCCCGTCACATTGTCGAGGAAGTAGCGGTCGTGGGTGATCATCATCACGGCGCCCGGATAGTCGCGAAGATGCTTTTCGAGCCAGGCGATGGTCTCCGCGTCGAGGTGGTTCGTCGGTTCGTCGAGCAGCAGCAGATCCGGCTGCGACAGAAGCAGACGGCAGAGCGCGATACGGCGACGCTCACCACCCGAAAGCACGGTCACGTCGGCATCCTTCGGCGGGCAGCGCAGCGCTTCCATCGCCATCTCGACCTGCTGTTCGAGGTCCCAAAGGTTCTGGCTGTCGATGATGTCCTGGAGCTTCGCACCCTCTTCCGCGGTCTCGTCGGAATAGTTCATCATCAGTTCGTTGTAACGGTCGAGCACGGCCTGCTTGTCGGCCACACCTTCCATCACGTTTTCGAAGGCGTTCTTCGACGGATCCAGATGCGGTTCCTGCTCGAGGTAACCGACGGTCGCGCCCTCGGCCAGCCAGGCCTCACCCGTATATTCCTTGTCCTTGCCGGCGATGATGCGCAGGACCGTCGACTTACCGGCACCGTTCGGGCCGAGGATACCGATCTTGGCGTCCGGGTAGAAGGACAGATTGACGTTTTCGAGGATCTTCTTGGCGCCGTAGGACTTGTTCAGTCCCGACATGTGATAGATGAACTGGCGTGCCATAGGGGAATTGCTCCGGCGGGCTGATGGGGGTTTGCACGCTATCTAGGCGAATTGCCCGGTCGGGGCAACGCCGCAATGCGCAAGATTGCCCGCTCGCGCGGCTTTTTTCGCCACTATTCGAAGCGCGCGTGATCGATGCGGAACAGGCGCAGGGGCGAGTTTGGGGAATCCGAAACCGGCACCAGCCCCGGCCAGGTCCCGCCTCTTGTGAGAACTGCAAACAGGGTATCGTTCGGGATCTCATAGACCATAGGATAGCGGCAGACGGCGAGATAGTCGAAAGGCTCGGCGGCTGCCTTGCGTGCCGCTTTGTCGGTCGACACGAAGACGTCGAACATCTTTCGCATCCCGGTGGCAGCCCGGTGGAAGGGGATGGCGTTGATCGTCATGCCAGCCGGCAACCGATCCAGCAGAAAGAGGCCAAGAGAACTGGGGGCCATGATCCGCCCCGCAGGCAGCCCCGCAAGCGGAGCGGCATCGATATCGGTGCACAGATCAAGCGCAACATAATCAAGCAGAACGGGGCGAAACGGCTCGAAGGGGACAATCCTCGTCAGGACCGTACCACCGACAAGCACGGTGACGACGGCCCCCAGCACAAAGCGCCTGGCGACGGCAAAGCCGCCCTTTACGTCGCTCCATACGACTGGAAGAAAGAGCATGACGGCGGCAGCAGGAAAACGGATGAAGCGTGTCTGCAGTAAGGTCAGTATCAGCAGCGCAAGCGCGACAACAAAAACGATTACGAACCCGGCATCGCGCTGTCGGAGCCTGTCGAGGAAACGCGGCAAGGCACCAACCGCCACCACCACCATTAAACTGAGACAGACGATCTTGATGAGTTCCCCAACACGGTAGAAATCGAGAAACGATCGCTCCTGCTGGACACGATCGAGCCAGAGGTCACGCACGAGGGGATCGATCGTCGCATAGGGGCCGTGTAGGCAAGCCGGAAAGAGAACGGCCAGGGCAACCGCGAGCAAGCAGGCGGGCACCGCAAGTGCCAAAAGTCGCGAAATAGAACGCGGTGTGCGCACTGCAGTGACCACAGTGCTCACGATGATCGCGTAGCCGAGAAACGCTGCGGCATAGGGTGCGGAAAACGCATCGCATTCCGTCGCAGCCAATCGGGAAACACCGAGAAACAACACCCCCGAAGAAATGGTTGAAAGGACAAGGCCGAAAGCCAGAGAAAGCTGAACCTGCCTGCTTCCGGGAACACCGGCACACCAAGCGAGACCCGGGCCAATCAGAACCAGCAGCAGAACGGGCGCAAGCTCAAGGCCAATGACAAAAGATAGACCACAGGCCAGCCCAGCAACAAAACCGCCGACCACAGACCATCGGGAGATCCCCAATAGGGCGAGCATCAACACCACGATCTGCAGATTGTGATGGTCGATGCGCCCGGGACTGAACTCCCAAAGAGTGAGCGGCATCATCGCAAAGGCCGCGACGACATGAATGGGCTCGACCCTGCCTCTCGCGCCGGAAATCTGCGCCGCCGTTTGAACCCACACCGCGCAAAATGCAGCCAGAAGGACAGGCTGCCACAATCGAAATGCCCACCAGATCGCACTGTCCTCGCCCATTACCGGTCTCAGGAGAAGCGTCAGAAGAACATAGGGAAGATCGACGAGGCGTGACCAGGGCGACAGGTAAGAACCCGGCATATCGATGCCGACAATGGTAAGATCGTACCAGTTCCAGGTTGCGAGCAACTGGCGAATCTGGACCGCTCGCAGGACATCATCGACATCCCGGTAATAGTAACGCCCATCGAGAACGTCGAATGCCAGCACAGCAGTTGCGATCGCAAGAGCGACGAGGAAGAGTTGGCCGGGGAATGGTTGCACACCTTGTCCGTACCCGTTGCGGTATGGGATATCCTCTCGCATCTGCATCATGCAAACCTGCCACCGTCCGAACCCGTCGAGGCGCACTCTTGCTATCACGAATTAAGATCGGGTTAGCGGGCCAAATCCCAGCGGTTGAAACCGGAACACGGGCAAAACCACCGCGCCTCCATTGCGCGGGCAGGTGAAATACCCTTCTATCGCGGCCACGGAGGACCGCATGTTCATAGACCTGCACTATCACGATGCCCCCAGCGGCGCGCGCCTGGCCTATCACCATCTGGCGGCAACCGGCACGCCACGGGGCATTGTCATCGTCTGCCATGGTCTTGCAGAACATTCCCGCCGGTATGCAGGCTTTGCCGAAGCGCTGTCCGCCCACGGTTACCATGTCTATGTCCACGATCACCGCGGCCATGGTGAGACAACGGCCAGTGATGCCGGCATTGGGCGCTTCTCGACCAGGGATGGCGTCGCCAAAGTCATCGCCGATGTCAGGGCCATGCGAAATTTGGCCGTTGCTCGACATCGCGGTCTGCCGGTCATTTTGTTCGGCCACTCGATGGGCGGCCTGATCGCTCTCAATGCCGTAGAGAGCCACCCGCAGGATTTTCAGGCGCTCTCCGTCTGGAACTCCAACTTCAACCCCGGCCCCGCCGGCCGTTTTGCCCAGGCCGTGCTTGCCATCGAGAAGATGTTGAAAGGCTCGGACGTCCCATCGGCAATCCTGCCGAAAGCCACGTTCGGTGCATGGGGGAGATCGATCCCCGGCCACCGCACCGCCTTCGATTGGCTCTCGCGCGATCCTGCAGAAGTCGATGCCTATATCGCCGATCCTCTCTGCGGCTTCGACGCCAGCGTTTCTCTTTGGCAGGACCTGTTCCGCCTGACGTTCGCCGGCGCATCTCCGGAGCGCCTCGCCTTGCTGCCAAAGGCCCTCCCCGTCTATCTGATCGGCGGCGGCCAGGACCCCGCAACCAATGGCGGCCGGGAAATTCGCTGGCTCGGTCGCCGCCTGATGGATGCGGGCATGATGCAGGTGACGACGATGATCTATGACGAGATGCGCCACGAGACACTCAACGAAATCGGCCGCGAACGAGCCCTTGCCGATTTCCTCGCCTGGCTCGACCGTCTGGATACCTGAGCGGCCAGAGCGGGCTTGCTGAAACGGAATGATCCCATGAGAGAAAATCAAGTGCGAAGGCCATGAAGCGGCGCTAAGACGGTCTTCAACGCAGGAAAACTCATGACAGCCGACGGGATGGATCGGCCCGTCGCCTGCCGTAGAGGAAGCAGCATGACCGACCGCCCGTCCGCAAAACCACCGCTCGCCGGCATCCGCGTGATCGAACTCGCCCGCGTGCTGGCCGGCCCCTGGGCAGGCCAGATGCTTGCCGATCTCGGCGCCGACGTCATCAAGGTGGAAAACCCCGAAGGTGGCGACGATACCCGCGCCTGGGGACCGCCCTTCGTCGAGGGCGCCGATGGCGAAAACCTCTCGGCCGCCTATTACCACTCCACCAACCGCAACAAGCGCTCGATTGCCGTAGACCTGAAGACAGCGGAAGGCCAGGAGACGGTCCGCCGCCTCTGCGCCTCGGCCGACGTCGTCATCGAGAACTTCAAGCGCGGCGGCCTTGAGAAATACGGCCTCGATTACGAGAGCCTGAAGGCGATCAACCCAAAGCTCGTCTATTGCTCGATCACCGGCTTTGGCCAGAACGGCCCCTATGCCGATTTCGCCGGCTATGATTATATCGTCCAGGGCATGTCTGGCTTCATGTCGATCACCGGCGAGAAGGACGGCGAGCCGATGAAAGCGGGCGTCGCCATCGCCGACATCTTCACCGGCATCTATGCCGTCACCGCCATCCAGGCAGCCCTCATCCATGTCATGAGGACCGGCCAGGGACAGTTCGTCGACATGGCACTGCTCGACGTCATGTCGGCGGTGCTCGCCAACCAGAACATGAACTACCTGATCTCGGACAAGCCGCCGACCCGTCTTGGCAATGCCCATCCGAACATCAGCCCTTACGAAGTCGTGCCGACAGCCGACGGCCATCTGATCCTGGCCGTCGGCAATGACGGGCAGTTCAAGCGCCTCTGCGCCATCCTCGGCATCCCCGCTGTTGCTGAAGATGAGCGATTCGCTACCAACAAGGCCCGCGTCGCCAATAAGGTCGAGGTCCGTGCCATTGTTACCGCTGAGACCGTGAAATGGTCGAAGCGCGATCTGCTCTCCGCCTGCGAGGCAAACGCCGTGCCGGCCGGGCCAATCAATTCGATCGAGGAAATGTTCGCCGACCCGCAGGTCCAGGCACGCGGCCTGAAGATTGAGTTGAGCGACGACAAGGGCACCGTGATCCCTTCCGTGCGCACGCCGATCGTGCTCTCCGAGACCCCCTTGCGCTACGAGCGCCCGAGCCCGCGCATCGGCGAGCATGGAAATGAAATTCTGGCCGAACTGGCCGAGCTGGAAAGGAAGACGCAATGAAGAGAACCGGCGGTGAACTGATCGTCGAAGCCTTGAAGGCTAATGGCGTCGAGCGCGTCTCCTGCGTTCCCGGCGAAAGCTATCTGGCCGTGCTCGACGCGCTGAAGGACAGCGGCATCGAGACGCTGGTCTGCCGCCAGGAAGGCGGGGCCGCGATGATGGCCGACACCTGGGGTCGCCTGACAGGCAAGCCCGGCATCTGCATGGTCACCCGTGGCCCGGGCGCCACCAACGCCTCTGCCGGTCTACATGTTGCCAAGCAGGATTCGATCCCGATGATCCTCTTCATCGGCCAGATCGGTCGCGACATGAAGGAGCGCGAAGCCTTTCAGGAAGTCGAATACCGCCGCGCCTTCACCGAATTCGCCAAATGGGTCGGCGAGATCGATGACGCTCGCCGCATCCCGGAATTCGTCACCCGCGCCTTTGCCGTCGCCACCTCCGGTCGCCCCGGCCCGGTCGTGCTGACGCTGCCGGAGGACATGCTGCTCGATGAAGTCGAAGCCCCAGAAGCCAAGCCCTACACGCCCGTAGAGGCCCATCCCGGCCCAAGCCAGATCGCCGCCCTCGGCGAACTGCTGAAGACCGCCAAGCGCCCCATGGTCGTCCTCGGTGGTACCCGCTGGAGCGAAACCTCCGTCGCCGGCATCCAGGCCTTCGCCGAAAAATTCAAGCTGCCGGTCGGCTGCTCCTTCCGCCGCCAGATGCTCTTCGATCACCTGCATCCGTCCTACGCGGGCGATGTCGGCATCGGCATCAACCCGGCGCTCGCCAAGGAAGTGAAGGAAGCCGATCTGCTGATCCTGCTCGGCGGCCGTTTCTCCGAAATGCCGTCCTCGTCCTACACGCTGATGGACATCCCCTACCCGGCGCAAAAGCTGGTCCATATCCACCCGGACCCGTCCGAACTCGGCCGCGTCTACCGCGCTGATCTCGCGATCTGTGCCGCGCCTGAGGAATTCGTCGCAGCGCTCGCAGCGCTCGATGCACACAACGCCCCGGCCTGGGCCGAACGCACCGAAACCATGCATGCCGCCTATCTCGCCTGGTCGACGCCGCCGAAGGCCGGCCCCGGTGCCGTGCAGATGGGTCCGATCATGGAATGGATCGAAGCCAACACGCCAAAGGACGCGATATTCACCAATGGTGCCGGCAACTATGCCACCTGGCTGCATCGTTTCCATCGCTTCCAGGCGTTCAACACCCAGGCAGCCCCGACCTCCGGCTCCATGGGCTATGGCCTTCCGGCAGCCGTCGCCGCCAAGCAGCTGTTCCCTGAGCGTGAAGTCATCTGCTTTGCCGGTGACGGATGCTTCATGATGCATGGCCAGGAATTCGCGACCGCCATCCGCTACAACCTGCCGATCATCACGCTCGTCATCAACAACAGCATGTATGGCACGATCCGCATGCATCAGGAGCGCGAATATCCGGGCCGCGTCAGCGCGACGGATCTGACCAATCCGGATTTTGCAGCACTCGCCCAGGCCTATGGCGGCCACGGCGAAACCGTCGAAAAGACCGAAGACTTCGCCCCAGCCTTCCTGCGCGCCCGCGCCTCTGGAAAGCCCTCGATCATCGAGATCAAGCTCGATCCGGAAGCGATCACGCCGACGCGCACCTTGACTCAAATTCGCAACAAGGCCTGACAGCCCATTGACCATAAACGAGAAAAGGCCGGGATCTCTCCCGGCCTTTTCGTATTCTAGACGTCTCTGAAAAAATCAGAGAGCAGCAGTCACGATGAACTCGACCTTGTAGTCCGGGGTCGCGAGAGCGGCTTCGCTCGTGGCGCGGGCCGGCGGATTGGCCGGGTCGATCCAGGCTTCCCAGACGGCGTTCATTTCGCCGAAGGTCGACATGTCGGAGAGGTAGATGATCGTCTGTAGGATCTTCGACTTGTCCGAACCGGCAGCGGCCAGCAGGCGGTCGACTTCGGCGAGAGCCGACTTCGACTGCTCGGTCACGGATGCGCCTTCGCCAACCTGGCCGGCGAGATAGACGGTGTTGCCGTGAACGACGGCGCCGCTCATGCGCTTGCCGGGCTCGATACGCTTGATGCTCATGGGAAAACTCCTGCTTGAGGCTTGGGTAAAACACGCAGAAGCCGGACGCGAAGGCCCGGCCAGCGATGATGAAGAGAAAGGATCAGCCGCGCTGACGAAGCGCGTGTTCGTAAGTGGCGGTCGAGCGCGCGCCCGAGCGGCAATAGCCGAGCATGGGACGCCCGAATTCCTCCAACGCATCAACCATGTCGGCGACGGCATCGGGCGTGACACCCATCGGGCCAACAGGCACATGCTTGATCTGGAGGCCGAGCTCCTGCGCGCGCTTGGCAACGGCTGCAAATTCCGGCTGGCCGAACTCTTCGCCGTCAGGGCGATGGCAGACGATCGACTTGAAGCCAAGCGCCTTGATCTCGTCGAGTTCATCGACCGTGATCTGGCCGCTGACCGAATATTCCTCGTTGATTTGCCGGATGTTCATCGGGTCACCTCGTCCATTTCGTGGGCCAAACATCTACGACGGGTATCAGCGAGCGTCAATGACGAGCGCGGACCCTCTGCCCCCTTTAGACGCGCTCAAACCGTCTAGACGAAAGAGAAGGCGAGACCGTAATCGCGGCTTTCGCCCGGCTGCAGGATCACGAATTCTCCGGCGCGTTCGAGGTCATCCCGGCTCACCCACCGATGCGACACCGGCTCGATGCCCAACACATGCGCGGGCGATTTTTGGTTTCGCCAGACCTGCAGATAGGGCAGTGTATCGGTCCGGAAGCGCACTTTGAGCCGCTTGCCGCCGATCGCCCTCATCGGCCCGAGGCGGACCTCCGCCCAACCACCATGGCCAGCGGAGACGCAGAAAATGCTGCCATCTCCCTCGCCGAAGGCCCAAGGCAACGAACCGCCCTCCAGCATCGCCCCCTCGAGCAAGGTGCTCTCGTCGAAATGCCGTGCGCCGAGGTTGATGTGGTACATGAGGAAGACCGGCATCGGCCTGTCGCTGGTGTTGACGACCTGGTCCGCCAATTGGACTTCGCCGCTCTCGCCCTTGATCCGCCACTGCCGGCGCAGTTCCGCCTGCCCGCCATCCGCCAGATGCACGGGAATAGTGGCAGAGGCCAGGAGATCGTCGCCATCCGATGAAAAAGAGAGCGCCTGAGCCGGGTGAGCCGAAAACGAACCATGCAGGGGATAGCGCCCCTTTCCGTCTGCCATCGGCTGCGGATGGCGGATGTGGTCCGGTCCGCAGGTGAAGAAAAAACCTTCGAGTGAATGATCGATGCGCGGGTCGCCGTCGTCGGGGATCGAACGCCCGGGCGCAAGATCGACGCCGTCCACGACGCAGGCTCCGATATCAAAGACCGAGCTCTGGTCGAGTGCAAGAGACGGCCCGCGAGGACCACGAAACGAAATCATGCCATGCTTTCCTGCATCACCGGAGCGGAAACCTGCAACTGCCCGGCCGCCGCCATATGTTCGAGGCCCTTGAGCCCGCTATCGAGCGAGGAGAGATAGGCGATGTTGACTGTCTGCTCAAGCCAGTGCTGGAAGGTATGAGCCGAGCGCTCGAGCCTGTCGAAACGCTGGTTCCCCTCCTCGGTCAAGGACAGAAGTTCGAAGCGTCGATCCGCCCGGTCGCGCTTGCGCAGCACGTAGCCCCGATCCTCGAGCACTTTCACGGCCCTGCTGATCTTGGTCTTCGAAAGGCCGGACTGGAGCGAAATCGACTTGGCGGTGATTGGCGAATTCTCTCCGAGCGACCACAGGACCTGCCACTCCGACCAGGACAATTCGTCCTCGGCACCGCAATAATGGGCAAAGGCCGTATCGAATCGCTCCGCAACCCGCATAAGGCGGTAAGGTAGAAAGGAATCAAGTCTCAGTCGGTCCAGCATCGCTCCCCCTTGAAGACCGTAACGATACCGGAACCTCGGCATCGGCTGAACGGTTCTTCCCCTGCCCCTCAACAAGTTAATCTAATATTCATTATGAATTCACCTTTTCCACATTAGTGTCAAATTTGTCGCGTTTGTCGCCCGCAGAGACGAGGAAACCGCACCGTGCACGACATCAGGAAATCAGGCTTGCTCATGGCGGCGCTCGCCGCCACCTCACTGGCGACCGCAGGCGCCAGCTGGGCGCAATCCGTCTACGACTACCGCAAGTCCCAGACCCTTCTCGTGTCTCCGGAAGGCGACATTCTCGACTATGTCCCTGAAGAGGGAGAAGTGGTGATCAGCCGCGACCGTATGGGGCGAACCGTCCTGATCGACCGCTTCGGCAATCTCGTGGCGACGGAAATTCCGGCTGAGAGCTATTATCCTCCGGCACAGGCCGGGCGTAACCGCGACCTCCCCGGCGTCTATGATCCCTATCGCGATGAGCCGCAACAGCAGCCGCGTGGTTGGGACGACGACGTGACGACCGCCTCTATACCGGACGCCATGCCCGGCGACAGACTCCCGCTCGACGGCTCTCCGTCCGATATGCCCTATGGCGGTCCAGATATGGCCCCGCCGACCGACAACGCGCCCGCGCGCACGGTGACGCCCGAGATCCCGGTCAAAAGCAATCTCTCCCGCCTGGAAATCACCGCGTTGCAGGTCTTTCTGGACCGTGAGGGCATCTCCCCCGGTGTCATCGATGGCAAGATGGGCCAGAACGTCAACAAGGCGATCGTTGCCTGGGAGAAGATGACCGGGGAAACGCTGGATCCGAACAATGCCGAGGACATCCTCGAGCGCCTGCGCCTGTCCGGCGGCCTTGCCGTCACCAGCTACACGATCACCGCAGGCGATGCGGCAGGACCCTATGTGGCCGCCATCCCGGAAGACTATAGCCACAAGGCACAACTGCCGGCCATGTCCTACACCTCGACCGTCGAAATGCTGGCGGAAAAGTTCCACATGGACGAGGGTTACCTGCGCGAACTCAATCCGGGCGTCGATTTCACCATTCCCGGAACCATCATCAAGGTCATCGAACCGGGCCCTGCTAAGACCGGCAGCGTGACCCGCATCGTCGCCGACAAGGCCCTGAAACAGGTCTTCGCGTACGGTGCAGACGGCAATCTCGTCGCCGCCTACCCGGCCAGCATTGGCTCCACCGACACACCGTCACCGTCGGGCACGGTCACGATCGAGCGCATCGCGCTCAATCCGGGCTACACTTACAATCCGAAGGTCAACTTCCAGCAGGGCGCGAACGACAAGATCCTGCAAATCCCACCGGGTCCCAATGGCCCGGTCGGCACTGTCTGGCTCGCCTTGTCGAAACCCACCTACGGCATCCACGGCACGCCGGAACCGTCTAAGATCGGCCGCACCCAGAGCCATGGTTGCATTCGCCTGACCAACTGGGACGCGACCGAGTTGGCAAAGATGGTCAAGCCCGGCGTGACGGTCGAGTTTATCGACTGACCACAGTCAATCAGCGAAAGCATCTCAAAGCCGCAAGCCCGTGCTTGCGGCTTTTGTCTTGTCGCCCTGCGCACAAAAAAACCGCCGGCAGGACCGGCGGCTTCGAGGTGGTACTCTCGGGAGGAGATCGTTAAGCGGCGTTGCGGACCAGACGGAACAGCCGGCGCGGTTCGGCGGAGCGGATGATCTTGACCGGCAACAGGCGCATGACTTCCGCAGCAAAGGCCTTGGCGTTTTCCTGGGCCTTGTCGAGATTGCTGATCTTTGCCGCATCCATGGAATACAGCGTGCCACCACAGTCGAAGATCTCGCGATAGGCACTGCGCTCGGCGATCGGCGTATTGACGACATTGACGCCACGCGCAGCGAGCAGACCCTTGATTGTCAGAAGCGCCCGCGTCGTCACCATCGACGTCACGCGGGTGAGCACGACAGAATGGGGAATGACCAGATTCCCGGTGTCTTCCATCATCTTGATGAGATCGAGGATCTGGGCACCGCCCTTGGCATCCATCGCACAGCCCTGGACCGGGATCATCACGTGATCCGACAGACCAACCGCCGTGGTCACCATGGCATCGCGAGCACCGGCGAGATCCATGATGATGTAATCATGCGTACGGGATAGCTCGCGAATATGCCCCTGAACGGAGGCAACGGAAACTTCCGACACCACCTCAATATTGCGTTGCGGGCCTGAAAGGTCGGACCACTGGGTGATCCAGCGCTGCGGATCGGCATCGAGAATGGCCACACGGTAGCCCTGATGGGCAAGCTCTGTGGCAAGCAGCAGGGCTGCGGTGGTCTTGCCTGCGCCACCCTTGGCATTGGCGAATGAGATGACTGGCATGCGTGTTCCTCAAGGGCTTTGTTCCGAGCGCTTCATCGCTCTGGGGCAACCCTCGTCATTGGCGCCTCGTAAACACATCATTGCCAATCATGGTTAATAAACCGCAAACTTTGCGGGCCGCCCCCTCCCCCATATTGGGGAGAAGCAACGGAAAAGCCTAGTATATTCGAACATTGAAACGGACAGCTGCCGACAGATCAGCCGCGCAGCGGCGTGCAGGCACCGACATGCTGCGGTCCGACACGTCCCGCCTTGAGATCAGACAGCAGCGGCAAGGAAGGATCCGGTCCGCCGAGACTCGCCTCGAAGGTCGCGCGATCGACCTTCACCATGCGCCCACTGCCAAGAATGCTTACGAGCGTCTTCTTGTCCACCACCGCAAGACTGACCTTCGCCTTGCAGAACTGCTTGCCATCTTTGCCACTCAGAACCCAGCCAAGTGAGCCGGACTTGCCCTGGCTCATCTTGCCGACGGTATATCCCTTCTTCAGCAGCCCCTGGTAGCTCTCGGCCCATGCCGGGCCAGCCTGAAATGTCAGGCTGGCGCCCAGAATTGCGATGAAAAGACCAAAAACCGACTTCGTGTGAAACGACATACACCAACCCCCAAAAGTATGGACACACCGGGCAAACGCGGCTGAAGGAAAAAGAAAACCCTGCCAGATGATGACAGGGTTTCCTTGTTTTACAAATTGCGCCGCCTGTCTCAGAAGCAGTCAGCGAAGAGCTGCTTGGTGTTTTCGAGCGTCATCTTGACCGGATTGCCACCGGCACTCGGATCCTCGATCGCCATGGCCGATAGTTCATCGATCCGGTCATTGGCAATGCCCATGGCGGTGAGATTGGCCGGTACGTTGAGTTCGGCACGCAACGCCAGAACATAATCGTAGAAGCCGTCGAAGCCGCCGGCGATGCCGAGATAGGCAGCCGCCCGCTCGATGCGATCCTCGATCACGTGACGGTTGAACTTCAGCACCGGTGGCATCACGACGGCATTCGTCATGCCGTGATGGGTATTGTAGACGGCGCCGATCGGATGCGACAGCGCGTGGATCGCACCGAGCCCCTTTTGGAAGGCAACGGCGCCCATGGCGGCCGCCGACATCATGTTGGTGCGAGCCTCAATGTCTGTACCGTCATGATAGGCGCGCGGCAGGAATTCCTTCACCAGCCGCATGCCTTCAAGCGCGATCCCCTGGCTCATCGGATGATAGAAGGGCGAGGAATAGGCTTCCAGGCAATGGGCAAAGGCGTCCATGCCCGTGCCGGCGGTGATCATCTTCGGCATGCCGACGGTCAGTTCCGGATCGCAGATGACGACGCCCGGCAGGAACTTCGGATGGAAGATGATCTTCTTCACATGGGTTTCGGAGTTGGTGATGACCGAAGCGCGACCGACTTCCGAGCCGGTGCCCGCCGTGGTCGGGACCGCAACGATCGGCGCGATCCCGTCGGAATTGGCCCGCGTCCACCAGTCACCGATATCCTCGAAATCCCAGACCGGCCGGGTCTGGCCAGCCATGAAGGCCACGCACTTGCCGAGATCGAGACCCGAACCGCCACCGAAGGCCACGACGCCGTCATGGCCGCCATCCTTGTAGGCCTTGATGCCGGCCTCCAGGTTCTTCTCGTTCGGGTTCGGATCGACATCGGCGAAGAGCGCACGGCCGAGGCCCGCCTCTTCCAGGACGTCGAGGGCCGTCTGCGTGATCGCCATCGGGGCCAGGCCCCGGTCGGTGATCAACAGTGGCTTCTTCATGCCGAGCGACTTGCAGGCGTCCGCCAGTTCCTTGATGCGGCCACGTCCCATCTTGACGGCGGTGGGGTAGCTCCAATTGGCGACGATGTTCATTTCGTGACTTTCTTCAGATGGTAGGATTTCGGACGGGTAAGGTTCTGGAAGCCGAGAACGGAGAGCGAGCCGCCCTTGCCGGTTTCCTTGACACCGGTCCAGCAGAGCGCCGGGTCGAGATAGTCGGCGCGGTTCATGAACACGGTGCCGGTCTCGATGTCGCGGCCGATCCGGGCGGCGCGCTCCGGATCCTGCGTCCAGAGCGAGGCCGTCAGCCCATAGGGGCTATCATTCATCAGTTCGAGCGCCTGTTCGTCGCTCTTCACCTTCATGATGCCGACGGCCGGACCGAAGGTCTCGTCCTTCATGAAGGCCATGGAGTGATCGACGTTCGTAAGCACCTGCGGCATGATATAGGCACCGCCATCATCGGCCGGGAAGAGCTTGGGATCGACCAGCGCCTTGGCACCCTTCGATACGGCATCGGCGATCTGCTCGCGCACCACCTTGGCGAAGCGCTTGTTGGCCATTGGCCCAAGCGTCGTTTCCGGATCGAGCGGATTGCCGAGCTTGTAGTTCGACACCCAGGCGACCGACTTCTCGACGAAGGCGTCGTAGAGGCTCTCATGCACATAGATGCGCTCGATGCCGCAGCAGCACTGGCCGGAATTGTAGGTCGCGCCATCCATCAGCGTATCGACGGCGGCCTCCAGGTCGGCGTCTTCCATGACGTAACCCGGGTCCTTGCCGCCGAGCTCGAGGCCGAGGCCCGCAAAGGTACCGGCCGCAGCGCGCTCGATCGAACGCCCGCCTTCGACCGAACCGGTGAAGTTGATGAAGTTGAAATTGCCGGCCGCGATCAGCGCAGAGGTCGTCTGGTGGTCGAGGAACAGGTTGATGAAGACATCGTCGGGAACACCAGCCTCGACAAAGGCGCGCACCATGCGCTCGCCAACGAGCAACGTCTGGGTCGCATGCTTGATGACGACGGTATTGCCCGCCATCAGCGCCGGCGCGATCGTGTTGATCGCGGTCATGTAGGGATAATTCCACGGCGCGATGACGAAGACGACGCCATGCGGCTCGCGCTCGATGCGACGCTCGAACTTGTCGCTGGCTTCGACGACGAGCGGCGCAAGCGCATCGGCGGCAATCGCCGCAACATAGTTGGAACGCTCGTTGAACCCCTTGTATTCACCGCCATAACGCACCGGACGGCCCATCATATGGGCAAGCTCGGGTACGACTTCAGCGGACATCTCGTTGAGACGAGCAACGCCCTTCAGCACGAGCTGGATGCGGTCTTCGAGCGGCCGGCGCGCCCAGGCCTTCTGCGCCTTGCGCGCACGAGCCACGGCCTCGGTCGCCGCTTCCAGCGACATCGCCGGGCGCTCGGCGTAAACCGATCCATCGATCGGCGAAATGCATTGGATCATGGTCATGATCGTCTTCCTGTTGTTCTAGAACGAGATGACAGCGGCCGAGGCCGCTGTCCATGTTTACACCCATATGCGAGGGATCGTGGCGGCCTCAAGGCCACCTTTCGTCACGCCCGCTCGAAACCGCGTGCCACCTCCCAGTCGGTGATGCGACGATCATATTCCTCCTGCTCCCACTCTGCAGCGCGAACATAGTGGTCGACCACATCATCGCCGAATGCAGCCCTGAGCATGGCCGAATCCTTCAACGTTTCCGTCGCCGCCCGCAGCGTGCGCGGGATTTCGCGGACACCCTGCGCCCCGTAGGCGTCGCCGGTGAAGGCGGGCTCGAGTTCCATCTTCTTCTCGATCCCGTCGATGCCCGCGGCGAGAAGTGCGGCCATGGCGAGATAAGGATTAAGATCGGAGCCGCCGACACGGCACTCGACACGGATGCCCTTCGTGCCGTCGCCGCAGAGACGGTAGCCGGCGGTGCGATTGTCCTTCGACCAGATCGCCTTGGTCGGCGCAAAGGTGCCGGCCATGAAGCGTTTGTAGGAGTTGATGTAGGGCGCCAGGAAATAGGTAATTTCCGAAGCGTGGGTGAGCAGCCCAGCCATGTAGTGCTTCATGGTGTCCGACATGCCGTATTTGCCGTTTTCGTCAAAGAAGAGCGGCGTCTTGCCGTCGGCGGACCAGAGCGACTGGTGGATGTGCGAGGACGAACCGGCGGCATTGTAATGCCACTTGGCAAGGAAGGTGATGGCCTTGCCCTTGGACCAGGCGATTTCCTTGCAGCCGTTCTTGATGATCACATGCCGGTCGGCCATGGAAAGTGCATCGGCGTATCGGACGTTGATCTCTTCCTGGCCGGCAGACGCCTCGCCCTTGGAGTTTTCGACCGGGATGCCGGCGCCCTGCAGGCCCTTGCGGATCGCCCGCATGACATCCTCTTCCTTGGTCGTCTGGAAGATGTGGTAGTCCTCGTTGTAACCCGAGACCAGCTTCAGGTCGCGATAGCCCGAAAGCCGCGCCTCGTCATAGGTCTGGTCGAACAGGAAGAATTCGAGTTCGGTCGCCATGAACGCCTTCATGCCCATGGCTTCGAGCCGGGCGACCTGCTTCTTCAGGATCGCACGCGGCGAATGCGGCACTTCCGCATGGGTCGCATGGTCGAGCATGTCACATAGCACGAGGGCCGTGCCTTCAAGCCAGGGAATTCGACGCAGGGTCGAAAGATCCGGCTTCATCGTGTAGTCGCCGTAACCCTTTTCCCAGCTGGTCGCCTTGTAACCGGACACGGTGTCCATCTCCATGTCGGTCGCCAGCAGATAGTTGCAGCTATGGGTTTCCTTGTAGGCGCTCTCGACGAAATACTCCGCCTGGAAGCGTTTCCCCATCAAACGGCCCTGCATGTCCACCTGACACGCCAGAACCGTGTCGATGCGCCCTTCGGCGACGTCCTTTTTCAGGTCTTCGAATGTGTAAGTGGTGGTCATGACTATGGTCCGCACAAAGATGAAATGAGACGGATACCGGGCGCGCCGGCATCGGAGAGGAAACACGGGCCGAAACCTGTCCGGCCCGTGAGATGACGATCAGACCTGGCCCACGGCCTTTTCGGCTGCGGCGATCTCGGCCTGGCGCTTGGCCACTTCGTCACCGATCGGCGGGCCCTTGAAGCGCTTGTTCTCGAAGACGATCCAGACGATCCCGGTCAAGACCAGGAAGCCGACGGTGATCGGCAGTGCCCAGTCGTTCGGCGCCTGGATGCCGATGAAGAAGATCAGCGCCATGGCGATGATCGTCAGCACGGCGACCAGCTTGTAGGTCCCGACGCCCATGTTCCATTCGCCCATCTTCGGCCATTTCGACGTCCCGATGGCCACGATGCCGAGAGCGATCGGCAAAGCAAAGGACAGGAAGAGGAAGATGACGGTGCAGGACACGACGATCGAGTAGGCAGGTGTGCCGGCAATGGTGATCGCCGACGTGAACCAGACGAAGAGCACCGACAGGATCGAACCGACCCAGATCGCTGCCACCGGCGTGCGATGCTTCGGGCTGACCTTGGCGAGTGCCGACGAACCCGGCAGACCCTTGTCGCGCGAGAACGCGTACATCATGCGCGACAGCGAAGTAACGGTGGCGAGGCCGCAGAGGAACTGCGACACGAAGATGAGGAAGTAGAGAATTTCCTCGACGACGGGGTTCATCTGGCTGTCCATCGCCCAGAAGAATACGTTCCAGCCCTGCTTTGCAGCATCGTCCATGTTCGGGATCATGAGAACGAAAGAGCACAGCATGATGTAGCCGAACAGCGACGACCAGAGGACCGCCGAGATCATGCCACGCGGCACCGAGGTCGACGCCTTGATGGTTTCTTCCGAGGTATGGGCGGAAGCATCATAGCCTGTGATCGTATAGATCGGCAGCAACAGGCCGAGACCGAAGGCCATCAGGGTCGAGACCGGGTTCGGCCAGACGCCACTTGCCCCTTCCGTGCCGGTGTAGTTGGCGAAGGTGAACAGACGACCGATCTCGTAGCTCGGAGCAGCAACGAGGCAGGCGATCGTCAGCAGGATTGCGGTCGCGAAGATCAGGTAGCCCGAGAAGTCGGTGAGCTTCGCCGTCAGTCCGATGCCGAAGTGGTTGATGAGGGCCTGCAGGCCCGTGATCACGGCAACGAAGGCGACACGGACGACCAGAGTATCTTCGAGGCCAAAATAAGCACCGAAGGCACCGAAGAAGAAGTAGTAGGTGCCAACATTGATGGCGCCCAGAACCGTGACGAGACCGAGAAGGTTGAGCCATGCGGCGAGCCAGCCGGTGAACCGATTGCCGAGGATCGACGCCCAGTGGTAGAGACCGCCGGCCGTCGGGTAGGACGAAGCGATCTGCGCCAGACCGAGCGCAAAGATCCCCGAAATGGCGCAGCCGACGAGCCAGCCGATGCCAATGGCGGCACCACCAACGCCCGAGGTTGCCTGGCCGAGCGAGTTGATCCCGCCGGACAGGATGCAGATGATCGAGAAGGAAATGGCAAAGTTCGAGAACGAGCTCATGCGCCGTTCCAGTTCCTGCGCATAGCCCATGGAATGCAGGATATGGAGATCCTGTTTCTTGTCTGTATCAGTATAATCTGACATGGCATCCCCCAAAGTGAAGATCGCCCGCGGGATTGCGGTGATCACGTATTTGGCCCGCCGGTTTTTGTGGCGGTTATTCGCAGCAAGGCTGCTCCCCGTGAGGTCGTCTTTTATTGTCTCCCGACAGAACTGACCGCATCTGCGATCAGCCCGGCGAGATAGTCGGCCATGACCTCCTGGTCGACGGAATTGGCAATTAGGTCGTTGCGCACCTCGATCATGACGTTGGCATGACCGGCGGGCAAGGCATGCAGGCGCAGAGTATGGGTCACGCCATCCTCGGGGCCGTAGGGTGAATTGCGCTCCACGCGGAAACGCCCGGCCTTGGCGGCGCCATCCAGCATCGCGTCGGCCAGACGGGTGTCCGTGTCGTGCAGGATGCCGATTTCAACCGCACGCGGCTTGCCGAAATAGACGGGCGTGAAGCTGTGCACGGTCACGAGAACCGAGGGGCGTCCCGCAGCAGCGCGGCTCGCAAGTTCAGCGCTGATCCGATCGTGAAACGGAATATAAATCGCAGCGGTCCGCGCGTATCGCTCCGCGACGGACAGGTCCCGGTTACCGGGTATCTCGTAGATCTCGCTCTTTTCCGGCATGGCGGCAGGCGATTCCGGCGGCCGATTGCAATCATAGACCAAACGGGAAAACCGCTGAAGGACTAAGAGCGCATCGAGTTTGGCAGACAAAAGTCGCGAGACAGCCAAGGCACCCGGATCCCAGGCGATGTGGCTCGACAAGGCTTCGCTCGAAAGCCCCAGCGTACCGGCAGCCGTCGGCAAAAGCGAAGACGCATGCTCGCACACCAGCACGACCGCGCCGTCGGCATTCACGTTTTCCACGGCCACGGCATCGCCGTCCGCCGATGTCAGGATTCCTGACCGCACGAGCATGCTGTTTTCCCCCGCGCCTTACGGCTGCTGTTGTTGACGAAGAGAATTCTTCACAGTTGACCGGCTGTCAATCCATTCTGAAAAATTCTCTTCAATGGCCGGTTGACTCAATTGTGACAGCGAGGCTTAATCCCAGAAAAGCCGGCAAAAGATCGGCTTGAGGGGAGACTTCGGTCCTTGCTGAATGCGTCCAACACCGTATCGGACGTGATCCATGCCCATTTCAGTGGGCTGACGCGTGCTGAGCGACAGCTGGCTGAAAGCCTGCTGGAAAACTATCCCGTGTCCGGGCTCGGCAGCATCACCACGGTGGCCGAGAATGCCGGCGTGTCGACCCCGACCGTCGCGCGGATGGTTCAGAAATTGGGCTACAAGGGCTATCCGGAATTCCAGGCGCATTTGCATCAGGAGCTCGAAGCCACGATCTCCAATCCGATCGCCAAGCACGACCGCTGGGCCGCCAATGCGCCAAACCGCCACATCCTCAATCGCTTCGCAGAAGCGGTCATGTCGAACCTGCGGGATTCGCTCGGAGAGTTGAAGACGGCGACCTTCGACGACGCCGCGCGCCTTCTGGGAGACCGCGACCGAAGCCTCTATTTCGTCGGTGGCCGCATCACGGGCGCGCTCGCAGAGTACTTTTTCACCCACATGCAGGTCATCCGGCCGAAGACGACGCTGATGTCGTCCAATGCCAGCTCTTGGCCTCAACATGTGCTGAACATGCAGAAGGGTGACGTCCTCGTCATCTTTGACATCCGCCGCTACGAGGCTGACCTGACGACTCTGGCCGAAGTGGCCCGCGCCAATGGCGTGGAGATCATCGTCTTTACCGATCAGTGGATGTCACCGGTGGCGCAATATGCCGCCAACTGTTTCAAGCTCCATATCGAAGCACCATCGGCCTGGGACAGCTCGGTCGTGACGCTCTTCGTCGTGGAAGCCTTGATTGAGGCCGTGCAGAGCTCGTCCTGGAACGAGACGCGCGAACGTATGAACACCCTTGAGGGGCTATTCGAGCAGGCGCGCCTGTTTCGAAAACCCCGCTAGGCCAACCATCAACGGAGGACCTTTACCGGATCGCGCGCCGAAACGGGGAACAATCGAAACCGGCCATGATATCCGTCACATAACCATAACAATGGGCACATAAGTGAACGCCATCGCTGCCAACCTCAGAGGAGAAACACAGTGACCACCAATCTTCGCAAATTCCTGTCGCTGACGACCGCACTCGTCATGACGAGCTCCGCCGTTGCCTACGCCGAGCCGAGCGCCGAGCTCATCGAAGCCGCCAAGAAGGAAGGCATGCTGACCACCATCGCCCTGCCGCACGACTGGTGTGGTTACGGCGCCGTGATTGACGGCTTCAAGAAGAAGTATCCGGAGATCACCGTCAACGAGCTGAACCCGGATGCAGGTTCGGCCGACGAAGTCGAAGCCGTCAAGGCCAACAAGGACAACAAGGGCCCGCAGGCTCCTGACGTTGTCGACGTCGGTCTGGCTTTCGGCCCGCAGATGAAGGCCGAAGGCCTGCTGCAGCCTTACAAGGTCTCCACCTGGGACGAAATTCCGGAGAACATCAAGGACGCCGAAGGTTACTGGTACGGCGACTATTACGGCGTCATGTCGATGATCGTGAACAAGGATCTTGTCGCCAACACCCCGGCCGACTGGGCCGACCTTCTGAAGCCGGAATATGCCGGTCAGGTCGCACTCGCCGGTGACCCGCGCGCCTCGAACCAGGCCATCCTCGGCGTTCTCGCCGCTGGTCTCGCCTCCGGCGCCAAGGCAGGCAAAGAAGCCGGCGAAGCCGGTCTGAAGTACTTCGCCGAACTGAACAAGGCCGGCAACTTCGTTCCGGTCATCGGCAAGTCGGGCACGCTCGCCCAGGGCTCGACCCCGATCGTCGTCGCCTGGGACTACAACGCCCTGTCCTGGAAGGACACACTGGCCGGTAACCCGCCGGTTGAAGTCGTCGTTCCCGCTTCGGGCGTTCTCGCCGGTGTCTACGTTCAGGGCATCTCGGCCTATGCGCCGCACCCGAACGCTGCCAAGCTCTGGATGGAATACCTCTATTCCGACGAAGGCCAGACCGCATGGCTCGCCGGCTACTGCCACCCGGCCCGCTTCAACGCCATGTCGAAAGCCGGCAAGATCCCGCAGGCCCTGCTCGACAAGCTGCCGCCGGCGGCTTCCTACGAAAAGGCCTACTTCCCGACTCTCGAGGAAGTCGATGCCAACAAGGCAGCCGTCACGGCTGGCTGGGATAGCGTCGTCGGCGCCAACGTACAGTAATATCTGAACCGAAATGCCGTCCCGGTCTTGCGACCGGGGCGGCATTTGCATTCTATAGAGTCTGCGGGACAAGCGGACGAGGGGCAACAGCATGTCTTCATTAGAGGTTGGTCCGGGAGCGTCTGATCGACAGCGTTTTCGGCTTCCATTGCATTGGCTGGGGGTCGTCCCCTTTGCCGCTTTTACGATCCTGTTCCTCATCATGCCGACGATGAAGATCGTGATCGGCGCCTTCCAGACAGCGGACGGAACGCTCACGCTTGAGAACATCGGCAGTCTTTTCACGCCGTCGATCCTCTCGGCCTACTGGATCTCCATCAAGATCAGTCTAGCATCCGCCCTTCTCGGCTGCGTGATCGGCTTTGCCGTGGCAGCGGCCGTCGTTCTGGGTGGTCTGCCGCAATGGGTGCGCGGGCCGCTCCTCACCTTTTCGGGCGTCGCCTCCAACTTCGCCGGTGTGCCGCTCGCCTTCGCCTTTCTCGCGACGCTCGGCCCTCTCGGCATCGTCACGATCTTCCTGAAGACGCAGCTCGGCATCGATCTGCGCGCCCTCGGCTTCAACATCCTCTCCTTCTGGGGATTGACGGTCACCTACCTTTTCTTCCAGATCCCCTTGATGATCCTCATCATCACACCGGCGCTGGACGGGTTGAAACGCGAATGGCGCGAGGCCGCCTCGATCCTCGGCGCAACGAATTTCCAGTACTGGCGTCTGGTCGCCTTCCCGATCCTGCTGCCGTCAATCCTCGGCACGATCGCCCTTCTCTTCGCCAACGCCTTCGGCGCCGTCGCCACAGCGATCGCGTTGACCGGCTCGTCGCTGAACATCGTCCCGATCCTGCTCTTTGCACAGATCCGCGGCGACGTGCTGGGCAATCCCCACCTCGGATACGCGCTCGCCTTCGGCATGATCGTCGTCACCGGCATTGCAAATGCTCTTTACATTTGGCTGCGCGCCCGCAGCGAAAGGTGGTTGAAATGAAGCGGTTCTGGGCCTGGGGGGCCCTGATTTTCGGCCTCCTCTACTTCTTCCTGCCGCTGATCGGCATGACCAATTTTTCGCTGAAGATGCGCCGCGGTGAATATTCCTTCGACGCCTATGCCAAGGTCTTTGCGGATTCGCGCTTCCAGGAAACCTTCACCTATTCGGTGACGATGGCGCTGATGACGATCCTGTTCGGCATCTTCCTGATCGTGCCGACGGCCTATTGGGTGCGTCTCAAGCTGCCGCGTCTGCGGCCCTATATTGAATTCGTGACGCTCCTGCCGCTGGTCATCCCGGCCATCGTCATAGTCTTCGGCTATATCCGGCTCTACAACACCTCGAGCTGGCTGCCGCTGACGGGCTCCGCTTTCGGCACCGACATCCTGCTGATGTTTGGCTATGCGACGCTCGCACTCCCCTACATGTATCGCGCGGTCGACACCGGCCTTCGCACCATCGACATCGGCACGCTGACGGAAGCGGCCCAGAGCCTTGGTGCCGGCTGGTTCACCATCATTTCGAAAATCATTCTGCCCAATGTGCTGGTCGCCGTGCTCTCCGGGGCTTTCCTGACCTTCGCCATCGTCATCGGCGAGTTCACCATGGCCGCCCTTTTGAACAAGCCGGCTTTCGGCCCCTACATGCAGTTGCTGGGCGCCAACCGCGCCTACGAGCCGGCCGCACTTGCCGTGATCGCCTTCGGCATCACCTGGGGTTGCCTCGGTTTGATCCAGCTCGTCTCCCGCCTCCAGAAAACAGCCCCGCGCCAGGCTTGAGGACTTCTTTTTATGACCTTTCTGAAACTCACGCATCTCAAGAAATCCTTCGGCGCCACCCAGGTCGTCCACGACTTCAACATGGCGATCGACAAGGGCGAGTTCATCTCTTTCCTTGGACCGTCGGGCTGCGGCAAGACCACAGTGCTACGGATGATCGCGGGCTTTGAGACCCCCTCCGGCGGCACGATCGAGATCGCCGGAAAGGACCAGACGAGCCTGAAGCCGAACCAGCGCAACATCGGCATGGTCTTCCAGGCCTATGCGCTCTTTCCCAATATGAGCGTCGCCGACAACGTCGCCTTCGGCCTGAAGATTAAAGGCATGCCCAAGGCCGACATCGACAAGCGCGTCAAGGAAATGCTGGCTCTGATCCATCTCGATCACCTCGCCGAGCGCTACCCCTACCAGCTCTCGGGCGGACAGCAGCAGCGCGTGGCGCTCGCCCGTGCTCTTGCCCCGAAGCCGCAGGTGCTGCTTCTCGACGAGCCGCTGTCGGCGCTGGATGCCAAGATCCGCGTGTCCCTGCGCGAGGAAATCCGCCAGATCCAGCAGCAACTCGGCATCACGACGGTCTTTGTCACCCATGACCAGGAAGAGGCTTTGTCCATCTCCGACCGTATCGTCGTCATGAATGCCGGCAAGGCAGACCAGATTGGCACGCCTTTCGAGATCTACAACCGCCCCACCACCCGTTTCGTCGCCTCCTTCGTCGGCACGCTGAACGTACTCGATGCGGTCGTTACAGATCAGACGGCAGGCCTTGTGCGGATCGGTGAGAAGACCATCGCCATCAAGGAAACCATCCCGTCGGCAAATGGCGCGACGATCCAGCTCGCCATGCGTCCCGAGGCAGGTTCTCTTGCGGAAGCTGATGCCTCGACGGTTCAGGGAGAGGTCACCTCCAGCCAGTTCCTCGGCTCCGTCATCCGCACACGCATCAATCTCGGCGGCAAGACGCTGTCCTTCGACACCTTCAACGATCCGGGTGCAGCACCGCCAACCGTGGGCTCGACCGTGGGCGTCAAGATCGATCCGACAGGCTTGATCCTGCTCGCTGACTGAGGCAAACCGGAACAAAGCGGATAACATGATGAAGTGCCGCCCATCGGGGCGGCATTTTTGTCTGATGAGGAGGACCCCATGCGCGCCATGTATTACGAAGCCTTCGGTGCGACACCGGAAATCCGCACACTTCCCGATCCGACCCCGACACCGGGTGGCGTCGTTATCGAGGTCAAGGCGACGGGCCTCTGCCGCAGCGACTGGCACGGCTGGATGGGCCATGATCCCGACATTCGCCTTCCCCACGTGCCGGGCCATGAATTTGCCGGCACCATCTCCGCCGTCGGCCGCGATGTGAAACGCTTCAGAGTGGGCGATCGGGTCACCGTGCCCTTTGTCTCGGGCTGCGGTCATTGTCAGGAATGCCGCTCCGGCAACCAGCAGGTCTGCGAGGAGCAGTTCCAGCCGGGCTTCACCCATTGGGGCTCATTCGCCGACTACGTCGCGATCGACTATGCCGACCAGAATCTCGTCCACCTGCCGGAAGAAATCGCCTATGAAACCGCCGCCGGCCTCGGTTGCCGCTTCGCAACCTCGTTTCGCGCCGTCGTCGATCAGGGGCGCTTGAAGGGCGGCGAGTGGCTCGCAGTTCATGGCTGCGGCGGCGTCGGCCTGTCGGCGATCATGATCGGGAGGGCGCTCGGCGCCAATGTCGTGGCGATAGACATCGCTGACGACAAACTGGAACTGGCCAAAGCCCTTGGCGCGACCACCGTCATCAACAGCCGTCAGGTACAAGACACCGTGGAAGCCGTGCGGGACGTGACCAACGGTGGTGCTCACGTGTCCGTCGACGCGCTCGGCCATCCGCAGACCTGCTGCAATTCCATCACCAACCTGCGTCGACGCGGCCGCCATGTGCAGGTCGGCCTGATGCTGGGCGAGCATTCGACGCCGGCCATACCCATGGCCCGCGTGATCTCGCAGGAACTGGAAATCTACGGCAGCCACGGCATGCAGTCCTGGCGCTATGACGCGATGATGCAGATGATCCTGTCCGGGAGTATGGACCCCTCCCGGCTGATCGGCCGACGCCTCACCCTCACCGAAGCCGTGCCCGCCCTCACCGGCATGGACCGGTTTTCGGAAAACGGAATCAGCATCATCGACCGCATGACCTGAGGCCCCGGGATCATGACTTTTTCGGTTCCGCCGGAGAAATCCCGTTAACGCCTTTATGCTCAAATCTCTCCGGTTCCGGAACGGACGGAGAGAACATGAGCAAGGAAAAGTGGCCGCCCGAGATCGATCCCGCTGGCTTCATGGACGAGTTCACGCGCCTGAAGCGCGGCTCCATCAGCCGCCGGCATTTTCTTGCAGTTACCGGACTCGCCACCGCCCATCTCATGCTGAACGGGACGGCAAGCCCGATCGGGGCGGTCGAAACCACTGGACTTGGGCGCAAGGTCACGCTCGCGACCTGGCCAAACTACCATGATCCTCAAACATTCGAAGATTTCAGCCGCATCTACGGCGTGGAAGTCGATGTTTCGATCATCGGATCGAACGAAGGCATCATGCGCGCTCTCGAATTGGGCCGTGGCTGGGACCTCGTCGTCCCGACCCAGTATGCTCTGGCGCCCTTTGTTGAGCGTGGCCTGCTGCAGAAGCTCGACCTGTCGCAGATTCCGAACTTCGACAGATCCACCCATGCCGACCGTTACATCACCCCCGCCCTCATCAAGGGTGAGCATTATGCCGTTCCGAAGAATGCCGGAACCACCGGCATGGCCTACAACACCGGGAAGATTACACCCGTATCGAGCTGGCGCGGCTTCTTCGATGCGGCCATGAATGAGGCTTCGGGCCGCACGATTGCCCACGACTATCAACTGACGACCATCGGCAACGCTTTGGTCGCCCTCGGTTATAGCTTCAACTCCTGCGAACTGCATGAGTTGGAAGCGGCGGAAGCCCTGCTCATGCAGGTCAAGCCGCATCTCCACTCGATCGACAGCGACTATCAGCCCGCCATGCGCGCGGGCGAAGCTTGGCTCACCATGTGCTGGAGCAACGACGCCTACCAGTTGACCCAGGACAGCGACGATATCGCTTTCAGCCTGGGATCGGACGGGGGCGAGATCTGGACGGACTATTTCGCAGTTCCGTCCAAGGCGCGCAATCCGCGTGGAGCTCATGCATTGATCAACCACCTCATGCATCCGAACACGGCCGCCAAGGAGCATCTTTGCAATGGTGGGTCCATCGTCGACAGCCGTGTGAAATCATTCCTGCCGGAAGACATCTTGAGCAACAAGATCATCCATCCGGACGAGGCGAGCCTCACGCCATTGGAATTTGGCATTGCCGAGGTTCTGACCCATCCAGCCCGTGCCGAGATCATGAACCGTTTTCGCAGCGCCGGCGGCTGACGACGAGGACTTCGCGTGATAGGCCAAGCCGGATGCCGTGCCGTTCGGGCCGGTGAAGCCAGAGCGACGTATACCCATGCCGAAGATTTCCATCATCGATACCATTTCCGACCCAGGCAAGGAGGCCCGTCCGAACGAGGACCGGCTGAGCTATAACCGCGATGCCGCTTTCGTGCTCGACGGTGCGACAGGCCTTGGCGACCGGCAGTTCATGGAGGGCTATGGCTCCGATGCCGCCTGGATGGCCGAGTTCGCCGCTCGACGCCTCGCCGAACGCCTCGATGGCAGCGCAGATCCAAAGGCTGTCCTCCGGCAGGTCTCTGAGGAAGCGCGCGACACCTTCACGGCCGCAGCCTGCGACCAGCCGCGCTATGCCTGGCCGCTCTGCAGCCTGAGCGCATTGCAGGCGACCACATCCACGCTCCGCTGGTTCGGCCTCGGGGATAGCGCGATGTACATGCTGCATGACAACGGGCAGTCGGATTTCCTCATTCCGATCCCCGGCGCCTATGAGTGGGAACAGCATCAAGCCGCCCAGCATATCGCGCGCGTCGGCGGCATCGGCGCGGCAAACATGGCAACCAGCGATCCGGAAACTTTGGCGAACCTGCGAGAGGGCCGCGCGCGACAAAACACACCCGACGGCGCCACCTGGACCTTCGGCGTGGTCCCGGAAGCAGCCGATCACTTGGTGATGGTCGACGTGCCCCTCCACGGCGGCGGCGCCACCGCCCTCCTCTGCTCGGATGGCCTCGCCGACCTTGTCGCCCTCTACAAGCTTTACGATCCCGCCACGCTGTTGCAGCGCGCGGCAACGGCCGGACTGAGGTCCCTGGTCACGGAGTTGCGACATATGGAGCGAGAGGTCGACCCGGACGGGTTGAAATATCCGCGTTACAAGCAGAGCGACGACACGACGGCGATCCTGTTGAGGCTTGAGGCGTGAAGACAATTAGGAATCTGCCTCAATAACTTACTGCCGAATTTGGAATCGGTTTGCGAAGGAGTTTGTGCGGAGGATGAGGCCGCAAAGAGAGGCGCCCGCCTTCGTTCTCGGCTAGCAGCCCCTCATCCGCCCTTCGGGCACCTTCTCCCCGCTAGCGGGGAGAAGGAGGCGCCGCCGCTGACCGCAGTCGCCCTTCTCCCCGTTCACGGGGAGAAGGTCCCGACAGGGGGATGAGGGGCAAATCAATCCTTAGACGTCAGCCTTCGGCACATAATTCAACACCGGCCCCAACCATCGCTCGACCTCGCGCACATCCATGCCCTTGCGTGCGGCATAGTCCTCGACCTGGTCGCGCTCGACCTTGGCAACGCCGAAATAATAGCTTTCGGGATGGCCGATATAGAGACCGGACACGGACGAACCCGGCCACATGGCATAGCTCTCTGTCAGCGTCACGCCGGTCGCCTTGGTGGCGTCGAGCAGCGAGAATAGCGTCACCTTTTCCGTATGATCGGGCTGCGCCGGATAGCCGGGCGCGGGACGGATACCGCCATAGGTTTCCGAGATCAGCTCCTCCGGCGTGAAAGCCTCGTCCGGCGCATAACCCCAGAACTCGCGGCGTACCCGCTCATGCATGCGCTCGGCAAAGGCCTCGGCGAAACGATCGGCCAGCGCCTTGACCATGATCGAGGAATAATCGTCATTCGCCCGTTCGAAGCGCTCGGCAATCGCCACCTCCTCGATGCCGGCCGTCACCACGAAGCCGCCGATATAATCCGGAACGCCGGTCTCCAGAGGTGCTACGAAATCGCTGAGCGCGACATTCGCCCTTCCCTCGCGCTTGGCGATCTGCTGGCGCAGCGTGAAGAAGGTCGCGAGTTCTTGCCCGCGGCTGTCATCCTTGAACAGCCGGATGTCGTCACCCACGGCATTGGCCGGCCAAAAGCCGATCACGGCACGCGGACGGAACCAGTTCTCCGCGATGATCTTCTCGAGCATGGCCTGGGCATCGGCATAAAGCTGCCGGGCCGCCTCGCCCTGTTTCTCGTCTTCCAGAATAGCCGGGAAACGCCCCTTCAACTCCCAGGTCTGGAAGAAGGGCGTCCAGTCGATATAGCGGGCAAGCTCCGCCAGATCATAGGTCTCGAACACCTTCGTGCCGGTGAATGCAGGCTTGGTCGGCTTGTAGGCGCTCCAGTCGAGCTTGACGGCATTCTCCCGGGCCGACGCCAGCGGCTGGCGCTGCTTTTCCGCTTCCGCCCGGGCATGGGCTTCGGAGACCTTGGCATATTCGGCGCGGATGCCATCGACATAGATCTCGTTGCCATCCTCTGCGAGCAGTGATGAGACGACGCCGACGGCGCGGCTGGCATCGGTCACATAGACCGCCTGGCCCGCCTTGTATTGCGGATGGATCTTCACGGCGGTGTGCACCCGGCTTGTCGTCGCACCACCGATCAGGAGCGGAATGTTAAACCCCTGGCGCTGCATTTCGGAGGCCACATGCACCATCTCGTCGAGCGACGGCGTGATCAGCCCGGACAGGCCGATGACGTCGACATTCTCCGCTTTCGCCACTTCGAGGATCTTGGTCGCCGGCACCATGACGCCGAGATCGATGATCTCGTAATTGTTGCAGGCGAGAACGACCCCGACGATGTTCTTGCCGATGTCGTGCACGTCACCCTTGACGGTCGCCATCAGCACCTTGCCCGCCGCCTGCCGCTCGCCGGGTCCGCCGTTCGCCCGCTTTTCCTCTTCCATATAGGGCAGCAGCACGGCCACCGCCTGCTTCATCACCCGCGCCGATTTCACCACCTGCGGCAGGAACATCTTGCCCGCGCCGAAGAGGTCGCCGACGACATTCATGCCCGCCATCAGCGGCCCCTCGATGACATGCAGCGGACGCTCGGCCTGTTTACGCGCCTCTTCCGTATCAACATCGATGAATTCGGTGATGCCATTGACCAGCGCATGTTCGAGCCGTTTTTCGACCGGCCATTCGCGCCAGCTCATGTCCTGCGTGCGGGCCTTGGCCTCGCCCGTGCCGCGATAACGCTCGGCGATCTCCAGCAGCCGCTCGGTGCCGTCGCGGCGTCGGTTCAGCACCACGTCTTCGCAGGCCTCGCGCAGATCCGGATCGATGCTCTCATAGACGGCAAGCTGACCCGCATTGACGATGCCCATGTCCATGCCCGCCTGGATGGCATGGTAGAGGAAGACCGCATGCATGGCTTCGCGCACCGGCTCATTACCGCGGAAGGAGAAGGAGAGGTTCGAGACACCGCCCGAAACATGCACCAGCGGCATTTCCTGCCGGATTGTCCGCGTCGCCTCGATGAAGTCGACGCCGTAATTGTCGTGTTCCTCGATCCCGGTTGCGACCGCAAAGATATTGGGATCGAAGATGATGTCTTCAGGCGCAAAGCCCGCCTCTTCGGTCAGGATCTTGTAGGCGCGGCGGCAGATCTCCACTTTCCGCTCATAGGTATCCGCCTGACCCTTCTCGTCAAACGCCATGACGACGACGGCAGCACCGTAAGTGCGGATGAGCTTCGCCTGCGCGACGAAATTCTCCTCGCCCTCCTTGAGCGAGATGGAATTCACCACGGCCTTGCCCTGCACGCATTTGAGGCCGGCTTCGATGATCGGAAACTTCGACGAGTCGATCATGACCGGTACCTTGGCGATGTCGGGCTCGGCGGCAATCAGGTTCAGGAACTCCACCATCGCCTTTTCGGAATCGATCAGGCCCTCGTCCATATTGATGTCGATGATCTGCGCGCCGTTCTCCACCTGATCGCGAGCAACGGCGAGTGCTGCCGCGTAGTCGCCCGCCGTGATCAGCTTGCGGAACCTGGCCGAGCCCGTGACATTGGTCCGCTCGCCGACATTGACGAAGGGAATGTCCTTGGTGAGTTCAAACGGCTCGAGCCCCGACAGCGACATGAAGGGCCGATGCTCGACAGGCTGACGCGGCGCCCTGCCCTTCACGGCCTCGGCAATGGCCGCGATATGCGCGGGCGTCGAGCCGCAGCAGCCGCCAACAACATTGACGATCCCCTCTTCGGCAAAACCGGCAACGAGCTCGGCCATCTCTTCCGGGCTCTGGTCATAGCGGCCGAATTCGTTCGGCAGGCCGGCATTCGGATAGGCCGAGATGAAGGTGTCGGCAACACCGGACAATTCCTGCAGATGCGGGCGCATGGCGTCTGCCCCGAGCGCGCAGTTGAGGCCCACAGCAAAGGGCTTGGCATGACGAACGGAGTTCCAGAAGGCCGTTGGCGTCTGACCCGACAGCGTGCGGCCGGAAAGATCGGTGATCGTGCCCGAGATCATGACCGGCAGGCGAATGCCTTTAGCTAGAAAACGCTCTTCGCAGGCAAAAATCGCCGCCTTGGCATTCAGCGTATCGAAGATCGTCTCGATCAGGATGATGTCGGCGCCGCCATCGATCAGCCCGTCGATCTGCTCGCCGTAAGCTGCGCGCAGATCATCGAAGGAGACGGCGCGATAACCGGGATTGTTGACGTCGGGCGAGATGGAGGCGGTCCGGTTGGTCGGCCCGATGGCACCGGCCACGAAACGCCGCTTGCCGTCCTCGCGCTCGGCCCGCCACGCCGCCCGGCGCACGAGTTCGGCGCCATGGCGGTTGAGGTCGTAAACCGCCCCTTCCATCTCGTAGTCGGCCTGAGCAATGCGGGTCGATGAAAAGGTGTTGGTTTCCAGAATGTCGGCACCCGCCATCGCATAGCGGAAATGGATGTCCTCGATGGCATTGGGCTGGGTGAGGATCAGAAGGTCGTTATTGCCCTGCTGATGGCAGGCGCAGCCGAGGAAGCGCTCGCCGCGGAAATCCTCTTCGGTGAGGCCGAGCCCCTGGATTTCCGTGCCCATGGCGCCGTCGAGGATCAGGATACGTTCGCGCGCCGCTTGGTTGAGCGCCTTCAGGATCTCCGCTCCGTCCCGGGCAGCACCGTCACGGCCGAACAGTTGATCGAGCATCTGCGAAGTCTCCTATTGCGTATGCGACGCCAGGCAATTCACATAAAGATATCTTTATGTCAACATGCGAGCCCTATCTACACCACCATACACGGGCGGTGACACGACCGCTGTTGATCGGCTATAGAACCAGCAACGATGCAGCCGGGGAGGAAGAAATGTCGGAAAATCAATCACAGCAATCGCCATCCAGCCCCTGGAGCACCCGCCCCTATCATCGCAAATGGCTGCTGACACAGGCCGACGGCCTGTTCGATTTCTTCCAAGGTCCCGCGCTCAACCCGAAGGGCGGCTTCTACGACCTGTCGCGGGACGGCAAGCCGCTTTCGACCGACAATCCCGCCCGCGGCATCCATGCCAGCGCCCGCATGGTGCATTGTTATGCCATCGGCCACCTGCTCGGCCGCCCGGGCTCTGCCGATATCGTCGACCACGGCATGCGTTACCTTTGGGAGCGCCACCGCGACCAGAAGAACGGCGGCTATTTCTGGCAGGCCAACGACACCGGTGCTGCCGACGACACGAAGCAGGGCTACGGCCACGCCTTCGTCCTACTCGCCGCCTCCTCGGGCAAATGCGTCGGCCATCCGCTGGCCGACGAGATGCTGGCCGACATCACCCAGGTGATCGAAGAGAAATTCTGGGAAGAGAGCCACGGCGCAATCGCCGAGGAATTCTCTGCCGATTGGCAGCCGGTCCCCGGCTATCGCGGCCAGAATTCCAACATGCACCTGACCGAAAGCCTAATGGCCGCTTTTGAGGCAACCGGTGAGCGGCACTACCTCACCAAAGCCGAGCGGATCGCCGACCTGATCATCAACCGCCGCGCCCGCGAAGAAGCCTTCCGTGTCGCTGAACATTTCGATGAAAACTGGGTGGTCGACCGGAATTATTACCATCCGAACGAAATGTTCCGCCCGGCCGGCACAACGCCCGGCCACTGGCTGGAATGGGCCCGCCTCATCCTGCAGCTCTGGGTGCTCGGCGGCAAGCAACACGACTGGATGCCGGAAGCCGCGCGCGGCCTCTTCTTTCAGTCCATGGCGCTCGGCTGGGACAAGGACAAGGGCGGCTTCTTCTACACGCTCGACTGGGCGAACGCCCCCGACAAGCGCGCAAAACTCTGGTGGCCGCTCTGCGAAGGCGCAGCTGCCGCCCATTTCCTCAACCAGCACCAGGAAAGCGACTTCCACGAGGAAAGCTATCGCAAGATCTGGAACTACATCGCGGGCAACAATCTCGACCGGGAGCACGGCGGCTGGTTCGAGGAACTCACCGAAGACGGCAAGCCGTCGAACAGCCTCTTCCCCGGCAAGGGCGACATCTACCACGCCCTCCAGGCCTGCCTCATCCCGCTCTTCCCGGCCAATGGCAGCCTGACGAAGATGATCGCGGAGCACCCGCTCGACGTCTGAGCGTCAACAAGACCAGCACATGAGAAAGGGCCGGAAGACCGGCCCTTTCTCTATTCCAGGATTGCGATCACCTCTTACTGCTCGATCGCATAGGTGATGTTGACGGTCACCGTGTAGAGGTTCTCGCCGGACGCGATCGGCACCGACTCGTCCGCCATCTTCGCCATCGGTGCGGCCGCATAGACCTGCGGCATCGGCCGGGCGAAATTCTCCGAGATCTCGACGACCCGGCCGAGCTTGACGCCGGCGGCCTCCGTCAGCGTCTTGGCCTTGGCAGCAGCCTTTTCGACCGCCTGCTTGCGCGCCGCCTCGATGGTCGCCTCCGGATCGTCATTGGTGAAGCTGATGCCGCCCCCCTGATTGACGCCGAGCTTGACCGACTGGTCGATGATCGCGCCGAGCTTGGAGAGATCGCGGACCCGGACCGTCAGACCGTTGCTGACCGTATAGCCGACGATCACGGGCGCCTCGTAGGTTCCGTCGGTGCGGGTTTCCTGCTTGTATTTCGGCTGGATCGAAAAATCCGTTGTTTGCAGGTCCTTCTCGGCAATCCCCTGACCCTTAAGATCGGCCAGCACTTCCGCCATTGCGGCGCTATTGGCCGAAAGGGCTTCGCCAGCGGTGTCGGCATCGCGAACGACGGCCAGCGAAATGACCGCCATATCGGGCGCCACGGTCGCTTCGCCCTCGCCCGATACCATGATCGTCGCCTCGCGACGCTCCGCCTCGGCGGCAAAGGCCGGCGCAACGAAACCGGCAGAGAGAACCGAACCGGAAAGCGCCGTGGCGATGACGAGACCGCGTGTGAATTTCAGCATGAAATATTCCTTTGTCCCTCGAAGCCGGAGGACCTTGTCGTCTCATCCGGCAGAATGCCCTTCCGCCAGAAGTGATGACGATGGATTGTGAAGCCATTACGGCAGAGACTTGTCGCATACCGGAAATTGCGTTAGAGCCCGTTCACGGCGCGGGGTGACCATGACCCGCCCGACGGCAATTGCCGGGCTGGGCCTGTAGCTCAATGGTTAGAGCCGGCGGCTCATAACCGCTTGGTTGGGGGTTCGAGTCCCTCCGGGCCCACCAACCCCTCACGCCTCCACAGCTTCCCGCACGTCATCCAGCAGGAAATGCACCACAACGTAGCGGGTCGAATAGCTCCGACCGCTGTCGGAGACGCTTTCGACCGTGCCGCCGTCGGCGGGGTGCCATTGGCTGTAATGGGGATTGTTGACGATCAAGGTAATCGCCTTGCCCGTATGCGCGCCCTGAAGGCGGTAGCGGGCCTCGGCAAGCGGCCATATACGCTCGAAGTCGGCCTGCGTCAGGCGCACTTTCAGCGCCTGACGGCGAATTGCTTCGCTGTGCGAACCATCATCTCGGGTCTGGGCGGGACTGGTGAGTGTCACCTCCTCCGCACCCTCGAGAATAGCGCTGAATTCCTCTGGCCACATGCGTCTCATCGAATTGCTCCTCCCCGAGCGTTTTCATGCTGACGGGGAAGTGTAGCGCGTCTGGCCGAGGACACAACGGAGAACCCGCTCAAGAGTCACGATAACACGGCCGCCTCCTGGCAAGCCCACACCAAGGAAGGCAGTCGCCGGCAGGAACCGGATCCGTTCCCCGAGGTTCGGCTTTTTTCCCTCCACAAACGGTTCAACGGCAAAGGAGACACGAGATGCACACGGCGACCGAGAGAGAGTACGTCACCCCGGAAGACGAAGTCCGGCCGACCGACGCAGGCACGCCTCTCATGGATGAGACCACCCAGGCTGCCGCGTACCACCGCTATCCGCCATCAGCCTTTCGTGGGCCCCTCTTCGAGACCCGCGACCGGATCGCCTTGGTCATGGCAACCGCCATGCTGCTCGGACCGCTGGCCGCATTGCCGCTCGGCTTGTGACCGGAAGCGACGGCCGCGCCAAAAATCATTCGGTGCAGCCGGTGTCTTTCAGGGCCTGAACGTGAAAACGTCGCAACGCTGCCGCGATGTCGGCCTCGCTCATCGCATGGCCGGCCGCGGCCAGATCCGCGAACAGCCGCGCGATGACGTCACTGTCACCACGCACGGCATGATCGGCCTCGTGCAGGTCTGCCCCATATCGGCTCAGTTCCTCGCCGCTCAGCCCGATCAGCGAGCCTGCCCAGTAGCCGGCAAGAAGGTTGCGGCGCGCCCGGATGCTGCCGAGCGATTCGTCGTCGTGATGCCCAGGGGCGCTGTGTTGCGACGATGCATTGGGGGACAGGGTCATGTCTCGTTCCTCCTCGTTTGTGGGTCAGGCGTCAGCGGCCCGGGTCAGGTATGTTGCAACGGCACCGCAGGCAGGATTGGATGCGTCGAGCAGTTCCGCGGGACTTGTGAAGCCGGTCGTCACGGAGACTGCGGTCGATCCGGCCCACCAGAAGTCGCGGCCGGCCCTATCGAGCAAGGCGGGCGCGGTCGTGCTCAGGCAGGCATTGACCTCTGCGACAACCGACACCGGTGCACGAACCTGTTCGAGTCTGGTGACGATCTCGGCCTGAACCGGATCGATGACAAGGGCTGTAAAAAGCCAGGCAAGCAGGTCACCGATCATCGCCGAGCCCCGCGCTTAACGGCGGCCTCTGCAGAGAGACGCGGAAATGGGATTCGGGGCGTGGGTTGGCCGGGTTGGCACAACATGTCACCGGGCGACGCGAAGCGACCGGGTCCGATCAGGCGAGAATCATGGCGGGGCAATGTCTGGTCCTCAGACCGGCAAGGATGTCGAAACGGTCCGACATCGCAAGAGCGCCGGCAGCTCTTACCAGAGGGGCCCGGACCAGCGGGTTGACAATCAGATGGGGGAGAATTCTGGCGCCTTCAAGGCATTGCCGCTTGAAATTCATGAGAAATGAAAACCGTTCGGGCCATGCGGGGGGATCCGTTTGGAACCCGCCCCGCATGACCCGGGGGATGCAGCAGCCCGACGGCGGACAATCCGGTCTGGCGCCCCCCTTCGTCAGCGCCGGATCAGCGGGCAACCGCGAACATTGGCGAAGACCACCCGGTCGCGATAGCCGTGGCGCACGCCGGCGACCACCACGCGACGGGGAGAGACATCGGCAACGAAGGCGCGACGAAGACCGTTCCAGCGCGCCTTCTCGACGGCCTGGTGGGGATGGCACTGGCCGCGACGGTCCCAGCCCGGGCGGTCCCAGCCCGGACGATGGCGGTCGTCATGACGCGGGCGATCCCAGCCGCGACCATCCCGCGGTCCATCGATATAGATGCCCCAGCCAAAACTGTCTGCCGAGGCCGTCGAAACCATCCCGGTTGTCGCCGTGATCGAGACCAGGGCTGCTATTGCGAGTTTGCGAAGCATGCCAGTCATATGCGTGTCTCCTCTGAACACATCGGACGTCTCGCCCGTGTCTTGTGTTGTGCCCGCTCTCAGGAGCGATTGGGAGGAAACTAACGGGCGCCGGCTGAACACAGTCCGAAGCGCCCATTCAGCACGGGTTCAGGTGGCTCGCCAGGTAAGAAATGACCTGGACTCAAAGGGAAAGGATCAGTTCGCGCCGATGCGGCCGGTCGCGATGTTCGACGAGATAGAGACCCTGCCAGGTGCCGAGCAGCAGGCGCCTCTGGGAAAAGGGAATGCTCAACGAGACCGGCAGAAGTGCCGCTTTGATATGGGCCGGCATATCGTCCGGCCCCTCGTCGCGGTGCGTGATGTAATCCATCCGGGGGTCCGTCGTCGGTGGCACGAGGCGACGGAAGAAGGCCTGCAGATCAACCTGGACCGATGGATCCGCATTTTCCTGGATGAGCAGGGAGCAGGACGTGTGGCGGACAAAGACCGTCAAGACCCCCTCCTCCGCCCCGGATCGTCCGACGAAGTCTTCGGCGGCCTCGGTAAACTCGTAGAGCCCGGCCCCGCGTGTCTCGATCGTCAATCGTCGCTGAACCATGCACAATACCTCGCGTCGCAGCTGCTTGTCGCTCTCAATGAGGGCGAACCGTATGCCCTCTAGCCGACCGGCGGCCCAGTCTGTAGTCTCGCGCGAAACGACAGCCAGACAAATCCCTAGAATGCCGACGAGGATATAGCCATGAGCGTGATCGAAACCATCGAAAAGCAGGAAGCCCGCTTCGTTTTCAAGGCTTTCGACGAACTCACCGCGCTCGACCTCGGCCAGCGGCTGGTCAAACTCGCTTTGTCGCAGGCAGCCCCAGTGGTGATCGACATTCGCACGGCCGACCGCACACTCTTTCACGTCGCCCTTCCCGGCGCCTCGCCAGACAACGATCATTGGGCCCGGCGTAAAAGCAACGTAACGCTGCGCTTCCACAAGGCATCCCTGCGCGTCGGCGAGACGAACAGACTGAAGGAACGTGGCGTAACGCCTGATCTAGGACTTGATCCCCTCGACTATGCGGATCACGGTGGCAGCTTCCCCATCCGGGTGTCCGGAACAGGCGTGGTTGCTGCCGTCACCGTCTCTGGCCTGAAGTCCCAGGAGGACCACGACATGATTGTCGCCGCGCTTGAGGACATCTGGGGCAACGCGTGAGAAAGGTTCCCCCACCCGTCAGGGTCGCACGGCGCAGAACAGGCTGAGACGGCTGAACACCCCCTCTTCGCGTTCCAGCACCAGGACGGCGGGCAGCGCATAGGGGCCTTCCTCGCCCCCGGCATCGGCATCAACGCCGCGCCGGTTCTGGCCGTTCAGCGTGCACTCGACGGCGACGCGCAATCCCGCCTCATCGATCATCACCACGCAATCCTCAAGCGTCAGATCATGCCGCAACACATAGGCTGATAGCGTATCCCGAAAGGAAGCATGGCCGATGACCCGGATGCCGTCTGGGAGGTCGAGCACGGCCTCCTCGTCAAAAGCGGTTATCAGGGCAACGAAATCGTGCCGGTTCAACGCATCGATAACGGCAAGCGTCTGATCTTTAATGGACATCGACCTCTCCTCTTCTGCTGTTGGAAATAGGCCGCAATCGTCGGTAGGCAAGACCGCCAGCGTCAGGCGATCGGCCGCAGCCTCTGTCGTGCGCCCTCCACGACGGCCTTCGTCACCGGCGTCATCAGCCGCTCCACAGAGCGACTGACATGCCAGTAGAGCGGCACGTCGAGCGGGCAGTCCGGCTTCAGCACACAGAGCCGTCCGCTTTCCAGGGCCGGCGCCACCAGCACTTCCGGGTTCATCCCCCAGCCAAGGCCCTCGACAGCCGCATCGACAAAGGCCTGGCTCGAAGGAAGCCAATGGGAAGGGCCAGTCACGGGCCTGCCGTAGGCTCGTTCTACCCAGCGCGACTGCAGCCGGTCTTTCGCGTTGAAGGTCAGCATGGGCGCTCGCATCAGGCTCTCTGTCGTCGCACCCTCATCACCGAACCAGCGTCGAACGAAGTCGGGGCTGGCGGTGGCGAGGTAGCGGAGCGCACCCAGCGGCTTGCAGTCACACCCCTGCACGGGACGTGCCATGCTGCTGATCGCCGCCCTCACCTCGCCGCGCTTCAGCCAGTCCGCGCTGTGATCCTGATCGTCGACGACGAGGTCGAACAACAGGCCCCCGGCCCGTCCGAGCGCCGGCAGAAACCAGGTCGCGAGACTGTCGGCATTGACCGCCAACCGCACTGCCGGCCAACCGCGCGCGTCTTTGGCTGTTGCGATCGAGGCGTCACCATCAAGCGCGCTGTGCATGCCAAGATCCAGCCGCAACTCCTGCTCCCGCAATCGCAGTTCCTCGGCGTGGCGGAAGACGCGACCTCCAGCTCCGGTTGCCCGGCAAGGCTGCCCGCGAATGACGAGCGGCGTGCCAACCTGCTCTTCCAGAAGACGGATGCGCTGCGACACGGCCGACTGGGTTACGCCCAGTTCGCTTGCCGCCCGTTCAAAGCTGCCGGAGCGAAGGATGGCGGAAAGCGCGGCCAGGTGAGACGGATCGAACATCGAAAGCTCTAATGCAGAATTAGCCGAATGAATTTCTCTAATGACGATGCCCGCGCTAGGGAGAAAACACAAGACGGGACACTGAATGCCATGATCTATGCCCTCACCGCCGGCTTCCTGCTGGGCCTCAGTCTGATTGTTGCGATCGGGGCGCAGAACGCCTTCCTCCTGCGCCAGGGACTGCGCCGAGAGCATGTCCTGCCGCTGGTTCTCACCTGCGCGGTCTCAGATGCGCTTTTGATTGCCCTTGGTGTTGCGGGTTTTGCGACGGTCTTGGCCCGCCTTGAGTGGCTCGATCCGCTGATGCGTTACACTGGAGCCGCCTTCTTGCTGGTCTATGCCGCACGCAGCCTGCGCAATGCGCTTGCCGGCGGCAGCGCCCTGGAGCCCAATGAGGACAAACGGACAAGCCTGCGCACGTCCCTCCTGACCTGTATAGCGCTCACCTGGCTCAATCCGCATGTCTACCTCGACACGGTGGTCCTCCTCGGCTCGATCTCAACCCGTTATCCGGGCCAGGAACCAGCCTTCGCCCTTGGCGCGATGACGGCCTCCTTTATCTTCTTTTTCAGTCTCGGCTATGGCGCTCGTCTGCTGGCGCCGCTCTTCGCCCGGCCGCTGGCGTGGCGGGTTTTGGACGGCCTCATCGCCATGATCATGGCCGTGATCGGCCTGAGCCTTCTTCGCTGAATGCGGGTGAACCGCGTCGTCAGCTCTCGGGGAAGCCCCGTGCACGCCATTCGGCCTTGGGCACCGGCTTGCCCACAGACAGCGAGAATTTGACAACCTCGGTGGCATTGTCGTCCACTTCGCAACGGACGCCGATGTTGATCCAGTCCCCATTGACGTCGCGAAATGCCGCCAGTTTGACGTCGATGACATTGCCCTCCTTCAGCCGCAGGATCGGCAGGAGATAGGGGACATAGGCCGGTCGACCATTGCGCAACTGCTGGCTTAGTTCGGTGCCGCACAACTGGTCTCCGCGCTCTTGACGGGAGAGCCCCGCCATGGCGGTCGCCGCGGCTTCGTCGCCGGAAAGCGCGGTCGAGAACAGCTTCTTCACTTCGCGGGGAACCAGGGCAGCCTCCTTGATCGGCTTTGCTTTTTCCTCCTCCGCAGCCTGCGCCTCGGCAAGCCTGTCTTGCTGGTCCGTTTCCTGAGTTACTGCAGGCGGCGCAGGCGTGGCCCCGTCCCCCTGCACGGCCTCATCCCCCGCATCGGGCATCGGTGCTTCCTCAGCAAGCGTCGCCTCCGGCAGATCGATCTCCGGCTGCGGCGCGGTTGCAGCGGCCTCCTGCTCCGCCTCTTCGAGCTTTGATGCCGCCTCGGCTGTCAGGCCCGCTTCAGCCTCCGTCCCCTTGGAGACCTCCGGTCCCGAATCCTTCTCGGCAAACTTCACCACGGGCCGCAGCACAGGGATCGGCGCCTGGCTGGCATCCGGCAATGTCGGCTGTTCTTCGGCCTCGGCGGCCGCGGGCGGAGGCTCTGGCGGGGGTGGCGGCTCGGCCTGAGCCTGTTCCTCGGCCGTCTTCTCGGGCTCGGGTTCAGGCGGAGGCTCAGGGGCCGCCGGCTCCGTGGGTACGGTCTCTTCCGCCGCCGGCTCCGGAGGCGCGACCAGCGTCACCTCGACGACGGGCTCCTCTGCCGCAGGATCCGATCGGAGAAAGAGCGACAACAGCAGAACGCCCGCCACGGCTGCATGCAGCAGCAGCGAGACGGCAAGCCCGGCATTCGGGCGCCACCGGCGTTTCAGACTCTTGTCGACCATCGGTTGATCCATACCGAGGAATACGGCGAAAAGGGAGGCGATATGTGACCTCCAGCGCGATCAGATCAGAATTACGACAGCAGCACGGCGGATTGTCGCTCTTCGATCGATACCCACACTGCTTTGCGGTCGAAGGACACAAAACAGGCCTCCCCCAACAGGCGTCCTATGAATGCGACGAACCTATCAGCAAAATAACGCCCGGCGTACAGAACGGCGAGCGCGGCTTGTGGCGCAGCACACCGCCCTCTTGCGCTCCTTCTCGCAATATTCTACCGAAGCTCTGTCGACACCGTTCGGCCGTAAGCGTTTACGTGAGGCAACGCATCCAAACCTGAAATCGTCCGCGCCGGGCGTATTCTCAAAGGTTCGAGATGTGCTATCCGCCTTCGACGATTTCTTTTCCGAAAGAACACGATATGCAGCTTACGCGCTTTCCGGCCCGCTATGCGGGCATCCTCATGCCATTCATCCTGTCGATCATCATGACCATGGTGGTCTCTGCCGTCGCAACCGTGAAGAACCTCGGCATGGGCCCGCACTTCGTCTCAGACTGGCTGTCCGCCTGGGCCATGTCCTGGGTCATCGCTTTCCCGACGCTCCTGATGGCCCTTCCCATCACACGTCGCCTGGTCCGGCTCCTGGTCCAACCTGCATAAAGCGAAAAGGCCGGAGCGTTTCCGCTCCGGCCCTCAAGAGCATCGTTCGTGCAAAAGCCTCAGCTATCCAGGAACGACCGAAGCTTGCGGCTGCGGCTCGGATGCTTCAGCTTGCGAAGCGCCTTGGCTTCGATCTGGCGGATACGTTCGCGGGTCACCGAGAACTGCTGGCCGACTTCTTCCAGCGTGTGATCGGTGTTCATGCCGATGCCGAAGCGCATGCGCAGGACGCGCTCTTCGCGCGGCGTGAGCGAGGCGAGAACGCGGGTCGTGGTCTCGCGCAGGTTCGCCTGGATGGCGGCATCGATCGGCAGAAGCGCGTTCTTGTCCTCGATGAAATCGCCGAGATGCGAATCTTCTTCGTCACCCACGGGGGTTTCGAGCGAGATCGGCTCCTTGGCAATCTTCAGGACCTTGCGGACCTTTTCGAGCGGCATTGCGAGCTTTTCGGCCAGTTCTTCCGGCGTCGGCTCGCGGCCGATCTCGTGAAGCATCTGGCGCGAGGTGCGGACGATCTTGTTGATCGTCTCGATCATGTGCACCGGAATACGGATCGTGCGGGCCTGGTCGGCGATCGAGCGGGTGATCGCCTGACGAATCCACCAGGTCGCATAGGTCGAGAACTTGTAACCGCGGCGATACTCGAACTTGTCGACCGCCTTCATCAGGCCGATATTGCCTTCCTGAATGAGGTCGAGGAACTGTAGGCCGCGGTTCGTGTACTTCTTGGCGATCGAGATGACGAGACGCAGGTTCGCCTCGACCATTTCCTTCTTGGCGATACGCGCTTCGCGTTCGCCCTTCTGGACCATCGAAACGATGCGGCGGAATTCGGCGATCGAGATACCGGTTTCCGTGGCAAGATTCTGGATCTCGCCGCGGATGTCGCGGATCGTCGCGTTCTCTTCCTTGGCAAATTCCTTCCAGCCACGACCGGATAGGTTGGCGATCGACTTCATCCAGTTCGGATCGAGTTCGGCACCCTGATACTGTTCGAGGAAAGCTTCGCGCTTGACGCCATAGCTTTCGGCGAGACGCAGCAGGCGCCCCTCGTTCTGCATCAGACGCTTGGAGATGTCGTAGAGCTGCTCGACAAGGCTGTCGATGCGGTTCTGGTTCAGCGACAGCGACTTAACCGCCGTGATGAGCTGGTCCTTGAGCTCCTTGTAACGACGCTCCTGGCCGGACGACAGCGTGCCGGCACAGGCAAGACGTGCCTCCACCTGCTGGTCCTGCAGCTTGCGCAGCTTCTTGTAGGTGTCGGCGATGAGGTCGAGGGTCTCCATGACCTGGGGACGCAGCTCCGATTCCATCGCAGCCAGCGACAGGTTCGATTCGTCCTCGTCCTCTTCCTCTTCTTCCGGCGGCATGCCTTCGCCGCCGATGGCGGTGATGTCGTCGTCGTCACCGGAGGCGGCCTGCGGGCGACGCTTGGCGCGCTCCTTTTCCTTCTCTTCGGCGGCCTTGCGGTCAGCCTCAATCTTTTCAGGAGACTGGAACTGCGGCGCAGCCTTGGCTTCCGGACCGGAATAGGTGGTTTCGAGATCGATGATCTCGCGCAGCAGCGTCGTGCCTTCGTTCAGCTCGTCGCGCCAGATGATCAGCGCCTGGAAGGTCAGCGGGCTCTCACAGAGGCCCGAGATCATGGTCTCGCGGCCAGCCTCGATGCGCTTGGCGATCGCGATTTCGCCTTCGCGTGACAGAAGCTCGACGGAGCCCATTTCGCGCAGATACATGCGCACCGGGTCGTCGGTACGGTCGGTCGGCTCTTTCTTCTTGGCGGTCGCAACGGCGGTGCCGGCGGACGGCGCAAGCTCGCCACCTTCGCTTTCGCCCTCTTCGTCGTCCCCGTCCTCGGCAGCCGCCGGCTCATCGGCGTCTTCGTCCTCGATGACGTTGATGCCCATGTCGGACAGCATGGCCATGGTGTCTTCGATCTGCTCGGAGGTGACTTCCTCCGATGGCAGGACCGAATTCAACTCGTCCATGGTCACATAGCCGCGCTTCTTCGCGGCCTTGATCATCTTTTTGACCGCGTCATCGGAAAGATCGAGAAGCGGACCGTCCGTCGCGCCGTCGCGTTCGCCGTCGGCTTCTTCGTTTTCTTTGACTTTCGATGCCATCTATCTCGTCGCTTTCCCTGACGTCTGATCATGCTGCGAACCGCCGGACGGATGGGAGAGCCGGCCACTCACCCGGGCGTATCGCTTGTCACTGACCTAACGGAGTGTTGCTTAATTCCTGATTAACTATGGGCATTGCGGTCGCAGCGCCGAACCTTCGATTGTCTGCATGACCTATCATCATACCAGAGATCCGTCAGAACCCACGTCACCCTTGTGTGCTTGGATTGGTGATTCCCACAATTTTTCCTGGCGTCAAGCTCTTCTGCAGCACAGACGAAGAAAATCAACAAAACAAGCCGTCATACGGCGTCTTTATCACCGATCTTCGCAGATGTAGGACACAAGTCCCCGGAAACAAGGGGCGCTGCCGCTCCCCGCCGGAGATTCTGCAGCGTCTCGTTCATTCCCGCCCCGTCTTGCGCGCACCCGTAAGAAACCACACCCGCATCGGCCCTTTTCCCTTCACATCGATCTCCCCGCGAAGTTCAAATTGGAAGCGGTCGTCGAGTCGTGACTTGAGACAGTCGGCAACCTGGATACGCCCGGCCACACCGTGCGATTCCATGTGAGCGGCCGTGTTCACGGTATCGCCCCAGACATCGTAGAGCAGCTTGTTTGGACCGATCACGCCGGCCACCACCGGACCGGTGTCGAGACCGATCCGCACATCGACGCGCTCGCCCACCTCCTCGGAAATCCGGCGGCAACACTCCAGCATGTCGAGCGCCATCAGAGCGACCGCCGCCTCATGGTCGACCATCGGCTCCGGCAGGCCACCCGCTACCATATATGCGTCCCCGATCGTCTTGATCTTCTCAAGGCCGTAGGCACCCGCGAGCGAATCGAACCGTGTGAAAACCCGACTGAGGAAAGCGACGACCTGATGGGGATCCCAACGGGCAGCGCGCGGCGTGAAGTCGACGAGATCGGCAAACAAGATGGTCGCCGATGCCACTTGGTCAGCCACGACCAAGGTCTCGTGATCCCGCAGCCTGAGCGCCACGCTCGGCGGCAATATGTTCTGCAGAAGGCGCTCGGAAAAGGCATGTTCCGCCTCGAGCGCGATCTCTGCCTGTGATGCCTCCTTGAAGGCGAAGAAGGACGTCGTGAAGATGAGCAGGAAGGCGAGCGGCACCGTAAGGTGATACAGCAATTGCAGAAAAGTTTGGTCAACCTCGATGAAGCTTACCGGCGCGATGAAGAACAGCTCAGTCACCATGAAGGCTGCGAGCGCCGTCAGTGTCACGCATGCAGAGAGCAGGAGCCGTTCGGACCCGAAAACCAACATCGAGGCGGCGGCACCCGGAAGAAAGTAGAAATGCAGACCTGAGTCCCGACCGAAGAACCAGCAATAGCCGAGCCCGAAGGCAAGCCACAGGAGACAGAGATAGCCTGCCCCGACGGTCGAACCAAAGCGGTGAAAAAGAGGCGTCAGTGCGTAGAGCACGATCTGCGGCGAAAAGGCCAGAATAGCCGGCATCAGCCCGACCGGATCGTATGCCGCGTAGAGGAGGATATAAGGAATGGTCATCAGGCTGACCATGGCGGAGATGATGTTGGTGACGGCAAGGCGCCGCCGGATCCTCGGCGGATAACCCGCCGTGCCGATCCGCGCCACCCACCACACGGCATTGGGAAGACGCCAGGTGGATCGGCGTCTGAGCCCTTCCTGAGCAATCACGTACTTTACATCGTCCGGCGACACGCTTCCCCCTGCTCGACGCCCAGCGGCCTCATCACTCGTTCCGCCACCATCAAGAGCACAGCCCCCTAATGGTGGCCGGTCGCTGCTCCTTTAACGCGGCCGGACATCACACCGAAACCGTCGATGATCGCCTCCTGATTCTCCATCCGCGCCACCTCCGACTGCACCTCGTGCAGCGCGCTGATCAACTGGTCGATACGCTCGGCATCGTCGGCTTCCGTCGCCTCTGCCACCTCGCGCTCCAGCTCCTTGCGTTGACGCTTCAGCGCTCGCGCCCGTTTGTACAACGACAATGCCTGGCGATACCCCTCGCGGGCATCCTCGGCTGCGGCGATTTCCGTCGCAGTCCACAACCGCGCATTTCGGATCTGTTGATCGAGCGCTCGTAACAGCGCGCCGTGACCGTGGATTTCCAGCTTTCCGACCAACACGTCCCGATTGAGACCGTGGTCGACTTCCGCCACCGCCGTCAGCAGCGACGACCAGAGCTTTTGCAGGGCGACATTCTCGAACTCGATCGCGGCGATTTCATCATATTCGTCTTCCAACAGATTGGGATGGTTGACGATTGTAAGAGCCAGAACACTCTCGCGCAGCGTTGGCTGCTCCTGATGGCCGCGCACCAGACCCGAACGCGCCAGCCGGTCTGAAATCGCTCCCCGACCGGCAGCCACCGGGCCGGGCGCGCGCCCGCCAAAACGCCCCTGGCCGCCCTGACCCCGACCATTGCTCTGATAGCCACGCTCCGCCCGCTGCGGTTGGCTACCCTGGAAAAACGCATAGAGCCGATCACGAATGTCCTGCTGATAGTGACGGCGCACATTTTCGTCGGCGATGCCCGCGACCACCTGTTTCAGCTTCGCTTCGAGCTCTGCACGCTTCTCTGGCGTATCGAAGACCCCGCTTCCCACTTCGCGCGTCCAGACCATGGCCGCAAGCGGCTGCGCTTCCGCCATCACCCGGTCGAAAGGCGCACGCCCGTCATGCTTGACGAGATCATCAGGGTCCTTGCCGTCTGGCAGCATGGCAAACCGAACCGACTGCCCCGGCTTCAGATGCGGAAGCGCGATATCAACAGCGCGAAAGGCGGCGCGCTGCCCTGCCCCGTCACCATCGAAGCACAAGACCGGGACCGGCGTCGTCTTCCACATCAGCTGCAACTGGTTCTCGGTCAGCGCCGTTCCAAGCGGAGCGACGGCATTTTCGATCCCCGCCTGGTGAAGCGCGATCACATCCATGTAGCCTTCGACGGCGATCAGCGTATCGGCGCCATCTGCCCCCTGCAACGCGCGGCGCGCCCGGGAAAAATTGTAGAGCACATTGCCCTTGTGGAAAAGCTCGGTCTCGTTGGAATTCAGATACTTCGCCATCGCATCCGGGGACATGGCACGCCCACCAAAGGCGATCACCTTGTCGCGCGACGACAGGATCGGAAACATGATCCGGTCGCGAAAACGGTCGTAGGAAACAGGGATGTCCGGTCCATGCACCACGAGCCCACAGGCCTCGATCTGATCTTTGGGGACGCCTTTGGCCGCGAGATGCTCCTTGAGGGCATTACGGCTCTCCGGCGCGTAACCCAGGCGGAAGGTCTCGATCGTGCGACCAGTCAGCCCGCGTTCGCGCAGATAGGCGCGCGCGCGCGCACCGCTCGCCGTCTGCAACTGGTCCTGAAAGAACTGCGTCGCCATCTCCATGACGTCCTGCAGCGTGGTCCGTTCCCGTTCGCGTCGCTCAGCCTGGGGATCGGGTTGGGGCATGGCGATGCCCGCCATATCCGCCACCTGCTGCACCGCCTCGACGAAGCTCAACCCCTCGAGATCCGTCAAAAAGCGGAAATGGTCCCCGGAAACGCCGCAACCGAAGCAGTGATATCGCCCCTTGCGATCCTCGCAATGGAAGCTCGGGCTCTTCTCACCATGGAATGGGCAGCAGGCCCAGTAATCCTGTCGGGAGACGTTGGTCTTCTTTCGATCCCAGGTCACACGGCGGCCGACCACGGCCGAAATCGGCACGCGGTCACGGATCTCGTCGAGGAAGTCGTTGGAAAAACGCATCGGTCACCTGAATTCTGATGTTCATATAGGCAGGGACGGACGACGACGCCAAGGCTTTCGCGCGAGATGCCCGCTATTCACAGCCGTTGATTTCGCGGGATGGATCGTATATACAATCGTAATTCGATTAGAAGTAACTGATCACTGAAAAGACCAAACGCAGTCGTGATGGAGTGCCGATGAATTCTGCGACAGACACGAACCACTGGATTGGTCTCCATGAACAGCGAAAACGAACTGGATGGATTTGACTGGGACGAGGCCAAACGTCGTTCCAAAGTTCAAAAACACGGGATAGACTTCATCGACGCAGCGAGGTCCCTCAAGACCGGCCCCCGACTCGACATGGAGTCAAATAGGGGTACAGAGTTTCGCACACTTGCGATCTGCCCCATGAGCCTTAAGCTAATTGCCGTGGTTTTCACTATGCGCGGTGAGATCTGCCGCATCATTTCCGCAAGGGCGGCAAGAGACGATGAGCAAAGAAAATATCGTCAGATATACGATTAAAGAGATCGAGGAGATGATCGCCCGCGGTGAAAGCCAAACCGACTGGGCGCGCGTCGATGCGATGACCGACGAAGACATCGAGCGCGCCATGCGCGACGATCCCGACTGGCAGGACTTCATGGACATCGACTGGTCCAAGGCCAAGATGGTCATCCCCGACAGGAAGAAGGCGATCTCGATCCGGCTCGACCCGGATATCGTCGATTTCTTCCAGGCGACCGGCAAGGGATACCAGACCCGGATCAACGCGGTCCTGCGCCATTTCGTCGATGAACAGAAGCGGTTGAAGGGCTGAAACGCAAGACGCCGCCCAAAGGCGGCGCCGTAAGATCTTGCCACGGATGATCGCGGCCTATTTCAACAGGTCCTTGACGACGCCCGAGGCCTTGGCAAAGTCCATCTGGCCGGCATACCGCTCCTTGAGGGCGCCGATGCACTTGCCCATGTCGCGCAGGCCCTGCGCGCCGGTTTCGGCAATCACGGCCTGGCACAGTTCCCGCACCTTCTCCTCCGGGATCTGCTCCGGCATGAAGGACTTGATGATCTCGATTTCCTCAAGTTCCTGCGCAGCAAGCTCCGGACGATTGTTGTCCGCGTAAATCTTGGCAGACTCGTCGCGCTGCTTGATCATCTTCATCAGGATCTGCATGATTTCCTCGTCGGTCACCGGATCCTTGCCGGCGCCGCGATGGGCGATATCGCGGTCCTTGATCGCCGTCTGGATCAGACGCACGGTCGAGGTCCGGCGCACATCCTTGGCCTTCAAAGACTCTTTCAGCGTATTGGCGAGTACATCGCGTAGCATTGTTTTCTCCGCGGAAAAGCCAGAGCGGACGGGCGGAAATTGTGGCTTTTCCTTGTTCGTTGTTGCCTTCTCATATCCAGACAGTTTCCGCAGTGCAAACGAATTGCACAAACCATTGAAATGGTTTGGGAGAAATCCGCGCGCCTCGAAACTGACGAATTGACCTTGTCGATCGATCCGTCTATTGCTCGGCACCTGCACGCAAATTGTCATCAGGGCTGAAATCGCGCGTCCTCGCGCGCCCTTGATCTGCAACATAAATGGTCCTGCGACGCCGCCCCGACAAGGGGCAGGCACGCGGGCGAACAAGGAACGACCATGACCGCGACAGCTCCCTGGACAACCCGCAAGCCGACCGCCCTCCTCGTTCTCGCCGACGGTACGGTCATCGAAGGCCACGGCATCGGCGCGACCGGCAAGGTCCAGGCGGAAGTCTGCTTCAACACGGCACTCACGGGTTACGAGGAAATCCTGACAGATCCTTCTTATCTCGGCCAGATCGTCACCTTCACCTTCCCGCATATCGGCAATGTCGGCACCAACGACGAAGATATTGAAGATCTGACGCCGGCGGCCCGCCACGGCGCGGTCGGCACCATCTTCAAGGCCGATATCACCGAGCCCTCGAACTACCGCGCCGCGTCCCACCTCGACGCCTGGCTGAAGAGCCGTGGCGTGATCGGCCTCTCCGGCGTCGACACGCGTGCGCTCACCGCCTGGATCCGGGAAAACGGCGCGCCGAATGCCGTCATCGCGCATGACCCCAACGGCAATTTTGACATCGAGGCCCTGAAGGCCGAAGCCAAGGCCTGGAGCGGCCTGGAAGGCCTCGACCTCGCCAAGGTCGCCTCCTCCGGCCAGTCCTCCGTCTGGAATGAAAAGGACTGGAGCTGGACCGAGGGCCACACCACGCTCGGCGCCGATGACGCCAAGTATCACATCGTCTGCGTCGACTTCGGCGTGAAGCGCAACATCCTGCGCCTCTTCGCCGGTCTCGACTGCAAGGTGACCGTCGTTCCCGCCACCACATCTGCCGAGGATATCCTGGCGCTCAACCCGGATGGCGTCTTCCTGTCAAACGGCCCCGGCGACCCGGCCGCGACCGGCGAATATGCCGTTCCCGCCATTCAGAACCTGATCAAGTCGGAGAAGCCGCTCTTCGGCATCTGCCTCGGCCACCAGATGCTGGGCCTCGCGCTCGGCGGCAAGACCGAGAAGATGCATCAGGGCCATCACGGCGCAAACCATCCCGTCAAGGACTTCACCACCGGCAAGGTCGAGATCGTCTCGATGAACCACGGCTTCGCGGTCGACTCGAAGTCGCTGCCGGAAAATGTTGAAGAGACTCACGTTTCGCTGTTCGACGGCACCAATTGCGGTCTCCGCCTCAAGGGCAAGCCGGTGTTCTCCGTCCAGCATCACCCGGAAGCCTCGCCCGGCCCGCAGGACAGCCACTACCTCTTCCGCCGCTTCATCAACATGGTGCGCGAAACGAAGGGCGAACCGGCACTCGCCGAACGCTGAGAAGTCGGAATGCCGGCGACTTCGTGTAAGCCGGCCCCCGCAGGATAACTGCGACTGCATACTCCGGCATGAAGAATGCGGGACCCGGCGGCTCCAGAGACAATCAACATCAAGCCAACCAAGGGCGCGCCGTCTGACGCGCCCTTGTTTCATTTCAGGATCAGGCCGCCGAGCGCCTGCCAGCCTCAAGACGAACACCCGCGTTGCGCGGTTGCTGGGTCAACGTGAAATCCCCGAGCAGTTCCGACAAGTGTCGCGATTTCGAGCGCATGACGGCGGAGGCCGCGGTGGTCTCCTCAACCATGGCTGCGTTCTGCTGGGTCGTGCGGTCCATCTCGGTCACGGAGTCCGTGATGTCCTGAATGCCGCCCGCCTGATCGCGCGCCGAATTGGCGATGGTCGCGATGACGTCGTCGATTTCGGCCACCTTGAGGACGATACCCGCAAGGGTTTGGCTGGTGGTCTCGACCAGGGAAACGCCATGCTTGACCTGATTTGAGCTGGTCGCGATGAGATTGCGGATGTCCTTGGCCGCTTCGGCCGAGCGCTGCGCAAGCGCGCGGACCTCGGAGGCAACAACCGCAAAGCCCTTGCCGGATTCCCCGGCCCTCGCCGCCTCCACGCCGGCATTGAGCGCCAGAAGGTTCGTCTGGAACGCGATTTCATCGATGACCGAAACGATCCGGGCAATTTCCTGCGAGCTCGAAGCGATTTGGCTCATCGCCGATTCGGCCTCCGCCATGATCTCCCCGGTGCGGCCCACTTCCTCTCTGGCCTGAGTGGCCACACGGCTCGCGGTCGCCGCGCCGTCGGAGGTTCTTCGGACAGCGGTCGTCAATTGGTGCAGCGCCGATGCCGTCTCTTCGAGCGCATGCGCCTGCTGTTCCGTTCTGCGAGACAGGTCTTCGCTGGCGCTCGACACCTCTTCCACCACATTGGAAAGATCGCCAACCGTTTGCACGATCGTCGTCATGACACCGTCAAGCGCACCGGTCGCCCGGTTGAAATCCTGTCGCGCAGCCTCGTTCTTTTCCGGAAGCACGTCGGTCAGGCGCACCGCAAGATTGCCGCTGGCCAGTTCGTTGAGGGCTCGACCCAGAACCTGCATCGTTCGGCTGTCGGCTTCGGCATCTGCTACCCTCTGCCGCTCGAAAGCATCACGCTCCGAGGCTGCCTGTCCATTGATGTCCTGCAGCAGGACTTGGACTGCGACCGCAATGTCGGTGAAGATCGATTCCATGATGCTGCGGAGATAGGTTTCGCGCTTGCGCGGCGACCACTTCGTCTCGTCGAGAACGGCGAGCGTCCACTCCGCCGCATAGATGGAGGCAGCTTTTACGATGAAGTTGGTAAAGCCCGTCTTCTCCGCAATTGACCGGATCACGGGAGCCTGTGCGGAGAAATAGCTCTCGTTGAAGCCGCCTTCGCAGAGATGCTTGAACTTGATTTTCTCACGCGCCACCACCTCGTCGGACAATACAGAGATCGATGGGTCAAATGACTTATAGCATCGAAGGCTGACACCTTCGATGTGTTTCTCTAATTTATTAAATAATTCCCTTCCGATGGACTGCCTCTCCCCCGCCCACGGCTTTATCTCATCTTCAATATTCTGCATGTTTGCCCACCTTGACTATGATGGGGCAAAGTCCCGAAACGGCGTTAATTTTTTATATCGATTAAACTCCATATTTTGGTAGAAGGATTTCCTCTGTCATGCGTACCCTTGGGTCACGGGCGAGCTTCACCTCGGACCTTCAGGTAGAAGCGCAGGCACAGCATGATCGCGGCACTGGAAAGTCCCATCACGAAGCCGATCCAGATGCCGGTCCCACCGACGCCCAGCGGAAAGGCGAGCAACCAGGCGAGGAGGAAGCCGATCGGCCAGTAGGCAACCAATGCCATGATCATCGGCACCCGCGCGTCCTTCAGCCCCCGCAGCAGACCACTGGCGATCGCCTGCAGGCCATCGACCAATTGAAAGATGCCTGCGATGGCGACCAGCGGGCCGGCATAGGCGAGCACCGCGGCCGCATCCGGCGTGTGTTCGTTGAGAAAGGCGCCGGCGAGTACCTGCGGGATTGCCATGAACAAGACCCCGCCCGTCAGCGACAGCACCGCCGCGATGCTGGTCACGGTAATGGCCGCCCGCACCAATTCACCATGATTTCCGCGTCCATGTGCGACACCGACCCGCACTGTCGCAGCCTGGGAGAGGCCAAGCGGGATCATGAATGCGATCGATGCCAGCTGCAGCGCAATCCCATGCGCGGCAAGTTCGATTGTGCCGATACGTCCCATCAGCAATGACGCACCGGTAAACAGGCTGACTTCAGCAAGAACCGTGACGCTGATCGGCAGGCCCAGATGGAGGACTTCCCGGAACGCCTGCCAGTCGGGCCGCCAGAAACGGATGAAGAGTTCGTAGCGCTTCGTCTCTTCGCGGGTCTGCAGGTAGACCACCATCGCGAGGAAGCTCACCCACTGTACGATGACGGCGACGATTGCAGCCCCTGTCATTCCAAGCGCCGGAAAGCCGAAATGGCCGAGCACGAGGCAGTAGGCCAGTATTGCATTCAAGACGAGGATGCCGAGTGTGACCCAAAGCACGATCCGCGCACGGCCCGTGGCACTGACAAGTGCCCGCAGAACCGCAAAGAGCAGGGCCGGCAGAAGGCCGAACTGGATGATGCGCACATAACCGGCCGTAAGGCTGGCCACCTCGGGCTTCTGTCCCAAGGCCAACAGGATCGTTTCCGCATGATAGAAAAGTGGCGCCGTCAGCAGTGTGTAGAGGATCGCCACCCACATACCCATCCGGATCGAGCGGCGCACCGAGATCACGTCACTGCGACCATATGCCTGCGCAACCATGGGAATGACGGCCATCGAGAAGCCGGAGCCGAAGATGAAGATCGTGAAGAAGAACTGGCCGGCCAGCACCATCGCCGCGAGCGGAACCGCGCCGAGCTGCCCGACGATCACCACGTCGGTCGTGTGAATGCCAAGCTGCGCCAGTTGTGCCCCGATCAGCGGGATGCCAAGCGAAAGGGTCGCGCGGATATGCGACATCCAGCTCCCGGCATCATCTCGGGCCGGGCTTTGGGTTTCGAGCGGAACGGCATCGACCTGCATGACTTCGATCTCAACAAAAAAGCCGCTTCCAGGGACTGGCGAGCGGCATGTCGCAGATGGATAAGTGGCCGCAAGCGAACCGGCAAGATGAAATCGACAGACTGCAGAAATATTGGTCGAAGCATCACCAGAATTGATGAAAAAACAGGCGCAAAGGAGTCTTTTCCGGACCGTACCGTCCTTTCCCACGTCGCTGTTCCTGGTTTACGTTTGTCCGCAAGACGGCAGCGAACAGGACGGATGAATGCTGGAATTGGTCTGGAAGGGCATCGTGATTGGTGCCGGCGCAACGCTTGCCATGGACATCTGGGCCGTCGCGCTGATGCTGGCCTTCCGTCAACCCCGCGCGAACTGGGCCCCGGTCGGCCGGTGGTTCTATCATTTGAAGAACGGGAAAGTCTTTCACGACAACATCGCCGACGCCGCAGCCTACCGGCATGAACTGGCACTCGGCTGGCTCAGCCACTATGCCGTCGGCATTCTCTACGGCGTCATTCTTGTTCTCATCGTTGGGCCGACGTGGCTGGCAGAACCGACCTTCCTGCCCGCCTGGATCTGGGGGATCGTGACCGTCGCAGCCGGCTGGTTCCTGCTGCAGCCTGGCCTCGGCATCGGCTGGGCGGCGTCAAGAACGCCCAACCCCAACAAGGTTCGTGCGCTCAATCTTTGCGCCCATACGGTTTTCGGCCTTGGGCTCTGGGCAACGGCCCTGGCGATCCGCTGATTTCGGGTCACGCACAGATGTCAGCCGCAGGTCTGCGACCTGCGGCACCGGTCCTCAGATATCGCCTGTAAACGTATCGCAGGCGTTGACATTGCCGCTGTCATAGCCACGCTTGAACCACTTCATACGCTGGGCAGACGTGCCGTGGTTGAAGGCATCCGGCACGACATAACCCTGGCTGCGCTTCTGCAGGGTGTCGTCACCGATCTGCTGGGCGGCGTTCAGCGCCTCTTCCAGGTCGCCGTCGGAGAGAATGCCCTCCTTGTCCGCAGACTTCGCCCAGATGCCGGCATAACAATCTGCCTGCAACTCGACGCGTACCGACATTCTGTTGGCCTCGCGCTCGCCCATTGCCTGTCGCTGGCGGTTGAACTCGGGCAACACACCGGTGAGGTTCTGGACGTGATGACCGACCTCGTGTGCGATCACATAGGCCTGGGCGAAGTCGCCTGCTGCATCAAACTGTTGCTCCAGCTGGGCAAAGAACTCAGTGTCCAGATAGACCTTGCGGTCACCCGGGCAATAGAACGGGCCGGTCGCGGACGACGCCTGCCCGCACGCGGACCGCGTCGAACCGCTGAACAGCACCAGCGTCGGCTCCGGATACGTTTCTCCGGACTGCTTGAAGATGCTCGACCAGGTCGTTTCCGTCTCCGCAAGCACGGTCCGGACAAAGGCGGTCATCTCGTCATCGGATGGTGTCGAAGGCCTGGAGCCGACCTGTTGCTCGTAGCCCGAGCCGCCAGACATGTTTCCCTCACCCAGCACCTGCAGCATGTCGATGCCCATGGCCTTCAACACGAAGTAGATGACAACCAGAAAGATGATGGTCCCGAAGCTCAGGCCACCGCCACGACGACCGCCCATGGGGATCTGAATACCGGACCGGCCAAACGGGTTTCGACCAAAACCGCCACCAGATGATTGCCCGCGCCGATCCTCGATATTGTCCGACTGCCGACGGCCCTTCCATTCCATGGTGCTTCCTCTCTCCGCTACTGCCCCTCACAATGAGAAGATAGCCGAACTGTTCCCTAACACCATAGACCGAAAGCTGTCTTGGAGATCAGGGGGCAAGCGGTCGAGCATCCCGCCTCAACCGCCATTGGAAGAAAACAACGATCAGGAGCAGCATACCGATCGCCAGAAGATGGGCATGCCCCTGCCCTTCACCGAACAACAGCCGGTGCATGAGGCGTCCCGGCAGGAGGGTGAAGGCGCCGGCAGTCAGGAGCGCCAACAAATAGAGATTGCCGACATGCCGGCGATGCTCCGCAATCCGCCCGGTCCGCGCTGCAGCAACGGCCTGCCAGCTGCCGACCAGCGTCATCACCGAGAGGATATGGATCGGGCTGAAGCCATAAAACAGGCGGAGCGAATGAATGAAGAAGCTCGACACCGACGTGAGGACCATGATGCCGATCCAGATCCGCCCGAGGATCCTGTGTGTCTTCGTGCCCTTGGTGGCGAGGAGCAGATAGGCGCCGAGAAGAAGAGCTGAGAGGGCCGTGATCACATGGACCTGGATGGCAGGGGAGGCTTGCTGGAGCAGAGAAATCGACATCGGGCTTGCCTTGGACAGGATCAGAGGTTCAATGGACGGTGTCGTGCTGATCGCACCGGGCGGCCTGCGCGGCAAATGTTTTGCCGTCGATGTCGAGAGAAATTCGTGAACAGCACCGTCTTGCAGTCTGCGCTTCGTGAATGGACAACGCTGATCCGGTCACCCCGCCTGTGGGCGACCTTCGCGATTGTGGTTGCCATCTTTGTCGCCACCGGCCCCTCGGGCACCATGCAGGGCATGGGCCTTGCCGAACGGGCGGCCTTCTGGACCTTGCTTCATGCGGCGGCCTGGGCGGTGGCGATCGCCATCATCACGCTTGGGGAAATCTGGCTCGGAGCGCACATATCGAGCACGCTCGCGCTCCTCACGATCAACGCCGCCATCGCCACCCCCTTCGTGGCAGCCGCAGTCGAGCTTGTCCGATGGTCATGGCTCGGCCTGACACCGACCACCCTCTCCTATGGCAGCCAGCTTGCCGTCTGTCTGCCACTCTCCATCCTCTTTAGCCTGCTGACCCATATGACGATGTCGGCAAGACCGCCCGCTCCTGAACCGCCCCAGCTGACGTAGGTGTCAGCTCCAATCCCGCAGGTGCCCCCGCCGCTGCTTGGCCGCCTGAAGCCGGACATCCGCGGACCGATCCTGCATCTTACCGTCGAGGACCACTATACCGTCGTCACCACGGCGCGTGGGCGTCAGTTGATATTGCTGCGCTTCTCCGACGCGTTGGGCGAACTCGGCACCACCGATGGCTTGCAGACCCACCGCTCCCATTGGGTGGCAGCTGACCATGTTGCGGGGCTGGAAAAAGCCGGCGGTCGCGCCGTCATCCGGTTGAAATCGGGCACGGCCGTGCCGGTCAGCCGCAGCTATTCCGACACGGTACGGAGTCGTTTCGGCGCGTTGTAGGGGACGTCAATTTTTGGCGTAACCGTATTCGCCGCCGCGCGACAGCGCCCGTTGATAGGCAGGACGCGCACGGATGCGCTCGATCCAGCCTCTCAGCACGGACGTGTCCTTGCCATCGGCAATGCGCGTCAATCCAGCCTCGACGGGAAAGCTCATGGCGATGTCGGCAGCGGAAAAGTCCCGGCCAGCAAACCATCCGTCCTTGCCTACCTCGCTTATCCAGAGATCGAGATGATCGGATAGCTGGGGATCAAGCAGCTTCTTTGAAACACCCTGACTGATCATTCGGGCCACGGGCCGGATGAAGAAGGGCACCTGCCCGGGAATGCGGGAAAAGATTAGTTTCATCACCAGGAGCGGCATGGCAGAGCCTTCCGCGTAGTGCATCCAGTAGCGGTAGCGCAGCCTGTCCTCGGTCCCGACAGCCGGCCTCAGCCCCTCGCCGCCATAGGTCTCGATCAGGTATTCCATGATCGCACCGCTTTCGGCGATCACGCGGCCATTGTCCTCGATCACCGGAGACTTGCCCAGCGGATGGATGGATTTCAATTCCTTGGGCGCCAGATAGTCCTTCGTCCGATGATAGACTTTGACCTGATAGTCGAGCCCGAGCTCCTCCAGCAGCCATAGAATGCGGTGGGCGCGAGAGTTGTCGAGGTAATGCACAGTGATCATGAAGAAGCACCCCAATGGTCATGAACTGCCTATCTAGGGCCGATCTCATGTCCCGTCGACCGTGCGGGGCGAGTTTCGGTTACGCCGGCACAGATTCGCCGGTTGGCAGCACATTGTTCCACATGCCACTATCGGCCGGGGGATGAGTCATTTTTGGAGGAGACTGCAATGAAGGCAATGCGCCTGGAAGGGATCGGACAACTGTTCACGCGGGAGGTGGACAAGCCGACACCCGGCCCGGATGATCTCTTGGTTCGCGTCGAGGCATGCGGAGTCTGCGGCACCGATCGCCACCTGTTTCACGGAGAATTTCCCTCCAGGCCGCCGGTGACGCTTGGCCATGAATTCTCCGGCATCATCGAAGCCACGGGATCGCATGTGTCGGGCTTTGCCGTCGGTGATCGCATCACCGGCGACCCCAATATCGCCTGCGGCCGCTGCAGCCACTGCGTCAACGGTCGCGTCAATCTCTGCCGCAATCTGCAGGCGATCGGCATCCATCGCGATGGCGGCTTTGCGGACTATGTGCTTGTCCCGCAAAAGCAGGCTTTCCTCCTTCCCGCCAACCTCGACCCCATGCATGGCGCCTTCTGCGAACCGCTTGCCTGCTGCCTGCACGGCATCGACCTCGCCGGCATACAGGCGGGTTCGTCCGTGGTTGTTCTTGGCGGCGGTGTCATTGGTCTGCTGGCGGTTCAGCTGGCGCGGCTTGCCGGAGCGACGACGGTGATCCTCTCGACCCGCCAGGCTTCACGGCGCACCCTGGCAGAAGAGCTGGGCGCGACCGCAAGTGTCGATCCCTCTGCCGCCGACATCATCGAAACCATAACCGGCCCCAACGGGCTCGTGCCCGGTGGCGTCGATGTCGTGCTCGAATGCGCCGGTGTGGGTGAAACAGTAATCCAGGCGACGAAACTCGCCCGCCCAGGCGGGACGGCGGTCATCCTGGGTGTCATGCCGCAAGGCGAGACGATTTCCATCGAGCCTTTTGACCTGCTCTTCCGAGAGGTGAAACTCGTCACCTCCTTCCTCAACCCCTTCACCCACCGCCGGGCTGCCGATCTGATCGCCTCCGGCAAGATAGAGGTCGAGCAGCTGATATCGCGCAGGGTCTCGCTCGCCCAAGCGCCCGCTGTCGTGAGCAATCCGCCGGCAAAGGGCGAGGTCAAGGTTCTGGTGGTGCCGGGTCTTTAAACCTGACGGATGCAGCGCCCGCAGTCACACTGCGGGACGCTTGTCCTTCCAGGGGCGCGCCTGCTCCAGTTGTCCGGCGAGCGAGAAAAGGGTTTCCTCCTCCGCAAAACGCCCGACGAAATGCATGCCGATGGGCAGGCCTTCCAGCGACCAGCCTAAGGGGACCGACATGGCCGGCTGGCCCGTTACGTTGAAGACCGGCGTCCAGGGGATGAACTCGAAGGTCTCCGCCGCCAGTTGTTCGGCGATCCCGAGCTTTCGCAGCAGCCATCCGCCGCCGACATGGCCGAGAACCTTGAGAAGCGCCTTTTCCACGGACGAAGGCTGCAGCGCTCCAATCTTCACCGGCAGCGAAGACAGCACCGGCGTCATGAGCACGTCGTAGTCGCTGAAGAAGCCGAGGACCGAGCGGCTGGAAAGCTTGAGATAACGGTGTGCCGCAATCAGTTCGGCCGCCGAGAACCCGTCGCCCAGCAAGCCCATGCCGAAGGACGAGGCATCGTAGTCGCCCGGACGGATCGGCACGCCAAAAGTCTGGGCGGTGAATTCGATGTCTGCGCGAAGCTCCCCGGCGAGAGCCGTGAGAAAGGCCATGGAAAAGGCCTCGCGATCCACCGGTGGAGCCGCCTCGACGACCTCGTGGCCGAGATCGGCAAGAAGCCGCGTGGCCTCGTCGAACGCGGTCGCGACCTCTGCCGAGACTGCTTTGCCCAGCATGGGCGCTTTGGAAACGGCGATCTTGAGTCTCCCCGGCGGCCTCGAAACGGCATCGAGATAGGAGCCGTTGAACACTGGCAGCGGATGCGGCGACCCCACATCCGGCCCGTGCGTGGCGTCGAGCACAGCCGCACTGTCGCGCACGCTGCGGCTCAGCACGTGTTCGATCGCAAAGCCGGACCAGGCATCGCCGATAAAGGGACCAGCGGGCGTGCGCCCTCGCGTCGGCTTCAGCCCGAACACACCGCAGGCCGACGCCGGAATGCGGATGGAACCGCCGCCGTCGCCGCCGGAGGCAATCGGCACCATGCCGCTCGCAACCGCCGCAGCCGACCCACCGGACGAACCGCCGGGTGTCCGGCTAAGGTCCCAAGGATTGCGCGCCGCCCCCGTGGCGTTTGGCTCAGTATAGGGGGTGAGACCGAATTCGGGCGTGTTGGTTTTGCCGGCAACGACCAGCCCGGCCTTCTGCCAACGGCGAACAAGCTCGCTGTCTCCCTGCGCCGGCTGTCCAGCCCAGTACCGGTTGCCATTGCCCGTCGGAACGCCGTCGACCTGCGCCAGCAGGTCCTTGATCAGAAATGGCACGCCTGCCAATGGCCCCTCGCCCGCGCCCGAGGACACACGGCAGCGCGCCTGCTCGAAAAGCGGCCGCACGACAGCGTTGATCTTTGGATTGACCGCCTCGATCCGCGCGATTGCCGCGTCCAGAACCTCGCTCGCGGAAACCTCGCCGCGGCGGATCAGCGCCGCCAGACCGAGACCGTCGAAATCACCATACTCCTGCAACATCATCCCCCATATCGACCCCGCGATCTCGAGAGCATCGGGAGGAAACCGTGTGATGACAATAGAAAATCGCCATCAACCGTGCAGTCGAATATAAAGGAGTACTTAACCATGCGGAGCTAGATTCAGGGTGGAACCCGGTCGCGCACCGGGATGGCGGCTGTCGCCGCTACGCTTGCATCAAGGCTAATGAGGGAAAGGCCCATGCTCTTCAAATCCGCCACGAGCCGGAACATCTTTTCAACTGTCGGGCTCGGCGTCGTCACCACCATCGGAGTCGCCGCGACGCTGCTCGGACTGACCTATGGCCATATCCGCAATGCCGGGATCAACCAGATGCACATGGCTGCCTCTGAGGCAGCGGCAGAGATCGAACAGAGCCTGCGCGTCAGCCATCAAATGGTTGTGGGCATCGAAACGTCCATCATGGCCCTTCGCGCCAATGGACAAGCCGACCGGGCGACGGTGATGGCGGTGATGCAAAAGGCCCTGGAGTCCTATCCGGCGTCGATCGGCGTATCGACCGGCTGGGAGCCCGATGCCTTCGACGGCAAGGACCGGGAATTCGTCGGCAAACCCGCCCACGACCAGAGCGGGCGCTTCGTGCCCTACATCTTCCGCTCGGGCGGAGCCATCAAGACGGACGTACTGATCGACTACGACAAGCCAGGCGTGGGCGACTATTACCAACTGCCTGTGAAAACCGGCAAACCGGCCCTGCTCGAACCTTACGTCTACCCCGTGGACGGCAAGGACGTGCTGATGACCACCATCTCGCTGCCCGTCTTCGACGCCGGCAAGCCTGTCGGCTATGTCGGCGCGGACATCGACCTCGACAAGACCGCTGCCGATCTCGCCGCCAACCGACCGCTCGGTGACGGTTACGTTGCCCTTCTTTCTTCAGCCAACAGCTTCGTCAGCCATCCGGAAAAAGACGTCATGGGCAAGCCGCTGAAAGACAGCGGCGGTGACGTGGCCGGCTGGGAAGCTCTTCTCAAGGCGCCCGGCACCGTCGGCATGATCACCGACAAGGACGGGATCGAACGTTTGGCGATCGCCGTGCCGATCGAACCCTTCGAAGGCGCCATCTGGAATGTGGTCGTGGCAGTGCCCAGCACCACCGTCCTGAGCGGCCTCACGCAAACCGTGTGGGCATCCGTCCTGATCATCGCCGGTGCCACCGTCTTCCTGGTGCTGGTCGGCTGGCTCCTCGCCCGTGGCTTCATCGGCCGTATCAACCGCGTCATCGACCAGACCACCCGCATCGCCTCCGGCGATCTCAATGTCGAACTGACCGACAAAGATCGCGGCGACGAGATTGGCGACCTCTCCCGCTCGCTCGGCATCCTCTTGGAGGGCAACCGGAAAAAAGTCGAACTCGAAGAACAGGCGCAGGCCCGCTTCGAGCAGGAAGAGATCGAACGGGTCGAGCGTTCGAAGGGTCACAAGGCCCGCGAGGAGGAGATCCGCTTCGTCGTCGACGAACTTCGGGCAGGCCTCGCTCGCCTCTCCGATGGCGACATGACGGTCCGGCTCGAAAAGCCCTTCTCGCCGGCCCTGGACGAAATCCGTGGCAATTTCAACGACTCGGTTGAGAAACTGCGCGCGGCCCTCCTGTCCTTCAGCGAAAACGCAACGACCATTGCAAACGGCTCCAACGAGATCCGCGCGGCCGCCGATGATCTGGCTCGCCGCACAGAGCAGCAGGCCGCGTCCGTTGAACAGACATCAGCCGCCCTCTCCCAGATCACCCGCTCGGTCAAGGAGAGCACGGAGCGCGCCGAGGATGCGGGGCTGCAGGTCAGCCGCACCAAGGAGAGCGCGGAAAGATCCGGTGAGGTCGTCCGCTCGGCCATCGACGCCATGAGCGCCATCGAGCAGTCCTCGCAGTCGATTTCCAACATCATCGGCGTCATCGACGAGATCGCCTTCCAGACCAATCTTCTGGCGCTGAACGCAGGCGTCGAGGCGGCTCGCGCAGGCGAAGCCGGCAAGGGCTTCGCGGTCGTGGCACAGGAAGTCCGCGAACTCGCCCAGCGCTCTGCCAATGCCGCGAAGGAGATCAAGACCCTGATCACGGCCTCCGGCGAACAGGTCAAGCACGGCGTCTCGCTGGTCGACCAGACCGGCGAGGCTCTCTCGGCCATCGTCGCGGAAGTTCAGCAGATCAACACAAACGTGCATGCGATCGTTGATGCCGCCCGCGAGCAGTCCACCGGACTCCACGAGATCAACGCCGCAGTGAACATCATGGATCAGGGCACCCAGAAGAACGCCGCGATGGTCGAAGAAACCAACGCGGCCTCGCATACGCTGGTGTCGGAAGTGCAGGCGCTGTCCTCGCGTCTGGCTCAGTTCAATCTTGGCCAGGACGCAGCAATGCGCCAATCGACCACTCGTACTGTTCCGGCCGCCGGCCCGTCCCGCCCTGCGCCCATGAATTCAACCGCTCCTGTTCGTCCGGCACCGGTTGTTGCCACGACGCGCCCCGTCGCGTCACCGGCCCGGGCGCTTGCAGGAAAGATCGCCTCCGCGATGGGAGCCAAACCCGCCCCGAGCGGTGCTGAATGGGAAGAATTCTGAGCAAACTCTCGCCGACCAAGCGACGGAGATGGCGGGCTGGTCCCGCCATTTTTCGTCTCAGATGACGAGCGAGGGACCAATACGCACCGCGCTCATGCCGTGGCGTCCAAAACCAGCAGTTCCTCGAAATGGTTCATGTCGTCGAAGCAGCAGAAGGCCGGCGGTCTGAGCGCGATAACCGGCGCGCGTTGGCGGATCTCCTCGACGACTTCGTCCAGGAAAGACTGCCACGCCCAAATCGCCTCGTCCTCGAAACGCTCGGTCAGGTAGGCGAAGGTGATATGAAACGCGTATGTTTCATGGTCGGGATGACGATAGCCCAACAGGTCTGCCAACCTGTCGCGCCACGAGCGAAGCGCCGCCCGATCCTCCTCAGAGACACCCTGTAGCGTCAGCCCATTCGGCGTCGCTCCGGTGACCTCCATCTGAAACGCCGGGCCCGGCTGAAAACCAGCGAGCCGATCGAGGAAGATCGCCGTCATGTCGTCGATCGGCGTCTCGAGAGGCACGTCGTCGGGCCAATAGGGCAACTGACGTCTGTATTCAATGATACCCTGGAAGAGGGTCATGTGGAGGCTTGATTCCGCCGTGAAGGCGAGCCGTTCGCCGCCCGGCATCGCACCATAGCGTTGGCGCATGTCACGCAGAACCACCTCGGTTTCAGAGTCGGGCACGAGATGGCACACGATCGTGTTGCCGGGTTCCGGCAGAAACACACCGGAGGAATTGTAGCGGGTGTCGAGATGCGGGATCGGCTCGGGATGGAGGCTGCGGGAAAAACCGCTGAGATGCGGCGGAAGCTTGGAGAGTGTCATGAGGGCGGTCCAGTGGCAGGGCGTCTGCTCCCTAAAGGACCCAGAAGAAGAGCGTGTGACAGCGGATCGCAAATCCGCACCTTCCCTCGCCATTCCGATCCGGCCCAATTTTCCTGTCAAAGCCGGCAATTATGGGGTTGGTTTGCGCGCCGACTTTCCCTATAAGCCGCTTCTAGCCTGAAAAGACCATCTCTCTGCGCCCGGCCGGTGACCTCCCTCACCCAGGCCGGTTTTTCGCGCAGGTCAAAGAACGGATAGAGCCATGCCCAAGCGCCAAGATATCAAGTCCATCCTCATCATTGGCGCGGGGCCGATCGTCATTGGCCAGGCATGTGAATTCGACTATTCCGGCACCCAGGCCGTCAAGGCGCTGAAGGAAGAAGGCTACCGGGTCATCCTGGTCAACTCCAACCCGGCCACCATCATGACCGATCCGGGCCTCGCCGACGCGACTTATGTCGAGCCGATCACGCCTGAGGTCGTCGCCAAGATCATCGCCAAGGAGCGCCCCGATGCGCTGCTCCCGACCATGGGCGGCCAGACGGCACTCAACACTGCGCTTTCATTGAAGCGCATGGGCGTGCTCGACCGCTACAATGTCGAGATGATCGGCGCCAAGCCCGCCGCGATCGACATGGCCGAAGACCGCGCCCTCTTCCGCGAGGCCATGGCACGCATCGGGCTCGAAACACCGAAGTCGATGCTGGCAAACGCCACCGAAATCAAGGACGCCGACCGCAAGACCCATGAAGCCGCCCGCGCCGAACTGCGCGCCAAGCTCTCCGGCGCCGAACTCGACAAGGCACTCGACGAGCTGGAAAACCAGTGGAACCTCGGCGAAACCGACCGCAAGCAGCGCTACATGGCCCATGCCATGGCAATCGCCGCCCAGGCGCTCGACCATGTCGGCCTGCCCGCCATCATCCGCCCCTCCTTCACCATGGGCGGCACCGGCGGCGGCATCGCCTACAACCGCTCGGAATTCTACGAGATCATCAATTCCGGCCTCGACGCCTCGCCGACGACGGAAGTCCTGATCGAGGAAAGCGTCCTCGGCTGGAAGGAATATGAAATGGAAGTCGTCCGCGACAAGGCGGACAACTGCATCATCATCTGCTCGATCGAGAACATCGACCCGATGGGCGTGCACACCGGTGACTCGATCACCGTTGCTCCGGCGCTGACGCTGACGGACAAGGAATACCAGATCATGCGCAACGCTTCGATCGCGGTTCTGCGCGAGATCGGCGTTGAAACCGGCGGCTCGAACGTCCAGTTCGCCGTCAACCCGAAGGACGGCCGCCTCGTCGTTATCGAGATGAACCCGCGCGTCTCGCGCTCGTCGGCGCTCGCCTCGAAGGCCACCGGCTTCCCGATCGCCAAGGTCGCCGCCAAGCTCGCCGTCGGCTATACGCTGGACGAACTCGACAACGACATCACCGGCGGCGCGACGCCCGCCTCCTTCGAACCGTCGATCGACTACGTCGTCACCAAGATCCCGCGTTTTGCCTTCGAGAAATTCCCCGGCGCCGAGCCGACCCTGACCACCGCGATGAAGTCGGTCGGCGAAGTCATGGCCATCGGCCGCACCTTTGCCGAATCGCTGCAAAAGGCCCTGCGCGGCCTTGAGACCGGCCTCACCGGCCTCGACGAAATCGAGATCCCCGGCCTTGGTCAGGGCGACGACAAGAACGCCATCCGCGCCGCCATCGGCACGCCGACGCCGGACCGCCTGCGCATGGTTGCCCAGGCGCTGCGTCTCGGCATGTCGCCGGAAGAAGTGCACGAAGGCTGCAAGATCGACCCGTGGTTCATCGCCCAGTTCAAGGCGATCACCGACATGGAAGCCCGCGTACGCGAGCATGGTCTGCCGGAAGATGCCGAAAACCTGCGCGCGCTGAAGGCCATGGGCTTCTCCGATGCCCGCCTCGCCTCGCTCTCCGGCAAGCGCCCGAAGGAAGTCGCTGAACTGCGCAATGGCCTGGGCGTTCGCCCCGTCTTCAAGCGCATCGACACCTGCGCTGCCGAATTCGCCTCGCCGACCGCCTATATGTACTCGTCCTATGAGACGCCCTTCGTCGGCCAGCTCCGCTCCGAAGCCCAGGTCTCGGACCGCAAGAAGGTCGTCATCCTCGGCGGCGGCCCGAACCGCATTGGTCAGGGCATCGAGTTCGACTATTGCTGCTGCCACGCGGCCTTCGCCCTGAAGGATGCCGGCTTCGAAGCGATCATGGTGAACTGCAACCCGGAAACGGTCTCGACCGATTACGACACCTCCGACCGCCTCTATTTCGAGCCGCTGACGGCCGAAGACGTGATCGAAATCCTGCGCGCCGAGCAGGAAAAGGGTGAAGTCGTCGGCGTCATCGTCCAGTTCGGTGGCCAGACGCCGCTGAAGCTCGCCGAAGCGCTGGAAAAGAACGGCATCCCGATCCTCGGCACCGCCCCCGACATGATCGACCTCGCCGAAGACCGCGACCGCTTCCAGAAGCTCCTGATGAAGCTCGACCTGACGCAGCCAAACAACGGCATCGCCTATTCGGTCGAACAGGCCCGTCTGGTCGCCACCGAAATTGGCTTCCCGCTGGTCGTTCGCCCGTCCTACGTGCTCGGCGGCCGCGCCATGCAGATCATCCATTCGGAAGGCCAGCTGCAGTCCTACCTGCTCGACACCGTTCCGGGTCTGGTCCCCGAGGACATCAAGCAGCGCTATCCGAACGACAAGACCGGCCAGATCAACACCCTGCTGGGCAAGAACCCGCTGCTGTTCGACAGCTACCTCACCAATGCCATCGAAGTCGACGTCGATGCGCTTTGCGATGGCGAAACCGTCTTCGTCTCGGGCATCATGGAGCATATCGAGGAAGCCGGCATCCACTCGGGTGACTCGGCCTGCTCGCTGCCTTCGCGTTCGCTGTCCAAGGACATGCTGGACGAACTGGAACGCCAGACGGCCGCCATGGCCAAGGCGCTCAATGTCGGCGGCCTGATGAACGTCCAGTACGCCATCAAGGACGACGTGATTTACGTGCTCGAAGTCAACCCGCGCGCCTCGCGCACGGTGCCTTTCGTCGCCAAGACCATCGGCGCGCCGATTGCCAAGATCGCCGCCCGCGTCATGACCGGCGAGAAGCTCGACCAGGCGATCGCCGCCTATGGCAAGAAGCCAGACCCGCGCAACCTGAACCACATCGCGGTCAAGGAAGCTGTCTTCCCGTTCGCGCGCTTCCCCGGCGTCGATACGCTGCTCGGCCCGGAAATGCGCTCGACCGGCGAAGTCATGGGCCTCGACACCGATTTCGCGCTGGCCTTCGCCAAGAGCCAGCTCGGCGCCAATGTCGAGTTGCCGCGCGACGGGACGGTCTTCGTCTCCGTCCGTGACGAAGACAAGGCCCGCGTCCTGCCGGCCATCCTGATCCTGACCGAGATCGGCTTCAAGGTCATGGCAACCGGCGGCACCCAGCGCTTCCTCGCCGAAAACGATATCCCGGCGATCAAGATCAACAAGGTGCTGGAAGGCCGTCCGCATATCGAAGACGCCATCCGCAACCGTCAGGTCCAGCTGGTCATCAACACGACCGACGGCAACAAGGCGATCTCGGATTCGAAGTCGCTCCGCCGTGCTGCCCTGATGCAGAAGGTGCCCTATTACACCACCATGGCCGGCGCCCTCGCCGCCGCAGAAGCCATCCGGGCGCTGAAGGGCGGCCAGCTCGAGGTTCGCCCGCTTCAGAGCTACTTCTGAGTAATGTTAGGGGCGCGCGAGCGCCCTTAACTTCCTCGGGCGCGGCATCACACGGTTCTCTCGTCGCTGAACCTTGCGGTCTCCTTGATGTTCCATTCTGCCTGGAACAAGGGACGTTGTTCGTCCACAAGCACAAGGCCCTCAGAAGTCTTGGTGCGCGTGGGGATACCCGCCCTGTCAATGGCGCCTTCGAGTGTCATCGCAAGATCACGGGCGAAAACAGGGTTACCGATATACCAAGAATGGGTCCACGATGCCCCCGACCATCCTGGCTGCGGTGGCAGTGATTTAAAATAGGTACTGCAATTTACGTCAATTGCCTTGCGCGGAGCATCGGTCGGCAGCCCAACTCGACCCGCGCGAGGTGCTGCGCCGAGACGTTTAGCGTTAGACACCGCAAGCGCGGCATCAAAGTGACTGAAATAGTTTGTCAATCGCATGATGCGCCTGAACATGGGCGCGCTCCAATCGCTCTTTTGAGAGAGGCTATCGGAAGAGACGTCACCCGCGATGAAAGCGACCTGACCGATACGCCAGTCTTCCTTGAAGAGCTTACCGAATTTCTCTGCCTGAACGAAAGCTTCCATCGTCACGTAGCAGCCTGCTGAGTGCGCCAGTACGTGTACGTTGGTTTGGCAGCCATTTATCTGACCCTGACTGAGCAGCCGGATACCTTTGGTGACCATCTCTCCTGCAACAGCCGCACCGTCCTGCCGGTCCTCAATGTAGTTCAACACTTGGTTCGCGCTCGGCCAATCAAAAGCGATTACTTCCCCGCGCCATCCTTCAGTTCGCAGGCTATTTCGCAATTGCCGCGTGCGCTCGATGACGACAGACATTGAGTTGTTATAACCGTGGACGAAGATCAATACGTCCCCGGTCGGGCTGATTGAGTTGGGATTCTCATCTCCGTCGGCCAACCCCTGAAGTTCTGCAGCCCAAACCGCTGGACTTGAAACCACGTCTGCGGCGCCGTAACTCGTGCGATCACGACTGATTTTGATAAATCGCAGTGGCCCTGGTTCGCTGGTGAACTCGCCGCTCCGAAGCCGTCTCGCTGTCATCAAGTAATCATATGACATGCCCCATCCCCCACTCGTCCAGCTGCTTACTCGCCTTATAATTGCATAAACATGGAAAAACACAATCCGCAACCGGGCTTCAGCCTCAGAAGACAAAGCAGCGGACAGCAAGCGAACTTGACTCCCCCAAAATTCTACTTTATTTAACTTATAGGTTAATTACGTGACCAAATAGTCATGAGCACCGATCCGCTATCGATCACCCTGTTCGCCCTCGCCGACCCGACGCGCCGCGCCATCCTCGCACGCCTGTCCACGGGCGAAGCGACTGTCAATGAACTGGCCGAACCCTTCGCCATGAGCCTGCCTGCAGTCTCCAAGCATTTGAAGGTCCTGGAGCGGGCCAAGCTCATTTCCCGCAGCCGCAGCGCCCAATGGCGCCCCTGCCGGCTGGAACCCGCCCCGCTGAAGGCGGTCGACAGCTGGGTCGGCGACTATCGCAAGCTCTGGGAACAGCGACTGGACCGCCTCGAAGACTATCTCGCAACACTGCAATCGACCTCTGGGGGCAAGGGAGAGACGCCATGACCGACAAGCTCGAAATCCTCAACGACCGCCTCTTTCCCGTCGACGCCGACACCCTGTTCGACGCCTTCTCCGATCCTGCCAAACTGGGGGCATGGTGGGGACCGCACGGCTTCACCAACCGCATCGACGCCTTCGATTTTCGCACGGGCGGCGACTGGTATGTGACCATGACCGCGTCGGACGGCACGGATTTTGCCAATCGCTGGACCTTTTTGGACATCGAGGCACCGAAGCGGATCACCGCGCTTCACCACGAGCCGATGCACGTCTTCACGCTGGAGATGTCCTTTGAACCCGAAGCGAGTGGCACGAGGCTCGCCTGGCGCATGTTGTTCGAGCCAACCGACGAAAACCAAGAACTTGCAAAATTCATCCGAGCCGCCAACGAACAGAACTTCGACCGCCTCGCGCAGGTCCTGGCAAACGGAGATCCGTGACATGACGGCAGCACTTGATCCGGCCCGCATCCTGGAGGTCGACCGCCTCGTCGCCGCTCCCATTGACCTTGTCTTTGAAATGTTCACCGAGCCACGTCACATCGACAAGTGGTGGGGTCCGGATGGTTTCCGCAACGAGACCCACGAGATGGATTTCTCCGTCGGCGGTCTCTGGCGCTACACGATGCACGGACCGGATGGCAAGGACTGGCCGAACTGGATCCGCTATCAGGACATCACGCCGCCCACGCGCATTGCCTATGAACACGGCGGCGAGATGGGCGAAGTCGCGCATTTCGATGGCGTGATCACGCTTCAGCCGGAGGGAGAAAGCACCCGCGTAACCATAACGCTGGTTTTCCCGACAGCGGAAGCCCGCGATGCGACACTCAAGTTCGGCGCGGTCGAAGGTGGTCGGCAGACGCTGGCGCGCCTGGATGGCTACGTCTCGGATCGCAAGGTTTGACGACACTTGATCGTCGCCGCCATCCGCCACGATGACATCACGTGCGCAAACATGTTCCATCAATAATTGATATTTGCCTGAATCGTCACGTCACGGCACTGTGCCGCCGGTTGTTGGGGGAGGCTTGCATGACCGCTGAGATCGAGAATCCGGCCGAAAAGGCGACGCGTCGGGAATGGATCGGCCTTTTGATCCTTTCCATCGCCTGCCTGATCTATTCCATGGACCTATCGGTTCTGTTTCTCGCCATGCCCGCGATTGTCGCCGATCTCGATCCGTCCGCTACCCAGCTTCTGTGGATCAACGACATCTACGGCTTCATGGTCGCCGGGTTTCTGGTGACCATGGGCACCCTGGGAGACCGCATCGGCCGTCGCAAGGTGCTGCTGATTGGCGCTGCCTTTTTCGGTCTGGCCTCTCTCTTTGCGGCCTTCGCCCACACGGCAGACATGCTGATCCTCGCTCGTGCCCTGCTCGGCATCGCCGGAGCCACGATCGCGCCTTCGACGCTGTCGCTCGTCGTCAACCTTTTCCGCAATGAGAGTGAGCGCACCCGGGCGATCAGCATCTGGGGGACGGCGTTCGCGCTTGGCGGGCTCATTGGCCCGCTGATCGGCGGGGTGCTCCTACAGTATTTCCACTGGGGCTCGGTTTTCCTGATCAATGTCCCGATCATGGCCGCTCTCCTCGCAAGCGCGCCCTTTCTCTTGCCGGAATACAGGGATGAGAATGCCGGCCGCCTGGATCTCCTGAGTGTCGCGCTGTCGCTGCTGACCGTGCTGCCCATCGTCTACGGCTTCAAAAAGATGGCGGCCGAAGGCTTCGAACCGGTACAACTCGTGCCCATACTTGTCGGCGTCGCCATCGGCACCGTCTTCGTCAGACGCCAGAAGCAGCTCGAACACCCGATGATCGATCTTGCCCTGTTCAAAATTCCGGCCTTCACCGCCTCGCTAATGGTCAATCTCGCCGGCGTCTTCTTCATCTTCGGCATTTTCCTGTTCCAGAACCTCTTCCTGCAACTGGTGATCGGCCTGACACCGCTGAAGGCCGCCCTCTGGTCGGTCCCCTCCTCGCTCGTCTTCACCGTGATGTCCTTCCAGGCCTGGCGCGTGACGAACCGTCTTGGTCCCGTTCGGACGGTCCTCCTTGGACTGGTCGTCAATGCGCTCGGCACCGGCCTGATGGCGATCGCCGCCTGGAACGAGAGCCTCATCGGCGTGCTCGGCGCCAGCATGGTCATGGGCCTCGGCTTCGTGCCGGTGATCCTGACGACCACAGGCCTCATCGTCGGCACGGCGCCGCCCGAACGGGCCGGCTCGGCCTCGGCCATCTCCGAAACGAGCGCCGAATTCGGCGGTGCGCTGGGCGTCGCGGTCCTCGGCAGCCTCGGCACGCTCTTCTACAGGTTCGGCATGCAGGACGCAGACCTGACGGACCTCTCTGCCGCCGACCAGACCTCGGTCACCTCGGCACTCGGCACGGCCCTCGAAGTCGCCCGCAACACCGGGCACGAAGCAGCCCCTTGGCTCGCCATGGCAAAGGCGAGCTACGCCTCGGGCTTCGCCCTCTGTTGCGCGCTGGCCACCATCACCCTGCTGCTGCTCGCCGCCATCGCCGCGCGTGTTTATGCCCGCACGGAAATCGATCTTGACGCAGCAGCCGGAAGCCACGACCATTGATTGTATGAAATCAGTCGTCAGGCTTTTGCTCCGAGCACTCTTGGTGCTCGGAATCGTGTTGGTCACTGTCCCCGCGGGGTTCCGTCTGTGGTCGGTCTTTCGAGAGACGACCCCTTACCTTTCGGGTGAATCGGTCACTGCCAGCGTGGTCGCCCGAGATACCCGCCTCGCCTACCGGGAATGGGGCGACCGCAATGACCCGCCGGTCATGCTGATTCATGGCACACTCGCCTGGTCGCAGACCTGGCAGGTCATTGCGCCGCAAATCGCATCAGCCGGGTTCCGCGTCATCGCCCCGGACCTTCCCCCGTTCGGCTATTCGCAACGCCCGTCCAATGCCAATTACGGGCGCAAAGCCCAGGCCGATCGCATCCTCGCTTTCGCCGATGCACTGGAACTGCAGCGTTTCGATCTGGTGGGCCATTCCTTTGGCGGCGGCGCAACGGTCGAAACCGCATTACGGTCACCGGATCGCATTAACGGGCTGGTATTGCTGGACGTGGCCATGGCCTGGAAAAATCTCACCGGTGGCGGCCCGACGGTCTCGTTGCTTTCACGCGTTCGGCCCATCCAGACCGCGCTCATGGCCACCACCTTTACCAACCCGCTGATGATCGGGCCGGGTCTCCGCGACTTCATTGCCGACGACTCGCTGGTCACCGATGATCGTGTCGAACTCTATCGCAGGCCGCTCGCCGTGGAAGGCACGAGCGCCGCGGTGGGCGATTGGCTCCAGTCGGGCCTGCTTGGAAACGAAACCACGTCTCTTGCGGCGGACATCACCCGTTATCCCGGATTTGCCCCGCCCGTTCTGATCATCTGGGGCGAAGAGGATACGGTCACGCCCCTCGACCAGGCAACGCATCTTCAATCCTTGTTCGCCGACGCTCAGCTTTCCGTGCTGCCGAACGTCAACCACATTCCCCATGTGGAAGCGCCCGGCCAGGTGGCGCAGCTCATCATAGACTTCCTGCACAGCGATCGCCGCACCCGTGTCACCGACCCCGAGACGGGCCTTCGCCCTGCTCTGGGCCCCTGACCTTCTGCAGCGTATCGAACAACCGTTTCACACCGCCAAGGTCTGACCGGAACGCCGCCAGGCTGCGCGCCTTCAGATCCGGATCCGGCATCCGGAGGATCGCCGACGGATGCGTCGTCACAAGCAGCATGCGGTTGTCCTGCATGGGGATCGGCATGCCGCGCACTTCGGCGATCGGCCGGCTCTCACCGGTTAGAGACAGATAAGCGGTCGCGCCGAGCGCCACGACGATGCGCGGCCGGATGATCTCAATCTCCTTCGAGATCCACCAGCGACAATGCGCCACCTCGCCGGCATCCGGGCGCATGTGAATGCGCCGCTTGCCGCGCCGCTCGTATTTGAAATGTTTGACCGCGTTGGTGACGTAAACCTGCGACCGGTCGATCCCCGCGGCCCCAACAGCCTCGTCGAAGACCTGCCCCGCCGGGCCGATGAACGGCCGCCCCGCGAGATCTTCGGTGTCGCCGGGCTGCTCCCCGACGAACATGATCTCGGCATCATCAGGTCCCTCGCCGAATACCGTCTGCGTCGCATGGCAATGCAGCGGACAGCGCGTGCAACCGGCCGCCTCATGCCGAAGCCGTTCAAGCGGCGGAAGGTCCGGATCACTTTTCTCTTCGCGACCGCGCCACTGCGCCTGCAGCCGCTCGTGGAAGGCCGGCGGCTGGCTTGCCTCGCGCGCGGCCATCTCCTGCACCCGCCGCTCGGCCCCCGCAATCAAATCCGGAATGAGCGAGGCCTCCGGCATGTTCTTCCAGTATTTCTTCGGCATCTCCGACTGCATCGCCCGGATCTTCACCCGCGCCGGATTGAAGATGTTGGAAAAATAGGTCCGCCACAGCTCGTCGGTCTCGTCTTCTGCTTCGGGCCGCGCCGCCGGCTCACGCGAGGTTTTGAGCTCCTGGCCATTCCAGGCGGCCGAGCCCTTGGGCGTCGCGATCAGCCAGTCCATTTCGGTGAAGCGCCGCTGGAAGAAGCCGGCGGTGCGCGCGACGATGAAATGCTCCGGCTCGAACCAGGCAACGAAGCGCCGACGTTTTGCCTGGACAGCGTCCACCTCGCGGAACCGCACGAAGGCCTTCATCTTGTGGCTGTCGCGCCGGACATTCTTGATCAGACGGAAAAGATCGGCGACGTCAGTGTCCGATCGCACCTGCAGTAGGCTGCGCTCCGCCTGCAGCCTCCAAAGAATACGGTAGAGCAGCGCAAAACGGTCCGGGTCGGAATGGCAGATCGCAGCTTCCGCAGCCTCGATAAAGCCCTTGGGCACTGAGATGTCGAGAGTTTGCGTACGAGGCATCGGGGCCTCTGTCTGAGTGCAGAACAGATCAGCACCCTCTCCTGAAAGCTGCCAGCGAACCTGCTCCGGCCGAACGCCAGCGGCCAGCAGGCCACGCGCGGCATCGCGCCACTCATCGAACGCCCCTCGCCCCTCCAGCGTGACGGTCCGCATCAGAACAGCGACAGCTGCTCGGCCGCCGGCGCAAAGACTGCCCGGAGATCCGAGCGGTCCAGGCTGCGATTGGGCGACCAGCCCTCGGCGACGATAAAGGCGCGCACCTTCTTGAGCGACACGCCGAGACGCGTCAGATCCTCCAGCCGTACGCGCCGATGACGGCGGGCCGACAGGAGCCCGTTGACGGTCTTCGTGCCAAAGCCCGGCACGCGCAACAAGGTCTCGCGATCCGCCTTGTTGACGTCGACCGGGAAGCGGTCGCGATTGGCGAGCGCCCAGGCCAGCTTCGGATCGAGCTCCAGATCGAGCATGCCGTCCTGTCCGATCGAGGCGATCTCCTCCACCGAGAAGCCATAGAAGCGGTAGAGCCAGTCCGCCTGATAGAGCCGGTGCTCGCGCATCAGCGGCGGCTTGATCAGCGGCAGATTGCGCGAACTGTCCGGGATCGGGCTGAAGGCCGAGTAGTAGACGCGCTTCAGCCCGTAGCTGCTATAGAGCCGCGCGCTGGAGCCGAGGATCGTCGCGTCGCTCGCCCCGTCGGCGCCGACGATCATCTGCGTGCTCTGTCCGCCGGGCACGAACTTCTTGCGCCGTCCGGTGAGCGTCGGCTCGCGCGCCTCATCGATCTTGAGCCTCAAATCCGCCATCGAGCGGCGAATATTGACCGGCCGTTTCTCCGGCGCATAGCGCTCCAGCCCGTGGTCGGTCGGCAGCTCGATGTTGATCGACAGGCGGTCGGCATAAAGCCCCGCCTCCTCCACCAGATGCGCGGATGCCTCAGGGATCGTCTTCAGGTGAATATAGCCGCGAAAATCATGCTTGGTCCTGAGATCTCGGGCAATCTTGACCATCTCGGCCATGGTATCATCCGAAGACTTGATGATCCCGGAAGAGAGAAACAGACCCTCGATGTAATTGCGCCGGTAGAATTCGATCGTCAGCCAGACGACCTCGTCCGGCGTGAAGCGGGCCCGCTCGACATTGCTCGAGGAACGGTTGATGCAATAGGCGCAGTCATAGATGCAGAAATTGGTGAGCAGGATCTTCAGCAGCGAGATGCAGCGGCCATCCGGCGCATAGGCGTGACAGATCCCTGACCCTTCGGTCGAACCCAGCCCGCCGGAGGCAGACGAGTCCCTTTTCGTCGTCCCGCTCGAAGCGCAGGAGGCATCGTATTTGGCCGCATCGGAAAGGATGGCAAGACGTTCCTTAAGAGACTTCTTCATATGAATGTTCTCTATACGTTCTACTCACCCGCGTCAACGACATCCCCTGCGGCATTGAGTCCGAGCGACTGATCACGCCTCTGTTTTTACTCGATCTTTCGGCGCCACCAGGGGCAACTTCGAACGTTTTGTCGAAAACTCTGGCATTTGCCGGAAGCAATCTGCTATAGTGATTGCAACTTGATTTGTGACATGGTTCCGCAGCTTCGCTACGGAACCTGTTTTCTTTTGTGCCCGCGCCTGCGGCCGAAGAGACGAAGGAAGAGGAAATGGTAGAAAAGGTACCGATGACGCAGAACGGCTTTGCCAAGCTCAACGAAGAGCTGCGCTGGCGTCAGCAGGAGGAGCGTCCGCGCATCATCGAGGCGATTGCCGAGGCCCGCGCCCATGGGGACCTCTCGGAAAATGCCGAATATCACGCCGCCAAGGAAGCGCAGAGCCACAATGAAGGCCGCATCGGCGAGCTGGAAGACCTGATTGCCCGCGCAGAAGTCATCGACCTCACCAAGATGTCGGGCTCGAAGATCAAGTTCGGAGCGACGGTCAAGCTGGTCGACGAGGACACCGACGAGGAAAAGACCTATCAGATCGTCGGCGACCAGGAAGCCGACGTGAAAGCCGGTCGCATCTCCATCTCCTCTCCGATCGCCCGCGCGCTGATCGGCAAGGAAGTGGGCGACAACATCGAGGTCGTCGCGCCCGGCGGCTCAAAGGCCTACGAGATCCTCGCGGTCAACTGGGGTTGATGGGACCTCAACCCCGATGGTGAAAGCGAAGACGACATACGTGGACCCCGCCGGGGTCCACGTGATCGCGCCGAATTTCAAGGTCCGCCTCTCCGGCGTCACCTCGACGATCATCCAGCTCGTACCCGTGCAGAACCGGTTTGGCCAGAAGGTGGCCGTGCTCGGCCCTGGCCTGCCGGGCGATCTGCCGCATCTTCGCTTTCGCGACCTGGGGAAGCTCTGGCGCCCGCCCGAGGGGCAGGAAGGGCGTGTGTGGCACGCCCGCCGCAACATCGAAATGCTGCCCGGCATCATCCTGCGCGATCTCCTGCGCATGCCGCTCAAACTCGTCTTCACCTCTGCCTCGCAGCGCCGGCATTCCCGCTGGACAAAATTTCTCGTCCGACAGATGGATGCCGTGATCGCCACCAGCGCCAAGACCTCCGCCTATCTGGAGGTGCCGAACACGGTGATCATGCACGGCATCGATTGCGAGAAGTTCAAGCCGGCCGAGGACAAGGATGCGGCCAAGCGCGCCTGCGGGCTTGATCCCAACCAGCGTTACATCGGCTGCTTCGGCCGCATCCGCCATCAGAAGGGGACCGACCTCTTCGTCGATGCGATGATTGCACTCCTGCCGTCCCACCCTGATTGGGCCGCCATCATCGCCGGCCGCGCAACATCCAAGCATATCGATTTCGAGAACGGATTGAAGGCGAAGGTCAAAGAAGCCGGTCTCGCCGACCGCATCCTCTTCGTCGGCGAACACAAGAACATCGCCGACTGGTACCGCACCCTCGACCTCTTTGTCGCCCCCCAGCGCTGGGAGGGTTTTGGCCTGACACCGCTGGAGGCGATGGCGACGGGCGTACCTGTGGTGGCGACCGATGTCGGCGCCTTCCCCGAACTGGTGGTGACCGGTAGGGATGAGACCGGCATCGTCATCCCCGCCGACGACCTTGCCGCGATGACGAACGCCGCCGGCGCCTTCATGGACGATCCGGCACGCCTTTCCGCCGCGGGCGCCCGGGCGCTGGCCCACGTCTCCGGAAATTTTCGCATCGAGGGCGAGGCCGGCCGGCTCGGCGAAATCTACCGCCGCCTCATTGATGACGCCCCCTAGGCCCGACCATGGATGCGATCATCATCAATCTTGACCGGGCGACCGAACGCATGGCCTTCCAGAAGGCTCAAATGGAGGCACTTGGGCTGACTTACCGGCGTCTGCGGGCTTTCGATGCGGCAAGCGCTCCGACGCTACGTCCGTCGACCTATTGGGACACCTGGGAACGCCCGCTCGTAGATGTCGAGAAGGCCTGCCTGTTCAGTCATCGCGCAGCTTGGGAAATGGTCGCGGCGAGCGACTCGCCGTCCCTGATTCTCGAAGACGACGCGCTTCTTTCGAAGCGCGTCCCTGATCTCCTGGCCGGCCTGGAGAAGCGGAACGGCATAGATCTGGTGACGCTGGAAGTGCGCGCCCGCAAGAAACTGGTGTCGAAGAGCCCCAGCGGGCTCCACACTGACCTGCCGATCCGCAGACTCTACCAGGACAGGACCGGCGCCGCCGCCTACGTGCTCTGGCCGGATGGAGCGCGAAAACTGCTGAAGAGAACCGCACGGAGAGCGGGACTTGCCGACGCCGTGATATGCGCCGCCTATGAACTGAAGGCCTACCAGGCGGACCCGGCTCTCGCGCTCCAGATCGACCGCTGCCGCCATTACGGCATTGAGGAGCCTATCGCCACACGGTCGGCGATCGACGCCGGCAAGAACGCAACGGAAGCCAGCCCGCACAGGAGACTCGTCTTTCGGTTCCGCCGTGCCCTCTCGCAACTGCGCATGGGGCTTCGCCGCGTCACCAAGGCTCCCGTTGCCGTCCGCCGCGAAATCATGCTCGACCCTCGCGACTTCGACCATCTGAGGGAACTCACGCGCGGATGATTGCGACTACCACCAGCCGGTGCGGTCGCGTCGATGCAGCGCCCGAAGGCGGGCAAACACGGTATCGTTGACCTGAAGGCGGTCATAGACCGTCTTCAGGATCATCCCGAGTACCCCGTCGTCGAATGCTTTCTCGAGCCGCCAGCGCATGTTGCGGAGCGTGTCATCGGTCCCGACGGTGAAACACGAGAGGCCCTCGAAAAGCGGCACGAGCTCGGCTTGCAGGAGTTCGATCCTGTCGTCGAGGACAGAATCGCCGGCAGCGGCCGTAATGAACCGCTCGGTCTCGTAGACCTTCACCGTGTTGACCAGCAGCGACACGAGGAGCGCCGCGTTGCGCACGGCCCGGTCGGGATCATGATCTGTGAAGGTGTCCGCAGCCGAAACCAGCCAGCGGATGTTGAGATGTTCGCACAGGAACTCGGCTTCGCTTTCCCAAAGTCCATTGAATTCGGCAAAGGTCTCCTTGACGCGGAACTCGCGGCGCAGGAGGACGATGAGCTTGGCATGATGGTAGACGAGCTCCGACTGACCCGAAAACTCGCGGCGCAGGTTGGCAAGATGCTCATCGAGCGATTTTTCCGAGCCGCGCGTCTGTTGCTGCTCGCCTCCCTCGACGATCGCCGCCTTCAGCACCGCGAAATCGACCTCGGTCGGCAGGTGCCGACGGGCACCCCACCGCTTGCGGTGCTGATTAAAGGAAAGGAAGCGTTCGAGCCCGGTTTTCTTGCGCGGCATGTGACCTCGTCTCGCCTAGATTGGTGCAGAACAGCGCCTGCCGATGTCGGACGGCCATGTCCCGACCCGCAAAGTTCGCCCCAGTTCTATCCGTTTCCCGAGCAACTTGTCGACACACTGCTGAAGGGAGCAGAGCAGATGAGCCGCCTTGCGGCGCGAATGACCGTCCATCCCCCCTTCGATCATTAGGCCTCATGATCGACTTTCAATTCCCAAAAAGGCGCTGTATCAGACATGCCGATGCGTCTGCCAACAATTTGCCGCAGGCAGTCACCGTTCTGCCGGATGCGGCCTGCTGCAGGCGCATCTGAAACCTGAGCCAAGCTCTAAGGAGACACACGCATGCCAAAGACGGTCGGTTTCCTTGCCTCTCTGCGGAACTCCATAAGAGAAAAGCTCAGGGCACGAAAAGCCCGGCACAAGCGGCAGGAATGGGAGCGCCGTCTCCAAGGCACCCCGGAAGAACGGTTTACGAGCATCTACAGGGACCGTGCCTGGTCCAGCAAAGAAAGTATAAGCGGCACCGGTTCGGAGTACCACTTCACGACCGGCTTGAGAGCGGCGCTGCCGAGGCTGTTCGAAGCGTTCGGAACGCGCCTGATTCTGGATGCGCCGTGTGGCGATTTCAACTGGATGAAGCACGTCGTGGCGGAAACCGGGGTCAGCTATGTCGGCGGCGACATCGTCAGGGACCTCATCCAGGAAAACGTCCGGAAATATGCCGGCGAAAGCGTCTCCTTCGTGCCGCTCGACATCACGAAGGATCCCTTGCCCGGCGCCGACATGATGATCGTCCGTGACTGCCTGTTCCATCTGTCTCACAGCGACATCCTGCAGTTTCTGGAGAATTTCGGGAGAGCCGACATACCTTATCTCCTGACATCGACTCACAAGCCCGGTGATTTCGAGAACAAGGATATCGTCACCGGGGACTTCCGCTTCATCGACCTGTTTGCAGCTCCGTTCGGCTTTCCGACGGATCCGCTCGAGAGGGTGGACGACTACATCGCCGGCCATGTGCCACGCGAAATGTGTCTCTTCAGCAAGGAGCAGGTTCTCGTCGCAACGCGAACGATAACGTCGGCGCTGCAGATGCGGCCCACCGAAAGGTGAACGTAAAGCTATCTGAAGATCGTCTCGATCCGGGCGTCGAAACTGAAGTCGTAGACCTTCAAAGCGGTCATGAAGCCCTCCGACAGATCGTCACTTCCCCGCTCATTCTCGCGCTTCTTCGAACCGTCGACGAAGGCCTTGAGGGAACGTGAGGCCTGTTTCTGGTCGATGAAGGGCCGAATCTTCTTTTGCCTGGGATAATAGAGGACTTGGTCGCGCAGGTCCCGCAGCCACGGTCGCGGGAAGCGAAAGATGCCGTCATTCATCCAGAGCGTCGAAAGCTCCCTCTCCCGCGCTGTCTGAAACCACGCAAGCGTCAGCAGCACCTGATCCCATACATGCGGATTGGCCCGGCAAAGTTCATTCCATCGACGCACGATGGCCCCCGCCCCATCCGTCTTGTTCAGATAGATCAAACCCGACATGACATACCAACCGTGCCGCTGCACCGCCGAAAAATCGAAGGGATTGTCGAACACGAAATAGGGCGTGCGGAGGACTTCTGCGTCGGCGTCGACCCAGCAGATCGGCCCGTCGCTTTCCTGCCAGACGCGCTCGATGAAGGCAGCCTTGAGCCCGGTATTGGCGACCCAGCTGCCGCGAGACGGGATCGCTTCGATACGATGCGGCAGGCCGAAGCGGTCCAGCGACAGCCTCAGACGTTCGGCGAGTGCTTCGTAGGGCGTGTCTGCGGTGAAATAGGAGACGAAAAGCGGCGGCTTTTCCCTTCGTCTTTTCGCAAGGGCGATGAGATCCTTCAGACTGGCCTCGGCATACCGATCGCCGTCATGCGGCCGGCGCACATGGGCGACGACATGTCCCGCACGACGGTCCGCCGAAGGGGTTCCCGTTTCCAGCCGGATCGCGCCGAGAAAAGCCTCGATCGCCGCTGCCGAATTGCCGAGCCGCACCAAACCTGTCACGTTCAAATCTCCACCAACCCCACCTTCTTCACCTGCCGGATCGTCAGCATGGTGCGCACGGTGTCAACATGCTCGTTGGCAGTCAGCACCTCGATGACGAAGTCCTGGAACCGCGTCAAGTTCTCGGCCACGCAATACAGCAGAAAGTCGCTGTCGCCGTTGACCATCCAGGCCTGGCGGACGATCGGCCAGCTGTCGGTGGCCGCGGCGAAGGCCTTGAGGTTGGCCTCCGACTGGTGTTTCAGCCCCACCATGCAGAAGGCAACGAGGTCGTAACCCAGCCGGCTGGCGTTGAGGAAGGCGTGATAGCTTTCGATCACCCCTGCCTCCTCCAGCTTGCGCACCCGGCGCAGGCAGGGCGGCGCCGAGATGCCGACGCGTTCGGAGAGTTCCACATTGGTCATCCGCCCGTCCCGCTGCAATTCTTTCAGAATGCGCAGGTCGATGGCGTCGAGTTCTACCTTGAGCACAGCCGCTCCTTTTGAAGATGTGTCCGTTATCTACTCTAACGATTGGAATTGGCAAGAATCCTCCGCGCTCACGCACAATTATTGCGCGGCAGCGCAAAGCTCTGTTGCTAATGCGGCCGAGCGCCTTGATCTGCGCTTCGCTTCGATCCTAAATGGGCGACAGTTGCGCGAGGATCGGACGAGCCCCATATCCAGGCCCCGGTCGACAAGGACTGCGCGTTGAAAGGAAGCGACATGACCACCCGCCACACCAAGGTGCTGATCATCGGCTCCGGCCCCGCCGGATACACAGCTGCCATCTACGCCGCCCGCGCCATGCTGAAGCCGGTGCTGATTGCCGGCATGGAACAGGGCGGTCAGCTGATGATCACCACGGATGTGGAAAACTATCCGGGTTTTGCCGATCCGATCCAAGGCCCCTGGTTGATGGAGCAGATGCTCAATCAGGCCATTCATGTGGGCACCGAGATCGTCAGCGATCTCGTGACAGAGGTCGACACGACCAACCGCCCCTTCACCATCAAGACCGATAGTGGCCAGGTGTGGACGGCAGACACGCTGATCATCTGCACTGGCGCCAAGGCCAAGTGGCTGGGCATCGAGAGCGAGCAGCATTTCCAGGGTTTCGGGGTCTCCGCCTGCGCCACCTGCGACGGATTCTTCTATCGCAACAAGGACGTCATCGTTGTCGGCGGCGGCAATTCGGCCGTCGAGGAAGCGCTCTACCTTTCGCACATCTGCAAGTCCGTCACCGTCGTTCATCGTCGCGACAGTTTCCGCTCGGAAAAGATCCTGCAGGAACGCCTCTTCGCCAAGGAGAACATCCGCGTTCTCTGGAACACGACCGTCGAGGAAATCACCGGCACGCCCGCCAAGCCCCCGATGCCGCCGTCAGTCTCGGGCGTGAAGCTCAGGGATGCGCTGACCGGCGCCGTGACAGACATGCCGATCGACGGCGTCTTTGTCGCGATCGGCCATGCCCCGGCCGTCGAATTGTTCAAGGGCAAGCTGAAGCTCAAGTCCAACGGCTACCTCTGGACCGCTCCGGATTCGACCGCAACCGACGTGCCCGGCATCTTTGCCGCCGGTGACGTCACCGACGATGTCTATCGCCAGGCGATCACGGCCGCCGGCATGGGCTGCATGGCGGCGCTGGAGGCCGAACGCTTCCTCACCGCCCAGCCTGCCGAAACCCGACAAGCGGCGGAATAATCGCCATGAGAGGGGGCGGCATGCCGTTGGACTGGGACAAACTGCGCATTTTTCATGCCGCTGCCGAAGCCGGCTCCTTCACCCATGCCGCCGACAAACTGCATCTGTCGCAGTCGGCCATCAGTCGCCAGGTGTCGTCGCTGGAGCAGGATATCGGCGTCAAGCTCTTCCATCGCCATGCCCGCGGCCTGATCCTCACCGAACAGGGCGAACTGCTCTACCGCACGGCGCATGACGTCCTGCTCAAGCTGCAGACCGTGAAGATGCAGCTGACCGAAACGACGGAAAAACCGTCCGGCAAGCTGCGCGTGACGACGACCGTCGGCCTCGGTCAGGGCTGGTTGACGGACAAGGTGCAGGAATTCCTGCAACTCTATCCGGAGATGTCGATCCAGCTGATCCTCGACAACGAGGAGCTGGACGTCAACATGCGCCATGCCGACTGCGCTATCCGCCTGCGCCAGCCGCAGCAGTCGGATCTCATCCAGCGCAAGCTGTTTACCGTGCACATGCATGTCTATGCGGCACCGTCCTATATCAACCGCTATGGCGAGCCGCAGTCGATCGAGGATCTCGACAACCACAAGATCATCTCCTTCGGAGAGCCGGCGCCGAACTATCTGCTCGACGTCAACTGGCTGGAAACGGCCGGTCGCTCTTCGGACAATGCCCGCATGCCGCATCTGCAGATCAACAGCCAGACCTCGATCAAGCGCGCCTGCCTGCTCGGCATCGGGATCGCCATGTTGCCGGACTATATCGTCGGCCGCGACCCGGGCCTTGTGCAGCTTGCTATCCCCGCCGACATCCCGTCCTTCGATACCTATTTCTGCTATCCCGACGAGATCAAGAACGCTGCGAAGCTCAAGGCCTTCCGCGATTTCATTGTCGCCAAGGCACGAAACTGGAACTTCTGAGGACCTCAGCGGCACAGGAATTGTATGCCTCGCGCACCGACCTGCGCTCACCGCATGCCTGACATGCATAAAAAAGCATTGTTCACTGCACAAAAAACCACCATATCGCACACAGCTGATGCACATGGTGGCTTTTTCCTCCCAGTTCCACCGCAGCAGCTGTTCCCCTCTGGAGGTTTTAACCTTCACAATTTAAAGGGCCCTGGTTTTCCAGTGGCCCTCTTTTTTTGCCCATCATGGAACCAATCCGCCGCTGAGGAATTTCACGCGTAAGGCGGAACTATCGCCGCAGTCCGATAAGCCGAACTGCGGGAAGGCATCCGTATCCTAACGTCAAGGCGAAATACCTGGAGGGGTCATGTACCTAGAGGATGTGATGAAGGCGCTGGCACACCCCGCGCGTATGGAAATGTTGATCTGGCTGAAGGAGCCGGATGAGTATTTCGGGGTTCCCAAGGAGGAGGCCGGTGACGGCATCAGCGCAGGCCAGTTCGAACGCTCCGGCCTGTCGCAATCGGCCGTATCCGCGCATCTTGCGACTTTGCAGCGTGCCGGTCTGATCAACTCCAAGCGCGTCGGCCAGCGCGTGCTTTATCGACGGGATGAAGAAACGATCGCGGAATTCATCAAGACCTTGAACGGCATGCTCTGACCTCCCACATCCGTGTTCCCCGGCGGTCAATCCTCCCTCCGCCGGAAACTCCCGAGAGGTTTCATGTCCAAGCTTTTTGAACCGACAACCGTCGGCCAGATCTCCCTGTCGAACCGTGTCGCCATGGCGCCCCTGACCCGCAACCGGTCTCCGGGCGCAATACCCAATGACCTGAACGTCGAATACTACCGCCAGCGCGCAGGCGCGGGCCTGATCGTCAGCGAAGGCACCGCGATCAGCCATCAGGGCCAGGGTTATGCTGACGTTCCCGGCCTCTATCTGCCGGAAGCCGTTGAAGGCTGGAAAAAGGTCACCGCCGCGGTGCATGCGGCCGGCGGCAAGATCGTCACCCAGCTCTGGCATGTCGGCCGCATTTCACACACCTCGCTGCAGCCCGGTGGCGGCAAGCCGGTGGCGCCCTCGGCGATCGCCGCAAAGTCCAAGACCTACATCCTGAATGCCGACGGCTCCGGCGCCTTCGTCGAGACGTCTGAACCGCGGGCCCTCGAACTCTCCGAGATCCCGGGCCTGATCGAAGACTATCGCAAGGCCGCCCGCGCGGCGATCGAAGCCGGTTTCGACGGCGTCGAGATCCACGCCGCTAACGGCTACCTGCTGGAGCAGTTCATGCGCGCAAACAGCAACCAGCGCACCGATGCCTATGGTGGCCCGATCGAAAACCGCATCCGCCTGACACTCGAGGTGGTCGATGCGATCGTCAAGGAGATCGGCGCCGATCGCACCGGCATCCGCATCTCCCCGACAACGCCAGCGAACGACGTCGCAGACCCGGATCCGGCGGCCGTCTACACCGCGTTGGTCGAGAAGCTCGCAGGCTTCGATCTCGCCTTCATCCACGTCATCGAAGGCGCCACCGGCGGGCCGCGCGATGTGCTGCCCTTTGACTGGAAAGCGCTGAAGGCCGCCTACCGCGCCAAGGGCGGCAAGGGCACCTGGATGGTCAACAACGGCTACGACCGAGCCTCCGCCATCGAGGCGGTGGAAAGCGGCTACGCCGATGTCGTCGCCTTCGGCCGTCCGTTCATTGCCAATCCCGACCTTGTCCGACGCCTCAAGGAAAATGCCGCCTGGAACGAGCTGGAACAGGCCACGCTCTATGGCGGCGGCGCCCAGGGTTACACGACCTATCCGGCGCTCGCCTGATCCGGGACATCGACCTGCAAGTGGCCCTCGCATCTCATCGATGCGGGGGCTTTTGTTTCAGGTTACCGGGTGTACGAGAATCGGGCTTTGGCAATCCCCATGGCAACATCCGCCAAGACAAGCGCATTGAGTGGATGCAGGGACGCGACCGCCGGGATATCGGCTCGCAGAGCCGCAAGCAGCACCTGCAAGAGATAGACGACCATGAGGATGGCGGCGTCCCTGCGGAAAGGATGGAGCGCGTGAGCGGTCAAGGCCAGACACAACATGCCGATCACCGGCAGAGCCAAGAGCCCGCCCAATAGCCCGTGCAGACCCCAGCCGTCAGCAACACCGAAGATCGACATCCCTGCCAGCACGAACTGCCCGGCGATCCCGACAAGAGTGAGAACGGCGAAGCCGGAAAACAAGGCGGGAAAGATCTGCCGGACCCGCCCCTGCCCTCTTGCCTGCGGACGAACCGTTGTCATGCCGCACCACCCGGCACGGCCACGCGTGCGTCGACAGGCGAACCATCAGAGCTGCGATCAAGACAACCGAGGCTCAGAAGTGTCGTCTTCACCGCCTCATCGAGCGGCGTACGCGGTTCGGCGCCGAGACGCTCCAAGAGCCGTCGGTTGTCGAGCCGGATCGTGCGCTTCCACAGGTAACGCATCTCGTGCAACTCCCGCATCAGTGGTACGAAGGGTCGTGCCAGCCCGGCGAGCAACCAGGGGAACGACCAGATACGAAGGGACGGCTTGCCGGCTGCACGGCCGATCGCCCTGGCCATCTGCATGCCATCCACATCGAAAAACCCGTCCATATGGAACCGCGCAAAGGCCGGCAGTTGGTCCGCCCGGTCGAGGAGCTGCATGAAGGTTTCAGCCATGTCGGGCAGATAGGCCCAAGCATGTCCGATGCCTCTTCGGCCCGGATTGATGACGAAGCGCACCGGCTTGCCCGGCATCACCAGCCCCTGAGCAAACCAGTTGTTGCCGGCATTCGGTCCGAAGAAATCGCCTGCCCGCACAAGAATGACCGGCACGCCGTCGCTTGCGGCTCGTTCCAGCCGCGTTTCCAGTTCAACGCGAATGCCCCCCTTGACGCTGACAGGCCTCTGCGGACTGTCTTCGGAAAGCAGCGGAAAGGCATCGGGACCGTAGTTATAGATCGTACCCGGCATCAGGATACGGGCTCCGACCGCACGGGCGGCAGCGATGGTGTTGTCGATCATCGGCAACACCAGTTGACCCCAGTTGCGATAACCGGGGGGATTGACCCCGTGCACAATCACGCTGGCGCCAGTGGCGGCCCGTAGCACGTCGGAGGCGACCATGGCATCCCCTTTCAACCACTCATAGGCAGGGCGCGCCTCGCTCTGTGCCACGGGATTGCGATGCATCGCACGCACCCGGTAGCCTCGCGCCAGCAGCGCCTCTGCGACTGCGCCGCCGATACCGCCGGTCGCGCCGAGGACGAGGGCCAAGGGCCGCGTTGTAAGGGCCTGCATCTGTGTCATGTCAATCTCCTTCGGTTTGAACTGAGAAGAAGATGGCACGCACTCTTGATATTCAAAATTGCCAAAAAATATCTATCTGCTATACAAATTTCTATGGATATCGACAGGATCAGCTGGGACCATTATCGGACGTTCTTGGCCGTGCTCGATGGCGGCTCCCTCTCGGCCGCAGCACGAAGCCTCGGCCTGACCCAACCGACCGCAGGTCGGCATATCGAAGCGCTAGAGATAGCCTTCGGCGGTCCCCTCTTCCTGCGCGGACCGCAGGGGCTCCTGCCGACGGAAAAGGCGCGCGCCATGCATTCGCATGCGCGATCGATGGCGGCCATGTCAGCATCGCTCGCGCGCATAGCGTCGGGCGATATGGAGGATGTACGCGGCACGGTGCGCATCAGCGCCAGCGAAGTCATTGCCATCGAAGCGCTGCCGAAAATCCTCGCCGACTTGCAGGAACGTCACCCGGCGCTTGAAATCGAGCTCTCCGCCTCGGACACGGTGGAAGATCTGCTCAATCAGGAAGCCGATATCGCGGTGCGCATGACAACGCCGCAGCAGGCATCCCTGATCAGTCGGCGTATCGGCGTGCTTCCCATGGGGCTTTTCGCTCACCGCGGCTACCTCGAGCGGCATGGCACGCCTGTGAGCCTCGCCGATCTGTCGAACCACCGGATGATCGGCTTTGACCGGCAGCTCGCCTATATCCGCGAAATCCTGAAGAACAATCCGGTGGCGGCCAGTCTCAACTTCCAGTTCCGCGCCGACAGCAATCTCGCCCAACTGGCGGCAATCCGGGCCGGCATCGGCATCGGGGTGTGTCAGGTCGCCCTCGGTCTGCGCGATCCCGACCTCAGGGAAGTCTTACCCGGCCTCATCGACATCGGGCTCGACACCTATGTGGTGATGCATGAAAGCCTGAAGACCACGCCCCGCTATCGCGCAACATTCGACATGCTGGTGGCGGGGCTCCTCGTCTTTCAGGGACAGACGCAGCAAATTTGGCCGCCATCCCCGCCATAACAGAGGCAGGGAATGGCAAAACGGCCGTTCGCGTTATGACACGCTAGCTCAGGCCGACGGTGCCGAACTCGGGAGAAAGGCGTCGACCACCTCGATCTCCGGCCGATCGCCGCCGTCGCTGTATTCTTCCCGCCAGCGTCCGTTTTCGTCCTGGTAGCTGATCGTCACCGGCTCATCCCCGACCTGCTGCTCGGCCACGACGATGCGCACGGCTTCCAGCGCCTGATCGTGAGTCGGAAACGCTTCCGAATAGACCGGCCCGAGCCGATAGGCCCAGCCGCCGTCATGAGGGACGATCTCGTAGATGATCTTCACCATAGCCTTCTCCTCTTCGGCTGGCGGGATTATTCCATCAAAAGCGTCGGTGCGCAAATCCGTGGGACGACCAGGCCTTGCCGATGGAACACCGGTGTGTTCCACCCGTTAGTGGCAACCAACAGGGAGCAATTCATCATGATGTCTGCACTGAAACAGGAAAGGCTCCTGCTCATTCCGATTCTTCTGGGGATTGCGGCCTGGTTCGGTGAACATACGGTGCTGGAACATGGACAGATGGCCTCATTGGCCGGTGCAGCGATCCTGATCGTTGCCATCGTAATCGGCTCCATGCGCGTCGCCCATCATGCCGAGGTCCTCGCCCACAAGGTCGGCGACCCCTATGGCACGATGATCCTCACGCTGTCGGCCGTCGCCGTCGAGGTCATCATTCTTGCCATCATGATGAACAAGGGCGCATCCCCCACATTGGTCCGCGACACCATCTATTCCGCCGTTATGCTCGACATCAACGGCATTCTCGGGCTTGCCGCCCTCCTCGGGGGCCTGAAGCACGGCGAACAGCCCTACAACGATGACAGCGGCAAGACCTATGGCGTCATGATCCTGACGGCCATGGGTATCTCCATGATCGTCCCGGAATTCATCCCCAGAGACCGCTGGCAGTATTATTCCGTCTTCACCATCTTCGCCATGCTGGCGCTTTACGGCCTCTTCCTGCGTATGCAGGTAGGCACGCACAGCTATTTCTTCTCCTACAGCTATCCGAGCCGCCCAGCCGCTGTGCCTCAAGCGGCGCAGCCGAAGCCTAGGTTAGGGAGCAAGGGCAAGCCTCGCGGTGCGCCCACGGCGGCGCCGGCAACTGCCAAGGCGGAAGCCGGTTCCACCTCGGCCCTGTGGTCGATCGGCGTCATCCTCTTCGGCGTCGTTGTCATCGGTCTGCTGGCCGAAGTGATGTCGGTGCTGATGAATGCCGGGCTCGAGGGAACCGGCGCGCCCGTCGCGCTGGCGGCGATACTCGTCGCCGCGATTTCGGCGGCACCGGAAATCCTGACCGCATTGCGTGCCGCCTTGCGCAACCGCATGCAGGCGACGATCAACATCGCCATGGGCGCTTCACTCTCCACCGTCATTCTGACCGTCCCGGTAATGGAGGGTATCGCCCTCTATACCGGCCAGCCGTTTGTCATGGCCATGACGCCCGTCCAGACCACGATGGTCGCGATCACCCTGATCGCCGCAGCCATCAATTTGAACGACGGCGAGACCAATGCGATCGAGGGCATGACCCATTTCGTGCTCTTTGCCACCTTCATCATGCTCGCCTTTCTCGGCCTCTGATTCGGCCCACGCCCACGCTCCGGATCCTCACGTGCAGGTGACTTCGAAGCGGGAACTTTTGTGGAAAGTTCCCGTTCACCCCGCACGGATCGGCCCCTTCGGCCCTTCCGCCGCATTGTCAACACGATGCGGTTGAAGATCGCCCCCGGTCGGGTTCCGGGGGCTAACGCGGGAGTCGAACGTGAAAAGATTGGACGTCATCGATGGCATGCGAGGCTACTTCCTCGTCTTCATGCTGATCAATCACATGGTCTTCGCCGGCGGCCTCTGGCTCGTCGAGATCAACCACCGAAATCTCGCCTTTGTCGAAGACGCCCAAGGCTTCGTCTTCCTGTCGGGTCTGCTGACCGGCATGGTCTACGCCCGCAAGATGATGAAGGACGGCTACCATGTTGGCCGCGACCGCATCTGGTCGCGGGCACTCGAACTCTATCGCTACGCCATGGGCGTGGTGCTCGTGGTGCTTGTCCTGCAGCTGGTGCTGCCTGGGGCAACTCAAGCCTGGCAAAACTGGCTCGGAACCGTAAGCCTGAAGGATCCAGCCTCCCTCGCCCCGGTCGCGACCTTCCTGGTTCAGCCGACCTTTATGGACATCCTGCCGCAATACATCGCGTATATGGTCTTCGCGCCGGTTGTCATCTGGTTCTGCCTGCGCGGCCAGTGGCTGGGTGTCGCCATTGCCTCGCTCCTCGTCTGGCTCGCCGCCCAGCTCGGCCTGCAGCGCATCATAACCTACCCGCTCAACGCTTGGCTTGCCGGCGCGCCCGACAAAGAGGGGCTGCGCGTTTCATTCAACCTGCTCGGCTGGCAGATCGTCTTTTTCTCCGGCATCATCGCCGGCACACTGACCTCCATGGGCAAGATCGAGTGGCAGAAGGTCTTCGACCCGAAGCGAACCACGCTGGCCTGGACAGCGCTCGCCATCACCCTCTTCTTCCTGCCGTTGCGCATCACCACGGCCCATGGGCTGATGCCGGGCTTCGTGCTGGAAAAGTTTGGTCTGATGGAAGTGCGCGCCGATTTCGGCCCGGTCTACCTGATCAATTTCGCAGCCGTCGCCTATGGCATTGCCTGGATCTTGATCGCCGGACCGCGTCATCACAGCCCACTCATCCAGAAACTTGCGGCCGGTCTCACCAGCCTGTTCACGCTGAACTTCCTGCAGCTTCTCGGTCGCCACTCGCTGCAGATCTATGTCTGGCACGTCCTGATCGTCTACATGGTCTACTACATCGACGGCAACACGCCCGAGCTGTCGCAATTGACCAAGACGGCGATCACAGCCGCAGCTCTTGGCCTCCTCTTCATCCCCGCGCTCTGGCGGGACCGGGAACGCCTCTTCGCCAACGCACCGATCCTCGGTCCGTGGCTAAAGACACCGGCCTGAATATTTGGATCGGAAGGCGGGGCCGCGAGGCCCCGCCTTTTTAGATGGATGTCGGCCTTTTTCCGATCACTGACCGGTGAAGCAAACTTGATGACATCCGACCTTCCGATCCGAAGCTTCAGGCCCACATGAATGTCGAACGCTGATTGTGACGAAGACCAGGAGATGCCCATGTCCCGCCTGCCCCTTATTCTCGCCGGAACCATGCTGTCCGCCACTGTCTTGGCCTTGCCCCTTCACGCTCAGCAGGCAGGTACACCTGCGGAGACGCAGGCGCCGAATGCCCCGAACCAGCAACCGGCCTTTGAGGGGCAGACCCGAGCGCCGCAACCGCCATCGCGCCCGGAGATCCGGACGGACGTCGTTGCCAGTGGTTTACCGCACCTCTGGGCAATGGAGTTTCTGCCGGACGGCCGCATGCTGGTGACCGCTAAGGCTGGCGCCATGCACATCATCGGCACCGACGGAACGGCCGGTCCCGAAATCGCCAATGTTCCAGAGGTGCTCGCCAACGGCCAGGGCGGCCTGCTCGATGTGGCGCTTGCTCCTGACTACGAGACCTCGGGCAAGATTTTCTTCTCCTTCTCCGAACCGCGCGACGACGGCAACGGCACTTCGGTCGCTTCGGCACGCCTCGTCCCCGACGACCAGGGCGGCGGCACCCTTGAAGACGTCGACGTCATCTTCCGCCAGATGCCGAGTTACGACGGCAACAAGCATTTCGGCTCCCGCCTCGCCTTCGGTCCGGAGGGTGAGCTCTACGTGACCGTCGGCGAGCGTTCGGATCGCGAACCCCGTGTCCAGGCACAGGATCTCCAGAGCGGCCTCGGCAAGATCTTCCGCATCACCCAGACGGGAGAAGCGTTCAACGGCAACCCCTTCGCTGGTCAGGACAACGCCCAACCGGAAATCTGGTCGCTGGGCCACCGCAACCTGCAATCCGCCACCATCGACGGCCAGGGCCGCCTCTGGACCGTGGAACACGGCCCGAGGGGCGGCGACGAGCTGAACATGCCGCAGGCCGGCAAGAACTACGGCTGGCCGGAAGTGACCTACGGCGTCGAGTACAGCGGCGCAAATGTCGGCGAAGGCATCACCCAGATGGCCGACACCGAGCAGCCGGTCTATTATTGGGACCCGGTGATCGCCCCCTCCGGGATGGCCTATTATGATGCGGAGGCAATTCCTGAATGGAAAGGTGCATTCCTCGTCGGCGGCCTCGTCAGCCAGGGCGTCGTCGTCCTGCATATGGAAAACGACCGGGTGAAACACGAAGAGCGCGTAGACCTCGGCGCCCGGATCCGCGACGTGAAGGTCGGCCCCGACGGCGCCGTGTATGCGGTCACCGAACAGCGCGGCGGCGGCCAGTCGACAATCGTGAAGTTGACCAAGGCATAATTTGACCGATTCGCCTCTGGTCGCTGTGATCAGGGGCGGAACGCCATCGGGTGATCGACCAGGGCGCGATCCACTGTCACCAGACGCAAACCCTCAACATGACATTGGGCAAGCAGCAGCCGATCGAACGGGTCACGCGTTGGCGGCTCGGGGTCTAGCAAGTGCAGCACATGGGCCACTTCGATGCTCAGGATCTCCAGGCTGCCCGATCGTAGGTTGGCAGGGATCTGCGGTAGCGGAATGCCTGTTTCCAATTTACCGAGCCTGCTTTTGATCGCGATCTCCCGAAGAGTGGCAACGCTCACGAAGCCGATGACATCACCTGCGCCGAGATACTCGCTAAGTGTTGGAAACTGCCTGTCGAAATCCCTTCTCAGAAGGGCGAGCACGATATGAGTATCAAGCAGCAGGCGTGGCACTAGGGAAGCTGCCTCAGGAGAAAATCTTCGGGAAGCGGATCATCGAAATCATCCGCAATATACGGGACTGCATTCTCGACACCGATCGACCGGAGGTGAGCCTGCATAGCCTCCCAATCGATCCCGCCCTTCTTCGGCGTCGCCTCTCCCTCGCCTGCCCCCGCATGCGGCACCAGGTCCAGCACCGGCTTGCCGTCCCGTGTCACGGTCACGACTTCACCCTGCTCGACCGCGCGGGCGAGCGCATCCAGATCGCGAGTGGCTTCCTGCAGGCTGACGGTCTTCATGCAACCGAGAATACCACAAGCGCTCAGTCCGCTCAACAAAACCGAAAAAGCAGAAAGGGCTCGCCTTGCGACGAGCCCTTCCGAAAACCGATGAAACTCCGCGCTTACTTCAGCGAAGCGCAGAAGCGCTGGATGCGGCTGCAGGCCTCCTCCAGCTTGGCATTCGAGGTCGCGTAGGAGACGCGGAAGTTCGGGCCCAGGCCGAAAGACGAGCCGTGAACGGTGGCCACACCTTCGGTCGCCAGCAGTTCCATGACAAAGTCTTCGTCCGTCTCGATGACCTTGCCCGACGGCGCGGTCTTGCCGATCAGGGCAGCGCAGGACGGATAGACGTAGAAAGCGCCTTCCGGCTTGGGGCACACGAGGCCCGAGGCCTGGTTCAGCATCGAGACGACGAGGTCGCGGCGCTCTTCGAAGGCCTTCTTCGATTCCGTGATGAAGTCCTGCGGACCATTGAGCGCCTCGACGGCCGCCCACTGGGCAACCGAGCAGGCGCCAGACGTCTGCTGGCCCTGGATCATGTCCATCGCCTTGATCAGCGGCAGCGGGCCGGCCGCATAGCCGATACGCCAGCCGGTCATCGCATAGGCCTTCGACACGCCGTTCATGGTGAGCGTACGGTCATAGAGCTTCGGCTCGACCTGCGCCGGGGTGTAATAGACAAAGTCGCCGAAGACGAGGTGTTCGTACATGTCGTCGGTCAGCACCCAGACATGCGGATGCTTGAGCAGCACGTCCGTCAGCGCATTCAGCTCTTCCTTGCTGTAGGCGGCACCCGACGGGTTGGACGGCGAGTTGAACATGAACCACTTGGTCTTGGGCGTGATCGCCTTGTCCAGCTGTTCGGCCGTCAGCTTGAAATTGTTCTCGATCGTCGTCTCGACGAAAACGGGCGTGCCGCCGCAAAGCGCGATCATTTCGGGATAGGAAACCCAGAACGGCGCCGGGATGACCACTTCATCTCCCGGATTGATCGTCGCCATGAAGGCGTTGAAAAGAATCTGCTTTCCACCGGTGCCGACGATGACCTGCTCGGGCTTGTAGTCGAGCCCGTTCTCGCGCTTGAACTTGTCGGCGATCGCCTTGCGCAGCTCCGGGATGCCGGCAACCGGCGTGTACTTCGTCTCGCCACGGGCAATGGCGGCAACGGCCGCATCCTTGATGTTCTGCGGCGTATCGAAGTCGGGCTCGCCGACGGAAAGCGAAATGACGTCTTTCCCCTGCGCTTTGAGCTCCCGGGCCATCTGCGTGACGGCGATGGTCGCGGAAGGCTTGATGCGGGAAAGGGCGTCGGCAAGGAAAGCCATTGTGCGGGGTCCTGAGCTGATTGAACATCGACCCCATGCCTGGGGCCTCAGGTCCAAGCTCTATGGCGAAAGAACCCCTGCCTTTCAAGCGGAAAGCACGCATGGGGAAGAGAAATGCGTCACCAAGCCAATGCACCGTCGTGAAGTCGCAAAGACGACCCCCGCCGGCCACAATTCCGTCTCGCTGCTGACCACAAATGACAGTTTAGTCGGCCAACCGTCCGAAAGAGCCAGGATCCGCCATGTCCATCTCAGACCTCGACCAAACGACAAAGCCCAGCAGCCGGCGCGGATGGCGATTGCTGGCCATAGGCTTGCTCCTCGGATCGGCTGTCATCGGCCTGGAAATGCAGCATGGCGTGCAGGCGCAAACCGACCTCCCCTCCCATCGCGAACGTCCCCTTTCGGAAAGCCAGCCGCTTTCCCCCAGTCCCGAGGTCACATCGAGCATCGGAACCGTGGTCGTAGCGAAGACACGTCCTGAGCCTCGGCGCACGAACCCGATGCCGTCCCGGGAACGGATCATCCTGATCGGCTTGCTTGGCCTCTGCTTCGCGGTGATGGCGTTCGGGGGCTATCGTCTCTGGCGCCGGAGCGTCAATGAGCTACTGAGGTAACGGCCGGTCCTTGGCATCCAAGGCAACACCTGAATCGACAAACTGAAATCGGTCACCTTCGACATGTGAAGAACCGGCTTTGACGTCCTCGCCGAGAGAAAAATGGGGTGGGCAGCACACAAGCTGCTGCCTCCCGCTTCCGGTGAAGACTGAAACTGAGGCCACCACACCACCAGCAGTCAGCACTGCTGACCAAATTTTCGATAAGAGAGCAGCCATTTTCGGTCGGAATGCCACAAAATTTGGATATTCCGCCGGATGACTGCGGGGAAGCCGCGCGGACCCTCACGGAAATTTTGACCCGAAAAATTCCGTGTTAAGCGCGTATTTTTCGCAATCTGCATCGCAAGCGATGCAAATTTTCACCGAACCCTTCTTTCTCGCTTTTCAAGCTCTCGGAAAAGCACCACTCGCACTGAGAATGCGGGACTCTCGGGTAGCTTCCGAATGAAACTTTCGCTTGCCAATTAACCACAAACCAAGCACTCTTCCGCTGTTCGGGCAAATTTGCGAGCATGGGAAGACCTATAAACAGATGCGCGCCAGGGACGCTATAACAACCCTGGGCAGTTGGTAGAGAGATGCGAAGCAACATCTCTGTATTGTCTGCGGTAACAAGGCCCCTTTCCTCACATTTCGACAAATGCCTGTCGCGCACCCGCAAGCGGGTAAAATTGTAATGCTGCCCCGCCGAATACGGGCAGAGAGAAAAGGACCTGACGCATGGCCGAGACTGGCACTGTAAAATTCTTCAACACCGACAAGGGCTTTGGCTTCATCAAGCCCGACAACGGCGGTGCGGACATCTTCGTTCACATCTCCGCCGTTCAGGCTTCGGGCCTTTCGGGTCTGACCGAAAACCAGAAGGTCAGCTTCGACACGGAACCCGATCGCCGCGGCAAAGGCCCCAAGGCCGTAAACCTGCAGATCTCCGGCTGACACCACGCAGCCGGTATTGTCTTCAAAATTGCGGCCCGGCATCCATGCCGGGTTTTTTCATTCAGCCTGCGTTCAGCCGAACGGTCCTAATGTCCTCTCATAGCGCGTTGCCAAAGGCACCACGCAGTTGTTGAGGAACGAAGCCATGATCAAAATCGCACGCAATGCCCTTCTTGCGGCTGCAGTCACCCTGGTCCCGATGGCCGCCGCTTCGCAGGCAGAGGCCGGTGACCGCTACTATCGTCGCCACCATCATAATGGTGATGCGATCGCCCTTGGTGTGCTCGGCCTCGCGACGGGCGTCATCGTCGGCTCTGCCCTTGCAAGCCCGCCACCGCAGCGCCGCGTCTATGTCGACCGTGGACCCGTCTCCGTCTACGACGACCAGGATTACTACGTCGACGATTACCCGCCGCCGCCGCCGCGTCAGGTGTACCGTCCGCGCCCGGTTTATCAGCAGCCGGTCTATCAGTCCTACAGCGTCGAACCCTGGACGGGTGCCTGGTACGAGTACTGCTCGCAGCGTTACCGCAGCTTCAATTCCCGCACGGGCACCTACATCGGCTACGACGGCCAGTCGCATTTCTGCACCGCCGGCTGATCTCCCCGACACAAATGCGAAAAGCCCCTTGCGGGGCTTTTCTGCTTTCTGGACCTCAGTTAAAGCCCCTGAATGAAGGGATTGCTACGGCGCTCGTCACCGATCCGGCTGCCCGGGCCGTGACCACAGATGAAACCGACATCGTCGCCAAGCGGCAGCACCTTATCGCGGATCGAATTCATCAGCGTCTGGTGGTCCCCGCCCGGCAGGTCGGTACGACCGACCGAGCCGTTGAACAGCACGTCACCAAGATGGGCAAATTTCTGCACGCGGTTGAAATAGACGACATGTCCCGGTGCATGACCGGGGCAGTGATACACCTCGAACGCGTGGTCTCCGAATGAAACCCGATCCCCGTCCTCCAGCCACTGATCGGGGATGACACTGCGTAGCCCGGCAATGCCATATTTCTCCGCCTGGCTCTCGATCCGCTGCAAAAGCGGCAGGTCGTCCTTGTGTGGCCCGATGATCGTGAGACCCGTCCGCTCTTTCAGTTCGGCTGCGCCACCGGCATGATCGAGATGACCATGCGTAAGCCAGATGGCTTTCAGCGTGATCCGGTTTTCAGCGATGACCTGAAGGATTACATCGACATCGCCGCCGGGATCGACGATCACCCCTTCGCGCGTCTCGTCGTCGAAGAGGACGGTGCAATTCTGCTGGAACGGGGTGACCGGGATAATGCCGGCTTGGACCTGACCCATGACATGGCCTTCCTTCTGCTATGGACGGCCTGCGGCTTATCACGCTCGGTCCCGGAGAGGAATGGCCACCCGTATCAGCGGCTCAATCCGTAGACCTGGGCCACAGGGCTCTGCGGCAGCACGGCCACCTGAGTGACGAGAAAGCCTGCGACGACGATTTTGGTTGTGAACACCAGGATCGCCAGCGGTCGCAGGCTCGGCGTTGATGCGACTGTTTCCCCATGAATACGGCTGGTCATGATCTTCGTCCTTCTCTCCGCCGGCAGTCTCTCCGGCATCCCTTGCCCGTAGCTGGCGGGCTCTCTTGGGGGAGGTAACGACAAAGGCGCCGCGAGGTTTCACAGCAGCAGCGAAACTGTGCGAAGATCGTAAATTTGTTGGAATTTTGCTACACTTGCGCATAGTTTTGCCGCCGGACGGGTGCAGAGCCTGCAACAGGATTCACGGCGAACCCGAAATGGTCGGAGACCGATCCTGACCGCAATACGACAGACAGCTGACACGGCACCGGCCAAGACCGCGTTGCCTGTCGGCGCAGAAAGGAATGACAGCGTGGTCCGACAGTCTGCGACGAAGACTGCCAAGAAGGTATTGCCCGAACTTCCGGTGGTGGACGACAAGGCGATCGATTTCGAAACCATCGAAAGCCTCTTCTTTGCCTATCGGGATTTCGTGTCCGATCCGGATGCCATCCTTGCCAAGCTGGGTTACGGCCGCGCCCATCATCGCGTGGTGCACTTCGTCAGCCGTCGCCCCGGCATGACGGTTGCAGATCTGCTCGCGATCCTCCAGATCACCAAGCAGAGCCTGGCCCGCGTCCTGAAAGAACTGATCGACAGCGGCTACATCCGCCAGATGGCCGGCCCCGCCGATCGCCGCCAGAGGCGGCTGTATCCGACCCTTGCCGGTCGCGAACTGTCGCTCGCCCTGTCGGAGCCTCAATCCCGGCGCATTGCGCAGGCCATGCAAGGCATGAGCATCGAGGAGCGCGACACGGTGCACCGCTTCTTGCGCGGCATGCAGAAGCAGACGGTAGACGCAGCGGTCAATGACGAGGGAGCCGACTAACGTGGTGAAGAAGATCGCCCTGACGGATGATGCCCCTCACCTGCTCGTCGTCGACGATGACACCCGTATCCGCGATCTGCTGCACCGGTTCCTCACCGAAAAGGGCTTTCGCGTCTCGGTCGCCGCCGACGCTGCCGAGGCACGCCGCAAACTCACGGGATTGAGCTTCGATCTCCTCGTGCTCGACGTGATGATGCCGGGCGAGTCCGGCCTGTCGCTCACCCAGAGCCTGTCGGATGAAAAGAAGGTGCCGATCATCCTACTGACGGCCCGCTCGGAAGCCGACAGCCGCATCGCCGGCCTCGAAGCCGGAGCGGACGATTATCTGGCAAAACCCTTCGACCCGCGGGAACTGGTTCTGCGCATCAACAACATCCTGAAGCGCAACACCAATCCCGATGCCCCGAAGATCGAGCAGATCATGTTCGGCCCCTACACATTCTCCCTTCTCCGCAAGGAATTGCGCAAAGGTGCCGAAGTCATCCGTCTGACCGATCGCGAGCAGGAGATCATGTTGCTGTTTGCCGGCCGTGCCGGTGACACGATACCCCGCCACGAACTCGTGGGCACCGATGCCGATGTCGGTGAACGCACCATCGATGTGCAGATCAACCGGCTGCGCCGCAAGATCGAAGACGACCCGGCCAATCCGGTCTGGCTGCAGACGGTGCGCGGCATCGGCTACCGGCTGAGCATGGACTGAGGAGCGGCGCCAGAAGGCGTCGAGGAAGCGAAGGACGATGACGCCATTCGAGCAGATCCGGCGGGACCAGGACCGCAGCCCGGCGACGGGCATCAAGGGCCTGTCCCGCTGGCTGCGCCATCGGCTGCCGACCGGCCTTTACGCCCGCTCGCTCCTGATCATCATTTTGCCGATGTTGATCCTGCAGACCGTGGTCGCCTTCCTTTTCATGGAACGCCACTGGCAGCTCGTCACCGACAGGCTGTCTGCTGCCGTCACCCGCGACATCGCCGCCGTCATCGAACTGCTCGAGCGTTATCCCGGCAAGGAGGATTTCGACAAGATCGTCGACGTCGCCGGCGACAAGCTCAATCTCATTGTTTCGCTGGAACCGGGAACCGATCTGCCGCCGCCCCGGCCGCGTCCGTTCTTCTCCATCCTTGACCAAATCCTGTCGGACAAGATCGCCGAAACAATCCGCCGGCCCTTCTGGATTGATACCCTGGGCGACAGCGGTCTGGTGGAAATCAGGATTGTCGTTGATCAAGGAACGCTGCTGATTTTTGCACGGCGCAGCGCAGCTTACGCGTCCAACACGCACATCTTCCTCGTCTGGATGGTGTCGACCGCCCTGGTTCTGATTGTCATATCGATCCTCTTCCTGCGCGGACAGATCCGCCCGATCCTCGCGCTCGCCACCGCCGCCGAGAGCTTCGGCAAGGGACAGAAACTGCCGGAGAGTTTTTCGCCCCGCGGTGCCGACGAGGTTCGCCGCGCAGGCCTCGCCTTCATCCTGATGCGCGAGCGCATCGAGCGGCAGATGGAGCAGCGCACGGCCATGCTCGCTGGCGTCAGTCACGATCTGCGCACCATCCTCACCCGCTTTCGCCTGCAGTTGGCACTCGCCGGCGACGGTCCGGAGCTGGAAAGTCTGAACAAGGATGTCGATGACATGCAGAGCATGCTCGAAGGCTATCTCGACTTTGCAAAGGGCGAGGTAGAGGAGAATGTCGGACGGCTGGACCTTGCGGACCTCTTCGAGACTCTGGCAGCCGATTTCAGCCTGCACGGAAAGACCTTCGAGTGGTCTATGGAAGGAGAGACCTCCGTCTCCGTCCGCCCGAACGCCTTTGCCCGTCTTGTCACGAACCTCGCTTCCAACGCCCGCCGCTACGCCTCACGGCTGAAGATCGAGGCACGTCATACGACGAAATGGCTGGTTATCATCTTCGACGACGACGGTCCGGGTATTCCACGCGAATCCCGCGACGACGTCTTCAAACCCTTCTTCCGGCTGGATGAAGCCCGCAATCTCGACGCCTCCGGCACCGGTCTCGGTCTTGCCATCGCGCGAGACATCGCCCGAAGCCATGGCGGCAATGTTACCCTCGAAGACAGTCCGCTTGGGGGGCTTCGCGCCGTCTTGCGAGTGCCGGTATGAGACCATAGCCACGGAAATAAGCCTCCGTTGGGGCTCATACAATCACATCAGCTTGCGCCCGTTCGGCACACCCTGTTCGACGGCAGCGAGCACGATTGCGCCGGCCTCGTCCTCAAAGCCCAGCGTCAGCACTTCGGAGCGGAAGGGACCGATCTGGCGCGGCGGGAAATTGACGACGCCTAGGACCTGACGTCCGAGCAGCGTCTCCGGTGTGTAGTGCACCGTGATCTGCGCCGAGGACTTCTTGATGCCGATCTCTGGACCGAAATCGATCTTCAGCTTGAACGCAGGCTTACGCGCTTCGGGAAAGACCTCGACCTCGATGATCGTGCCGACACGAATATCGACCTTTTCGAAGTCGCCATACGTAATCTCCGACGGTGCCGCCCCCTCGCTCATTGCGCCAGTTCCTCCGCCCGTTTGCGGGCAGCTTCGATGGCTGCGTCGAACAAGGGTTGCATCGCGTCTTCGGCCATCAGCACCGACAAGGCCGCAGCCGTCGTGCCTCCCGGCGAGGTCACGTTTTGTCGCAGTTTCGAAGCAGGGTCGGGGGACTGGTGCAACAATTCACCAGCCCCCGCGACCGTTTCCCGCGCAAGTCGCATGGCGAGGTCCGCCGGCAGGCCGGCTTTGCGGCCCGCCTCAGCCATGCACTCGACGAGATAAAAGACATAAGCCGGACCACTGCCCGAAAGCGCTGTCACGGCATTGATCGCCGCCTCGCTGTCGACCCATTCGACGGGACCGGAGACCTTGAGCAAACGGTGGACGATATCGCGCGCGGCCTCGCCCACGGCGTCATTGGCGAAGGCACCGGTGACGCCGCGCCCGATCATCGCCGGGGTATTCGGCATCGCGCGCACCATGCCGACCGGACCAAGATGCGCTTCCATCGAAGCGATGGTCTTGCCGGCGGCAACGGACACCACGGTCGTCTGCGGACCGACGAGACCTTTGAGGCCCGGCAGGACGGCATCCATGACCTGCGGCTTGACGGCAAGGAAGAGAATGTCAGCAACAAGCCCCTCGGGTGGCGCCACCGAATGACGTGCGCCCGCCTCGCCGATCAGCGTCTTCATCGCATCGGAAGGTCCCGGATCGAGCACGGTCACGGCCGAACCCGGAATTCCGTTCTTCAGCCAGCCGGACAGCATGGCGCCGCCCATATTTCCGGCGCCGACGAGAACGATTTGCCCGAACACGGACTGGTTCATGCTCAGGCTTCTCCGACAGTTTCGAACAGTACGGCATCCATGGCGCTCTTGGCGTCCATGCCGGACCACACGACGAACTGGAAGGCCTGATAATAGGCTTCGCAGGCATCGACCGCTGACGACAGCAGAACCTCGACCTGACGGTTGGTCGGCTCGGCGCCACCGGCCAGCAGCAGCGACTGACGGAAGATCACCACATCCTCGTTGCGCCACAGGTCGAAGTGACCCATCAGCACCTGACCGTTGACATAGGAAAGAAGCTTGATGACTTCGTTGAGCCGCGCTTCCGGGATCTTCAGATCGAACGCGGAGGCAAGATGCAGCGCCTCGAACTCTTCCATCCAGGAGAAGGACACATGGTAATCGGCCCAGCGTCCTTCGACGGTCATTGCGATCTCGTCTTCGCCGGATCGTTCGAACGACCAGTCATTGGTCGCCGCAACGAACTCGATCATGTCGACCGGGTTTGACTGGCGCTCGACTTCGATTTCCATGAGGCTCATGCATCACCTTCTTGACCGGAGTGAATACGGGCAACCGGCAATAGGCCGGAGCACACGAACACCAAGACCGGAACTAACTGAAAACGATTCCGCAGGGCCCCAGGATAAAACACGCACCCTGTCCGAAACTTGTGGAGGCCCGTTTCGAATCATCATTTAAAATCAGTGTATAATCGCCAGAACCCAGCACCAGCCCCCAACCGGCGATTTGGACGCCGCCCCTGTGGATGGTGCTTCGGGAATCGCCTTTGCATCGGGTCATAAGCGACTCTGGCGATTGGATTTTTCGCACCTGTCCACAACCCGGAATTTTTTTCGCGCAAAGGCGCACCGTTGTTTCCGTCAAGGCTCTGAAAACGCAAAAAGACCCATAGCCACAACTATGGGTCCCGCAGGTGATGCAATGATGTTTCGATCGGCCGATCGCCGACCGGAGGCTGCCGCGCGATTACTTCGCCTGCGCCGAGAGCTGGGCTTCCAGGATCTCGATCCGCTTCTGCAGGAGCTCGTTCTCCTCGCGCGCCTTGAGCGCCATGTCGCGAACCACGTCGAATTCCTCGCGCTTGACGAGGTCCATGCTGTTCAGCCAGCGCTCGGCCTGGGCGTGAAAGGCCGTCTCGACTTCTTTGCGCATGCCCTGGGCGGCCCCTGCGGCATCCGTCATCAGCTTGGCGAAATCATCGAAAAGGCGATTGGGTCCGGTCGACATGAAACTCTCCTCTTGGGGCAGATGCGGGACCTCTTCTTGTCCCCTGGAGATCAGGTAGGACCAGATCCTTTGGGGTGCAAGACGCAGTGTGAACATAAAGGTGGTTGACGGTGTCGCAGCATGTCGAGATTCCATCTTGACCACCCCATGCCACAACGCCATTTTCGCCCTGCATCAACGAAAGCAATCCATTGTTGTCAGTCCTGGACCTTTTCGCCGTCGTCTCTTTCCCCGCGATCGATCCGATCGCCTTTTCGATCGGCCCATTGGCGGTCCACTGGTACGGGCTGGCCTATGTCGCGGGCATTCTTCTCGGCTGGCTTGTCGCGCGCGATCTGCTGCGCCGCCCAGCCCTGTGGAAGGACGCAACCCCACCCGCGACGGTCGAACAGATCGACGATTTCATCCTGTGGGTTGCCATCGGCATCGTCGCCGGTGGTCGTATCGGCTACATCCTCTTTTATGATTTCGCAGCCGTCGCCGCCAACCCGATCCGCGCGATCGAAGTGTGGAACGGCGGCATGTCCTTCCATGGCGGCTTCCTCGGCGCCACTCTGGCCATGATCTACTTCGCCCGAAAGCACGGAATTGTGCTCTGGAGCCTGTTCGACATCGTCGCCAGCGTTGCCCCGCTCGGTATTTTCTTCGGCCGCATCGCCAACTTCATCAATGGCGAGCTCTGGGGTCGCCCCTCGGATGTACCGTGGGCGATGGCCTTCCCGACCGGCGGCCCTTTCCCCCGCCATCCCAGCCAGCTCTACGAGGCGGCCCTTGAGGGGCTGGTGCTCTTCCTGCTGTTGCAGCTCTTGGCCCGCGCCTTCGGCGCCTTGCGCCATCCCGGACGCATCACCGGCGTTTTTGTCGCACTGTACGGCGCTGCCCGGATCTTCGTCGAATTCTTCCGCGAACCGGATCCGCAGATCGGCTATCTCGCCGGCAATTGGCTGACCATGGGCATGGTGCTGTCGCTTCCGATGGTGCTGATCGGCCTCTGGGTCCTGGCTTGGTCTGCCCGGACCAGCCGGACGACGGTTTGAGGGGGAGAGCCAATCCATGTCGACACCACTTGCCGACAAGATCAAGGCCCTGATATCGGCCACCGGGCCCATCAGCGTCACGGACTATTTTGCCCTCTGCCTTGCCGATCCCGAGCACGGCTACTACCGCACACGCCACCCATTCGGTCGTGCCGGTGATTTCGTTACGGCTCCGGAAGTCAGCCAGCTCTTCGGCGAGATGCTGGGCATCTTCCTGATCAATGCCTGGCAGCGCCATGGCGAACCTCTTGACGTTCGCCTGGTGGAAATCGGCCCGGGCCGCGGCACGATGATGGCCGACATGTTGCGCGTGATCTCGCGTGCAGCCCCCGGTCTCTACGAAACCGCAACGGTGCATCTGGTCGAGACCAGCGCACTGCTGAAGCTGACCCAGATGGAGACGCTTGCGAGCCATGGCGACAAGATCTCGTGGCACGACAGTTTTGACGGCGTGCCTGCCGGCTTCACCCTGCTGGCCGCCAATGAGCTCTTCGACGCGATCCCCATCCGCCAGTTCGTCAAGACTCCGTCCGGTTTCCGCGAGCGCATGGTCGGCCTCGACGAGCATGGCGAACTCTGCTTCACGCTTGGGGTCGCCACGCTCGATCCTGCCCTGCTGCCCCAGACGAGTTCACCGGTCTCCGATGGTGAGATCTTCGAAGTCGCCCCGGCGCGCCAGTCGGTCATGCTGACCATCTGCGAACGCCTCCGCCAGAGCCACGGCACCGCACTCGTGATCGACTACGGCCACATGGTCAGCAACTTCGGCGACACTCTGCAGGCCGTACGTGCCCACGAATACGATCCTCCGCTTGCCCATCCAGGGCTCGCCGATCTGACCAGTCATGTCGACTTCGAAAACCTCGCCCGCACGGCGCTTGCTGCAGGCGTTCATCTGAATGGCTGCATGCATCAGGGTGACTTTCTGGTCGGGCTGGGCATCGAGGAACGCGCCGCCGTGCTCGGTCGTGGCAAGGACGAATTGACCCAGAAAACGATCGTCGACGCGGTCCACCGATTGGCCGGCGCCGGCAAGGGTTATATGGGCGAACTGTTCAAAGTCATGGCCGTCTCCATGCCGGCCCTGCACCTCGCCCCGTTCAAAGCCAAGCATTGACACGGGCGGCCCTGACCGCCACCATCGCCCACGACCCGACGGCTCAATACTGTGAAAGCCGAATGAAATCAGGCATTTCGTGAGAAGATCTCGCATTCTCCGATTTGCCGAGCGCCGGAGACCGGATCATGACATCAGCCGACCAACCGCGCCCGATCATCGCCGAAAACCTGGATCAAGCGAAACCTGCCGGCATCCGTCACGGCTTTTTCACCCGTGAAGGTGGCGTCTCGGACGGCATCTATCGCGGCCTCAATGTCGGTCTTGGATCGAATGACGACCCGGCACGCGTGACAGAAAACCGCCGCCGCGTCGCCGATTGGTTCGGCCTGCCCCCGAGCCGGCTCGCCACGGCCCATCAGGTCCATTCGCCCGACGTCGTGGTGGTGAAGGCCGACTATGACGGAAGCCGCCCTCATGCGGATGCCCAGGTCACGGCGGCACCCGGTGTCATCCTGGGCGTGCTGACTGCAGACTGCGGTCCGATCCTGTTCGCCGACGCCGAAAACCGCGTCATCGGTGCTGCCCATGCAGGCTGGAAAGGCGCGCTCGGCGGCGTCCTGGAAAACACCATCGACGCGATGATCGCCCTCGGTGCCAAACGCGGGCAGATCCGCGCCACGCTCGGCCCCTCGATCAGCGTGGCAAATTACGAAGTCGGCCCGGAATTCGTCGAGCGGTTCGTGAGCCAGGATCCGGCCTTCGCAGTCTTCTTCACCCCGTCCACCAAAGCCGGCCATTCCATGTTCGACCTGCCCGGCCTGACGCTCATGCGCTTGTCGCGGGCGGGGATCACCGCAGACTGTCTCAATCGGTGCACCTATGCGGCGCCTGAGACGTTCTACTCCTATCGCCGAACGACCCATGCCGGGGAACCGGATTACGGACGACAGATTTCGGCGATCGCGATCACGGAGGACTGACATGGCACTGCACTTCACCGAAGGCGAATTTGCTGCACGCCGGGAGCGGCTGCTCGCTCGCATGGCTGCAGAGAAGCTCGACGCCCTGCTGCTCTTTGCCCAGGAAAGCATGTACTGGCTGACGGGATTCGACAGCTTTGGGTATTGCTTTTTCCAGACGCTGGTGGTGAAGGCGGATGGCAGCATGACGCTCCTCACCCGCTCACCCGACCTGCGCCAGGCGAAACAGACATCGACCATCGAAAACATCGTGGTCTGGGTCGACCGGATGAACGCCGATCCGACAGTCGACCTGCGCAATCTTCTGAGCGATCTCGACCTGCTTGGCGCCCGCATCGGCATTGAATACGACACCCACGGCATGACCGGTCGGGTCGCCCGTCTGATAGACAACCAGCTGACCAGTTTCGCAAACATCTCGGATGCCTCCTATCTCGTCAGCGACCTCCGTCTGGTGAAGAGCCCGGCCGAAATCGCCCGCGTCGTCGAAGCCGCCCGGCTTGCCGACGAAGCCTTCGACGCAGCGCTGCCGCTGATTGGGCCCGACGCCGACGAATCCGCCATACTGGCCGAGCTGCAGTCGACCATTCTCGCCGGCGGAGGGGATTATTCGGCGAACGAATTCGTCATCGGCTCCGGACCCGACGCATTGCTGTGCCGCTACAAGTCCGGCCGGCGCAAGCTGTCGGCCAACGATCAACTGACGCTGGAATGGGCGGGCGTATCCGCGCACTACCACGCCCCGATGCTCAGAACGATCCTGATCGGTGAGGCCTCCCCTCGCCATCGCGAACTCTATACGGCAGCGGTCGAGGGCATGAAAGCCATCGAACAGGTGCTGCGGCCCGGCCACGCCTTCGGCGATCTGTTCGACGCCCATGCCCGCACCATGGACGAGCGTGGCCTGACCCGGCATCGCTTCAATACCTGCGGTTATTCCGTCGGCGCCCGCTTCTCTCCCTCGTGGATGGAGCACCAGATGTTTCACGCCGGCAACGCCCAGGAGATCGAGCCGGACATGACGCTCTTCGTGCACATGATCATCATGGACAGTGAGCGGGAAGCAGCCATGACCTTGGGCCAGACCTACCTGACCACCCAAACGGCACCGCGTGCCCTCTCCCGCCATCCGCTGGACCTGATCGCGGTCTGAAACCCGGTTTTCCAATCTGTTCAGGGAATTGACAGACGAAACCTGCTAGACACATAAATTGTGACAGGAGCCGAAGGGGAAGGATCTGCCCTTGAGACGTTCAGCGACATTGACCAAGCGCGGTGCCGCCATGCTCCCTCTCCTGTTGCTGCTCGCCGCCTGCAACAGCACGGAAGTCCTCACACCGCGGGCCGATGTCGGCAACGGCGCGCAGCCTGCCGGTTACGGCGAGGCGCCACCCGTGGCGGCAGCCGGCGTCCAATCCGTCCAGAGCGCGCCCCTCGACCAGCCCGGCAGCTATCAGGCCGCACCGCCGCGCGGCCCGCAGAATACGTTGGAAGCGCAGGCCCAGGCGCTTGCGCAGGGCGGCGTGAACCCCGTCGCCTCGCCACCGCTAGACGATGCGCCTTCGCAGCAATTCCCGGCAGCGCCCCAGGCCGCAGCAAGCGCCCCCGCGGGTCAGGGAACCGCCGCTCAACCGACCCGGACCGCAGCGGCACAGCCGGCCCCGGCCGGCCAGCCGAGCATCGGCACCGTTCGCTTCCTCCCGATCATCGGCGCCCCGGTACAGGCGGTGACGCCTTTATCGCGGCAACTGGGCGCGGAAGCCCGCGCGCGTGGGCTCACCATCAAGAGCGCCAGCGACGCGACCAGCGAACATATCCTCAAGGGCTACTTCTCCGCTTTCACCGACGGCGGCAATGTGACGGTCACCTATGTCTGGGACGTGCTCGATGGAAACGGCGGGCGGCTCCATCGCATTCAGGGCCAGGAAGTTGTCCCCTCTGCCGCCAAGGATCCCTGGGCGGCGGTACCGGCCTCCGTCATGCAGCAGATCGCCACCAAGAGCATGGCGGAATATGTCGGGTGGAGAAATGGACGGTCCGGTTGAGCGCTGCCCATCGTCTTGCGAAACGATTCAATTCCGATGATTAACCGAAAATAGGTGTCTTCCCGTCCAAGCCTCTTGCATTCAAGGGTAAGGACGCTAAAAAGCGCCCATCTCAGCATGGTAACAGGCGGGCCAAGATGAAGGTTTTCGCAGGTAATTCGAACCGGCAACTGGCCGAAGCGATCTGCTCCTATCTCAATGTACCACTCGGCAAGGCCAGCGTCCGCCGTTTCGCAGACCAGGAAATCTTCGTAGAGATCCAGGAAAATGTGCGTGGTGAAGACGTTTTCGTCGTTCAGTCGACGTCCTTCCCGACGAATGATCACCTGATGGAACTGCTGATCATGATCGACGCCTTCCGTCGATCCTCTGCCCGCCGCATCACGGCCGTCCTTCCCTATTTCGGCTATGCCCGCCAGGACCGAAAACCCGGTCCGCGCACGCCGATCTCGGCCAAGCTGGTAGCCAACCTGATCACCGAGGCAGGCGCCGACCGTGTTCTGACGCTCGACCTGCATGCCGGCCAGATCCAGGGCTTCTTCGACATTCCGACCGACAACCTCTATGCCGTGCCGCTTCTCGCGCGCGACATCAAGGACAAGTATGACACCAACAATGTCATGGTCGTCTCGCCGGATGTCGGCGGCGTTGTCCGCGCCCGCTCGCTCGCCAAGCGTCTCGACTGTCTGCTCGCGATCGTCGACAAGCGCCGCGATCGCCCGGGCGAGTCCGAAGTTATGAACGTCATCGGTGACGTGACCGGCAAGGACTGCATCCTGATCGACGACATCGTCGATTCCGGCGGCACGCTCTGCAATGCAGCCGAAGCGCTGCTGAAGAACGGTGCCACGAGTGTCACCGCCTACATCACCCATGGCGTGCTTTCGGGCGGTGCCGTCACCCGTGTCGCCTCCTCCAAGTTGCGCGAACTGGTGATCACGGACTCCATCCAGCCGACCACGGCGGTGCTTTCGGCCCACAATATCCGCGTGCTTTCGACCTCCACCCTTCTCGGCGAAGCGATCAACCGCACGAGCCAGGAAGAATCGGTTTCCAGCCTGTTCGACTGATTAAACCCGCACGCTGCAAGAGCCGCCGCCGCCCGTTAAGCATCGGAAACGATGTCGTTTGCTGTCGGCTGCGAGTTCTTATATGGTCCGCCGCCAGGGGGACGTGCCTCCCCTGAAATTCTCCAGGAAGACGCAGCACCATACATGTCCCTGACAGTCGAAACCTTGCTGGAAAGCCCGAAACTCCACGAGGCGATCCGGGACCAGTCCGCAGGCCTGCTTGCGGTTCATGACGAAAGCCCGAGGCTTGCGGCCGTCTTTGGAACCCAGCAACGCTGGCTGCTTGGGCACCTGGCCATGGCCCAGTACTTCACCGAAGTTACGTCCGGATCGCGTGAGCCGGCCATCTTCCTCGCCCGTTATTTCGAGCAGGTTCGCCAGTTCGAGATATCGAGCGTCAACACCGCAGACGCCTTCATCAAGGAAATGCTGGTCTACGGCATCGCCGTGCAGGTCAATGCCGGTGATCGGCGCAACCGTCCGGTTGCCCCCTCCGCAATGACCATTGCGGGGGTTCACCGGTGGACCTGGATCCACCTGCGCAGCCTCGACGCGATCGACGGCGGCAACCGTCTGCTGAGCTTCGAGTCCGACGAGAGCCTGCTCCCGCGCCTGCATCCTGCCATCACCAGCCGCTTCATGGTGGCGCCAGCCATTCGCACCCCACCCGAGACGTGGTCGCTCTTCACCTGGCTGAACAATGGCGGCATCGTCATGGACTGGCTGCTGGCCGGCATCGAACTGGCGGATCCCGCGGCGGAGCGGGTGCGCACCCAGGTCCGCTCAGTCCCGCAGATGGCCGAGATCTTCCGTCTGTCCCGCACCCACCTGAACCGCAAGCTGCGCGAGGCGGAAGCCCTGGGCAGCATCGGCTGGGAAGGCGCTCGCGGTCGATCGATCATGTGGGTATCGCGGCAGTTCCGCGAGGAATACGCAGCCTCACAGGCCGCCAAACTCGCCATCATCGATCAGGCCTGCGCCGAAATCGGCCTGCGCTGATAGAAGCTCTTGGCCTTACAGGCCCGGCAGCGGACAGGCCTCCCCGCCGGAAAACAACCGGGACCGCGTGAGAAAGCGCCGCTCGCGCCCATTGTCGAGCGAGAACATCCCGCCCCGCCCCGGCACCACGTCGATGATCAGCTGCGTATGCGCCCACACCGCATACTGGCTGCCGCTGATATAGAACGGCACGCCGCCGATCTCACCGAGCTTCACATCCGTCTCCCCCACCCGGTAGTCGCTCGCCGGATAACACATCGGCGAAGACCCGTCGCAGCATCCGCCGGACTGGTGGAAGAGGATATCGGGATGATCCCGTTTGATTTCTGCGAGAAATGCGAGCGCGGCCTCGGTTGCCACCACGCGCGGCTGGTCTCCGCTGGTCATGATCTGCCCTCCTGATGTCAGAACGAAAAACCCCTCCTCCTGATCGAGAGCAGGAAGAGGGGGTATCGAGGGCGGCATTGGCGGACACCGCCCCTGGGGAGGGCCTCAGAAGAAACCGAGCGCCTTCGGGCTGTAGCTGACCAGCATATTCTTGGTCTGCTGGTAGTGATCGAGCATCATCTTGTGCGTCTCGCGACCGATGCCCGACTGCTTGTAGCCGCCGAAGGCGGCATGCGCCGGATAGGCGTGGTAGCAGTTCGTCCAGACACGACCGGCCTGGATGTTGCGGCCGAAGTGGTAGCAGGTATTGGCATCGCGGCTCCACACGCCGGCACCGAGGCCGTAGAGCGTGTCATTGGCGATTTCCAGCGCTTCCGCCTCGTCCTTGAAGGTCGTGACCGAGACGACCGGTCCGAAGATCTCTTCCTGGAAGATGCGCATCTTGTTGTGACCGCGGAACACCGTCGGCTTCACATAGTAGCCACCCGACAGCTCGCCCGGCAGCTGGTTGCGATAGCCGCCTGTCAGAACCTCGGCACCTTCCTGCTTGCCGATGTCGATATAGGAGAGGATCTTTTCGAGCTGTTCGGAAGAGGCCTGCGCCCCGATCATTGTCGACATGGCAAGCGGATCGCCCTGGATGACGGCCTCGACGCGCTTGATCGCCTTTTCCATGAAGCGGTCATAGATCTTTTCATGCACCAGTGCGCGGCTCGGGCAGGTGCAGACCTCGCCCTGGTTGAGCGCGAACATCGCAAAACCTTCGAGCGCCTTGTCGAGATAATCGTCATCCTCGCGCATGACGTCCTCGAAGAAGATGTTCGGCGACTTGCCACCGAGCTCAAGCGTCACGGGAATGAGGTTCTGGCTGGCATACTGCATGATCAACCGGCCGGTAGAGGTTTCACCGGTAAAGGCGATCTTGGCGATCCGCGGGCTGGTCGCCAGCGGCTTGCCGGCTTCAAGGCCAAAGCCATTGACGATGTTGAGAACGCCCGGCGGAAGCAGATCGGCGATCAGTTCGGCCAGCACCAGGATCGAGGCCGGTGTCTGCTCGGCGGGCTTCAGCACCACGCAGTTGCCGGCAGCAAGCGCCGGAGCGACTTTCCACGCTGCCATCAGGATCGGGAAATTCCACGGAATGATCTGGCCGACGACGCCCAGCGGCTCGTGGAAGTGATAGGCAACGGTGTCATGATCGACTTCACCGATCGTGCCTTCCTGGGAACGAACGCAGGCCGCGAAGTAACGGAAGTGGTCGATCGCAAGCGGAATGTCGGCGGCCATGGTCTCGCGGAGCGGCTTGCCATTGTCCCAGGTCTCGGCACGCGCCAGAAGCTCGAGATTGGCCTCCATGCGGTCGGCGATCTTGTTCAGGATATTGGCACGCTCGGTGGTCGAGGTGCGGCCCCACTTGTCCTTGGCGGCGTGCGCGGCATCGAGCGCCAGATTGACGTCCGCTTCGTCCGAGCGGGCGACATCGCACAGCTTGCCGCCGGTCACCGGCGTGGTGTTCTCGAAATAGCGGCCATTGACCGGCTCGCGGAATTCACCGCCGATGAAGTTGCCGTATTTCAGCTTGAACGGCGACACGGCAATGGTCTGCACCTGAATGTTCATCTGTCATCCTCCCTTTGGAAAGGAACCCCTCCTCGGGTTCCGATGGGAGGATGATCATCCGCTTCTGCTGATATGAGAAGCCGACCCGATCCATACCGCAGCGCACAGTGTCTCACCAATGCGACACAGCGTGCCGCACTATTGGATCTGGAAACGCTTGAGTTTCCGATGCAGCGTCGCACGGCTGACGCCGAGCATTTGCGCGGCAAGCGACACATTGCCCTGTGCCCGGGACAGAACGCGGCGGATCGCCGCCCGCTCCGCGTCATCAAGGTCTCCGCTCGCGTCGCTGCGCATCTCGCGCAAGGCATCAGCCGCCGGAAGGCCCTGCGCAATCATCCTGTCATCGAGCTTGAGCGCCTGCCGGGCTGATTTCGTCGCACCGAGGATCATATCGTCGCTGTCGACTGCGATCAGCGCGGAGACCGTATTCGCCTGTGGCACGACGATGATGCGTGCACCCGCATAAGCATTGCGGAACAGGTTGCATTCGACGCGCGCTGCCGCATCGCGCACGGCCTGGGAGAGAACCGCAAGCGTCATGTCGTTGACGTCGCTGCGGCAGGTGGAAACATCCAACGCCGCCGTCACACGGCCGAGATGATCGCGGATCGGCGCCGTCGCACAGGACAGGCCGATATTGGCGCTCATGAAATGCTGGTCGCGGTGAATGATGACGGCCCTTTCGTCGGCCAACGCCGTCCCAATTCCATTGGTACCAGCGCTCGCCTCGCTCCATACATTCTGCTGCCAGAGACCCAGCCGGCGAAAATCCACATCGTCGCCAGGCGCACCCCGCCGATCCACGACGATGCCCTCGGCATCAGCAAGCACGATGCAGCAACCCGAACGGCCGATCATCTGGTAGAGACGGTCGACCTCGTCAGTGGCATGGCCAATCAGCAGCTCCATTTTTTCCCGCGCGTCGCGGAATCTGGTCTCTTCGACCTGCATGGGACGGGCTGCCGCTTCCGGCTGCAACTGGTGCAGCGTGAGACAGCGGCGCCAGGAGGCGGCCACGGGAGACGTCACCGCCGCAGAGGCTTGCCGTGCGGTCGAGTAGACGAGATCGGAATGGCGTAGTTCCTGTGACATCGGCTCCTCCCAAAGCGCAGCACTCACTATGCGCCTTCCACGCGCGCATGCAACGTGTTCAGCGTCCCGGCAATCGAACCCGGTTAAAAATAGGGAGTGTGACTGGCGCAGAATTGCGACACCTTTGTGAGGCACGCCCCTTGCGGCGGAAATCCTTGCCAATTCCCATCATCTGGTCTATAGGCGCCCGATCCGCACAGACACCCTTGGAGGCAATGTGGATGGGACCGGCGACGGTCTCCGGTTCTGGCACGGCTGAAACGCACCGCCAGGGCTCTCCAGTAACTTGAAAGGTAAAGCCATGAGCCACGCATCTTACGAGCTCAAGGCCGTAGCACGCGAACGGGTAGGTAAGGGGTCCTCCCGCGAACTTCGCCGCAACGGTTTGATTCCCGCTGTCATCTATGGTGACAAGCAGGCCCCGATTTCGATCTCGATCAACACCAACGAGATCACCAAGCGCATCCATGCCGGCGGTTTCCTGACCACCGTTGCCGTCATCGACGTCAACGGCGAGAAGATCCGCGTCCTGCCGAAGGACTACCAGCTCGACGTCGTTCGTGACTTCACGATGCATGTCGACTTCCTGCGCGTCTCCGCAGACAGCCAGGTTTCGGTCGAGGTACCGGTCCACTTCATCAACGAAGAGAAGTCCGCCATCAAGACCGGCGCCGTTCTCAACATCGTTCGTCACGAAGTTGAACTGCACTGCCCGGCCTCCGACATTCCGGAATTCATCACGGTTGACCTCGCTGGCCTGAAGGTCGGCGACAGCGTGCATATCTCGGCTGTCAAGCTGCCGGCTGGCGTGACCCCGGTCATCGCCGACCGCGACTTCACCATCGCCACCATCGTCGCCCCGGCCGGCGGCATGGACGAAGGTTCTGCCGAAGCCTGATAGTCCGATCTCGATCGGCCTTGAGAACCCATCCCCGCGAGGGGGTGGGTTTTTTATTGGTTTCTTCTGAAACCACGGAAAATGTCACCACTTTCCTTAGTCAGATTTAAACGGTTTCATGCAACCGTGCGCACTCAATCTTTGCGCGTGGGAGCCCGTAATGATCATGTCGCACTGCCGTTTCCCGGTTGAGCCAGGATCGCGATGACCCGCTCGGTCGAAAGCCGCTTCCTGGCCATTGTCGCGATCACGATCTTCATCCTGGTCGTGCCGCTCTTCGGCCTGTTCCTTTCGCTGGCAACCGAACGCGCCTCGCGCGAGTTGCAGCAGAGCCTCGACGTGGTCATTGCCGCCAATGCCCAGGCTCTCGCCAAGCCCCTGTGGGACTTTGACCGGGAGAGCGTCGAACAGATCACCGCGACCATCGTCTCCAACGGCATGATCAGCCGGGTCACCGTGAAGGACCTCTCCGGCGACATCGCGGTGTCCATGCCAGCTCTGCCGAAATGGCCGAAGAACGGTCTGGAGAGTATCAGCCGGGAGATCTATTACCGGGCGCTCGAAGGACCCAAGCTGGTTGGCACGATCACGCTCTACTACAGCCGCATCGGCATGTTCTCCTCGTTGCGCCAGGCCGAAGTGCTTCTGATCGGCATCTTCATGCTGGCAGTCATCGGCGTCGTTGGTGCCGCCGTCGTCGGCAACCGCATCATGGTCATGAAACCCCTGTTGAAGCTGACGGCCGCCATCGAGGCCACCCGTCAACTCGGCTCCCGCCATCATGTCGACTGGCAGTCGAATGACGAAATCGGCCGCCTTGCGCGCAGCTTCAATGCCATGCAGATCAAGCTCGAACGGGAAGAGAGCGAACTGAAGCTCGCCCATCGCCGCTCGACCGACATCTACAACACCACACCCGCCATGCTGTTCTCTCTCGACGAGGAGGACCGCATCACCGGCGTCAGCGACTACTGGCTCCTCGCCACCGGCTACAAGCGCCACGAAATCGTTGGCCGGCGCTTCATCGAGCTTGTCCCGCCGGCCGCCCAGGGTGCCTATACCGATCGCAAGAAGACCCGCTCGCTGGCCGGCGTGCAGGAGGCAACCACCCGGTTCGTCTGTGCCGATGGCCGCATCATGGACGTCCTGATTGCCGAATCCAGTCGGGAATCGGAAGGTGAGACCGACGCTCTGTCGCTCAGCGTCATGACCGATGTCACCGCGCTCAAGCAGTCGGAGGAGCGAAACCACCGTCAGGCCATCACCGACCATCTGACGGGCCTCAGCAATCGCCAAGGTTTTGAAAGCGCACTCGACCGTGAGATCCGAACGACCGACGCCGCCGGCGAGGAACTGGCCTGCATCTTCGTCGACCTGGACCGCTTCAAGTGGATCAACGACAATCTCGGCCACCAGGCCGGCGACGAAGTCCTCCGCACCTTCGTCGAGCGCATGAACGCGCTGTTGCCGCAGGGCGCGACCGCCGCCCGCCTCGGCGGCGACGAATTCGCCATCCTCGTTCGCGCCGGCCAGGCGGAGCCGGTCGCTCAGGATCTCAGCGCCCGCCTCTGCGACCTCTTCATCGACCCGATGATGATCGAAGGCACCAGCGTCCGGCTCAGCGCCAGCATCGGGATTGCGCTCTACCCGCGCCACGCCGGCAATGCCGCCGAACTTCTGCAGAAATCCGACATGGCGATGTACAGCAAGAAGCGCGACGGCAAGAACGGCGCACAGCTCTACGATCCCCAGCTGCAGGACCACACGCGCCAGCGCGCCGAAATCGAGCACGATATCGAAGAGGGACTCGCACGCGACTGGTTCGATGCCTTCTTCCAGCCGATCGTCCAGGTGGATAGCGGCCGCGTCGTCGGCTACGAGGCGCTGATGCGTCTGGTGCATCCGGAACGCGGGATCATGCCCCCTGCCCCTCTGATCGCCGTTGCCGAGGAAACAGGGGCGATCACCCGGCTCGGCGGCCAGATTCTGGAAAAGGCTCTCGCCAATCTCGCCCGCCTCAGCGAAGCGTCGGGCGACCACGACGCCTATCTGGCGATCAACTTTTCACCGCTGCAGTTCGACCCCTCGCTTCCCGTGCGCCTGGCGGCGCTGACCAGCGGATATGGCATCGCACCGAAGCGCATCGTCATCGAGATCACCGAAGCGACGCTGCTGCACGACAACCCGCAGATCCGCACGATCCTCGACGAATTCAGCCGCTACGGCTACCGCCTCGCGCTCGACGATTTTGGTACAGGCTATTCCTCGCTGAGCTACCTGAACCGCTTTCCTGTCGACATCGTCAAGATCGACCAGTCCTTCATCCGTGCGCTTGCGGACGAGAACCCGGAGCTGCGACACAAGAGCCGCATGCTCGTCGAAGGCATCACGGCGATCTCGCACAAGATGGAATGCACCGTCGTTGCCGAAGGCATCGAAACCGAGGAACAGCGCCGGATCCTCGCAGACTTCGGCGTCGATTACGGTCAGGGCTACTTCTTCGCCCGGCCCCAGGCCGTGGCGACACTCATCGATCAAAGCACCGTGCTGCCGACCCGCAACTTAAAGGTCTCGGCGGGCTGACAGACTGCAAAAGGAGGGAACCGCCATGAAAGTGCTTGCCATCCTGCTGTCCCTGGCGGCAACACCGCTCGCCGCCGCCGAAGCCGTCCATTTCACCACGGAAGACTATCCGCCCTACAATTTCCGCGAAGGAGAACAGATCAGGGGCGCGGGCTACGATCAGGTGTTGCTGATGATGAAAAAGATCGGCGTGCCCTACTCGATCGAGATGATGCCCTGGGCACGGGCGATTGCACTCGCCGAAACCACGCCGATGCACTGCGTCTTCACAACAGCCCATATCCCCGAACGCGACGGGCGATTCACCTGGATCGAGCCTCTCGCGATCGGCCGGAACCTCATGGTCGGTCGCAAGGGAAGCGGCATCGATGTGAAGACCATCGATCAGGCGAAGGACTACACCGTCGGCACCCAGCGCGACGATTACACGGAAACCTTGCTCAAGGAGCAGGGCTTCACCAAGATCGACCTGGCAAGCGACATCAAGCTCAACCTCAAAAAGCTCGAAAGCGGACGGATCGACCTGATGCCGCTCGATGAGCAGCACTACGTCGCCCTCGAAAAGTCTGGCGAGCCGATCGAATTCAAGTTCATCTTCACCCAGCAGACCTTTTCGATCGCCTGCCATGCGGATTTTCCCGACGAGCTGAGGCAGCGCATGCAGGTCGCCCTTGATGGCCTGATCGCCGACGGCACGCAGGCAAAGATCCTCGCAAGCTACGGCCTCGACAAGGCAAAACTGCCGGAAGTGGCTGCGAACCCTTGACATCGGTGCCGTTTCGCGGTGGGGAAAGCCCAGTCTGAGAAACGGGACACACGATGATCATCCTGGCAGGGCTCGGCAATCCCGGGTCGAAATACGAGCGCAACCGCCACAATATCGGCTTCATGGCCGTGGACGCCATCAAGGCGCGTCACGGCTTTTCGCCCTGGGCAAAAAAGTTCAAGGCCGAGATATCCGAGGGAACGATCGCTGAGGAAAAGGTTCTGCTGATCAAGCCGCAGACCTTCATGAACCTGTCGGGCGAAAGCGTCGGCGAGGCCATGCGCTTCTACAAGCTCGGCCCGGAAGCGATCACCGCCATCTATGACGAGCTCGATCTCCTGCCCGGCAAGGCCCGCATCAAGACCGGCGGCGGCCATGGCGGCCACAACGGCATCAAGTCGCTCGACGCCCATTGCGGCCAGAATTACCGCCGCCTGCGCCTCGGCATCGGCCATCCCGGCGACAAGTCCCGCGTCCAGGGTCATGTGCTCGGTGACTTCGGCAAGCTCGACGCCGAATGGCTCGATCCGCTCCTCGAAGCCCTCGCCGACAATGCCGACATGCTGGTGCGGGGCGAGGATTCCCAGCTCCTCAACAAGCTGGCACTGGCGACCGGCTCGAAGCCGGAAGAGGACAAACCCGCCAAGGCGCCCAAACCCGCCAAGCCCGCAGCCCAGTCCCACATCCGCCAGGCGCGCGGCAACCTGCAGCAGCCGAAAAAGCTGCCGGAAACGGGGCCGATGGCCGATATGCTGAAGAAGCTGTTTGGCCCGAAGGGGGATTGAGGGCCGATCGCTTGATGGTCACGAACTGCCGTGCATGCTGTCTCAGCGACGCGCGAGCAATCCGTCGACCAGCAGGCGAAACGCCTGTTGCGCCTTGGGAAGAACGGTTTCCGGCTCGTTGCTGGCGGCGATCCACATCGCGGCGTTGAGAGCCGCACCGCTGATCAGCCGAGCTGCGGCTTCCGCATCCACCGGCTTCAACACGCCCTCCCCCATCAGCGTCTCGATCGCCTGCCGGGTCACCTGCAGACAGGAATTCTGGCTTGGCCAACGCGACGGATCGCCCAGCACCGCGGGCCCGTCGAGCAGCACGATCCGCTGCACTTCCGGATCGAGCGCCATCTCGATGAAAGCGGCCCCTTCGGCAAGAAGCGCATCCCATCCCGTGCCCGCCGCAGCACCGCGCGCCTTGGCTTTTTCGGCCATCTCGGTATCGATCTGGTCGACCACCGCAGCGAACAAGCCCCGCTTGTCCCCGAAATTGTGGTAGAGCGCACCACGCGTCAGCCCCGCCTCTGCGGTGAGCGCATCCATGGAGGCATCTGCAAAGCCCTTGTCCGCAAAGGCCCTGCGGGCCGCTGCGATCAGCTTGCCCCGATTTTCCGCCATGCTCTCAGACCGCGTTCGTTTCACGGCGCCCTCCAAATTTTACATACGCCGCGTATGCGGATTTGACATACGTCGCGTATGCCTGTAGTCATGCATACGCAACGTATATGAAATCATTGCATGACAGCCAAGCGGCATTTCGCCGGCCCGGAGCCTCGGGTCGGAGTGGCGCCGCATGCCCGAAAGGAGCCCAAATGACACGCCCGACCCCCGTCTTCCCTGCCGATCGGCACGCCCTCTACGAAGCGCACGGCTATTCCGCTGCCATCCGCAGCGGCGACATGCTCTTCGTCTCCGGCCAGGTGGGCAGCCGTCCGGACGGCACACCCGAGCCGGATTTCGAAGCTCAGGTTCGCCGCGCCTTCGCCAATCTCGAAGCGACGCTCACCGCCGCCGGCTGCACCTTCGCCGACCTCGTTGACGTCACAAGTTTTCACACGGACCCGGAAAAACAGTTCGAGACGATCATGAAGGTCAAGTCGGAAATCTTCCCCGCCCAGCCCTATCCGAACTGGACGGCAATAGGCGTCAACTGGCTCGCCGGCTTCGATTTTGAAATCAAGGTGATTGCGCGAATTCCGCCGGCATCCTGATCAACCGTCGGCCTCGCCCCGACCAATACGGCGGCCTTCAATATCTCTTGAAGCAACTAGCGCTGAGACAAACGCAAAGCTTTGCTCTCCCCCCGTGTGGGGGAGATGTCACGCAGTGACAGAGGGGGATATCCCGACGCGCGTTCCTCGATCCGACAGGACGACGCAAATATCCCGCGTCCTCATTCCTCCGGCTCCGCCGTAAACAACAGCGGCATGCCCGCCTCCTTGGCGAGATCCATGGCCTCAGCAATCTTCGTTTCGGCAATCTCCCGCGTGCAGACGACGACCACCGCCGAGCCGAACCGATGCGCCGTCATCATGACGCGGTTGCCCGTCTCCTCGCTCATCCGGAACACCACCTTCAACACGATGGTGACGAATTCGCGCGGGGTATAATCGTCATTGTGCAGGATGACCTTGTAGAGCCGCGGCTTTTCCACCTTCGGCTTGGTCTCCGTCTTCGGCGTCAGCACCGTATCCTTCGCCATGCATCCTCCGGCAACTTCAGGGCCTCTCAGGCCCGTAACACTTGACCATATCCCTCCTATACCCCATAGGCGTGGGCAACGAAAATCCATCCCGAACAGGTATAGAGAGCCATGGGCTTCAAATGCGGTATCGTCGGGCTGCCGAATGTCGGCAAGTCCACTCTTTTCAACGCGCTGACCAAGACGGCAGCCGCCCAGGCAGCGAACTACCCCTTCTGCACGATCGAACCGAACACCGGTGAAGTGGCCGTTCCCGATCCGCGCATGAAGAAGCTCGCCGACATCGCCGGCTCCAAGGAAATCATCCCGACCCGCATCTCCTTCGTCGACATCGCCGGCCTCGTGCGCGGCGCCTCGAAGGGCGAAGGCCTCGGCAACAAGTTCCTCGCCAACATCCGCGAAGTCGATGCCGTGGTTCACGTGCTGCGCTGCTTCGAAGACGATGACATCACCCATGTCGAAGGCAAGATCGACCCGGTCGGCGATGCCGACACGATCGAGACCGAGCTGATGCTCGCCGACCTCGAAAGCCTGGAGCGCCGCGTCGAGCAGACCCGCAAGCGCGCAGCCTCCAAGGACAAGGATTCGGTCGCCCAACTGCCGATCATGGAACAGGTGGTCAAGCTCCTGCAGGACGGCAAACCCGCCCGACTGCTGTTGAAGACGCTGGCCCCGGAAGAAATCGAGATCCTCAAGGGTCTGAACCTTCTGACCTCGCATCCGGTCCTCTATGTCTGCAACGTCGCCGAAGGTGATGCCGCAACCGGCAACAAGCACACCGAAGCCGTCGCCAAGATGGCCGCCGAACAGGGCGCCGAATGCGTCATCATCTCGGCTGCCATCGAAGCAGAAGTCGCCCAGCTGCCGGAAGAGGAAGCGACCGAGTTCCTCTCGGCCCTCGGCCTAGACGAAGCCGGCCTCGACCGCCTGATCCGCGCCGGTTATCACCTCCTGGACCTGATCACCTATTTCACCGTCGGCCCGAAGGAATGCCGCGCCTGGACCATCGTCCGCGGCACCAAGGCACCGGCCGCAGCCGGCGTCATCCACACCGATTTCGAACGCGGCTTCATCCGCGCCTTCACCATCTCCTATGACGACTACATCGCCTACAAGGGCGAAGTCGGCGCCAAGGAAGCCGGCAAAGGCCGCGACGAAGGCAAGGAATATGTCGTGCATGACGGCGACGTCATCCACTTCCGCTTCAACACCTGAAGCGCGACAAGGCGAACGACGAAAGGCCGCGATCCCTCGCGGCCTTTTTGCGTTTTAGGGAGGTGGAAAGCCTCAGACCCGTTTCACCGGGCAGGTTGAGAGGCCGAGGATCGAATAGAGCGGGCAGCTCGACATCAGGCCGGTCAAGAGCGGCACCACCCCGATCAGCGTGTAGTAGCGCCACCATGCGCCCGGATAGATGAAGAAGAGCGACAGGAGCACGAGCCCGGCAACGATGCGCAGGACGCGGTCGAGACCGCCGACATTCTTGGCAAACATGATTTTTCCCTCCGTTGATCTAACGATAGGGCGAGTTTAGGCCTCCGAGCCGTCCCCGTCCGTGACTAAGTCACCGGAATGAAGAACTTCTCAGGATTCGGCTGCCTTTGCCATGCGCGCCATTTCACTGCGGTCGACGATCCGGATCTCACCGCGCTCGTTCGCCACCACGCCCTTGGAGGCCAGCGCCTCCAGCCGCCGCGATACCACTTCGCGTGCCGTACCGATTACGACCGCCAGCTCCTGATGCGTCAGCGCGACCCTGCCCTCCCCGTCGCCACGCTCCAGCAGCGCATGTGCAAGCCGCTGCTCGACCTTCACGAAGGCCACCTGTTCGAGCACGAACATCAGATCGCTTAGCCGGTCGGCAAAAGCCTTGAAAACGAAGTGTCGGAAACCGGCAGACTGGGCAATCAGCCGCTCCACCATGGCAGGCGGCACCATCACCGCCACGAGATCGCTTTCGGCGACCGCCTCGCCCGAATAGAGCGCACCGCCGAGAACGCCAAGTGTTGTCTGCACACAGGTCTCGCCGGGTGTAACGGAATAGAGCAGCAGTTCGCGCCCGCTCCGACCATTGAGATAGACGCCGATTTTGCCCGAAAGCAGGAGCACGAAGGCTTGCGCCGCATCCCCCGGTCGAAACAGCGTGGTGCGAACCGGCACATGCACCGGTTTCAGCGCCTGAAGCTCCAGCCTCGCTTCCGCGTCGATGCCGGAGAGAAAGCCGGCCTGATCTGTCCAACCCACCATGGACCACCTCACGATTCCCGCTTATGACCATAGCCACTGGCAGTGCGTTGGAGAACATGTTGCATGCAGGATGACAGGCTTCACTACGAGGACTTTACCGAGGGCCGCAGCTTTGCGCTTGGACCACGCCTGGTCACCGCCGAGGAGATCATCGAATTCGCCCGCGAATTCGATCCGCAGCCCATGCATCTCTCCGAAGAAGCCGGCAAGGCGAGCATTCTCGGCGGCCTCTCCGCCTCCGGCTGGCATACGTCCAGCCTCTTCATGCGCCTGATGATCGACGCCTATGTACTGAAAGCCGCCTCCGAAGGCGCGCCCGGCATCGAATTCATGCAGTGGCGGAAGCCCGTGCTGGCAGGCGACACGCTCTCCGGCCAGTCGGTGGTCGAGGAAACCCGCGTCATGCGCTCGCGACCGCATCTCGGCATCGTCACCTTCGGTCATGAATTGAAGAACCAGCGCGGCGAAACCGTGCTGAAGGCCCGCAACGCCGTCATGGTCCGTCGCCGCGAAGCCGTGGAGGTGTCGGCATGAAGCTGCTGGACATCTACCCCGCCGGCACTCGGCTCGAACTTGGCTCGGTCACCTTCACGGCAGACGACATCATCCGCTTTGCCGAAAAATTCGACCCCCAGCCCTTCCATGTCGACCCCGAGGCCGCGAAGGCCTATGTCTTCGGCGCGCTCTGCGCCTCCGGCTGGCACACCTGCGCCAATTGGATGAAGAGCTTCATCGGCTTCATCACGCGCGAGATTACGCGGCTGCAGGCGGAGGGGATCGCCCCGCCGAAGCTCGGCCCGTCCCCCGGCTTTGCCGAGCTGCAATGGCTGAAACCGGTCTATGCCGGCGATACGATCACCTTCTTCATGACCCCGATCGACAGCCGCACCGTCCAGGGCCGCCATCGCTACATCCTGAATTCCGCCCTCTCCGAAGGCGTCAACCAGAACGGCGAACCCGTGCTGCGTTTCAAAAGCAATCTGATCGAATTTTTCCCCGACGAGGAGCAAGCTGAATGACCGTGCACGACTTCACCATGACCACCATCGACGGCACCGAGCGCAGCCTGAGCGACTACGCCGGCAAGGTGCTGCTGATCGTCAACACTGCAAGTGCCTGCGGCCTGACCCCGCAATACGAAGGGCTGGAAGCCCTCTACAAGACCCACCCCGATCTCGTCGTCCTCGGCTTCCCCTGCAACCAGTTCGGCGCCCAGGAACCCGGCACGGAAAAGGAAATCGCCCTCTTCTGTGAAACCCAATTCGCCGTGACGTTCCCGCTCTTCGCCAAGATCGAGGTCAACGGATCCGGCACGCACCCGCTCTACGCCTATCTGAAGGCGGAAACGCCGGGGAGCGAACAGGGCCAGGAAATCGGCTGGAACTTCGCGAAATTCCTCATCGGCCGCGACGGCAAGCCGATCGCCCGCTATTCGCCACGCACGGCACCCGCCGACCTTAAGGCGGATATCACCGCCGCCCTCGCCGGCTGACTGCCATGGTCGACTTCCGCTTCCATCCGACACCCCTTGCCGGCCTGGAAGCGGTCTCGGCCACGAGCGCCCATGTCTTTTCCAAACACACGCACGATACCTATGGCATCGGTTTTTTGACCGCGGGCGGCCAGATCTCGGCCTCCGGCCGCGGCCAGGTCGAGGCGGAAGCGGGCCAGCTGATCACCGTCAACCCCGGCGAAGTGCATGACGGCGCCCCGCTCGGCCGGACAGCCCGCAGCTGGCACATGCTCTACATCACACCGGATCTCGTCGCGGACTGTCTGTCAGACCTCGCCTCGACCACGACGGACCTGGAATTCCAGTTTCCCGTCTTCGCCGATCCGGCGATCTGCGCCCTGCTCTCATTCCTCCATCACCGGCTGGACGATGAGGATGCCTCAGCCGATGCTGAGACCTTCCAGGAAGCACTCGTCCTGCTCCTCGGCAAGACCCTGAGCCGCCGCGCGGTCGCGCCGCTCCCCCTACCGGACTCGATCCGTCGTGCTCGCCATCGCCTGGACGTCGATCCTGCCGACGCCGCAGATCTGCAGGCTCTCGCCCGTGAGGCGGGCTTGAGCCGCTTCCAGCTCATCCGCGCCTTCCTCCGCCACACGGGGCTGACGCCGCATGCCTATCACATGCAGCGCCGCGCGCTCCTCAGCCGGCGCCTGCTGGCGGAAGGCATGGCCCCGGCAGAGGTCGCAGCCGCCTGCGGCTATGTCGACCAGAGCCACATGCACCGCGAATTCCGCCGCCGCTTCGGCCTCACACCCGGCGCCTACCGCAGCGCCTGGCTGCGCTGCAATCCTGTACAAGACCGCAAGTTCTGAACCGCACACAGTCTCTCCCGCAAACCGCAGGAGACACTGCATGACCCTCGACTTCCTTCTGACCACATTGATCATCGTCGCGACGCCAGGCACGGGCGCGCTCTGTACGCTGGCAGCAGCCCTTGGCGGCGGCCGCCGCAGCGCGATCATCGCCGCCTTTGGCTGCACGCTCGGCATCATCCCGCACATGCTGGCCGCCGCCCTCGGCCTGGCCGCCCTCGTCGCCGCCGAGCCCCGGCTCTTCGAGGCCATCCGCTATGCCGGCATCGCCTATCTCGTCTGGATGGCGATCGGGCTGTGGCGCAGCGGCCTTGCGGCCGATCCCGCAGCTGAGCCGCGCCAGGAGGCCTGGCGGATCATCCGCAAGGCGGTGCTGATCAACCTCCTGAACCCCAAGCTCTCGCTGTTCTTCCTCGCCTTCCTGCCACAATTCGTCACGCCGGCAGACCCAGCACCCCTTGTCACGATGACCCTTCTGAGCCTCGTCTTCATGGCCGTGACTTTCGTCGTATTCGCGCTCTACGGTGTCGCCGCATCAGGCATGCGACAGGGGCTCGTCACACGCCCCCGCAGGATGCGCGCCGTCAACCGCCTCCTGTCCGGCGGATTTCTCGTGATGGCGGGAAAACTCGCCCTGGCGCAACGCTAGGCGAGCACAAAGAGCACCGGCCAAGTGGCGGCCGGTCCGTCGAGGGGCTCAGTGCCCCTCGAATTCCACCAGCGTGCGCACTTCGACCCCGAGCGCTTCGAGCTTCTTGCGGCCGCCGAGCTCCGGCAGATCGATGACGAAGCAGGCCGAAACGACATCGGCACCGATCTGGCGCAGCAACTGCACGGCACCGACAGCCGTACCGCCGGTCGCAATCAGGTCGTCGACCAGGATCACCTTCTCGCCGGGCTTGACCGCATCCATATGGATTTCCATCTCGTCGACGCCGTATTCCAGGCTATAGGCGATCCGGACCGTTTCATGCGGCAGCTTGCCCTTCTTGCGGATCGGCACGAAGCCGGCCGACAGCTGGTGCGCAACCGCTCCACCCAGGATGAAGCCGCGTGCTTCCATACCCGCGATCTTGTCGACCTTCAGCCCCACATAAGGCTGCACCAGCTCATCGACCGCCCGCCGGAACGCCCGCGCATCGCCGAGCAGCGTGGTGATGTCGCGGAAGATGATCCCGGGCTTCGGGTAGTCCGGAATGGAGCGAATGGAATTGGTCAGGTCAGAAGAAATCTTGGTCATTGAGCATCCGGATATCGGGGAAAGAGAAGTTGCGCGGACCATACCAAGATCGGCGGGCCCTCCCAACAAAAAAGGCGGCCCGAAGACCGCCTTTTCCGAATTCGACCGATCGTATTCGATCAATGTTCCTTGTTCGCGTAGACCGACTTCTTCGTCAGGTAGATCAGCGCCGTGAAGATGGCGAGGAAGACCATGACCATAAAGCCCATGCGCTTGCGCTCTTCCAGATGCGGCTCGGCGGCCCACATCAGGAACGCAGCCACGTCCTGGGAATACTGGTCCAGCGTCTCCGGCGTGCCGTCGTCATAGGTCACCTGACCATCCGACAGCGGCGGCGCCATGGCGAGAGCCGCAGCACTGACGAAATACGGGTTGAAGTGCGTGCCTTCAGCAACGGTCACGCCTTCCGGCGGTTCCTGGTACCCGGTCAGCAGCGCATGGATATAGTCCGGGCCGCCCTGCTGGTACTGAGTGAAGATGTCGAACACGAACTGCGGGAACCCGCGGGTCACGCCGCGCGCCTTGGCGATCAGCGAGAAGTCCGGCGGAGCTGCACCATTGTTGGCGGCAGCGGCTGCTTCCTTGTTCGGGAACGGCGACGGGAAGTAGTCGGACGGCACAGCCTTGCGGGTGTACATCTCGCCGTCGGCGTTCGGGCCGTCCTGCACTTCGTATTCGCCCGCGAAAGCCTTCACCTGTTCTTCCGAATAGCCCAGCTCTTCCAGCGTGCGGAAGGAGACAAGCTTCATCGAATGGCAGGCAGAACAGACTTCCTTGTAGATCTTCAGGCCGCGCTGCAGCTGGCCCTTGTCATAGGTGCCGAAGGGGCCGGCGAAGCTCCAGTCCATTTCCTTGGGCTTGAGGATCGGGTAGTGACCGCTCTTGGCGGCATGCTCGACCGCATGCTCGAGGGCGGCGCCCTCTTCAGCGGCCGAAGCGTGGCCGGCAAAGCCGGCCATCGAAGCGATGAGCGCGATGCTCGTGAGAAGCTTCTTCATTGTTCTTGTTTCCCTCTCTCGCGCAATCAGGCTTGGACAGCGGCGGACTTGCCGCTCTTTTCGAGAACCGCCTCGGTGATCGAGTTCGGGATGCGCTTCGGCGTCTCGAACAGACCCAGCAACGGCATGATCACGAGGAAGAAGCCGAAGTAATAGGCGGTACCGAGCTGCGAATAACCGACATAGTTGCCGACGAACTCGCCGCGGAACAGGAGGCCGAACAGACCGGAGCCTTCCGCCGGCATGGCGCCAAGCCAGCCGAGCAGGATCGAGTTGGCAACGAAGACCCAGAAGAACAGCTTGTACCAGGGGCGGTACACGGCCGAGCGAACCTTCGACGTATCGAGCCAGGGCAGGAAGAACAGGACGATGATCGCACCGAACATCACCAGAACGCCACCGAGCTTCGAGTCGATCGGGCCGATGTTGAAGGTGATCGCGCGCAGCATGGCGTAGAACGGCAGGAAGTACCATTCCGGAACGATATGGGCAGGCGTCTTCAGGGCGTCAGCCGGAATGTAGTTGTCCGGATGGCCGAGATAGTTCGGCATGTAGAAGACGAACCAGGCGAAGACCAAAAGGAAGACCGACACGCCGAAGGCGTCCTTGAGCGTCGCATAAGGCGTGAACGCGACGGTATCGGTCTTGGACTTGACTTCGACGCCGGTCGGGTTGGTCTGACCGGTGACGTGCAGCGCCCAGACGTGCAGGATGACGACGCCGGCGATCATGAACGGCAGCAGGTAATGCAGCGCGAAGAAGCGGTTCAGCGTCGGATTGTCAACGGCGAAGCCACCGAGCAGGAACTGCTGGATCCACTCGCCGACCCAGGGGAAGGCGGTAAAGAAGCCGGTGATGACGGTCGCGCCCCAGAAGGACATCTGACCCCAGGGCAGAACATAGCCCATGAACGCCGTTGCCATCATCAGCAGGAAGATGACAACGCCGAGAATCCAGAGGATTTCGCGCGGCGCCTTGTAGGAACCGTAGTAGAGACCACGAGCAATGTGCAGATAGACGGCGATGAAGAAGAACGACGCGCCGTTGGCATGCATGTAGCGCAGCAGCCAACCATTGTTGACGTCGCGCATGATCTTTTCGACGGAGTTGAAGGCAACCGTCGTTTCAGCGGCATAATGCATGGCGAGCACGACGCCGGTCAGGATCTGCACGATGAGCATCACCGAGAGCATGGCGCCGAAGGTGTAGGCATAGTTCAGGTTGCGGGGAACCGGATAGGCGACAAAGCTGTCATAGACGAGGCGCGGCAGCGGCAGGCGCGCGTCGATCCACTTTTCAACGCCGGTGGACGGCTGGTAACTGGAATGGCCACTCATATTGTCTTATCCCCTCAGCCGATCTTGATCACAGTATCGGAAACGAAGCCATAGGTCGGAACAGCGAGGTTCGCGGGCGCCGGACCCTTACGGATACGGCCGGCCGTATCGTAGTGCGAACCGTGGCAGGGACAGAACCAGCCACCGAAATCGCCGGCCTGACCGAGCGGCACGCAACCGAGATGGGTGCAGGAACCGATCATGACGATCCAGTTTTCCTTGCCCTCGCCGGCGGAACGGGCGACGTCGGTCGCTTCTGCCGTCGGATCGATGTTGGCGTTGCGGGCAACCGGATCCTTGAGGTCGGCGAGAGCAACAGCCTTGCCTTCTTCGACTTCCTTGTCGGTGCGGTTACGGATGAAAACCGGCTTGCCGCGCCACTTGACGGTCAGCGACATGCCCGGCTCGAGCGCCGACACGTCCACTTCGATCGAAGCGAGCGCGAGCGTCGAGGCATCCGGGCGCATTTGGTCGATGAAGGGCCAGGCGACCGAAACCGCACCAACCGCTCCGGCCATGCCGGTCACCATGTAGAGAAAATCGCGGCGCGTAGGCTCGCCCGCATGTTCAGTCGTCGTCTCGTGTTCGCTCACGGTCACTTTTTCCTCTTCGCAATCCTGCGACAAACCGCATTTGCCCCCGCAGCGGGAATCACAGTTCGGCCATGTCATGGCCACAGATTCCCCGCCAGATTGGCGCGTTCTAAGCTTGATATTCCAATCTGTCCAGTCTTCCCCCTTGGGGGAGCCACTATGTCGCGGAATAAATTGGCTTTGTCCCCATGCGGCTTATAGCCACGCGTCACTGCGGCTGACCCAGGTCAGGAAGGGAGATGGCGCGGACAGGGTAGATGACATCTGTCAAGCAGCGGGCGCGATAAGCCCCGATGCAACAGGCGTGGCGGTCCGCCGTCCTGCAGATGGCGCCGTCAGCCGACCGTTTCGGTGGTTCGCGTGTCGAGAAAGCCGCCCGACTGGCGCGCCCAGAGTTCCGAATAGAGACCGCCGAGCGCCACCAAATCCGAATGCGTCCCCTCCTCGATGATCCGGCCCTTGTCCATCACGACCAGTCGGTCGAGCGCCGCGATCGTCGACAGGCGGTGGGCGATGGCAAGCACCGTCTTGCCCTGCATGAGACGGTCGAGATTGGATTGGATCGCCGCCTCCACCTCGCTGTCGAGCGCAGAGGTCGCCTCGTCCAGCACCAGGATCGGCGCGTCCTTCAGCATGACGCGGGCAATCGCGATGCGCTGGCGCTGACCGCCGGACAACTTGACGCCGCGCTCGCCGACATGGGCATCGAAGCCTTTGCGTCCCCGCTGGTCTTCCAGACGCTGGATGAAATCCAGCGCTTCGGCTCGTTCCGCCGCCTTGATCAGGCGGTCTTCGCCGGCATCTTCGCGGCCGAACAGGATGTTGTCGCGGATTGAGCGATGCAGGAGTGCCGTGTCCTGGGTGACCATGCCGATCTGTGAGCGCAGGCTCTCCTGGGTGGCCTGGGCGATATCTTGCCCGTCGATCAGGATCCTGCCCCCTTCGAGGTCGTAGAAGCGCAGGAGAAGATTGACCAGCGTCGACTTGCCCGCCCCCGAGCGGCCGACGATCCCGACCTTCTCACCCGGTCGGATCGAAAGCGTCAGGTGGTCGATCGCGCCCTTCTTGCGGCCATAATGGAAGGTCACGTCCTCGAAACGGATCTCCGGCGAGCGCACGGCGAGCGTCTTCGCGTCCGGGGCATCCACGAGCCCAATTGGCTTAGCCACAAGCTCCGCCGAGTTCTGGATCGTGCCGATGTTGCGCATGATGCTGTTGAGCTGCGTCATCATCCGCCCGAGCAGCATGTTGAGCCTGAGCACGAGACCGAGCGTGAAGGCGACGCCACCCGCCGTCACCGCTCCGGCAAACCACAGATCGACGGAGAGCAGCGCGACCATCAGGATCATCACACCCGACAGGATGGCAAGCGAAGACCGCACGCCGGTCAGGAGGCGTGCAAAGGGCCGGAGCGTATCCTGGAAACGGTCGAAACCCGCGCGGATATAGTGATCGTTCTGCCGCTCCCGGCCGAACAGCTTCAGTGTCTGGATGTTCGAATAGCTGTCGACAAGCCGGCCGTTCAACATTGAGGCCGCCTCCGCCGTCTCCTTGGCGTGTTTGCGGATCTTCGGCACGAAGTAGCGGGCAAGAGCCATGAAGATGACGACCCAGGACCCGATGATGGCCGCAAGCCGCCAGTCGAGTTGCGCAACCAGCGCCATGGTCGAGACCGTGTAGATCACCATGAACCAGACGACCTGGAGGAGCGAGGTCAGAAGATCGCCCGTCGATTGCCCGGCAGACCAGACCTTCGTGACGATCCGTCCGGCAAAGTCGTTCTGGAAGAAGGAGAGCGACTGGCGGCTGACATGCACATGCGCCTGCCAGCGGACGAGATTGAAGAAGTTGAGAACGATCACCTGCTCTTCGACCAGCGCCCCGATCGTGACGACCAGGAAACGGCCGATGAGCACGATCAAGGCCATGGCAAGCAGCTCGAGCCCGTGGGCAGCAATCAGCCCATCCCACCCGGTATCCTTCGGCACGGTATCCAGAAGATCGACCAGCCGCCCGACGAACCAGAACAACCCCGCCTCCAGCATCGCGACGGCACCGCCGAACAAGGCCATGAGCAGGAAGGCAAACTTGGCCTGCCGCACATAAAACCAGACGAAGGCAGCGGTCTTCTCCGGCGGCCTGAGGTCGTCGGACCGCGCGAAGGGATCAAGCCAGTTCTCAAAGAGGCGTGCGATGGATTGGAACATGCCTTGCGATATAGGCGGTTTACCCGTCATGGCAAAGCAATTGGCGCCGATGCGGAATTACAATTTCTCCATATCCAGGGCGCGCGGGGTGGTCACCGCGAAAAGCGCGTCAGATAGATCCCGAATATGATCAGCGCGACGCCGGCAGGCTGGCCTAGATGAAACTCCGCAGTGCCGCGCAGATAATCGATCAGGAGACCCGTGATCATCTGCGACCCGATGATCAGAAGGCCCGAACGTGCCGCGCCCAGGCGCGGGAAGACGTAGGAACTGATTGCCACGAAGAAGGCGCCGATGACCCCGCCGAAGAAGAAGAAGGCAGGCGTCTCTCCAAGAAGCGGCAAGCCCACGCGGTGGAGGAAGACGATGTAGACACTCAACAGCAGGAAGCCGATCGCGTGGTTCCAGACCGAGGCGACGAAAGGTCCCTTTGTCATCGTCAGGCGGCCGTTGATCGACCGGCTCATTCCGACGACGGCGCCTCCAAGTAGCGCGATGGCGATGGAGCCAAGCATTCAGACCCCTTTCGAAAAAATGAGCAGGGCACTGCCGCCGATCACGCAGGCCGCCGACAGGAAGTCGAACCGGTTCAGTGCGCGCTGCGGCGTGCCGAACAGACCAAACTGATCCGACAGGAGACCGAAGAGAATCTGCCCGACAAGCAACAGAGACAGGCCACCGGCCAGCGCGAGTTCGGAATTGACGGCAATGGAGCTGAGGGCCACGGCAAAGGCACCCGGTGCGCCGCCGAAATAGCTCCAGAGCGGTGTTCGCGCCGCGATCTTGATCCGACCCGCCTTGCGACCGACGGCGAGATTGGCCATCAGCAGGACGAAGGCCGCAGCAGCGCCCACGCCATGCACCACCCAGGAGGCGGTAAACGGAGTTGTATGGGCGGCAAGCCCGCTGTTGATGGTCACCATGGTGGCAAGCAGCGCGCCGGCCAGAATGGCCCATACCCAGTCTATGTATTTCAGCATGAAGTATCGCGGTCTGATGCCGCCCCGTGATCGCGTGATCGAAAGTCACCCCGCATAGCGACCTCGGGGGCCATGACACAAGCCAATTCAATGAATGAAACGATCAGCGCCATGAATTGCCTCGGCGCCAGATGAAAGAGGGAGGCATCGCTGCCTCCCTCTACCATGTGTTCGAAGTGCCGGGACCTCCTTTGGTCCGGCTCAGAAATCCGACCACTCCGCAGCAGGCGCAGCATTGCCGCGGAACGCATTGGCGACCTTGCGCCCCAGCGCTCGTGCCGGTGATGCCTGCGGCTGGCTCGTCGGCTGGGCCACCGAGAGCGGACCCTGAGCATGACGCTGCGAACCCTCTTCCGTCCGGAACTGCGCCATCATCTGCATCAGCGCGGCAGCCTGCTGGGCAAGCCCGTGACTTGCCGCCGTCGACTGTTCCACCATGGCCGCATTCTTCTGCGTGCCCTGGTCCATCTGGTTGACGGCCATGTTGATCTCCTGGAGACCTGTCGACTGCTCACGCGCCGAGGTGACGATCGCCGCGACGTTCTGATTGATCTCCTGAACCTCGCGCACGATGGTCTCGAGTGCCTTGCCCGTCTCGTCGACAAGGGCGACACCGTGACGGACATGCTGGCCCGAGGCGCTGATCAGACCCTTGATCTCCTTCGCGGCATTGGCAGAACGCTGGGCGAGCTCACGCACCTCCTGCGCCACCACGGCGAAGCCCTTGCCGGCATCCCCCGCGCGAGCAGCCTCAACCCCCGCATTGAGCGCCAGAAGATTGGTCTGGAAAGCGATCTCGTCGATGACGCCGATAATGCTCGAGATTTCAGCGGACGACTTTTCGATCTGCTGCATGGCCGCCACGGCGCGGCGCACCACCTCGCCTGAGCGCTCCGCCCCGTCTCGCGTATGGCTGACGAGTTCTCCGGCGTGTTCCGCCCGCACGGAGCTTTCCTTCACCGCCGTGGTCACCTGTTCCAGAGCGGCAGCTGTCTCCTCCACGGAGGCCGCCTGCTGTTCTGTGCGCTTGGAGAGGTCATCGGCGGCTGCGAGCATCTCGCTGGCCCCGGCATCGATCGCCCGCGCATTGTCGTTGACCGCCTGCATGGCCTGACGCAGGCGCGCGACCGACTGATTGAAGTTCAGCCGCAACGCATCGAGATGCTCGGTAAACCGGGCATCGATCGAGACGGCGAGATCGCCGTCCGACAGGCGCTGAAGCCCGGCGGCCAGTTGGTCCACGGCGAATTTTACTTCGGCCGCTTCCTCAGCCTTCTGCGCTTCGCGTGCCATCCGTTCCGCTTCACTCAGAGAGCGGTTTTCCTCGGCCTGGCGCTCGAGCTGCGCGCGCTCGATGGCATTGTCGCGGAACACGGCGACAGCGGCTGCCATCTCCCCGATTTCGTCGCGCCGCGAACCGAAGGGAATTTCCGTCGTTGTATCGCCATTCGCCAGCCCGTGCATCGACGTGGTGATGGCCGAAATCGGGCGAACGATGCGCAGGAAGCTGAAGACGGCGGCGGCGGCGGCAATGAGAGCGGCGCAAACCACGGCAACGACGGAAAGCCAGAAGGCAGCATCGGCCGATGCCCTGCTCTCCATGCGAGCGTTCGCCGCAACGTCCCGGTTGATCGCGATGATGCCCTGCAGCACGGCACCCGCTTCGTTGCCGAGCGGAACCATTTTCGCAATCGTGTCCTTCGCCTGATAGAGCTTGGAGCTCAGTGCCTGTTCGATAAAGCTTTGTCCGAGCAGGCGATACTGCTCCACATGGCCTTTGAACTCGCCATAACGTTGGCGGACTTCAGGCAGAACGATCATGCCGTCGAAGCGCTGAATCGCCGCATCGAGTTGCTCACTCGAAACGGCGAGTGTGTCCACCAGCTTGCTCTTGTCGGCGGCATTGCTGGCGTTCAGGATCATGAGATTCAGGCGACGGACGTCACCCAGCAATGTTTCAATTTCCGCAATCTGGATCGACCGATCCATACGTCCACCAAGTGTTTCGATATCTTCGCTCAGCGCGTCAGCGGAATGAAGGGCAATGCCGCCCTGCACGAGCGAGACCACGACCATGAGGCCGAATAGGAGCGGCAGGAGAGTTCTGATCTTGAGTTTTTTCACGACTGAAATCCGCGCTTGAAAAGGATGTTGGAGCAAGATGCCCCTCGGGTCCTCTCCGTGGCAGTCCGCCCGTGAATAAAATCTTACTCGCGAAATGGCATTTCTTGCCTTGCTCCTGAAGCCGATCTGCGATGGAAAACAAATACCTAACAAAACGGGGGCATTTCTGCCCCCGTTTTGTTGGTCTGGCGATTGGCCGGACTGGATCACTCCGCCGCTTCGTCAGATGCCTCGTCCAGCGCTTTGGCCGCCTCTTCGGCATGAAGCTTCTTCGCCTGCTCCTCCTCCGGATCCGTCTGGTCCGGCAGGAAGCCGCCCGATTGGCGGTTCCAGAGGTCCGCATAAATGCCGCCGGTCTGCACCAGTTGCTGATGCGTCCCTTCCTCGACGATCACGCCCTTGTCGAGCACGATCAACCGGTCCATCTGCGTCAGCGTCGACAGCCGGTGGGCGATCGCGATCACGGTCTTATCCTCGATCAGCTTGAACAGGCTTTCCTGGATCGCGGCCTCGACTTCGGAATCGAGCGCAGACGTGGCCTCATCGAGGATCAGGATCGGCGCGTCCTTGAGGAAGACGCGGGCAATCGCGATCCGCTGCCGCTGGCCACCGGACAGTTTCACGCCGCGTTCGCCGACATGAGCATCGAGACCGACACGGCCCTGCTGGTCGGCGAGTGCCTGGATGAAGTCCCAGGCATTCGCCCGCTTGGCGGCCTCGATCACCTCGGCATCGGTGGCCTCCGGTCGACCATAAGCGATGTTTTCCCGGATCGAGCGGTGCAGAAGCGAGGTATCCTGCGTCACCACACCGACGAGCGCCCGAAGACTGTCCTGGCTTACCTGCGAGATATCCTGCCCATCGACCAGGATCTTGCCCTTCTCGATATCGTAGAAGCGCAGGAGCAGGTTCATCAGCGTCGTCTTGCCGGCACCGGAGCGGCCGACGAGACCCACCTTCTCCCCCGCCTTGATCGTCAGCGAGAAGCCTTCGATCACGCCCTTCTGTTTGCCGTAATGGAAGCGCACGCCGTCATAGACGATCTCGCCCTTCGGCGCGGTGAGCGCCTTCGCCTTGGGCGCGTCGATTATGTCATGCGGTTTTGTCATCATGCCCATGCCGTCATAGACGGTGCCGATGTTCTCGAAGAGGGCGGCAACTTCCCACATGATCCATTGCGACATGCCGTTGATGCGCATGGAAAGCCCGATGGCAACCGCGATCGCCCCGACCGTGACATTCCCGTTCAGCCAGAACCAGATGCCGAGGGCGGCAACGGCAAACTGAACGATGGCATTGTTGATGTCGACGCAGATGTTGAGGAGCGAAATCTGACGCATCTGGCGATGCACCGTGTCGAGGAAGGCGTCCATGCCTTCCCGCGCATAGGTCTCCTCGCGGCCGGCATGCGAGAACAGCTTCACCGTGCCGATATTGGTATAGCTGTCGACGATCCGCCCGGTCATCATCGAGCGGGCATCCGCCTGTTCGCTCGAAAGCCGGCGCAGCTTCGGGATGAAGTTGCGCAGGATGAGGGCGTAGACGACGAGCCAGACCACCAGCGGCACGCCGAGCCGCCAGTCGACCGACGCAACCAGCGCCAGCATGGAGACGAAGAAGGTCACCGCATAGATGAAGACGTCGATGATCTTCATCACGCTCTCGCGGATGGAGAGCGCCGTCTGCATCACCTTGGTCGAAACGCGACCGGCGAACTCGTTGGCGAAGAAGGTCATCGAGTGACGCAGCAGGAAACGATGCATCTGCCACCGCGCGATCATCGGGAAATTGCCGGCCAGGACCTGGTGCATCGTCACGGTATGCACCACGCCGATCAGCGGCAGACCGACCAAAAGCAGTGCCGCCACGCCGATCAGCGTATGCCCTTCCGTCTGCAGGAAGGTGGCGCGGTCGGCAGCCGAAAGCCAGTCAACGATATTGCCGAGGAACTGGTAGAGAAACACTTCCGCAATCGCGATCAGCCCCGAGCACAGGCCAAGCAGCAAGAGCCACGGCCAGGCCGGCTTCGTATAGTGCCAGCAGAACGCGAAGAGCCCCTTTGGCGGCAAAGTCGGCTCGCCTTCCGGATAGGCATTCAGGCGGTTTTCAAACCACGAGAACATGGATGTACTCCAGCAAATCATGCGCGACAGACGACCATGGCAGGTGCCGCAATGCGCAAAATGTCAATGATTGAGGCCGGTTACGGCCGCAGGATGAATCTGTTTGGGAAAAAGGGCGAGAATGTCGCCGTCACGCTGCCGTAAAGAGCTGTCGCGACCAGGGCAGCATACCGAATTGATCCATCGAAGGCCCTCCCGCTTGCGTGTTGAACAGGCCACCCTTCTATCCCTGCCCCCGCACAATTTCCAGCCGTGCCGACGACTGCCGGGACATTCTGTCGCAACTGTTGCAACAGCACCACAGCCGCCTCCCCGACCGGGTCCGACGTGTGCGGGACGAGCCGCTTGAGTACCGGACACGGCTGACTTAAGAACCCAGCATGACCGACTTGCGCATCGCTCTCTATCAGCCGGACATTCCCGGCAATACCGGAACTATCCTCAGGCTCGCCGCCTGCCTTGCCCTGACGGTCGACATCATCGAGCCGGCCGGCTTCGTGCTGTCGGACAAGAATCTCAAGCGCGCGGGCATGGATTACCTCGCCAGCGCCGTTCTGGTCCGGCACGTCAACTGGGAACGCTTCGACAGCTGGCGCCGCGACGAGGGGCGCCGCCTGGTACTTGCCTCCACCCGCGCAGCAGTCCCTTACGCCCGTTTCGAATACCAGCCGAACGACATCCTGCTGTTCGGTCGCGAAAGTGCCGGCGTGCCCGACCATGTCCATGACACCGCCGATGCCCGGGTAATCATCCCCATGGTCGAAGGCCAGCGGTCGATCAATGTTGCCATGTCAGCCGCCATGATCACCGGGGAGGCATTGCGTCAGACGAACGTCGCATTTTGAAATTCCCCTAAACAGGCATCCGTCAAGGCATGGCAGCGCTGGACCGACTATTCTGGATTAGGCGGGCTTCGGCGGACGGGAAATATAACGGCATTTGCTAAATCATCCGATCCGCGATATGCTGCAGCGCAGCAAAACACGGGAGTTGGACATGTTTGAAACAGCATTCGCCCTCGGACTGACCCAGTTTGCACGAACCCTCAGCCTGCCGGAACGCGTGCGCCACCGCACAGCCCGCAACGCCGCGCTCGAACCCTGGCGTCTGCGCAACACCGGCGTCGACGCCCTCTATTACGACGTCAAGGCCCTGACGGCCGAAGAGACCTTCTACATCAGCGACAGCCTCGCCTCCGAAGGCCTGATCATGATCGTTCCGCCCTCCGGCGGGCCGATGCTCACCCTATGCGACAGCGTCGAGGAATACCGGCTGCGCGGCGGCGAAAAGGTTCACGCACTGGCGGTCGCCGGGATGGGCGGATCCGCCATCGGTGCGGCGGCCTTCGCGCGCAACGTCGCGAACGCGATCGGTGAACCCGTTGCCGCCGTTGTCTCGGGCTACGGCCTCGGCGACATCGTCAACGAAGCGATCGGCGGCGCCTTCCTGTTCGGATGGCTCGGCCACGTCCGTGGAAATCTCGAAGCCATCGACGACGCGGTCGGTCGCCCGAAGCTCGGCGCCTATGACAAGCGCGAGGCAGACGCCGAGGAGAAGAAAAGCAGGGGTCTCGATGCGGACACGGTCGCAAGCCTGCTCGCCGACCCGTCCTTTTCCTTCACGCTGATATCGGGCCATTCCCGGGGCAACCGGGTGATTGCCGATGCCCTGCACGCGGTCAAGGCAAGCGATCCGGCCCGCTTGGAGACCCTTGCCAACACCGCCCGCATCGTCACCTTCGGTGGCCGCATCAAGATGCCGGATGCCTTCGGCGATATCACCGACGTCGTCGGTGAACTCGACTGGTTCGGCGAACTGAACTCGCGCCCGAAGATCGCGACCGACATCCGCGTACCCTTCTGCGGCCATTCCACCAATACCGACCTGCCGGGCGCCATCAAGGTGACCAGGATCTTGAACGATATTCTGACGCAGAAAACCGAGCAGCCTGCGGAAAGCACAGTTCCAGAGCCCGCGGCGCTCGCCGGCATCGAGACCTTGCCGATAGAGCCGACAAAGCCAACCGAAGTCCTGTCCGAGACAAACAACGAAATCCTGGCAACACCGGTGACCGAGGATGCGCAAGCTTCGCCCTCCCCTGTCATCAAGACCGACATTGAAGCGGTCACAGAACTGGCACCCACTGTCGCGCCGGTAGCAATGGATCCGCCAGCCAGTGAGGCACCGTCGTCCGATGGGGAGGAAGCGTTAGCCGCAACCGATCCGGCCCCTGCGGTATCGGAGCCCGTGATCGCCAAACCCGATCAAACTCCAGCCGGAATCCGCAAGAAAACCCCGACAAAATCGGCCACGAAGAAATCCGGCCTCCGACGCTGACGGGGAAGACAGCTCGGAAAAATCAAGCACGGATTCGCACTTACAGATAGATCTTCAACCAGCCCGCCATGGAGGCATTGGCAATATTGAGGGCTGACCCCTGGAGTGCCGCCTGTGTCTCTTGCGCTGCACGCAGCGCGTCTGCTTCGCTGAAATCGGCGCGCACGCCGCTTCCGTTGGTGAGTTCGCTCGGCCGTGCAAGCGCCTTGATGAAATCGCCTTCGCCGGAGATTTGGTTGCGCGCCGCACCCACTTCGGCGCTCGCCCCGACCATATCGATCAGCACACGATTGAGCGCGGAGATCATGCCGTCCAGTTCGTCGCTGCTCGTCGCGGAGTTGATGCGGATCTCGCGGGAACGGGCGCTGGTCGAAACGGCCGCATTCACGTCCATGAGGTAATAGTCGTAGGGAACGCCGCTCAGGCTGCTGCCGGCATAAGAGCGTGTCAGGATGCCGTCATCCGCGTTCTCCTTCGACACCAGCGTCGCCTGAGCGGTGTCGACATCGATCATGTTGATCGACAGTTCGCCACGCTCGTCGCTGGTCACTGAAGCGATGAGCGAAGCGACTTTCGGGCGCTGACCGGCCTCGACTGTCAGCCAGTTCTCTCCGTTGAAGCCACTGTCTGCAACGATATCCGCCAGCTTTTCCTTCATCCCGCCGATCTCGGCATCGATGGCCGGTCTGTTCGACCCGAGCGCCTTCGCCTGGATGAGCTTTTGCTGGATGCGCGACACGATCTCGGTCGCCGCTTCGAGCCCCGCCACAGCGGTATCGGTCACGGCCGCCGCCAGGCCATTGGCCTCCTGAACGCTACCCAGCGAAAGACTGGATGCATTGAATGTCGTGGGAATTGTCCAATAGGCGGAATGGTCCGCCGCCTGGGTTGCGGTCGCGTCGGTGGTTTGCCGCACCCGCTCCGTCGCAGCGCGCGAAGCCTCGAGCATCGAAACCGAGAGGGCCGAAGTCAGATTGGACCCGACAGATGTCATGGGGAAGCCTTGTGTCGCATTTCATGTCGAACCGATGCCGGGATCATCCCGGCCGTCTGAGCAACACCATGCCATCAAGTCTTTTTCTTTGGCTTACCCGGATCGTTAGAGTTTTATCGAATACGGATAAACAGCCGACCGCTGTCAGGAAACCGCAATTCCCTCAATCCGCGCTTGGCAGCCGCCGCATGGTGAACTCGATCTGGTCGCCGTCGAGCTGTCGCCAGCTTTCCACCTCGGTCCAGTAGGCGGCCTTCGGGAAGGCGTCGAACCACTCTCGCGCCTTGGCGCGGGCCTCCTCGCGGGTGAGGCAATAGGTCTCGCGAACGAACTGGCCACCGGCCCGTCCGGATGTCACCGCGCGGTGTTCTGCAATGCGCTTCCTGAGGCCGCGAAAGTCGGGTGGGCTGGGCATCTTCGTCATGACATCCCTCGCATGGCCTGAGCTTAATCCAGACAAAACCGCAAGGCGAGTCGATTTTCCGGGAACAGCCGATGCGGCATATGGCAGGGACAGCGCCGACCTGATATTCCGGACGGAAAGACCGAGAAGGGGGAGAGCATGCAGCGACCGGATATGCCAAGGGAACTGCCCGACGACATCGAAGGCAAGAAGCTCGTGGCGCGCGCATGGTTCGAAAGCCTGCGCGATACGATCTGCGCCTCTTTTGAGGCGTTGGAGGACGAGTTGCAGGGCCCCCTGTCCGACCGCGAGCCCGGCCGCTTCAAGGCCAAGGACTGGCTGCGCGAAGAGGGCAAGGGCGGCGGCGGCCGAATGTCGATGATGGAAGGCCGCGTCTTCGAGAAGGTGGGCGTGCACACCTCGACTGTCCACGGTGAGTTTTCGCCGGAATTCCGCAAGCAGATGCCGGGCGCCGAGGAAGATCCCCGCTTCTGGGCCTCCGGCATTTCCCTGATCGCCCACCCGGTCAATCCCAACGTCCCGACCGTTCATATGAACACCCGGATGGTGGTCACCACCAGCCAGTGGTTCGGCGGCGGCGCCGACCTGACGCCGGTGCTCGATCGCCGCCGGACCCAGGAGGATCCCGACACCCGGCTCTTCCATCGCTCCATGGAGATCACCTGCCAGCGACACCCCGCCGTGGCGGACTACGCGGCCTACAAACAGTGGTGCGACGAATACTTCTTCCTGCCCCATCGCAACGAACCCCGAGGCATTGGCGGCATCTTCTTCGACTACCTCTACCCGCAGCCGGAAAAGGGCGGCTGGGAGGCAAACTTCGCCTTCGTCCAGGATGTCGGCCGCGCCTTCAATCTGGTCTATCCGAAGATCGTCCGCAACAATTTCGACAATCCCTGGACGGAGCAGGACCGCGACGAACAGCTCGTGAGGCGTGGCCGTTATGTGGAGTTCAACCTGCTCTACGACAGGGGAACGATCTTCGGCCTGAAGACCGGCGGCAATGTCGAATCGATCCTCTCTTCGCTCCCTCCGGTTGTCCGTTACCCCTGACGGCAGGCGTTACCGCTGACATCTGGAGCCTCACGCCAACTCACGAAAAAGAATGACCTAGGATTCCCGACGCTTATCGAAAAGCGCAGGATTCCTTGACGGTTTTCATTGCGTTCGTCGAAACGCTTGCTCATGCTGCGGCCTCACGCAATGTGGAGGAGGAGAATTACCATGAGCCCGTCCAGTGCAGTGACCAGTCCCCGTGTAAGTGAGCCCACAGATCGCACCATCGAAGCGCCCGAACTGATCGATCGGCTGGCCGAGAAACTGCGGGCGTCGAGTGATGTCGACCTGCCGCATTCCTACTTCGTCGAACAGGTGAGATTGGGCCTGGCAGGGGCCGACCTGACCGACCATGCCGCCGCCAACGCCATCGAAAGTGGTGCCCATCGAGGCAAACGGGCGGCCACCCAGTCCGTCTTCGACGCCTGGGCGAGACCCGACTGAAACATACCAGATCCACCGCGCATCCACCCTCGCCCGTAGCCCCGCTGCGGGCGCTTTTTTTTCCATTATCGACAGAGCTTCCTGGTGGTCGAGGAGCGCCACTTGCACAACCTTGGGTATTGAAAATGGCATCGGCTGGTGAGATCATGAGGCACAAGGTATCCAAGTTCCCGAGGCTGCGTCTTGAAACTGACCCACTGCGATGTCGAATATGACATTTCGCACTTGTCGAACCGCGTTCTTCGGCTCGGGGAATGGACTGCGGAGAACGGCTCACTGCTCCAGGCGGAAGTCCAGATACGCTTCACCAATCACTGTTATACCACACGTGCTGAATCGGAGCCCGACGACGGTATGTGGAGCACCCGGGAGGGCACTGTGTTTCGTGTGTTCAACGTCGAGCGGCACGCGCTATCGATCCATCTCCCGGACATTTTGGAGACGCTCGTCTCGCGTCCGACACAGCAGGTTCAGCGGGTCTCCGGCAGACATAATTTCAAGATATTTCAGGTTGGCCTCGAAGGTCTCAAACGAGGCGAAAGGTACTACATATTCTTCAAGCTCGAGCGAACCATGCGGATCGGTTTGACAGGTTTTCATCAGGTCCGTCTTTTTGTTGAAAGCGCCTATCCACGCGACAATCTAGTCGCTGGCAAATGGAGGCCGCCCTTCGGCAAAGCAATCGAAGAGGTTCTGGGACTAAGACGACAAAAGCTGGAATAGCAAAAGCCATCCCAGCTCTCGTAATACCCGGCGCAACCAAGGCTAAAGCCCCACAGCCCTAAGCAAGTGCTCGATCCTTCGATCAAGGGTATCGCCACCATTTCCGGTACCATGCCCGGCGAAGCCGATCTGTGACGACATAAAAAAGATGGTCGTTAGCGCGTTGAATGTCAAGGCGCACCACGTGACGGGCAACTCACACGCGGCGACAGAAATCTGTCTCGCCGGCGAACAATTCTTCTCCCAATGACGTTCGGTTTCATCCACGCACAAAAGGAGGAAACGACCATGAAGACCTTTGAATGCGGAACCCTTGTCCCCGGCTGCAGCTGGCACACCCGGGCAGACGAAGAGGCGGAAGTCGTACGGCGCGCCGTCGATCACCTGCGCACGACCCATGGAGAAGAGGTCATCCGCCAGAGCACCATCGAGCACATCAAGGAGCGAATTCGCGAGGAAAAACCGCAACCCCTCGCACCATAAAGCGCCCGATTTATTTCTGCGCGAGATCGGCGATCCGCGCCAGCAGCCGCTCCCGGTCGAGCGTGAAATTGGAGGCGATCCAGCCCTCCTCAAGCGTGCCGAGGATCTGCCCGATCTTCGGGCCGGACGGGACCCCTGCGGCAAGAACATCGCTGCCCTTCACCGGCAGGACAGGACGCTCGAATGCTTGCGCCCGACGCAGCAGATCCGACAGCCGCGCATTGCGCGCCATGGCCTTGGCATCACCGCCTTCCGCCTGCCCCCGCACCGAAGAAATCTCCAGTTTCAGGACCCCGATAATACCCTCCTTGCCGTAGCGATAGAGGTCGCGATCGAAGGCGACGTCCGTCACCGTCTCCTGCGGATTCGGCGCCCGCGCAAAACGGTCGAGCGCGATGGCCTCGGCATTGGAAACCTTCAGCCGTTCGGCAAGTCCCACCATGCGCGCCGGGTCCTTGGGGGTAATGGCCGAAAGCCTCAGCATCGCATCCGGCTCCCAGCCGAGCGCCTGCTCGGCGGCGATGAGACCCGGGATCGCGTCGATGCCCCATTTTTCCGTTTCCGGCAGGATTTCCGTCAGGACACCCGACTGCCGCATCCAGAGAAGCGCGCGGCCCGGATCGGGAGCGCCGAGAAGCTTCTTCATCTCGCTCCATACACGCTCGGCAGAGAGAGACTTCAGGTGCCCCCTCGCCCGCGCGCAGGCCTTCAAGCCGGCGGCATCCGGCCGTCCCCGGCCATAATGGGCAAAGAACCGGAAGAAGCGCAGCACCCGAAGATAGTCCTCGGCAATCCGCTGCTCGGCATCGCCGATGAAGCGCACGGTCCGTGTCTCGATATCCGTAAGCCCGTCGACGAGATCGACAACCTCCCCGTCGAGACCGACATAAAGCGCATTGATCGTCAGATCCCGCCGGTCGGCATCCTCCTGCCAGCTGGCACCGAAGGCGACTTCGGCATGCCGCCCGTCGGTCGCGACGTCCTTGCGCAACGTCGTCACTTCATAGCCCTTGCCGTCGACGACTAGTGTTACCGTTCCGTGATCGATCCCGGTCGGCACGACCTTGATCTGCTTGGCCGCCGCCCGCCCCGTCACCTCGGCTGGCAGAAGCGTCGTCGCGAGATCGATGTCACCGACCGGCATGCCAAGCAGGCTGTTGCGCACCGCCCCGCCGACCACCCGCGTCTCCGCGCCGGAACCGTTCAGAAGCGCCATCAGGCGCTTCAGGCCCGGCTCCTGAAACCACGGCTGATCGGAGAGATTGGTCATGCATAGAGCCTTTCATAGAGTGTCCGGATGATCCCGGCTGTAATGCCCCAGATGCGCCGCTCGCGATAGGGCATGACGTAGAAATGCCGCACCACGCCCTGCCACATGCGGCTGTCCTGCTGGTGGTTGTCCGGGTTCATCAGGAAGCTCAGCGGCACCTCGAACACGCTGTCCACCTCGTCGGGATTGGGCGTGATGACGAAACCGGGCTGCACCACGGCAAGAACCGGCTGAATGCGGAAACCGGTTCCCGAGAGATATTGAGGCAGCCGGCCGACCGTCTCCACGAAACGACGATCAAGCCCGATCTCCTCCTCGGCCTCGCGCAGCGCCGCCACCTCCGGCGTGCCGTCGACATCGTCGATGCCTCCGCCGGGAAAGGCGATCTGGCCCGCATGCTTGCGCAGCTTGGTCGTCCGCTGCGTCAGGATCACCCGCGCCTCGTCGGGATCGTCGATCACGCCGATCAGGACGGCGGCATCGCGCAAATTCAGCTGCTCGATCTCGCGAATACTGTCGCGATTGAGGACGTGGTCGCCATGCTCGCGCCAGGACTGGTCGAGCGGCGCCACATGTTCGAGCGCCCGGCGGCGGAAATCGGCGGCGGAAAACACGACGTCGCTCATCGGGAGAGGCGATCCAGTTCATCGGCCGGCATGACGGGAAAGATCGCGCCGCCCGAGCTTATGCAGAACATCGCCTGCCCCTCGACCTCCCGCACCTCGCCGAGGTCGACGAGGTCATACATCACAGCCCGCGACACCAGCGCCTCCAGCCGCCCCCGCACATGCAGATAAGGCTTCAGCTCATGGTTTTCCCCGACGATGGCAAACCGCAGCGGATGATCCGGTCCCGCCTCCACCACGTCGCCGACATTGGTGCGAAAGGTCAGCACGGTCTGGCCATCCCGCTCGCTCGCCGTCATCTCCACGGCCACGAATGGCGCGTCCTCGACCCGGATCCCGACCTTTTCCACAGGTGTTACGAGATAGGTTTTGCCATCCTCGTCCTTGCGCAAAACCGTCGAAAACAGCCGCACCAGAGGCGCCCGGCCGATCGGCGTGCCCATATAGAACCAGGTCCCGTCGGCGCGGATTTCCATGTCCAGATCGCCGCAAAATGGCGGTTCCCACCGCTCGACGGGCGGAAGTCCGGGCTTTCCGCCCTCTGTTTGCGCTGCCGCACGCGAGATCAACGCCGCAAGCCCTGCCGCATCCGTGGTCGCCTTCAAGGTGTCGTCTGCCATGTTTGCGTCCCGGTTTCGTCTCTTAGCCATCACAGTCACGAGATAGTCATTCGAGGCGCGCTTGTCAGCCGGCATGTCGCCAATAAGTTAGTTTGATAGGATGCACCCAGCGCGCCCGTTCGATTCGCCGAACCCGGCCAGATTATTTTGGAGCAGACCATGGGCATGATGCCGAACCCGGATGCAGCCTTGGATGAAAAGGCGATCATCGAGCAGGCCGAAAAGGCGCTCGCCGATATCGCCGCCATCCGCGCCGAAGTCGCCAAGGTCATTTTCGGCCAGGAAAAGGTCGTCGAAAACACCCTGCTCGCCATCTTGTCCGGCGGTCACGCGCTCCTCGTCGGCGTCCCCGGCCTCGCCAAGACCAAGCTGGTCACCACGCTCGGCACCGTTCTCGGCCTTGATGCCAACCGCATCCAGTTCACGCCCGACCTGATGCCCTCCGACATCCTCGGCACCGAGGTGATGGACCAGGATGAAAACGGCCGCCGCTCCTTCCGCTTCGTCAAGGGTCCGGTCTTCGCCCAGCTCCTGATGGCCGACGAGATCAACCGCGCCAGCCCCCGCACTCAGTCGGCCCTCCTGCAGTCGATGCAGGAGTATCACGTGACCATTGCGGGCCAGCCCTACCAGCTGCCGGCCCCCTTCCACGTGCTCGCAACCCAGAACCCGCTGGAGCAGGAAGGCACCTACCCGCTGCCCGAGGCCCAGCTCGACCGCTTCCTGCTGCAGGTCGACGTTCTCTACCCGGAACTCGCCGCCGAACGCCAAATCCTGCTGGAGACGACGGGCATCAGCGACAACCGTGCCAGTGCCGTCATCACCAGCGAGCGTCTCGTCGAAATCCAGAAACTGATCCGCCAGATGCCGGTCTCCGACACGGTGGTCGACGCGATCCTGTCGCTGGTCCGCTCCGCCCGCCCCGGCCATGGCAATGAAACGACCGACAAGAACGTCGCCTGGGGCCCCGGCCCCCGCGCCGGTCAGGCGCTGATGCTCTGCGCCCGAGCCCGCGCGCTCTACGAAGGCCGCCTGGCGCCGTCGATCGACGACGTGCATGCGCTGGCCGAACCGGTGCTCGAACACCGCATGGCGCTCACCTTCGCCGCCCGCGCCGAGGGCATGACGGTTCGCGACGTCATCGCCGGTCTCGTTTCCAACCTGCGCAGCTGACGGAGGCTCTGACCGCGTGGCATCGATCGGCCAGATCGTCGAACAGACACCCGGAAGCGAAGTGCTCCAGCGCGCCCGCCAGCGCGCCGTGCTCGTGCCCGATTGCATGGTCGAGGCCAAGCGCATCGCCAACACCGTGATTGCCGGCTGGCACGGCCGCCGCAAGCGCGGCATCGGCGAGAATTTCTGGCAATTCCGCCCTTATGCCGATGGCGAGAGTTTTTCCCGCATCGACTGGCGCCGCTCGGCCCGCGACGACCACATGTATATCCGCGACCGCGAATGGGAGGCCGCCCACACGGTCTGGCTCTGGGCCGACATGTCGCCCTCGATGATGTACAAGTCGACGCTCGGCTCCGTCTCGAAGGAAAGCCGCGCGCTTGTCCTGATGCTGGCGCTTGCCGAAATCCTCGCCCGCTCCGGCGAACGCATCGGCTGCCCCGGCATCATGGAGCCGGTCTCTGCCCGCAATGCCGCCGAACGCCTGGCCGCCGCCATCATGCATGCCCCGCTGACCTCGGGCCTGCCGGATACCCGGATGATCCGCGGCGCAAGCGACATCGTGTTGATCGGCGACTTCCTCGACGACGCCGATCGGGTCATGGAGCGCATCGCTCCGCTCGCCAGGCGCGGCCTGCGCGGTCATGTCGTCGAGATCGCCGATCCCGCCGAGGAAACCTTCCCCTACACCGGCCGCACGGAATTCTCAGATCCCGAAACCGGTGAGAAGCTCACCTCCGGCCGCGCCGAGACGCTGCGCGACGACTACCGCCGCGCCTATCTCGCCCGCCGCGACAGCATTTCAGACCAGCTCCGCCGCATGGGCTGGAGTTTTACCCATCACCGCACCGACCGCCTCGCCTCCGAAGCCCTTGTCGCCGTGCACATGCACCTCTCGGGCATGACGCCGGCCGTCAACAGGAGTGCAAGCCTATGATGGGACTTCCGCTCGCCTTCGGCGCCCCCGCCATTCTCGGCGCATTGCTCGCACTGCCCTTGATCTGGTGGCTGCTGAAGCTCACCCCGCCGCGCCCGAAATACGAAGTCTTCCCGCCGCTGCGCATCCTCGCCGGCGTCTTGAAGCGCGAGGAGACCCCCTCGAAAAGCCCCTGGTGGCTGACGCTTCTGCGCATGCTGATGGCCGCCATCGTCATATTCGCGCTGGCCGATCCCGTTCTCAACCCGCGAAACGCCAGCCTTTCCGGCGATGGCCCCCTCCTCCTGGTCATCGACAACAGCTGGGCAACCGTCGGCGATTGGGATCGCCGCGTCGAAACCGCGACCACGCTGATCGGCGATGCAGCCGACCGCAGCCTGCCCGTCGCCATCCTCTTCACCGCCGATCAGGCCCAGGACGCGACACCGGGCACTCCAGCCGTCGCGCTGGAAAAACTCGCCGCCGCCTCCCCCCGGCCGCTTCGCCCCGATCGCGCCCGCACACTCGAGGCGCTGCGCACAAGTTTCGCCACAGAGCGCTCCGGCACGCTCGCCTATATCGCCGACGGCATCGCCCGCGATCCTGACGACGCCTTCCTCACTGATCTCGCGACCCTTTCGCCCGCCGAATTCCGCCTGATCGAAAACAACGGCCCGACCGCGATCGCCATCACCGGCGCCAACAACGGCTCGGATGCGCTCAGCGTCACCCTCTCGCGTCTAGATGCGTCAGAGGCGCGGCAGGTCATCATCGACGCCCAGGACCGCCAGGGCCGCGTCATCGCCTCCGGCACCGCCGACTTCGCCGCAGGCGCCACGGAGACGACGGGGGAGATTGCCGCACCCTTCGAACTGCGCAATGATTTCGCCCGCCTGTCGATCACGGGCGTGGCCTCCGCCGGTGCCACCTACCTGCTCGACGACGGTTTCCGCCGCCGCAAGGTCGCCCTCGTCTCCGGCGACAGCGGCGATGGTTTCCAGCCGTTGCTCTCGCCGCTCTATTATATCGAGCGCGCGCTTGGCCCCTATGCCGATGTCGTGAAACCCGGCCAGACCGACCTCGCCGTCGCCATCCCCGAGATCCTCAAGCAGAACCCGTCCGCCCTGGTCCTCGCCGATGTCGGCCGCCTGCCCCCCGATGTCTATGCGCCCCTGCAGGCCTGGATCGAGCGCGGCGGCACCCTGATCCGCTTTGCCGGTCCCCGCCTGGCCGCCGCCCCTGCCGATGATCCGCTGGTGCCGGTCATGCTGCGCCAGGGCGAACGCGCGCTCGGCGGTGCCCTCTCCTGGGCAGAACCCCAGCCGCTTGCCGAGTTCCCGACCTTCGGCCCCTTTGCCGGCATGCCGAAGCCGGAAGGCATTCTCGTCAAGCGTCAGGTACTGGCTGAGCCGAGCCCCGATCTTGCCGCCCGCACCTGGGCGAGCCTTGCCGACGGCACGCCGCTCGTCACTGTGCAGGAAAAACGCGCCGGCCGCGTTGTGCTCTTCCATGTCAGCGCCGAGGCCACCTGGTCGGATCTGCCGATCTCAGGCACCTTCGTCGAAATGCTCCGCCGCATCGTCCAACTGACCCGCGTCGGCGCTGCCCAGACCGACACCGCCCAGTCAACCGCACCAGCTTTGCCGCCCTTCCGGCTGCTGACCGAACGCGGCGCGCTTACCGCCGAGGCCGGCACCGCCCGCCCGCTCTCGCTTGGCCCCGACCGGCCGCAAGCCGCCACCTTCGACAATCCGCCCGGCCTCTATGGCACCGAGGACGGTTTTGCCGCCTTGAACCTCCTGCCTCCGGCTACCGAACTCCGCCCCCTCGCCAGCCCCGCTGGCCTCGTAATCGCCCGCGACCCCATGGCCGGCACCGCCGCCGTAGCGCTAAAGCCCGGCCTGCTCTCGACAGCCTTCCTGCTGCTCGTGCTCGACAGCCTGATCGTGCTCTTCATGGGCGGCGCCTTTGCCCGCCTGCCCAAGCGCGCGGCAACCGCTGCCATCATGGCGCTCGCCTTCGGATTGGCAGCCAGCATGCCATCAGGCCAGACCTTCGCCTCGGATGCCAAACCCGGCGACGACCTTATCCTGGAACGGCTCGACAACACCCATCTCGCCTATGTCGTGACCGGCGAACAGGATGTCGATACGCTCTCGCAGCAGGGCCTGCAGGGCCTTACCGACTTCCTCACCTATCGCACGACGCTGGAACCAGCGCCGCCCGTCGGCGTCGACATCAGCAAGGACGACCTGTCCTTTTACCCGATCATCTTCTGGCCGATTTCGGCCACCGCCCCGATGCCCTCTGCCGCCGCCATCAGCCGCATTGACGCCTATATGCGTGCCGGCGGCACCGTGCTCTTCGACACCCGCGACCAGTTCTCGACGCTCGGCAATGACGGCGCCCCGACCGCCAATGGCGAACGCCTGCAGGCGATCCTCGCCAATATCGATATCCCGCCGCTCGAGCCGGTGCCCTCCGATCACGTGCTGACCCGCTCCTTCTATCTGCTGCAGGGTTTCCCCGGCCGTTATGAGGGAAGTCCGCTCTGGGTCGAGGCCCGCCAGGAAGCGCAGTCGAGCAACAGCGGCGTCGCCTCGTCAGGCGATGGCGTCACCCCGATCATGATCACCGGCAACGACCTGCTCGGCGCCTGGGCGGTGGACGCCAATGGCGCCAGCGTGCTGCCCGTCGTCCCGGCCGACGAGATGCAGCGGGAAATGTCCTTCCGCTCCGGCGTCAACATCATGATGTATATGCTGACCGGCAACTACAAGGCGGATCAGGTCCACGTCCCCGCCCTCCTCGAACGGCTGGGCCAGTGACATGACGCTCGAATTCGCGCCCTTCATCCCCTGGCTCGTGATTGCTGTACTTGCCGTGCTCGCCACCCTTCTGGCGATCCTCGGCTTCATGCGCGGCCTGCGCGGCACCACCATCCGCTTCACCGCCTCGCTCGCCGTGCTCGCGGCGCTGGCCAACCCGCTGCTTTTGCAGGAAGAACGCGATCCGCTGACGACGGTCGTTCCCGTCATCGTCGACCGCAGCCAGAGCCAGCAGATCGCCGGCCGCCCGGCACAGACGGACGAGGCGCTGGCGGGCTTGCGGGAACGCCTCGCCCGCTTCCCCAATCTGGAGCCGCGCATCGTCGAGGTCACCGATCCCGGCGACAGCGACGCACCCTCGACCAAACTCTTCGAAGCCCTGCAGACGGCCACCGCCGACGTACCGCCCGCCCGTGTCGGCGGCGCCATCTTTGTCACCGACGGCCAGGTCCACGACCTGCCGCCGGACACTCAGCCGCTGCCCTTCTCGGCCCCCATCCACGCGCTGGTCACCGGCAAGGCCGGCGAATTCGACCGCCGCATCGAGATCCTGCGCGCCCCGCGCTTCGGCATCGTCGACGAAGAACAGGAACTCACCTTCCGCGTCTTCGACGACGGCGAACCGTCCAACCAGCCCGCCGATGTCTCGGTCAAGATGAACGGCGAGGATTTGGGCACCGTCTCGGCTCTGCCGGGTGCCGAAACCTCCTATTCCTTCAAGGTCCCGCGCGGCGGCAACAACGTGCTGGAATTCTCCGTTGCCGGAACACCCGGCGAAGTCACCGACGTCAACAATCGCGCCATCCACCTGATCGAAGGCATCCGCCAGAACCTGCGCGTGCTGCTCGTTTCCGGCGAACCCCATGCCGGCGAACGCGCCTGGCGCAATCTGTTGAAATCAGACGCCTCCGTCGACCTCGTCCACTTCACCATCCTGCGCCCGCCGGAAAAGCAGGACGGCACGCCGATCAACGAGTTGTCGCTGATCGCCTTCCCCACTCGCGAACTCTTCGTCGAAAAGATCAACGATTTCGACCTGATCATCTTCGATCGCTACCAGCATCGCGGCGTGCTGCCGATCCTCTATTACGACTACATCGCCGAATATGTCAGGAACGGCGGCGCGCTTCTGATCGCGGCCGGCCCCGAACATGCCAGCCAGGATTCGATCGCGCTCACCCCGCTCGAATCCGTCCTGCCCGCCGCGCCGACCGGCGAGGTCCACCAGGCCGGCTTCTATCCGCGCCTGTCGGAACAGGGCAAGCGACACCCGGTCACCCGAGGCCTCGACGGCTCCAATGTCGAACCGCCGCAATGGGGCCGCTGGTTCCGCAGCGTCGATGTCGGCGACGCCTCTGGCGAAACCGTGATGACCGCCGACGAAGGCCGTCCCCTGCTTGTGCTCAACCGCGCCGAACAGGGACGTGTCGCCATGCTGCTCTCCGACCAGGGCTGGCTCTGGGCACGCGGCTTCGAAGGCGGCGGCCCACATGTCTCGCTCTATCGCCGCATCGCCCACTGGCTGATGAAGGAGCCAGAACTCGAGGAAGAGGCGCTGCGCGCCCGCGCCCAAGGTCGCACGCTGGAAGTTACCCGCCAGACCATCGGCGACGCCCCCGGCCCTGCCACCATCACCACGCCCTCGGGCGAAAGCATCACGCTCGACCTCTCGGAGATCCAGCCCGGCCTCTATCGCGGCGAACGCCGCATGACCGAAACCGGCCTCTTCACCGTCGCCAATGGCGACTTCTCCACCCTCGTTCATGTCGGCGCCGTCGACGCCCCGGAATTCCGCGCCATGGTCTCGACAACCGAAACGCTCGCCCCGATCAGCACGGAATTGAAAGGCCTCACCACCCGCCTCGACGACGGCGACGAAACCGTCCGCATCCCCGACATCCTGCCGGTGCGCGGCGAAGTCCGCGTCGCCGACGACCGGAGAATGCTGATCCGCCTGACCGACGAGACGGTGCTGAAGGGCGTCAACACGCTGCCGCTGTTTGCGGGCTTTGCGGGGCTGGGGATTTTGCTGCTGGCGGTGTCTGCCATGTGGTGGCGTGAGGGGCGGTAGGAGATCTAAAGCGGCCGCTCACTCGAGACGGAATAGACCCGCACATCTGCCTTCATCCGCCCTGACCACTGCGCGACGAACGCCCCAGTCTCGGCCCGTTCGAGATGCGCGATGAGGCTCGCCTCGGATATCCACCGCTCGACGACCGTCACTTGCCCCTTATGCTTTGCATCTTCGCTCACGCGATAGAAGACGCAACCGCTTTCCGCCCGCGTCGTCGGATTGATCAGGTCGACAGCCGCCTGAAACGCTTCGACGTCTGTCGCGTCGAGCAGGATCTCGCCCTGAACGATAACCCTCGTTTCTGATAGGACGGCCTCTGCTCCATCTTGGGTGCGGAGATGGTTGCGCATCATGGGACCAGCACGATCTTACCCTGGATATGGCCCTTCTCCGCACGCTGATGAGCCTCGCGCGCGGCAGACAGCGGAAAGGTGCTGTCGATCACGACACGGATGCTCCCGTCATTCAGCAAAGGCGCGAGTTCAGCCAATTGCCCACCATGCGAGCGGACTTGCGTCGTAGAGACGGTCAACCCGAGACGGGCCGCCTCGTCCGCCTCGGCGAATCCGAGCGGATAGACCGGAAAAAGCGCCCCGCCCGGCTTCAGCGTTTGCAGGAACCGTGCGGTAGCCGGCCCACCGACAGCATCCACCACCAGATCGAGATCCCGGATCGTCGTCGAGTCATTTTGGGTGTAGTCGATGAAGACATCCGCCCCGAGCTCCCTCAACAAGGCTTCGTTTCGACCTGATGCGACGGCGGTGACATGGGCGCCCTTGAGCTTCGCCACCTGAACGGCGAGGTGCCCCACTCCACCCGCTGCGCCATTGATCAGCACACGCCGACCTTCGAGCGGCACCGGCCGATGCGGTTCGGCCTGCAGCGGGTTCGGCCGACTATGCCCGACATCGACAAGGAACTGCCAGGCCGTCAAAAGTGACATCGGTGCCGCCGCCGCATGGATGTGGTCGATGCCTTGGGGCTTCAGCGCAAGCTCCGTCGCCGGCACGGCGACATACTCCGCATAGGCCCTGCTCTCGGCGACGCTGAAGAACCGCACCATGGAATAGACCTCGTCGCCGACGGAAAAACCGGTGACGTTGTGACCGACGCCCTCGACGGTCCCTGAGATATCGGTACCGAGAATAATCGGGAAATCGACCTTCGGGCGCCACTCCGGCGGCAGTGCCCTGTAGCCGTCGCGCAGATACCAGTCGGGAGGATTGATGCCGATTGCGCTGACGCGGACCAGTACCTCATCCGGTCCGATGGCCGGCATGGCCACGTCCTCGTAACGCAGGACATCCGGTCCACCGAAGGCATGGATCAACACTGCTTTCATGCTTGTCATGATCGTCACTTTCATCATCGTAAGAGGCGTGCTACCAAATTTGGAGCACTGCTCCGCATTAAACGGAGCAGTGCTCCACATAAGCGGAGCAATGCCCCGTTTGTCAAGGTGCGAGATGAGGTCTGACGCTAAAAAGAACTATGACATGATCCTTGCCGTCGCACGCGACCTCCTTACGGGCGGCAGCCCCGATGCTTCGTTGCGGGATATCGCGCGAAAGGCCGGTGTTGGAGACGGAACGCTGCACCGCCATTTCCCGACGCGCGAGGCGCTCCTTGAGGCCTTGTTGCGGGACACGTTCGACGCATTGAGCGCGAGGGCGAGGAGACTGCAAGAGGAAACGAATGCGGAAGAAGCCCTTCTCACGTGGCTACGGGAGGCCGTGGGCTCGACCAAGGACTATAGCGGTGTCATCGCAGCCATGGTGAGTGCGATCGCCGATGAACAGTCGGCGTTACACGGCTCATGCGTGACTTTGCGCAGCGCCGGCAACAGGCTGCTTGTGCGAGCCCAGACGGATGGCAGGGCCCGGGCCGATATGGATGGCGATGATCTGTTCGCGCTGATCAGCGCCCTCGCCTGGCTCGCAGAACAACCGCCTTTGGTGCCGAGATCAGACCGCCTGTTCGACATCATCGCGGATGCCATTCTGCCAGGGCGGGGGCCGCGTTAAGCGGATTGGACGAAGCCTGAAACCTCACCCCGCTCCCGTCGCCGCCGCCCCCTCCTTCTCCCGCGCCAGCCCGCGCGAGCCGGCCACGCCGCGCGGAAAGCCGCTCCGGTCGCTATAATCCCGCCGCTCCCCCAGCTGCCGCGTGTGGCGCCCTCTCGCGGCACCCGCCGCCACGAAGTCGAGCAGCGTCACGCCAGCAACGAGCACGAGCGCGATCGCCACATTGTCCTGCTTCGGATTGTCGCTGCGCATGGCGGAGCCGAGCGTCACGACATCGATCGCGTCGCCGGCGAGACGGCTGGCCAGCCCCACCTCCTTGTCGACCGACAGCGTCATCATGCCCGAGCCGATCTCGCGCAGACCATAGGCCTGCACCATCGTCTCCTGGCCTTCCATGCCGAGCGCGCGGGTCAGCCGGCGCGCCCCGAACAGTTCGACCAGACCGAGCCCGATCGAGAACCAGCCGAGATTGCGTGCCAGCCGGTCGGACGACGACAAAGAACTGGGGCCCTTGGAGATGACCTTGGGATCGCCCTTGCCGCGCTTGAGAGTTTTGAAAATGGACATGGGATTTCCTCCGGTTACGGCTTCAGAACGACCTTGATGCAGCTGTCCTGCTTGTCGCGGAACACCTTGTACATCTCCGGCCCCTCTTCGAGGCCCACACTGTGGGTGATGACGAAAGACGGATCGAGCTGCCCCTCCCCGATCCGGCGCACCAGATCGTCGGTCCAGCGCTTCACATGCGTCTGCCCCATGCGGAAGGTGAGCCCTTTGTTCATCGCCATGCCGAGCGGCAGCTTGTCGATGAGGCCGCTATAGACGCCCGGAATGGAAATGATCCCGCCCGGACGGCAGACATAGATCATTTCGCGCAGCACATGCGGCCGGTCGTTTTCCATCAGCATCATCTGCATGGCACGATCCATGATACTGTCTGGATGACTGGTCGAGACGTGGCTCTCCATGCCGACAGCATCGATGCATTTCTCCGGCCCCTTGCCCCGGGTCAGCTCGTTCAGCCGCTCGATGACACTCTCTTCCTTGAAGTTAATGGTGATTGCCCCGCCGGCCTCCGCCATCGACAGCCGCTCCGGCAGATAGTCGATCGCCACCACCTGCGCAGCACCGAGCAGCACCGCGCTGCGGATCGCCATCTGGCCCACCGGCCCGCAGCCCCACACCACCACGGTATCCGTGGGCTCGATGTCGCATTGGACCGCCGCCTGCCATCCAGTCGGCAGGATGTCGCTCAAGAACAGCGCCTGCTCGTCGCTCATGCTGTCGGGCACCTTGATATGGGTGCTGTCGGCATAGGGCACGCGCAGATATTCCGCCTGCCCGCCCGGATAACCGCCGGTCAGATGCGTGTAGCCAAAGAGCCCGCCGGTCGCATGACCGAACACCTTGTCCGCCAGCTCCTTCTTGCGGTTCGACCGCTCGCACACCGAGAAATTACCGCGCCGGCACTGGTCGCATTCGCCACAGGTGATGGTGAAGGGGATGACCACACGGTCGCCCTTCTTCAGCTTGCCGTTCATGCCGGAGCCCACCTCGACCACCTCCCCCATGGTCTCGTGGCCCATGATGTCGCCAGGCATCATCGCCGGAATGAAGTTATGGAAGAGGTGCAGGTCCGATCCGCAGATCGCGCAGCTCGTCACCTTGATGATGGCATCCCGGGGGTCCTCGATCTCGGGATCCGAAACCTGATCACACCGGATATCCTCTTTGCCGTGCCAAACCAATGCGCGCATCTGGGTCTCCTCATTGCAGGGCTCGTGTCGAAGTGGTTGGAAGGGGCTGTCCTGCCCCTCACCGCTCCGCCTGGTTTCCTGCCCAACAGTCCCGCGCTCGATCGGTTCCGCAAAAAATCTGCCCGCCCCGCCCCTCGACAGCAGCTCCCTGACGCGCCACACTCCCGCCCATGACGACGTCCCTCAGCCTCTCCGACACCGTGCCAGATGCCGCCCGCGACACCATCCTCGCCGGCATCCGCGCCCACAACGACACCCTGCTCGGTCCGACCGACCGCCGGGACCTCTTCATCCCGATCACCGCCGAAGGCGGCAGCATCGAGGGTGGCCTGGTCGGCTATACCGGTCGTGGCTGGCTCTACGTGGAACTGCTCTTCGTCCCCGAACGTCTGCGCGGAGAGGGCATGGCGGGGAAACTTCTGGCATTGGCCGAAGAGGAAGCGCGGGCGCGCGGCTGCATCGGCGCCAATATCGACACGATCAACCCAGTCGCCTGCCGCGCTTATGAGCGGGCAGGCTACCGGGTCTTCGGTCGTATCGAGAATTTTGCGAAAGGCCACGATATCTGCTGGCTGATCAAGCGCTTTGAGGAAGTCGCTGACAAGGCACGCTGACGACGATGACTGGTGCCCCGTTTCAGAAGATCAACTTGAGGAACAGGACGACCACGATCAACCCGATCAGAAAGATTGCGCCGATCGTGCCACCGATAAACTTCAACATCTCGTCTTCTCCTGTCATTGCAAGTGCTGACAGGGGAACAGGTTGCGGCGCGAATGGTTCCGTATACGAAAACGCGCCTCTGCCTCAGGCCGATGCGTAGACCTTGTCCGTTTGCGCGGCCTCAAGGACCGGCGTTTCCACCGCCACGGCCTTGCAGTCCCGCCAGGCGATCACGCCCTTCAGCCGCTCATGGACGTCATCGGCCAGCGGCACCACCAGCACCCGGTTCGGATCGACGGGACCGGGGAAGTCGAGCGCCTTGTAAGCCACCTTCTCGAAACCGAGCGGCATGTAATACGGTGGGTCACCGATCAGGATCACGCCCTCCGATCCCTTCCGCCGCGCCGCCTCGATCGCGATCCGCACGAGTTCCCGGCCAATGCCCCGGTTCTTGTGGGAGGGCCGAACGGCCAGCGGTCCGAGCAGATGCCCCTTCACGCCTCCCGCCATCACCGGCGTCATGCGCACCGAGGCGATCGTCTCGCCATTGTCGGCGCAGATATAGGAGAGCGACCGATCATGCGGTCCCTGCTCGCGGATCCGCGCAGCCGCGCGGGTATGCCGGCCGGGCCCAAACGCTTCTTCGTTGATGAGTTCGATGACAGCGTCGTGCGACGCATCCTCGGTGAGGTAGACAAGCCCAAAGTTTTTCATGGATGACCGAAACCAGCAGACAGACAGCAAAAAAGGTTCACGCGCCTTGCGGCGTTCATGAGCATCAGCGTCGTCGTGGGTTCCGTGCGAAGGTCATCGGGGGCTTTCTTCCGTAAAGGTTTTTCCCGATAGCAGCAAAATTTCCGCGCGTCCAACGGAAAACGCACTGTTCATCGCAACGCCCCTCGCAATCGCGCCGAAGAGCCGTATCTTCCCCCGCAAGTGAGAAACAAAAAAAGGAGCGTGCCATGGGCAGGCTGGTAGACGGCGTCTGGCAGGACGTCTGGTACGACACGAAATCGACCTCGGGCCATTTCAAGCGGGCGGATTCGAGCTTTCGCAACTGGGTAACCGCCGATGGTTCTGCCGGTCCCTCGGGCAAGGGCGGCTTCAAGGCAGAGGCCGGCCGCTATCATCTCTACGTCTCCTATGCCTGCCCCTGGGCGCACCGCACGCTGATCTTCCGCGCCCTGAAAGGCCTGGAGGACCTGATCTCGGTTTCTGTGGTCGATCCCCTGATGTTGTCGAACGGCTGGGAATTCCACGACCGCGACGGCGCGACCGTCGACCACCTCTTCGGCTCGGATTTCCTCTGGCAGGTCTATACCCGTGCCGTCCCCACCTTCTCGGGCCGCGTTACGGTCCCCGTCTTGTGGGACAAGCAGCAGGGCACGATCGTCTCGAACGAAAGCTCCGAGATCATTCGCATGTTCAATTCGGCCTTCGATCACCTGACCGGCTCGACGCTCGACATGCATCCTGAGGACCTGCACGCGGACATCGACACGATCAACACCCGCATCTACGACACCGTCAACAATGGCGTCTACAAGGCCGGCTTCGCCACCACGCAGGAGGCTTACGAAAGCGCCGTCTATCCGCTGTTCGAGACGCTGGACGGGCTGGAAGAACGCCTGACCAACCAGCGCTATCTCTTCGGCAACCGGGTCACCGAGGCCGACTGGCGCCTCTTCACCACGCTTGTGCGCTTCGACCCCGTCTATGTCGGCCACTTCAAGTGCAACATTCGCCGGATCGCAGACTATCCGGCACTGTCGGCCTACCTGCGCGATCTCTATCAGACGCCGGGCGTGGCCGAGACGGTCGAGATGCGCCACATCAAGCATCACTACTATCGCAGCCACACCATGATCAATCCGACCGGCGTGGTCCCCGTCGGACCGGATTTCGATCTGACGGCGGCCCATGACCGTGACAAACTGGGCGCCTGAGCCTTACCAGTGATGGGACATCGCCGCTTCGCCGCTCAGTTCGGCGAGGCGGCGACGGGTCGCCTCGGTTGATCCCTCGGGCAGCGACGCCAGATCGAAAAACCCACATTCGGCAATCTCCCGATCGGCGCTGCGCGGCGCCGTCTGCTGCACCCTCACCCGATAGAGCAGCACGTGATCGCGCCCGCTGATCCGGCCGTTGAAATAGACCTGGAAGAGACTGGGCGCACCGAGCATTTCCAGATTGCCCTCCTCCCGCAACTCCTTCGCCAGCGCTTCGATTGCGGTCTCACCACGCTCCACGCCCCCTCCCGGCAGATGCCAACCCGGCACATAGGTGTGGCGCACCAGAAACACGCGCCCCTCGCCATCGTAACAGGCGGCCCGCACGCCGAGCGTCATGCCACGACTGAAGGCGAAATAGACATGCAGGAGCCGCACGAGGAACTTCCTCGGCCATCCCAGCCTTTCATCACTGGGCGTGTCCGCCCTGTTCACGGCTGGTGTCATTTCCCTTGCCCCTCATTCCCGCCCTCGCTAAGAGAAGCGCCATGTTCAAGCTCGCGCATATATCCGATGTCCATCTCGGCCCCCTGCCGAACCTGACGATCCGGGAGCTCGCGTCCAAGCGCATCACGGGCTATGTGAACTGGCATCGCAACCGCCGCAAGCATCTTTTCCCCAATGCACTGGAAATGGTGCTCGACAGCCTGCGCGAGGCGTCTCCGGACCATCTGGCGATCACCGGCGATCTGGTCAACCTCGCCTCAAAACTCGAGATCCGCCTCGTCGCCGAATGGCTCAAACTGGCGGGAACCCCGCTCGATACCTCGGTCGTTCCGGGCAACCACGACGCCTATGTACCCGGCGCCCATGACCGCGTTGTCCAATCCTGGTACGACTACATGCGCGGCGACGACGATCCGCTGATCTTCCAGGACGACTACAAACTCTTCCCCTATATCCGCCGCCGCGGCCCGATCGCCATCATCGGCTGTTCCACCTCGATCGCAACCCCACCCTTTTCCGCCCAAGGCTATTTCAGCGGCCGGCAGGCCCGCGAAACGGCCGGCCTCCTGAAGGCCGCTGGCGAGGAAGGACTGTTCCGCGTGGTGATGATCCATCATCCGCCGATCCGCGGTGCCGCCGCCCAGCACAAGCGCATGATCGGCATCCGCCGCTTCGCCGCCGCGATCCGCACCGGCGGCGCCGAGCTCGTGCTGCATGGGCATACGCATCTGAACACGCTTTATTGGCTGGCAGACCGGGAAAAACACATCCCCGTCGTCGGCATTGCCTCGGCAAGCCAGGGTCCGGGCGCCAAGAAGCCGGCAGCGGGTTACAATCTCTTCTCAATCGATGGTGAGGCGGGAAACTGGCAGCTCGACTGGCAACGCTTCAAGATCGAGAGCGAAGATGCGCCGCTGAAGCTGGATCACAGCGAACGCTTGATGGGCGGCTGAGGCTCAGTCTTCGGCGAGAGCAGCACGAAGCGCTGCCACAACCTCGTCCGGTGCCTCCTCGATTAGCATATGCCCGGCCCCTTCGACCAAGGTAGCCAACGCACCCGGCCAGATCTTCGACGCCTGATCGACCGGCAGGATTGGATCTAGCTTTCCCCATAAGAGCCGCGTCGAAATTCCAAGACCATCGAATGATGCAAGCGGCAACGTACCCTGCCCCGTCCGACAATCTCGTTCGACCAGGAAGGACGCGAGAATGGCCAGCAGCCGATCCGCGGCGCCGGGTGCCTGACGCGCCGAAGCCAGCCGTTCGAGGCCGGATCGCTCCGTCACATGTCCCGGTGCCAACATCGCTGCGAGCGCCGTGGTAAGCTCACCGTGCTCAGCCGCGACCGCATAGCGCCGCAAGGCCCGATGATCGATGTCGAAGCCGAAACCACCGGGAGCGAGAAGCGTCAGCGAGTGCAGACGGGAGGCGGCCTTCAGCGCAACAAGGCTCGCCACCGCCCCGCCCATCGAATGACCGCAGAGATGGAAGGAAGACACGCCCCGCCGGTCGAGATCGGCGAGTATCCCCTTGGCCATCACCCCGGCATGCCCGACACCATCGGCATCGAGCGAGCCTCCATGCCCTGGAAGATCATAGATGATAAGCGGCCGATCAGCATCGAGCCGGTCGATGACCGGCGCCCAGAGCGCGCCGATCCCGCCGAAGCCGTGAAAGAGCACGAGCGGAGCCTTCGCCGAGGAGCAATTCCGAACCTCGGCGAAGAGCGTCATGGCGTCAGGCCTTGGCCTGCGTCTCGAGCACCCGGTTGGCCGCCGAGACGATGGCTTCCAGCGAGGCCGTCACGATATTGGTGTTGATGCCAGCCCCGAACAGCTTGCCGCCGGCATGCGCCATCTCGACATAGGCAATGGCGGCTGCGTTAGACCCATGCTGCAGCGAATGCTCGGAATAGTCCTGCACCGACAGATCAATGCCGAGATAGGTCGAGAGCGCATTGACGAAGCCGTCGATCGGACCCGTTCCCTTGCCCTCGATCCGCTTCGTCTCCCCCTTGTCGGTGATCTCGGCAGCCACGATCCGGATGCCCTTCTGGTCGGAGCCCGCCGGATAGGTGTGGTGGTCGACGAACTTGATCCGCGCCTGCGGCTGATCGACATAGCGCTCGATGAAGCGCTCGTAGATCGCCTTGGACGGCAGCTCCTTGCCGCCCTCGTCGGTGATCCGCTGGATGTCCTCGCGGAACTCCACCTGGAGATTGCGCGGCAGGTTGATGCCGTAGTCTTCCTGCAGGATATAGGCGATGCCACCCTTGCCCGACTGTGAATTGATGCGGATGATCGCCTCATAGGTGCGGCCGACATCCTGGGGATCGATCGGCAGGTAAGGCACTTCCCACAGCGGCGAATTCGCCTGACGGATCGCCTTCATGCCCTTGTTGATGGCGTCCTGATGCGAGCCGGAGAAGGCCGTATAGACCAGTTCGCCGACGTAAGGGTGGCGCTCAGGGATCACCATCTCGTTGGAATATTCGTAGACGGCCTTGATCCGCTCGATATCGGTGCAGTCGAGTTTCGGATCCACACCCTGCGTATACATGTTCAGCGCCAGCGTCACGACGTCGACATTGCCGGTGCGCTCGCCATTGCCGAACAACGTACCCTCGACGCGGTCGGCACCGGCCATCAGGCCCAGTTCCGTTGCGGCAATCCCGGTGCCCCGGTCGTTGTGCGGATGCAGCGAGATGATCACGTTCTCGCGCTGATCGATATTGCGGCACATCCACTCGATCTGGTCGGCATAGATGTTCGGCGTCGCCATTTCGACGGTCGACGGCAGGTTGAGGATCAGCTTGTTGTCAGCCGTCGGCTTCACTTCGGCGATGACGGCGTTGCAGATCTCCAGCGCCACGTCCAGCTCGGTGCCGGTAAAGCTCTCCGGCGAGTATTCGAAGCGATAGCCGCCACCGGCCTTGGCCGACATGTCCATGATCATCTTCGCTGCGTCGACGGCGATTTGCTTGATGCCGGCGACATCCTTGCCGAATACAACGCGGCGCTGCAGCTCGGAGGTCGAGTTGTAGAAATGGATGATCGGCTGATGGGCGCCTTCCAGCGCCTCGAAGGTCCGCGTGATGAGTTCAGGCCGGCACTGCACCAGAACCTGCAGCGAGACATCGGCGGGCACCCCGCCCTCTTCCACGCACCAGCGGGCAAAGTCGAAATCGGTCTGCGACGCCGAGGGAAAGCCGATCTCGATTTCCTTGAAGCCCATGTCGAGCAACAGCTGGAACATCCGGGCCTTGCGGTCATGGCCCATCGGGTTGACCAGCGACTGGTTGCCGTCGCGCAAGTCGACGGAGCACCAGATCGGCGCCTTGTCGATGACCTTCGACGGCCAGGTGCGATCGGCAATGTCGATCTGCGGATAGGGGCGGTACTTCTGCGAAGCGTCCGGCATGCCCTGCTTGACGGTATGGGTCTTCAAAATCATCGTCTTCGTCTCTTCTCGTCCTCGTCGGCGTGCGCTGCTGATAGCAAATCAGCCTGGCTTTGACACGTCCGAACGAACCCTGTTCAGGGAATTACTGATCTGGATTAGGGAGTTTTCGAGGAGCAATCGCCAAACGGCTGACCCGGCCGCCGGGCGCTCCTCAACGGACCCGGCAACCGCGGATAAGGCCGAGAAGAAGAAGCGAGTTCGGCACCGACGCGACGAAGCCGGCCGCAGAGCGGGCCGTCATGTCAATCGCAGCAATGGTGGTGCCGTTGGTCGTCATGCGATGAGGAATAACGCGAAGGAATGAATCGCGCAAGGGTGTTATTCGGCGGCGGAGCGACGCTCCTCTTCGAGACGCTCATCAACCCACCTTGAAATCAACTCATCGACCGGCAACCCAAGACGTTTGGCCTTGGTGGCGATGTCCATCGCACTGTTCTCGCCAAGCTTCACAAGAAAAAGGTTGCGGCCAATATCGCCGGTCTTGGCCTGAGACCAATCCAGATCATCGTCGACATCTTCACCGCTATCGAATTTGCGATCGAACTCTTCAGCTGTCATCTTGGCCATAAGCCAGCCTTTCCGGTTTTCTTGCACGCCTCACCGAGATGATCCTGATACGACGTCCACGAAGAGTGAACACACCCGTCCAGAGTAGTCCCTTGATGCTGCCGACCGTTAGAAACCGTACTTCTTCACGATAGGAAGCAGCGAGCGTCTTCTTGCTTGGATCATACCACAACTCCTGCGCCGCCACGAAATCGATTCCGTGTTTCGCTTTGTTCGCCTCGCTTTTGACAGGATCGAATTCGAACTCCATGTCAAAACCTAGCGCAACCATAGCGATTGCGCCAGGTGGAGAACACGCCGTTCAGCGCCTCCCGAACTGGGCGATGAGAGCAGCCGCGGCAAAGCCGAGCGCAATCACGCCCCAGACCATTCCGCCATCGGTAACGTTGCTGCCGTCAGACGTGAGACAACTCGATTGCGAGGCCGCGATACAGTCGCGCCGGATCCAGTAGCGCATGTAGAAGACATAGCCGAAGAACCCGGCAGTGAGGGCAAAGAGGACGGCCCGGATGCGGGGCCGCTTCATGCCCTGGCCTCGGCAAGCTTGACCAGACCCAGCATCGCCACCCCCGCGATCAGCCCCCAGAACGCACCCGAAATTCCGAGGATCGAAATCCCCGACGCCGTCACCAGAAACGTCACGGCCGCAGCCTCCCGCGTCTCAGCCGCCTGAAAGGCCGCCACCGAAGACCCCGAAAATGCTCCGATCAACGCCAGCCCCGCAACCGACTGGATCAGGATCGGCGGCGCCAGCGACACGAAGCCGGTGACGGCACCGGCCGCCAGCCCGAGCAGCACATAGCCGATGCCGGCAATGATCGCCGCCCAATAGCGCCGCTTCGGATCGGCATGCGCATCCTCCCCCGCGCACATCGCTGCCGTGATCGCCGCCAAATTAACCGCATGACCGCCGAAGGGCGCAGACAGCGCCGAAAAAACACCGGTCACCGCAAACATCGGCCCCGGATTGGGCTCATATTTGTTGACCTTCAGGATCGCGATCCCTGGAATGTTCTGCGAGGCCATGGTGACGATGAACAGCGGCAGCGCGATCGACACCAGCGTCGGCAGCGTAAATTGAGGTGCCACAAACTCCACCGGCGGCGCAAGCGACGCCGCCCAGCTTGCCATTGCGCCCTCCGGCAGGTCGACGCCGAAGACGATGACGACGACAAAGGTCATAAGCGCCGCCGGCACCGCATAAAGCCGCTTGAAAGCCGCGACCACCGCCCAGACAACCAGGATCGGCAGCCCGAGCAGCGGATCAAACGCCACGGCCTTGAACGGCGCAAAGCAGAGATTGAGGATCACACCCGCCAGCATCGCATTGGCAATCGGCGCCGGGATCGCGGCCACCGCCCGCCCGAAGGGCCGGATGAGGCCGGCGAGCACGATCAGCGCCGCGCAGACGAGAAACGCCCCGACCGCCGCCGGAAACCCGCCGACCGGAATGCCCGCCGTCGCCATCAGCGCCGCCCCGGGCGTCGACCAGGCCACCGAAACTGGCAGCTTCGTCCAGACGCTCAAGACGATCCCGCAGATGCCCATCGCCACCGACAGCGCCATCAGCCCGGAGGCTGCTTCGTAATCGGTGGCGCCCACCCCCTTCAGCCCCTGCAGCACAACCGCAAAGGAACTGGCAAAACCGACAAAGGCGACAAGCACGCCCATGAAGGCGGCCTGGGGGGAGAAGTCTTTCAGCATATGGGACTCACGGGGACCACTGAACATTGCATAAGGCGAACCAAATTCCATGAGGACTGGCAAGGCGGGAAAGGCGCCGGAACGTTCGCTTCAGGGGAGCGGAGCGGTCTGCGACCTCGATTTCTCCGGCGCACGCACCGTTTCGGCGGCAACCATGCCGTCATCCTCGAACAGGCACACCCGGTTGCGGCCGGTCCGTTTGGCCACATAGAGCGCCTCGTCCGCCCGGCCGATCAGCCGGGTGATCGAAATTGCACCGCGTGGCACCGCCACGCCGGCACTCAACGTCACCGGGATCTCCACGCCCTCGTGGGCAATCGCCAGCGCCTCGACCGTCTGCCGGAGCCTCTCCCCCGTCGCGACCGCCTCGACCTCGGATGCTTTGGCCAGATAGAGGCCGAATTCCTCGCCGCCCATGCGGGCAAACAGGGCTCCCTCGGCCATATCCGAGGCCATGGCCTGCGCCACCGATTTGAGCACCAGATCGCCGGCGGCATGCCCGTGCCGATCATTCACCTGCTTGAAGTGGTCGATGTCGATCATCAGGAAGGCGCTGCCGGCCGGCGCCTGCCGCGGCAGACGGTCCATCAACCAATGCCGGTTGCGGATACCCGTCAGACTGTCAGTCTCAGTCAACGCGATCAGCCGCCGCTCGGCGCGCTCCTGGACGAGAATAAGCACGAACATCGCGATCGCGAACTGACACAGTATCAGGATAAGGAAGGTCGATGCCGGGCCAAAATCCACAAGCGAGGGGTAGGCAATGCCCGCAATCGTGGCAATGGCAATCATCGCCTTGACGCAGAGGGTGGCGGCCAAGCCGTAGCGACTGCCGAGCCCTTCACGCTGTGGATCAGATAGCGCAAGCGCGGCACTGCCGAGGGCATAAAGCCCCATGATCGAAAGGAAGACGATCGCTCGGTAGGCGTTCACCAGGTGGAACTCGAAGACATAGGCCACGACTGCCAGGCTGGCGGGAATGGCAAACAGCCAAACCGACCGCCCGGCCGGGCGCTCGGTCAGCAGGGTTTGAAGGCCGACGAAGAAAAGTGTGTAGGCGAGCGGGCCGCTCAAAAAGCTCCAGTAGGTCCAGGTCTGATAATCGACAAGCCCCTCTTCGCCCGCTCCGGCCGTCACGGATCCAATCGCCAGGACCAGGAACGCAAGGGCCATCTTGCCCAGTCCCCGGCTACGACGAGACCGGAAGCGCAAATGAAGAAAGCACATCGCTCCAACCGTCAGAGACAGCGGATGCAGGATCAGGATCGTGGCAAGGTCGAGATGCATGAGCTGTCCAGAGGAGAACCGTTGCATCTGCACTTACCAAGCCAAAACTTGCCGATTGCTGAACAAAGCCCGCCGTCCAACGCATGGCTGCAGTGGCGCCAGCGCAGGGCAGAGCAGCAATGCGGACAGGCTGCAACCGTCATTCGCCCTTCATGCAAATCAGGCAGGCAGCATATCAGCCAAAACGCTGAGCTAATGCTTGCCTTTTGACCCCCTTTTGCCTATGGGACCCCTCCGACGCATTCGGGGCGTCCCGTTCACTTCCGCCAGATATGGCTGGGTTCACGAAGGATAGAGCCTTGATCCAGACTCCCTATTACCTGATCGACAAGTCCAAGCTGCTCCAGAACATGGAGAAGATCGCGACATTACGCGAACTCTCCGGCGCCAAGGCGCTTCTGGCGCTGAAATGCTTCGCCACCTGGTCGGTCTTCGACTTCATGCGCGACTACATGGACGGCACGACCTCGTCGTCGCTCAATGAAGTCCGCCTCGGCCATGAGCGTTTCGGCAAGGAAACCCATGCCTATTCAGTCGCCTATGCCGATTACGAGATCGACGAAGTCGTCAGCCATGCCGACAAGATCATCTTCAACTCGATCGGCCAGCTGACCCGCTTCGAAAAGCAGTCATCCGGCATCATCCGCGGCCTGCGGCTAAACCCCGGCATCTCCTCCTCGAGCTTTGATCTGGCCGACCCCGCCCGCCCCTTTTCGCGGCTGGGCGAATGGGATCTGAAAAAGGTCGAGCCGGTCATGGACATGATCTCCGGCTTCATGATCCACAACAACTGCGAAAACGGCGATTTCGACCTCTTCGACAAGATGCTGGGCGACATCGAACAGAAGTTCGGCCCCCTCCTCAAGAAGGCCGACTGGGTCTCTCTCGGCGGCGGCATCCATTTCACCGGCGAGAACTATCCGCTCGAAAAATTCGCCGAGCGCCTCAGGCGCTTTTCCGGCGAGTTCGGCGTCCAGGTCTATCTGGAGCCCGGCGAAGCCTCGATCACCAAGTCGACCACGCTCGAAGTCACCGTGCTCGACAAGCTTTACAACGGCAAGGATCTTGTCGTGGTGGATTCATCCATCGAAGCGCACCTCCTCGATCTCCTGATCTACCGGGAAAGCGCGAAGGTCCACCCCAACCAGGGACCGCACCGGTACCAGGTCTGCGGCAAGTCCTGCCTCGCGGGCGATATCTTCGGCGAGTTCAACTTCGAGAAGGAATTGAACATCGGCGACCGCATCTCGCTGCAGGACACCGCCGGCTACACGATGGTCAAGAAAAACTGGTTTAACGGCGTGCAAATGCCGGCAATCGCCATCCGCGAACTGGATGGCAGCCTCAGGACGGTCCGTGAGTTCGACTACACGGACTACGAAACAAGCCTGTCCTGAACTCCCTCAGGAACAGGTTCTGACGATTGGACATAGGAGTTGGTCCCATTATGAAGAAGAACGTGCTCATCATCGGCGCCGGCGGCGTCGCCCAGGTGGTCGCCCACAAGTGTGCGCAGAACAATGACGTGCTCGGCGACATCCATATCGCTTCGCGTACCAAGGCGAAGTGCGACGCCATCATCGCTTCCGTGCACGAAAAGAAGGCGATGAAGCAGGAAGGCGTTCTCGAAGCCCATGCGCTCGACGCCCTCGACATCGAAGCCACCAAGGCCCTGATCAAGAAGCTCGGCACCGAGATCGTCATCAATGTCGGCACCGCCTTCCTCAACATGTCGGTGCTGCGCGCCTGCATGGACACCGGTGTCGCCTATATCGACACCGCGATCCATGAAGAGCCGAACAAGATCTGCGAAACCCCGCCGTGGTACGGAAACTACGAGTGGAAGCGTGCGGAAGAATGCGCTGAAAAAGGCATCACCGCCATCCTCGGCGCCGGCTTCGATCCGGGTGTCGTCAACGCCTATGCCAAGCTCGCCAAGGACGAATATCTCGACAAGGTGACCGATGTCGACATCGTCGACATCAATGCCGGCAGCCACGGCAAATACTTCGCCACCAATTTCGACCCGGAAATCAACTTCCGCGAATTCACCGGCGTTGTCTATTCCTGGCAGGGCGGCGAATGGAAGGTCAACAAGATGTTCGAGATCGGCAAGGACTACGACCTGCCGGTCGTCGGCACCCGCCGCGCCTATCTCTGCGGCCATGACGAAGTGCACTCATTGGCCAAGAACATGGACGGCGCCGACGTGCGCTTCTGGATGGGCTTTGGCGATCACTACATCAACGTCTTCACCGTGCTGAAGTCGATCGGCCTCCTCTCCGAACAGCCGGTCAAGCTCGCCGACGGTTCCGAAGTCGTGCCGCTCAAGGTCGTCAAGGCCTGCCTGCCGGATCCTGCCTCGCTTGCCCCCAACTATGAAGGCAAGACCTGCATCGGCGATTACGTGAAGGGCTTCAAGGACGGCAAGGAAAAGACCGTCTTCCTCTACAACGTCGCCGACCACAAGGAAGCCTATAACGAAGTGGGCAGCCAGGGCATCTCCTACACCGCCGGCGTCCCCCCGGTCGCAGCCGCCATGCTGGTCGCGACTGGCGAATGGGACGTGAAGAAGATGGCCAACGTCGAAGAACTGCCGCCCAAGCCCTTCATCAACCTCCTGAACAAGATCGGCCTGCCGACCCGCATTCAGGACGAGGACGGCGATCGGGCTGTGGAGTTCTGAGAGCGCGGATAGCGCTTGAGGATTGAGGGAATGCGGACCCCGCCGGAGAAATTCGGCGGGTTTTGTTTGCAGAAACACAAGCCACGATCTCAAATACTAATCACCGGCTACTCCGAAATTATCTTCTCATCCGGCAATTTATCTTTTTCATAGTACCTAATTATACTCTGGAGAGAATTTTCTGCCACTGTTCGATCCGGCTCACTCCAATCGTTAAGCTTCTCTAGAACCGCAATATAGACAGCCCGAGCCCAAGGTATCTCTTTGAAAAGTTGGTGGCCCGTCCCAACATGACTGTAACGATAAGCCAATAATTTACGCCCAGCATTTAGCTGTGGGAAATCTCTGGCCATAAATGACGCCACCCTATCAACGGGGACATCACTCAGCACCGGATTTTGTGACAGCTCATACTCATCATTTCTGATAAACCGATACAACGCATCAAGATCTCCATTTTCAGCTTCGGTCAGTATATCGCTTACAACAGCACTCATCTCTGCGTCGGAAGCATCTTTTGACTTCTGTAAAATATATTCACAAATCTCCTTGAACTCAGGCGTATCGGAAGAAATAAATCCGAGACCTCCATCACCTTCAAAATCGGTTTGAAACGAATTTGTCTTCACCCGCTCCAGCTTATCACTCTCGCTTAATTCATCGATATAGGCTTTGAAGTATTCAACAATATCTTCCCCGTTTGTTATAATTTTTTCTTCAAGTGCCCAACGCCGAATGGCCAAACCAGCACAATGCAGAATTGATCCGATGTCAGAGTAAGTGCGATCCGCGAGTTCTTTTCGAAGCTCCTCCACTGCTTCTTTCGTTTCCGCCCGTGGCCGTTCGAACGAATGCCACAACCGACGCCACGAAGGTTCCTTATGCTCTCTACCGAATCCAAATTGAGATTTGACCCAAAGTACGACTTCGTTAGCGTTGAGAACTCCGCTGCGCTCGAAATCGTCGAGAAATTCGTATTTCAATGGTGGAGCTTCTAGTCCTAACTCCGGGAATGCGTCGACGAATTCCTTAGCCTTCGCAACGTCTGGCTCTAAAGGAACATCCTTATTTCTGCTCAGTGATCTGGCCGCAAGTTGCATTGGCAGCCCAGGAATTCTTTTCAGAGAGGACGAGGTCAACTTGCCGGATCGTAGCCAAAGCGTGGCGGCAAAAACAACTTGCATAATCTTTAAGACATGCGCCTCTGGAATTGCGTCATCAGACAAAAGAGCTCCGCAAAACACCTCAGCATTATGAACCGCCCAAGCAATATTTCGAAGATTTTCCACTCCCGATGCGCGAGCAACATCAAACAGGGATTCGGAATTATTTATTAGAAAATGCCGCAAGGGACCCTTGGGAATCCTGTTTGCTGAATCGTGGATTACTGCTCCGAAATCTGGCCTGATCTCAGCCCGCCTTCCGACCACTTTTTCATTCTGATCGTTCCAATGGCTTTCCGTGTGTATGGATTTGAGCCTGTCCTCATCTGCCACAATAATGACTCGACGACCGTGATCAGCGACTAGTGAATTGATCAGCCCTAGGACCTCATTAAATGCATTGGGCTCCACCCGCTCCAAGTCGTCTAGAACGAAAACGTAATCGTTAAGACGCTTAATTGCTTTTTTACCTAGCTTGTCGATAACGCCTTTTGCGGCGTCCTTAACGCGAAAAAACTCTCCAAGCCCTAAGGCGATGGTGCCCGCGACTGCACCAGCAACCGCCTCACCGGGACAGGCTGCCTTGTAGATTCGCAATTCGACGTCATGGGCGGAAGCCGCACCAAACAGACTGACAAACAGGAACGGCACATGGTACCGCCGCTCGTCATTCAGCCTGCGCTGCCGTTCTGGCTCATAAATGTTCTGTAAAAAATGAGTCTTTCCGCTGCCCCACTTCCCCGTGATCAGTATCGCGTGGGGAACAGCGAGACGTTCGGTATCGAGGTAGTTATCCAGGACCTTCCTAGCATCTTCGTTCACAGTCGGACCGATCCTATTCTCTGACAAGATTTCCAAACTTTTCGTTCACGGACTTGGTCCGCCCCTGGACGCACGTCAAGGACACCACTGCCCGCTTCCCGCGCGAACCGAAAGCACTAATAGGTTGAAATTAGACACGTCAAGTTGGATAATACAAGGATAAATATCGACCTGCGGGCTGCCCTGTTTTCTCACCGTTGCGCAGCCTATTTCGATGACGCCGCAATTGACGCAATATCTTCAAAGATATATCCTGGGACAAACCAATGCCATACAAGGTGCAATTTCATTCCGAATTTGTTCCCGAATGGAAGGCGCTGGAGATGGGCCTGAAGGAACTGGTCGGTGAGGTCCTCGACCATCTCGAAGACGACGGCCCCTTCCTCGGTCGGCCCGACGTGGACACGCTGGCAGGCTCCACCCATTCCAACATGAAGGAAATTCGGGTGCGGTTCGGCAAACAGGTCTGGCGTTTCGCCTTCGCCGTCGATCCGGCCCAGAGCGCCATCATCCTCTGCGCGGCGACAAGCAGGGCATAAGCCAGACGCTGTTTTACAACACCCTGATCCGCAAGGCTGATACCCGCTTTTCAGCCTGGCTGAAGGAGAAACGCAATGGACTCTGACTGGAAAACACTGCGCGCCGATCTGCCGGACGAGATCCGCGCACGCCTCGATGCCAAGCGCAACGAGCGGCGGCTGGGCAAGGCGCTGGCCGAGGTTCGCAAGGCCATGCAGGCCACCCAGCAGGATGTCGCAGCCCGGGCCGGCATGACGCAGAACACCGTGTCGAAAATCGAACGCGCCGACGACGTCCTCCTCTCCTCCGTCGTCCGCTACATGCGCTCCATCGGCGGCGGCGTCGAACTCGTGCTGAAAACGCCGGACGGCAAGGAAAGCCGTGTCGATCTGACACCGGACTCGATGTCCAAATAGACGCCCACCCCAAATCCCACACCCCAACCGACACCATTCCGAAAGCATTTCCTGATAAAGAAAACCCTGCAGCGCGTTCGCGGACATGAGGTCTCCTGCCGTCCCTTTCGGACATGCAATCATCACCCGAAAGTTTGGTCGTCACGATGGCAATTGGTATTCCGCGGGCCCGCCAGGCACGCCAGGTCGTGTTGGCCGCAATCAGCGTGCTGGCGATCCTCATGGCGATCGCGGCGCTGTCGATCAATGTCGTCGTCACCATGCGGGATGCGGCAAACAGCATCGATGAGAACCGCTCGCTGGATGCCGTCGCCTCTGCCGTGTCCTCGATCAAGAAGCGGATGGCCGTCACCGTGCGCGACAACGCCATCTGGGACGATGCCTATGCCGCGGTCGGATCCGCCGAAAGCGAGGCCTGGATCAACGACAACTGGGGCACGACCAGCGCCGACTATCCGCTCTATGACGGTGTCGTGGTGATGGATTCCAACGGACACCAGGTGGCGGGTTATCTGAAGGGCGAAACCTTCGATGCGCCGGCAGCCCTTGGTCAGGATTTCGTGCAGCAGTCTCTTGAGGCCTCAAGCAATCCCTCGACCAGCGCCCATGTCGGCTTCTTCGTCCTCGGCGACCGCGTCACCATGGTCACCACACTGGCGATCCAGCCCTATCTCGGCAAGCCGCAGAGCCCTCCTCACACCCTCACCTTCTTCAAGAGCCTGACGGCGGACTACATCGCCACCATCGCCGACGATTTTCAGGTCAAGGGCCTCGCCCTCGGCACCGAGCGTGTTCCCGGCCAGCTCGATTACCCCCTGAACGACGCCAATGGCCGGGCGCTCGCCCATCTCACCTGGCCGAAGCTCGACCCCGGCACCGCCGTCTATGAGCGGGTTTTCCCGCAACTGGTCGTCCTGGCCGCGCTGTTCCTCGTGTTTCTGCTGGTGGTCATCGACATTTCCCGCACCGAGCTGCGGCGCGAAAGCGCGCGCGCGGCCGAAGCGACGCGGGAGGCGACCCATGACCAGCTGACCGGCCTGCTCAACCGCGCCGGCTTCATCCAGGCGATCGCCGCAGCACCGGCAGGCAGCATCGTCCATCTCGTCGATCTCGACGGCTTCAAGGCGGTCAACGATGCCTGGGGCCATGCGGTGGGCGACAAGCTCATCCGGCGCGTCGGGGAAACGCTCGGCACCGTGCACGAGCGCGTCTTTGCCATCGCCCGCATGGGGGGCGACGAATTCGCTCTCATCCAGCCCGAGGATGTCGACCCCCAGGTGGTAGGCGCCCGCATCGTCCATCTCCTGAGACAGCCCTTCGCCATCGACGGACGCACCGTCGAGGTCGGCGCCAGTGTCGGCTTCACCAGCCTCCCTGAAGACACCGCCCCGCTGGAAGTCGTCCGCCGGGCCGATGTCGCTCTCTACCGCGCCAAGGAAGGCGGCCGGGGACAGACGGCAGCCTACAGCGTCGAACTCGACCACGAGCGGGAAAGCCTCGTTGAGGCCGAACAGCGCCTGAAGGCCGCCATCGCCAGAAACGAGATCGAGGTCGTTTTCCAGCCGCTCACCTCCGCCGCCACGGGAAAGATCACCGGTGTCGAGGCGCTGGCCCGGTGGAACCCGCCGACCGGCCCGGTCAGCCCGGAAGTGTTCATCCCGCTTGCGGAGCGATCCGGCCTCATCGATCAGCTGTCGCAGAACGTCTTCGAGACCGCCCTTCGCGCCGTGGCCGAATGGCCCGAGCTCGATCTCTCCCTCAACGTCTCCCCGCTGCAATTGTGCAACCCGAATTTCGCCGAGGAGATGAAGGATCTGCTGTCGCGGCAGGATTTCAATCCCGGCCGCCTCATTCTCGAGGTCACGGAAGGCGTCTTCATCTCCAGGCCAGACCGGGCGAGACGCTCGATCACCGCGCTTCATGCCATCGGCGTGCGCTTCGCCATGGATGACTTCGGCACCGGCCATGCCAGCATCGGCACGCTGAGACAGTTCGGCTTCGACAAGGTCAAGATCGACCGCTCGCTGATCACCGGCGGCAACGACGCCATCCTGCGCGCAACCATCCAGCTGGCCGCAGCCCTCGATATCCCCGTCACGGCGGAAGGCATCGAAACGGCCGAGCAGGCGGATTTCGCCCGCGACGCCGGCTGCGAACTGCTCCAGGGCTATCTCATCGGCAAACCCATGTCGCTTTCCAAGTTGCGGGCACGTCTGCAGCCCACCTCCCCTGCGGCAAAGCGGGCGTAAAAACCCGGAGGCTCAGGACTGGTCATGTCCGGCAAGGTGCCGAACTCCGGTTCCCAGTCGAAGGCCAAGCCGGCCGCTATCCACCCCGCCGCCGTCATGCTAGGAGCGCGCACGCGATCACCTGGAATCGAGACCCGATGCCCCCAGCCTTTTACACCGACCTCACCGCCGCCCTCCGCCCCCTCCTTGCGGAACTGCGGGACAAACCGGAGCTGTTCCAGACCTGGGATCTCCATCTGGAACTGGTCGCCGCCGGCGGCCTCGTGGTGGTGAAGTCGAAACGGGCGAAGGGGCTGGTCGATAGCCTCTTCTGGGGCCGCGCGCCGGGCTCTTCCGAGAACAAACAGCTGCCCGAGGCGACCGCCTTTGCTGCCATCGACCGCTTCCTCGGCCTCAAGACCCATCTGGCGCTCGCAGATGCGCTGCCGCAAGGCGCCGTGCTGGACGAAGCCTTTCCCCATTGCGCGGTGAAACTCTCCTGCCGCAAGAAGGGCGCACCGAAGACGAAATCGCTGTCGATGATCTTCATCGGCTTCAACGACGAAGCCGATGCCTTGGCTTATGCGGCGCAGGACGGCGCCCGCCTGCCTCTGGTCACGGACCGCCCCCTTATCGGCGCGAAACTCCACGAATGGAAATGATCAGCGGCGCGCACGGCCCCTACCGCCCGTAGCGCCGCGCGCCCGCCACGCAGCCAACCACCGCGAGCATCGCAGCGCCCATGCTCCAGCTGACCGGTTCACCCAGCAGAAAAGCCGCCAGCATCAGCCCGAAGAACGGCTGCAGCAGCTGCAATTGCCCAACGGCGGCAATACCGCCCAGCGCCAGCCCGCGATACCAGAAGACGAAGCCGATCAGCATCGAAAACAGCGAGACATAGGCAAGCCCGAACCATTGCCCGCTCGTCACATGCGCAACCGTCTCGGGGCGAAGCACGACGGAAAGAACAAGCATGACCGGCAGCGACAACACGAGCGCCCAGGCGATGACGGCAAAGCCGCCCATCTGTCGCGTCAGCCGACCGCCCTCGGCATAACCGAGCCCGCAGACGAGAATGGCGGCGATCATCAGGAGATCACCGATCAGCGAAGCAGGCCCTCCATGCGTCAGGGCAAAGCCGACGACCACAAGGCTGCCGGCGAGCGAGAAAATCCAGAACACCGGCTTCGGCCGCTCCGCTCCGCGCAGCACGCCGAACACCGCCGTCGACAACGGCAGGAGCCCGATAAAGACCAACGACTGCGCAGAGGTGATGTGCTGGAGCGCAAAGGCGGTGAGCAGCGGAAAGCCGACGACCACCCCAAGCGCGATGACCACGAGTGAAACAAGGTCCGCCCGCGCTGGCCGCGCCGTCTTGAGGGCAAACACCACGGCAAGCGCCAGCAAACCTGCGATCGCGGCGCGCGCCGTCGTAAGGAACACGGGATCGAAACCCTGCACGGCAACCCGCGTCGCCGGCAATGAGGCCGAGAAGATCAGCATGCCCAGCGCCCCGTTCACATATCCCCGGGTCACCTTGTCCGCACGCCCCCTTTCCGTCACGCCTTGATCCCCGATGATCCCGTCATTCACCACCTTCGCCATGCCACTGCAATCCTGTCGTTGAAACACTTCCGCGCGGACATTCCGTGATGAAACGGGACCGCAGGTTTCGGACACTACCGACAAACCACTCGACTTGGCAGAAACAGACCGATACAGTTTCACCAAACTGTACTGATCACGAAAGCCATACACATGGACGCCCGCACGGGACCCAGCTCCGCGCCAACCGCGATTTCCTTGGCAGGCGGAACCGAGCAGCCGGCCGGTGCCGGCCGCACCGCCGGGGTCATCACCGCGATCCGCGCGCGCATTGCCACCCGCAGCCTCGGCCCCGGCGCAAAGCTCCCGTCCATCCGCAAGGGGGCGGAGCTTTTCGGCGTGTCGCCGTCCACGATGGTGGAAGCCTATGAGCGCCTCGCGGCAGAGGGTGTCATTGAGGCTCGGGCCGGCTCGGGCTTCTATGTGCTGACGCCCCTGACCCCGCTCGTCCTGTCGGATCTTGCCCCCCGGCTCGACCGCGCCATTGACCCCTTCTGGGTGACCCGTCAGGCGCTCGAGGCGCCTGCGGACCATCTCAAGCCCGGCTGTGGCTGGATGCCGGCCGACTGGATGCCTGAGGAGGACCTGCGCCGGGGATTGCGCAGCCTCGCCCGCGGCGACGCCAGCCGGCTTGTGGACTACGGCACGCCGCTGGGCCACGTGCCACTGCGCCAGCATCTCGTCCGGCGCATGGCAGAAAACGGCATCGATACCACACCATCGCAGGTTCTGCTTGTGGAAAGCGGCACCCAGGCCATCGACCTCGTCTGCCGCTTCCTCCTCGAGCCCGGCGACACAGTGCTGGTCGACGACCCCTGCTATTTCAATTTTCTGGCGCTGCTGCGCGCCCACCGGGCAAAAATCGTTGGCATTCCGTTCACGCCCTCAGGCCCGGATCTCGATGCCTTTGCAGAAGCTGTCGCCACACATCGTCCCCGCCTCTATGTCACGAATTGCGCCTTTCACAACCCGACAGGGGCGGTGCTCGCCCCGGCCACGGCCCATCGGCTGATGAAGATCGCAGAAAGCGCCGACCTCACGGTCGTCGAAGACGATATCTTTGCCGATTTCGAACAACACCCGGCACCCCGCCTCGCCGCGCTCGATGGCCTGCAGCGCGTCATCCATGTCGGCAGCTTCTCCAAGACGCTCTCGGCCGCCGCCCGCATCGGCTACATCGCCGCGCGGCCGGACTGGATCGAGGGCCTGACCGATCTCAAGATCGCCTCTTCCTTTTCCGGCCCGGCACTCTCGGCGGAACTCGTGCTCTCGGTGCTGAAGGACGGCAGTTACCGCCGCCACCTGCAGGGCTTGCGCAGCCGGCTCGCCGCCGCCATGGCCGAAACCCGCAAGCGCCTCGCCCGCCTCGGCATCACGCCCTGGATCGAGCCGCGCGGTGGCCTGTTCCTCTGGTGCGACCTACCGGAGGGGCGCGATGCGACGGAGGTCGCGCGCCTGGCGCTCGCCGAAGGCGTCGTCCTCGCCCCCGGCAATGTCTTCTCGGTCACGCAAAGCGCGCCTGACAAGATGCGCTTCAATGTCGCGCAGTGTATCGATCCGCGCATCTTCTCGGTGCTGGAGAAGGCGCTAGCATCTGGGTGACCTCCCCGGCCAATCCTCTGGCATAAATCTGGTGGTCAAACGTTTTGACCTGCCGTGAAAGCGCATGACACGTCAGGAACCTTTCTTGGGCTGCGGCATTCCTGTGCAACAGAATGCAGGAGAGCCCCATGTCCATCATGAAATCCGCCCTCGCCCTGGCGATCCTCGTCACGGGCTCAGCCTTCGTCGCGCCGGCCTCGGCCCAGGATGTCGAACTTCGCATCGGACCGAATGGCATCCGTCCGGTCATTCGCGAGCGCGACCGTGATCGCGGCTGCAGCGCCCGCGAAGCCCGCGCCGCCGCGCTCGATGAAGGCCTGCGCCGCCCGCAGGTTGTGCGCATGACCGACCGCAGTGTGACCGTGGAAGGCTTCACCCGCCGTGGTCCCGAACGCATCCGCTTCGCCAACCGCCGCGGCTGCCCCCTTATCTGACGCTAAGCCTCAGAACGATAAAAGCCGCCGGATCGCTCCGGCGGCTTTTCTGTATCTCGATATAAGAGGCGTCAGCCGATATCGGCGTGGCTCTCGATGATCTTGCCGACGAGACCATAGGTGACGGCATCTTCAGCCGACAGCCAGTAGTCGCGGTCGATATCCTTGGCGATCTTCTCTTCCGACTGGCCGGTGGCCTTCGAATAGATCTTGATCAGGCGCTGGTTCATCTTGATGATTTCGCGGGCCTGGATCTCGATGTCGGACGCCATGCCGCGCGTGCCGCCGGACGGCTGGTGCATCAGGAAGCGGGTGTTCGGCAGGGCCAGACGGCGCTCCTTCGGAACGGCCACGAAGATCAGCGAGCCGGCAGAGGCGGCCCAGCCGGTCGCGATGATCCAGACCTTTGGCTTGATGAACTTGATCATGTCGTGGATCGCGTCACCGGCTTCCACATGGCCGCCCGGCGAGCAGACGAACACGCGGATGTCTTCATCCGATGCGGCAGCGAGCGCGACGAGCTGCGTGCAGACCTTCTGCGCCAGCTCCATGGTGATGCCGCCATAGATGAAGATCGAACGCGACTTGAAGAGGTTCGCTTCCGTTTCCTTGCCGATCGGCAGTTCCTTGCTCTTGTCGTCTTCGTCTTCGTTCATCACAGGGGACAGTCCTCGTTGGTTTGGCTTATCCGCACATAGTGCGTCTCATGGCTTAAGACAATGCGGGAAAAAGACAAGCATGGAAGCGATGAACAGGAGGTTGACGTTTGCCGAGACGACCCCCTTTCAACACGGCTTCTTAATATAAGCGCATTAGCTTTCTCCTCTCAGGAGAAACCATGCCCCAGACAATCCGGCTCGCAGAACTCATCGAAGCCCTCAGCCATGCACTCGACATGACCGAAGGCCAACCCGTCGGTCATTGCGTTCGCTGCTGCTTCATCGGCACGCGCATCGGCAAGGCGCTGGGGCTCAGCGAGACGGCGCTGCGCGATCTCTACTATACGCTGCTCCTCAAGGATCTTGGCTGCTCGTCCAATGCCGCCCGCATTTGCGAGCTCTATCTCGCCGACGACCTCAAGTTCAAACGGGATTTCAAGCTTGTCGACGGCTCCTTCCCGCAGATCCTGAAATTCGTCCTCTCTCACACCGGCATGGAAGCCGGCCTTGCCGAACGCTTTCGCGGCATCCTGAACATCTTCAAGAATGGCGGCGAGATCTCGACGACCCTCATCCAGACCCGCTGCCAGCGCGGCGCCGAGATCGCCCGGCAGATGCGCTTTTCCGAAGAGGTGGCGCAAGGCATCCTGGATCTCGATGAACATGTTGACGGAGGCGGCAAGCCGCAGGGCTTGAAAGGTCAGGAAATCCACCTCTTCGCCCGCATCGCTCTTTTGGCACAGGTGATCGATGTCTTCTTTGTCCATCAGGGGCCGGAGGCTGCCCTTGCGGAGGTGAAGAAGCGTGCGGGGACCTGGTTCGATCCGGAGCTCGTCGCAGTTTTCGAAAGGATCGCCACCGCGGTTTTCTTTGCCGAACTCGGCGCAGAAAATCTGGAAGCCTATGTGCTGGCGCTCGAACCGGGCCGCCAGACCTTGATGGCGGACGAGGACTATCTCGACGATATCGCCGCAGGCTTCGCCCGTGTCATCGACGCCAAGAGCCCCTACACATCCGGCCACAGTGACCGTGTGGCGCTCTTTACCGACATGATCGCCGAAGAGCTTCGGATGGCGCTGCCGGAGCGTCGAAAGCTGAAGCGCGCGGCTTTGCTGCACGACATCGGCAAGCTCGGCGTCTCCAACAGCGTGCTCGACAAGCCGGGCCGGCTCGACGGTGAGGAATGGGCGCAGATGAAGCGGCACGCCGAGTTCTCCGAAACCATCCTCTCGCGCATCGCAGCCTTTGCCGATCTGGCGGTCATCGGCGGCGCCCATCACGAAAAACTGGATGGCTCCGGCTATCCCCGCGGCTTGAAAAGCGACCAGATCTCCTTCGAAACCCGCATCGTCGCAACCGCCGATGTCTTCGACGCGCTGACCGCCGACCGGCCCTACCGCACCGCCATGCCTGTGGAAAAGGCCCTGTCGATCCTCTGGGAAGGCGCCGGTCGCCATCACGACGAGATCTGCGTCGCCGCCCTGGAGCGGGCACTGGCACGGGCTGAACTGGCGGCAGCCTGACAGGTGAGCCGCTATTTAGGGAATTGCCGAGAAACCTAATTCTCGAGATAGGCCTGCGATCCGGTTCCGACCTGCAGTGTGAAGTGATCGGTCCCCTGCTGCGGGACTTCCCGGCGCTTTCCAACAGGCGCCAGGGTGGAGATTCGTTGCCATGTCGTCACAATCTCCAGACCGCCATTGCGCGACGGCTGGAGATGTCCTCGCCACTGCGTCTCCGTCAGGCAATCCGCAACGCCGTTGCGCCAGCCAACGCGAAAGGCGATCGTCTCGCCGACCATTCGCCCGTTGAGGTCGTAGGGAATACCACGACATCCCTTGCCCGGCGCATTGTTGACGAAATAACCCCGGACCACTCCATCGCGCCCGATGTCCAGCACCATCACGGACCCCTGACGTGTCACCCAGGTCGACGTGCCCGAGACGACGGGATGGGCGGCATCCTTATGGTTGACAGGAGCGGCCGCCACCGTCGCTGGCCAAAGGACACAGGAAACCAGGAATGCCGTCACCACCCTCATGTCACCCCCCCGATGAATATCAGAATAACCTACATCAACATAAGGTTGCTTAATTCTCTCTAAAAACAGCCATACCTTTAACACTTTTTCCGAGTTTTTCAGCGCGCAATGCGCGTCGACAGGATGATCGAGGACAGCGTCCGCTCCACGCCGGACAGTTCGCCGATGCGGTCGATCAGGCGGTCGAGTTCGGAGATCGACGGCGCGGCAACGATGGCAATCAGGTCATAGGGACCGTTGACCGAATAGAGGGCTTGCACCTCGCGGATCGCGTTCAGTTCTCCCGTGACCGCCGACAGTGCCTTGGGGGCGATCGTGATCATCACGTGCGCCCGGATCAGCCCGCTCTGATAGGCATCCGAGAGCCGCACCTGATATCCGGCGATGACCCCCTGGCTCTCAAGACGCTCGAGCCTGGCCTGCACGGTCGTGCGGGACAGATCGAGCCGCCGCGCGAGTTCGGCGACCGGCATCCGGGCGTTTTCCGACAGCAGAGCCAGCAGCTCCCTGTCCTTGTCTGATACCTGCATTTTGAAAAATCCATTCGTCTATCTGCCCATTATCATACTTCAAAATGAACAGATCGTCACTTGGAATCGACATCACCCGCAGCCAGACTGAATTGATCAATGACAACACGTCTGCCTTGAGCGGGCGTCCAGCATGCGAGGGGCAAACCATGAAGAACATCACCATCATCGGCGCGGGCAAGATTGGCGGTGCAATTGCGCGCATGCTGGCCGAAACCGGCGACTACAAGGTCACCGTCGCGGACCGCAGCACCGAGCAGTTGGCGAAGATCGATGCCCATCCGGCCGTCTCGACCCGCGAACTTGATATCTCCGATGCCGCCGCGCTCGATGCAGCCCTCACCGGCCAGTTCGCCGTCCTCTCGGCCGCCCCCTTCCACCTGACCGGTGCGATTGCCGAAAGTGCCGCCCGCACCGCGACCCATTATCTGGACCTGACGGAAGATGTCGCGACCACCCGTAAGGTGGAAGAACTCGCCCGCGGCGCCCGCTCCGCCTTCATCCCCCAGTGCGGCCTCGCCCCCGGCTTCATCTCGATCGTCGCAAACGATCTCACGAAACACTTCGACACGCTGGACACGGTGCGCATGCGCGTCGGCGCCCTGCCGCAATATCCGTCCAATGCCCTGAACTACAATCTGACCTGGTCGACCGACGGGTTGATCAACGAATACATCGAGCCCTGCGAGGCGATCGTCGAAGGCAAGCTGGCGGTCGTGCCGGCCATGGAAGAGCGCGAGGAATTTTCGCTCGACGGCGTCACCTACGAAGCCTTCAACACCTCGGGCGGCTTGGGCACGCTGGCAAAGACGCTCGAAGGCCGCGTGCGCACGATGAACTACCGCACCATCCGCTATCCCGGCCACCAGGCGATCATCAAGGCGCTGCTCAACGACTTCAACCTGAAGAACCGCCGCGATGTGCTGAAGGATCTCTTCGAAAACGCGCTGCCCGCCACCATGCAGGACGTCGTCGTGATCTTCGTCACCGTCTGCGGCTGGAAGGATGGCCGTTACCTGCAGGAAACCTATGCCAACAAGGTCTATGCCGGCGTCGTCGCGGGCAAAAAGATGAGCGCCATCCAGATCACCACCGCCGCCGGCATCTGCACGGTGCTGGATCTGCTGGCCGACGGCACCCTGCCCCAGGCCGGATTCGTTCGCCAGGAAGAAATTGACCTCCCAGCTTTCCTTGCCAATCGCTTCGGCCGGGTTTACGACCCTGAAGTGATGAAAGTCGCCAAAGCAGGCTGAGACTTTCGAGCTGAGAGTTCTCCGGGGGGAGGAAGGACCTGACGGTCCGCTTCGGGCGGTCGACGGCAACAGCCGCGGCCGCCCGTCATCGTTTCGCCCACGCCTCCTTCAGCAAACGCGCCGCCGAACCACTCCCTCCTGGCCTGTCCTTGCCCGCCCGCCCGAAACTCCCTGTTAATCATGGGCCACAGCCTTTCCTTAAGCTCACCATGATAACAGGGAAGGCTGTGGAAACCTGGTGAGCGAGGATCGGGCACGCGATCCAAAGCGCTTGCGACGCCAGCGGAAGGCCGATGGAGACAGAGAGCAGTATAGACAGGCGGCAGCGACGGGTGATCGTCGCCTACCAGGCGATGACGCTGGCCGTCGCCTTTTTCTCCACGCTCTGGTCCGTGATCTTCGCCGTCCACGGCCACGGAATGATGGCGATCGCCGAACTCTTCCCCGCCGTCGTCGCCCTCCTATGTTTCGCCCTCGTCACAGCCGGCAAACTCGATCTCTTCCTGCTCGTGGCCCAGGTCGCCTTCCTGGTGTTCATCATCGGTTTCTGCCTGCTCTTCGACGTGCCGGATCCAAAGTATCCGCGCGTCTCGCACCTGTTCCTGCCGGTGCTGGCGATGATGGGCTACATCAACTATCTGCGCCGGCCGGCGCCCGGTCAGGCGATGGTAATTGCCGCGACCCTTGCGGGCTTTGTCTTCCTGCACGCCTCCAACACTGTCTCGCCCTTTGCCGATCCCATTCCGCAGGATCTGCGCGCCGTCGGCGTCTGGGTCAATCCGACGCTCGCCGCGATCCTGTTCACGGCCACCGTCTACGCCCTGCAGCGCCGCCTGTCCGCGCCCCGTGGCCTTGCCCGCGAACTGCTCGGCGCCCTGCGCCGCAACGAACTCTCTCTGGCCTACCAGCCCCAGATCGACCGCGACGGCAGGATCGCCGGCGCCGAAGCTCTGTTGCGCTGGCACCATCCCACGCGCGGCACGGTTTCGCCCGCCGACTTCGTCCCCGTGGCCGAGGAGATGGGCCTCATGCCGGTTCTCGGCGCCTGGGTCTTGGAAGAGGCCGGCCGCACGCTCGCCCGCTGGAAGGCCGAGCCGGCGCTGAGCGCGCTCACACTGTCGGTCAATGTCAGCGCCAGCCAGTTCAACGAGAGCGATTTCATCACGACGGTGAACCAGCTGCTCGCCACCCATGCCGTCAACCCGGCGCGCCTGCGCCTCGAACTGACCGAAAACGTCCTGCTCGCCGGCCTCGATCCCGTGGCTGAAAAGATGGAAGTCCTCAAGCGCACGGGCGTGACCTTCTCGCTCGACGACTTCGGGACGGGCTATTCCTCGCTCGCCTATTTGCGCCGCCTGCCGGTCCGCGAGCTGAAGATCGACCGCAGCTTCGTTGCAGGCCTGACCGAAAGCGACCGCGGCGCCGCCCTCGTCCGCTCCATCGCCTCGATCGCACACGATCTCGAGCTGCAGATCGTCGCCGAAGGCGTCGAAACGCCTTCCCAGCACGCCTACCTCCGCGACATCGGCTGCCACCTCTTCCAGGGCTGGCTCTTCGGCCGACCGATCCCCGGCAGCGATTTCGAAGCCATGGTCCGGGAAAAGCAGCCGACGGAGATGCCGGCGCCGCACCGCCTGCAGGCAAGGCTGGCTGCGGCGGTTTGAGGGGGCGGGTTGATGTATCCACGAGCCTGTCTCTCCTAGGGGGCTTCATGCGGGGGCTTCGGAGCGGTGGCCGAAGGCAGGCCTCACATCGAACCGGTGGATGGAACTCTGCGAACGGCGGCCTGAACGCGAACCCGAGCAAAGTCCGTGAGAGGAACCGGCCCGAAAAGGGTCAAAGCCTGAGATTTCACGGGAGGGGGCAATGTTGCATGGCAAGATCCTGACAGAGCCGCCCGGCTGCGAATCTGAGGCTTGGCGGCAGGTGGGGGCTGTCGTCCACCATCACCCACCTGCGGATTGAACCCTCGGCAGATCCTCGCGACAAAGCCCGAGGATGACGGCATGTGGGGTGGGCACAGTGTCCCCCGCCGGCGTTTCAGAGTGTTGCGACGCTTGCGGAGGATACCCTTCCTCTACGCAATCGTCATCCTCGTCCTCGGGTTTAACCCGAGGATGTCCCGAGGATCTGCCAGCGTGGCGGCAATCTCGCGGCGCGTGGCTGGCGGCATACGGAAACTGTCAAAAACCCCAAGCGTCGCCGCCGGTCGGGATCTCTCCCTCCGGGTCGGTGAAACTTGTCTCGGACGAGGCGCCAGAAGCAACCTGTCTAAGTATTTTATGTGGCTCCTTCCGGCGCCTCGTTCGGCGTTTTGTCCCGCTGCATGCGTCTCTCTGGCAAGGCGGCGACGGGCGTCGTGACGATCCTTCGATCCGTCCGACGTTCGACCGGGCGTAGGGTCCGGCGCCCGCATCACCGTGAGATGACGCTTCAGCCTGGCCGGTGGCCCGGGAGGTTCCCGCCGGATGGTGCACCATTCCGACCGGGACCCTCGCCCGGGGGATGCGATCCTGGTCATTTTCGACCTCGGTCCTCATCCCCGCCGTTTGTTTCGCCCCGCCGTCTGGGATCTTCGCGACGGCACGGGCACCTTGTCTGTGTGCCTCTGAGGCACGTCCTTCCGATCGGGGTATCCAGTGAAGAGGCATCCGACCCCGTCACCTTCGTATCCAGCCCCACGTCCGGAGGGAGACCGTTGCAGCGGGCCGGGGATTGGCACCTGCGAGAGTGCTCGGCCCCGGCGCCGGCCCCGCCTCGCCTGACATCGCATCGTCAGGTGTATCCGAGGGCGGGACAGCGACAAGTCTACGAGCGGAAAAATGGGCGGGGATGAAAAAACATGTCGGGGTTTGATTTTGTTGGGAAATGTTTGGAATTCATCCCCTCTTTTCGGCAATTTGGGTCGCTCTGGCGGGGTGTCTGGCGTTGGTGCGCTTGTGTTTGGATCCTCGGGTCAAGCCCGAGGATGACGACCTTCTTGGAGTAAGAGATGGTATTCTCCTCACGCCTTGTGCGATGGAAGCGGTAGAGGAGGATACCGGTCGCCCCCCCACATTCCGTCATCCTCGGGCTTGACCCGAGGATCCAAACACAAGCATTCAGGAGCAACCGATCAGGGCCAAACCTCAGATTTCGCAAGAGGGGGCTTGGTGAGGTGAATGCCTACGGAACTGCGCCCCTCTCCGGGGAAATCTGAAGTTTAGGCCGCTTGCGCTCGCCTAAGCCTTCGATTTTCCGTCCTCCCTCGCATGGGGGAGGTTAAACATCGCGGCCACTTCCCCCTCAAATCCCGACCGCCTTGCGCAGCGCCGCATTCAGGCGCCCCTGCCAGCCCTTGCCGGTTTCGCGGAATTTGGCGATGACGTCTTCATCGAGCCTCAGCGTAATCTGCTTTTTCGGATGCGCCACGGCTGGACGCCCGCGGGAGCGGCGGTGGTCCTCCATGGCCTTGAAGAAGGCTGGCGGCAAGACCTCCTGGGCGGGGCGCATTCTCGCCAGTTCTTCGTCGCTGAGTTCCGGGAACTCGACAGCATCCCAGTCCTCGCGATCATAACCGCGTCCGGCCTCGAACGTGTTCAGTGTCTTGCCTTTGGTGGCCATGGAAGCCTCCTTGTTTCCTTGTCGCTTGCCGGACGAAAGCTGATGATCGATATGGCTTCCGATCCGAGAAGGGCGAAGACCACCGCAGCCGTTCCGTCGCGGAAATATCCGATCGCTTTTAGCCGTTGCCGGCCATCCGAATCCGGCCTGCCGTCTTCGACAACGGCATTCTCCCAATCGAGTTCGCTGACGTCGGCGAAGTCGAAGCCGTGCTTTTCCAGGTTGGCGCGCCGTTTGGGCTCATCCCAGATGATCTTCATGATTAAATGTAGCTACATCTAATCACGATATCAAGACGGGCGCGTTGATACGCTTGAACCCAAAAAACCCGCCGGCCTCACGACCGACGGGTTCAGCTTGATGACAAACCGCTTCACTCTTGCTTCGCGTCATCCTCGGCCCTCTGCCGAGGATCTACGACGTGAATGAAATCGAACCGTTGTAGATGCTCGGGACAAGCCCGAGCAAGACGATGGGGAGGCCCTGCCCTCAGCTGCGCGGCTTCAAATTCTCCGGATCATACAGCGGCTTATACCCCACCGCTGCGACCTCGACCGGGAACGATTCGGCAAAATATTCCACGGTCAGCTTCCGCCCCACCTCGCAATAGTCCGCCGGCAGATAGGCGAGCGCGATGTTCTTGCCGATGGTCGGGCCGAAGGCGACCGATGTGGTGTAGGAGCGACGGCCGAGGCTGTCGATCAGGACTTCACCGGTGGCCGGGTCGACGACCGGCATGGAGCCGACGGGGTAGCGGGCGACACCCGACTTGTCGACATTATCGGTCATCACAAGCGTGCAGAGCATGGCGGGCTGCTTGTCGCGGGCCTTGTATTCGAGATGCTTGGCCTTGCCGCGAAAATCGGCTTCCTTGACCTTCGGGCGGGCAAGATCCGCCTCGATCAGATTGTACTGGGTCAGGAGGTCGGCGTTCTGCAGGCGCAGGCTCTTTTCCATGCGGCGGGAGTTGGCATAGGTCTCGACGCCGAAGGCCATCACGCCTGTCGCACGAAGGGCATCCCAGACGGCAAGGCCGTCTTCGTATTTCATGTGCAGTTCCCAGCCCTGCTCGCCGACATAGGAAATGCGGAAGGCGGTGACGGACTTGCCGGCGATTTCGATCTGCTTGATCGCGGCGAAGGGGAAGTTTTCGGGGTCGAGGCCGGCTGGGTCAGCGACCGCCTTTTTCAGCGTCACGCGGGCGTTCGGGCCCCAGATGCCGATGGTGATGTATTTTTCCGACGTATCGGTGATCGTGACATCAAGGCCGCGATCCTGGGCGACGCGCTTCATGTAATAGAGGTCGCGCGGGCCGGCATCGGCGCCGTTCACCAGGCGGCAGCGGTCGGCCATGCGGAAGACGGTGAAGTCGGCGCGCACCATGCCCTCGTCGTCGAGGAAGTGGGTGTAGATGCCCTTGCCGATATTCGCGTCACCGCCGATCTTCGCGGCGCAAAGCCATTCGAGCAGCTCGACATGGTCAGGACCTTCGATGTCGACCATGTGGAAGTGGCTGAGGTTGACGATGCCGCAATCCTCGCTCATCGCCAGATGTTCGGCATTCGAAACACGCCAGAAGTGCCTGTTATCCCATTCGTTTTCACGAACCGGCACGCGGTCGCCATATTTCTCCAGCAGGTGCTCGTTGGCGGCGTAGCCATGCGCACGCTCCCAGCCGCCAAGCTCCATGAAATAGCCGCCGAGTTCGACTTCGCGCTCATACATCGGCGAACGCTTGACGCCACGACCGGAAGCATAGGGTTCGCGGGTGTGCACGGCGGGGAAATAGATCTTCTGGGCGGCCTCGTAGCAGCGGCCTTCGATGAACTTCTCTTCCAGCTGGTGCGGGTAGAAGCGGGAATAATCGATCGAGGAATGATCGATTTCCGTGCGGCCGTCGGTCATCCAGTCGGCGATCAGCTTGCCGTAGCCGGGGCCGTCCTTGACCCAGATGGCGACGCAATACCACAGGCCGCGCACCTTCTGGCTTTCGCCGCAGGACGGGCCGCCGGCAGCGGAGACCTGCAGCAGGCCGTTGAAGCTATGGCTCTCGTTATAGCCGAGTTCGCCGAGGATCGGGGTGAGCTCCATGGCGCGCTCGAGCGGCTCGAGGATCTGCTCCATGTCGAGGTCGCGCTGCGAGGGCGACAGGCGTGCCTCGTGCTTTTCGAGCAGCTCGCGCGGATGGCACATGCGCGGATTGTGCTGCTCGTAGTAACCCCATTCGATCTGGCCGCCTTCGGTGGTCTTCGGGTCTCCGGTGTCGCGCATATAGGCGGAATTGCCCTGGTCGCGCAGCAGCGGATAGCCGATTTCCTTGCCGGTGCCTTCGAACTCGTTATACGGACCGAAGAAGGTCAACGGATGGTCGACCGGCATGACGGGCAGGTCTTCGCCGACCATTTCGGCGATCAGGCGGCCCCAGAGACCGGCGCAGACGATAACGTGATCGGCCATGATCGTGCCGCGATGGGTGACGACGCCCTTGATGCGGCCACCCTCGACGATGAGGGACTTGGCCGGCGTATTGCCAAACATCTGAAGCTTGCCGGACTTTTCAGCCGCATCGACGAGCTTGCCGGCAACGGTCTGGGAGCGGGGCACGACGAGGCCAGCATCCGGATCGAACATCCCGCCCATGACCTGATCTTCCTCGATCAGCGGGAAGAGCTTCTTGATTTCGGCGGGGGAGACGTAATGGGCGCGGGTGCCGAAGGCGCGGGCAGACGACAGCTTGCGCTTGATCTCTTCCATCCAGGTGTCGTCGCCGGTGCGAGCGACTTCCAACCCGCCGATGCGGGCGTAGTGGCCCATCTTCTCGTAGAAATCGATGGAATACTGAGTGGTCCAGACCGAGAGATAGTCGTGGGACGTGGTGTAACAGAAGTCCGACGCATGCGCCGTCGAGCCGATATCGGTCGGGATGCCCGACTTGTCGATGCCGACGATGTCGTCCCAGCCGCGCTCGATCAGGTGATGGGCGATGGAGGCGCCGACAATGCCCCCCAACCCGATGATGACGACTTTTGCCTTGGACGGAAACTCTGCCATGGTCTTTACGATGCCCTGATATCTGGGAGTGGATGTTCTGCCCGCGATCTTAAGAGCAGGCCCGAGACATTTGCAGCCTGTCTGCGACATTCTGCAAGATCCCCACGACCCCTGTCCACGCTCCGGTCACCTGCCGTCATAAGCCGGTTCGCGGCAGAAGCGCGGTCGCCCATGTCGCGCCCGGAACGAAAAAGGGCGCCGGCGATGACCGACGCCCCTCTCTGTTGGATGCATGCACCGTATGCCGCTTTTGCAGCAAAGGCCCGCCCGACCGCCCGTCAGACTGGGACCGTGCCGTTGTCCTCGCCGTCCCAGTAGGTGATGCTGTCGGCATGCACCTTGATCAGGATGATGCCGGGCGTGTCGATGCCATCAGGGAACCAGCGGTCGAGATCCTTGCTCCAATGCGCCTCAAACACCGCCTTGTCGGCGATCAGGCTGCCGCGGCCCTTCACGGCGACGAAGATGCCGGGTTTGCCGAGCAGGCTCGGTGGGGCCGTAAAGGTCAGCGACACGGCCGGATCTGCGGTCAGTTCGCGGACTTTGGCGGTGTCGGTGTAGGAAAAGAAGTAGCTGTCGCCGTCGTAATCGACCTCGCCATTGTTGCTCATCGGCCGCGCCGAAATCGTCTCGTCGGCGGATCGGGTCAGCATCATGCAGAAATCGATCTTCTTCATCTTGTGGGCGAGTTCGGGCAAAGTGAGCGTCATGGCAATCCTCCGGTTTGGCTGTCGGGGAGAAGCGCGGCAACGGCTTAAGGTTCCCGAAGGGGGACATCTGCTTTTGACGGAATGCGGCCACGGTGCGGACAAAGAGGCATGCCGCCCGTGCAGGCAGGGCAAGAAATCGCTAATTTGGGGTGGATCGCCACTTTACTGCCCATCTCGCGCCTCAGTTGGATCAATCTTCGCGCTTAGACGTTGTTCCACGCTGCCCGAGAAGCCGATAACGGCCACCTCCCCGACGGGCAGCAGAACATGGAAGGAGAATTGCCATGAAGACCCTGATCGCGGCCAGCCTTGCCGCCCTGCCTATGCTGGCTGTTGCCGGCGCCACCCATGCGGCCGACATGACCTATTCGGAACCGGCCCCGGTTGCCCAGGAAAGCGACCGCGTCGGCGGCGTGCGCATCGGTTATCTCGACTGCCAGATCGGTTCCGGCTTCGGCTACGTTCTCGGTTCGGCCAAGACGGCCGACTGCGCCTTTACCTCGGTGATCGACGGTGAACCGCTCGACACCTATTCCGGCTCCATCAAGAAGTTCGGCGTCGACCTCGGCTACACCGCCAAGGGCCGCATCATCTGGGCCGTCTTCGCCCCGACCGCCGGCTATCACAAGGGTTCGCTCGGCGGCCTTTATGGCGGCGCGACCGCTGAAGCCACCGTCGGCGCCGGCGTTGGCGCCAACGTTCTCTTCGGCGGCACCTCCGGCTCGATCCACCTGCAGCCGGTCAGCGTGACGGGCCAGCTCGGCCTCAACATCGCCGCCACCGGCACCTCGATGACGCTGCAGCCGTCGATCTGATTGGTTTACGTCGTCAGACACGAGAAAGGCGCCTCGCGAGGGGCGCCTTTTTTTATGTGGTGAGTTGTGACAAAGTCCCCTCCCAAACCCTCCCCACAAGGGGGAGGGCTTAACCCAGCGTCACCGTTCGCGCGTGAAGCCGAGCGCTTGCCCCACGCTCTCCCCCCCTTGTGGGGGAGATGTCCGGCAGGACAGAGGGGGACTTTGAGTCCTCCGACCAGGATAAATTTACCCCTCCGCCTCCAGAAACCCACCCGACTGCCGCGCCCAGAGCCCGGCATAATGGCCGCCCAGCGCCAACAGCTCGCCGTGTGTCCCCTGCTCAACGATGCGCCCCCGGTCGAGAATGAGGAGGCGGTCCATGGCGGCGATGGTCGAGAGGCGGTGGGCGATGGCGATGACGGTACGGTCCTGCATCAGGTCTTCGAGGCTTGCCTGGATCGCCTGCTCGACTTCCGAATCGAGCGCGGACGTCGCCTCGTCGAGGATCAGGATCGGCGCGTTCTTCAGGATGACGCGGGCGATCGCGATACGCTGGCGCTGGCCGCCGGAGAGTTTGACGCCGCGTTCGCCGACATGGGCGTCGAAGCCGGTGCGGCCGTGCCAGTCGGAGAGCTGCTCAATGAATTCCACCGCATGCGCCTGCCGCGCCGCCTCGATCACTTCGGCGCGGGTGGCCGAGCGACGGCCATAGGCGATGTTCTCGTGGATCGAGCGGTGCAAAAGCGAGGTGTCCTGGGTGACGACGGAAATATGCTGGCGGATGCTCGCCTGGGTCGCCTGGGACACATCCTGGCCGTCGATGGTGATGCGGCCGCTCTCGACGTCGTAGAAACGCAGGAGCAGGTTGACCAGCGTCGATTTGCCGGCGCCGGAACGTCCGACGAGGCCGATGCGCTCACCGGGTTTGATGTCGAGCGAGAGGTTTTCGATGATCCCGCCCTTGCGGCCGTAGTGGAAGGAGACGTTGTCGAAGCGGATGGCGCCCTTCGTCACCTTGAGCGGCTTGGCGGACGACGGGTCGGTGAGCCCGATCGGCTTGGCGATCGTGTCCATCGCCTCGTGCACGGTGCCGACCTGATCCGAAATCTGGGTGATTTCCTGGGCGACACGGGCAGAGGTGCCGGAGATCTGCAGCGTCATCGGCAGCACCATGGCGACGATGTCGATGCCGATCGCGCCTTGCGCCCAGAGGCTGACCGCCATCCAGGTGGTACCGGCGATCAGCAGGCCGGAGAGCAACGTCAGCCCGAGCGAAAACAGCGACAGCCAGCGATGCTGGGTGATCATGCGGGCGGTGTGCTGGTCGACGGACTCGCGAACAAACTGGTCTTCCTCTTCCGGCCGAGCGAAGAGCTTGACCGTCATGATATTCGTATAGCTGTCGACGATGCGGCCGACGAAATCGGACCGCGCATAGGCAATCGCCTTCGAGCCGCGGCGGATCTGCGGCACGATGGCGATCAGAAAGCCGACATAGGCGAGGGTCCAGAGCGCCACCGGCAGCACCAGCCACCAGCTGGCGGCCGCCAGGATGCCGGAGGTGATGACGCCGAGCGCCACCAGATACCAGACGACCGAGATGACCGAAACGACGGAGCTTCGAAGCGTATGGCCGATTTCCAGCACCCGCGAGCCGATGCGCCCGGCGAAATCGTTCTGGAAGAAGGAGAGGTTCTGGCGGATGACGTGCCAATGGCTCTGCCAGCGCACCATGTTGGTGACACCGGGCGCGATCGCCTGGTTGAGCACGAGACCCTGCAGGGCGGTGACCAGCGGCCGGATGACGAGCACGAGCAGGATGAGCCCGAAGATCAGCGAGGCGCCGTCGGCAAAGACGCGGTCGGGCGTGGTGGCGGTCAGTACCTTGACGAGTTTGCCCATGAAAACGGGGATCGCCGCATCGGCGAGCGCCACCAGGAGGCTGGCGAAGATCAGCGCGATGAACAGGCCCTTCGCCTGGCGCACGAAGAACCAGTAGAAGCGCAGGAGACCCTCCGGGGGATTGCCGGGTGTTTCGCGGGCCGTGGGAACGATGATCGTCTCGAAAAAGCGCAGCATAAAAAGGGCTCTGTGAAAGGGGCGCCCTCGCAAGCGGAGGAGGCAAGGAGAATCGGGGGCAGTGAAGGTTTGCCATTCGGCGCCTGCATTCGGACAATTTCGCGACAGCGCGTGGCGAAAACTGACGGTGTCTCCCGCAGGGGCGCGAAGGCTAGGCCTCCTGCGCAAGACGGCGGATATGCTCGGCCACATCAGGATCAACAGGCGTGTAGACCATCAGGTTGAGATCGACGCGCCCGTCGACGGCGAACGCGGAGAATTCGAGGTCGATCGTGCCAAGCACCGGGTGGTTCAGGCGCTTCGCCCCCTCGCCCGGCACGCTGATCTGGTTTTCACCCCACAGGCGGCGGAACTCGGGGCTTGCCTGCGACAGTTCCTCGACCAGCTGTGTCGTCTGCGACATGGCACCCGCCCGTGCCGCATCGGCGCGAAAGGCGGCGACACAGAAGCGGGCGATCGTTTCCCAGTCGTGCTGTTTGGCCCGCACCTCCGGATTGGTGAATATGAAGCGCAGCATGTTGCGCTGCCCCGGCGGCAGCTTGCCGTAATCGGACAGGACGACGGTCGCGGCCCTATTCCAGGCCACCACATCCCAGGTGGCCGTCTTGACCACGGCGGGGCAGGTTTCCAGACGGTCGAGGAAGCGCTGCAGGCGGCGACTAACGCCGTCGACCGAGGTATAGCGCGCCTCGGGCGGTCTCCCGAGACCGAGCATGAACATATGCTCGCGCTCCGCCTCGGTCATCAGCATGGCACGGGCAATCCGGTTCAGCACATCGGCCGACGGTGCCCCGCCGCGCCCCTGCTCCAGCCAGGTGTACCAGGTCGGGCTGATATTGGCCCGCTGAGCCACCTCCTCGCGGCGCAGCCCCGGTGTGCGGCGACGTCCGGAAAGGCCGAAAGTTGCCGGGTCCAGTCGGATTCTGCGGTCGCGCAGGAAACTCGCCAATGTTGCTGCCGCCATGCCGGACACCGATCCTGAGAGGTATTATACCATGATAAAGTCACTACTTTAACAGGATACACAATCTGCCATTGCTTGTCTGCATCAACAACGCAGGAAGATTGACATGCGCATTTTCGTTACCGGCGCCACCGGCTTCATCGGCTCCGCCGTCCTTCCCGAGCTGCTCGCGGCCGGACACCAGGTCCTCGGCCTGACACGCTCGGAAGAGGGGGCTGCAAAATTGCGGGCGGCAGGTGCAGAGGCCCATCTCGGCACGCTGGAAGAGCCCGAGAGCCTGACGCACGGCGCGGAACAGGCTGATGCCGTGATCCACCTCGCCTTCGACCACGACTTTTCCAGATTTGCCGCCAATTGCGAGAAGGACGCCGCAGCCATTGCCGCCCTCGGCGAAGCATTCGCCGGCTCCGACCGTCCGATCCTGATCACCTCGGGGATCGGCATGGGCATCGCCGCCTCCGGCCAGTTGGCAAGGGAAGACGTCCTGGACGTCGAGCATGGCAACCCGCGCATCGCCTCCGAACTGGCGGGCCGAAAGCTGCTGGATAAGGGCGTGAACCTGTCGACGATGCGCCTGTCGCAGATCCACGACACGAAGCGGCAGGGACTGGTGAGCTATCTGATCGACATTGCCCGTCAGAAAGGGTGCGCGGTCTATGTCGGAGACGGATCGACCCGCTGGTCGGCATGCCACCTGACCGACACGGCGCGGCTGTTCCGCCTCGCCATTGAGAAGGCCGATCGAGGGGCGCGTTATCACGCCGTGGCCGAGGAAGAAATCAGCCTCTCCGAGATTGCCAAGGCGATTTCGCGCGGCCTCGGACTTCCGGCGAAATCCGTGTCACGGGAACGGGCCGGAGAGTTCCTCGGCGCAATGAGCGGCTTCGCCCACCTCGACATGCCGGCCTCCTCTGCCCGGACCCGCGAAGCGCTCGGCTGGGAGCCGACGGGACCCGGCCTGCTCGAAGATCTGGCAGCGATGTTCGCCGAATAGGGAAACTCAGGTCCCGCAGAAGGTCCGCGTGACCCGTTCCTCGGGGGTCGGAGGCAGCCGCAGGTCTGCTGTCGCCGTGTCCTCGACGTAAGGTGTGGCCAGCGCCTCGACCAGCCGATGGAAGAAGGAGAAGTCGCCATAAACGGCGGCGGCAATCGCCTCCTCGATGCGGTGGTTGCGAGAAATGAGCGCGGGATTGACCGCCTCCATCGCCGCCTGCCGTTCAGCCGCCGTGCGACCGTCATCGATGCGGGCGCGCCAGCGCGTCAGCCAGTCGGAAAGCCCGAGTGGCGAATTGAAAAGAGTGGTGAGTGTCTCGACGGCAGCACCACCGGCGACCTTGGAAAGCGTGCGGAAAGTGAGCGTGAAATCCGCGCCCCCCTGATGCAGCAGTTCGAGGAAATCGCTGACCAGCGCCCGGTCGTCCTCCGCCTCACCCGTCACACCGAGCTTGGCGCGGAAGGCGTCGAGCCACGCGGCCTGGAAGACATCGCCGAAATCCTTGAGCACGCCGTTTGCCGCCTCGATTGCCTTGTCCTCCTCCGCGTCGAGGAGCGGCAAGAGGCATTCGGCGAGCCGTGCGATATTCCACTGGCCGATGCCCGGCTGGTTGGCATAGGCATAACGGCCGCGCTCGTCGATCGAGGAGAACACCTTGCGCGGATCGTATTCGTCGAGGAAGGCGCAGGGGCCGAAATCAATGGTTTCGCCCGAGATCGCCATGTTGTCGGTGTTCATCACGCCGTGGATGAAGCCGATCGACAGCCAGCGGGCAATGAGCCGCGCCTGGCGCTCTGCCACCAGCGTGAGCATGGCGAGGTAGGGATTTTCGGCCGCCCGCGCTTCCGGATAATGCCGGTCGATGACGTAATCGGCGAGCGTCCGCACCGCGTCCTCGTCGCCTTGCGCGGCGAAGAACTGGAACGTGCCGACGCGGATATGGCTTGCGGCGACGCGGGTAAAGACGGCGCCCGGCAGCATCGTCTCGCGCGCCACCTGCTCGCCGGTCGAGACAGCGGCGAGCGCCCGTGTGGCCGGCACGCCGAGTGCTGCAAAGGCTTCGGACACGATGTATTCGCGCAGCACCGGCCCGAGTGCTGCCATGCCGTCGCCACGACGCGAAAAGGCCGTGGGACCGGACCCCTTGAGCTGGATGTCGAAACGCGCGCCCGTTGGCGATACCACTTCGCCGAGCAACAGCGCCCGCCCGTCGCCGAGCTGCGGATTGAAATGACCGAACTGATGGCCGGCATAGGCCTGCGCCAGCGGCGCGGCGCCGACCGGGATCACCTGGCCGGAAAACACCTGCGCCAGCCGTTCGTCATCTGCACCGGCGATGTCGAGACCCAGTTCTTCGGCAAGCGCATGATTGAACCGGATGAGTTTCGGCGCCCGCGCGGCCGCCGGCTTCGCGGGCCGGTGAAAGTGGTCGGGCAGGCCGGCATAGGTATTGTCGAAGGCAAACAAGAACGTGCTCCCTGGCGACCGGATGCGTATCGGACGCAGCGTAATCTGTCGTGGTCTCGATATGGTGTCTAACGCGGCTGAGACAAGAAAAAGCGAAAGCCGAAGGCCCGAATGTCGTTCTTCTCCGCCCTCGTCGGCTCACATCGCAGAATCGGGCTCCGCCGGCTTGGCCCGGCGGGCGCGAATGGCAGCCGCGATGAAATTGCGCGACAGCCCGTGATAGAGCGGCTCGCGCGACAGGATGCGCGAGGTGAGATAGCCGATCATCGACACCGCCATGATCGGGATGATCGCATCGTGGTTTCCGGTCATCTCCAGAATGATGACGAAGGCGGTCATCGGCGCCTGGACCACACCCGCGAAATAGCCGGCCATGCCGAGGACGGCAGCGAGCGCAATGCTTGTGCCCATCAGCGCGCCGATCGTGCTGCCGAGACCGGCGCCGATCGACAGCGAGGGCGCGAAGATGCCGCCGGGAATGCCGGAGATCATCGACAGGAAACTGGCGACGAGCTTTTCCACGAAGAACAGCAGCGGGGTCGCCTCGCCGTCGAGTGCGCCACGCGCCTGCTCGTAGCTGGTGCCGAAAGTGGTGCCGCCCGAAACGACGCCGATCGCGGCGACCCCGAGGCCACAAAGGGCGGCGAGCAGCACCATGCGCTTCAACGGCTGAGGCTGCGCCCAGCGGCGGATGCGCAGACCGAGATGGAGCGCCAGAGCGCTGAAGGCGGCACCGAGCGCACCGCCGCCGATGCCGCAGACCGGCACCAGCGCCCACTCCCGCCAGAGAACGGGTGCGGCCGAGGTCGAGCCGAAATACTGGTAGCTGCCGGCGAGCGCCAGCGAGGCGAGGCCGGACAGGATGACGGCGGTGAGGACGATGCCGTTGGCGCGCGACTCATAGGCCCGCCCCATCTCCTCGATGGCAAAGACGATGCCGGCGAGCGGTGTGTTGAAGGCGGCCGCAATGCCTGCCGCCGATCCGGCGAGGATCAACCCGCGCGCTTGCGCCATGCCGCCGAAGCGGGCGACCGCGAGCATGAAGGAGGCACCGACCTGCACGGTTGGACCCTCGCGGCCGATCGAGGCGCCCGACAACAAGCCGACCACGGTGAGCACGATCTTTCCGAAGGCGAGCCGCAGGGACAGCAGGCGATGGCGGTCCTCGTCGTGGTTGAGATGGCGCGCGGCGATGGCCTGCGGGATGCCGCTGCCCTGCGAATTGGGAAAGAGCGTGATCGACAGGAAGGCGCAGAACGCAAAACCGAGGGGTGTGACGACGATCGGCAGGAGAAAACCGAAGCCGCCGATCTCGGTCATCGACAGGAAGGCGACCTGTGCCCTGTCGGCCATGCGGGCGAAGGCGACCGAAACGACGCCGATGGCGAGCGCACCAGTCCAGAACACGAGGCGCGGCTTCCAGAGGCCGAGGGAGCCCCAGAGCACCCGGGATCGGCGGACGAGCTTGGACCTGCGGTAGAAGTTTTGCATGTCGTCTATCGGCTGTGTCGGATGGCTGCTTATCCGCCCCTAGTGACGGAGATGCAAGGGTGACGAAACGCAATTCCGACGCCGACGGCGATGATTGCAGTCCAGAGCGCGGTGGCTAAGCGCGCGTTTTGCCGGCCTTGCGGCTATTCCACCGGGTTTCGACGCTCGGCCGCAAGCGGCGCTTTCGGCAAAGGCGGCGCGTCGAGGCCGGCGAAAGGATCGCGCCAGGCCGGCAGGTCGTCCAGACGCCGGTACCACGCTTCCAGCGCGGGGTAATCGCCAAGCGGCAGTCCGGCGACATCGTTGAACGGCAGGAAGCTCGCCATACGGAAGTCGGCATAGGAAAGGCCGCTGTCGAGGAGATGGCGCCGGCCCTGCAGATGGGCGTCGAGGATCCCGGCGGAGCGATGGAAGAGCTCGGTCCCCTCCTCCACCTTGACCGGATCGACCGGCCCCAGCCCGTATCGCTGCTTCGTGCCGTATTCGAAATGCACCCTGTCGCAGGCCATGACGAAATTCGCCTTGCCCCAGCTCAGCCAGCGGATCATGTCGGGTTCGTCCTCGTCATCCGTGCGCCAGAACGTCGAACCCGAGAGGCGCGACAGCCGGCAGGCAATCGCATCCGCCTCCCACAGCGTGCCCCGCGCCTCCTCCAGGATCGGGATCGAAAGACTGGGATTGAGCGGCCGATAGGTCTCCGCCTGCCCCGGCGCAAACGGCGAGGCATAGTGGAAGGTGACGGGCGAGCCGAGATGGCGCGCGACCGCAACGGCGAGCCGGGGATTGGGATTGCGGCTGTAGTGAAGCTTCATGGCACCCCTCCGGAGCGATCACGCGTCCACAGGCAGTCTGATGCGGCAAAGACAGGATGTCGAGTGCCAGAGCACCCACCACCTGCGACCAGATTAGGACGCGCAGAAGCGGGAATCCAGCGGGTTCCACGCTTGCGGCACGGTGTTGCCGCACGCTAGGATGGCCCCGATCAAATCGGGGGAAATCATGCGAATTCAAAGCGCTCTTGCGGTTGGCCTGGTGTTCGTCTCCAGCCTTGTGCTCTCGTCCTGCACGACCACGGAAGACGCCAACAATGCGGCCCGCTCGCGCTGGCTCGGCCAACCGGTCGACAGCTTCTTTGCCGCCTATGGCCCGCCCATCGACGAATATCCGCTGTCCTCGGGCAAGATTTACACCTGGCGCGGTGGAGACAAGACCCGCTACATCCCGCCCACCTATTCGAACCCGGAACCGGCGAGCACCGTGGTGCGCACCCAGACCCGCACCGATGGCTCCGGCCAGACGGTGACGCAGACCCGCGTGATCACCCGCGATCCGTTCTGGCAGCCGCAGATGATCAGCCCGCCGCAATATCAGCAGTTGTTCTGCGAATTGCAGATCAACACCGATAAGGCCGGCGTGATCACCGCCATCCGGGCAAGCAACGACACCGATGGCGACGGCTTCAGCCTGTCGCGTTGCGCGGAAGTGCTGGGGGTCACGAAATAGGAAATGGCGGGCGGTGCAAATCGCACCAGCCCATCCCCCGGGTCGGCACAGCCGTAGGGCGCGCCAGGTGGCGGCCAGCGCGAGATGCGGGGGGAGGCAGACAACCCTGCCGCGCCCCGAGTAGACGTCACCACACAAGTATCTAATTGCTGAAATTTCATCGCTTTAGGCTTTACGCCTGAAGTGCTGCCGCATAACCTGCCCGCGGCATCGGGGCGGGTGGAGTAGCCCCGGACAGACAAACGGAACAGGCCGTCGGAGGGGCATATAATGGTCGAAATCGTCACCACACAACTCACGGATCCGTTCCGGATCGGCCTGATCTTCTTCCTGCTGCTGACAGCCATCCGCACGCGGGCGAACATGGGCCTGTGGATGCCACTTGCCATGGGCGTGGTTTTCATCGCCATCCTGATCCCGCTGACCACCGCCGCAGCCTCGACCGTCCCGCGCCTGACGGCAATTGGCATCGGCGTCATCTCCAATGCCGTCATCCTCGCCGTCTTCCTCGCTGGCTGGACGATCTGGGAAAAGACCCGCCGCTAAGGTGTCACAGAAGCGGTTCGGGAAATACAGACCCGCCCGCCCATCGTGTTTTACTTCCACAGCCGAAACGAAAACAGGCCGGCGAGATGCCGGCCTGCTGTTGTGACATTCGCGGATCCGATCGAGATCAGTCCTTGAAGATGTCCTTCTTGTGGGTGTTGCCCGGCACCAGCAGGGCGCCGATGATGACCGTCGCACCGGCGATGATGATCGCGTACCACAGACCACCATAAACGTTGCCGGTCTGAGCGGAGATCGCGAATGCGGTCGCCGGCAGCAGGCCGCCGAACCAGCCGTTGCCGATGTGGTATGGCAAGGACAGGCCGGAATAACGGATACGGGTGGGATAGAGTTCGACCAGCATCGCGGCAATCGGACCGTAGACCATCGTGACCAGAAGGATCAGATAGGTCAGGATCAGCACCACGCCGATCTTCTGCGCCGTGAAGATGTCGAAGAAGTTCGACGCCTTGGCAACAGTCGGGTTGTTGTCGGCGACCAGCGGATAACCGGCAGCGGTGAGCGCATCGTTGACCGACTTGGTGAAGGCAGCCGGAACAGCCTTGACGTCGTCGCCGGTCAGGGCGGAAGCGTCATAGGATGCGATGACCGTGTCGCCGATCTTGATCTGGGCAGCTGTCGCAGCCGGATCTTCGACCGTTTCGTAGTTCACCGAAGTCTTGGCGAGCGTTGCCTTGGCAATGTCGCAGGACGAGGTGAACTTCGCCGTGCCCGTCGGATTGAACTGGAACGAGCAGTCGTTCGGGGCAGCCGTCACCGTGACCGGAGTCTGATGCGCGGCATAAAGAGCCGGGTTGGCCGTCTTGGTCAGAAGCGGGAAGACGAAGTTGTAGGTGAGAGCCGCAATCAGGCAACCGGCCAGAATGATCGGCTTGCGGCCGATGCGGTCGGACAGGGCGCCGAAGAACAGGAAGCCACCCGTGCCGAGGATCAGCGACCACGCGACAAGCACGTTGGCAGTGAAGCTGTCGACCTTGATGACGTTCTGCAGGAAGAACAGGGCATAGAACTGGCCGGAGTACCAGACGACAGCCTGGCCGGCGACGAGACCGAACAGCGCGATGAGCGCGATCTTGCCGTTCTTCCAGGTGCCGAAGGCTTCACGCAGCGGTGCCTTGGAGGCTGCACCCTCTTCCTTCATCTTCTTGAAGGCAGGGGATTCGTTCATCTGCAGACGGATGTAGAGCGAGATCGCGAGCAGGACGACCGAGCCGAGGAACGGGATGCGCCAGCCCCAGAGATCGAAGGCCTTGATCATCTTCGGCGTGCCGTCGGGGTTCATGACGGCGGCACCGGCCGCGTCGAGAACCGGCGTCGGGTCCCAGTTGCCGTTGACATAGCTCTGCACCGAGAGAATCACGACCAGCGAGAGCAGGAGCCCGAGCGTCGCCGTGGTCTGGATGAAGGCGGTGAAATAGCCGCGCTGGTTGGACGGTGCGTGTTCGGCAACATAGACGGCCGCGCCACCATATTCACCGCCGAGCGCCAGACCCTGGGCCATGCGCAGAATGATCAGGATGATCGGCGCAGCCGCACCCCAGGAGGAGTAACCGGGCAACATGCCGACGAGGAAGGTCGAGAAACCCATGATCAGGATGGTCATGAGGAAGGTATATTTGCGGCCGATGAGGTCGCCGAGGGCGCCGAAGACCAGCGCGCCGAAGGGACGCACGATGAAGCCGGCGGCAAAGGCGAGAAGCGCGAAGACGTTACGCGTGGCTTCCGGGAAGGCGGTAAAGAACTGGGCGCCGATGATCGCCGCCAGCGAGCCGTAGAGATAGAAATCGTACCATTCGAAGACGGTACCGGCGGACGAGGCGAGAATGACCTTCTTCTCCTCCGCCGTCATGGGGCGCGAACGATCCCCGACGTTCATTTCCGTAGTTGCCATTATAACTCCTCCAAGTTTGCCGGTCTTTCCCCCGACACTTTTCTGGTCTGATTGACCAGCAGGCCCCGCCTCCGCGTCACCTGCCTCCTCTGATTCCGGTCCTCTACCGGTCGGCGCCTGGCGCACGCTCACGCGCTTCGCCCCGTTGCCGAGCCCGCGACCTGAGCCAGTGAAAGGCTGTCCCCTCTCCGGCAGGCACGTCGGGCATCGTCCAATTCTTAACACAATGCATATTTTCGGGTCAGACGACTTTGGTATCAGTCCCCGGCAGAACCCGCCCCAGGACATGCGACTTTAGGCGAAGACCGGCGGGATAATGGGCGTGATGGGGCAAACCAAGCCCCGTCCGAAGTGCGATGGCGGCACCTCAGAGGAGTGATACAACCACATTCTGGCGATGCATTCTGGCGATGCGGGCCGCCGAGGCGCGCTCGGATCGGTGCCGACTGGGGACTAGCCCAGCCGATCCGCCATGACCACCTTGCGGGAGGGGCGCAGCCATGCCTGAGAGGGCTTTTCGAAGAAGCGATAGAACAGGATGGCGACGACCAGCGACAGCAGCATGGAGAGCAGAACGGTCAGCCCCGCCGGCACCGGAATGGAAAACCGCGACACAAGCATGGGCAAGACCGGAACGCAAAACACATGTGTCAGATAGAGCGCGAAGGACGCATTCCCGAGGAGGAGGACAAGCCCTGGAATGCGGACTGACCGGAAGGAAGGGACCAGTGTCAGCGTGCTAACGATCATCACTGATGGCAGACCGAAAAAGACGAAACGCAGATAGACCTGCAAGCTCTGGTCCTGTCGGAAGCCGAACGAGGCAGCAACCGAAAGAGCAGACACGGTGAGCAGCAGGATTCCGGTGTTTCTCGAAAGCTGCAAACCGTGCCGAAACGCAAGACCGATGAACACGCCACCGAGAAACTCTGCCAGCAACCAGCTTGTCAACTGCCGGAACAGGGGACCGGGAAACTCGAACGCCGACCCCACCGCAATGGACAGGGCAAAAACGGCAGACAGCAAAGCAAGGCCGATGCGACGTGGAAACAGCAGCGCAAGCGAGAAGATCAGGTAGAAATACATCTCGAAATTCAGCGTCCAGCCGAGGCCCAACACCGGAACCGGGATTCCGCTTTCGGAGGTCCAGGGCAGGAAGAGATAGGACGAAACGACCCATGCCACATCCAGGGTGCGACCGTTATGCGAAGCGCTTGGCATGAACCACAAGACGAGCACACCGACGGAAGTGAGCAGCCAGTAGCTCGGAGCGATGCGCCGCAGGCGATTAGCCAGGAACCGCTGGCTAGCCCCCGCACGGTCGAAATCCCCATAATGGGTGTGGATCATGATGAAGCCGCTGATCACGAAGAACAGATCGACACCGAAGTTCCCGAGCCATGCAAAATCATAGAATAGAACGGAAAAAGGAGGCATCGAATACGTTCTAGAAACAGCCTCTACCGAGTGATAGAAAAGCACAACCAACGCAGCAAAGGCCCGAAGAAATTGTATTACGTCTATACGATTCAATATTTCCCCCACATAATAAATTCCTAAGTTTGCATATTTTCTTATGAAACGATCGTCATTCCCAGAAAATCAAAGGAGATCCATTGCAGAAACACGATGGATACGTCAAGCAAACAGGCAGAACAACAGGGTTGATAGTCGACGCCACCGATAGGAAGAAGACCTTCTTCCGACCCTTTGGACGAGCGCACTTGATGGAGCGGTGGCGGATGGCACGACTTAGAGCATGCCCTGTTCCAAGTGCGCCACGGACCGCCGCTGCAGTTACCGCCCTACACCGTCATTCGACGTAGTTTAGCCCCTGTCTTTGTCGTGGACAGGTCCGAAAGGGTTACGCTAGTCTCCGCTTTGACATAAGGAGACGATCGGCGGGACCGAAATCCGGCCGCCATGAGTCGACCAAGAAGAGGGACCAAATCATGTTCAAACGCATTTCACTCACCGCCGCAATGTTTGCAGCAGCTGCCGCGCCTGCCTTTGCCCATCTCGACCCGGCAGCACATGGCTCGCTGATGGCCGGCATCTCCCACCCGCTCTTCGGCGCCGACCACATCCTGGCCATGGTCGCCGTGGGTGTCTGGGCAAGCCAGATCGGTGGCCGCGCGCTCTGGGCCGTACCTGCCGCTTTCGTCTCGATGATGGCCGTCGGCTTCGGCCTCGCGGTTGCCGGCGTTTCGCTGCCCTTCGTCGAGCCGGCCATCCTCGCCTCGGTGATCGGCCTCGGCCTTCTGGTCGCCGCTGCAGTCCGTCTGCCCGTCGCCGCCTCGGCCGCTGTCGTCGGCCTCTTTGCTCTCTTCCACGGCCATGCCCATGGCGGCGAACTGGGTGCCGCAGGTGCCCTGCAGTTCGGCCTCGGCTTCCTGGTCGCAACGGCGGCCCTGCATGCCGCAGGCGTCGCTCTCGGCCTCGGCGTGACCCGCTTCGGCCCGGTCGTTGCCCGCATTCTGGGCCTCGCCACCGTCGTTGGCGGTGCTGCGATCGCCTTCGGCTGATCGCTCCCGACCGCGACAGCACGGGACGGCTTTGCCGTCCCTTCCTATGAGCCGCCGCGAGGCCCGGTCTTCAACCGGAACCCTCGCGGCGGCTTCGTCGTTTCAGGGGCGACGACAGGCGTCGCGTGGGAAACGCAGCGGCCACTTGAGTAATTTTTTCTCAATTGCCCAAATTTTTCGCTCTTTTCTCTCATCCCAACGATGCCGGGATCTGCGATGTAGACATCCTCCCAAGACGCGGGCCCGACACCGGGTCCGACCGCATGAAAGGAATACCCATGAGCTGGCTCAAGACATTCGCCGCCGCTGCTGCCCTCCAGACGCTCCTTTTCGCCCCTGCCCTGGCTGGCGAAAATCTCGACCAGATCAAAAAGGCAGGCGTCATCAAGATTGGCACCGAGGGCACCTACGCACCCTTCACCTTCCACGATGCCGCCAACAAGCTTGTCGGTTTTGACGTCGAGATCGGGGAAGCTGTTGCCGCGAAGCTCGGCGTCAAGGCCGAATTCGTCGAAGGCAAGTGGGACGGCCTGATCGCCGGCCTCGATGCCAACCGCTACGATGCCGTCATCAACCAGGTCGGCATCACCGAGGCCCGCAAGCAGAAGTATGATTTTTCGGACCCCTACATCGTTTCGAAGGCTGTCCTGATCGTCAAGGACGGCAATGACGAGATCACGGGCTTCGAGGATCTGAAGGGCAAGAAGTCCGCCCAATCCCTGTCGAGCAACTTCGGCAAGATCGCCGAAGCGGCAGGCGCAGAACTCGTCGGCACTGACGGCTTCGACCAGTCGATCCAGCTTGTCCTGACCGGCCGTGCAGACGCCACGATCAACGACAGCCTCTCCTTCCTCGACTTCAAGAAGCAGAAGCCCGATGCACCGGTGAAGATCGCCGCTGAAAAGGCTGAAGCCGATGCCTCCGGCATCATCGTGCGCAAGGGCGATGCCGAACTGGTTGCCGAAATCAACAAGGCGCTGACCGACATCAAGGCCGACGGCACCTATCAGGCGATCGCCGACAAGTATTTTGGTCAGGACGTTTCGAAGTAAGGTTCAACCCTCCGCTTTGAAGCGAGCGCCGCGCTGCGGTGGGGTCCCACACCCCACCGCCTTGCGGTTCTCTCTTCAAAAATGGGTGCAGGAACGTCCCCATCGCCGACAGTTTCGGCCTTGCCGTGCGGTTGGCCCGCAATACATGCAGAATCATCAGAGCAGCAGAGGCGCTTCCCGCCTCTGCTGCATTCCGTTTCAGTCCGCAGTTTCAAGGACGCCCAAATGCCGCACTGGCTCCAACTGATGCTCGATTCGCTGCCGACCCTGCTCTGGGCGGGCGTGAAATTCACCATTCCCCTGACGCTTCTCTCCTTCGCCTTCGGCCTGACGCTCGGGCTCGTCACGGCCGTGACCCGGCTCTTCGGTCCGAAACCTTTGGTGCTGATCGCCCGCTTCTATGTCTGGGTCATCCGCGGCACGCCCCTTCTGGTGCAGCTCTTCGTCATCTTCTACGGCCTACCGAGCATCGGTATTCTGCTGGACGCCTTTCCGGCAGCACTCATCGGCTTCACCCTGAACATCGGGGCCTATAGCTCCGAGATCATCCGTGCGGCGATCTCGTCGGTGCCGAAAGGCCAGTGGGAAGCGGCCTATTCGACCGGCATGACCTGGAGCCAGGCCATGCGCCGCACCATCCTGCCGCAAGCGGCCCGCGTCGCCGTGCCGCCGCTGTCGAATACCTTCATCTCGCTGGTCAAGGACACGTCGCTGGCTGCGGCCATCACCGTGCCGGAACTCTTCCAGTCGGCCCAGCGCATCGTGGCCACCACCTACGAGCCGCTGATTCTGTATATCGAGGCCGCCCTGATCTATCTCGCTCTGAGCTCCGTCCTGTCGCATCTGCAATCGCGGCTGGAAGTCCGGTTCGGACGCTATGGCGGCATGCTGGAGGCAAATCGATGATCACGCTCACCGATATCGTCAAGCGCTTCGGCGAAGCGACAATCCTGAATGGCATATCGCTTTCCTTCCCGGAAGGCAGCGTGACGGCGCTGGTCGGCCCCTCGGGCGGCGGCAAAAGCACGCTTCTGCGCTCAATCAACCTGCTCGAACAGCCGACATCGGGCGCCGTCCAGATCGGCGCCGACCGGGTGGATTTTGTCCCCGGACGCAAAGTCTCTTTCGCCGAGATCCAGAGTATCCGCGGCCAGACCGGCATGGTCTTCCAGAACTTCCAGCTTTTCCCGCATCGCACCGCGATCGAGAACGTGATGGAAGGCCTGATCACCGTGCAGAAGTGGTCGCGGGAGAAGGCGCGAGCCCGCGCCGTTGAGCTTCTGGAGAAGGTCGGCATGGGCCACAAGACGGATGCCTGGCCGGCGGAGCTCTCGGGAGGTCAGCAACAGCGCGTGGCAATCGCCCGAGCGCTTGCCCCTTCACCCAGGGTGCTGCTCTGCGACGAGCCGACCTCTGCGCTCGACCCGGAACTGGCAGGGGAAGTGGTCGACGTGCTCGGAAAGCTCGCAGCCGAAGGCACGACGATGGTCATGGCCACCCACGATCTGCGGCTTGCCTCGAAGATTGCCAATCAGGTCGTGTTCCTCGAAGCCGGACAGGTTGTGGAGACGGGGACGGCGGACGCAATCTTCGGCAATCCGCAGCGCGAACGCACCAAGCGTTTCGTCTCATCGATCAGCGCAGCACAGACGCTCTGAGAGACCGGCGGTCTGCGATGGGACTCGACACGAAAAAGGCGGCGCGATGACCGCGCCGCCCCGATTGTTTAAGGTTGGCTGCCTGTCAGCGGCTCAAAACTCTTCCCAGTCGCTGTTGACGGCGGCATTGCCCTGGAAGGCGGTTGCGAGCTTGCGGCCAAGCGCCTTCGCCGGAGACGGCTTTGGCGCCTCGCTGGCTGCCGCACTGCGCGGGCGGGAGACAGCCGCCATGGTCTGCTGGGCAAGACGGAACTGCGCGAGCAGTCCGTTCAGCGCCATGACTTCCTGTGCCAGACCGTAGCTTGCAGCGGTCGTCTCTTCGACCATGGCTGCATTCTTCTGGGTGTCCTGATCCATCTGGTTCACGGCCGTATTGATCTGCTGAAGGCCGGAGGACTGTTCCTGTGCGGATTCGACGATGGCGAGCACATGCCGGTTGATCTCCTGGACCTCGGCAACGATCGTTTCCAGCGCCTTCCCGGTATGGCCGACCAGCTGGACGCCTTCCTGCACCTGTTCGTTGGAGGTCGTGATGAGCGACTTGATCTCCTTCGCGGCAGTCGCTGACCGCTGGGCGAGTTCACGCACTTCCTGCGCGACGACGGCAAAGCCCTTACCGGCTTCACCGGCGCGCGCGGCCTCGACGCCGGCGTTGAGCGCCAGCAGGTTGGTCTGAAAGGCGATCTCGTCGATCACGCCGATGATGTTGGAGATCGACTGCGAAGACTGTTCGATCTTTTCCATCGCGATCACCGCACGACGCACGATATCGCCGGATTCCTCAGCGCCTGACTTGGCCTTCGAGACCAGCTGGCCGGCCTCCTGGGCGCGTCGCGTCGAATCCTTGACAGTCGTGGTGATCTCTTCGAGGGCAGCCGCGGTCTGTTCAACGGCAGCAGCCTGCTGTTCGGTGCGCTTCGACAGATCGTCGGCCGCGGACTTGATCTCGTTCGAACCGGCATCGATCCCGCGCGCATTGGCGGCGACCTGTGACAGCGTGTCCTCGAGCTTGGCGGCAGAGTTGTTGAAATCCGACCGGACACCATCGAGCGAGGGAACGAAGGGCTGCTGGATACGGAAGGACAGATCGCCTTCGGCCAGCTTCGACAGGGCAAGCGCGAGATTGTCGACCGCGAACTTCACATCCTGGGCTTCTTTCAGCGCCTGTTCCTGACGCGCCTGACGCTCCTGTTCGCTCATGCTACGATTGGCCTCGGCCTCCTGCTCCAGGCGAACGCGATCCTTGGCATTGGCGCGGAAGATTTCCGCAGCCTGGGCGATCTGACCGATTTCGTCCGAACGCTTGAGGCCTGGGATCGCTTCTTCGACATTGCCGGCAGCCAGTGCGGCCAGGCGGGCACGCAGAAGAAGCATGGGGCGCGTGATCCCGACCTGGGAGATGTAGAGTGCAACGCCAAAGGCGATGACGAGGCCGATCGCGACGCCGGCAACGCTGGACAAGGTGGTCGACTGGACGGAGGCGCCAAGGGCGGCCGTGCCATCGTTGAGCAGGGCCTGCATGGCTTGGTTATGGTTGCCGCTGAGCGTCGAGAGTTGCGCGAACAGGGCTTCATGCTGGGACTGGAGCTCGGAGACCTTCTCTTTGTCGCCAGCGGCCGCGGCAGCCAGCATTGCGTCGAGATTGCCCTTCAACTGGCCGATGAAGCCTGTGAGTTCCGTCATCGCATCGGCACGGGCGGGGAGCTCGCCGCTGACGCGGGCATAGCGCTCATAAGCGGTTTTGAAGTTCTTTTCGTAGCGCTCGGCGAGAGACTTGTAGGCATCGGACTTGGGATCCATGTCTGCCATGCGCAGCGACATGGAGACCGAAGTCCAGATGGCAGCAGACGCACGGGCACCAAGGATCGTCAGATCCGCTTCCCGGGTGAGCAGGCTCTGGTAGCTCTGGTTGGTGGAGTTGAGGGCAACAGCCAGCCAGGCGGATGTCGCCGTCGACATGACCGCCAGGACCAGCAGAGCGCAAAGCACCTTGCTTCTGATCGTGAGCTTTTCCAACATGAAGTGTTCCTTTCGGGCGCGAAGAATACGCAAGTCAGGGCGCAGACCATCGCTCCGCAGCCGCGTGGTTCAGCGGCCGAGGTCGATGCCGTTCGCAGGTAAGGCCACGTTTTCACGCGCCTGACTCACAAATCGAAATAAGTTGGGAAGCCCATTCATTGGGCTGAAAAACGAGACTTGCGGCGCTGGTTGGCTCACCGCGCGCGCCGGTCCGCAGGAAAGGATCGGGCTACGACGACGATGCTCCTCGCAGGTGGACCGCGGAGAACAAGGACTGTCCGGAAGACGTTGTCATCCGCGACCATTTGTCGAACAAACGAATATCGGCATATTGTCAACAAATGGTTAGACGGCGCGCTGCCCCGCCTCGGCGGGCGAGGTCGTTGTGTCACTCCGACACAGTCAGATCACACGGGCGGATCCGTGACGAAGGGCATGATGTCGACGCCATCACCGGGAAAAACGGTGATGTGAGGATGATCGACGAACATCGCGGCCGCCGCTTCCGCGGTCTCGGCTTCGACGATCAGATATCCGCAGATCGGGTTCGACGCAGAGGCGATGCCATCGCGCGTCACGCGGGTCGTCTTCCCCACCATGCCGCCGCGACTGACGATAGCCGCGGCATTGCGCTCTTCCCATTCGATCCATTTGGGGATGCCCTCGGCGTCGATGGCATCCTGTTCCGCTTTCGAGAGGCGGCGAAAGCGGGCGAAGTCCTCGGGCTTCATCGTATAGACGGCAAGAAATCGCGGCATGGCATGCCTCTTGTTGCAGACTGTCAGTCGGAAACTAGCGCAGCTTCGGCCAAAGACCAGCGGCTTCTGTCTGCATCAGCCGCGGCCGCGATAGGTCGCCACCCCCTGCTCCGGCAGCCAGACGCCCTTTGGCGGCTCGCCGGTCTGCCAGAAGACATCGATCGGTATGCCGCCACGCGGATACCAATAGGCACCGATCCGGAGCCATTTGGGATCGAGCAGATCAATGATGCGCTTGGCGATATAGACCGAGCAGTCTTCGTGAAAGGCGCCGTGATTGCGAAAGGAAAACAGGAAGAGCTTCAGGGACTTCGATTCCACCAGCCAGTCGCCGGGGATGTAATCGATGACGATATGGGCGAAATCCGGCTGGCCGGTCATCGGGCAGAGCGAGGTGAATTCGGGCGCGGTGAACCGCACGACATAGTCCGTGCCGGCGTTGCCATTCGGCACGCGCTCCATCACGGCGGTTTCCGGGCTGGTTGGGGCGTCCACGCTCTGGCCGAGCTGGGTGAGCCCGGAGGTATCGGTCTTGCTCATGATCTTTTCCTTTGAGTTCAACGGCCAAGCTCGACGCCGGCGCCATGCGCCATCTCATCTTCAGGCTCGACATGGATGGTGACGCGGGTGCCAGGCACCGCCTTGTGCACGGCCATTTCCAGCCGGTCGCAGATGACGTGGGCGTCCCTGACGGTCATCTTGGAAGGGACCACCAGATCGAAAGCGACGAAGGTGGCGGCCCCGGCGCGCCGCGAGCGCAGATAATGCACGCCGAGCGAGCCTTCCGAATTCGCCTTGATTGCTTCGCGGATGGCCTCCGCTTCGTCCGGCGAGACCGCGACATCCATCAAGCCGGCAACCGACTGGACGATCACCTTCCAGCCCTGCCAGATGATGTTGAGCGCCACGAGGATGGCGAGGATCGGATCGAGAATCGCGTAGCCGGTGGCGAGCACCAGGACGAGGCCGATGATCACGCCGGCGGAGGTCACCACGTCGGACATGATGTGCTGGCCATCGGCCGAAAGCGCCGGCGAGCGATGGCTGCGCCCGACCCGGATCAGGAGTGTCGCCCAGGCGGCATTGATGACGGCAGCAAGACCGTTGATCGCGAGCCCGAGATAAGGCGCGTCCGGCAGCGTCGGGGTCTGCAGCGCCGGGATCGCCTCACGGATGATCAGGAGCGCCGCCACCACGATCAGCACGCCTTCGAGGACAGCAGAAAGATACTCCGCCTTATGGTGGCCGTAAGGATGATCGTCATCGGCCGGCTTCTGCGCATAGCGAATGACGAAATAGGCAAGGAAGGCGGCGATCACGTTGACGGTCGATTCCAGGCCGTCGGAAAGCAGCGCGACGGAGCCGGTGACCCACCAGGCCAGGAGCTTCAGGCCCATAACACCGAAGGCAAGCGGTATGCCCCAGAAGGCGAGCCTGCGCACCAGATTGTCTTCGTTCGCCACCATGGCCTTCTTCCCTGCAGATGCGAGTGAATTGCAGACGCAATTCCAAAAACGACAAAACCGCCCGGCATGGCGGGCGGTTCGGTTGGATGTCGGCAGTGTAATGGCGAAGGGTTAAGGCGAGGTCAAGGCGGGAAATGGGTGTGTGCACAGGGAGGGGTGGACATGCGAGCAGGCATCGATGCCGCGCCCGTCTAGACGTCATCCCTCTATGCGCAACCCCGCGCCTCCCCTTATGCTCCACCCTCGATCAGACCCGACGCCAGATCCCAGAGCCGGGTTGCATTCGCGTGATCTATCGCATAGGCAGGAACCCCATCGGGAAAAGTCTCGGACCGCGCCTGCCGGACTGGCGCTTCGTTGCAATTGTCGAAATATCGCCCGCTCACGCCCTCCATCAGGGGAGACGCGGCCAGCAGGACGGAGTTAGCGGCCCCTTGCGCGGGTGTCTTGCGAAGATGTTCCGGGGTCACGAGGCCGCCGGTGTGGCGCTGCAGGTTAGTCGCGATGGCGCCGGGATTCAGTGCATTGGACAGGATGCCATCGTCCGCCCAGCGATCGGCGATCCCGACCGAAAGCAGGATGCAGGCCGTCTTGGACTGCGCATAGGCGAGCAGCGGATTGTAGGGAATGAACCGGAAATGCGGATCGTCCCAGAAGATCGGCCCGAAGAGGGTCCCTGATGACGCGACGCTGACGACCCTGGCACCCTTCGCCTGCGCCAGATGCCGCCGAAGGCCGAGCGTCAGCGCGAAATGCCCGAGATAATTCGTCGCGAACTGCATCTCAAAACCTGCGGACGTCCGCTCGAGTGTCGGCAAGGCCATGATGCCCGCATTGTTGATCAGCGCATGAACGGGACCGCTCCAGCCCTCGACGAAGCGGCGCACGGATTGAAGATCACCCAGATCGAGCGAGCGAACGGTGATAGCCGGATTGCCGGTCTCTTGACGCAGAGCGCGGGCTACCTCCTCGGCCGCATCGGGACGCCTGGCGGCGATGGTGACCTGAGCACCGGCTGCCGCCAGCGCGCGTGTCGTTTCCGTGCCAATCCCGCCCGCTCCGCCTGTGACGACGAATGTCTTGCCGTGAAGCTCGACACCGTCCAGCACCTCGGCGGCGGTGGTCGAAAAACCGAATTCTGTTTCAATGGGCATTGGGGCTTCTCTCTTTGGATTTCGCTTGCCCCCTAAATAGAATGCGGCCACTGTTCTGATAATATGGACACGGATTTACAGAACGATGAGTCATTCAGGACAGTGTCAGCGCTGCCACCGGCCGAGCTGGCAGCATTTCTCGCTGTCGCGCAATATGGCGGCTTCCGGATTGCCGGCCGAAAGACCGGCCTGAGCCCCTCGGCCTTGAGCCATGCGGTGGCGAGCCTGGAGACGCGCCTCACCGTCCAGTTGTTCCGCCGGACGACGCGTAGCGTTTCGCTGACGGAGGCCGGACAGGTTTTTTTTGAACGCGTTGCACCTGCTGTTGGGGAGATCGCCAAAGCGGTCGCCGACCTCGGCGACTATGCACTTCGACCGACCGGGCTATTGCGCATCAATGCAGATGCGACGGCGGCAGAACAGGTGCTTGAGCCGCTCATTCTAAACTTCATGAAGGCCTATCCGGACATGCGGGTGGAGGTCGTCTCGGAAAGGCGCCTGGTCGACATCACCGAGGACGGTTTCGATTGCGGCATCCGCACCGAAGCTCTGGTGCCGAGCGACATGGTGGCCGTTCCGATCGGCCCCATGCAGCAGCACATCGTTGTCGCCTCTTCCGCCTATCTCGCAGGCAGCGCCCCATTGAAATCGCCGGCCGATCTGGCTCGACACCGCTGCATACAATTGCGCATGCCAAGCGGCCTTCCCTATCGCTGGGAGTTCCAGGCGAAGGGTGAAAGTGTGACCGTCGAGACCAATGGCGCGTTGGTTTTGGACAATTCACGCCTGATCATGGCGGCCGCCATCGCGGGCTTCGGGCTGGGCTACATCACCCGCTGGATGGCGGGCCCGGCGTTAGCCGCCGGCACGCTGAAGGCGGTGCTGAAGGACTGGACGCCGGCCTATCCCGGTCTATGTCTCTACTATCCAAAACACCGCCACATGAGCGTCGGCATGCGGGCCTTTCTGGCCTTCGCCCGGAGCCTGCCAGCGGTCAGGCCGGAAACACCGGAGCATTGACGCCCCCAAAGGCTGGCTCAGCCTCTCGCCATGAGACGCCACGGGGCGCCGAAGCGCCCCAATCCATTTCCTCACGCCGCCTTCACCTTCGCGCGCTTCGCCAGATGCGCCACGACATTCTCGATCATCCGCATGCCGGCGTCGCCGCCGAGTGTCATGATCGATTCCGGGTGGAACTGGACGGCGGCGACCGGTTCCTTGGCGTGTTCGATGCCCATGATCGTGCCGTCTTCGCTTTCGGCCGTGATCATGAATTCGCGCGGCAGCGACGAGGGATCGGCAAAGATCGAGTGGTAGCGACCGACGGTCACTTCCTTGCCGAGCCCGGAGAAGACGAGGCCCGGTTCGAGCACGCGGATGCGCGACGGCTTGCCATGCATGGGAACGGCGAGCTGGCGCAGTTCCCCGCCATAGGCTTCGGCCAGCGCCTGCAGGCCGAGGCAAACGCCGAAGATCGGCAGTTCGCGGGCGCGCGCCTTCTTGATCGTTGCCTTGCAGTCGAAATCGGTGGGCGAACCGGGGCCCGGCGAGAGCACCACGAGATCCGGATTGAGGCTGTCAAAAATCTCTTCCGGCACCGGCGTGCGCACCGTGTTCACGGTGGCGCCCGTCTGGCGGAAGTAATTGGCGAGCGTGTGGACGAAACTGTCCTCATGGTCGACGAGCAGGATGTTGACCCCCTCGCCCACCCGGGCCACGCCGCGTTTGGAGGAGGCATCATTGCCACTCTTGGCGTCACGGATCGCTGCAATCATGGCGGAGGCCTTCAGTTCGGTTTCGGCTTCTTCTTCCTGCGGGTCGCTGTCGTTCAAGAGCGTCGCGCCGGCGCGCACTTCGGCTATGCCGTCCTTGATGCGCACGGTGCGCAGCGTCAGACCGGTGTTCATGTCGCCATTGAAGCCGACCATGCCGATGGCCCCGCCATACCAGGCGCGCGGGCTTTTCTCGTGCTTCTCGATGAAACGCATGGCCCAGAGTTTCGGTGCGCCTGTCACGGTAACCGCCCAGGCGTGGCTGAGGAAGCCGTCGAAGGCGTCCATGCCGTCGCGCAGACGGCCTTCGATATGATCCACCGTGTGGATGAGGCGCGAATACATCTCGATCTGGCGGCGGCCGATGACCTTGACCGAGCCCGGCTCGCAGACGCGGGACTTGTCGTTGCGGTCGACGTCCGAGCACATGGTGAGCTCGCTCTCGTCCTTCTTGGAATTGAGCAGCTTCAGGATCTGCGCCGAATCCTCGATCGGATCGGCACCGCGGCGAATGGTGCCCGAGATCGGGCAGGTCTCGATACGGCGGCCGTTGACCCGCACGAACATTTCCGGCGAGGCGCCGACGAGATATTCCTGGTTTCCGAGATTGATGAAGAAGGAATAGGGCGAGGGATTGATTTCCTTCAGCCGCTTGGAGATCTGCGACGGCTTGCTATCGCAGCGTTCCATGAACTTCTGCCCCGGCACGACCTCGAAGAGATCACCCTTGCGGAAGCTCTCCTTCGCCTTGGTGACGAGTTCGGCATATTCGCCCGGACGATGATCGCCGCGCGGCGGGATGGTGTCCGTATGCTGGAAGGGTTCGGGCGCAATCTCTTCCGCCTGGCCGATCGTGGTGAGGTCACCCTTGGTGAAGTCGTAGCGATCGATCCAGGCCTTGGCAGAATAGTGGTCGACGACGAGGATCTCGTCCGGCAGGAAGAGGACCATGTCGCGCTGGTCGTCGGGACGGACAAGCTTCAGATCGATCGCGTCGAACTGGAAGGCAAGATCATAGCCGAAGGCGCCGAAGAGGCCGATGGCGCTGTCTTCCTCGGAGTAGAAGAGCTCGGTGACGGCGCGCAGCACGGTGAACACCGTCGGCATCTTGGAGCGTTCTTCCTCGGTGAAGACGCGCGACGGCGGCTTGACGTCGAGATCGAGCCGGGTGGCCGTGCCGGCGCCGAGCGCCAGATCCTCGACGGTCGCAAGCTTGTTCGCGATCATCGACAGCAGCGCTTCGCCGCGGCCGTTATAGGCCTCGATCCAGACCTTGCGGCCGAAGGAGGAGATGCCGAGTGGCGGATCGACGATGGCCGTATCCCAGCGGGTATAACGGCCCGGATATTCATAGTTGGACGAGAAAACGGCTCCGCGGCGCTCGTCGAGCTTGTCGACATAGGTGGAGATGGCATCGCCATAAGGCGTCGGCCGGCGCTTGCGCGTGACGGTCACACCGCCGCGCGTCTGATAGGCTTCCGAGCCGTCTTCCTGCAAAATCGTCGACATATCTGTCCTTCTCCACTCTTCAGGGCCCGTCTCCTGCAGGCCTTGAATACGAAAAAGCCGCCTCAGGAGTGTTTCCGGGCGGCTTTGGGGTCAATCGTCTGAAGACATGACTGGTCAAGGCCGCGTCAGCGTGCCCACCACCAAGCAATGTTCTTCGAAACGATCTTCATGGCGAAATGCATAGCGTGAGGCCCGCGCCTTAGCAAGGGCGTTTTGCCATGCTGGAATGGTGAACTTTTCGGCGGCTCGCGCCTTTTCGACCCGGGGACTGGGGAACAGGAAGACGAGATGACGAAGACGATATCGAAGGTCACGGCCCTCCTCCTGCTGGCCTGGCCGACCCTGACCGGCCTGCAGCTGCCCACCCGCGGCCCCCTGCCCGACCAGCGGCCGGAGAGCGCGCCCCCCGTGATCGAAAGCCAGGCGGAGGACCAAGCCGAAAAGCCGCAGGCTGTCCCGACCCCGCAGCAAAAGCCGGCGCCGCCAACGGAAGACGAGGCGAAACCCGATCAGGAGGAGCCAAAGCCCGAGGAGGCGCCGGAGGAGGCGCCGGAGGAGGATGGCCCATCCAAACGCGACGAACCCGCCGGCGATCAGGACGGCTCGAAGGCGCCCGGGAGCCCGAAGGCCGATAATCCCGCGAAGGACGCGGCAGACAATCAACCGCCCTCCGACCCGCCGCCGCAGCCGGAGGACCCGAAAGCGCTGGCGGCTTGCCTTTCCGACCTGAAGGCGATCGGCGCCGCCTTCGACCAAGAATCCGCGATCGATGACGAGACCGGTTGCGGCATTGCCGCGCCGATCACCGTCAGCAGGGTCTTGCCGGATGTTGCGCTGGAGCCTGCGGCAACCATCCGCTGTGAAACCGCGCTGCAGCTTGCCCGCATGAGCCGCGACATGCTGAAACCGGCAGCAGACGCCGCCTTCCCCGACAAGCCGAAGCTCACCGCCATCCGCCAGGCATCCGGCTACATCTGCCGCAACCGCAACAGCGCCGAAAACGGCAAGATTTCCGAACATGCCCATGGCAACGCAATCGATATCGCGGGCTTTCGTTTCGGGGATGCGGAGGAACCGGTGATGATCGCCAAGCAGGACGACGGCTCCCCGCAGGCCGCCTTCCAGCGCGCCATCAACGCCATCGCCTGCCTCTACTTCACCACCGTGCTCTCGCCGGGCAGCGATGCGACACATCAGGATCACATGCATCTCGATGTGATTACGCGGAAAAGCGGGTTTCGGTATTGCCGGTAAATGCAAAACGGCGGCGCCCCGGATGGGACGCCGCCGCAGGCGGTGGAAGGGTGTGGGGCGTCAGAACTTCTGGGTCAGCGAGACTTTGAAAGTTCTGCCGGGTTCGGAATAGTAGTCGACCGGCTGGTAGGAAGATCCAGCTGGATCGACATCGCGAACTGCCGTGCCATTCCAGTATTTCTTGTCGAACAGATTGTAGACGCCTGCCTGAACCCGCATGCCCTTAAACTGTTCCGGCTCCCACCAACCTGTCAGGTTGAAGGTGCCGAAGCCGGGGGCATCGAACGTGTCAGCATCTGCATCGTCTCTGACCCCAGCGGAAAAAACGCTGCTGAAATCAGCACCCCAAGTGTCGGTAGCGTAAGCTACGCCTGCGATGCCCCGGAACGGGGAAACCGTTCGGACGAATTCGTCCGTATCCTTGTTCTTGCCATACGCATACGCAAGCGAGCCGTAGACTGAAAATCCATTCGCGAGATCTTTGCGTGCACTCAGTTCCACACCGCTGATATCAACGTTGCCCACATTACGCCAAGACTGGTCAAACGGACCAAGGATGTTCGGATTGTAGACTTCGATGAAGTTCTTGTATTTATTGTGGAATGCGGTCACCTTAGCATCAAATCCGGCGCCACTGTACGCGGCTCCAGCCTCGAAGCCGTTCGCCGTTTCTGCTTCCAGATCCGGGTTGCCGATCACCGTGTACTGCGATCCATTTGTGAAGTTGATGTACAATTCACTGATTGTCGGCGCGCGATACGCCATGGACCATTGTGCAAACAGAGTGAGCTGCTCGTTCAACTGGTATTCAGCCAAAAGCTTCGGTGAGAAAGCATTGCCGTTGCTATCATCCGGCAGGCCGAACGTCGGATAACCGGTATTGTTCGAGAACGCGTCGGTCAATTTGGTGTTGTAGTCATAGAGATCGAAGCGGATGCCCGGCGTTATAGAAAGCGGCCCTTCATTGATGACGATCTTGTCTTCGATGAAGAGGCCGAGACGAACGCCGTCAACGTCCGGCATATCGGCCTGAGAGGCCGTGGTAGTTGGCACAGCACTGAGGAAGCTCTCCGCACCAAACAATGCCACATTACCGCCAAAGCGTAGCTCATGGCCGGAGCCCGCCATGTCGAAGTGAGAAACGGCATCGCCGGTCAGACCATAGGAACTCTCTTCAAGCGAGTTGTCGCGCACATAGAGGTAGGAGGTCCCGGTTTGAGGTCCCGACGTCCGGAGGCGTGTTCCGGCAGAACCCGCGGCCTTCTCGACCCTCTGCCAGTAAGCGATCAACGAAGCCGTATCGATCCATCCACCAGCCTCCGGCGCTTCATATGTGTATTCGACAGAGAGACGATCGCGAGCAGTCTCTTCCTCGCCGACATAGTCAGGCTGATAGACGCCAATAGAACCCGAACCCGTTCCCTGGATCGTCTTCAGTTCGGTATCAACGTCGCGCCGAAAACGTTCGGCGGTGATGCCGATACGATGACCACCTTCAAGATCCTGTCGCGCTTTAAGCAGCAGATTGTGCTGCTTATAATCTGAAGGATTGGGTTCGGTTCTGGTCAAGCCGGTCGAATCGACGACACCCTGGTTGTCGACCTCATGTCCCTTCTTGTAGGCGCCCTGGAAGAGCACGGATGTGTTTTCGATCTTCTTTGCAACAGCGAAGGAACCGCCAATGCTTCGATCGCTGCTGTCGTAGGTAGTCTTGGCAAGGCCACCCCAGTCACGCCCTTCCGCAATTAGGTCTTCCGGTTCCAGCGTGCGAAGGCTGAGCCCACCACCGAGGCCTCCTGATCCCAGTCTGCTGGAATCGGCCCCCTTAAGGATGTCCATTGTAGAAAGAGAGGAAAAGTCAAAGCTGTCGGTGCTGTCGCCCGTCGTCGTGGTAGGAGATTGCGCGCTCGATCTTGCTGCATTCTCAAGGAACGGGACTGGAATACCGTCGATGAGCGTCGCGATTCTAGCTCCACCGAGACCCCGGATGAAAAGGCCACCGGAAGCGCCGGGGCGAGTTCGAACGAATTCGACTGCGGGATCAACCGACGATCCGATATCGCCGACATCGCTCACTTCCTTCTGGCGCAACTGCTCAGCCGTGGTCTGCGTCGCCAAGGGCGTATCCGCCACCGACCCCGCCGGCACGCGTTTGCCCTTGACGACGATTGTCTGCAACTGTGTCTCGTCGCCATTGGCGGCCGGGGTCGTGGTTGTGGCGTCCTGGGCGTGTGCGGGAAGGATGGCCGAAACGGCGACGAGGGCGGTGCAGGCGAGCAGGAGGGGTCTGGCGGACCGGGAACCCATGCGAATGTCCTTTCGATGGCCAGAGGGGAGCGATCCCGCGCCCCAAAGGGGAGCAGGCTGGCCGAATGTGTTTGCGTCAAATCCGGGGCGCGGCAGAAAACCTTCGCCTTAATCACGCCGTATAAAACATGATTATCTGAGTCAACATATAAAACATGATTCTTTTAATCATGAATTGTGATCGCCGTCACCGTGGCTGAAATACCACAAAGTCCCGATGGGTTTTGGAGTGGGGTCGACAGAGAGGGCTGCCGCTAGAACAACCCCTCGATGGCGCCGTCACCGTTCAGCCGGATCTTTTCCGACGAAGGCACACGTGGCAGCCCCGGCATCGTCATGATTTCGCCGGTGATGGCGACGACAAAGCCGGCGCCGGCGGAAAGCCGCACCTCGCGCACATGCACCGTATGGCCTTCGGGCGCACCGCGCAGCGTCGGATCGGTCGAGAACGAATACTGCGTCTTGGCCATACAGACCGGCAGATGACCGTAGCCCTGGCGCTCCCACTCGCCGAGCTGGTCGCGTACCGCCTTGTCCGCCGTCACCTCACCGGCCCGGTAGATTTCGGTGGCAATCCGCTCGATCTTCGAGAACAGCGGCAGCGTATCGGGATAGAGCGGCCGGAACTTTGAGGGAGTGTCCGCCATTTTGACGACGGCCCCTGCAAGCTCGGTGATCCCCGCCGAACCCTCTGCCCAGTGACGGCAAAGCACGGCCTCGGCCCCGAGCCCCCTCGCCACCGCTTTGACGGCGGCGATTTCCGCTTCGGTGTCGGTGGTGAAATGGTTGATCGCGACGACCGCCGGCACGCCGAACTTGGCGAGGTTTTCCAGATGCCGGGCGAGATTGACCGCGCCGCGCTCGACGGCGGCAACATCCTCGCGGGAGAGATCGTCCTTGGCCACGCCGCCATTCATCTTGAGCGCCCGGACCGTGGCCACGATGACGACGGCCGCTGGGGTGAGCCCCGCCTTGCGGCATTTGATGTCGAAGAACTTTTCCGCGCCGAGATCGGCGCCGAAGCCGGCTTCGGTCACCACGTAATCGCCGAGCTTCAGCGCCGTCTTCGTCGCCACCACCGAATTGCAGCCATGGGCGATGTTGGCGAAGGGACCGCCATGCACCAGCGCCGGATTGTTTTCGAGCGTCTGCACGAGGTTCGGCTGCAGTGCTTCCTTGAGCAAAACGGCCATGGCGCCGTCGGCCTTCAGATCGCGGGCGAAAACCGGGCTCTTGTCGCGCCGGTAGCCGATGATGATGGCGCCGAGCCGGCGTTCCAGGTCTTCGAGATCGGTCGCGAGGCAGAGGATTGCCATGACCTCCGAGGCGACGGTGATGTCGAAGCCCGCCTCGCGCGGGAAACCATTCGAGGCGCCACCGAGCGATGTCACGATCTGGCGCAGCGCCCGGTCGTTCATGTCCATCACCCGCCGCCAGGTAATCCGGCGCGTGTCGATCCCGAGTTCGTTGCCCCAGTAGATGTGATTGTCGATCAGCGCCGAGAGCAGGTTATGGGCCGAGGTGATCGCGTGGAAATCGCCGGTGAAATGGAGGTTGATGTCCTCCATCGGCACGACCTGCGCATAACCGCCGCCGGCCGCCCCGCCCTTGACCCCGAAACAGGGGCCGAGCGAGGGTTCGCGAATGCAGATGACAGCTTTCTTCCCGATCCGGTTCAATCCATCGCCGAGCCCGACGGTGGTCGTCGTCTTGCCCTCGCCCGCCGGGGTCGGATTGATCGCGGTCACCAGGATCAGCTTGCCATCCGGCCGGTCTGCGAGCCCCTTGATAAACGAGGCCGAGATCTTCGCCTTGTCATGGCCGTAAGGGATCAGGCTTTCCGAGGGAATGCCGAGCTTGCAGCCGATCTCCTGAATGGGGCGCTTGGACGCGGCACGTGCGATATCGATATCCGATGGTACGGTCATGCTGCCCCCTGCCCTGATGTTGAAAAGGAAGATCCTCCCACTCGCACCGCTTGGCAAGGGGCGTGTCGTCACACAGATTGGTGTACTTTAGAACAAAACACGAAAAGGTTGCAACCGCAGCGTGACATGCGATGATCAGGCTTTGACAGACGACAAGGGGGCCTGAGAATGAATCTCGTCATCTGCGCCGATGGCACCTGGAATACGCCGGACATGATTGAAAACGGCGTCCCGGCGCCGACCAATGTCTTCAAATTCTACAACTGCGTCTCACGAGTCCTCGCAAACGATGAGAAGCAGGAGCGCTACTATCATCAGGGCGTGGGCACCGAGGGCCCCACCGTCAAACGCATGTTCGAAGGCGGAACGGGGACTGGCCTGGGCAAGAACATCAAGAGCGCTTATCGCTGGCTGGCCGCGACCTACAACCCCGGGGACAAGGTCTTCCTCATCGGCTTCAGCCGAGGCGCCTATACCGTGCGCAGCCTGGGTGGCATGATCTCTCGTTGTGGGCTTGCGGATCTGCCTTGGACCAACAACCCCAAGCAGGCCTGGGATGCGGTTGATCGGATCTACGAGGAATACCGCAAGGAGAAGGCCAGCACCCTTGCGGCCAGTGCCGACCTCCCGTTTCACCACACCAAGGAAGGGGAACTGCCGGCATTAAAGACGCCGATACACTTCATTGGGGTATGGGACACCGTTGGGTCGCTCGGGATCCCCGATGATTTCGCGCTGCTCGACAAATTCGATTCCATCAAACGCCACGGTTTCCACAACACAGAAATCAGCGACATCGTCGGCCGCGCCCGCCATGCCGTCGCGATCGACGAAAAACGGCAGAACTTTGTGCCGACGCTTTGGAAGCCCAACCCGAAGGTCGACATGAAGCAGGTCTGGTTCCCCGGCGTGCATGCCGATGTCGGCGGCGGTTATGGCCGCTGCGGACTGTCGGACGGCGCCTTGCTCTGGATGATCAAGGAGGCTCAGGAGGCAGGCCTCCACTTCGATGAATCCTCCGTCCTGCAGATCCGCCCGAACGAGAGGGACGTGCTGCATGACTCCGTGCAGGGCTTCTTCAAAAAGATGAAGACGCGTCCGCGTGGCATCCCCCATTTCAACCACACGGCAAGGTCGGAGGAAATCCACGGCTCGGCCTACAATCGGCAGGCAGCCCAGTCGCTGAGCCAGGGAGAGTATTGGCACCAGCGCAAGATCCCGGCCGAGGTCAACATCTACGCCCAGGAACTCTGGAACAATACCGGAATCTTCCTGGAAGCCGGGAAGTCCTATCTCCTGACGGCCACGGGTGAGTGGATGGATGCCTCCATCAAATGCAGTCCAGCGGGGGCGACAGACGGCAGTTTTCAACCGGCCGAACTGATCTACGGCTTCGGCAATCTGGCCGGCGGGCTGCAGAGCCTGATCCGCAAGGTCGCGGGCAACGAGCGGCGCAGCATCCCTCTGGCACGGCGCGTGCCGGGCGCACCCTGGTTTGCCCTCATCGGCGTGGTGGCCAACGACTATCCGCCCCCGCCGCCCCAACCGCCGAAAAATGGACAAGTCGAAGAACTGCCACACGAGACTTTTGTCATCGCAAGCGGCACCACTTTAACGCCGGGCGCCAGCGGCTATCTGTTCTGCTTCGCCAACGATGCCTGGCACTTTTATGAAAACAACCGCGGGAGCGTGAGACTGAAGGTGGAAGAACTGGCCGCGCCGGCCAAACCAACGCCCGGAAAACCACAGAAGCCGCGCAAGGCGGGCGCATGACCAGCGTCGACACACAAGCCACGACTCCCCCGGCGGAACACCCCTTGTTCCGCCGGCCTCCCTCGTAGTATCTGCCAGCCAGTGTCGAAGCCTTGAGGGACCCCGATGAAATCGCTGGAACTGCTGATCGAGAAAATCATCCTGTCGAGCCGCTGGATCCTCGTCGCCTTCTATCTCGGCCTGGTCGCAGCCCTCGGCGTCTACGCCGTTGCCTTCGGCTACAAGTTCATCAAGGTCGCCCAGAACGTTTTCGTCTATGAAGACTTCCAGATGATCCTCGCCATGCTCGGTCTCATCGACGCCGCCCTGGTGGCGAGCCTGATCGTTATGGTGATGATCTCCGGTTATGAAAACTTCGTCAGCCGTTTCGATGAGGCCGATGACCAGGTCTCCTTCCTCGGCAAGCTCGATGCCGGCAGTCTGAAGATCAAGGTCGCCTCCTCGATCGTCGCGATCTCCTCGATCCACCTCTTGCAGGTCTTCCTCAACGCCAACCAGTACACCTCCGACAAGCTGATGTGGCTCACCCTCATTCACCTCGCCTTCGTCGTCTCGGCGGTGATGCTCGGTTATCTGGAGGTGATGATGAACGGCAAGAAGAAGGGTGGAGACGCGGACAAGATTTGAGGGGACCGCCCTCCCCTTGAGGGGGAGGGTCGGAGCGCGGCTCCGGGATGGGGTGATGGCTGGGACGCCAGCCCCGGATCGCAAGCCTCGCACTCGTAAAGGTTCACCCCCACCCGCCGCTTTGCGGCGACCTCCCCCCTCAAGGGGGAGGTGGGTATTTTACCCTTCCCCGATCGCAATCAGGCTCGCATTGCCGCCGGCCGCGGCCGTGTTGACGGAGATCACCTGCTCGACGGCAAAGCGGCTGAGATAGGCGGGACCACCCGCCTTGAAGCCGGTGCCGGACATGCCGGAGCCGCCAAAGGGCTGGGTGCCGACGACGGCGCCGATCATGTTGCGGTTGACGTAGATGTTGCCCGTGTCGAGCGCCTCGGTGACGGTGCGGATCGTCGCCTCGATGCGGCTGTGGATGCCGAGTGTGAGGCCATACCCCGTCGCGTTGATCGAACCGATCACCTTGTCGAGTTCCTTGGCCTTCCAGCGCACGACATGCAGAACCGGGCCAAAAATCTCCTTAGTCAGCGCCTCGGGCCGATCCAACTCGATGATATGCGGGGCAAAGAAATTGCCGGTCGCCGGCACCTTCCCGGCATAACGCACCTTCTGGGAACGCTTCATCTCCGCGACGTGGCCCTCCAGCATCGCCTTCTGCTTCTCGTCGATGACGGGGCCGATATCGGTGGTGATATCAAGCGGATTGCCGAGATTGAGTTCGCGGGCCGCACCCTCGATCATCTCGAGCATGCCATCGGCAATGTCTTCCTGCAGATAGAGGATCCTGAGCGCCGAGCAGCGCTGGCCGGCCGAGCGGAAGGCAGACATGACGACATCGTCGGCCACCTGTTCGGCAAGCGCGGTGGCATCGACGATCATCGCGTTCATGCCGCCGGTTTCGGCAATCAGCGGCACGATCGGTCCGTTCTTGGCAGCCAGCGTCCGGTTGATCGCCTGCGCCGTCGCCGTCGAGCCGGTGAAGGCGATGCCGGCAAGCTGCGGATGGGCGGCGATCGCCGCACCGACATCGCCGGCGCCCGGCAGCAGCATCAGCACATCTTCCGGCACGCCGGCCTTGTGGAAGAGTTTCACGGCCTCATAGGCGATCAAGGGCGTCTGCGGCGCAGGCTTGGCTATGACGGCATTGCCGGCGACGAGAGCGGCTGACACCTGGCCGAGGAAGATCGCCAGCGGAAAATTCCACGGCGAGATGCAGGCGAAGACGCCGCGGCCGCGCCAGGACAGGCGGTTCAGTTCGCCGGTCGGGCCGGGCATGACCTCGGCTTCGCCGAACTGTCTGCGGGCCTGAACGGCATAGTAACGGCAGAAATCGACCGCCTCGCGGATTTCGGCCACGCCGTCATCCAGCGTCTTGCCGGCTTCGAGCGCGAGCAGGGTCAGGAGACGGTCGCGATCAGCTTCTAGAAGGTCAGCGAGCTTGTCGAGGGTGGCAGCCCGCTCCTCAACGGAAAGGCGCGACCAGCGGGCAAAGCCCTTGCGGCCGGCGGCAAAGGCCCGGTCGACATCGGCGGGCGTAGCGTTGCGCACGGTTCCGACCTTCTTGCTGCGATCGGCGGGCGACAGAACCGCCTCGTCGCTCGTGGCACCGGTTGCACCCGGCACCAGCGGACGGGCCGCGATCTCTGAGAGAGAAACAGATATGCGCGCTATCAGCCGTTCCAGATTGTCGCGATGGCCGAATTCGAAGCCAGCGCTGTTTTTGCGGTCGCCATAAAGGCCAAGCGGCATCGGGATCTGGCTGTGGCGGGCACTCTGGCCATTGCCGAGGCCCAGCTTCTCCGTCGGACGGTCGAGCAGTACCTTGACTGGAATATTCTTGTCGCCGGCAACAGCCACGAAGGAGGAGTTCGCGCCGTTTTCGAGCAGACGGCGAACGAGATAGGCGAGCAAATCGCGGTAGCCGCCGACGGGCGCATAGATGCGGCAAGCGATGCGATCATTGCCCGACAGCAGCGTGTCGTAGAGGGCTTCGCCCATGCCATGCAGGCGCTGGAATTCGAAGCCGGAGCGATCGGCACCGGCAAGCTCGATGATCGTCGAGACGGTGAGCGCATTGTGGGTGGCAAATTGCGGGAAGATACGGGCCCGCTTTTCCATTAGTTTGGCCGCGCAGTGCAGATAGGACAGATCGGTCGCCGGCTTGCGGGTCCAAACGGGGTAATCGTCAAGGCCGCGCTCCTGGGCTCGCTTCACTTCCGTATCCCAATAGGCGCCCTTGACGAGGCGCACCATCATCCGGCGGCCGTATTGCTGGCAGAGGCTGTCGATATAGTCGATCACCTGCGGCGCGCGCTTCTGATAGGCTTGGATGGCCAGACCAAAACCGTCCCAGCCGGCCAGCGACGGATCGGCGAAGACAGCAGCGATCACGTCGAGCGAGAGCTCGAGACGATCCGCCTCTTCGGCATCGACAGTGAAGTTGAGCTGATGCGCCTTGGCCATCTGCGCGAGCTTCAGGAGATCAGGCACCAGTTCGCGCATCACCCGGTCACGATGGGTTGCGAGATAACGCGGATGCAGCGCCGAGAGCTTGACCGAAATGCCCATGCGGTTCGGCAGCTGCTGGCTCTTGCCGTGTTTGGCCATATGCGCGCCGATTGCCTCAATCGCCATGGCGTAGGACTGGAAATAGCGTTTTGCGTCTTCGGCCGTGCGGGCGCCCTCGCCCAGCATATCGAAGGAATGGCGATAGCCGCGCTCCTCGCTCTTGGCCGCGCGCGACAGTGCGTCCTTGATCGTTTCGCCGAGCACGAAATGATGGCCGAGGAAACGCATGGCCTGTTTGGTGGCCGAGCGCACGGTGGGCAGGCCCAGCCGCTTGACGAGGCCGCGCATCACGCCTTCAGGCGTTTCGCCCGGGCGGATGACACGGGCGGAAAGCCCCAGCGCCCAGGCAGAGGCGGAGACGAACCAGCTGTCGCCATGCGCCTCGTGTTCGCTCCAGCCGCCCTCTTTCAGCTTGTCCTCGATCAGGCGGTCCTGGGTAAGTGCATCCGGCACGCGCAAGAGCGCTTCGGCGAGCACCATCAGCGCCAAACCTTCGCGGGTCGACAGACCATATTCGCGCAAGAAGTCCTCGACGCCGCCGACCGAACCGGAATTGCTGCGGATCGCTTCGATATAGGTCGTGGCGCGCCGGTCGATGGCGCCGTTCTGGCTTTCCGACAGCGAAAGGCGCGAGGCGAAATGGCGGATGAGCTGGTCGTCGTCGCCGGCGTAAGGGGCTTCGAAGCGCGGAAAATCTGTCGTGGATGCCTTGATCATTGTCACCTCCGTGTTATCGGCAACATATCTTCGGATTTGCCGGATTTCCCACTATTCTTCAGTCACTTTTCTGGCATACTCTCTACCAAAATGGAGCTTTATAGCGAATGAGCAAGGAACTTGATCGCCTCGACCGCAAGATCCTCCGCGCGCTGCAGGCAGAGGGCCGCCTGACCAACATCGAGCTTGCCGAACGCGTGAACCTGTCACCGACAGCCACCGCCGAACGCGTGCGACGCCTCACGCGGGAGGGCTACATTACCGGCTATGCCGCCATCCTGTCGCCGCAGAAGCTCGGCCGCAATCTGTTGGTTTTCATCGAGGTAAAGCTGGACCGCACGACGGCCGATGTTTTCGACACCTTCGCGGCGGCCGTCAAACGCTCCGACGACGTGATGGAATGCCATATGGTGGCGGGCGGCTTCGATTATCTGGTCAAGGCCCGCGTGGCCGGCATGGAAGCGTACAGGCAGTTTCTGTCGGAGGTCATCCTGCCTCTGCCGGGCGTGCGCGAGACCCACACCTATGCGGTGATGGAGGAAGTGAAGGCCGGTTCCGCCCTGCCCGTATGAATTTTGAGGTAATCAGCAGTTGCCATTTTGAACGGCATCGGTCAGAAATTAGTCATATTAATGCACCCAGGGGCCGAAAACCCCTAGCATTTCACCCGGAACCATATATTTGTTCAAACTTACAATTAGTTCTCAACTTTCGAAACTAGAAAAATGCTGCCACAACGACAGACGCTCTTGAGTGAGGAAATCGGGAGCTGCCAAAACCGTGCGGAACTGTTGGAAAGCTGGAAGCAGGCCGCCCGGGAATACGACCTCGACCACGTGACGCTCGCGGTTGCTCCCACGGCGCAGGACAAGATCATCGGACCGCTGGTGCGTGAAACCACGCTTCCGGCCGACTATTGCCGTGAGTTCGATCGCCAAGCCTTCCTGCGCTATTGCCCGACGGTGCCGCACATTTCCCGCACGATCATGCACGGGACCTGGTGGCTTGGGGCCGACGGTCGCACGCCGGATTTCGAATGCCCGCCGGCGCTCATGGAGCTGATGCGCCAATACGACCTCCTGATGGGTATCCTCTTTTCGCTCACGGCGATCGACGGCACACGCTATGTCGTGCGCTACGATGGGAAGCGCACCCCGCTCGCCCAGTCCGAGATCAACGAATTGTCCATGCTGACGACCCAGGCCTTCGACGTATTCGATCGGCTGCGCCGCACGGCCAGCAACACGAATGTGCTTTCGGCCCGGGAACTGGAAGTCGTGCGCTGGACGGCCCAGGGCAAGACCTCGCTGGAAATCGGTCAGATCCTCTCGCTCTCCGATCACACCGTGAACGCTTACATGACGAATGCCATCCGCAAGCTCGACTGCGTCAACCGCACCCAGCTGGTCGCCAAGGCCATTCGGATGAAGATCATCAGCTGAAGCCGACGAGGCGATGACGACATAAGAAAGGCCCGGTTTCGCCACCGGGCCTTTCTCTGTTGAGGCGGCCGGGACCGTTAGCGATCCAGGATCGCGCGGATTTCAACCATGTTGGATCGGACGCGCAGGATATAGAAACCCATGGTCGCGAGATGCGTCGGCATGATCCAGCCGTCTTCGCTGCCGTTCGAGATGATGGCCGGCTGGATGCGCAACGCGCCCTGAAGCTGCCGCTCCATTTCGGTCCAGACGGCGGTCAGGTTGCGCTCGCGAATGACCTCGCCGAAATCGGCACGGGTTGCCTGCAGCAGCGCATACTGCGCATAAAGCTGGCCATAGGCGAACCAGAAGCGGTCATCCGCACGCGTGTCGAACCAGCCGGCATTGAACTCTTCCGAGCGACGGCGAAGGATGTCGGTGGTGTTACCGAGATCGCTCGCCATGCCGTCGAGCAACTGCAACAGATTGTCCGATCGGGTGTCGAACACGGATTCGCAGTTTGCGAGCGAGGTGTTGAAGCGGTTCCAGCTTTCAACGGCCGCACGATAATAGCTCGGCGTCGGCGTTTTGAAGCCGAAGGGGTCGGTGCCAAAATACCATGTGCCCTCGTCGAACTGGATATTGCCGCGGGCATCCTGGAGATCATTGTTGATGCCGGACGTTCCGCGCACACGACCGAGATTGTCCGCGAGCTGGATCGCCGTGCGGCGCACGACCTGGTTCACCCCACGCTGGAACGAGGCCTTGTTGTCCATGAAGGGTGTATTGTCCCAGTCGAGCCCGAACAGACCGAGCTTGTAGAGCAGTGTCGAGGAGATCCAGGCGTTTTGATTGACGTTCTGGTCGGTCAGTGCAGCCGACATCATGACGACCGCCGAATCCTGGCAGCGATTCACCTGGTTCGGCAGCGGCGCCCCGGCCGGCACCGTGCGCTCCTGGAACTTGTAGGACTGGGCAAATGCCGGATCGAAACCGTACCAGACCTGCGTCCGGTAGATGAACTGGCCGTAGAAGATGACGAGCAGCACGAGCACGGCCAGAATCGGTCCCTTGATGATCCAGCTGCGATCCCGATACCAGCCATGAGCCGCAAGAAACGGCCAGAGCAGCCAGGCGACCACCATGCCGATGCCGCGACCGATCGCGGCAAAGACGCGCTGGAAAAACGCGATGATCGGGTCAAGCATGGTCATCTCCTAGTCCGTAGAGGCGTTTGCGGAAGGCAGCCTTGTCTTTCAGATAAGTGTCGGACAGGCGGGATACAACATAATCACGATAGGCTTCCGGGTAGCGGTCATAGGCGCGGTAGAAGCCCTGCTTGTCGAAGACGAAGCGCGAAACGAAATCCTCGGGCGTCAGATGCGCAATGAGCCGGTTCGTCAGCCACTGGTCGGGATGGCGAGGCTCGGCGCGCACCAACCAGAGCCTGAGCTTCGGATCGATATCGGCCATGCGCAGATTGCCCGTGCGCGACAGCGTCCGCAGCGCCTCCTGCAGCAGTGGATAGACACCCCGCTCGTTGATCGCCTTGGCGTGCCGATGCAGGAAGGTCTGCATCCACACGGCGTCGATGCGGGTGAGATCGGGCACCGGATCAAGCGTCGCGGCAACCGAGAGCAGCGCCATTTCCAGCCGATGGGCGAAAAGGCCTGAGCTTTCCACCCAGCTCGCCCGCGGCAATTCCAGCCGGCCGGTGCGCGCGAGGAAATCGCCGACCTGTGCCGTGTCCTCGATCGAGATATAGCTGACCTGCCAGGGCCGCGACCGCCGGAAGCCGGGGGCCTCGGGATCGCAGATCACGGTGGTGATTTTCTCGTCGACGAAGACGAAGACGCCGCCGAAGTGATCGGCCCAGAAGGCATCATGGCGGAAGACAAGCTTGTCCGGCACCAGGGTGTTCTGGCGGATGTCGCCTGTCTCCTTGGCAAGCGCCACCATCTGCTCCAGCATGGCATTGTCGCGCCAGGCATTCGGGCTCGTCACCAGCGCGTCGCAGAGCTGGCGCAACTGCCCTGCCTTGCCGAGCAGGTCCTCGGCCGACAAGACCTTGAACTTCACCTCGTTGATGGACAGCAGATCCTCGAGCGTCTTGACCTCGGAAACGCTATCCTCGATCTCACCATAGAGCGTGTCCTTCAGCGTGATCGCGTGGATCGCCCGCGCATTGGCGGCGAAGAACTCGTGCATCAGGCCGGCGGTGTTGGAGAAGCTCGTATGCACCACCGGCAGGCTGTCCTGCTCCGGCGTCAGGATGATGAAGCGCCTGTTGACCTTCAGCGGGTCGAGATAATCCGGGTCCCCCAGTTCCTCCGCCACCTGCGGCGAAAATCCGGTGATGTCGATGTCAAATTCGGCAAGCTTCGTTTCCGGCAGGCCGAAGGCGACCAGCGCCTTGTTGTAGCGGGCAATCAGATGCGGCTCACGGATGGGCAGGAGGCGACCATAGATGAGCTCGGCTTGGAGGAGGCGGTTCATGCCGACCACTCCCCCGGAAGGTAGGTCAGGTCGCGACTGAGAACGGCTTCGTTGATCCGACCATCAAGGATGGCGATCAGAGTTTCGAGCACGGCTTCGCGTTCTCGCAACACATCTGCGTTCCAGAACCTAACGACTGACCACCCATTGGCATTCATAAATACATTCCGTTTCGCATCATATTCACTGTCCGCATGCTGACTGCCATCGACCTCCACGACCAAGAGGGCCTCGCGGCAGGCAAAGTCCGCGAAGTAGGGTCCGATCGGAAGCTGCCGGACGAATTTGTGCCCCGCCAAACGCCTTGCCCGCGATTCGCTCCACAAGGCGGCCTCTGCATCGTTCTCGACCTTGCGAAGGCTCCTCGCACGCGCCGTTTTCCCCTTGTTCGCCCCTCGCATGCCTTGCCCTCGCCCTTATCCGTCGGCGCTCTGCAATTGCCCCTCACCCTACCCTCTCCCCGCAAGGGGCGAGAGGGAGGAGCGCTACGCTGACCGCCCGGCCTTCTCCCAGCCTGCGGGGAGAAGGTGCCCGAAGGGCGGATGAGGGGCAAGCGAGGCGCTCACTTACCATCTCCCCTCCCCCTTCATCTTCTCGATCTCCCCGATCGCGCGCTCGCGCTGCCGCTCCCTTCGAATGATCTCGCTGACCGCCGCATCATCCGACTTGTCGGCATAGCGGAATTCGCTATCGGCGTAGCGGTTGATCTCCTGAAGGATCATCTCCATGGTCACCGGACCGCGCAGCTCGGATATCATCGCCTTCTTCTCGTCGTAGCTCTTGTGGACGAAAGCCTCGGGGCTTTCGAACCAGGCGTCGGGCAGCTCGACATCCATCGCCCGCATCTTGATCGCATCGGTGATGTTCTTGATGGCGCGGCCGGTGAAGCGCGGTTCGGCGAGCTTGATCGCATGCAGATAGGCGCCGACATCGGCGAGCGTCTCGATCTTGCCCTCGCTCTTCTCGAAGCGTTCCCAGACGGCCACGAGCCCGTCCTCCTTGGGCCGGTCATGCTCGCCATAGGAGCGAGTGACGGCCTTCTGGATTTCCTGACCGGCAAACAGCTGGTGTTCGCCGAGCGGGATCTGATGGTTCTTGCCGACGAGCAGCGAGAAGATGTCGATATAGTCCTCGCGCGTCTGCGGCCCATCGACCAGCCAACGGGCACCGGCGCGCTGGCGCAGCGCATCGTCGACATTCTCAGGGTAATTGGAGAACATGCCGAAGGTGGCATTGCCCCGAACCACGGTCGAGGCGCCGGCGAAACTTTCCATCAAGACGGCTGTCACCTCGTGCTGACCGGCCGAGGCCCGGTCGTCGGAGCGTTTGGCGGTGACCTGGTCGATGTCGTCGATCGTGCCGAAGCCGATGACGCGCGGGTTGAGCACGTTGTTGACGAAGGCCTTGCAATTCTGGCCCGACTTGCCCTGATAGGACGAGATCTGGTCGACGCCGAAATTCTCGTAATGGAACGCGTAGCCCGCCATCTTGCAATAGTCGTTGAGCAGCCCTGCCAGCATCTGGATCAGGATCGTCTTGCCCGTGCCCGGCATACCGTCGCCGATGAAGGTGAAGAGGAAGCCGCCGAGCTCGACGAAGGGGTTCATCTGCCGGTCGAAATCATAGGCCATCAGCATCTTGGCGAGCTTCAGCGCCTGGTACTTGGCGATGTGATTGCCGATGATCTCTTCCGGTTTCTTGAAACTCATCGTGAGCGGCTTCGACTTCGCGCCCGGCGCGCCATCGAAACCATCGAGCGTGAAATCGTCCTGATCGACGCGGATATGGGCGTTTTCGAAGACGCCCAGATGTTCGAAGCGCGCCTTGCGGGAGAGAAGCCCGTCAAGCGCGAGGTCAGCCAGACCGCGCACGCGCCCGACCAGCGTCGCATCGTCGCCGGCCCCCTGCACGGCCGTGTCGATTCCGGCGACCATACTCTTCAAGGCATCCTGGGCCGTATCGAAGAGGAAGTCGGGCTCCCGGATACCGTCGAGCTGCTCGCCCTCTCCCGCCACGGTGGACTTGAGGTAGGCAGCAAAGGCAAAGGCCGCGGCATAGGCCTGGGACGCAAGCAAGGCCTTGAAGCGGGCCGCTTCCTCGCCCTGCAGGGGTGCCGAGATATTGCGGGCCTGCAGGGGTTCAAGCTCGCTCTGCCGGGCAAAGACATCGGCGATCGCGAGCGCCACCTGGGCGCCGCGCCGAACGCGATAGAGCACGGTGTGCTGGGCCGGCGTCAGAAGCGGATCGGCCGTACCGGTCGACTGGATGGTCTTGGCAAGCTCGATCTCCCGCGTGCGGCGCACCGAGCCCGTCGAAACGGTGGAGACGAACCGCCGCCCGGTGCCGGCGATCGGGGCGCCAGAGGCGCCGTCGCCCTGATCGAGAACGATCACTCGAGTTACCAGTCCCTGGGCAACAGCCAGATGTTTGGCGATATCCTCTTCGCGGAGCGTCGTCAGCCCTGCCGTCAGCTCGCTCATGCTCAGACCTCGCTCACAATCTGGTTTCCTGAAATCACATGCACCTTGAAATTGCCGAAGATCGCCTTGACTTCATTGGCCGCGTAGAGGGCCTGATAGGCGTCATGCGGCACCAGCGCGTGTTTCTCATAGGTCGAGACACCCATGCGCGCGGCTTCGAGATCATGCGTCTCGATATGGAATTCCTGAGAGGCCGGGGTCGAGGAGAAGAAGCCCTTCACCGCCGGCTGCTCGCGCTTGGAGAAGACCTCCTGCACCGTCCAGGTCATCACCCAGGCATTTTCCGGCTTACGCACCCGATCGAGGATCTCGGTCACCCGATCGGAATTCTCGGTGAGCCCAGTCGAGTAGAGCGGCCCGAGCACGACGCGCCGCACCGACTTCGGATGAAGGTTCGGGAAATCGCGGTCCATATTGGTCGCGATCGTGGCCGGTGTTAGCGAATAGGCCGAGTTCTTGGCGCAGAAATCATCGAAGCTGCGGGCAAGCTCCGGATTGAGCAGACCGCCGACCGGCAAAGGGATCTCGACCGCCTCGTTCAGCCTGCCGTCCTCTGTCACGAGGATCTTCGTGACGTTTTCAGAGGAATCCTCGACCGTCGCCAGATAGATCATCGGCAGCGTAGTCACGCCGTCGAAGGCGGCCCAGTTCACGAGATAGGACGGACGGCGCGACTGCGGGTTGACCGTCACGGCAACGGTGGTTGGCAGGACGAAGGGCGAGAAGATCTCGCCAGCGCCGACCTGTTCGAGATAGAGCCGTTCGGCGATCTGTTGCTGCAGGGCCGAGGGGAAATCCTTCTGCCGCAGGATGAAATCGACCATCTCCTCGCGCAGCTTGTCGACGTCAGGAATGGTCGAGAGCCGCGTCGCCGCCCCCGCCCGGTCATTTTCGAGTTCCAGCACGTTCTGGAAGATCGGAAAACCGCTTTCCGCCTGGGCGATCTTGAACTGGCCAGTGAAGCCGATCCGGTTCTGCCAGGAGGTGAAGGAATTCCGCAGCCGGTCCAGATAGGGCAGCATATGCAGCGTCGGCGGGCCCTTCTCGCCAAAGCGGCGATCGGTCTGCCCGAAGAACTGTTCGAGACCGGCCAGTGCCGCAGCCATGGTAGCAAAGTAGTGCGACACGGCACTGTTGCGATCGACGACGTTCATGCCCCTCCCCCGCTCAAACAGTCTGTCCATCCGGGAAGCGGAACGCGGCTAAATCGCCGCGCCCACATTTCCCGCATGATCAGGGCTTCACGTAGTTGGCAGCATCATGCTTGTCGAGAACCGCCTGGAAGCGCCGGGCGAAAGCCTCGTCGGCGAGCTTCTTGCGGCGCTGGATGTCCTGCGTGGAGAGCATGTTCTTCTCGTGCAGCTCCAGCAGGTCTCCGATATGCCGCTGGGCGGCCGCACCGATGCCGGCCATGGTTTCCTCCGCTGCCGTATCAACCTGGCTGCCGAGCGTGTTGATCCGATGCGCCACATCCTGCTGGGCGGCTGTCTTCAACGAGTCCTCGAGCGCCTTGTAAAGAACGATGCGCTGTTCGGTGTCGATCGTCAGCTTGTTGATCAGCGTGTTCTGCGCGGCGATCTGGTTGTTCAGGCTGTCCACGAAGGTCTGGAACATCGAGGTGTAGCGTTCCAGCGTCTGGCTCTCGGCCAGCAGCTCCTGTTCGCGCGCCTGGGCCTGGTTATAGTCGGTCGCAAGCTTCGAACGCTCGGCTTCCAGCGCCGTGCGCTCGGACGAGTCGGTCGAGGCTGCGATCTTGTTTTCGATGTCGAGCAGCGCCGGGTTCAGCGTCTCGATCGTCTTCTGGGTCTCTTCGAGATTGGCAATCGTCTGCTTGCGCCGCTCGATCACCTGCACGAGGCTTGCCTCAGAGGTCTTGTAGCGCTCTTCGAGAACCGTCTTCTGCTCCTTCAGGATGCCGACGATGCTGTCGGACTTCGCGAGCAGTTCCTGCAGATTGCCGGCAAGCGACATGTTGCGCACGCGCTCGGTGCGCATGCGCTGCGCCTTTTGCTTCGAGAAGATGCCGATGAACTTTTCCATGCCGGAAAAGCTCTTCATGCTTTCGAACTCGGCGCCGAACACATTGGTTGCGTCTTCGAGCCCGATGATCAGGTCGGCGATATTCGCCTCCATCACCTTCTGCTGGTTGAGGACATCGGAGATCCTGGCATTCTCGATATCGAAATCCTGGCCGGTGAGCTTGCTGTCGCTCCTGGCCAGCGTGTCGAGCACCACGCCGGACTGCTCGATCTTGCCGCGCATCTCGGAGACGACCTTGCGTGTCTTCTCGATTTCGCTGTCGAAGGATTGCAAACTCGCCATGTTCTCTCCCTGTCCTCATACCGGCGACACGCCGGCCTCGTTGCCACCATAGCGGGTTTCGCCGTGTGGAAAAGCACCGCATCTCACAAAGCGGAGCACCACCGTTCGATATGGATGGCTCCGTGCCCTGCACAAGAGGCGCTATCAGAGAAATGCGACAGCCGCGAAACGGGCTGTCGCAGTCTGGAGTTGCAGCCGCTTATTGTCCGCCGGCGGCCGGATCCTTCAGATAGGCGATGATGTTGACGAGATCCTCGTCCTTCTTGACGCCGGCAAAGGCCATCTTTGTGCCCTTGACCACCGCTTTCGGCGCCTTGAGATATTCCGTGAGCAGCGCTTCGTCCCAGACTTTGCCTGCACCGAATTCCGTCATGGCGGGAGAGTACTTGTAGTCGGCGATCGAGGCCACCGGGCGCCCGACAACGCCCTGCAGCGTCGGACCGACCTTATTCTTGGCCTCGGTGGCGATATGACAGGCCGAACAGACCTTGAAGGCCTTGGCACCGGCGACGGGATCGCCATCGGCAAGGGCTGGCAACGGCAGGGCGAGCGCAGACAACAGCACGAGCATGGAAGACGTTTTCATCGAATCTCCTCTTGATCCTTGGGACAGCGCCGGCAAGCGCTGCGCCATCCTGATACCCGTTCGCACGAGACGGCAAGTACGCGCATTGACGCGCATCAATTCCCACTAATTTTTGGCATTCGCGACATCGACGCCGGAATGCGACAGACAAAGGGATTTCAGGTCGCAAACAGAGGTCCTGCCGCGACGCAAACGCGCGCTCATCCTTGCAATTATCCCGTATTGAATGTTGACTTGGGAACTTCAATAAAAAAACGGGAGCCTGAAATGACCACCATCCTCGCTTGTCGCCGCACCCTCGTCGCCACCGTCTCGCTGCTGGCGATCTCCGCCATGCCGCTCGCGGCGGCAGAAGCCGAGAGCTGCTCGACCGTCCGCTTCTCCGATGTCGGCTGGACCGACATCACCGCCACCACCGCGACCGCCTCGGTCATCCTGAAGGCGCTTGGCTACGAACCGACCACCACGGTTCTCTCGGTCCCGGTCACCTATTCCTCGCTGAAGAACAAGGACATCGACGTCTTCCTCGGCAACTGGATGCCGACCATGGAAGGCGACATCGCGCCGTATCGCGACGACAAGTCCGTCGAAATCTTCGGCCCCAACCTCGAAGGCGCGAAATACACGCTCGCCACCAATGCCAAGGGTGCGGAACTCGGCATCAAGGATTTTGCCGACATCGCCAAGAACGCCGATGCACTCGGCGGCAAGATCTACGGCATCGAGCCGGGCAATGACGGCAACCGCCTGATCCTCGACATGATCGACGGCAACAAGTTCGATCTCGGCAAGTTCGAAGTGGTCGAATCCTCCGAACAGGGCATGCTGGCCCAGGTGGCACGTGCCGAAAAGGATGGCGAGCCGGTGGTCTTCCTCGGCTGGGAACCGCATCCGATGAACGCCAACTTCAAGCTGACCTATCTTTCGGGCGGCGACGACGTCTTCGGACCGAACTTCGGCGGCGCGACCATCTATACCAACACCCGCGCCGGCTACACCACAGAGTGCCCGAATGTCGGCAAGTTCGTCACAAACCTCAAGTTCTCGCTCCAGATGGAGAACGAGATCATGGGCAAGATCCTGAACGACGGCGCCGACGCCGAAGCCGCAGCGACCGACTGGCTGAAGGCCAACCCGGCCGTGATCGAACCCTGGCTTGCCGGCGTGACCACGAAGGACGGCGGTGAAGGCTTGCCGGCGGTGAAGACGGCCCTCGGCCTCTGAGATCAGTCCATCGACACGGACACCGCGCGGACGGAAGGGGGAGCCGGCCGCGCGGTCTCCAGGCAATGCATCTGAGCCGGTTCGGGGACATCCATGAATTTTCTGACTGACTACAAATTGCCCATCGGGGCATTCTCGAAGAGTTTCGTCGACTGGTTGACGACCAATCTCGACGTACTGTTCAACCTGATCGCGACGATCCTGAGCGCCTCTATCAACGCGATGCTGTTCGTCCTGCAGGGCCCATTCCTGAAGGGCACGGCGCTCGAACCCTTCTATCCGCTGCTGATGATCCTCCTCTTCTCGCTGTTCGCCTGGGTCATGCGCCGGTCGATGGGTGTCGTCGTCTTCACCTTTCTCGGCCTTCTCTTGATCTATAACCAGGGCTACTGGAAGGAGACGATGGAAACGCTGGCGCTCGTGCTCGCCGCAGCCGGCGTTTCGATGGTGATCGGCGTGCCGATCGGCATCGCCTGCGCCCGCCGTCCCTGGCTCTACACGGCAGTCCGCCCCGTGCTCGACCTGATGCAGACCATCCCGACCTTCGTCTACCTGATCCCGGCCCTCATCCTGTTTGGCCTCGGCATGGTGCCGGGCCTGATCGCCACGGTCATCTTTGCCATTCCCGCTCCGATCCGTCTGACCCGGCTCGGCATCATCTCGACCCCGCCTTCGCTGGTCGAAGCGGCGATCGCCTTCGGCGCGACCCCGTCCCAGGTGCTGCGCAAGGTGGAACTGCCGTTTGCCACGCCGCAGATCATGGCCGGCCTCACCCAGACCATCATGCTCTCGCTGTCCATGGTGGTCATTGCCGCGCTCGTCGGCGCCAGCGGCCTCGGCGTGCCGGTCGTGCGCGCGCTGAACACCGTCAACATCGCCCGCGGTTTCGAGGCAGGCCTCTGCATCGTCATCCTCGCCATCATTCTTGACCGGATCTTCCGCATCCCCGGCATGGGAGACGACGCATGAGCGACGCAGTAATCTTCGGCAATGTCGACATCGTCTTCGGCGACAATCCCCAGCGCGCCCTCGACCTCGTCGACAAAGGCAAGACCCGCGACGAGATCGGCGCTGAAACCGGCCTGGTGCTCGGCGTTGCCGGCGCTTCGCTTTCGGTGAAGGAAGGCGAAATCCTTGTCCTGATGGGTCTCTCCGGCTCCGGCAAATCGACCCTCCTGCGCGCGGTCAACGGGCTCGCCCCTGTCGTTCGCGGCAATGTCGGGGTCAAGACGGATGCCGGCTTCGTCGATCCCTACAAGGCATCGGCAAACGTGCTGCGCGACCTGCGCATGCACACGGTCTCCATGGTCTTCCAGCAGTTCGGCCTCCTGCCCTGGCGCACCGTCGCGGAAAATGTCGGTTTCGGCCTCGAACTCGCCGGCGTGCCCGATGCCGAGCGCGAGAAGACGGTGGCGACCCAGCTCGAACTGGTCAATCTGTCGAAATGGGCGGATCGCAAGGTCCAGGAACTGTCCGGCGGCATGCAGCAGCGTGTGGGCCTTGCCCGCGCCTTTGCCACCGGCGCACCGATCCTCCTCATGGACGAACCCTTCTCGGCGCTCGACCCGCTGATCCGCACCCGCCTGCAGGACGAACTTCTCGAATTCCAGGCACGCCTGAAGAAGACCATCCTCTTCGTCAGCCACGATCTCGACGAGGCCTTCCGCATCGGCAACCGCATCGCCATCATGGAAGGCGGGCGCATTATCCAGTGCGGTACGCCGCAGGAAATCGTCCAGAACCCGACCAACCAGTATGTCGCTGACTTTGTGCAGAACATGAACCCGATCAACATGTTGACCGCCGCCGACGTGATGCGCGACGGGGTGACGGGCGAGCAGGGTCAAGTCACAGGTACAACCGCCCCGCGCACGCCGCTGGTCGACGTGCTGGACGCCTTGGCACGGCAACCCGGCACGATCGGGGTCGTTGACAACGGCGTCGTCATCGGCACCATCGACGCCCAGGATGTCGTGAGCGGCCTGACCAGGCACCGACGCAAGGCATGAGCCGGCCGGACATCCGTGAACTTCAAGGGGCGGATGCCGGAGACCACGACATGACAGACAAACCAAAGGTGATTCGCGACACCGACGACGATGCGCGCCGCCAGGCGCGCATTTTGCTGCGCGGCGCGCGGTTCGCGGCCATCGGCGTGATCGATCCCGAAACCGGCTTCCCCTTCGTCAGCCGTGTGTTGCTCGGAACCGACATCGACGGTGCCGCCGTCATCCTCGTTTCCAACCTGTCGGCGCATACCAGCGCCCTGCTCGCCGATCCGCGCGCCTCGCTGTTGACCGGGGAACCCGCCAAGGGCGATCCGCTCGCCCATCCGCGTCTGACGGTGCAATGCCTTGCCGAAAGCGTCGAGCGCGACAGCGCCACCCATGCCCGCCTGCGCGGTCGTTTCCTCGCCCGCCACCCGAAATCGCAGCTCTATATCGACTTTCCCGACTTCCGGTTTTTCCGCCTACTCCCCGAACGGGCGAGCCTCAACGGCGGCTTCGGTCGCGCCTATCATTTGGGCAGGGAGGATTTCTTCATACCGATTCCCATCGATAATTTTTGGGAGGATCAGGCGGCCCTTTTGCGAGATTTAGGGGGGCTGGAGCCCGGCTTGGCGTCGCGGATCGCCACCGAAATTTACCACGCGCCGGACGGAAACTGGACGGTTTGCGGCGTCGATTCCCAGGGAATTGACTTGATTTTCAAAGACATGCTAATCCGGCACGAATTTGTGATATCCGTCACAGACAGAGACGAATTAGAATTAGTGTTACCTAAATCAGAATAAGCGGTACCTTAAATTTAGGCATATACAATTTTATTCTCGTTGATAGACTTAATGTCATATCTAAGGCACCGATTTTTACCGATTGCCCCTCCCCCAAGGCGCTCGACCAAGGAAAGTTGAACCGATGAAAACAAGAGCTTTGTCCGAACAATCGACCGTTGCTGCAGGCTTGCTGTCCGCCATGGCAAACCCCAAGCGTCTCATGATCCTCTGCAGTCTCGTCGAGGGTGAGGTTCCGGTCGGCGTTCTGGCGGCCCAGGTGGGTCTGAGCCAGTCGGCTCTGTCCCAGCACCTCTCCAAGCTGCGCGCGCAGAAGCTGGTGAAGACCCGCCGCGACGCCCAGACCATCTATTATTCTTCGACGTCGGAATCGGTCATCAAGATCCTGTCGACGCTGGAGAGCATCTACTGCGCCCCTGTGGCAGCGAGCAAAACCGCCGCTTGATGACAGCGCTGCCAAAGCCTGTCGGCATTGGGAGGATTGCGCTCGGCTTGCCCGAAAAGCCGGGAGTGTGCTGACGGAACCTGCATTGGCAGTAACAGACGAAGACCTGAGAAGCCCCGGCAGCACCGCTCCGGGGCTTTTCGCATCATGGGACCCGCCAGCGGCAGCGGAGAGACGACGCCCCTCCTCCGAGGCAGCCAGCGCGATCTCTCTCCAGGATTTGTTGGCAACGGCTCCGCCGCGTTCATCACGCGAATTGGCAGATCCATGACCTTTGTTGATGCCACCCCAGCGGTGGCTTGACCGCGCTTCGCGCCCTGCTAACGTGACGACGCAACGACAGCCGCGGCAGATGCGCCGCTGGCCGGGAGAATGGCCGCCCGCGACCGAAAAGGGCCATGGAGAACACGATGTCGAACCGCCTCAATTCCACGCCGAACGACCTGCGCGCCTTCTGGATGCCGTTCACCGCGAACCGCCAGTACAAGAAGGAGCCGCGCCTTTTCGTCGGCGCCAAGGACATGCACTACACCACCCATGACGGCCGCCAGGTGCTCGATGGCACCGCAGGCCTCTGGTGTGTCAACGCCGGCCACTGCCGCCCGAAGATCACCGAAGCGATCCGCGAGCAGGCCGGCGAGCTCGATTATGCCCCGGCCTTCCAGCTCGGCCACCCCAAGGCGTTCGAACTGGCCAACCGCCTGATCGACCTCGCCCCTGATAACATGGCCCACGTGCTCTACACCAATTCCGGCTCGGAATCGGTCGAGACGGCGCTGAAGGTGGCGCTCGCCTATCAGCGCGTGAAGGGACAGGGGTCCCGCACCCGCCTGATCGGCCGCGAGCGCGGCTATCACGGCGTCAATTTCGGCGGCATTTCGGTCGGCGGCATCGTCTCCAACCGCAAGATGTTCGGCACGCTCCTCACCGGCGTCGACCACATGCCGCATACCCACCAGCCGGGCAAGAACGCCTTCTCCAAGGGCATGCCCGAACATGGCGGCGATCTCGCCGACGAGCTGGAACGCATCGTCACCCTGCATGACGCCTCGACCATCGCCGCCGTCATCGTCGAGCCGGTGGCTGGTTCCACCGGCGTCCTGATCCCGCCGAAGGGTTATCTGCAGCGCCTGCGCGAACTCTGCACCAAACACGGCATCCTGCTGATCTTCGATGAAGTCATCACCGGCTTCGGCCGCCTCGGCGCACCCTTCGCGGCCCAGTATTTCGACGTGAAGCCCGACATCATCACCACCGCCAAGGGCCTGACCAATGGTGTCATCCCGATGGGCGCGGTCTTCGTGACGGCCGAGATCCACGACGCCTTCATGACCGGCCCGGAACACATGATCGAGTTCTTCCACGGTTACACCTATTCCGGCAACCCGATCGCCTCGGCCGCAGCCCTCGGCACGCTCGACACCTACAAGGAAGAAGGCCTGCTCACCCGCGCCGCCGAGATCGCGCCCTACTGGGAAGAAAAGCTGCATTCGCTCCGGGATTGCCCGAATGTCGTCGACATCCGCAATCTCGGCCTGATCGGCGCAATCGAGCTGAAGCCGATCGACGGCGAACCGACCAAGCGCGCGTTCAACGCCTTCCTCAACGCCTATAATGACGGGCTTCTGATCCGCACGACCGGCGATATCATCGCACTCTCGCCGCCGCTGATCATCACACACGCAGAGATCGACGAACTCTTCGATAAGCTGCGCAAGGTCTTGATGAACAACATCTGAGGCAGAGCCACCGACCATCTGGAAAGGCGGCCCTGCGGCCGCCTTTTTCGTGGCTTGCGCGAGGCTGACCACGCAGCCAGAGCCCAGCTTGCCGCACACTCTGTCCTCCCGTAATCTCAAGGGAATCGCCCGCTCAATCCCGCGCGAATGAATGCGAATGGGACGATCGACGATCGCCAGCACACCCGGAAGTCTCGGCCGCGACATCACGTCGTCGACGACCTGACCGGGCCCAGGTCCCGGGAGGATTTCCGTGGTCGACCTTTTCAAGCGTTTGTTCGGTAAAGACGCGTCTCCTGACATCATACCCCAACCCACCGTGGAAGCCGCCTCATTGTCGGCTGCCCGCGCCGACGAGGCACGCCTCGCCGCGCGCCGTGCCCAGATCAGCAACGACCTTTTCGAACTGCAACAAATTGCCATGGCAGAACTCGCCTTGCGCAAGGAACAGGATGCCGCCGCGGCCAAGGCGGGCTTTGAGTCCGAAGAGGGCGGCGGTCGCATTCTGACTGTCTGACGCAGGGCAAACGGATCTCTGCCCGATCCGACAAAGCTGTGACGTGTCCGCACACCATCTCATCGGGTCTTTTGTCGCCACCCGTTTTTGTCTAAAGCAATCACGGGGAGCAACAAAAGAACCCTGATGGCGCGAAAACCGGCAGAGATCGGTCGCGCAGACCCAAGGAGACGGACATGAAATTTCAATATCTTGCCAGCGCGGCCCTTGCCGCTCTGATCGCCACCGCGCCTGCGGCCCGCGCCGAGATCGTGCTCGGCCTGATGGCACCGCTCACTGGTCCGCTCGCCGCTGTCGGCGCCCAGATCAAGAACGGCGCTGAAACCGCCGTCGAGGAGATCAACAAGAAGGGTGGAGTGAACGGCGAACAGCTGACGCTGAAGATCGCGGACGATGCGGCCGAGCCGAAGCAGGGCGTTTCCGCCGCCAACCAGCTCGTTGGTGAAGGCGTGCATTTCGTGGTCGGCCCGGTCACCTCGGGCGTGGCCGTCCCCGCCTCCAGCGTTCTCGCCGAAAACGGCGTACTGATGGTCACTCCGACCGCCACCGCACCGGACCTGACGGCCCGTGGCCTGACGACCGTCCTGCGCACCTGCGGCCGTGACGACCAGCAGGCGGATGTCGCCGCCAAGTTCGTGCTCGCCGGCTACAAGGACAAGAAGATCGCGATCGTTGACGACAAGGGCCAGTATGGCAAGGGTCTCGCCGATGCCTTCAAGGCAGCCCTCAATGCCGGTGGCGTGACGGAGGTCTTCAAGGATTCGCTGACCGCAGGGGACAAGGATTTCGGCGCGCTCGTCACCCGTCTGAAGTCCGAAGGCGTCGAAGTCATCTATTTCGGCGGCTACCACCCGGAAGCCGGTCTTCTGGTGCGCCAGATGCAGGATGCCGGTCTGAAGGCCCAGCTGATCGCTGGTGACGGCCTGTCCAACAACGAATATGTGACGATCGGTGGCGACGCTGCCGAAGGCACCATCTTCACCAACGCCGCCGACGCGCTGAAGAACGAAGACAGCAAGGCCGCCGTGGCTGCCCTGCAGGCGAAGAACATTCCCGCCGAAGCCTTCACCCTCAACGCTTATGCGGCTGTTGAAGTCATCGCCGCCGGCATCACCAAGGCCGGAAGCGTGGACGACGCCGAAGCGGTCGCCGCAGCTCTTAAGGACGGCTCGGAAATTCCGACCGCCATCGGCAAGCTGACCTATGGCGAAACCGGTGACCTCACCTCGCAGAGCTTCGCCGTCTACAAGTGGCAAGGCGGCAAGACGGTCGCTGCCGAATAAGGCATCGACGACCCAAATGATAAAGGCGGCCGGCAACGGTCGCCTTTTTTTGTGCGCCATCCCCAAGGAATGCACAAAAACCGACAAATCCGGCCCGCCCGACGGGTTTCCTTTGTCGGTTGGCCCTTTTATGACAGCCGCATGACATTTCCGTGAAAAGGTCCGGAACCCCATGCTCAGCCTGTTTCGTAAAATGCTCCCGCGCGAAGATCGCTTCTTCGACATGTTTGCCGCCCACGCCAAGACGGTGGTCGGTGCGGCAGAAGCGCTCGGCGCCCTGCTCGAGGGCAAGGACGTGGAGGGCAATTGCGCCCGCATCGTCACGCTTGAAGATCAGGCGGACAACATCACCCGCGATGTCCTGCAGGCCGTGCGCCGCAGCTTCATCACGCCCTTCGACCGGGGCGACATCAAGGATCTCATCCAGTCGATGGATGATGCGATCGACATGATGCATAAGACGGTGAAGACGGTTCGCCTGTATGAACAGACCGAATTCGACCCGCGTATGCAAGAAATGGGTCGTGCCATCGTCGAAGCCGCGCACCTCATCGCAGAAGCCATACCGCTGCTCGACAAGATCGGCCAGAACCACCAGCGCCTGACCCAGATCGCCGAAGAAGTGACCCGCGTCGAAGGTCGCTCCGACGAACTGCACGATCAGGGCCTGAAGGCGCTGTACCGCACCCATCGCGACAGCGGCAATGCCATGGCCTATCTGATCGGGACCGAAATCTATGGCGAACTGGAGAAGGTTCTCGACCGCTTCGAGGACGTCGCCAACGAGATCAGCGGCATCGTGATCGAGAACGTCTGATGGAAGCGACGCTGGCCTTCCCGCTGCTGGTCGCCCTGATCGGCGTTGCGCTGTTCTTCGACTTTCTGAACGGCCTGCATGATGCCGCCAATTCGATCGCGACGATCGTTTCGACGCGTGTGCTCAAGCCGCAATTCGCCGTCGCCTGGGCGGCCTTTTTCAATTTCATCGCCTTCCTCTTCTTCGGCCTGCATGTCGCGGAAACGCTCGGCAAAGGCATCATCGATCCGGCCATCGTCTCTCCCGCCGTGATCTTCGCGGCCTTGATGGGCGCGATCATCTGGAACATCATCACCTGGATCTTCGGCATCCCCTCGTCGTCCTCGCATGCCCTTGTCGGCGGCCTGGTCGGAGCGGGTCTGGCCAAGGTCGGCTTCAGCGCGATCGTCTTTTCAGGCCTGTCGAAGACGGTTCTCGCAATATTCCTGTCGCCCATGATCGGCTTCCTTCTGGCCCTCCTGCTGGTGCTGATCGTCTCCTGGGTCTTCGTCCGCCAGACACCCTTTGCCGTCGACAGCACCTTCCGCATCCTGCAATTCATCTCCGCCTCGCTTTATTCCCTGGGTCATGGCGGTAATGACGCGCAGAAAACCATGGGCATCATCGCAGTCCTGCTCTTCAGCCAGGGTTATCTCGGTCCGGAGTTCCACGTGCCTTTCTGGGTGGTGATTTCCTGCCAGTCGGCCATGGCGATCGGCACCCTCTTCGGTGGCTGGCGCATCGTCCATACGATGGGTTCGAAGATCACGCGGCTCAATCCGATGCAGGGCTTCTGCGCGGAGACGGGCGGAGCGATCACGCTCTTTGCCGCCACCTGGCTCGGCATCCCCGTATCGACCACCCACACGATCACGGGCGCCATTGTCGGCGTGGGCGCTGCCCGCCGCGCCACGGCCGTGCGCTGGGGCCTCGCTGGCAACATCGTCATCGCCTGGATCGTGACGCTGCCCGCCGCAGCGATGATTTCCGCAGCCTTCTACCTGGTGACGGATCTCTTCGGCTAAGGCCGTTGCGTCATCGCCCGCGACGTCTATGATCCCCGGTGGGATGCAGAGCCCAGCGGGCAAAGGCTTTGCACGCAATCCTCGGGAGGGCGACATGCGGAAGGGCTACAAGGATTTGCTGGCAGAAGCCGAGGCGCTTGTCGAAGCCGTCGCCGTGTCCGAGGCGGCCCGGCTGCAGGCCAGCGACACCGTCGTCTTCGTCGACCTGCGCGATCCGCGCGAACGGGAGCGCGAGGGCACGATCTCCAATGCCTTCCCCTGCCCGCGCGGCATGCTGGAATTCTGGATCGATCCGGAAAGCCCCTATCACAAGCCGATCTTCGCCGAAGACAGGCTCTTCCTCTTCTTCTGTGCCAGCGGCTGGCGCTCGACGCTCGCGACCAAGACAGCGCTGGAGATGGGACTGGAAAACGTCTGCCATCTCGCCGGCGGTTTCACCGCCTGGCGGGATGCAGGGCTGCCGGTGGAAGAGGTCGTGCCGAAAACAAAGGCGTGAGCGGGATGGCCCGCGCGGGCGTTCACATAGGCAAATTCCGCAGCTTTCGGATCCAGCGCTTGACGGACAGTGCCGACCACCCCACCTGAAGGGTGAAAGCCGCACGGTCAGGCTCGGTGCAATGGACAGCATCCGGGTCAGGTCGATTGAGCACAGCAGCCCCGATCCGCTTGACCCACGACATGACGTCATGGACATCAGGTGACGGGCCGGTCTCTTGAGGAGACACCCATGGTCGACCGGATCAGCCGCATCTCCAGCAGTGAAGCCTCCACACAGACGGAGGCCGGCCACACGCTGAACCTCGGCTCCGATGCCCAGAACGCCTGGGTCGCCGCCCGCCAGTCGAAGATCAATCATGACATCGAAGAGCGGCACCGGATCGCCGTCGAGGAGCGCGCCGAAAACGGCATGCCCGAGGAGGACGAGGCCTCGCTCGACCACAAATTTGCGTCCCGCCAGTGGGTCGACCCTTCAGAGCCGGAAGCCACCCCCGAAGACCCCACTGAAGAACCGCGCCTGTCCGGCGAAAGCGAACGCATCGGCACCCAGAATTTTGACGAGGACACGCCCTTCGGCGACCGCGTCGTGATCGTCTGACGAATCCCAGCCTGCACGCTTGCCTGCATCCAGACGACGGCGACCCCTCCGCCTGATACGTCGGAACGGCGTCGACAGCTTGGTCCCTCCCGACAAATCCCCGTCGCACTTTGCCGTCAATCCCCCTAGGATGCGAGGCAACAGACAAGGAGCCCGCCATGCCCGAGACGATTCGCATCGCCAATGCAGAGCTTGCCGTCGAGGTTTCCTCGCTCGGCGCAGAGATGCAGTCGATGAAGACATCGGACGGCCGCGACTGGCTCTGGAACGGCGATGCGGCATGGTGGGGCGGGCGCTCGCCGATCCTCTTTCCGATCGTCGGCAAGGCACCGGGTGACATTCTGACGATCGATGGTCGCGCGTTTCCCATGGCCCAGCACGGCATTGCGCGGCGGCGGGAATTTGTCATTGTCGAGCAGTCGGCAGACGCCTGCCGATACGAACTCGCCTCGTCTTCCGAGACCCGCGACCTCTACCCCTTCGACTTCCGCCTGACGCTGGAACATCGTCTCGACGGCCGCAGCCTCACGGTCACCGCCACCGTCGAGAATACCGGCGAGACACCCCTTCCCTTCTGCATCGGCTTCCACCCCGCCTTCCTCTGGCCGCTGCCGGGCGCCGAGGGCAGGCCGCATGCCGTGATCCTCGACAACGGCGCCGAACCCGGTGTGATCCAGCTCGAAGGTGGCTTGGTTGGCCGAACCCTGCCGACATCGCCCTTCAAGGCCGGTCGGCTCGAGCTGTCCCACGACCTCTTCGACAACGATGCCCTGATCTTCCCCGAAGGTGCCGGCACCGGCCTGACCTATGCAGCCGACGGCGGGCCCGCCATGCACTTCACCTTCGAAAACCTGCCCAACATTGCGCTGTGGCAAAAACCGGGTGCGCCTTTCCTCTGCGTGGAGCCCTGGCACGGCATGGCGGCCCATGCCGGCGGCACAGCGGAACTGGTCGAGCGGCCCTATACGGTGGCGCTCGCAGCGGGGGATGAGATGCGCTTCGGATTTACGGTGGAAGTGAAGGGCTGATACAAGCCCCGCCTGCAGCGGGCGGTCCAGGCACGCGACGAGGCGTCTTTACGTCGGTACGTCAATTCCCCAACGGGTCGTCCGCGATGTAACCACTCTTGCCGAAGCGAGAGCATCAGCTACTCTGTGGCGTGGATATCAACGTGAGAGGGACGGCAATCTATGTGCAATCATTGTGTGATGGAGAATGTGAAGCAGAGCATGCTATCGCGGCGCTCCCTGTTCAAGGGTATGGCGATCGCTGGAGCGGCAGTCGCAACCGGCGGAATTGCCAGGCCGGTTCTGGCGCAACAAAGCCCGAGCAAAGTGATTGACCTGACCCATGCCTATGACGGCTCTTTTCCGACATTCGACGGCAAGCCAGGCATCGAATACGAATGGGCCGTGGAGTTCGCCAAAAGCGGCTATCAGTTGCACAAGCTGACGATCTTCGAACATACGGGCACGCATATTGACGCTCCCCTGCATTTCAGCGCCGATGGTAAGAGCGTTGATGAAATCGAGCCAGAACAACTGGTTGCGCCACTCGCCATCATCGACATCACCGATCGCGCCAAGGATGACGCCAACGCAACGGTGGAGGCCGCTGATGTCGAGGCCTGGATCAGCGCCAATGGCGAAATACCGAAGGGCGCGGTCGTGGCACTCAGGTCCGGCTGGGCAAAGAAGGTCACCGATCCATCCTTCCGCAATGACGGCGAAGGCAAATTCGCCTTTCCGGGGTTCGGCAAATCGGCAACCGACCTGCTCGCAACGCTTGATGTCGCCGCAATCGGCGTCGACACGCTGTCGCTCGATCCGGGCAATTCGGCCGATTTTGCCGTGCACACCAGCTGGCTGCCAGGTGGGCGCTATGGCATCGAATGCCTGAACAATCTGGAGGAACTGCCGGTCAAAGGCGCGACCATTGTCGTCGGCGCCCCGAAGCACAAGGGCGGCACCGGCGGCCCGGCCCGCGTTTTAGCGCTGGTCTGAGATAACTCTCGCAAATTCACCAGAACCGACATTCACAGATGCCGGTTCTGTTTCCGATGGCGCCACCTTCCCCTATGCACCGCCCGATCGGTAGAGTGGAGCCTGGAACAACAGAATCGGAGAGCCCGCATGACCGACCTCGCACGCCGCATCGACCAGGGCACCGGCCGCGAGCCGGCGGATATCGTGTTGAAGGGCGGGCGCTTCTTCGATCTGGTCACTGGCGAGCTGGTCGCATCCGACATTGCGATCTCTGGTGAGACGATCATCGGCACAGTCGAGAACTATGAAGGCCGCGAGGTGATCGATATCTCCGGCAAGATCGTCGTGCCCGGCTTCATCGACACGCATCTGCATATCGAAAGTTCGCTGGTCACTCCGCATGAATTCGACCGCTGCGTTTTGCCTTATGGCGTGACGACCGTGATCTGCGATCCGCACGAGATCGCCAATGTGTTGGGCACCGAAGGCATCCAATTCTTCCTCGATTCGGCCGAACAGACGATCATGGATATCCGCGTCCAGCTCTCCTCCTGTGTGCCGGCAACGCATCTGGAAACGTCGGGTGCCGATCTGCCCATCGAGCGACTCCTGCCCTTCCGCAATCATCCGAAGGTCATCGGGCTGGCCGAATTCATGAATTTCCCCGGCGTGATCCACAAGGATCCGATATGCATGGCGAAGCTCGAAGCCTTTCAGGACGGCCATATCGACGGCCATTCGCCACTGCTCTCGGGCCGGGACCTGAATGGCTATCTCTCCGCCCGCATCCGGACCGATCATGAATGCACCAGTGCGGCCGAAGCCCTGGAGAAGATCCGCAAGGGCATGCATATCCTGGTGCGCGAAGGCTCGGTGTCTAAAGACTTGCACGCGCTGATGCCGATCCTGACCGAGCGGCTCTCGCCCTTCCTCGCGCTCTGCACCGATGACCGCAACCCCCTCGACATCGCCGAGCAGGGCCATCTCGACTACCTGATCCGCGAGGCGATCAAAAACGGCGTCGAACCGATCGCCGTCTACCGCGCCGCGTCAATATCGGCGGCCCGCGCCTTTGGCCTGCGGGATCGTGGCCTGGTGGCGCCGGGCTGGCGCGCCGATCTGGTGGTCGTCGACAGTCTGGAAAACTGCAAGGCTGAGATAGTCTTTGCCGCCGGTCGCCGCGTGACGAACGAACTTTTTGCCAGCCGCAAGCATGTCGCCCCCGTCGGCCTCGACAGCGTTAAGGCACGGGAAGTGAAGGCCGCCGATTTCGGCGTACCGGTGGCCGAGGGCGAAACGCCCGTGATCGGCGTGATGCCCGGCAAGATCATCACCGAGCATCGCCGCTACCGCCTGCCGACCTCCGGCAACCAGACCGCAGTCGATCTCGCCAACGACGTGATCAAGGTCGCCGTCATCGAGCGCCACGGCAAGAACGGCAACCATGCCAACGGCTTCGTCCAGGGGTTCGGCCTGAAGAAGGGCGCGATCGCCTCGACCGTCGGCCATGACAGCCACAACATCTGCGTCGTCGGCGTCTCCGAGGAAGACATGGCGCTCGCCGCCAACCGGCTGGGCGAAATCAAGGGCGGTTTCGTGGTGGTCGAAGACGGCAAGGTCACCGGCGAGATCCCGCTCCCCGTCGCCGGCCTGATGAGCCTTGAGCCCTATGAGAGCGTGCGCGACACGCTGCATCACTTGAGAAAAGCCGCCTATGCCCTTGGAACGACTCTCCAAGAGCCCTTCCTTCAGGTCGCCTTCCTGCCGCTGCCGGTCATTCCGCATCTGAAGATTTCCGACAAGGGCATGGTAGATGTCGATCAGTTCAGGCTGATTGGGTGAGGATTGGCAGCGAGCCGGAGAAGACTTATATTCGGCGCAAGGATGAAGCCAATGACCCGTCTTGAACGCCTTGTAGAAATGGTCCGCGAACTTTCGCCGGAGGAGTTTGACACCTTCACGGCATCAGTCGAGGAATTGCGCGCCGAGCGCTGGGATCGGGAGATCGAAGCGGACTCGGCGGAAGGCCGTCTAGACACGCTCATTGAGGGGGCGGTCGAGATCATCAGGCGGGACAAGTCCTCGGCTGTGCTGATGGGCAAGGATGAATACGATAGCCTCGTGGAAACGGTCTACCTGCTCTCCTCGCCGGCCAATGCGGCACGGCTGCTCAAGGCAAAGGACGACCTTGTTGCGGGTCGCTTCACGGAACGATCTCGGGTGGCGGATCTGGACCGCTGAACCATGCGGATCGCCTTCTCGCCGGATGGGTGGGCTGACTACATTCACTGGCAAGAGACCGATCGAAAGATACTGGCCCGCATCAACGAACTAATCCGCGAGATGGTGAGGCACCCGTTCGAGGGCATCGGCAAACCGGAGCCTTTGAAAGGGACGCTGAAGGGAATGTGGTCTCGCCGCATCACCCAGGAACACCGGATGGTCTACGCCGTTGTCGGCTCAGGTGAAGAACAGACGCTGGTAATCCTGCAATGCCGCTATCATTACTGACGAGGGTCCATGGCATCCGAGACTGAGATCCCCACCCCTCTCCGCCAGCGTCTCGCCCGCCTCTATTACGGCCGCGACACCGCCGCCATCCGCTTCCAGTTCGCCCTGATGGTGATCGATCTCACGATCATCGCCTTCTTCCTCGCCGGCCCCTACCTGCGTGACCGGCCGAGTTACCTCATCCTTGATTTCGCCATCGCCGCCTGGATTGCCGTAGAAATCTCGGCGCAATGGGCTGCCTCGCGCACAACACGCGGCTTTCTGCTGCGACCGATGACCTGGGTCGATTTCTTCGTGCTGGGGACCCTGCTCTTTCCGCAATGGCTGTTCAACTTCGCTTTTCTGCGTGTCGCGCGCATCTGGGCCGTCGCGCAACGTCCGGTCTTCAAACTGATGCTCAATCGGCTGGGGTTGAAGGAGCAGAGCGACGTCGTTACCGCCTTCATCAATCTCTTTGTCTTCCTCTTCCTGGTGACTGGTTTCGTCTACACCTTCTTCTTTTACCGGGAGGATGCCGGCACGGGCTTCATCGATGCCCTGTATTTCACGGTCGCCACTGTTACCACCACAGGCTTTGGCGACATCACGCTGCCTGGCACTGCGGGCAAGCTGACGTCCATCGTCACCATGATCATCGGCATCTCGCTTTTCGTGCGATTGGCTCAGGCGATCGTCCGGCCCTACAAGGTGACTTTCCCCTGCCCCGAATGCGGCCTGCAGCGACATGATGCGGATGCCGTGCACTGCAAGGCCTGCGGCCATGTGCTGAACATTCCCGACGACGGCGCGGTCTGAACGTCAGAGCACCCGGCGATAATAGACGACGCGCTCGGTCTCCTCAAAGCCGAGCGCCGCATGCATGGCATGCGAGACTGTATTGTGAAGCTCGGCATCGGAGGCGAGTTCGGACAGGCCCTGCCCGCGCGCCCAGTCGCCGACGGCAACAACCAGAAGTGCGGCAGCGCCTTGTCGCCGGGCGGCCGGATCGACAATGATCCCTTCCAGGAAGGCGACCGGCGAGGTCTCGCAGCCATTGACATAATCGGAGCGGATACTGGCCTCCGCCAGCGCAACGGCCCGCCCCGCCGCATCGAGGCAGAGGAACGCATTAAGCCTGTCAAGCTCCGTCAAAGCCTCCCGAATCTCGACGCGGTGTCCCTTGACGTCGAGTTCCGGCCAGAGCTGGTGGCGCAGTGCCGCCCAGGCCTCGATATCCTCTTCACCGGCCACGCGAACGACAAACGGCGTCATGACAGCGTCACGCAGATTCCGTCGAGCGGACCGAGACGAATTTCACCGTCGGCGAGCGTGCCCGACAGTCCGGGCATGGCCAGAACCGCGCTTGCCTTATGTCCCTTCGGCAGCGCGATCTCTTGCGGACCACGCCGCAGATTGAACACAAAGAGCAACCGCTCCTCGCCCTTGGACCGGGTAAAGGCGAGCACATCTTCGTTGGTCGCCAGGAACTCCATGTCGCCGTCGACAAGCGCTGCATGCTGCTTGCGAAAGGCCAGTGTGGCCCGGTAGTGCGCAAGGACCGAGGCTTCATCCGTCTCCTGCGCATCGACGGCGAGCGTCTGATGCTCTGCCGGCACCGGCAGCCAGGGCTTCACGGTAGAAAAGCCCGCCTGCGTCTTGCCCTTTTCCCAGACCATCGGCGTGCGGCATCCGTCGCGGCCCTTGAAGGCCGGCCAGAAGCGGATGCCATAGGGGTCACGCAGGTCCTCGAAGGCAAGCTCCGCCTCGGGCAGACCGAGCTCCTCACCCTGATAGAGGCAGATCGAGCCGCGCAGCGTGGCAAGAACCGAGATCGCAAGCTTGGCGACGACGGCCCGCTCCTCTGCGGTCTGCGCGAAGCGGCTGACATGCCGGGTGACGTCGTGATTGGAGAAAGCCCAGCAGACCCAGCCATCCCGGACCTGCTTGTGAAAGCTCTCGACGCAATGGCGGATGTGGCTCGGGGTGAAGTCCGGCCCCAGGAGGTCGAAGGTGTAGCACATATGCAGCTTGTCGCCATCAGAGGTATAGGCCGCAACCGTCTTCAGCGAGCGCGCACCGTCCCCCACTTCGCCCACTGTCGTCCGATCCGGATACTGATCGAGCAGCGCACGGAAGCGCTTCAGGAACTCGATGTTTTCAGGCTGCGTCTTGTCGTAGAGATGGCTCTGCATGCCGTAAGGGTTGACGTCGGGCGCATCGAGCCCCGCCTCCTCGCTGTCGGGCTGGTGGGGCGGGTTATCGCGCAACTCTTTGTCGTGGAAATAGTAGTTCACCGTGTCGAGCCGGAAGCCGTCGACGCCACGATCGAGCCAGAACTTGACGGCATCGAGCACCGCGTCCTGAACCTCGCGATTGTGAAAGTTAAGGTCCGGCTGCGAGGCGAGGAAGTTGTGCATGTAGTATTGCTTGCGCACCCCGTCCCATTCCCAGGCCGGACCGCCAAACACCGAAAGCCAGTTGGTCGGCGCCGTGCCATCCGGCTTGGCCGCCGCCCAAACATACCAGTCGGCCTTGGGATTGTCGCGGCTCGCCCGGCTCTCCTTGAACCAGGGATGCTGATCGGAAGTGTGCGAGATCACCTGGTCGATGATCACCTTGAGGCCAAGCCGCTTGGCCTCCTTCATCATCGCATCGAAATCGGCAAGCGTGCCGAACATCGGATCGACATTGCAGTAATCGGAAACATCATAGCCCATGTCCGCCTGCGGCGAAGTGAAGAAGGGCGAGAGCCAGATCGCGTCGACGCCCAGCGAAGCGATATAGGGCAGACGCTCGATGATACCCCTGATGTCGCCGATCCCGTCGCCATCAGTATCCTGGAAGGACCGCGGATAGACCTGATAGATCACGGCACCCCGCCACCAGTCGGAAGCGGTCTGGCGAGCGGGTTTGGCGGCGGCTTTCGTCATGGGCACGTCCTCTGGCTGGAATCAGGGATGGAGGTTCAGGCAATCCGGTTGCGGGCCGAATGTCAAACTCGGCCAAGTCCTAGACTGACATCTGCCTGTAATGTTCCGGTCGCATAAGGCCTTGTCACGAAACTTGCAGGATGACCGCCAAGTCCATGCGGTGATTCCGGAATCGAGCGACCGCCCATGCCAATCGCGCCCATCTCCAGCCCTGCCCTGCAAAGCACGCCACTGCCCCGACTGACCATCGTTACCGATGCGTGGCATCCGCAGGTGAATGGCGTCGTGCGTTCGATCGAGACGACCAATCGCGAGCTCAAGAAGATGGGCGTCGAGGTGTCCATGGTGACGCCTGAGCGTTTCGCCAGCTTTCCGATGCCGACCTATCCGGAGATCCGCCTGTCGCTGGCCTGGCCGGGAGAGGTCGGCCGGATGATCGCGGACCAGCGCCCGGATTATGTCCATATCGCCACCGAAGGCCCACTCGGCCTGATGGCGCGCCGCTGGTGCCTGCGCAACGGCCAGCCCTTCTCGACCAGCTATCACACCCGCTTTCCCGAATATGTCGCCGCCCGCCTGCCGGTGAAAGCATCGTGGCTCTATGCCTATGTGCGCTGGTTCCACAACCGCGGTGGTGCCTGCATGGTGGCGACGGAAAGCCTGCGCCGGGAGTTGACCGCGCGCGGCATCAAGAACCTGAACCTCTGGAGCCGCGGCATCGACACCACCCTGTTTCGCCCGCGCGAGAAGACCGACAAGCCCTTCGGTCTGGCACGCCCGATCTTCATGACGGTCGGCCGCGTCGCGGTGGAAAAGAACCTGCCCGCCTTCCTCGACCTCGATTTGCCCGGCACCAAGGTTGTGGTGGGCGATGGCCCCGCGCGCGCCGAATTGCAGGCACGGTATCCCGACGTGCATTTCACCGGCATGTTGCATGGCGAGGAACTGGCAAAAGCCTATGCTGAGGCCGACGTCTTCGTCTTCCCCTCGAAGACCGACACCTTCGGCAACACGATCCTGGAGGCGCTGGCCTCGGGCGTTCCTGTCGCCGCCTATCCGGTGACCGGCCCGATCGACATCATCCCGGCAGGCTCGAATGCCGGGGCGCTCGACCACGATCTGCAGATCGCCTGCATCGCGGCATTGCAGGCGTCGCCCGAAAGCGCGCGCCGGCTGGCCGAAACCTATTCCTGGAAAGCGGCAACCGAACAGTTCTTCGACAATGTCGTGGAAGCCAAGGAACAGCGTCGCAAACGCGGATTGCGCAGCCGCTTCAGCACACGACCGGCTGATTTGACGGGCTGACCCAAGGCCTCAGCGGCGCTTCTTGCGTCCTTCGAACGGGTTTTCCCCCGCCTTGAAATGAATGCGGATCGGCACGCCCGGCATCTGGAAGTCGGTGCGCAGACCATTGGTCAGATAGCGCACATAGCTTTCCGGCAACGCATCGGGTCGTGTGCAGGAGATCATGAAGGCCGGCGGGCGGGCCTTGACCTGCGTCATGTATTTCAGTTTCAGGCGGCGACCCGACACCGCCGGTGGAGGATGTTGCGTCGTCACGGCATCCAGCCAACGGTTGAGCTTGGCCGTCGAGATGCGTTTGTTCCAGACCATGTCGGTGTCGACAATGTTCTGCATGAGCTTGTCCAGCCCATAGCCGGTCTGGCCGGAAATCGGCACGGCGCGGATGCCGCGTGCCTGGGGAAGCAGACGTTCGGTCTTTTCGCGCAGATCGGCCAGAACCGCCTGGGGATCCTCCACCAGGTCCCACTTGTTGAAGGCGAGCACGGCAGCGCGCCCCTCGCGCAGGACGAAGTCGACGATCTGCAGGTCCTGCTTCTCAAAGGGGATCGTAGCGTCGAAGACGATGACAACCGTTTCGGCAAAACGAACCGCGCGCAGCGTATCGGCGACAGAGAGCTTTTCGAGCTTTTCCTGCACGCGTGCCTTGCGGCGCATGCCGGCGGTGTCAAACATCTTGATGGTCCGGCCGCGCCAGTCCCACTCGACCGAGATGGAATCGCGGGTGATGCCGGCTTCGGGTCCGGTCAGCAGGCGGTCTTCGCCGAGAAAGCGGTTGATCAACGTCGACTTGCCGGCATTCGGGCGGCCGACGATCGCAACCCGCAGCGGCTTGCTGTCGTCGTATTCGGGCTCGGCCTCATCATCCTCGCCATCGAGATCGCCATCCTGCGGCAAAAGGACATCGGTCTCGGCTTCGTCGTCGGGTTCCGGAAACGCACGATCTTCGCCGATCGCCTCAACGATGGCGTCGCGCAGATCGATCATGCCCTGGCCATGTTCGGCCGAAATCGGCACGGGTTCCCCGAGACCGAGCGTATAGGCATCGTAGAAGCCCGCATCCGACCCACGGGCTTCCGACTTGTTGGCAACGAGGACGACAGGCTTGCCGCGCCGGCGCAGCATCTCCGCAAGAGATTGGTCGACGGGGGTCAGCCCGTATTTGGCGTCGACGACGAAGAGCGACAGATCCGCCTCTTCGATCGCGGCTTCAGTCTGGGCGCGCATGCGGCCTTCGAGCGTCTCGGGTCCCGCCTCTTCGAGGCCGGCGGTATCGATGATCGTGAAACGCAGGTCCACGAGTTTCGCGTCACCTGGACGGCGGTCGCGGGTCACACCCGGGGTGTCGTCGACGAGCGCCAGCTTCTTTCCGACCAGACGGTTGAAAAGCGTGGACTTGCCGACATTCGGACGACCGACGATGGCAACGGTGAAACTCATGGAACGCTAGCTTTCCGGCCTTCTGGCCTTGTCGTTGTTACGGCGCCTTGCCGGACGCCTTGATGTTGTCGAGAAGCATCTGCGCACGGGCGGAGGTGTTGCGCGGGGTCTCCGCGTCTTCGGTGATCTGCTCGAACCATTCGCGGGCCCGCACCATGTCGCCGGCCTTGTAGGCGGCGAGGCCCAGCGCTTCGCGGGCGGCATGGCGCATGGCATTCGCCGGCGTGGCCATGGCTTCAACTTCGGCAGAGACCTGTTCATAGGTGCCGTTGTCGACCATCAGCCAGGCAGCGCGGACGCGCGCCGCGTTGCGCACCGCTTCCGGCACGCTCTGATCGTCGCCGATCGCCTTGAAAGCTGCGATCGCGGCTGCCGGATCGCCTTTCTCGGCGAAGACCGAGGCACCGCGGAAGCGCGCCAACAGACCATAGGCGCCGTAGCCATCCTTTTCGAGCGCCTGAAGGGCGGCTTCGGCCTCGTCCCGCTTGCCTTCGTCGGCGAGCTTCAGCGCGGCCAGAAACTGGTCGCCCGCTCCGGAGGCCTGGGTCGTGTCCCAATGGTCCCACAGCCGGTGGCCGGCCGTACCGACGACGATCAGGACCGCAACGCCGATGATGATGCGGCTGTAGCGCTTCCAGGCATTGCGCACCTGATCGGAGCGAAGCTCTTCGTTGACTTCGCGGATAAAGCTGTCGTTCTGGTCAACCATACATACCCCCGGCAATGCCGGCCTTTCCATGCAATGTCATGCGTGAGCGGCCTTCTAGCCGATTTTTGCGCGCTTGTAAGGGGAAAACCGCGAAATGCCCGCGGCCTTACATCGGCAGAGGCGCCACGCCGATCAACAACTCGTGCAGCTTGAAGGTGATGAGCGCCCACAAGGCGAGGCCGAGCACGACGGCGATGGCATCGAAGCGGGCCGAAACGAAGGGCTTCAGCTCAAGATCGCCGGCGCGCTGGCGGCGCTTGTAGTTGATCCGGAGCACCACGCCCCAGGCGAGCAGCGACCCAAACAGCAGAATGGAGGCAAGATCGCCATTGGCAAAGAGATGGGCCGCCGCCCAGATCTTGATGGAGAGCACGATCGGGTGCTTGGTCTTCGTCGCGATATGTCCGGCTGGCAGGAAACCGGCGACCAGACAGATCATGGCGATCAGCATCAGCGTGATCGTGAGGTGATTCATGCCCATGGGCGGGAACCAGACATTGATCACCGGTGCGGTGGCATAGCCCCAGATCAGCACGATCAGCGAGAGGAGGCTGAGGGCTGAATTGATGACGCGCCAGCCCATGAGCCCGAAACGATCGGTCATCGACAAGCGGAAGCCGGGCGCGACGACGCGGATCAGGTGGGTGGCGAGGAACAGGATGATGCCAAGAATGAGGAGCGTCATGGAGAAAACCTTTCAGGTCGCGTTGTCGAAAGCCTTACTGGTCTCGTCCACGAATATCCAGCCTGTTCAAAGCTTCGCCGCATTTGGATGGGAGGCAAACCGCCTTGTTGATTTCCGGGTGTTTGCCGATGTTTCGTTCCCTGATCGCCGTTTCGCTTGCCTTGGCCGCCTCGACGGCATCTGCCGGAGAGCCGGCCCCTGCGGCAAAAGGCGCGGCCGACGCAAGGCCGAAACAGATCCTGATGATCTCCTTCGACGGCGCACACGACAACAAGCTCTGGAAACGCAGCCGCGACATCGCCAAGCGCGCAAATGCCCACTTCACCTATTTCCTCTCCTGCGCCACGCTGATCCCGCGTGAGCGCGCGAGCGACTACAAGGCGCCGGGCATCAAGGCCGGCCGCTCCAACATCGGCTTTGCCCAGACGGTGGAGGAAGTCGCGACCCGGCTCGACAACATCTGGGCCGCGCATAAGGAAGGCCACGAGATTGCCAGCCACACCTGCGGCCATTTCGACGGCAAAGACTGGACGAAGGATCAGTGGCTGACGGAATTTCAAAGCTTTGACCGCGTGCTCGCCGGCGCCTGGAAGGACAACGGCCTGGGCGATCGCGAGCCGGAAGGCTGGGCGGATTTCGTGACGAAAGGCATTACCGGCTTCCGTGCCCCTTACCTCTCGGCCCCCGACAGCCTTTACGAGGCCGAGCGGGAACACGGCTATCGCTATGATGCGAGCCTCGTCACCCACGACCCGGCCCCGCCGCGCAAAGAGGATGGATTGATCCGCTTTGGCCTGCCCTTGATCCCGGAAGGCCCGAGCAACCGCCGCATCATCGCCATGGACTACAATCTCTTCATCCGCCATTCCGGCGGCATCGATCATCCGTCGAAAGGCGACGAATTCGCCGAGCGTAGCTATGCCGCGTTCAAGAACGCCTTCGAGACCCAATACAACGGCGACCGCCACCCCCTGCAGATCGGCCTGCATTTCGTCACCATGAACGGCGGCGCCTATTGGGCGGCGATGGAGCGGTTGGTGGCGGAAGTCTGCCCTAAACCGGATGTCGCTTGCGTGACGTATTCGGAGGCGCTGGAGATGCTAGGCAAGAATGGTGAGGCGGCACCGGGGACGGGCGAGATGTAAGCGAACTGTAGTTCGCCGAATGGCAGAAGGCCGCGCAGGGTTCCCCGGACGCGGCCTTTCTCATTTCAGCACCGGTGATCGGCTCAGGTTGGCCGATCAGCGGCAATCTCGCCCTCGGCAGCTTCCCGCTCCAGGTAGCGCTGGTCGATCTCCGGCAGCGGTTCGTCGTCGATCGCCGCCTCGAAGGCCTTGAGGCGCTTGTGGATCGACAGAAGCTCGATGATCGTCGTCCAGGAATTGACCAGATACTGGAACGAATTCGACACCTGCCCGAACGCAGTCGCGATCTGCTGATAGATGCCGTAGGTGATCTTGCCCGCGACGATGGTCGGCACCAGCACGATCAGCAGGAAGATCGCGTCGGCCTGCATGTAGAAATAGCGAGCAACATTGAAATAGAGGTAGTGGAAGTACAGCGTGAAATAGTTGGTCCGGACGTTCTGATAGAGCTGCCTGACCGTCGCCGGCTGAGCGCGATCCGCATGGTCTTCGCCGTATACGAGTTCCTTGCGATAGGCGGCTTCCACACGCTGGTTGCGGAAGTTGAGCCCCGGCAGCCGGATGCCGGCAACGGCAAGCAGAACTGTACCGAAGGCCGACCAGAAGATCGCCAGCCAGAACAGCGCATGCGGCACCTCGCCGATGATCGGCAGCTCGCTGACGTAACCCGACAGCGAAAACAGGATCGGCAGGAAGACAATCAGCGTCATGACGGCATTGATCAGCGAGATCCCGAGCCCCTCGAGCGTCGAGGAGAACCGCATCGTGTCTTCCTGCACGCGCTGCGACGCGCCTTCGATGTGACGGACCTTCTCCCACTTCGACATATAGAAGTCGTTCATCGCGGTGCGCCAGCGGAAGATGTAGTGGCTGGTGAAGAAGTCGGTCACGATCGAGATCGCCATGCTGACGAAGACGATCTTCGCGAACACGATCTGCAGGCTATAGAAGTCCCACACGGTGATGCCCGGCTGCTTAGACAGCGCGTTCTGCAGCAAGTCACCGAAGGGGCGGCGGAAATTGTTGATGACGACCGAGACCTGCACGCCGAAATAGACCGCCGCGATGATGAAGAGCGATCCCCAGATCGACCAGATCTTCCACGGATGATCTTTTGCAAGGACCGTCCAGACACCGCCGAAGGCGACCATGCATGAGAGGAAATAGGCGTAGAAGAAAAGGTTCGACGGAAGGACGAAGAAGCTGAGGTCGAACGGCTCGGTTTCCGGATGCACATAGCCCAGGCTGTTGCCGAGGCCCTGGACCCCGAAGTACCAGGCAAGAACGCAGACGAAGGTGAAAACAACGGCTGAGGTGAAGAACAGCTTGGGCCGGGGGAAGAAGGAATGAAACACGCGGAAAACCTTCGTGTGGGAGAAGTCCTGTAATTCGAGACGGAACCTAGGGCACAAGCTCCGCAGCAGCAATGCCACTGCCAAATTGTGGCGGAATTACCCCCGCAATAATTACAGGTTCGCAAGAATAGACAGGATGACCGTTCGCGAGTGAGCGCGTCAGGCGGCCGCACCGCGCAAAACGAAATCAGCTTCGATCTCGTCAAAAGGCACAAGCACCTTGGAGGCGGCGTCCTTCTCGACCAGACCCCACTCGACCAAAACACTCACATCCTCATGCACACGCTTCACATCACGCTCGAGTGCCCGGGCAAGGCCCCGGATGGTGGACGGTCCGAGCGTCTGCAGGCGTTCGATGAGCTCCCAACGTTTGGGAGACAGGATCGAGAACAGTTGAGCCGGTGAGGAAAATGTCAGGACCGTGGACTGGGGCGCTGCTTCGCCAGTCTTCCACACGCCCACAAAGCGGGAAGCCATGGCATCGACCTGGGCCATCACATCTGCGGCACGTCGGATCTGAATGACTGCTTTTTTCATTGTCTCAGCCTCATTCTCACTTCGTCGATGAAGTCGGCGGCCAGCCGATCAACATCCCTGAATTCGTAAGGCATCTCCAGGCCTTCGATACGCCGGTGATCGCCCTTGCCGCGCTCGTTGTCGAAGCAGACGATCCTCGAACGGTCTCGGCCGAAATAAAGCCTGTATTTGTATGCGTGTTTGCTACCGACAACTGGCCTGGGAACGCTCCAGATCACCATCTCGATGATCGAACCGTCCTAAAGAACAAGTTTTTCATGCATCAGCTTTGCCGCTCGCATGTTGGCATGATTGCCAACACATCAAATTTTGTCAAGGAAATGCCGTCCGGGAGGCGCTGCCCTACAGTCCGCTTGCCTCCCACCCAAAAATCGCTAGGGAAAGCGCAAAGCTTTTTTTCAGGAGTGCCCCATGAGCGATCTCAGCCTGCAGCAGGCCATCGACAACATCTACACCTCGCTGAACAACGACAACGAGGAGATCGACGCACACATCGCGGCGCTAAAGGCGGCGATGGCGCGTGAGGGTGTGAAGGAAGCCGTGTTCGAGCCGGGCAAGCTCGCCCAGTCGAACCGCCAAGGCCGCAAGATCATGCAGTCCTATTTCAAGAAGAAGGGCGTTGCCGTCGCCTTTTCGAAGTCCGAATAAGGCTTCTGACGAGACGCAAAAACGCTCGCCTTAGTCGGCGAGCGTCAGCACCAGCGGCCCGTTCTTCGTCACCACGATGGTGTGTTCGAACTGGACGGTCGGCGCCGGCGGATCGCTGTAGAGCGTCCAGGCATCCTTGTCGCCATCCTCGGCCCAGTGACCGCCGAGCGACAGAAAGGGTTCGACGGTAAAGACCATCCCCTCCTCCATGATCCGGGTTTCGTCCGGATCCGGCCAGGTCGACAATTCCTTCGGCTCTTCATGCAGCGAGCGGCCGACGCCGTGGCTGGCGAGATTGGTGATCAGCGTATAGCGGTTCTTCTTGGCGAACGCACCGATTGAATTGCCGATATCGGCCATCGGCCGGCCGGTCTTCACCTGGTTCAGGCCCACCCAGAGCGCCCGTTTGCCGTCGCGCAGCAATCGTTCCTGCTTGGCCGTGCCCGGCGGCACGATGAAGGAAGAGCCGGTATCGCCGAAATAGCCGAGCTTTTCCGCCGACACGTCGATATTGACGAGATCGCCCGCCTTGATCACCCGATCGCCCGGAATGCCATGCGCGATTTCCTCGTTGACCGAGATGCAGGTAGCGCCCGGAAACTGGTAACAGAGCTCAGGGGCCGACTGAGCGCCATTGTCTTCCAGCAGCTTGCGGCCGATCAGATCGAGTTCGCGTGTCGTGATGCCGGGCTCGAGCGCTGCCGCCATCACCTTGACGGCGGTCGCACAGATGCGGCCGATATCTTTCAGACGGACGAGGTCCTCTTCGGTTTCTACGATCATCAGGGGTCCTCGCAGTCTTCAGGGCATTCGCCCTCGGGGCAAGGCCGCTGCTTACGCAGCCGACGCCTTCTCCGTCAACGCCTTCCGAACCAGCGGCGCGACTTTTGTTCCGAAGAGTTCGATCCCGCGCATCAGTTCCTTGTGCGGCATCGGGCCGATCGCCATTTGCATCAGGAAGCGGTCATTCTTGAAGATGCCGTGCATGGCGACGATCTTCTCGGCCACGGCTTCCGGATCGCCGACGAAGAGCGCGCCGCGAGGACCGCGCGAGGCATCGAACTGGGCGCGGTTGGTCGGACCCCATCCACGCTCACGACCGATGCGGTTCATCACCTCCGCCTGCGGCTCGTAGAAGATATCGGCCGCCGATTCCGTCGTGTCGTGGATAAAGCCGTGGACGTTGATGGAGGTCTTCAGCGTCTTCGGGTCGACACCGGCCTTGGCAGCGCTCTGGCGATAGAGATCGAAGAAGGGGGCAAACCGATGCGGTTCGCCGCCGATGATGGCAAGCGCCAGCGGCAGGCCGAGATAACCGGCACGCGCCGCCGACTGCGGCGTGCCGCCAATCGCGATCCAGAGCGGCAGCAGATCCTGCAGCGGACGGGGATAGACGCCCCTGCCCTGGATGGGCTTGCGGGTCTGACCTTCCCAGGTGACCACCTCGTTCTCGCGGATCTCCATGAGCAACTGCAGCTTCTCGGCAAACAGCAGGTCATAGTCTTCGAGGTCATAGCCGAAGAGCGGAAAACTCTCGATGAAGGAGCCACGACCAACCATCATCTCGGTACGGCCGTTGGAGAGCAGATCGACGGTGGCATATTGCTGAAAAACTCGCACGGGATCATCCGAGGAGAGGACCGACACTGCACTCGTCAGCCGGATGTTCTTGGTCTGCACGGCAGCGGCCGCGAGGATCGTCGCGGGCGAGGACGCCATGTAGTCAGGGCGGTGATGTTCGCCGAGGCCGAAGACATCGAGCCCCACTTCGTCTGCGAGCTTGATCTCGGCCAACAACTCGTCGACCCGCCGCTTGGCTTCGGCGCCCTTGTTGGTCGCATTCGGATCGACATCGGCAAAGGTATAAAGCCCGAGTTCCATGGCATGACTCCTGATCGCGTGTGTTGTCCCTGACATAGAGATTTCCGGCTGCAGGCAAAAGAGCCTGGCATCGAACACTGTGTTACGTCTCGCACGCCTCTGACCGCGCACCAAGGCTGGGCTGCGGCAAATCGCCGTTGCTTCGGAACTTCATTTGAGACTAACCTTTGATTTCGCGGGTGCAACAAAACACCCGTCATCCATCGGCATCCGTCGAGAAGGAAAATTCAGATGAAAAGAACAGTCGTCGTCACCGGTTCCACCAGCGGCATCGGTCTGGGTATCGCCCGCGCCTTTGCGGCCGAAGGCGCCAATGTCGTGATCAATGGCTTTGGCGACAAGGCCGAAATCGAAGCCATTCGCAAGTCGCTCGAGGACAAGGGCGGCAAGGCGCTCTACCACGCCGCCGACATGACGAAGCCGGCGGAGATCGCCGACTTGATCGCCACGGCCGAGCGTGAATTCGGCGGCGTCGACGTGCTCGTGAACAATGCCGGCATCCAGCATGTCGCGCCGGTCGAGGATTTTCCGATCGACAAATGGGACATGATCATCGCGATCAACATGTCGAGCGCGTTTCACACGATTCGCGCCGTTGTGCCCGGCATGAAGGCGAAGAAGATGGGCCGCATCATCAACATCGCCTCGGCCCACGGCCTCGTCGCCTCGCCCTTCAAATCCGCCTATGTGACCGCCAAACACGGCATCCTCGGCCTCACCAAATCCGTGGCCCTCGAAGTCGCCGAATTCGGCATCACGATCAACGCCATCTGCCCGGGTTATGTGCTGACACCGCTGGTCGAGAAGCAGATCCCGGACACGGCCAAGGCCCGGGGCATTTCGGAGGAACAGGTGAAGACCGAGGTGATGCTGCGCCTGCAGGCGACCAAGGAATTCGTCTCGATCGACGAAGTCGCCCAGACCGCGATCTTCCTCGCGAGCGACGCAGCCCGCCAGATCACCGGCACGTCGATCTCCATTGATGGCGGCTGGACAGCACAATAAACTTGAAAGATGACGCTGCGCCGCCCACCATCGACAAATCGGGCGACGCAGCCGCGTCCGGCAGCCGGACATCGAGGGGACAAGACCAGTTCATGGCAGACAGCATTCGTTTCATTCTGAACGGCGAGGATATCGCCCTTGCAAGCCTCGATCCGACCGAGACGCTGCTCGACTTCCTGCGCCTGAAGCGCCGGCTGACCGGCTCGAAGGAAGGCTGCGCGGAAGGCGACTGCGGCGCCTGCACGGTGCTGGTCGGCCGCCTCGTCTCGGGACGCTTGGTCTATGAAACGGTCAATGCCTGCATCCGCTTCGTCGGCTCGCTCAACGCCACGCATGTGGTGACGGTCGAGCATCTGGCGGCGAAGGACGGCACGCTGCATCCGGTCCAGCAGGCCATGGTCGACTGTCACGGCTCGCAATGCGGCTTCTGCACGCCCGGCTTCGTCATGTCGCTTTACGGGTTGTGGCTGACCTCGGAAAACCCTGGCCGGGCCGAAATCGAACGGGCGCTGCAGGGCAATCTCTGTCGCTGCACGGGATACGAGCCGATCGTCAAGGCGGCCGAACAGGTGGCCCGCATCCGCCCCTCTACCCTTTTCGACCCGCTGGAGCGCGAGCGCGCCAATATCGTTGCGCGGCTGGAAGAGGTTGCCACCCGCGAGACGATCGCGATCACAGGTTCCGATGGCCGCAGGCTGGTCATCCCCGGTAATGTCGAGGCCCTGGCCGAAACCCTGGCCGCCCACCCAAAGGCCACCGTGGTTGCCGGTGCCACCGATGTCGGGCTCTGGGTCACCAAGCAGATGCGCGTGCTGGATCCGGTGGTCTTCATCAATCACCTCGAAGACCTGCAGAAGATCACCGTCTCGCCTGACGGCATTTCGCTCGGCGCCGGCGTCAGCTACACCGGCGCCTTCGCCGCACTCCGCAGCGAAATCCCCGCCTTCGGGCGTCTGATCGAGCGCATCGGCGGCCAGCAGGTGCGCAACATGGGCACGATCGGCGGCAATGTCGCCAACGGCTCACCAATCGGCGACAGCCCACCGGCCCTCATCGCCCTGGGTGCGACCGTCACCCTGCGCTCTGCCTCCGGCACCCGCACCCTGCCGCTCGAGGACTTCTTCATCGACTACGGCAAGCAGGACCGCCAGCCGGGCGAATTCGTCGAAAGCCTGTTCGTGCCCCGCCCGAAGGCGGAAAGCCACGTGGCGATCTACAAGATCTCCAAGCGCCGCGACGAGGATATCTCGGCGCTCTGCGGCGCCTTCCATCTGGAGAAGGATGCGGCCGGCATCGTCACCCATATCCGCATCGCCTTCGGCGGCATGGCGGCCACGCCCAAACGCGCCCGATCCGTGGAGGCAGCGCTCTACGGCAAGCCCTTCACGCAGGCCACGGTGGAAGCCGCCCGCGACGCCTTCGACCTCGATTACAAGCCGCTCACCGACTGGCGCGCCACGGCGGAGTATCGCCAGCTGACGGCGAAGAACCTGCTGACGCGGTTCTTCCTGGAGGTGTCGGGCACGCCGCAGGAACTTCAGCGCTTTGCGGTGGAGGAGGCATGATGGGGATTGCATTGTTAGGTCATGCCGAGAGTTACCCCCCTCTGTCGGCTCCGCCGACATGGCCACAGACGAGAAAAGACCCCCTCTGGCCTGCCGGCCATCTCCCCCACAAGGGGGGAGAGACTTCGCGGAACCCGCTCAGCCCAATCTCCAGAGGGGGCGGCTGGGTTAAGCCCTCCCCCTTGTGGGGAGGGTTTGGGAGGGGAATTGTCTCTTCACTTGCGAGACTGAAAGACGGAGGCCTTCATGGATAAGGCGACCTACGAAACGACGAAATACATCAAGGGGCCGATGCACGAGTCGCTGCGGCATGATTCAGCGCACAAGCATGTCGCCGGAAGTGCCGAATATATCGACGATATTCCCGAACCCGCAGGCCTATTGCATGGCGCGCTCGGCATGGCGGATCGCGCCCATGCGGAGATCCTGTCGATCGATCTCTCGGCGGTGAAGGCCTATCCCGGCGTGATCGATGTGCTGACCGCAAACGACATCACCGGCGTTAACGATGTCTCCTCCGGCGGTCGCCACGACGAGCCTTTGATTGCAACGGACAGAATAGAATTCCACGGCCAGACCATCTTCGCCGTCATCGCCGAAACCCGCGACGCTGCCCGGAAAGCCGCCCGCCTCGCCAAGGTCGAATACCGCGACCTGCCCTTCTGGACCGACATCGACGGCGCGCTGGAGAATGGCAGCCCACTCGTCACGCCGGGCATGACGCTGAAGCGCGGCACGCCGGAAACCGAGCTCGACAAGGCCAAGCATCGCATCAAGAGCTCAATGCGCATCGGCGGTCAGGAGCATTTCTACCTCGAAAGCCATATCGCACTCGCCATTCCCGGCGAAGACGACGATGTCACGGTCTGGTCGTCCACCCAGCACCCGTCCGAGATCCAGCACATCGTCGGCCATGTGCTCGACATTCCCTCCAACGCGATCACCGTCAACACACGCCGCATGGGCGGCGGCTTCGGCGGCAAGGAGACGCAAGGCAACCAGTTCGCAGCCCTTGCGGCGCTGGCCGCCAAGAAGCTCAAACGCGCCGTCAAATTCCGCCCCGACCGCGACGAGGACATGGGCGTCACCGGCAAGCGCCACGACTTCAAGATGGATTTCGATGTCGCCTTTGATGACGACGGAAAGATCCACGCCATCGAGGCCAATTTCGCCGCCCGCTGCGGCTACTCTTCCGACCTCTCCGGTCCAGTCACCGACCGCGCCCTCTTCCATGCCGATTCGAGCTATTTCTATCCGCATGTGAAGCTGACCTCGCAGCCCTTGAAGACCCACACCGTCTCCAACACCGCCTATCGCGGCTTCGGCGGACCGCAGGGCATGCTGGGCGGCGAGCGGGTGATCGAGGAGATCGCCTATGCGCTGGGAAAGGATCCGCTGGAGATCCGAAAGGCCAATTTCTACGGCGAGAAGGGCTCCGGCCGCGATGTCACGCCCTACCACCAGCAGGTGGAAGACAACATCATCCTGAAGGTCGTCGAGGAGCTCGAAACCTCCTGCGACTACCAGGCGCGCCGCCAAGCGATCATCGACTTCAACAGGACGAGCCCGGTCATCAGGAAGGGCATCGCCCTCACGCCGGTGAAATTCGGCATCTCCTTCACCATGACCGCCTTCAACCAGGCGGGCGCGCTCGTCCATATCTATCAGGACGGCTCGATCCACCTGAACCATGGTGGCACCGAGATGGGCCAGGGCCTTTACACCAAGGTCGCCCAGGTCGTCGCCGATTGTTTCCAGGTCGATGTCGATACGGTGAAGATCACCGCGACAACGACCGCCAAGGTGCCGAACACGTCTGCGACCGCCGCCTCGTCCGGCTCGGATCTCAACGGCATGGCCGCCTTCGACGCCGCTCGCCAGATCAAGGAACGACTGGTCGCTTTTGCCGCCGAGAAATACGGCGTTCCCGCCTCGGAGGTCGAGTTCCTGCCGAACCGGGTGCGCGTCGGAGAGCAGATCTTCACCTTCGGCGACTTCGTCAAACAGGCCTATTTCGGCCGCGTCCAGCTCTCGGCTGCCGGCTTCTACAAGACGCCGAAGATCCACTGGGACCGCGCCGCCGGTCGCGGCACGCCCTTCTACTACTACGCCTATGGTGCTGCCTGCTCGGAAGTCTCGATCGACACGCTGACGGGCGAATATCTGATGGAGCGCACCGACATCCTGCATGATGTCGGCAAGTCTCTGAACCCGGTCATCGACATCGGCCAGATCGAGGGTGGCTTCGTCCAGGGCATGGGCTGGCTGACGACGGAAGAACTCTGGTGGGACGGCAAGGGACGGCTGCGCACCCATGCGCCCTCGACCTACAAGATCCCGCTCGCCTCGGATCGCCCGAAGATCTTCAACACCAAGCTCGTGCCCTGGTCTGAAAACACCGAACCCACCATTGGCCGCTCCAAGGCCGTCGGCGAGCCGCCCTTCATGCTGGCGATCTCGGTTCTGGAGGCGCTCTCCATGGCGGTGGCATCGGTGGGAGGTTACCGGATCTGCCCGCGGCTCGATGCACCGGCAACGCCGGAGCGGGTGCTGATGGCGGTGGAGCGGCTGAAACGGGCGTGATGGATCAGCGTGTCGCGGCCCGCAGCAGATAGAGGAAGGCTGCGAGGATCAGCACCGGCAGGACCAGCAGCTTGACGAGATAGGCAGTCGCGATGCCGATCGAGGCGGTGAAGAGATCGGCCGAGATCGCCACGCCATCCTGGATCACCTGTGCATTCGCGGCTGCAGTTTCCGCCATATCCGAAGCTGCTTGCAGGGTGCCGGTAAAGGCGGAGCCGAGGCGATCGAACATGCCATCCTCCGCCGGCGGGATGCGGTCGGTGGGAGACAGGGTTTCCGCAGGCGGCACCACGTCCACGTCGGCACCGGCCAGATCCTGCTGCCCGCGCATGCGGTCGAAAACCTCTGTTGCATTGGTCCAGGCGCGGTCGGTGATCGCGTCACCGGCGTAAAAGGCAATCGTGTACGAGGCCGGCAGCAGAACGGCACCGAGCAGACCGAGAACGAAGACCGCCTTCGTCAGGCGAGACAGCAAGGGCGGCACCTGACGTGCGGTCAGGATCAGTCCGGCTGAGAACAGCGCGCAGGCGCCGAGGGCTACGGAAGCTACCTTGGCGACGGGCACCAGCACGAGCGACAGAATGCCCGAGACGATGGCGAGGCCGAAGAGGAGATCGACGAGCCGCTCAATGGTGTTGATGACGGGCTGGAGCAATTGTCCGGGGCTTGCTGTCACCGAGGCGACACCGACGCCCCCTGAGATATCGGCGTCGCGGGCGACACTCATCACCGAATTGGCCACCCGCAGCGTTCCATAAAGTGCGCCACTGCCGACCATCACGTCCCGGCTAAAGCGGGCGGCGATATCGGCGAGCGGATTGACAAGAAATAGCGCCACGGCAAAGCAGGCGACGAGCAACCAGATGATCAAGCCCTGTGTTCTGGTCATTGTAAACCCCCGTGTCTTCGAGGCGAAACCATAACACGTCGGGCATGTTACAGGCGCTGTGAAACCTTTGTCGGATAAACTGAAAGCCGCGCTGTCCAGTTCCCCCTTGAGAATGCTAGGATTGCCGCACCATGAGCCTGACCACCCTCCCCGCCTTCCTCAATGCCCACCCCAACGCCGTTCTCGTCGAAGTCGCCGAGACCAGGGGATCGACCCCGCGCGAACCCGGGACGTTGATGCTGGTTTCCGCTGAATCGATCTGGGGCACGGTGGGTGGCGGCCATCTGGAATTCATGGCGATCGAACACGCCCGCAAACAGCTGGCCGGCGAAACGGTGTCGGAGACGCTCGACGTGCCGCTCGGGCCCGAGATCGGCCAGTGCTGCGGTGGTCGCACGATCCTGTCGTTCCGCGTCGTCGATCAGGCCCTCGTTGCCGAACTCACGCAACGTCTGGCAAGCGAACGCGCGGCATTCCCCGACGTCATGGTCTTCGGCGCCGGCCATGTCGGCCTGGCGCTCGCCCACGCGCTGGCACCCCTTCCCTTGAATGTCAGCCTGATCGACACCCGCACGGAGATCGACGGCGACGTGCCCGCCGGCATCACCTTCCGCCGCGTCGCGATGCCGGAGGCCGAGGTGGCGAAGGTCAGGCCCGGCGGTGCCGTCGTCATCCTGACCCACGACCATGCATTGGATTTCCTGATCGGGAGGGAAGCCCTTGCCCGAACCGACCTCGCCTATGTCGGCATGATCGGCTCGAAGACGAAGCGCGCCACCTTCGCCTCCTTCCTCGATCGCGAGGGCGCCCAGCGCTCGGCGATGGAGCGCCTGACGCTGCCGATCGGCGGCAATGCGGTGAAGGACAAGCGCCCGGCCGTGATCGCGGCCATGGTTGCGGCCGAATTGCTGAGGGTGCTGCTCGGCTCCCGGAGCTGAATCAGTCTCTCAAGCGCTGGAATCACATTGCCAGCACATGTCGACAAACGACTGATCCCAAACTCGTTTTTCAGAGCGGACCGGGACGGAGATAGTCCGTCAAACCACGGCGATGCCGCCAGAGATCGCTGCGCGGATCGGATGATGACGTCCGTTTCTCGATGCCGATATCCTTCAGGAGATCCTCGGGAATGTCATCGATATGGGGCAGTTGCTGGCGCGGAGGCGACCGGGTCACTCCGGACCACAGGATCGACACCAGCCTGTCGAATGGAAAGATTCTACGGATCGCGGACACCATGTCTGCCTCCACGCGGTTTCAACCATCAGGTTTCTGATGCTCTTCTTGTGCCTGCAGTTGCGGCGGCAATCCAATTCAATTACGCTGCCCATGCATAAAGAGGCCTTATCCATGAAACTGTCGAAACAGCTTCCCCTCAACGCCTTGCGCGTCTTCGAAGCCGTTGCGCGGCTTGAGAGTTTCACCCGCGCCGGCGAAGAACTGGGCATGAGCCAGACGGCGGTGAGCTATCAGATCAAGCTCTTGGAGGCGCATGTCGGCGAGGCGCTTTTCCTGCGCAAGCCGCGACGCATTTCGCTGAGCGAAGCCGGAGAACGCCTCTTGCCGAAGGTCACCGAAGGGTTCGAACTGCTGCGCGAGGCGCTGGCCGATCTGCGCAACACGGCTGACGGCACGCTGATCATCCACGCCACCGCCACCTTCGCCTCGCAATGGCTGGCCCGCCACCTCGGCCTTTTCCAGCTGAATAATCCTGGCATTGCCGTCCGGCTCGAGACCTCGCAGGAGGTGATCGATTTCAGCAGGACGGAGGCCGATCTCGCCATCCGCAGCGGCAAGGGCAGCTGGCCGGGGCTGCGCGCGCACTTCGTCATGCACAACCATTTCACGCCGATGCTGAGCCCGAAGCTCGCCGACAGCATCGGCGGCGTTCGCGAACCGCTCGACCTTCTGAAGCTGCGCATCATCGATCCGTCCGACCCCTGGTGGCGGATCTGGTTCACGGCGGCCGGCTACCCGGATGTCGAACTCGACACGCACCAACGCACCCGGCTCGGCGCTCAGTCCTTTGAAGCGGCCGCCGCTGTTGCAGGCCATGGCATCGCCATCCTGCGACCTGAATTCTATCCGGAAGAGATCGCCTCAGGCGCATTGATCCAACCGTTCGACCTCACCTGCGAGGACGGATCGCACTATTGGCTGGTATATCCCGAAGCTCGGCGCAATGCCGGCAAGATCCGGGCGTTCCGCGAATTCCTGCGCAGCACTCTGCCGAGCTTCGAGGCGATGCCGGCGGGCGCAAAGAGCTGAGGCCCATCCGCCCGGCGCGGCTGAAGCGCCGCCCAAATCCGTGTCGAGGCCGAACGCCAAAAACTTCCCGTGCAGCTTTTGCTGCAGTGCGTCCTTTCCGCTTTCCTTCCCGCGGAATTTTTCGCAATGTCGATCGAACAGGGGAACATGAAAGACTTATCAGATGTATGAATACGCGATTGCCTGGGAATGGCTGTCCTTCGCTGTCCGCTGGCTGCATGTGATCACGGCCATCGCCTGGATCGGCTCGTCCTTCTATTTCATCGCGCTGGATCTCGGCCTGGTGAAGCGGCCGGGCCTGCCCGTCGGCGCCTATGGCGAGGAATGGCAGGTGCATGGCGGCGGCTTCTACCATATCCAGAAGTATCTGGTGGCCCCCGCCTCGATGCCGGAGCATCTGACCTGGTTCAAATGGGAAAGCTATGCCACCTGGCTCTCGGGCTTTGCGCTCCTCTGCGTGGTCTATTATGGCGGCGCCGATCTCTTCTTGATCGATCGGTCGGTCCTGGACATCGAGCCATGGCAGGCCATCTGTCTGTCGCTGGCGTCGCTCGCCGTCGGCTGGATCCTCTATGATCTCCTGTGCAAGTCGCCGCTTGGCAAGAACACCTGGGGCCTGATGGCGCTCCTCTACATCGTGCTGATCGCCATGGCCTGGGGCTATACGCAGATCTTCACCGGCCGCGCCGCTTTCCTGCATCTTGGCGCGTTTACCGCCACCATCATGTCGGCCAATGTCTTCTTCATCATCATCCCAAACCAGAAGATCGTCGTTGCCGACCTGATCGCGGGGCGCACGCCAGACCCGAAATACGGCGTGATCGCCAAGCAGCGCTCGCTGCACAACAATTATCTGACGCTGCCCGTCATCTTCTTCATGCTGTCGAACCACTATCCGCTGGCCTTTGCCACGCAGTTCAACTGGATCATCGCAGCTCTCGTCTTCCTGATGGGCGTCACCATCCGCCACTGGTTCAACACGACGCATGCCCGCAAGGGGCAACCGACCTGGACCTGGCTGGTCACGGTGCTGATCTTCATCGTCATCATGTGGCTCTCCACCGTGCCCAAGGTGCTGACCGGCGAAGAACAGGCGAGCCTCTCGCCGCGGCAACAGACCTTTGTCGACAACGGCCATTTCGAAGCCGTGCGCGATGTCGTACAGGGGCGCTGTTCGATGTGCCACGCAGCCGAACCCGTTTGGGAAGGCATCGCGCGCGCACCGAAGAACGTGAAGCTTGAGACGGACGGCGAAATTGCCGCCCATGCCCATGAAATCTACATCCAGGCCGGCCGCAGCCATGCCATGCCGCCCGGAAACATCACCGAAATCTCACCCGAAGAGCGCAAGCTGCTCGTCGCCTGGTATGAGACGACGGTCGAAGGCAAGTGATGACAACAGAGACCCTGATCCGCGGCCGCCTGCTCTCCTTCCGTCGTGCCCCCGAGCATGCCGGCGACCGCGAGAGCTATCTCTATGAGGAAGACGGCGCGCTGCTCGTGCGGGACGGCAAGATTTCAGCCATCGGAGCCTATGGCGAGGTGAAGACCAAGGCCGGCGCGGAGACATCAGAGATCGACCACCGCCCGCATCTCATCCTGCCCGGCCTGATCGACTGCCATGTGCATTTTCCGCAGATGCAGGTGATCGCCTCTTACGCCGCCAACCTGCTGGAGTGGCTGAACACCTATACCTTCCCGGAGGAATGCCGCTTCGTCGAAAGCGCCCATGCCCAGCGGATTGCCACGCAGTTTTTCGACGAATTCCTGCGCCAGGGCACGACGACGGCGGTTGCCTATTGCTCGGTACACAAGGCCTCCGCTGATGCCTTCTTTGCCGAGAGCCTCCGTCGCGGCACGCTGATGATCGGCGGCAAGGTGATGATGGACCGCAATGCGCCGCAGGGTCTGCTCGACACCCCGCAGCTCGGCTACGACGAGACCCGCGCAGTCATTGAACAATGGCATGGCAAGGGCCGCAACCACGTCGCCATCACCCCCCGCTTTGCCATCACCTCGACGCCCGAACAGATGGCGATGACGCAGACGCTGGCGGAAGAATTCCCCGACCTGCACATCCAGACGCATCTCTCGGAAAATCACGACGAGATCCGCTACACCTGCGAACTTTATCCGGACGCCACCGACTATACCGACATCTATGCCCGCTACGGCCTGCTCCGGAAGAAGGCGCTGTTCGGCCATGCGATCCATCTCTCGGACCGCGAGGCGGATGCCATGGCGGAAAGCGGCGCGGTCGCCGTCCACTGCCCCACTTCGAACCTCTTCCTCGGTTCCGGCCTCTTCCCGCTGAAGGCGATCCAGCGGCGCGAGAAGCCGGTGACCGTCGCGGTCGCCACCGATATCGGCGGTGGCTCCAGCTATTCCATGTTCAAGACCATGGACGAGGCCTACAAGATCCAGCAGCTGCTCGGCGAACGTCTGAACCCGCTCGAAAGCTTCTACCACATGACGCTCGGCAATGCGGTCGCACTCGACCTCGCCGACAGAATCGGCACGCTGGACGAAGGTACCGATGCCGACATCGTCGTGCTCGATGCGGCCGCGACCCCGGCCATGCGGCTTCGCATGGAAACGGTGACATCGCTCTCGGAGGAACTCTTCCTGCTGCAGACGCTCGGCGACGATCGGTCGGTGGTCGAAACCTATGTGGCGGGCAAGGCATCGAAGCCAGGCGCGAAGGCATGAGACGGTCATGAGCGAAAGCGGCTATTCCGGCACCCCTCTTCTGAAAAAGCTCGGATTGAAGCCGGAATTTGCCGCTCTCTTCGTCGCGCTCCCGTCAGAACTTTCTCATCTGACCGCCGATCTGCCCACGGCATTGCAGGCGCCGAGCATCGACGTCGCACAGGGCGTAGACCTCGACTACCTCCATGTCTTCGAAACGGAGCGCGCCCGCCTCGAAGACAATGCGCTTCGCCTGAAAGCCATGTTGAAACCGGCGGGCATGCTGTGGATCTCCTGGCCCAAGAAGGCGTCGAAAGTCCCGACCACCATCACCGAGGACGTGCTGCGCACCATCTTCCTGCCGACCGGCCTCGTGGATGTCAAAGTCTGCGCCGTCACCGAGATCTGGTCGGGACTGAAATTCATGATCCGCAAGGACCTTCGCTGAACCACAGTCATCCGGAGGAGGATGCGTCGTGCTGATCACCAACCTTGCGCTGGGCACCTTGATGATCTCGCTGACGGTGGCGATCCACACGTTTGGCCTGATTGGCGTCACCCATGCCATGAGCTGGGTCACCGACCGGATTCGCTTGCACGGCCATCGCAGTCGGATGCTGGCCATGAACACCGTCGTGATCGGAGTTTTTGCCGTGCTGACTGCGGAAGTCTGGCTTTGGGCCGCAGGGTTCACGCTGATTGGCGTGGTCGACGACTTCGAAACAGCCCTCTATTTCTCCACCATTACCTTCTCGACCGTCGGTTATGGCGATGTCGTTCCCCACCCGGAATGGCGGATGCTCGCGGCGCTCGAGGGCGTCAACGGCTTCCTGCTGATCGGCTGGTCCACGGCCTATCTCATCGCCGCCGGCATGCGCGTCGGCCCCTTCAGATCGGGTGAGCATTTCTGAGCGGCACAAGAGGTAAAATTATTTTACCTCTTGTGCCCTTGCTCTGTTCACAGTCGCGGCGGCGCCGTGATATGGCAGGAAGCAGGACTTTTCCGGAGAACCACACCATGGCACCGATCCTCGAAATTTCAGACCTGAAAAACCTTGCCCGCAAGCGGGTGCCCAAGCTGTTCTTCGACTACGCCGACAGCGGCTCCTATACCGAGAGCACCTACCGCGCCAACGAGAGCGATTTTTCGAAGATCAAGCTGCGCCAGCGCGTGCTCGTCGATATGAGCGGTCGCACGCTGGAAACGACGATGATCGGCGAAAAGGTGAAGATGCCGGTGGCGCTCTCGCCGACCGGCCTCACCGGCATGCAGCATGCCGATGGCGAGATGCTGGCGGCGAAGGCGGCGGAAGAGTTCGGCGTGCCCTTCACGCTTTCGACCATGAGCATCTGCTCGATCGAGGACGTGGCTTCTGTCACCACCCGTCCCTTCTGGTTTCAGCTCTATGTGATGCGCGACCGCGATTTCGTCATCAACCTGATCGAGCGCGCCCGCGCTGCCGGATGCTCGGCGCTGGTGCTGACCGCCGACCTGCAGCTGCTTGGCCAGCGCCACAAGGATATCCGCAACAGCCTCGCAGCCCCGCCGAAGCTGACGCCGAAGCACCTCTACCAGATGGCGATCCGGCCGCGCTGGTGCTGGAATATGCTCAAGACCAACCGCCGCACCTTCCGCAATATCCATGGCCACGCGAAGAACGTCACCGACCTCTCCTCGCTGCATTCCTGGACGGCCGAGCAGTTTGACCCCAAGCTCTCCTGGACCGATGTCGAATGGATCAAGAAGCAGTGGGGCGGCAAGCTGATCATCAAGGGCATTCTCGACGTCGAGGACGCCCGCATGGCCGCAGAAACCGGCGCTGACGCCATCATCGTGTCCAATCACGGTGGCCGCCAGCTCGACGGCGCCCATTCCTCGATTGCCATGCTGCCGAAAATCGTCGACGCCGTCGGCGACAAGATCGAAGTGCATCTCGACGGCGGCATCCGCTCCGGCCAGGACGTGCTGAAGGCGATCGCGCTGGGCGCCAAAGGCACCTATATCGGCCGCCCCTTCCTCTATGGCCTTGGCGCCATGGGCCAGGCAGGCGTGACCAAGGCGCTGGAGATCATCGCCAAGGAGATGGACGTGACGATGGCGCTCTGCGGCAAACGCCAGCTGGCGGACGTGGATCGCGGCATTATTGCAGAGAGCCCGTTCTGAGCAAAATGACGATGCGGGGCGTCGAGAGCGCCCCGCAGTCTGCAAGGCGCCTGACCGATCCGATCCTACGCCTCGACAAAACCCGTCGCGAGCGCACTCGCCCAACTCGGCCGGTCCCGTTCCGCAGCAAGCTTACTCATCGCCATGTGGTCATAGGGCACCAGCCGGAAGGTGACAGCCCATGCGCCCGACGCGTCGTCCAGGATGGCATAGCTCGCATGCGGCAGCCCCGCCTCGACCTTGTGCGGATGGGGCGCGTCGTCCGTATAGCCCGGACCGCCGACGCTCCCCGGATTGACGATCAACCGTCCATCGGAAAGCTGCACGGCTCGCGGGATATGGGTGTGGCCGCAGAGGATCAGGGGCTGGGATATCCCGTCCGCCCAGGCCTCGATCGTCGCCGGATCGCGCAGATGCACATGACCCTCCACCGAAACCTGCTCCAGCCAGTAGGTGTTGTCCTCCTGCGGCGTCGCATGGCAGAGATAGGCGACATCACGAAACACCGCATCGAAGGGCAGCGACTTCAGCCAGTCGAGATGCGCGGGCGAAAGCTCCGCATAGGCGTCCGCCTCCCATTCATGCATGTCCCCGGCGGCATGCTCGACCAGATAACGATCGTGATTGCCGCGCACGGTGACCAGCTGAAGCGGCACGAGGATATCGGCGGTTCGCCCGGCTTCGAGTGGCCCCGACAGGCAATCGCCGAGATTGACAACGTCAGCGGTCGCGATCCCCTGCTCTGCGATGTCGGCGAGCACGGCTTCCAGCGCGAGCGCGTTGCCGTGAATATCGGCAATGGCGGCAAAACGCATGCTCAGCTGCCCCGATAGGTCGAATAGCCGTAAGGCGAGAGCAGCAGAGGCACGTGGTAATGCGCCGTGGTGTCGGAAATGCCGAAACGGATCGGAATCACGTCGAGAAAGGCGGGCTCGGTCAGAGGCGCCCCCGTATCCTTGAGATAATCGCCGGCATGGAACAACAACTGGTATTGCCCGACCTGAAACGTGTCACCTGCAAGCATCGGCCCGCCATCGACGCGGCCGTCGTCATTGGTGAAGACGGTCTTGATCAGTTCCGCCTCCTCGCCATTCATCCGCATCAACTGGATGCGCAAACCCTGGGCGGGCTTTCCGAGAGCGGTGTCAAGCACATGGGTGGTGAGGCCGGTCATATCTGGGGCTCCCGAATCGTGAAGGGGGTCTCGAAAAAGAACTCTTCGAGATTGTTGCCGGGTCCGTCGCGATCGACAACCAGGAAATCGCTGACCTCCCCGATCGCCATCAGCGGATGGTGCCAGGTGTTGCGCCGATAGTTCACCCCTTGATGCGGGGCAGCGAGAAACACCTGTGGCTCGCCGGGCTTGCCACCTTCATCCGGGGAGACGGCAACGAGGAATGGGCGGCCTGACAGCGGCGAAAAGCTCTGGCTGCCGAAGGGATGCCGCTCCATCATGCCGATCTCATAAGGAAAGGCGCGCGGCTGGCCGCGAAAAATGTTGACGATGACCCGAGCACCCTCGCCCGTGACCTCAGGCGAAAACAGCGCGTGAAACCGCTCGGTCGTGCCGCCGTTGATCAGCCGCACGGTCGAGGGATCGGCCTCGATCACCTCGCCGAACGGCGCAAAGGCTTGGGCCGTCAGGGGACGGATGGGAAGGTCAATGGGCAATGGGGTCATTCTCCCTGGATATGCGGGTGGCGGAGCTGGTCGATCTGACGAACCAGCTTCGGAAGGTCACGCTCCACCGTATCCCAGACCTGACGCCAATCCACCCGGTCGTATTCATGCACCACAAGATTACTTAGCTCGCGCATTTGTGCCCACGCGATCTCCGGTTGCTCAGACGCAATATCGGGAAACCTTGCCTGAATACGGGCGGCCGCCGCCGCAATCAAGACGAAGGTCATGGCCACCGCGCGCTGGCGCAGCAGATCGACCTCGAACGCCTCGAAACTCACCCCATCGAGAAAGCCTATAGCTTCGGTTGCAGCCTCCTCAATGTCTAGGAGATTATCAAGCAGCCGCTCTTCGGGGGTCATATAGCCCGCGCCTCGGCAAGAATCCGCTCTCGCATCCGCTCTTTCAAGCCGCCCGAGGGGACGATATCCACCCGACAGGGCAACAGATCTTCCATCTCCGCTTGCAGCCCGCCGAGATCGAAGAGCGTCATGCCTGGAAGTCCATCCACCAGGATGTCCAGGTCGCTGTCCGGTCCATCCTCACCCCGGGCTACAGAACCGAAGACACGGGGGTTTGTCGCCTTGTGACGTGCTGTCACATCGCGGATCGCTTGCCTGTTCTTCTCCAGCACTTCGGACGGTCGCATGGCCGATCTCCCTATCCGCGATCATAGAACAAACGCGAAGCGCGAGAAAGCTCCGCAGCAAGACCCCAAAAACGAAAACAGCGCCGGCGTTTCCGCCGGCGCTGCAATCTTTGGGCCCTTGCCTGAAATCAGGCGGCAGACTTGGCGTAGTCGGCCGTCGGGACTTCGGCGATCGTCTTCAGAACGATCGAGGCGATCTGGTAGGGGCAGCCCTGGGAGTTCGGGCGGCGATCTTCCAGGTAACCCTTGTAGCCGTTGTTGACGAAGGAGTGCGGAACGCGGATCGAGGCGCCACGGTCGGCAACGCCGTAGGAGAACTTGTTCCACGGAGCCGTTTCGTGCTTGCCGGTCAGGCGCAGGTGGTTGTCCGGACCGTAAACGTCGATGTGCTCTTTCCAGTTCTTCGCAAACGCTGCCATGAGCGCTTCGAAGTACTCCTTGCCGCCAACTTCACGCATGAACTTGGTGGAGAAGTTGCAATGCATGCCCGAACCGTTCCAGTCGGTGTCGCCGAGCGGCTTGCAGTGGAATTCGACGTCGATGCCGTACTTTTCGCAAAGGCGCAGCAGCAGGTAGCGGGCAACCCAGATCTGGTCGGCAGCGCTCTTGGAGCCCTTGCCGAACACCTGGAATTCCCACTGGCCCTTGGCCACTTCGGCATTGATGCCTTCGTGGTTGATGCCAGCCTCGAGGCAGAGGTCGAGATGCTCTTCGACGATCTCGCGGGCGATCGAGCCGACGTTCTTGTAGCCAACGCCGGTGTAATACGGGCCCTGCGGAGCCGGGTAGCCCTGCTCCGGGAAGCCGAGCGGACGACCGTTCTCGTAGAAGAAGTATTCCTGTTCGAAGCCGAACCATGCGCCTTCGTCGTCGAGGATCGTGGCGCGGCTGTTCGACGGATGCGGGGTGACGCCATCCGGCATCATGACTTCGCACATGACGAGAGCGCCGTTGGTGCGAGCCGGGTCGGGATAGATGGCGACCGGCTTCAGCACGCAATCAGACGAATGGCCTTCGGCCTGCATCGTCGAGGAGCCGTCAAAGCCCCAGAGCGGCAGCTGTTCCAGGGTCGGGAAGCTGTCGAATTCCTTGATCTGCGTCTTGCCACGCAGGTTCGCTACCGGCTTGTAGCCATCGAGCCAGATATACTCGAGCTTAAACTTGGTCATAGTGCTCTCTCTTCAGTCTCGCGCCACTCATCGGCGCAACAGAGGGGTGATTCTCCGGCGTTCCCGGGAGTCGCAGATGAAAATGCAGGAAGCGTGCCAGTTTACCGCCGACCCGACCCAACGCGCGAAAAATTTGCGTATGCGCCGCACAAACCCGCGGAACAGCAGGGATTTCTTAAATACCGACGTTCAGGATCAGGGAACAACAGACCGTCTCACCGTGTTAACCGGGCAGAACGGCACAAGAAAGCGCAGTGATGATTTTAAATTCATCACACTGATTGCACAATAAGTGCCCATATTTTAGGCATATTGCACTTTTCGTGTGCATTTCATTTTGAACTGTGTTAGGGATGGAGCATCGAGACAACACTCGGTGAAACGAGAGGTAGTAGCATGACAACGAACATGGTTCGGGAATCGGCGAAGATCTACGAATTCCCGGTGCGCGACGCAGCCCGGATTAAGGCTTTGCGTGAACGCCAGGCCCCCAAGCCCGTGATCTATGAGAGCGGTGCGGCGAGCTGGTATCACGAGGAAGCCATCCGCGAAGCCGAGCGGGCGCCAAAGCAGTAAGTGCCGTCAAGGCAACAAAAAACCGCCCGCAATGCGGACGGCTTCAAGCATGCGACGAGCGGGCCAAAGCCCGCTCTTTTCGTATCCGCTGGCTAGGCTTTGGTACCGAAGAGGCGCAACCGCATGACGCCGCCATCAGGATGCACACCGATCCGCACATGCGTCACAGGCCCGATCTTCTGCACCTGATCCCCCTCGTAGAAATGCTCAGCATCCATCTGCATCTTCTGCCGCGTCAGGATCGGCTGCCACTGTTCCGAGGCGGCGATCTCCGCGTCGCTGAACGTGTCACCAGCGTCAGGCAGATAGGCGCCGAGCAACTCGCAGGTATCGGGATAATTGCCCTTGTAGAAATGCGTGTCGATCAGGATCCGATTGATCACGCCGGCATGACCAAGGCGGATGATCGCCCAGTCATGGCCCGGCCCCCGACGACGCTTGGTTTCCCAGCCGTCGCCCATATTCGTCCCACGGCCCGGCGACAGGATCTTGTCGGGATGGCCGTAATGGGCGTCCGACCAGGCCAGCGCCTTGGCGCCATGGAAGATATAGGCGAGGTCGATCTCTTCCGAAGCGCCAACCTTCGACCAGTCGAAATGCGCCGCGCCATAGACACGCAGACGCGCGATCCCGCCGTCGGGATAGATGTGCAGACGCAGATGGGTCCAAACCTTTGATGTATCGGCGTTGGCGAAGAAGTGCTGCGCGGACGGGCCGAGGGGCGATTTGACCAAGAGCTCCGTCCAGACCGTCGCATCGGTCGGGTCGCCGCTTTCGACGAAAGCGGCTTCGATCGCGCAATGCGGGGGATAATTGCCGGTGAAGAAGCGCGTATCGACATCGAAGCCGAAGATGCGGCCCGGCATGGCCAGTCGAATGATCGCATGGTCATGGCCCGGCACGCGCTTGCGACGGCTTTCCCAGCCATCCATGTATTTGCCGTTGTCGTCGTAGAGGTCCGGATCGAAGCTCGCCGGATCGTCGTTCAGCATGCGCGACAGAGGCGCGAAGAACTCGTCAGTCGAGAAGACGCCGACGGCTCCGAGGCGCGCCGAGGCAAGGTTGACGGCGCCGGCAGCGAAATCCGGCAGAACGACGGTCGAGGTCTCAAGCATGTCAGTGGGTCTCCGGAAGCAGGCTTTCGAGGCGAAGCCTGGCGATTTTTTCCACCTGCTGGCAGGCGGTATCGAATTCTTGTTCGCGGCTGTTGGAGATCCGCGTCTCAAATGCGGCGAGAATGTCGTCCTTGCTCAAGCCCTTGACCGCGATGATGAAGGGAAAGCCGAATGTCTCGACATAATCGGTGTTGAGCTCGGTGAAGCGGGCATGCTCGTCAGCGCTCAGGCGATCGAGACCGGCGCCAGCCTGTTCGCGCTTGCTGTCTTCCGTGAGTTCGCCGGCGATGGCGAGCTTGCCGGCGAGATCCGGATGTGCCCGCAACACCCCGAGGCGCTCCTCCTGGCTGGAGGTTCGAAACATCATCGCCATCGCATCATGCACGTCGAGCGCCGTCAGCGGCTCCGCAATCATCCCGGCATCGAAAGCGCGTTCCGCGATAAAGGGCGAATGCTCGAACACCCCGCCGAAACGTTGAACGAAGTCCGCTCTGTCCATGCCGTCGATCCAGTTTCATGTAAGGCCGCAGCAGAGTAAGCCGCAGCAGGGAGGGTCTGCCGCCCATTCGGCGAAGCAGTTGGCGACTACGATTAGCCGAGCCTCCCAACCTTGTCGAGTTGCTCGAACAGAGAGGCACTTTCAACGCGGACGATGGGAGGGGCCCGCTTGTCCAAGCGGCGTTTAGACCTATCTAGAAAGCGCTTCTCATCATATCTCGAAAGGATATTTCATGCCGATAGCCAAGGGCTATGCCGCAACGGACGCCTCCAAGCCATTGGTTCCGTTCACCTTTGAACGTCGCGAGCCGAATGACGACGACGTGGTGATCGACATCAAGTTCTCCGGCATCTGCCATTCCGATATCCACCAGGCGCGCAACGAATGGGGCAACTCCACCTATCCCATGGTGCCGGGCCACGAGATTGCCGGCGTGGTCACCGCAGTCGGCGCGAAGGTCACGCAGTTCAAGGTCGGCGACCGCGTCGGCGTCGGCTGCTTCGTCGACAGCTGCGTCCATTGCGAAAGCCGCAATGTCGATCTCGAACAGTATATGCCGGGCGTCGTGCCGACCTATAACGGCTTCGAGGCCGATGGCGTGACGCCGACCTATGGCGGCTATTCGAACACCATCACCGTGAAGGAAGGCTATGTGCTCTCCATTCCGGACAACCTGCCGCTCGACAAGGCAGCCCCTCTGCTCTGCGCCGGCATCACGCTCTATTCGCCGCTCGTGCACTGGAAGGCCGGCCCCGGCAAGAAAGTCGCGATCGTCGGCATGGGCGGCCTCGGCCATATGGGCGTGAAGATCGGCGCGGCCCTCGGCGCCGACATCACCGTGCTCAGCCAGAGCCTGTCGAAGAAGGACGACGGCATCGCCTTCGGCGCCAAGGATTACTACGCCACCGCCGACAAGGAGACCTTCAAGAAGCTTGCCGGCACCTTCGACCTGATCATCTGCACTGTCGGCACCGAACTCGACTGGAACGCCTATCTGAACCTCCTGAAGATCGACGGCGCGCTGGTTCTGGTCGGCCTGCCGGAAAACCCGGTTCCTGTCCATGCCTTCTCGCTGGTCATGGGCCGCCGCTCGCTCGCCGGCTCCTCGATCGGCTCGATCAAGGAGACCCAGGAGATGCTCGACTTCTGCGGCAAGCACAACATCACGCCGGAGATCGAGATCATCGACATCCAGCAGGTGAACGAGGCCTATGAGCGCGTCATCAAGAGCGACGTCCGCTACCGCTTCGTCATCGATATCGCGAGCCTCGACAAGGCTTGAGCGCCTTCAGCTCCGGCCTCCTGAAAGGGACGTGACGGGATGGCAGACCATGGCGGTGCCGGCTCCTTCCGGCACCGCAACCGTTTTCGACGTGTTCCGACGGGCGCTTGAGGACACACGCAGCAGGCGCTGAAACTTCGGGCAATCCATGTGCTGCTCAGCCTTGCAATCGGCTACATGCCGCAATGCGTTTCGCAGCGTCGTCAGCTTGCGGATCTGCGCGTCCAATTGATCGGCCTTGCCATGCAAGGTCAGACGCGAGAGTTCCGGCAGACCGTCGGGACCGAACATGCCCCGCATCTCCTCCAGCGAAAAGCCCGCCGTCTTGCCGAGTGCAATCAGCGAAAGCTGCATGAGTGCACGCGGCTCGAACTGGCGGCGAAGCCCGTGCCGGGCGACCGATCGGATCAGGCCCACCTCCTCGTAGTATCGCAGCGTTGCAGCCGAGACCCCTGCTCGGCGCGCCAGTTCGCCGATATCGAGCAATTTCATCCTTGACCTCAAGTTGACTTGAAGTGGCAGGCTATTCTTCTCCCGTCCCTCAGACAACGAGAAACGTCATGAAACTCCCTTCTTTGGCCTTCAGAAATCCTGAACTGGTCGTTCTTTCTGGCAGCATGCTGGTCGGATCGCTCGGCATCAGCCTGGCGACGGTCGCGCTGCCTGCTTTGGCAAGGGCATTTTCGGCCCCCATCCCGTCGGTGCAGTGGGTCATCATTGCCTACCTCGTCGCCGTCACCGCCAGCATTGTCGCGCTTGGCAGACTGGCCGACATCATCGGTCAGACCCGGGTCCTGATCCTCGGTCTGGCGCTCTTTGCGATGTCATCATTGGCCTGCGCGCTTGCCCCGTCGCTCTCAAGCCTGGTTATGGCCCGCGTTTTCCAGGGCATCGGCGGCGCGGTACTGATGGCTCTGCCGGTCTCGATGATCCGCACGGTCGTCGCAAAGGAAAAGACGGGCTCGGCCATGGGCCTGCTCGGCACGATGTCGGCCGTGGGCACGGCGCTGGGTCCGTCACTCGGAGGTCTGACAATCGAACGATACGGCTGGAGTGCCGGCTTCCTGGCAGTTGGTCTTTTAGCATGCATGCTTCTCACGATGGCCATCGCCACCTTCGCCGGGCGCTCCAGCACCGAGAAGAGGACTCCCGGATCGATCGATTGGCTGGGGAGCATATTGCTGGCGCTCGCCCTGTCGACTTATGCGCTGTCGATGACGTCGGGGAATGGCCCTCTGGGCGTCAGGGAACTTCTTCCGATCACGGCGGTGCTGTTTGCCCTTTTTGCCTGGCGCCAGAAGGCCGCGGCAAGCCCGCTCGTGCCTGTCGCCCTTGTCGTCAACCGGCGCATTGTGCTCTCCCTGGGCATGAATCTCCTCGTCACCACCGTGATGATGTCGACGCTGGTCGTCGGGCCCTACATGCTGTCGTTCGGTCTCGGGCTCGGTGAGGCCTCGATCGGACTAGTGATGGCCGTCGGACCGCTGACCTCCGCAGTGTCTGGGGTTCCGTCCGGCCGTCTGACCGACCGCTACGGCGCGGCACGCATGCTGCCGCTTGGCCTTCTGCAGATCATCCTTGGCCTCGCTGCGCTCGCCATTTTGCCACGCCTGCTCGGGCTCTGGGGTTACGGCCTCGCTCTGGTTTTGCTCACGCCGGGTTTCCAGATCTTCCTCGCCGCCAATAATACCGTCACCATGCAAACCGTGGCCGAGGATGAGCGTGGCGTCCTCTCTGGACTGCTCGGCCTGTCGCGCAATTTGGGTTTCGTCACCGGCGCATCGGCGATGTCGGCGCTGTTTGCCTACAACCTCGGCCCAGCGGAACGCGCCGCAGCGGAACCGACGTTTATCGCACACGCCTTTACGGCCACGTTCCTCACGGCCACGGCCCTGCCCCTCATCGCTCTGGTCGCCGATCTCGTCAGGCCTCGACGGGGCGACAACGACCCGAAGCAGCAACGAGAGGCTCGTTGAGCCTCAAACCTGCAGTTGATACCCATTCCGCTCCGGAAACGGCCAGTCCGCGAGCAGCGCCATATCGGGCCTGTAAATCTCCACCTTCAGCGGATAACACTGGGCCACATCGCTCGAATGGCTGGTGCTGCAATCGCCGCCCGGGCAGGCCGAGAGTGCGCCCAAGAGATCGATCTCCGCGAACATCTCCAGAAAATCGCCGGGACGCACCGGGCTCGCCTTCATGAAATACTGCTGCGTATCGCGGGTGAAGCCGGTGCACATGAAGACGTTCAAGACGTCATGCACATGCGGCTCGGCGGCCTTGATGTCGATGCCCTGGTGCTGTGACAGCGCCCGGCAGAGGTTCGAATGGCAGCAATGATGATAGTCGCCGCCGGAGAGCAGCCGGTTAGTATAGGGATCGCAACGCGTGCCGATCACGTCATGCACCCCGCCGCCGAACTCGTCGAAGCCGTACCAGCCAAGCGTATCATGGCTGATCGTCGCCATCGGGCGCAGCGACGGCAGATTGCTCCAGAGGCGGTTGCCTGTGGTCACATGGGTGGCATGCAGCGCCCGCGTCTTGCCGGAAAAGAAGCGCTCGGAGAGATCATGAGCATTCCACAGGTTGAGGTCGCCGACCTGCGGCCCCTCCACGCTGACGATGCGGAAGAAATGGCCCTTCGGCACCTCGAACGTGTTGCCCTCGCGCGGCGGCACGATCACCTCGCCGACCGTCTCCATCGTCGCCCGCGCCCGCTCAAGAATGCGCATGTCGGGCACCTTCAACGACTCGACCGGATAGCAGACGACGGGTTTTACAGCCCGGCGGGCAGCCGCATCGGGGGGAACGGGGATGTTGGCGTTGAAGGGGGACATGGGAGGCTCCAGAACGGCATCAGGATGAAGGCCACAAGTTGCCCCACGGCCAGTCTTATGACAACAGCCTCCCTTCTTGCCCCATGAGCAAGTCTGGCTTAGTCATGAAGGGATGAAATTGCCACCGCTCCCGACACTCCGCGCCTTTGAGGCCGCCGCCCGCTGCGAAAGCTTCCTGCAGGCCGCGACCGAGCTCGGCATGACGGCAGCGGCCGTCAGCCAGCATGTGAAGACGTTGGAAGACTGGCTGGGTCTTGCTCTCTTCGAACGCCGCCCGCGTGGCGTGCGCCTCACCATCGATGGGCGCGAACTCGGCGCCGCCTGCTCGGAAGGCCTCGGCCATATCGCCCGCGCCGTCGAGCGACTTTCTACAAGAAAGACGGTCGTCCGGGCGAGTCTGGCCTGCATGCCTTCCGTCGTTACCCACTGGCTCGGCCCCCGCCTGCCCCGTTTCCGTGCAGCCCATCCCGAGATCCAGGTGTCGATCGTCTATCCGTTCGGCGCCGTGACGCCGGATGAGGCCAGCGCGGACCTCTTGATCTGTCATGGGACCCGCCCGCCGGGGCGGGCCGACCGCATCCTGGATGCCGCCACCCGGCCCACCTGTGCGCCCGCCTATCTGGAGCAGCACGGGCCGATCAAAACGCCCGTCGACCTCCTGAAACAGGACCTGCTGCACGACGCGACCGAGGCTGCCTGGCAATCCTGGCTGGCGGCACGCGGGATCGAAGGCGGGACACCCGCAGCAGGACCGCTATACGCCGATTTCAACCTGCTGGTCAGCTCTGTCCTCTCGGGCCTCGGAATCGGCCTCTGCCCGACAGCCCTGATATCAGACCATCTGGCAGCGGGCACGCTGACCGTGCTGTTCGAGGAAGCCGCCGACGAGAACAAGGCCTATTGGCTGTTGTCAGGCACGAACCTGTCCGAGCCTGCAGCGATCTTGCGGGTTTGGTTGCTGGAAGAGGCCACGAGCTCCGCTTCCAGCGCCTGATACTCGACGCAGGCTCTTTCATACTCGGCACGGAATGCCGGGGATTTCATGAGCTTGGACTTGAGGTCGCCGAGTGCCTTCATCTCGCCCTCACCACGCCGGTTTGTGATGCTTGTGCCAGTGCTCGGCGATCTCGATGCGCTTCGGCACCCAGACCTTTTCGTGGCTGGTCACATAATCGATGAAACGCGCCAGCGCCGCCGCCCGTCCGGGACGTCCAACGAGGCGGCAGTGGAGGCCGACGGACATCATCTTCGGGCTACCGTTCTTTCCCTCCTCGTAGAGCACATCGAAGGCGTCCTTGAGATAGGTGAAGAACTGGTCGCCGGAATTGAAGCCCTGCGGCGTTGCAAACCGCATGTCGTTGGTCTCAAGCGTATAGGGAATGATCAGGAAGGGTTTGCCCTCAAGATCCGGCACCCAGAACGGCAGATCGTCGGAATAATTGTCGGAGGAATAGAGGAAACCGCCCTCCTCCATGACGAGGCGCAGCGTGTTCATGGACGGTTTGCCCTGATACATGCCGAGCGGATGAGAACCGGTCAGTTCCTTGTGCAGGCGAACCGCCTCCTGAATGTGCTGACGCTCGACCTCTTCGGGAAAATCCTTGTATTCGAGCCAGCGATAGCCGTGGCTGGCGATCTCCCAGTCGGCTTCCTTCATCGCAGCAACGGCCTCCGGGTTGCGCGCCATGGCGAGCGTCACGCCATAGACCGTCACCGGGACCTTGCGCTCGGTGAACATGCGCCACAGCCGCCAAAAGCCGGCGCGCGAGCCGTATTCGTAGATGGATTCCATATTGAGGTTACGCTGGCCCGCCCAGGGCTGGGCTCCGACGATTTCCGACAACAGGCATTCGGACGCCGGGTCGCCATCGAGAATGCAGCTTTCCCCGCCCTCCTCGTAATTCACCACGAACTGCACCGCGATCCGCGCATCCCCCGGCCATTTCGGATCGGGAATGTCACGGCCATAGCCGATCAGGTCGCGGGGATAAGGAGCAGTCGTCATCGGTTCACCTCTCGTGTTTTGACGCGAGGCTATTGGCGACGGCGTCAGCTGTCGAGATGAAAATGACGCGGGATGCTGCGCCGCAACAGCTTCACGCGATCTTGCGGCTGGAGACACGGCCCAGGGGATGCAGCGAATGCACCGTAAACGGCGCGCCCTGCTCCGTCTCGACGAAAAGCGCGAGATTGCTGACCGTCACGGGCTCGGCCAGAACAGGGTCGAAATGCGCCTTCAGTGCCTGCTCAATGCGGGCGAAATCGCGCGCCAAAAGCGGACCGGTCAGCGTCATGTGAAAGCGGAACTCGTCCATCACGTAAGGATGCCCCCAGCGGTGCAGATTGGAGAACTGCGGTGCCGACAGGCGTTCGGGATTGCGCCTTTCAATTTCCGCTTCGCTGAGGGGTGCCCGATAACCGTCGAAGGCCTGAACGACGGAAGCGGCAAGATGATCGACGGCGGCACAGGGGCGGTCGAGAATAAGGCCGTAGACTTCACCGATTCGCCCGACGGAGAGCCCGGAAAGCGTGACCGGTTCCAGGCTACCGGCAAAATGCATCAGCTCGCGCAGGAGCGTCGCTTCGTTAGCCCCTTCGCTCAGCCGGAACGGTGCCTTGAAGGTGGCGTGAAAGCCGAAACGACGCGGAAGCGCCGTATGAAAGGCGATCTCGTGCACGCCGATCCCCTTCAGCCCGGGATGGTCGACGGCATGGCCGGAATAAACATTCCGCCCAAGCCAGCCGGCAGCGGCAAGCGTCAGCGGATCGCCGGGCGACGGCGTGAAGCAGATGGCGTAACGCATGTCGAGCACCTCGTGCTGGCTCGGTTCGGGCACTTTAGCAAGTGCCGTTGCAACCCAGTGGTTAGGTGATTTGCATGACAGTATGACGAAACGAGAGGGGTGAAATCTGACCGATGAGCCCGCCGGCTGTCACGACCGCGTGTGCCCTCACAGCAGTTGCGGGCGCCTTACCCGATCAGCCGAGCTTCGCGGCAACGGCGAGATGATGGGCGGTCGAAAAGCTCTCGGGCAATCCGGCCTCGCGCCCCACGATCGTTCCAACGGCAGCCCGGGCCAGCACATGCGCCAGCCCGAAGCTCACCTTGAAGCCGCCGGTCAGCGCAATCACACGCTCTGCTGAAGGATGTGGCCCGACCATCGGATCACGGTCGATCGCCTTCGGCCTCAGGCCTGCCCAACGCTCGACGACCGCAGCGCCGGCAAGCCTCGGAGCAAGCTCCATCGCCCGACTTATCAGGCTCTCCAGCTGCCCGTCGGTCGAATGGGGCGCATCGAACCGGTCTTCGCTGGTGCTGCCGATGGCGACCAGTCCGCCCTCATGCGGCACGATATAAAGACCGTCCAGATAAAGCAGCGGCAGTTCGGAGGACACGGACGGCGCCGCAAGCAATGCCGCCTGGCCCTTCACCGCCTGTCCGAGCGGTCGGGCAAGGGTCGGCCCGAGCGACGACAGAAGCGGAAACGACGCGTGTCCTGCAGCGAGGATCAGATGGCCGAAACCAACATGACTTCCGTCGGACAGGGTGACACGGCCCCTCTCGGTGTGAATTGCGGCCAGCGCAACGCCTTCGCGAAAAGTCACGCGCGGCGACCGGCGTAATCTTGCGATCAACAGAGCCGTCAGCCCGCGGGGGGAGACGCGGGCGGCAAACGTGTCCGACACGAGCCCAGCCTCCGCCATGTCGGAATTGGGCCAGTCCGGATGGGGCGAGGCATCAAGGACATTCCAGGAAAAGCGGACGCCCTGCTGGTTCCAGTTGCTGGCTGCCTCTGCCTGGTGACGTTCGGCAATCTTGCGCAGATGCGGCTTCGGCAGCGGGATCAGGCGCCCGGCCCGGCGATAGCCGGCAGAAAGTTCCGTCTCGGCTTCCAGCGCGGCGATCTCGCCTTCGAGCGACAGAAGCGCATCGAACTGCAGCTGTTTCTTGTCGTTCCACCTGTCGGGCATATGCGGCATCAAGGCGCCGAGCAACCCGCCGCTTGCCCCGCTCGCGAGCGCTCCTGCATCGATGAGAAGCGTGGAAAGGCCGGCGCGATCCGCTTCCAGGGCCGCCCACAGCCCCATGATGCCGCCGCCAGCGATCAGGACGTCCGTGGACGATTGACCCGCCGCGGCAGGCGATTTATCGGACATGACATGACCCAAACGAACGAGACGTCGTCGCACCAGACTCAATCGGGCGAAACGACAGCCCCCCTGACCTGGCACGACGGCGATATGCCTTATTCGACCGCCTTTGGCGATCATTTTTATTGCCAGACGGATGGCCGCCTCGAATGCGGCCATGTCTTCCTCGCCGGAAATGGCCTGCCGGAGCGCTGGCAGAACGCAACCGAATTTCGCATCGGCGAACTCGGTTTCGGTACGGGGCTCAATGCGGCAGAAACCTGGCGGCAGTGGAAAATACATCGCCGACCCGGCAGTCATCTTCACTTCGTCTCTTTCGAACTGCATCCGATGCAGGCCTCAGACATCGACCGCGCACTGTCCCGCTGGCCGGAAATCGATGCCGAGCGCAAGGCTCTGGTGGCACTCTGGCCGAACGAACCGAAGGGTCATGTTACGATCGACCTCGACGACCAGACGCGTCTGACCGTGGTGTGTGGCGATGCCCGCGAAAGCCTTGAGGCAAGCGATTTCACGTTCGACGCCTGGTTCCTCGATGGCTTTGCCCCCGCGCGCAACAGCGCCATGTGGTCGGCCGAACTCATGCAACTGGTGTTCGAGCGGACGCAGCCCGGCGGAAGCTTCGCCACCTATGCGGCGGCCGGTTTTGTTCGCCGCAATCTGATTGCGGCGGGCTACACGGTGGAACGTCGCCCGGGATTTGCTGGAAAGCGGGAAATGCTCTGCGGCGTGAAACGCGCGGCCTAATAGGCGTCCGCGCGGATCGCCAAGCCCCCCGGATGCGCCCACTGCTCGATCTTGCGCATCAGGAGTTCCGGCGAAATCGGCTTCGACAGGTAGTCGTCCATGCCGCAGGCGAGACAGGCCTCCCGGTCGCTCGCCAACGCATGTGCCGTCACCCCGATGATCGGCACATGTTCGCCCGCCCCTGCGGCCTTCTCCTCGCTGCGAATGATCTCGGTCGCACGGTGACCGTTCATTACCGGCATCGAGACATCCATCAGGATCAGGTCGGGGCGCTCGCTCTGCCAGGCGGCAAGAGCTTCTTCGCCATTGTCGACGATGCGGTAGGCGATATCGCTGTCAGCAAGGATCTGACGGAAGACGATCTGGTTGACCGGATTGTCTTCGGCGATCAGCACCTTGAGCACGTTGCTCTGGCGAGAGGCTGGAGCAGCAACATCGGCTGACGCTAGGCGGTCAATCGGTGCCGGCATCTGGGTCGCAGCCCGCGATCTTGCGGCCACCGCACCGGTCACCCGGGCGCTGCGGATCACGTCGATGATTGCGCCACGCAGCACGTTGGCGCGCGCCGGCTTCATCAGATGGGCCTGGATGCGCAGGCTCTCGAACAGCCTGTCGTCGCCGGCCATGTCCATCGAGGTCAGGAAGATCAGGGCTGTCTCGTCGAAACGCGGATCGTTGCGGATCGCGCGGGCGACATCCATGCCGTTCATTTCAGGCATCTGGTAGTCGATCACGACGAGATCGATCGACAGACCTTCCCGATGAGCCTCATCCAGAATGGCGAGCCCGGCCGGACCATCGGCGACGGCGAGACCGTCAAAGCCCCACATGGCAAGCTGCTCGCTGATGATCCGACGGTTGACGGCATTGTCGTCGATGACCAGAACGCGGGCGTCCTTGACGTTTGCGGGCAGTTCCTTCTGGCGACTGCGCTCGGCGACCACAGCCAACGGCAGATCGACAATGAAGCTGGAGCCGCGCCCGACCTCCGATTCCACCCGCATCTGCCCGCCGAACAGCTTTACCAGGCCGCCGGTAATGGCAAGACCGAGACCCGTCCCCTCGTGACGGCGTGTCGAAGAGGTGTCGGCCTGGGAGAATTTTTCGAAGATCTTCGCCTGCATCTCCTCCGGAATGCCAATCCCGGTATCCTCGATCCGCAGACTGAGCGTCGCCATGCCGTCGGAGAGAGGTTTGCTGGAAACCTCGACATGCACATGGCCGCGCTCGGTGAACTTGATGGCATTCCCCAGCAGATTGGTAACGATCTGGCGGAAGCGTCCCGGGTCGCCCATGAAGGTGTGACGCACGGTCTGCTCGCCGGAAACGACGAGTTCGATGTCCTTTTCCGCGGCAGCCGCCGACAGCAGGGTCGCCACGTCCTCGACCGCCTCGACGGGATCGAATGGCGACTTGCGCAGCTTCATCTGCCCGGCGTCGATTTTCGAAAAATCGAGAATGTCGTTGATGATGGTGAGCAGCGCATTGCCCGATTTGACCACGATGTCGACGAACGTCTTCTGTCGGCTGTCGAGTTCGGATTTCGACAACAGCTCGGCCATGCCGAGCACGCCGTTCATCGGAGTGCGGATTTCATGACTCATATTGGCGAGGAAGTCCGACTTCGCCCTATCAGCCGCCTCGGCACGGGCCAAGAGAACCTCAAGCTCGGCCTCGCGCGACTTGAGCTCGGTGAAATCGGTCAGAACAACGACGCAGCTGCGGTCGCCTCCGAAGGTCGCCTCCAGCTTGACCCAGGTTTTTCCACCGACGAAGAAGCTCGTCGATATCGGAACCGACTGATGGAGCGCGCCCTGCCACTGTGCCAGAACGGCGAAGGCATCATCCCCGAAGTCACCGCGCTCGGCGCAATACTGGAAAACCGGTCGCCAGCTTTCGCCGGGACGCAGCAGCCCTTCTGGGAGATCGAGGATCCGACCGAAGGATGGGTTTACCTCGGCAATGCGGCCATGCTCGATCATGAGCAGGCCCTGGGACATCATCCGCATGGATTCTTGGACGAAGCCGCCCAGCCGTTCGAGCTGTTGCTGGGCTTGGCTGATTTCCCGTTCCCGCTGGCGGATCTCCGTCAGATCCGAATAGGTCAACAGGATCTTGCGGTCGCGAAGCCGGGTGACTGTCGCCATGACGTGTTTGCCGTCATCGTAGGCGAGCTCGATCGTCTGGGATCCTTCCAGCGCATCGAACTGCTCGATCCGGCGGCGATAGCCCTCTTCGAAGTCGACGCCTGGCCAGGCGCGACCATCGCGGTGATTGATCTCGCAATAGAAACGGAAGCTTCTGCCCTCAAGGGGCACGTCGTCCGGCCAGTTCCAGATGTCCCGGCATTTGCGGTTTGCGAACTCGACCATGTAGTCGGGTCCCAGGATCACCACGCCCACCGGCATGATGTGGAGCATCGCCAGAAGATCCTGGTAAAGGGCCTCCGCCTGTTCCTGGGCCGCCATCAACGCCGCCTGCCCCTCGCGAATGACCGAGATATCGGTGACGGAACCAACCAGATGATGTGTGTTGGTCGAGGTCGTGATGCGGCTCAGCCGGGTCATGACCGGGATCTCCCGCCCGGGCAGACGCACGACATCATTGGTGTTCTCGAACACCTCACCCTTCTCAAGCACACGCCGATGTTCATCCAGCCGCGTCTCGTGCCAGGGGAACATCTCTTCGACCGTCATGCCGTAGACATCTTCGCGCTTGCATTCGTGCAGTCGTTCATAGGCCGCGTTGATATAGATGAGCCTGCGATCCGTGTCGCGAATGAAGACCGGCACCGGCATCTGTTCGAGCGCTGTGCGGTAGAGAAGCGTCTCCTCCTCGCGCTGTGCAAGATCGCTGACATCGGAGAAGGTGATCAGAACCCGACCATTGGCGAGCCTGCGGCTTCCGCCTGCCAGCGCCCTCCCTGAGGGCGTCTTCACGTCGATCAAGGGACCGTTGTCGAGACATTGCAATTGTTCGAGGCGGAAGGCGATACGCTCCTCGATGTCCTCCGTCGTTGCTCCCGATTTGGCACGAGCATGGATCAGCCGCAACAGATCCGCATACTGGGCGCCCATCAGAGAAACCCCGTCGCCGAATTCAAACATTTCGGCCATTGCGGCATTAAAATATTCGACGTTCAGAGAGGGGTCGAGGACCATGATGCCGACCGGCAGCGAGGTCATCAAGGACTCGAACTTGTTCTTCAGCTCCTCCGCCTCGCGGGTGGCCGTGATCAGTTTTTCCTCGCCTGTACGCAACTGTGAGAGATCGGTAATCGAACCGACGATGTAGCGCGCGCCATCCGGTCCCTCGACGATACCAGTGCGCGACAGGATCGGGATTTCGCGGCCATCAGCCGAGACGAAGAGGTCATGCACCTCCTCGGTCACGCCCGTGGCCAGAACGCGGCTGTTGCCCTGCCGGTAGCTTTCACCCATCTTCGGGAAATTGTCGTATTCGTCCTGGCCGAGCAGATCCTCCAAAGGCCGCCCCACCATCGCCACATAGGCGGGATTGGCGAAAACAAGTCGGTGCTGGCTGTCACGCACGTAGCTCGCAAGAGGATACTGCTCCAGAACGGCTTTGAATATGTCGAGTTGCGACGGGTCCGTCGTTGAGGAGACCGCGGCCGGATCGGGCCTGGCGGTCGATGGGGATGGCGACGACACCACCTCTGGCTCAACGAATCCGAACAGATAGAGCCGCTCGTCATCGTCGAAAAATCGCTCGATCCTCAACAGGTGATGGGGTCCGGCACCGGGACTGAACGGCAGGCAGGCTTCGTCGCCGAACACCAGAACGCGCCGCTCGTGGTCGTCACGGAAGGCGTCGGCACCGCCGCCGAACAGATCCAGGTCGCTCCGCCCCGCAAAACTCGCTTGCGGTAGGCCGACAAGGCGCGCGAAAGCGGCGTTGACGGCAACATAGCGGAGTTGGCTGTCCTTGACGTAGGAAGGCAGCTCCAGCGCGGCGATTTTCTCGCAGACCAAGTTGAGCAAGGCGCTTCCCCGAACCACTATAATTTATCCCCCAAATAAATGACTGGGAATGGTAAACAGCGGGTAACCCCGGATCACATCTCGCTTTAAAAGACACAACAAATATTGGATCTGCCGGTCCATGTCGCTGTCAAGACGGGCGATGTTCCAGATGAGCCGGTTTTCCGTCGCAAACGGCAATGCCTTTTGGTCCGTGAACCTGCCAGACTTGATGTCGAGATTGACACAATGGATCGACCATGAGCGACATTACCTCCTCCGCCTTGTCCGAGACTGAACCGCAATCCGGTGGCGGCGAGCGCCGCAGGCGCACGGGCGGCCGGGGTGCAGAGCGCAGCCGCACAGGTGCCACCGGGAAATACCGCAATCTCGTCAACCGGCTCACCAAGACCGAGTTGCTCGACCCTGCCGCTCTCGATGAGATGCACGAGGCCTCGCTGACCATCCTCGAGGAAATCGGCATGGACATCATGCTGCCCGAGGCGCGCGCGATCATGAAGGCGCATGGCGCCGAGGTGACGGAAGGCTCGGATCGCGTCCGCTTTGACCGGAACCTAATCATGGACATGATCGCGTCGGCTCCGCGCGAATTTCAGATGTTTGCCCGCAATCCCGAGCGCAATGTGAAGATGGGCGGCAACAACCTCGTCTTCGCCCAGATCGCCTCTGCCCCCTTTGTCGCCGACCGCGAAGGCGGCCGCCGCGCCGGCAACCAGGAAGACTTCCGCAAGCTCGTGAAGCTCGCCCAGTGCTACGACGTGATCCACACGACCGGCGGCTATCCGGTCGAGCCGATCGACATCCACGCCTCGGTGCGCCACCTCGACTGCCTTTCCGACATGGTGAAGCTGACCGACAAGGTCTTTCACTGCTACTCGCTCGGCAAACAGCGCAATCTCGATGCCATCGAGATTGCGCGCATCGGCCGCGGCATCTCCATGGAGCAGATGGAGAGCGAGCCCTCGCTCTTCACCATCATCAATTCCTCCTCGCCGCTCCGCCTCGATGGCCCGATGCTGCAGGGCATCATCGAAATGTCCTCGCGCGGCCAGGTCGTCGTGATGACGCCCTTCACGCTGGCCGGCGCCATGGCGCCCGTCACCATCGCCGGTGCCGTCGTCCAGCAGAATGCCGAAGCCCTCTGCGGCATCGCCTTCACCCAGATGGTGAAGCGCGGCGCACCGGTCGTCTATGGCGGCTTCACCTCCAATGTCGACATGAAGAGTGGCGCGCCGGCCTTCGGCACGCCGGAATACATGAAGGCGGTGATCGTCGGTGGCCAGCTCGCCCGTCGCTACGGCATTCCCTACCGCACGTCGAACACCAATGCCGCGAACACGCTCGACGCCCAGGCGGCCTATGAGAGCGTCTTCTCGCTCTGGGCCCTGACACAGGGCGGCGGCAACTTCATCATGCATTCGGCGGGCTGGACCGAAGGCGGCCTGACGGCGTCCTTCGAAAAATTCATCCTCGACGTCGACCTGTTGCAGATGGTGGCGGAATTCCTCACCCCCCTCGACGTTAGTCAGGATGCGCTCGCCCTCGACGCGGTGCGCGAAGTCGGCCCCGGCGGCCATTTCTTCGGTACGGCGCACACGCTGGCCCGCTACGAGAGTGCCTTCTACTCGCCGATCCTCTCCGACTGGCGCAATTTCGAGACCTGGACGGAAGCCGGCCGCCCGACCACCTACGATCACGCCAATCGGATCTTCAAGGAGAAGCTTAGCTCCTACGAGCGCCCGCCGATCGATCCGGCTGTCGAGGACGAGCTCGACGCCTTCGTCGCGAAACGCAAGGCCGAAGGTGGCGTCGCGACGGATTTTTGAGCCGGTGGACGATAGAAGTCGGTTCCAACCCGCATTTCGAAAAAACGCCCCGGAACGAGCCGGGGCGTGAAGCTGTGCGAAATCGGCACGCGCTGATCGCGCGTCAGGCCGAACGTCTAAGCTCCCCTGCTCCGTTGCTTTCGACCCGGTAAGCTCCCCGAACGCCCCCAACCTCGAAACGCTGCACGAGTTGACGAAGATTGACGCTCTGGTCGGCGAGACCGGCGCTGGCGGCACTGGTCTCTTCCACCATCGCGGCATTCTGTTGCGTCAGTTGATCCATCTGGTTGACCGCCGAGTTCACCTCGGCAAGCCCGCTGGACTGCTCTTTCGCTGCCGTCGCGATCGCATTCATCTGCTGATTCACGGTCGTGATAAAGCCTTCGATCGTTTTCAGCGCAGAACCGGTGTCGCTCACCAACTGTACGCCGGTTGCGACTTCCTCGGTCGACACCCGGATCAGATCCTTTATTTCCCGCGCCGCCACTGCCGAACGTTGTGCAAGTTCGCGCACTTCCTGTGCGACGACGGCGAAGCCCTTGCCGGCTTCGCCGGCACGGGCGGCCTCGACACCCGCGTTAAGGGCGAGCAGGTTCGTCTGGAAGGCAATTTCGTCGATCACGCCAATGATGTTGGAAATGGACTGTGAAGACTGCTCGATGCGGCCCATCGCCTCGACCGCCTTGGCAACGACTGTTCCGGAGGCCTCCGCGCTCTTTGCGGCATCGACCGCAGCAGCGCGTGCTTCTTCCACCCTGTTCGAGGCATTGCGGACATTGACGGTAATCTCATCGAGCGCCGCCGCAGTCTCCTCCAGGGAAGCGGCCTGTCGTTCGGTCCGCACCGACAGATCATTGGTGCTGAGACTGATCTCCCGGCTGCCGTCATCGATGGAGTTGGTGGCCTGCGCCACGGCCGATAGGGTCTCGGCAAGCTGGCTGAGGGCGTCGTTGAAGTCCGCCCGCAGTTGTTCGAATTCAGAGGCAAAGGCGGAATTCAGGCGCACCGTGAGGTTCCCCTTCGCGAGTTCGGACAGGCCACCGGCCAGCGTCTGCGTCGCCTGCGCCATGGCCTGCGCCCGTTCCTGATCCAGCCGCGCCCGCTCGGCGCGTTCGGTCTCGGCGATCGACCGCTGTTGTTTCGCCTCGGCTTCCATGGCCCGTGCAGCAAGAGCATTCGTCCGGAACACTTCGACGGCGGCGGCCATGGAGCCGAGTTCGTCGCCTCTCTCTTTCGCCGGGACGTCGATCGCCGTATCCCCGTCCGCAAGACGGCGCATGGCCGCGGTGAGCCCCCGGATCGGTACAGCGAGACCTCGCGTCAGCAAGACGCCCATCACAACCGCCACGAGACAAGCCAGCGCACCGCCCACCATCATGGTGTTGACGCCCATCTGGAAGGCTGCCTGCAGGGATGCTGACCGCTCTGCGGCAAGTTCGGAAATGGCTTTGTCCAGTCCGCCGAGGACTTTGCGGATGTCACTCAGACGGGCGGTCGATGCGATATTGACGCGCGTGTCCTCCAGTTTGGTGGGGTCTTGGGCACTGCCCACCGTCGTGTCGAGCTGGCCATAGAACTCGCCGATCGCCTGCTTGAGTGACGGCAGATAGGTCTCCACCTGCGATGTGTCGAGATTTTGCTCCAGCTGTGCCATCAGCGGCGGTATCGCATCTCGATACTTGGCCATCCGATCCTGGAATTCAGGGTTCAGGCTGGCAACAAAGCCGCGCATGGCATTTTGATGCTCGACGAGCGTAGACAGGATCTGGCCGGAGAGCTTGAGGACCAGCTGTGTCTGGTCGTTATCCACCGTCGCTTGGTGAATACGCTGCATCGAACCATAGACGACAGAACAGAATGCCGCGACCACGAGCAGGACGGCACCAAAGGCAAGTGACAGCTTTTTCGATACACGGAGATTCTTCATGATGGGCCTTCAGAAAATAGTGGATAAGCCCAACCCTCCGCTCGATCGGTTAATTTTTAAGAAAATTCGAATGTAAGAAATTGCAGTGACCAGGAAATGCGCGTTAAGAGAGTTGCCTGAGATACGCCTGATAGGTCTGATGCGGCTCAGGTTCGAAACGATCACCCAAGACCTTCCAATCCTCGACCCGGTCGAGACGGAAGTCGCGAAAGCCGTTGCGCATCTCGCACCAGGCGGTCATCACCCAAATCGCCCCGAAGACGGAGAGCCCCAGCGGCCACACGATCCGCTGGCTGCGTTCGCCGGGCAGAGAGTGGTAAGCGATCCACACCTTGCGTCTTGACGACAGCGCCCCACGGACATCTCCCAGACAGGACGGCACCTCGGGTTGTGCCGAAGACCGGAACGCATGAATGGGCGCCGAGACCAGTCGCTCGGCATGGTCTTTCGGCAACATGCCGAGCATCTTGTCCTTCGCCTCCCGCGCCGCCTGACCCAGCCGCGGATCCCCCAGCATCTCGACAGCCCTGAGACCGAAGGCCAGCGCCTCCAGTTGTTCGAAGGTAAAGGTGAGCGGCGGCGCATCGAAGGCCTCGCGCAGCATGTAACCGACACCGCGCTCCCCCTCGATCGGCGCACCCGAGGCAATCAGGTGATCCATGTCGCGATAGATGGTGCGTGGTGCAACCTCCATCTTCTCGGCGATCTCGGCTGCCGTCATGGCCCGCCCGGTGGAGCGCATCAGCTGGATGATCCGGAACAGACGGTCGGCGGGACGCATGCATGTCTCCATCGATGATTATGGCCAGAAGGTTGTCAGTTGCACTGTGTTAGGTCAAGCATCATCCATCACGGGAGACCTGAACGACCATGAACACAGTCCTCGAACTCGCCGTCTGCACCGTCTCCGACAAAGCGGCTGCCGAAGAGGCCCGCCGGGCCGCAATGGCTGCGATTGCAACCTATCCCGGCTTCGTCAGCTGGCGGGCGCTGGCGTCCCTCGAACAGGGCGACATGATCGCCGATCTTGTCGAATGGAAAGACAGGCAAAGCGCCGATGCGGCGGCCGTGAAAGTGAGGACCGACCCCGCCTTTGCCCCCTACATGGCGTCGATCGCGGGTGTTACCTTGATGCAGCACTTCAAAACGCAGGACACGATCTGATCCCGATGGCCGAGCCGCTGAAACACCTGATCGGGCCGCAAACCGCCCACGACACGGCCGACGCCATCAGGCGTGCCTGGAACCCGTTCGATCACGCCGCCTTCCTCGCAGACATCCTGCCTCTCCTGGACGGGCTGGAACTGATGCAGCGCGGTCAATGCATCGCCGCCGCCCTTTGCCGCCACCTGCCGGATGACTTCGAACAGGCCGCGGTGATCCTGAACGCCTGCCTTCCGGCAGCGGGGCGGCAGGGACTGAGCGGCTGGGCGCTTCTGTCCTTCAACCAGTACGTTGCGGCCCAGGGGCGAGGCCATCTCGAAACCGCACTTAATTTCCTGAAAGCGCTCAGCCCGCATTTCACGGCAGAATTTGGCATCCGCCCCTTCCTGGCCGATGAACAGGACAAGGCATTGGCAATCATTGCAGGCTGGGTCACCGACCCAGACCATCATGTGCGTCGACTGGCCAGCGAAGGCACGCGCCCCCGGCTGCCCTGGGCCATGCGCCTGCCTGCTCTTGTGCGCGATCCCTCCCCGATCCTGCCGCTTCTCGAAGCGCTGCTGGATGACGAAGAAGACTACGTTCGCCGCTCCGTTGCCAACAGCCTGAACGACATCGCGAAAGACCATCCGGATCTGGTCGCCGATTTCGTCGAGCGACATGCCAAGGGTGCGTCGAAGGAGCGGCTCTGGCTCCTCAAGCACGCCTCGCGCACACTCGTGAAGAAGGGTCACGGCAAGGCACTGGCGAACTTCGGCTATGAACGCTTGACGGATGTGAGCGCCACGCTGGAACTGTCGAGCGACCGGATCGCCTTTCCCGGCGAACTCGACTTCCGCATCCGCCTCGAAAATTCGGGAACAGCCGCCCGAACGGTGCTTCTGGACTACGCGATCCACCACCAGAAGAAGGATGGCTCGCTCTCGCCCAAGGTGTTCAAGGGCAAGAGCCTGCAGCTGGCGCCCGGCGAGCGCGTGACCATCCAGAGACGTCATGCCTTCCGCCCGATCACAACGCGGGTTTACCACCGGGGCCTCCACCGGCTGGAGATCCTGCTGAATGGGCAATCTGCGGCAAGACGCGACTTTGAACTGGAGATGCCCGACGGAGACGCCGGATGAGCGAGGGCTCGCACGAGATCGCCTTCGCGGCAGATGTGATCCGCTTCGATGGTCCCGGCGGCTGGCATGGGGTCTATCTGCCGGAGGGGGCGGCCGCTGAGGCCCGCTTCTTCGGTCACGCCAATCCCCTCGGGGCAATCGCGGTGCGTGGCCGGATCGGAAGGACGCAGGCAAGGACCTCCCTGTTCCCCGACAAGGCACGAGACACGTATCTCCTGCCCTTGAAAGCCGCCCTGCGCCGAAGCGAAAACATCAAGGAGGGTGACCGCATCTCGGTCACCCTCCTTGTCGATCCGTAAGCGGCAGCGTGCTGCCGGTTTTCGGCCTCACTCCGCCCGCTTCCTGCCAGTCACCATGGCCCTGACAAGGTTTTCCTTGTGCTCCAGACTGGCCAGCACGACACCCGCGATATGCAGGCCGATCAGGCCGAGCGTCGCATAGACCAGCACCTTGTGCGTGTCCTCGACCCACTCGATGCCCCAATAGGCATCCGTGGTCATCATGTAGCCGGTCGTCACGATGCCAGAGATCATAATCAACAGCGCGATCACCATGGCGCCGCCGGCCGGATTGTGGCCGAGATAACGTTTGGCCCGCATCGCTGCTGTATCAGCGAGAAAGCGCAGCACCGTGACCGGGCTGTAGATGAAGCTGGAAAAGCGCGCATGTTCGGTGCCGATCAAGCCCCAGAGCACCCGGAAGGTGATCAGCGCTCCGATCACGTAGCCGGACACGATATGCGCGTCCTTCCACTCGTCGCCGGTCAGGAAGGAGAAGGCGAAGAAGCCGACCAGCGCCCAGTGAAACAGGCGCACGAAGGGGTCCCAGACCTTGACCAGTGCCGGCCGCGGGGTGCGGCCGGCCTGGAGGGTGCCGGGCACGCTGTGCTCGGCGGCGGCCATCACTCGGCTCCGACCTGTTCGCCGGTGGCCGGGTTGAAGATGGCTTCGACCTTCTTGCCATCCTTGATGCCGTAGACTTCGTAGCAGCCGTCTTCGACCTTCACCTGGCGCACGTCATAGCCCATTTCGGTCGCCTTGGCCTTCATGGCGTCTTCGGTCATCCACTTGTCCTTCGGCGCGTCGCACTTGGTGCCTTCGTCTTCGGCCTGGGCAAAGCCGGCGAAAGAAGCGAACGTGATGAGCGAGATTGCGATGAGCTTGTTCATGAGAAAGGTCCTCGTAAAGACGACGGGGCGGGATTGCCTTGCGTCGTTGAACAGAACCTAGTGCATGGGGGCTGAGCGTTACCTGACGTCAAATGTCAGCGAAATTTCAGCTTGTCGATGGTAAGAGTAAGAGATGATCGTCAACTCGCGCCTCTCCGTCTTGCGTCTTGCGCCCTCTGTTCCGGCCTTGCTCCTTGTGGGTCTGCTGGCCGCACTCCCGGCCGCCGTCCCCGCACAAGCCGATGACGAGCACCATGAAAGCGCCCATGACCAGTTGCGCGACGGCGTGGCGAGCGGCCGGATCAAGTCCCTGGCCGACCTGCGGCGCACGGTTCTGGCGCGCGTCGACGGCGATATCGTCTCGGCCCGCATCGAGCAGGAACACGGCCTGGAACTTTACGAATTCCGGGTGCTGAGGAACGACGGACGTCTCGTCGAGGTCGAAGTCGACGCGCGCACGGGCGAGATCCGGGAGATCGAGAACGACTGATGCGGATTCTTCTGATCGAGGACGACCCGCGCATCGCGCGCGATGTGACCACCCATCTGGAGCGGGAGGGCTATGTCGTCGTCCACGAAGGCGACGGTGAAGCCGGCTGGTTCACCGGCGACGAGGAGGACTTTGCCGCCGTGGTGCTCGATCTCGGCCTGCCCGGCATGGACGGTCTTGCCGTGCTCAAGCGCTGGCGCAATGCTAACAGGCGCATGCCCGTCCTTGTGCTGACAGCCCGCGGCAACTGGCAGGAACGCGTCGAGGGCATTGACGCCGGTGCCGACGACTATTTGCCAAAACCCTTCCAGATGGCGGAACTCCTCGCACGGTTGCGCGCCATCATCCGCCGCACGGCCGGCCAGGCAAGCCCCGTGCTCGAATTCGGCGACATCGCAATCGACACCCGAAACAAGACGGTCAGCCTCGCCGGCCTGCCGGTTGATTTGACCCCGCTCGAATACCGCTGCCTCACCCATCTCGCGCTCCACGCTGACCGTCACGTGTCGCAGGCGGAACTCACCGAACAACTCTATGCCCAGGATTTCGAGCGCGACAGCAATTCCGTCGAGGTGCTGATCGGCCGCCTGCGCCGCAAGCTGGGACGTGATTCCATCACAACGCGACGCGGCTTCGGCTACCGGATGGGCGGGCCGGAAACGTGAGCCGCTCGATCCGCCTCCGCTTCGTCATTGTCTCGCTCTTGAGCGTTGCCGCCGCCCTGTCGCTGGCGGCCTTCGTCCTGGTCGAACTTTTCACCCGCAGCATCGAACACCGGCTCGACCAGGAACTGACCGACCATCTCAACAACATCGCCGGCCAGATCGACTTTGCCGCGGACGGCACCGTCCGCATCCCCGACCGCCCGACCGACATTCGCTTTTCCACCCCCTATGGCGGTCTTTACTGGCAGATGACGGACGACCGACGCGGCACCCAACTGCGCTCCGCCTCGCTCTGGGACTACACGCTTGCCCTCCCCGACGATCCGCAGGAGACTGGCACCGTTCACCGCTATCGCCTACCCGGTCCCGATGGTCAGGCTCTCCTGGTGCAGGAGCGCAAGATCATCCCGAAAGCGCCCGATGGCGAACGGCCATTGCGCCTTGCGGTGGCGATCGACAGCGCAGCAGCGAGCGAAGCGCGGCAGGCTTTTTTCGTCGACATCATCCCTTATCTGCTCGCCCTCGCGATCTTTCTGGTCGCCGCTTCGCTGGCGCAACTGACCTTCGGCCTCAAACCGCTGTCTGCAATCGGGGAAGGGCTCGAACGCATCCGCGCCCGGCAGGCCACGCGCCTCACTGGCCCCATGCCTGCCGAACTTCACCCGGTGGTGGAAGCGATGAACCGGCTGCTTGACGATCAGGACGCCCTGATTGCCCGTGCCCGCGCCCGTGCGGCGGATCTCGCCCATGGCCTGAAGACACCGCTCACCGTACTGGCCAACGACGCCGATACGCTCAAGGAACGCGGCGAGGTCGAGATAGGCGACGAACTCGCTCATCTTGCCGGCGTCATGCGCAACCACGTCGACAGGGAGCTCGCTCGCGCCCGCATCGCGGCGACCGCCAGCCTGCGCAGCGCCGATGCCGACCTCGAACAATCGGTCGCCATGATCGTCCGCACGCTGAAGCGGACGCCGGACGGGGAGCGCCTCACGTGGCGGGTAACGGTTCCCGAGGGTCTCACACTCGGCGTCGATCCGAGCGACCTGCAGGAATTGATCGGCAATCTCGTTGAAAACGCGGTAAAATGGGCGCGATCGACAGTCGAGATTGCGGCGACGGCCGATGCCGGCGGCACAACGCTCACCGTCACCGATGACGGCCCGGGTGTCGGCCAGACCGATCTCAAGCGGATGACAGAGCGCGGCGTCCGCCTCGACACCAAGATCGCCGGCACCGGAATCGGGCTATCCATCGTCAGCGACATTGCCGAAGTCTATGGCATCGCCGTCGATATCGCCAATGGCGAGACTGGCGGCCTGCTTGTCACGCTCAGGTTTGTGACCGCTCCTGACGCCCAGCCGGGATAGGCGTAAAAGACGCATTTTTACTGCCTGCGCCCGCCTTTCACACGAACTGGGTTCTTTCGCACTGCAAAAGAAAGCTTGACTTCTGCGGCAAACAGGCCCATTTGCAAGCCAGCTTTCCCCTTCCGGCCGCCGCGTGAGCGAGCCCAGCGACATCTGAGACGCGACGAAGGACAAGCGCATGACATGAAAGGCGGACATTCCGCCGCTGCGCTGGAAGCTTTTTCCAACTTACAAGTTCCCAAATCACGCGGGGTTCTTGACGCCAATGCCAACCGGATCGCGACGACCGCGTTCCGGGGTCGTGTATTTGGCGCCCCGAAAGGTATGACTTTGACAACTTTCGATGATCTTGGCCTCTCCAAGAATATCGTCGCGACGCTGACGACGCTCGGCTTCACGACCCCCACTCCGATCCAGGAGAAGGGCATCCCCGTCGTTCTTTCCGGCCGCGACCTGATCGGTCTCGCCCAGACCGGCACCGGCAAGACGGCCGCTTTCGGCCTGCCGATGATCGAGATGCTTCTCAAGGACGAGAAGCGCCCCGACAACCGCACCACCCGTGCCCTCATCCTCGCCCCGACCCGCGAACTGGTCAACCAGATTGGCGACAACCTGCGCAGCTACCTGCGCCGCTTGCCACTGAAGATCAACCAGGTCGTCGGTGGCGCCTCGATCGGCAAGCAGCAGCTGCAGCTCGAAAAGGGCACCGACATCCTCGTCGCAACGCCTGGCCGCCTGCTCGACCTGATCGCCCGCAACGCGATCTCGCTGCGCGCCGTCCGCTACCTCGTCCTCGACGAAGCCGACCAGATGCTGGACCTCGGCTTCATTCATGACCTGCGCAAGATTTCGAAGATGGTCCCGCCGAAGCGCCAGACGCTTCTGTTCTCGGCCACCATGCCGCCGTCCATCGCCGATCTCGCTGCAAGCTTCCTGACAGACCCGCTCAAGGTCGCCGTCTCGCCTCCGGGCAAGGCTGCCGACAAGGTCGAGCAATATGTACATTTCGTCGCCGGTCAGAACGCCAAGACGGAAATGCTCAAGAAGATCCTCAACGACAATCCGGATGGCCGCTCCATCGTCTTCCTGCGCACCAAGCATGGCGCGGAAAAGCTGATGAAGCACCTCGATGCCACCGGCTACTCGGTCGCCTCGATCCACGGCAACAAGAGCCAGGGCCAGCGCGAACGCGCTCTGAAGGGTTTCCGTGACGGCGAGATCAAGACGCTGATCGCCACCGATGTTGCCGCCCGCGGCATCGACATCCCGGCCGTCTCCCACGTCTTCAACTACGACCTGCCGGAAGTGCCGGACGCTTACGTCCACCGCATCGGCCGCACCGCCCGTGCCGGTCGTGACGGCATCGCGATCGCGTTCTGCGGTCCCGACGAAGGCCGTCTGCTGCGCGACGTGGAAAAGCTGATGGGCATCGAGATCCCGGTTGCCTCCGGCGAACCGCCGGCAAACCTTGCTCGCCCGGCCCGTCCACAGCGTCGTGGCGGCGGTGGTGGCGGTGGCAACAACCGCAACCATCAGGGCCAGGGCCGCGGCAAGTCCGAAGGCGGCGCCAAGGCTGACGGCCGTCCGGCCAAGTCCGGTCACCGCAAGGGTGGCAATGGCGGTGGCAACGGCAATGGCGGTAACCGCTCGGCCAACGGCAACGGCCAGAACCGTGGCGGCAACGGCCAGGCCCGCCCGGCCCGCTCCGGCACGGCCGGCGGACGCCGTCGCGAAGCCTGAGGTTTTTCGCTTAACGCATTGAAGATGGCGCGGCTTCGGTCGCGCCATTTTTGTTTATCGCCCGGAGAAAGACAACACGCCGCTCAGACCGGCGGGACCGCCGGCTTGCGGTTGGTGAGATAGACCCCGAGCACCACCACGCAGGTCCCGATGATCATCGGCAGCGTCAGATGTTCGCCAAAGGCAATCGCCGCCTCCACCGCGGCCAGTGGCGGGATGAGGTAGATCAGCGACGCCGCCTTCGACACGTCTCCCTTGCGGATCAGGTAGAGCAGCAGCGCAATCGCCCCCATGGAAATACCCAGCACCGACCAGGCGAGCGTGGCGAAGAAGCCCAGGCTCCAGTCGACACGCATGTCTTCGAGCAGGAAGGCGGCAGGCACAGTGACGAGAAGCGCACCGACATATTGCAGCGTCGCGACCGCACGCAGATCGCCTTCCTTGAGATAGCGCTTCTGATAGATCGTGCCTGCGGTCACGCAGGCCATAGCGAGCACGTTGATCGCGACGGCGTAGACAGGGACCGTTTCCGCGTCGATCACGACGATATTCGGCAGCACCGCGATACCGATCCCGACGAAACCGACCACGAGCCCGACGCGCTGGGTCACGCTCAGATCCTCGCCGATCAGAACGGCAGCGGCGAACCCGGTCATGAGCGGCTGCAGCCCGGCGATGATGCCCGAAAGGGCAGCCGGCACCCCCTGCCCGATCGCCCACCACACCATGCCGAGATAAAGGCCGTGCAGGAAAACGCCAGAGACGATCGCGTGCAGCCAGCCGCTGCGGTGTTTCGGCCAGGCGACACCGCTGATCCGACAGACGATGAAGAACAGCACCGCCGCCACCCCGTAGCGCACGACGAGGAACGTCAGGGGATCGGCAACATGCGCACCGAACTTCGCGGAGATCCAGCCTGTTGACCACAACAGAACGAAGAGAACGGGAGCGAGGCGGGTCAGGGTCATCGGCGGTCACCGCGAAATCAGGATCGGCAAACGGACCGTTTGCCCAGCCCGCTCGTTAATGCTGCAAGGGGGCGAGGTCAAAGCAGTTCTGCTGCAGACGACGATCAATTTCCTTGAGCCCCGTCGAGGGCAAAAAAATATCCGACAAGTGTCGATTAAATTTTGAGCAACAAAGATGAGGGGCGCCAGATCAGAACGCACAGTTTGTCAGTTCCACCGCGGATCGCCTTTGCTTCGCAAGATTGCGAACTTCAAAATCGCTCAAATCTTATGCTTTTGCTGAAAACGAAGGCGGAAACTTCCGCCTCAGAATATTCATCGGATGTCTGCGAGGCCGCTTGCATTGCAAAAATGGTTGTATTCAAATGACAAAAAAAGGGGACGGCGCCATTGGCATTTGATGAAATGATGACTGCGGACAATGCTCCGCGCGGACCTTACCAGAACTACCACGACTGGTACTCCAGCCAGGATCCGGCAAGGCTTTTGGCGAAGTCCAGGGACGCGGAAAACATCTTCCGCAAAACAGGCATCACCTTCGCCGTCTACGGTCACGAGGACTCTTCGGAAAAACTCATCCCCTTCGACATCATCCCGCGCATCATCTCCGGACGGGAATGGCGCAAGCTTGCCCAGGGCATCGAACAGCGGGTGCTGGCGCTGAATGCTTTCCTCGATGACATCTACCACAAGCAGGAAATCATCAAGGCCGGCCGCATTCCCCGCGAGCTGATCGAAAAGAACGTCGCTTTCCTGCCCGAGATGATCGGCTTCCGTCCGCCGGGCGGTGTCTACACCCACATCGTCGGCACCGACATCGTGCGAACCGGCGAAGACCAGTTCTACGTGCTGGAAGACAATGCCCGCACGCCCTCCGGCGTCTCCTACATGCTGGAGAACCGGGAAACCATGATGCAGATGTTCCCGGAGCTCTTCCAGCTCAACAAGGTGCAGCGCGTCGAGGATTATCCCTATCTCTTGCGCCAGTCGCTCGCCTCGCTCGCGCCTCCCGGCTGCAAGGGCAAGCCGCGCGTGGCGGTCTTGACCCCCGGCATCTATAACTCCGCTTACTATGAGCACTCCTTCCTCGCCGACATGATGGGCGTGGAACTGGTCGAAGGTTCGGACCTGCGCGTCATCGATGGCAAGGTGAAGATGCGCACGACGCGCGGCTATGAGGCCATCGATGTGCTCTACCGCCGCGTCGACGACGACTTCCTCGATCCCTTGACCTTCCGCCCGGACAGCTGCCTCGGCGTGCCCGGCATCATGGATGTCTACCGCGCCGGCAACATCACCATCGCCAACGCGCCCGGCACCGGCATCTCGGATGACAAGGCGATCTACAGCTACATGCCGGAAATCGTCGAATTCTACACCGGCCGCAAGGCGCTGCTCGAGAACGTGCCGACCTGGCGCTGTTCGGAGGCAGACAGCTTGAAATACGTGCTCGAACATCTGGAAGAGCTCGTGGTCAAGGAAGTCCATGGCTCCGGCGGCTACGGCATGCTGGTCGGCCCGACCGCTTCGAAGAAGGAGCGCGCCGATTTCGCCGACAAGCTGAAGGCGCGGCCCAGCAACTACATCGCCCAGCCGACGCTGTCGCTGTCGACGGTTCCGATCCTCGTCAACAAGGGCATTGCGCCCCGTCACGTCGACCTTCGTCCTTATGTCCTCGTCTCCGACAAGGTGCAGATCATCCCCGGCGGTCTGACCCGCGTGGCCCTCAAGCAGGGTTCGCTCGTGGTCAATTCCAGCCAGGGCGGCGGCACCAAGGACACCTGGGTACTGGAGGACTGACATGGTCATGCTCGGAAGAACTGCCAACGGCCTCTTTTGGATGTTCCGCTACATCGAGAGAGCCGAAAACATAGCCCGCCTCGTCGATGCGGGCCTGAGAATGTCGCTCACCCGCACCGGCGCCTCGGACGAGGACTGGGATGCGGTGTTGAAGAGCGCCGACGTGCGCCCGCTGTTTGCCGAGCGCCACGGCAAGGTGACCGCCTCGGATGCCATCGACTTCCTTCTGCGCGACACGACCAATCCATCGAGTGTCATGTCCTGCATCGACGCCGGTCGCAACAATGCCCGCATGGTCCGCACGGCCCTCACCCGCGAAACCTGGGAAGCCACCAATGAGTGCTGGATCGAATTGAAGCAGATGCTCGCCCGCAAGCTGAAATCGGCTGACCTGCCCGAGGTCATCGATACGGTGAAGCGCCGCGCCGGCCTGATCCGCGGCGCCTTCCACGGGTCGATGCTGCGCAACGAGATCTACAACTTCGCCCGCATCGGCACCTTCATCGAACGTGCCGATAACACGAGCCGCATCCTTGATGTGAAATACTACGTGCTCCTGCCGGCGATCACCCATGTCGGATCCTCGCTCGACAACATGCAGTGGGAATCGATCCTGCGCTCGGTCTCGGCCCACCGCTCCTATCGCTGGGTCTATGACGGCGAATACAAGGCCGCCAACATCGCCGACTTCCTGATCCTCAACGGCCAGATGCCCCGCTCGCTCGCCTATTGCTACGAGAAGATCACCTCCAACCTCGGCTATCTCGCCAAGGACTATGATCACCGGCTGCCGGCACACGAGACGGCGGACAGCGTCGTCAAGACGCTGAAGTCGACCACGATCGGCGCAATCATGGACCAGGGTCTGCACGAATTCCTCGATGGCTTCATCGCCAGCAACAATCAGCTGGGCAACGAAATCACCGAAGGCTACCGGTTCTACAGCTGAGCAGGAATGATCCCATGCGTTTGCGCATCACCCACACCACCGAGTATCGTTACGACGACCCGGTGCCGTATTCGTTGCAGCGCCTGCGGCTGACCCCTTGCAGCCTGCCCGGCCAGACCGTGCATTCCTGGAACATCGCCGTCGACGGCGCCAAGGTCGAAGCCGGCTTCAACGACCAGTTTGGCAACCATACCCATCTCGTCTCGACCGACGGACCGAGCCACAGCATCCATATTGTCGCAAGTGGCGAAGTCGACACGGAAGACCGCGCCGGGGTCTTCGGCCCTCACCTCGGCTACGTGCCCCTCTGGCTCTATCTGCGTGACACGCCGCGCACAAAGCCCGGCAAGTTGACGCGCGAGTTGATGCGCGGCCTGACCGGGGACAACGAGCTCGCAAAAATGCACGACCTGATGGGCAAACTGCACGCAGCCGTGGCCTATGAGACCGGCACGACGGACACCGAGACGACGGCCGAACAGGCGCTCGAGGCCGGCCGCGGCGTCTGTCAGGATCACGCCCATGTCTTCATCGCCGTTGCCCGGCTGATGAACCTGCCGGCCCGTTATGTCTCCGGCTATCTGCTGTTGGACGACAGGGCCGAGCAGACGGCCACGCATGCCTGGGCGGACGTGCATCTGCCGGGTCTCGGCTGGGTCGGCTTCGACGCTGCCAACAACCATTGCCCAGACACTCGTTATGTCCGTATCGCGACCGGCCTCTGCTATGCCGATGCCGCTCCGGTCTCCGGGCTGCGACTGGGCCGTGCCAGCGAACAGCTGGGCGTGAAGGTGGTCGTTGAGGAAAGCGGCCAGAGCCAGAGCCAGTCGCAGGGCTGAACCGAAACGGCAACCAGCCACGGATGCCGAGGACATCTCAACGCCCCCGCAAGGTTCGCGCCATGGCGGCATGGTCTGGTCGACGGCCAATCCAGATGGCCCCTCCGCACAGAAGGGGTGTGAAAAGGCCGCCGATGCTGTTTGGCAAATCGCTGTTTCAATCGGTCGTGGACCGCCTCGCCGAAGAGCAGGCGCAGGAGGAACCGTTACCCGAGCCGCGTTTTCGCATCGATGGACTTACTGCGAGCTATGCGCCGGAACGAGTGTCATCGACGCCGGAAGACGTCGACCGGCGTCGCGAGGCCTATCTGTTCCTGATGGGTGAGGAGCACGACCCGCAGGCCGCCCCCGAGCCGCCGGAGCCCGAAAAGCCGGCCTGGCTGGACCGGCTCTCAATCGAGGACATCGCCACCGATCTTGCGATTGCCGCCGAAGACGATCGCGACAGCCTGCAGGAAAAGCGCCGCGCATTCGCGCGGCTCAACCATCCCGACCGCATTCACCCGGATTTTCGCAATCAAGCGACAACCCGCATGAAGATCGCCAATCTCCTGATCGACGAGGCGCTCTCGCGCTGTCGGCGGTAAACCGGCTGGCGGGGCTCAGTCGTAGAAGCGACGGAGCAAACGGTTGACGCTGTCGCGTTCGGCAACCCCACCGAGTTGCTCGAGCACCCATTGCTCGTGATCGTTCCAGATCGGCATCAACTCCTGCAGATAATCAACGCCCGCCGCTGTCATGAACAGTGACTGCACGCGGCGGTCCGTCTCTGACTTGCGCCGTTCGATGAAGCCCTTGTTCTCCAGCCCGTCGACGATTGCGACAAAATTCGCCCGCTGGATGCCCAGCGCCTCTGCGACTTCGCTCTGCTTCGCCCCTTCGTTACGGGTGAGCAGCAAAAGAACTGCAAAATCGGTAGGTCGCAATCCCTTGGAAGAAAAAGCTTCGTTAAAATGTTGAAAAACCGCCAGTTGAGCCCGCCTCAACCGATAGCCGACAGCGTCCTCCATCGCGGAGAAGTCGAGCTTGCTATGGTTTCCCGTGAGTTCGCCATTCATCAAATCCGGCATTTGTTCGCCATTGTTCGTTGCCCCTGGTACCGCCGCTCCCCGGCAGCTACCCTTATGGCAGCGATCTTAGCGGCAAAAAGCAACACCACAAGACAGGAACACCAAGTGACACGCCGGAAATCGGCGTTTTTGATCATAATTCGACCATTTTATCCGCAAGACCCTGAAAAATTACGGGTCCATCTCTCGGAAACTGAGCGATGAACAGCCATTTCTCTTTGACGTCCCTCGCCGTGGAGAAAGCGCAGATGCGCGCTTTTTGCGATTGAAGGCAACCGCCGACTGCGCTATGACCGCAGTCGGAACGGTCGAGTCAAACTCTGCCGTCGGAAGCACCCGTAGCTCAGCTGGATAGAGTGTTGGATTCCGATTCCAAAGGTCACAGGTTCGAATCCTGTCGGGTGCGCCATTTTCCATTGTTTATGCTGATTTCTCCCACCTCTTGTTGAAATCCAAACAATACAAGCCCTTTCCTGTCGTGCGAGAGATGGGATTGGCACGGACTTAGACGCTGTGACTGGATCGTTCTGGATTGGCACCGTCTGTAGGTGAAACCTGCAGGCGGTCCTGACAAATCTCGGCAGCTCCCGCCAAGGATACGCCCGCATCTAACCGGCGACAGTAGAAGGACTTCATGTCTCGCCACGGCACACGACTTACATCCGGCAGCAGGCCCCTCAACGATCTTGACTGGTATAAAGGCGTTGATACAACCTTCGATCAGGCGGTAGTCAGAAGCAAGGAGAGGTGACCATGGCAACCCGCATACCCATGACGCGCAATGCGACAGGCGAGGTCCGCAATGCCTATCGCGGCATCAGTTGGACCGGCCTCTTCTTCGGCCCTTTCGTCCCGCTCTTTCGCGGCCACATCCTCGGGGCTATTGTGTGGATTATCGTTTTGCCGACATTGCTTGGGCACCTCATCATGATGCTCGTCTACAATGGGTGGCACCAGAACTGGCTGATCGGCAAGGGCTATGGCATCGGTGGACAAATGGCATTTGGCGCGTCCAACACGATAACGATTGTGAACAACGTTACGAAGTAAGCGCACCACGCCTGGCGACCTCCGCCTTTGCTACCCTTACCCTCGCAAGCCCGGCGCCTCATGCCCGGTGCGCTCAACATATTCCGTATAGCCGCCCCCATACTGGAACACGCCTTCGGGCGTCAGTTCCAGCACCCGGTTGGACAATGCCGCGAGGAAATGGCGGTCGTGGCTGACGAAGAGCATGGTGCCTTCGAACTGTGACAGCGCCTGGATCAGCATTTCCTTGGTGTCGAGGTCGAGGTGGTTGGTCGGCTCGTCGAGCACGAGCAGGTTCGGCGGATCGAACAGCATGATCGCCATCACGAGGCGCGCCTTCTCGCCACCGGAGAGCACCCGGATGCGTTTGTCGATATCATCGCCGGAAAAGCCGAAGCAGCCGGCAAGCGCCCTGAGCGGCGCCTGACCGGCGCGCGGAAAAGTCGTTTCCAGCATTTCGAAGATCGTCATCTCGCCATCGAGCACGTCCATGGCATGCTGGGCGAAGTATCCCATCTTGACGCTCGCACCGATCGACACCGTGCCTTCGTCCGGCTTCGAATCGCCAGCGACCAGCTTCAGGAGCGTCGACTTGCCGGCACCATTGATGCCCATGATGCACCAGCGTTCCTTGCGGCGGACCATGAAGTCGAAGCCGTCATAGATCACCTTGTCGCCATAGCGCTTGGAGACACCCTTGACGCTGACCACATCTTCACCGGAGCGCGGCGCCGGCTGGAATTCGAAGGCCACGACCTGTCGGCGCTTCGGCGGCTCGACGCGGTCGATCTTTTCGAGCTTCTTCACCCGGCTCTGCACCTGCGAGGCGTGGGATGCCCGCGCCTTGAAGCGCTCGATGAACTTGATTTCCTTGGCGAGCATCGCCTGCTGGCGCTCGAACTGCGCCTGCTGCTGCTTCTCGTTTTGCGCCCGCTGGCCCTCGTAGAACTCGTAGTCGCCGGAATAGCTGTTCAGCTGGCCGGCATCGATCTCGATGATTTTGTTGACGATGCGGTTCATGAACTCGCGGTCATGCGAGGTCATCAGCAGCGCGCCGTCATAACCTTTCAAGAACTGCTCAAGCCAGATCAGGCTTTCAAGGTCGAGGTGGTTCGAGGGTTCGTCGAGCAGCATCACATCAGGGCGCATCAGCAGGATGCGGGCGAGCGCCACGCGCATCTTCCAGCCACCCGAGAGAGCGCCGACATCGCCATCCATCATGGCATCCGAGAAGGAGAGACCGGCCAGAACTTCGCGCGCCCTGCCCTCCAGGCCGTAGCCGTCGAGCTCTTCGTAGCGCGCCTGCACCTCGCCATAGCGCTCGATGATCGCGTCCATCTCGTCCATGCGATCTGGATCGACCATGGCGGCCTCCAGCTCGCGCAGCTCGGCGGCGACCTCGCTCACCGGCCCTGCCCCGTCCATCACCTCTGCGACGGCCGAGCGGCCGGACATTTCGCCGACATCCTGGCTGAAATAGCCGATCGTCACACCCTTATCGACGGAGACCTGCCCCTCGTCCGGCTGCTCGTGGCCGATGATCATCCGGAAGAGCGAGGTCTTGCCCGCACCGTTCGGGCCGACGAGGCCGATCTTTTCGCCACGGTTGAGGGCGGCCGAAGCCTCGATGAAGAGGATGCGGTGGCTGAGCTGCTTGGAGATGTTTTCGATACGGATCATGGTCGCGGCGCCTGCTGGAATTCGGCGCCCTTATGGCATGCAGCCACACGTCTGTCCCTGATTTTTTTGCGCTGCGGGACGGTCGCCTATCGCCCGGGCGCCAGCCCGCTGACGGCACTTGGCAGCGCGACATCGCCCGCAGCGAGCTCGCGGCGGCGCCGGAGCGCGCGGCAGAGCGTGGCACGGCTGATACCCTGTTGCCGGGCGGCATCGGCAAGCGAGAGCCCGCCCCGAGCCATGCGGTCGACGGCGGCATTCAGATCGTCGGGCCGGAGTTTGCTGGGCCGGCCGATGTTTCGTCCGCGCAGGCGCGCGGCAGCCATGCCCGCCCGGGTGCGTTCTGAGATCAGTCCGCGCTCGAATTCGGCCAGGGCCCCCATGATATGAAAGATGAGGAGCCCCCCGGCCGAGCCCGTGTCGATCGCTTCCGTGACGGAATAGAGCGCAATGCCCCGGCGGCCGAAGTCGTTGACCAGTTCGATCAGATGCGACAGCGACCGGCCGAGGCGATCGAGACGCCAGATGACCAGCGTATCGCCGGACCGCAGCACGGCCATGGCTTCAGCCAGTCCAGGACGCTGCCGTTGCGCGCCGGAATGTCCCAGATCGGAGAAGATCTTCTCGCACCCGGCAGCCCCCAAAGCCTGGAGTTGCATGTCGACATTTTGATCAAGCGTCGACACCCGCGCGTATCCGATCCGCATAAGCTCTCCGAAATCCTTTCCCGCCAATGATTTGACCGGATCTCCGGCGCACCGGAACGACAGCGGCACAGTATCACAATGGTTCCCTTTTAAGCACAGCAGGTTGACTTGGTCAACGAGAAATACACGCATTAGATGCAATTCTCATTGCCCTCTTTAAACCGGGCATGCCATACTTCCGACCAGCATGCGCAGACCAACCGCATCACAACCACGGACCAATTTAAGCGCGACCAGAGCGAGGAATTGGGTTGTGCAAATGGGAACGGTTTCGAGACGCCGCGGGGGCGTCCGGCCGAAACAGGATCAACCGAACAGGAGGACTTTCAGCATGCCCAACTATTCGCTCACTCTGACCATCGACCCGACCGATCTGAACGTGATCAAGGCCGCCGGCCAGCGCATCACTCTGGCCAAGCCGGTCGGCTCCGGCGATCCCAATGTCGTCTGGCTCTCGATCGATCCCTTCCAGTCGACCTCTGTCGAGTGGAAGGAGGATTACTGGATCTACGCCTCGACCACGGAAGTGTCGCAGGGGGCGGCGATCAACAAGCTGTCGGAAGTGACGCCCGGGCCGGCGCTCGATGCGGGGTATTACCCCTTCACGCCGGCAGCCACCTTCGGTGTGTTCCAGAACGATCCGAGCGTCAATTCCGGCACGTTCGCCGCCGTCAACAACATGCCCTACAACCAGTATCCCGCTCTGACCTTCGGTCTGTCGCAGTCGGCCATGGTCAACAAGAAGCCGGCGGAACGCAAGCCGATCTCGGCGCAGCTGGTCCCCTCGCAGAACCGCATCCAGATGACGCCCTTCACCACCGTCTATGTCTGGCTGCAGAGCCAGTTCGCCAGCGAGACGATCATCACCAAGATCACCGGCAACACGGCGATCGCCAAGTTCGGCGGCGGCGTCAGCGACATCACGCTGAAATACGACCCGACCCGCGGCGTCTTCGTCCCGGACCAGAAGTCCCACGATCTCCTGAAGATGGGTCTCATCGAACTGCGCACGCCGCTGATCGTGTGATCTCCGTCGGGGATGCGGCAGCCCCCGCCGCATCCCTGCTCCGTGAAACAACAGCAACACATGTCTCGCCGGCAGAGGTCGACGTCGGCCTGGCTTGCCAGTCAGACAAGGAGAACATTCATGCGCACCCATCTCAGACTTATCTGCATCATACTGGCCTGCCTCCTCACGACGACAACAACGGGCTCAGCCGCACAGCTGGCAATCCAGAACCTGGATAACACGGGGTCTGACGTTCTTACCGAAGATCAGATGAACGAAGCCGAGCCCCTGCCACTGCCTGTCATTACCGAGGAAGAGTTGAGGGACATGCAACGGCGCTTCCGGGAATTGAACCCGGACATTCCCGACCAGACCCCATCGGAGGCCACATCCCCCTCCCTCACCGCGCCCGGCGAACTGGAAAAAATTGCCGAGCCGCGTCTCGCTCCTCCCTACTGGAGCGCCGGTCGCCTGGTTTTCCGCACGGACGAAGGGAAACTCGGACGATGCACGGCGCAGTACATCGAAAATCTCAATGTGATTCTGACGGCCGCGCATTGTGTCCTGAGCCACAAGACCGGTCGTTGGTACACCGATTTCAGTTTCCAGCGCGCGCTCGCCGGCAATAAATCGCCGCAGATTGTCGGCTGGCGCTGCGTCTCGATCTACGACGCTTACCACAGCGACGGCGTCAACTACGCCTATGACTATGCCTTCATCCTCGCGAGCGCCGATGACAAGCAGCGTCCGCTGGAAATGGCGACGGGCACCCCGGCATCCGCGCCGCTAACTGCAATCGGTTACCCGCGAGACCTGGATGGTGGCCTTTTCATGTACAAGATCGACGGTTCGTGGACGAGGAACGTTGGTGGGATCGTCACTATGAGCGACAATTCGCTCACCAAAGGAAGCAGCGGAGGAGCATGGTTCACGGCGTTCGAGGCCGGCGGTGGTGAACACAAAAACCAAGTCGTAAGCTTAAACTCACATCGTCTCAAGACCCGGCCAAACCAGTTGAACGGTCCACTTTTCACAGAGGACACGGTGACGCTCAAGAACCACGTCCGCGACGCTTTGTGCCTGGACTGACCATCGCCACTCCACCCGGCCTGTCAGCCACACCGGCCGGCATTCCCAGGCGCCGCGCATTTTGCCGCGGCGCCGACCATTTTCCTCGCCATGGCTTTCCGTTATGAACGCTTCATGACCGACACAGCAGAACAGACAGCCACCGAGACCATCACCCTCTACGAAGCCATCGGCGGCGATGCGACCGTCAAGGCGCTGACCGACCGTTTCTACGAATTGATGGATACGCTTCCAGAAGCTGCCCATTGCCGGGCCGTGCACCCGCCGGATCTCGCCGGCAGCGCCGAGAAGTTTTACGAATATCTGACCGGCTATCTCGGCGGCCCCCCGATCTACATGGAAAAGCGGGGGCACCCCATGCTGAGGCGGCGCCATTTCGTCGCCGAGATCGGCCCTGTGGAGCGCGACGAGTGGCTTCTCTGCTTCCGTCGAGCCATGGATGAAACGATCGAGAACCCGAAGCTGCGCGACATCATCTGGCCGCCGGTCGAAAAACTCGCCTTTCACATGCAGAACAAGGAATGAGCCCGATGCCGATCTGGCGAGACACGCGTTGGGCAACAGCGGCAGCCGGTTTGATCGGCGCTGCCGGCGTGGCCCTGGCTGCGGCAGCGAGCCATGCTGGCGGCGAACACCTGTTGCGGCCGGCATCGACGATCTGCCTGGCCCATGCGCCGGCCCTGCTCACCCTTGCGCTGGCGGGCGACAAGATCAGGTGGGCCGGCATTGCGGCACTCGGCATGACGATCGGCACGCTTCTGTTTGCCGGAGACCTCGCCGCACGGCAGTTTTTCGGCCAGGGCCTGTTTCCGATGGCAGCACCAAGCGGCGGCCTGACGCTCATCGCATCCTGGCTGCTTCTCGTCGCAAGCACCGTGATGCGACACCGCTAAGCCTGCAGGTGCGCGGCATCCGGGTCGACCAGATCTCGAAAATAATTAGTGGGTGACGGCGGCCAGTGCCGAACCGCCGAACATCAACAGATTGCCATGCGGATCGCGGATATGGAACCGCATCTCGCCGCCGCAGGTATCGGACGGACGGATCGCGTCGATCCCTCTGTCGCGGAAGTCCTGGTAGATTTCTCCGGGAGCATCTGCGCGGAAAAAGACGGAGCTGTTCTGGCATTGAACTGGATCGTCGCTCAGCCAGAAATGCAGTTCCATGCCGCCTCTGCGCACAACGAGATAATCCAGCCCATCCATGCCGACATCCTCGAAGCCCAGGGTACCCACGTAAAAACTGCGGGTTTCCGAGAAGTCGAGAGACGGAAGAATGGGCACGGCGTTGAGGATCGTCTTCGCAACAGGGTGCTGAGCGTTCATGCGGATAGTTCCTCTGCTTCCCGCATGAGAGTGAAAACGAAACGACTACGATCTCGCGTTGGCGTTCCGCTGCCATCTCGGCGCAGGAAAGTCGATAACAAGGGCGGGGGCCCGGTTGGGTTCTGCGTACATGGTATCGCATTTTCGTTGATGCAAGCCAGGCAAAGTGATGATTTCGCAATTCATCACTTCACTTTCCTGCGAGCGTTGCAACATTGCCTCGGCAAGTTCGGGCAGAAGCCCCTCGCCGCGCTGACGTGCAAGCTCGTGGAAAGAGCCAAAGCCCCCTTTGTCGACACCGTCCCTGCTCATCCGTTCGAGTTCCTTTCATTCAGTGTCTGCAAGGCGCGCTCGAGACTGGACTTCGAGCCGTTCCGCAGCGGAATGAAAGTCTTGCCGAACTTCTTGCAACCGCTCTTCACGCGCAGACACGCATCGTGACTGATACAGTCGATCGGGCAGAAGACGCAGTCGACAGAAGGAAGCACTGTGTCGATACGCGATACCGCTTCACGTAAACCCCCATCATGGTGAATTAGTTCCGCACCAAAATTGCTGGCGATCTGACGAAGATGCGCAACCTGGCAATCACGTCCGCCGACATAGAGGAAACTCCGGACATCGGGCTGCTGCCGCGCGCCCTGTTCAGCGCCGGTAACTGCTTCGGAGGTCTTCGGCTCCACGCGCTTTTTCTTCTTCGCCATGATGGTTTCTCCCTGAACGGCCCGGGACTGGACTCGGTCACTTCCGTCGATCCGTCAGCCATACAAAACATGATAAAAGGAGTAAAGTATTAAGTTGAGCAAACTTGTCATGTTTGTGCACGATTGAAGCCGATTGCGGCAACGCTATCCAGGCATTGAGCGAGGGGTTTGACGACCGTCAAAAACCCAGCATTTGCGGGCTTTCCACACCGATAAATGCAAATTTTTACCGTTTGATAAAAGTTTGAAGCTGCGCTACGCTTCCCTGCATCGCTTCGAATATAAAAGAGGGAACTGCGATGCGAAGACTGGAACCGGGCCTCAAGGCCGGGCGGCTTGACGCTGCCGATTATGCAAAGAATTTCTCAGACCTTCATCCCCGCCTCGGCGAGCACGAGGCGCTCGTCGCCTCCGACAGATGTTACTTCTGTCACGACGCGCCCTGCATGACGGCCTGTCCCACCGCCATCGATATCCCGATGTTCATCCGGCAGATATCGACTGGCAATCCGCTCGGCGCCGCCAAGACCATCTTCGATCAGAACATCCTCGGCGGCATGTGCGCCCGCGTCTGTCCGACCGAAACCCTCTGCGAAGAGGCCTGCGTTCGCAACACGGCGGAAGAGCGCCCCGTGGAGATCGGCCGCCTGCAACGTTACGCCACCGACATCGCGATCGACGAAGGCCGCCAGTTCTACCGTCCGGCCGCCTCGACCGGTCGCACGGTGGGGATCGTTGGTGCCGGCCCTGCAGGGCTTGCTGCCGCCCATCGGCTGGCCATGCACGGCCACCAGGTCACCATCTACGAAGCCCGCGAAAAGGCGGGCGGCCTCAACGAATACGGCATCGCCGCCTACAAGACGCCGAACGATTTCGCGCAGAAGGAAGTCGACTACATCCTGTCTCTCGGCAACATCGATGTGCTCGACGGCCAGATGATGGGCCGCGATTTCACCCTCGCCGATCTCCAGGCCAAGCACGACGCCGTATTCATCGGCACCGGCCTCGGCAATGTGAACGGGCTAAACATCCCCGGCGCCAAGATCAACGGTGTGCTCGATGCGGTCGAATTCATCGCGCATCTGCGCCAGGCGGACAGCAAGGCCGATGTGCCTGTCGGCCGTGACGTTGTCGTCATCGGCGGCGGCATGACCGCGATCGATGCGGCAGTCCAGGCCAAGCTTCTCGGCGCGGAAAACGTCACCATCTGCTACCGCCGTGGCAAGGAGCACATGAACGCCTCCGAGTTCGAGCAGGATCTCGCGACCTCGAAGGGTGTTCACATCCGCCACTGGCTGCAGCCGAAGGAGGTCGCCCATCATGGCGGGCACTGTTCGGCGATCACCTTCGAATACACCCACCTCGAAAACGGCCTTATGAAGGGTACCGGCCACACGACCGAGATCAAGGCGGACCAGATCCTGGTCGCGATCGGCCAGAAGCTCGACGGTCAGGGTCTGGACGGTCTCAAGGTCGAAGGCGGCAAGATCGCCATCGACGCCGAGGGTCGCACCTCGATCCCGGGTGTCTGGGCCGGCGGCGACTGCGCCTTCGGAGGCCAGGACCTGACGGTCTCTGCCGTCGCCATGGGCCGTGACGCGGCCGAAAGCATCAACCGCTCTCTCGCCGTTGCCACGGCGGGCGTGACCGCAGTCGCATGACGCACCCGCTTCGAGAGGATTTGAACAATGGCTGATATCAGGAACAACTTCGTCGGCATCAAGTCGCCAAACCCCTTCTGGCTCGCCTCTGCTCCGCCGACCGACAAGGCCTACAACGTCGAGCGCGCCTTCAAGGCGGGCTGGGGCGGCGTCGTCTGGAAGACTTTGGGCTCGGAAGGCCCACCGGTCGTCAACGTCAACGGCCCGCGCTACGGCGCAATCTGGGGCGCAGACCGCAGGCTCCTTGGCCTGAATAACATCGAACTGATCACCGATCGTCCCCTGCAGGTGAACCTGCAGGAGATGAAGATGGTCAAGATGAACTGGCCGGATCGGGCGCTTGTCGCCTCGATCATGGTTCCCTGCGTCGAGGAAGAGTGGAAGGCGATCCTGCCGCTGGTGGAAGAAACCGGCGCTGATGGCATCGAGCTCAACTTCGGCTGTCCGCACGGCATGTCCGAACGCGGCATGGGGTCTGCCGTCGGCCAGGTGCCGGAATACATCGAGATGGTCGTGCGCTGGTGCAAGCAATACACCCGCATGCCGGTCATCACCAAGCTGACGCCCAACATCACCGACATCCGCAACCCGGCCCGCGCCGCCAAGCGCGGCGGCACCGATGCCGTGTCGCTGATCAACACGATCAACTCGATCGTTTCGGTCGATCTCGACAACTTCTCGCCGAACCCCAGCATCGGCGGCAAAGGCAGCCATGGCGGCTATTGCGGCCCGGCAGTCAAGCCGATCGCGCTCAACATGGTCTCCGAAATCGCCCGCGACCCGGAAACCTATGGTCTGCCGATCTCCGGCATCGGCGGTGTGACGACCTGGCGCGATGCGGCCGAATTCCTGGCGCTCGGTGCCGGCAACGTGCAGGTCTGCACGGCGGCCATGACCTATGGCTTCAAGATCGTCCAGGAAATGATCACCGGCCTCAACAACTGGATGGATGCCAAGGGCCATCAGAGCCTTGATGACATCTGTGGCCGCGCTGTCCCGAATGTCACCGACTGGAAATACCTGAACCTCAACTACGTGGCCAAGGCCCATATCGATCAGGATGCCTGCATCAAGTGCGGCCGCTGCCACATCGCCTGCGAGGACACCTCGCACCAGGCGATCACCAGCATCGTCGATGGCGTCAGGAAGTTCGAGGTGATGGAAGACGAGTGCGTCGGCTGCAATCTCTGCGTCAACGTCTGTCCGGTCGAGAACTGCATCACCATGGTCGGCCTTGAACCCGGCACGCTTGACCAGCGCACCGGCAAGCCGGTTGACCCGAACTACGCCAACTGGACGACCCATCCGAACAATCCGATGGCAGTCCAGGCGGCAGAGTAAAACAGATGGTCTGCCCGGCCATCTGAGACCGGGCAGACCGTTTTCCATTTCGGCGTTTTCACTGCAGATTCAGGGAATCTTTAGCCCTTGGCGGCGACAATATCTGTAAGGGTCACTTAACCCCTCAATTCTTCTGGGGTTTCCTTTGCGGGCATTGTAAATATGGCGGCGACCACGACAAAACGGGATCCCAGGCAGTACTGGACTGCGCGCCTGCAGATAGTCGTGCCCAGTCTTCTGGTCCTCTTTGCGATTATCGTTTCAGCCTCTTACGCCGACCGCCAGCAACGACAGATCGACCGACAATTCAGCCGCGACGCCGTTCAAGAGCAACTGGGCACCATCAGAACCAAGCTCGAAGGCAATATCAACGCCAACATTCGCCTGCTCCAGGGGCTTGTCGCCGTCATCAGCACGGAACCCTATGTCTCGCAGCAGAGGTTCGCGGCGCTGGCTGAGAACCTCCTTGCCATCCCCTCCCAGCTCCGCAACGTCGCGGCAGCCCCGGACATGACGACGGCCTTCGTCTATCCCTATGAACGAAACCGCACCTTCATTGGAAGGCAAATCCTCAGCGCACCTGAGGATGCTCGACTGCTGCGCGCCCTGAAAGACGGCCAGACGGTCATCATTGGCCCCAATCCGCTTAACAATGGCACCCAGGGCCTGATTATCGCACTGCCCGTCCGCATGGTGAACGACCGAGGCCAACCGGCCTTCTGGGGTAGCGTGATCGGTATAGTCGATCTACCTCGCGTCTATGACGACAGCGGACTGTTGGCAAATGATCTTCCCTTGCGACTGGTCGTGGCCAAGAAGACAATGGACCATACCGGTTCATCCATCATTTTCGGCGATCACAACGTCTTCGACCAGGATCCGATCCGTATGCTGATCGATCTCGGAAACGACCAGTGGACGATTGCCGCGATCCCACACGAAGGTTGGGGCACCGGCACCACCCTCTCCGGCGTCGTGCGGCTGGGCATATTCCTCGTGGCGTCCACGATCTCCGCCATCGTGATCTGGGTCGCGCTCTTGATGATGGAGAGGCAGAAGAACTACGCCGCCCTCCACCAGCGTGAGGAGCAGTTGACCGCCTTGTCCAGCCGTCTCAACCTGGCACTCGAGACCTCCAGTATCGGGATCTGGGAGCTCGACACCACCTCCGGTGATATTCAGTGGGACGAGCGGATGTACCAGCTCTATGGTATCGATCGCAGCATAACGCCTTGTTACGACGTCTGGAAATCCTGTGTTGACCCGGATGATCTCGTAGTGTCGGACAAACGTCTCGCAGAAGCGATCAGGGACGGAAAAACCTACGAAACGCAGTTTCGCATCGACCGTTTCGGCGAAGTGCGCCATATCCGCGCTGTCGGCACGGCCTATCAAAACCAGCAGGGCCGGATCAGCGTGCTGGGAGTCAACTGGGATGTCAGCGCTGACGTGCGGTTGCAGGAAGAACTGCGCGAAGCGCAACGGCAGACCGAACAGCAGAATGCAGCGCTCGACGCGGCCCGGAAACGGATGGAGCACAATTCGCTCCACGACGCTCTGACGGGCCTCCCAAACCGTCGTTTCCTCGATCAGACGCTGGCGACCGCGCTTGACGATACCTCCGGGCAATTGACGATCCTTCATCTCGACCTGGACCGCTTCAAGGAGATCAACGACACTCTCGGCCACGGAGCCGGTGACGCGATCCTGCGTCATGTGGCGACCGAATTGCAGCAAGCGGTTGACCAGGGTGACTTCGTCGCCCGGATCGGCGGTGACGAGTTCGTCGTCATATGTCTGAAACCGCTCGATCCTGAGGGGGCGACGGCCCTCGGAGAGCGCCTGATAAGGGCGATCAACCAGCCCATCATTTACAACGGCCATGAATGCCGCGTAGGCGCCTCCATTGGCATCGCCATGCGGCAGCAGGGCTCGATTTCGGCAGAACAGTTGCTCGTCAATGCCGATATCGCACTCTATGAAGCCAAGCGGCGTGGGCGCAATCGCGTCGAACACTTCAACGACAGCCTGCGGGCCCGCACCATCAACGTCAAACAGACGGCAGATGCCATCCTGCGCTCGCTCGCGGATGACGACTTCGTCGCGTGGTACCAGCCTCAGTTTGACGCCACTACGCTTCAAATCAACGGTGCCGAAGCACTCGCCCGGTGGAACCACCCCAAGAAAGGCATACTGACGCCCGACAAGTTTCTCGAGATTGCCGAAAGCCTGAATGTCGTTTCCCAGATCGACGCTAGCATTTTGGAGCAGGCCCTGGCCCAGCTGACACGCTGGAGATCCCTTGACCTCGGCATTGAACACGTCTCGGTCAACATATCCGCACAGCGCCTCTTCGAGGACAAGCTGATCGACCGCATTGAGAAGCTGGCATTGAAGCCGGGAAGCCTCTCCTTCGAATTGCTGGAATCGATTTCGTTCGACGACAAGGCGGACGCTGTCGCCGAAAGTCTCGACCGGATAAGAACCCATGGGATCGCGATCGAGATTGATGATTTCGGCACCGGCTATGCGTCGATCCTATCGCTGATCAAGCTCTCCCCCAGCCGACTGAAGATCGATCGCCAGCTCGTCGCCCCGGTCGTAGAGAATGCCACGCAGCGCCGGTTGATCAGCTCCATTGTCGATATCGGCCGTTCTTTCGGAGTGGGCATCGTCGCGGAAGGCGTCGAGACGATGGAGCATGCCGCCATCCTGCGCGATCTCGGCTGCCAGACGCTGCAGGGTTATGCCCTCGCCCGACCCATGAGCGCCGACGGCTTCGTGGATTTCGCTCTCCGGTATGCGGCAGACAACGGTTTTGCCCTGCCCCGCACCGCCTGACGACGTGGCGCGGTCTGCAGAACCGTAATCAACCGCCGAACAGGTTGAGGCTCTGACCGGCCGCCATGGCCGCGTACGCCAACGCGCCGAAATAGCCGAGCGTGAGCAAAACCATCAGATGTCCGGCTGCAACCACCACGCCGTCCCGCTGCGAAATACCGGTGGAGAGCAGCAGGATCGCCACGCCAGGCAGTGTGTTCGAAAAGGGGATGAAGGAAAGCGGCATCATCAAAAGCACGCCTGCCGCCGTCAGCACCAGCCCGTTGATGCGGTTGGTCACGGCACCGGTCGTCAGAGCAAGCAGCCGCGGCCGCACGAAACGGTCGACCTTCCGCAGGATGGTCAGCCCGCGCTGCAGCACCGGCACGAGCTTGCCGGTATCGAGCTTGCGATCCGCCACTTTCGCCGGCAACCACGGAAAGCGGTTGAACGTGACCGCGATCCCGATCAGCACGATGCCCGCACCGAAGACGGTCGAGACACCGGGAATGGACACCGGCACCAGGAACGGCAGAGACAACAGTCCGCACAACAGCAACAGCCCGCTTTCGCCTATGGTCTGCAGGATTTCCCGGAGCGTGACGTGTTCGCCGTCCATCGAGGCGATCACCTCTTCTAGCACCGCGCTGGTGCTTCGGTCCGTATCGTGGAAGCCGATCGTCGTTGTCATCAGAGCCGCTTTCAATTAAGTCCGGAACAGATCTGTCATGGGCGAAGCAATGCGGCTGCGCCTCAAGCCGCAGATGAATGACAATGCCGCCCCGGTCAAGTCACACCGACGAGGATGACTGATTCCTGTGGCTGCGAGATGAAGCATGACCGAAAACGTCGACGTGCCCGCCGCTCCCGCCAATCGCCACACCGTTCATGCCAAGGGCCGCGAAAAAGTTCTTGCCCATGCCGCCATGCTGCTCTTTGCGGCCTTGATCGCGGGCTCCTTCTCCTTCGGTGGTATGGCCGCGCAGCATCTGGAAGCCGGACCGCTGACGCTGTGGCGTTACCTGATGACCATGGTCGTGATGGGCGTCCTGACCTTTGGCATTCTCCGCGTGCCGTTCACCAAGCCGCGCCGCGTCTGGCGCTATGCCCTGCTTGGCGGCCTGATCGCCATTTACATGCTGACGATGTTTGCAGCCCTCGAGTTCACCAGCCCCGTGCAGACCGGTGCCGTCTTCACCCTGATGCCACTGATCAGCGCGGGCTTTGCGCTGGTCTTCATCGGCCAGAAGACCAGACCCGACGTGTTGATCGCCCTTGTCATCGCCGCGCTTGGCGCAATCTGGGTGATCTTCCGGGCCGATATCGGCGCGATCCTGTCCTTCGATGTCGGGCGCGGCGAGCTGATCTACTTCGTCGGCGTCGTCTGCCACGGCGCCTATGTGCCGCTGATCCGCAAGTTCGGCCAAGGCGAAAACCCGGTCGCCTTCGGTTTCTGGGTGGTGGTCTTCACCATCCCCTGGCTTCTGCCCACGGGCGCCGTGCCGCTGGCCGAGACGGATTTCGCAGCACTTCCGGGCACCGTCTGGGCGACCATCGCCTATCTGTCCATCGTCACGACGGCGATCACGTTCATGCTGTTGCAATACGCATCCATGCGCCTGCCAGCGCCCAAGGTGCTCGGATATGGCTACCTGACCCCAACCTTCATCATCCTGCTGGAGGGCCTGCTCGGCCACGGCTGGGCGAGCCCGGCCGTTTTTCTCGGCGCGCTCGTGACCGCCGCCGGCCTGCTGGTGATGGGGCTGCTCAGGGACTAACGCCTGACTTCAGGATCAGGCCGCTGACGAACAGTCCCTCAAGGAAGTGAGCGGCCTCTTCGAAGCGCTCGGCCCCATCGCGTCCCTCGCCCAGCACCGCCTTAACCTGCACGTCGAAATCCGCATAATGCTGGGTCGTCGACCAGATCGAGAAGATCATGTGGTGCGGATCGCAGTCCCGCACTTTGCCGGCCGCAATCCAGGCGCGGATAACCTCGGCCTTCTCGTCCACAAGATCCTTCAACGGGCCTTCCAGAACACCCATGATATGCGGCGCGCCCTGCAGGATTTCGTTGGCAAAGAGCCGGCTTTCGCGCGGAAATTCTCGGGCCATTTCCAGCTTGCGTCGGATATAGGACCGGATCTCTTCCTCCGGATCGCCCTCGGCATCGAAAGCCGCCAGCGGCTCCAGCCAGTTCTCCAGCACCCGGTCGATCAGCGCCCGATGCATGGCTTCCTTCGTCCGGAAATAGTAGAGAAGGTTCGGCTTCGACATGCCCGCGACCTCGGCAATCTGGTCAATCGTCGAGCCATGAAATCCCCTCTGCGAGAATACCTCCAGCGCAGCTTCCAGGATCAGCTCTTCCTTTTCCTCCTGAATCCGCGTTCGCCTCTGGGTTTGCGCCGCTCTCGGTATGGCCATGTCGAACGTATTCCCCGCTAACGTCTTGAACTCGTTACTGATAATCGGCGCATAAATTCTGTGCAATTGCCGAGATTTTTGTCGTAGATTTTTGCCAAATTCAGCTTGAGTGCATCGTTGGAAGTTGTAATGTTTTACCAGTCGGTCAAATTATTGGACAGATGTCAAATAAAGGCAACTGCCGATACGACAGCGGAAAAGACAAATATAAACCGCTGCTGTTGACCTCGGGAACTCGGGAGTTGGGCGCAAGATCCGCGCCCCGATAAAACAGGTGAGGATCTGCAATGACGGCGCAACCCGGCACGAACCTTCGCGTGAACGGCGATCGGCTGTGGGACATGCTCATGGAGATGGCGAAGATTGGCCCCGGCATTGCCGGCGGCAACAATCGCCAGACCCTGACGGATGAAGATGCCGAGGGCCGCCGCCTCTTCCAGCGCTGGTGCGAGGATGCAGGACTGACCATGGGCGTCGACACCATGGGCAACATGTTCATGACCCGCCCCGGCACTGATCCGGATGCCTTGCCCGTCTATATCGGCAGCCACCTCGACACGCAGCCGACCGGCGGCAAATATGACGGCGTGCTCGGCGTGCTCGCGGGTCTTGAAGTCGTGCGCTCGATGAACGACCTCAACATCAAGACCAGACACCCCATCGTCGTCACCAACTGGACCAATGAGGAAGGCGCCCGCTTTGCGCCCGCCATGCTGGCATCGGGCGTCTTTGCCGGTGTGCTGTCCCAGGATTACGCCTATGCCCGCAAGGACATGGAGGGCAAGACCTTCGGCGACGAACTGAAGCGCATCGGCTGGGTCGGCGACGAACAGGTCGGCGCCCGCAAGATGCACGCCTATTTCGAATATCACATCGAACAGGGCCCGATCCTCGAGGCCGAAGAGAAGCAGATCGGTGTAGTTACCCACTGTCAGGGTCTCTGGTGGCTGGAATTCACGCTGACCGGCAAGGAAGCCCACACCGGCTCCACCCCGATGAACCACCGCGTCAATGCCGGCCTTGCCATGGCCCGCATCATGGAGATGGTCCAGACGGTCGCCATGGACAACCAGCCGGGCTGCGTCGGCGGCGTCGGCCAGGTGAAGTTCTCGCCCAATTCCCGCAACGTCCTGCCTGGCACGGTCATCTTCACCGTCGACATCCGCTCGCCGGAACAGGCCAAGCTCGACGGCATGCGCGCCCGCATCGAAAAGGAAGCCGCCGAAATCTGTGCGGCTCTCGGTGTCGGCTGTTCCATCGAGGCCGTCGGCCATTTCGATCCGGTCACCTTCGACCCGACGCTCGTCGCCTCCGTCCGCAAGGCGGCGGAAGATCTCGGCTACAGCCACATGAACATCATCTCAGGCGCCGGCCACGATGCCTGCTGGACAGCCAAGGTGGCGCCCTCGACCATGATCATGTGCCCCTGCGTCGGCGGCTTGAGCCACAACGAGGCGGAAGAGATTTCCAAGGAATGGGCGTCTGCGGGCTGCGACGTGCTGCTCAGGGCGGTTCTGGAGACGGCGGAGATTGTGGGCTAAACTCAAGATCTGTCCTATGCGGAGGCCTGCCAATGACTTTGCCAAGAGAACTGTCTGCAGAAGAAAGGGCCGAACTGCGAGCGAAGGGGTTCCAGCGTTTTGAATTATGGCTACCTGACCTGCGCGACCCGTCCATCCGGGAGCAGGCTGTAGCAGAAGCAAATCGAATGGCCTTTGCTGATGAAGAAGACAACGTGATGGAGTGGATTGATAGTCTTCAGAAGGACATGTGGGATCATGAGGACGGAGAAGGCGGCCAATGAAGCGTGGCGATGTCGTCACCGTGGTGCTGCCAAGCGCTCTGGGCAAGCCTCGCCCAGCCGTCATCGTTCAGACGGACTCGATGACGGAGTCGCAGCTCAAAACCGTGCTCGTCTGCCCGATAACCAGCTTCAGCTCCGGTCCGAGCATCTTTCGGGTGCCAGTGGAGCCTACTCCCACAAATGGGCTCAAACTGCAGTCTGAAGTCATGGTCGACAAAATTAGTCCAGCCAGCCGGCAGAGGGTCGGGGAAGTCATTGGGACTTTTGATGACGTGACGATGCGCCGGGTCGAGCGCTCCATGGCTCTGGCACTTGGCTTCGCAGGATGAGCACACACTAAAAATGGAACCACGGGGAGAGACCACATGACCACCACAGTCATCAAGGGCGGCACGATCGTCACCGCCGATCTGACCTACAAGGCCGACGTCAAGATCGAGGGGGGCGTGATCGTCGAGATCGGACCGAACCTGTCCGGCGACATCGTGCTGGATGCGGCGGGCTGTTATGTCATGCCGGGTGGCATCGACCCCCATGTGCATCTCGAAATGCCCTTCATGGGCACCTACTCGGCCGACGACTTCGAAAGCGGCACCCGCGCTGGCCTCTCCGGCGGCACGACCATGGTGGTCGATTTCTGTCTGCCCGGTCCCGACCAGTCCCTGCTCGAAGCCTTGCAGATGTGGGACAACAAGACCTCGCGCGCCACGGCGGACTATTCCTTCCACATGGCGATCACCGGCTGGAACGAACGCGTCTTCGACGAGATGAAAACGGTCGTCCAGGATCGCGGCATCAACACCTTCAAGCACTTCATGGCCTACAAGGGCGCGCTGATGGTGAACGACGACGAGATGTTCGCCTCCTTCCAGCGCTGCGCCGAACTGGGCGCGCTGCCGATGGTGCATGCCGAAAACGGCGATGTTGTTGCCTCGATGACCGCAAAACTTCTTGCTGAAGGCAATAACGGTCCGGAGGCCCATGCCTATTCCCGTCCGCCGGAGGTCGAGGGCGAGGCGACCAACCGCGCGATCATGCTGGCCGATATGGCCGGCGTTCCGCTCTATGTCGTGCACACCTCCTGCGAACAGGCCCATGAAGCCATCCGCCGCGCCCGCCAGAAAGGCATGCGCGTCTATGGCGAGCCGCTGATCCAGCACCTGACGCTCGACGAGAGCGAATATTTCAACAAGGACTGGGACCACGCCGCCCGCCGCGTCATGTCGCCCCCCTTCCGCAACAAGCAGCACCAGGACTCACTCTGGGCCGGCCTGCAGTCGGGTTCGCTCTCGGTCGTCGCCACCGACCACTGCGCCTTCACCTCAGAACAAAAACGCTTCGGCGTCGGCAACTTCGCCAAGATCCCGAACGGCACCGGCGGCCTTGAAGACCGTATGCCCATGCTCTGGACCTATGGGGTTGCAACCGGCCGCCTGACGATGAACGAATTCGTCGCGGTCACCTCGACCAACATCGCCAAGATCCTCAACATCTACCCGAAGAAGGGCGCCCTGCTCGTCGGCGCCGATGCAGACCTCGTGGTCTGGGATCCCAAGCGCTCCAAGACCATCTCTGCCAAGACCCAGCAATCGTCGATCGACTACAACGTCTTCGAAGGCAAGGAAGTGACCGGCCTGCCGCGCTATACGCTGACCCGCGGTTATGTCGCGATTGAAGAGAGCGCAGTAAAGACCCGTGAGGGCCACGGCAAGTTCGTCAAGCGCGAGCCCTTCCCCGCGGTTTCCAAGGCGCTCTCGACCTGGAAGGAACTCGTGGCACCGCGGAAGGTGGAACGCACGGGCATTCCGGCGACGGGGGTTTGAGCAGGTCGATGCCGTTGCTGCGTGGTCTTACCCCCCTCTGTCACTTCGTGACATCTCCCCCACAAGGGGGGAGATCAGTCGCCGCGTGCTCGCGCCACACCTCCCCCTTGAGGGGGGAGGTCGCCGCAACGCGGCGGGTGGGGGTGACCCCGGCGACGAGTTCGACGTCACAGCAACATACTAGCGCTCTACACATCACCCCACCCCGGAGCTTCGCTCCGACCCTCCCCCTCAAGGGGAGGGTGAGGCGTCAGCACCTGCCCCGACCGATCTCCCCCCTTGTGGGGCAGATGTCCGCGCTTCGATGCAATCGAAGGAGGACAGAGGGGGGTAACCCAAGCGCCAACGTCAGAAGAGCAGCATCACCCCTCAACCAACCCATCCAGCTCCGGCAACAGCACCACACTTTCCTGCTCGTTCGGGTCGGTGCGCGCAATGATCGCCGTGCAGGGCGCATTCGACAGGTTCGCCGGCAGATGCGGCACGCCGGCTGGGATGTAGAAGAGCTCGCCAGCATGCACGATCACATGGTTCTCCAGCCGGTCGCCATACCAGGTATGCGCCTGGCCGGAGAGCATGTAGATCGCCGTCTCGTGGCTCTCGTGCAGATGCGCCTTGGCGCGCGCACCGGGCGGCATGGTCAGCACATGCATGCAGATGCCCTTCGAGCCGACCGTCTCGGCGGCGATGCCCTCAAAGTAACTCAGTCCCTGCTTGCCCTCATAGGTATGGCCGGGCTTCACGATCCGGCAGGTGGGCTTTGCTGATGCGTCCATTGTCCCGTCCTCTTCCATTCGGCGGCAAGGCCGCCTTTCCCCGTCCGCTGCTCCCGAGCGTCCGCATATCCAAAGAATGCAAGAGGCAGGCTGCCTTTGCAACAAACCCGATTGGTCCCAGCGCATGAATGCACCTTACTCGGTCGTCTCGGCCAAAAATCTGAGCCTCACCTTCGAGACCAATGATGGGCCGGTCCACGCCCTGTCCAATGTCAATCTGGAGGTGAAGAAAGGCGATTTCGTCTCCTTCATCGGCCCCTCCGGCTGCGGCAAGACCACCTTCCTGCGCGTCATCGCCGACCTCGAGAAACACACGGCCGGTGAGATCACCGTCAACGGGATGACACCGGAAAACGCCCGCAAGGCACGCTCCTACGGCTATGTCTTCCAGGCGGCTGCCCTTTATCCCTGGCGCACGATCGAAAACAACATTGCACTACCGCTCGAAATCATGGGCTACAGTGCCGATGAGAAGAAGAAGCGGATCGAGCAGACGCTGGAACTGGTCAACCTCTCGGGCTTCGCCAAGAAATATCCCTGGCAGCTGTCGGGCGGCATGCAGCAGCGCGCCTCGATCGCCCGCGCGCTCGCCTTCGACGCCGACCTGCTGCTGATGGACGAACCCTTCGGCGCGCTCGATGAAATCGTCCGCGACCACCTGAATTCCGAGCTGTTGAAGCTCTGGGACCGCACCAACAAGACGATCTGCTTCGTCACCCACTCGATCCCCGAAGCCGTCTACCTCTCGACCAAGATCGTCGTCATGAGCCCGCGTCCGGGCCGGGTGACCGATGTCATCGAATCGACACTGCCGAAGGAACGCCCGCTCGACATCCGCGAGACGCCGGAGTTTCTCGAGATCGCACACCGGGTGCGCGAGGGTCTGAAGGCGGGGCATTCTTATGAGGAATAGTGGTTCGTTGAGGAAGAAGACCCCTCCCCAACCCCTCCCCACAAGGGGGAGGGGCTTTGGCGCCCGGGGCACCGCTCTCACCCTGCCACTAACGCATCAGCGAGTGGCTAACCTCAGTATGATGCCCACGTCGGGGCAAAGATCATGCTTGCCAACGCTCTGGCCTTGCGGGGACCATCAGCGGAGAATTTCCTTGAGCACGAGGGCGGCGGGAAAGCCCCTCCCCCTTGTGGGGAGGGGTTGGGGAGGGGAAACTGATCGCTCCATGATCGATGGAAGGCACGACCAAATGCCGCATTCCAACATCGACCCGAAGACGCGCAAACGCGCCCGAACTCTGCGCACCGAACTCACGAAGGCGGAACGCGAAATGTGGGATATACTCCGCGACTTCCGCCCGCGGGGCGCGCGCTTCCGCCGGGAGACGCCGATTGGCCCTTACATCGCTGACTTTGCCTGGCTCGCAGCGCGCATCGTCGTTGAAGTTGATGGCGACAGCCATGAAACCGATGCTGGACGCAAACACGATATCCGCCGCGACGCCTTCATGGCGTCACAAGGCTTCAAGGTCCTGCGCTTCGACAACGATCTGGTGATCGACAATCCCGACCATGTCTACTTAACGATCGAAGCCTCTATCTCACACCTCCTGAAGGAGGCACCTACCCCATGAACCCCACCTTCCTCCTGTGGCTCGGTGCCGCCATGGCGACCTTCCTCGGTGCCGCCACTGTCTCCCGGGCCTATGTCGACAACGGCAAGCTCTGGGTGCTTCTCGCCTCTCTCGCCCTCTACTGTGTCGGCAACCTGATGATGGTGAAGCTGATGCGCGAGGGCGGCCTGGGCTTGGCCATCTCGGCCTCCTCCGTCGCGCAGCTGCTGCTGATCAACGTGATCGCCTTCTTCCTCTTCGGAGAACGCTTGAGCGCCATCCAAACCGCAGGCGTCGCGCTGGGTGTCGTCTCAATGGCTCTCATGCTCTATCCCGCAAAAGGAGGTGCCTGATGACATCAGCCCCTTCCGCCTTCCGTGACCGCATTTTGCCGGTTCTGACCGTCATTCTCGCGATCCTCGTCATCTGGCACGTCTTCGTCGTCTACCTGAACGCGCCCTTCGTGCGCGACCAGGCCGCCCGGGCCAATGAGGAGATCACCTTTGCCCAGGTCGTCGAGCGCACCTTCGCCCAGGAACGGCCGATCCTGCCCGCCCCGCATCAGATCGTCGCCGAGCTCTGGGATACCACCATCAACAAGGCCGTCACCTCCAAGCGCAGCCTCGTCTACCATGCCTGGATCACGCTCTCGGCGACGCTTGCCGGCTTTGCCATGGGCACCGTGCTTGGCATCGTGCTGGCGATTGCCATCGTTCATAACCGGGCCATGGACAAGTCGTTGATGCCCTGGGTCATCGCCTCGCAGGCCATTCCCATCCTCGCCATCGCGCCGATGATCATCGTCGTTCTGAATTCGATCGGCATCTCAGGCCTCATGCCCAAGGCCCTGATTTCGACCTATCTTTCCTTCTTCCCGATCGTTGTCGGCATGGTGAAGGGCCTGCGCAGCCCCGACATTCTGCTGCTTGATCTGATGCACACCTACAATGCCAGCCAGTCCCAGACCTTCTGGAAGCTGCGCTGGCCGGCCTCGATGCCCTACCTCTTCACCTCGCTGAAGGTGGCGATCGCCATCTCGCTGGTCGGCGCCATCGTCGGTGAGCTGCCAACTGGGGCCGTCGCCGGTCTCGGTGCCCGACTGCTGTCCGGTTCCTATTACGGCCAGACCATCCAGATCTGGGCAGCGCTCTTCATGGCGGCGGGGCTCGCGGCCCTGCTCGTCTCGATCGTCGGCATGGCCCATACACGGGTTCTCGCACGCATGGGGGTCAAGCCATGAACGGTTACCTCGTCTTCGCCCTCCTCTTCTGGCTCGGTGCCTGGGGTCTGAACCAGTGGCTTGTGGCTCAGCGTCCGAAGGACCCATCCACACGCCGCGCGATCGGCCTCGCCGTACCCCTCATCTTCGGCGTGACCCTGCTCGTCATCTGGGAATGCATGGTGCGTGGCTTCGAGATCCCCTCGATCCTGCTTCCCGCACCCTCGATGATCTGGGCGCGCATCATCACCTCCACCCATATCCTCTGGGCGGATTTCCAGCAGACCTTCCTGAAATCCGTGATCACGGGTTACATCGCCGGCTGCGGCCTCGGCTTCATCGTCGCGATCTTGATCGACCGCTCGCCTTTCCTGCAGAAGGGGCTGCTGCCGATCGGCAACTTCGTCTCGGCCTTGCCCGTCGTCGGCATCGCTCCGATCATGGTCATGTGGTTCGGCTTCGACTGGCAGTCCAAGGTTGCCGTCGTCGTCATCATGACCTTCTTCCCGATGCTGGTGAACACGGTCCAGGGGCTGGCCTCGGCCAGCCATATGGAGCGCGACCTGATGCACACCTATGCCGCCTCCTGGTGGCAGACGCTGGTGCGCCTGCGGCTTCCCGCCGCCTGGCCCTTCATCTTCAATGCGCTGAAGATCAACTCGACTCTGGCTCTGATCGGGGCCATCGTTGCAGAATTCTTCGGCACCCCGATTGTCGGCATGGGCTTCCGGATCTCGACTGAGGTCGGACGCTCGAATGTCGACATGGTCTGGGCCGAGATTGCGGTTGCCGCGCTCGCCGGCTCGGTCTTCTACGGATTGGTGGCACTGGCAGAACGCCGGGTCACCTTCTGGCATCCGTCCGTCCGTGGTGGACGGACGTAAACTGCACCAAAACAAAAAGAGGGAACTGAAATGACAATCAAACTCGCATCCCTGCTGCTGGCTGCCGCGGTCTCGCTGACCGCCATGCAGGCCGCCGCCGCCGACAAAGTGACCCTCCAGCTGAAATGGGTAACCCAGGCCCAGTTCGCCGGCTACTACGTCGCCAAGGACAAGGGCTTCTATGAAGAAGAAGGCCTGGACGTCGAAATCAAGCCGGGCGGCCCTGACATCGCTCCCCCGCAGGTTCTGGCCGGTGGCGGCGCAGACGTGATCGTCGACTGGATGCCGTCGGCTCTCGCAACCCGCGAAAAGGGCGTGCCGCTCGTCAACATCGCCCAGCCCTTCAAGTCCTCGGGCATGATGCTGACCTGCCTCAAGGAAACCGGCATCACCAAGCCGGAAGACTTCAAGGGCAAGACGCTCGGCGTCTGGTTCTTCGGCAACGAATACCCGTTCCTGTCCTGGATGAGCACGCTCGGCATCAAGACCGATGGCTCGCCGGAGGGCGTCACAGTCCTCAAGCAGGGCTTCAACGTCGACCCGCTCTTGCAGAAGCAGGCTGCCTGCATCTCGACCATGACCTACAACGAGTACTGGCAGGTCATCGACGCCGGCATCAAGGCGGAAGACCTGGTGACCTTCAAGTATGAAGACGAGGGCGTCGCAACCCTTGAGGACGGCCTCTACGTCCTCGAAGACAAGCTCGCCGACCCGGCCTTCAAGGAAAAGATGGTCAAGTTCGTCCGCGCTTCCATGAAGGGCTGGAAGTACGCCGAAGAGAACTCCGATGAAGCCGCTGAAATCGTGCTCGAAAACGACGCCTCCGGCGCCCAGACCGAACAGCATCAGAAACGCATGATGGGCGAGGTCGCCAAGCTGACCGCTGGCTCCAACGGCGCGCTCGACAAGGCCGACTACGACCGTACGGTCAAGACACTGCTGGGCGGCGGTTCCGATCCGGTCATCACCAAGGAGCCCACCGGCGCCTTCACGACCGAAATCACCGACGCGGCCCTCAAGTAGAACCAGGCGGACCACCGAAAACGGGCACGGGGAGCAATCTCCGTGCCTTTCAGTTTTTTGTAAGTAAGACGAATTATTTCAACGAATTGCGATTGCATTTCGGCAACACCTATCGTCCTATGTTGAACATTCTTTGTCGCGCACTTGAATTCCGCGACGGCGCCTCTTGCAAGCCATTCTGACATCGCCCACCTCTTGCACCATGTTTTAGGGGCCGCCACTCGGCCGATACGGTTCATGACAGGAGTTTTATTGTGTCATGAATGGTGAGCCGGCCACGGCGCACATGCGTAATATGCTGAGACTTGCGATCTTCTTCGGGGAAGGGACCCATGCTTTTGAACACGAGCCCCAAGGCCATTCTGCTGGCCTCCACGCTGACGCTTATGACCTCCACGGTTTTCGCGCAGGAAACGCCCGCAGAGCCGCCAAAGAGCCCTGCTCTTCCCGCCATTGTCGTCACCCAGGCGAAGAGCCGCACTCTGGTCGACCGCATCCTTGCCACCGGCACGATCAAGGCGGTCGAGGATGTGTATATTCAGCCGCAGGTCGAAGGCCTGCAGATCAGGTCTCTGGAAGTCGATGTCGGCGATACGGTCACCGCCGGTCAGGTCGTGGCACGGCTTAACGATGACACGCTGAAGCTGGAGCGCAGCCAGCAGGCCGCCAATCTGGCGAAGGCTGAAGCGTCGCTGGCGCAGTCCCGCGCACAAGTTGTCGAAGCCGAAGCCAATCTCAAGGAAGCCCAGCGCCAGTTCGATCGGGCTTCGCGTCTGGTCAGCAGCGGCTCTGTCTCCGCTTCGCAGCGCGAACAGGCGGAAACATCGCTGGCAAGCGCCCAGACCCGCGTTGAGAGCGCCAAGCAGGCGATCGCCGTCGCCGAAGCGGATATCAAGGTCATCGAAACGCAGATTTCCGACATTGATCTGCGCCTGGCCCGCACCGAGATCAAGTCGCCAGTCGCCGGCATCGTGTCTGTACGCAATGCCCGCATCGGCGCCATTGCGTCGGGCAGCGCCTCGCCGCTCTTCACCGTCATTCGAGACGGTCAGATCGAACTTGTGGCGGATGTGACGGAAAGTGATATATTGCGGTTGAAGGCTGGCCAGCCGTCGGCCATTACGGTTGCAGGAACGAGCACACCGATATCCGGTTCGGTTCGTCTGGTGTCGCCGGTCGTGGATGCCGTGACCCGCATGGGTTCCGTGCACATCGCCATCGATGACGACGCGGCCGCCCGTGCCGGCATGTATGGAAATGCAGACGTCACCGTCGGCCAGGCCGAGGATATCGCCCTGCCGCTGTCGGCGATCACCAGCGAGCGTAACGTCACCACGGTACGGCTCGTAGCCGATGGCATCGTGAAAATGCAGACGGTCAAGACCGGTATCCAGGATGGTCCCTTCATCGAGGTGACCGAAGGATTGAAAGAGGGCGACCTGGTCGTCGCCAAGGCGGGTGTCTTCGTCCGCGAAGGCGACCGGATCAAACCCGTAGAAGACACCAGCAGCGTTTCCAACTGAGGACCGACGTCGCCATGAACTTCTCTGCATGGTCCATTCGCAATCCGATCGCACCGATTCTGGCTTTCTTCCTGCTGGTCGTTGTCGGTATCCAATCCTTTAACGCGCTGCCGATCACCCGGTTCCCGAACATCGACGTGCCGCTTGTCGCGATCACCGTCGGCCAGAGCGGTGCCTCCCCGGCCGAACTAGAAAGCCAGGTCACGAAGGAAGTCGAAGACGCGGTCGCCTCGATCACCGGCGTCGACGAAATCAATTCGACCGTCACCGATGGCCAGTCCCAGACGGTCGTCATGTTCCGCATGGAAGTGCCCACCGAACAGGCGGTCCAGGACGTCAAGGACGCGATCGACCGGATCCGCGGCGATCTCCCGGCCTCCGTCGATGAGCCGATCGTCAGCAAGATCGACGTCGAGGGCCAGGCGATCCAGAGTTTTGCGGTTTCCTCGCCGAACATGAATCTGGCGGAACTTTCCTGGTTTGTCGACGACACGATCAAGCGCGCTCTACAGGGCCAGCCCGGCATCGGCCGCGTGGACCGCTACGGCGGCGCGGACCGCGAGGTTCGCGTCGAACTCGACCCGAACCGCCTCGACGCCCTGGGTGTCACGGCCTCTGACATTTCCAGCCAGCTGAAGGGCACCAATGTCGATCTCGGCTCCGGCCGCGGTCAGGTTGCCGGTGCCGAACAGTCGATCCGCACGCTCGGCGATAACCGCGATGTCGAGAGCCTCGCCAACACGACCATCGCCCTTCCTGGCAACCGCTTCGTCAAGCTCTCCGACCTCGGCCGTGTCTACGACACCTATGAGGAACAGAAGTCCTTCGCCCGCCATGACGGTAAGCCGGTGGTTTCCTTCGCGGTGTTCCGCGCCAAGGGCGCGAGCGAGGTGACGGTCGCTGAAACCGTCGCCGAGAGCCTTGCCCAGGTCCGTGCCGAAAATCCCGACGTCCAGATCGAGATGATCGACGACTCGGTCTACTTCACCTATGGCAACTATGAAGCGGCCATGCACACCCTCGTCGAGGGGGCCATCCTCGCCGTCATCGTGGTGCTGCTCTTCCTGCGCAATTGGCGTGCAACGCTGATCTCGGCGGTCGCGCTGCCGCTCTCGGCCATCCCGACCTTCTGGGTCATGGACATCATGGGCTTCTCGCTCAACCTCGTCTCGTTCCTGGCACTCACGCTGGCAACCGGTATCCTCGTCGACGACGCGATCGTCGAGGTGGAGAACATTGCCCGCCATATCAAGATGGGCAAGACGCCCTATCGAGCGGCGATCGAGGCGGCGGACGAAATCGGCCTCGCCGTCATCGCGACGACCTTCACCATCATCGCGGTCTTCGTACCGGTTTCCTTCATGCCGGGCATCCCGGGCCAGTACTTCATCCAGTTCGGCCTGACGGTCGCCTTCTCCGTCTTCTTCTCGCTGCTTGTGGCCCGTCTCATCACCCCGATGATGGCTGCCTATCTGATGCGGGCCGAAGACGCGATGGACGACCATCACGACAACGACAGCCTGCCGCTGAAGATGTACACGAAGCTGGTGCGTTTCACGACACGCCGCTGGTACTCTCGCCTCGGAACCCTCGCTGCCGCGATCCTCTTCCTGATCGGCTCGATTATCCTCCTGTCCGGCGTTCCCGGCAGCTTCATTCCCCCGGAGGACGCCGGCCGCATCGTGCTGTCAGTGGAACTGCCGCCGAATGCAAAGCTCGATGACACCGAGCGCAAGACGGACGAAATTTATGCCGCGATCAAGGATGTTCCGGATGTTGCGAGCATCTTCATCCTCGGCGGCTCCTCCCCGCGCGGAGATCTCGAGCTGCGCCGCGCAAGCGTGACCATGAACCTTGACCGGATCGAGCATTCGCTGGCCAAGACTCTCGTCAACAAGGGTCTTGGCGGTCTCCCCGTGATCGGCCAATATCTGCCGAAACTTCCGGAGAACGGCCGTACGCGTCCGCAGTGGGACATCGAAGAGGAAGTCTTCGCCAAGCTGGCCGCGATCCCGGACATCCGGATCACCAAGCTCAACGACCGCGGCGAGCGCGACATCACCTTCAACTTCCTCTCCAAGAACGAGTCGGAACTGAATGACGCGGTCGGGATTCTGGAATCCAGGCTGCGCCAGGTGCCGGAATTGGCAAACGTCAGTGCCGACGGCGCCCTGCCCCGTCCCGAACTGCAAATCCGCCCCCGCGCTGATGAAGCAGCTCGCCTGGGCATAACAGCCCAGCAGATTGCCCAGACGGTGCGCGTCGCCACGATCGGCGACGTCGACGCGGCTCTTCCGAAGATCTCGCTCGACAACCGCCAGATCCCGATCCGCGTCCAGGCTTCACTTGATCTGCGGACCGATCTGGCCGCCATCCGCGCCCTGAAGGTGCGCACGGCAAGTGGTGCCACCGTGCCGCTGTCGAGCGTCGCCGACATCGACTATGCCGAGGGCGTTTCCTCGATCAAGCGCAACGATCGCAACCGCGTCGTCTCCATCGGCGCGAGCCTTCCGCAAGGGGTCGCACTCGACACGGCCACGGCGGCCTATCGCACGGCCGTGGAAAATGCCGACATCCCGGCAAGCGTTCGCCTGGCCGAGAGCGGTGATGCCAAGGTTCAGGCCGAGATGCAGCAGAGCTTCCTCAACGCCATGATCCTCGGCCTGCTGCTGGTGCTGACGGTGTTGATCCTACTCTTCAAGAACGTGATCCAGCCCTTCACCATCCTGTTCTCGCTGCCGCTCGCCATCGGTGGCGTGGCAGTGGGTCTGATCGTGACGAACAATGCGCTGTCCATGCCGGTCCTGATCGGCATCCTGATGCTGATGGGTATCGTGACGAAGAACGCCATCCTGCTGGTCGATTTCGCCATCGAGATGCGCCATCAGGGTCTCCATCGCCTCGAAGCCATGGTGGAAGCCGGCCGCAAGCGCGCTCGGCCGATCATCATGACTTCGATTGCCATGTCGGCCGGCATGCTGCCGTCTGCCCTTGGCGTCGGCGAAGGCGGTTCGTTCCGTGCACCGATGGCGATTGCCGTGATCGGTGGCATCATCGTCTCGACGGCTCTGAGCCTCGTGGTCGTGCCCGCCTTCTTCCTGATCCTCGACGACGTCTCGCGCCTGCTTGCCTGGGTCTTCGGTCGATTTGTCGGCAAGAAGGAAGTCGAGGAACAGGTGCTGTCCGCAGAAGACCTGTCGCATCTCGCCCGCCGCAACTTCGAGAGCCTGCAGGCGGTGGAGAAACGGCTTGCCGCCGTCGAGCGCGGCAAGACCGATATCCGCAAGGGCGATGGCGGTGGCAACGTCATCAACCTGCCGCCGCTCGCCGCAGAGTAACGGCAGCGTCGCAACGCGTTTCGATCGGCCAATTTCGACCCTAACCGGAATTGGCCGATCACCGATTTTTCCCGCTGTGTATGGGATCTCTGACGGAAACATTCAATTCCGCTCGAAGGGACCAAACCAACCGCATCGGGATTTGATCATGAAGAACCTCCTCGCCACGACGGCGCTCTTTCTCCTTGCCACGGCCGCCTCTGCTGCAGACGCCGTTTCGTCCGTTCCGGACGCCCCAGTCGCCACCGACATCGAGAACCGGGGCTTCGAATGGACCGGCGGTTATGCCGGTCTCCAAGGCGGTCATGGCTGGCTGGACGGCCATTTTGAAACCGCTGGCCTGACTCCACTGGACGGCAGTTTCGACGGCGGCTCGCTCGGCGCCTTTGCCGGCTTCAACAAGCAGTTCGCCAACAATGTCGTGATTGGTCTCGAGGGTGATCTCGAGCACAACTGGAACGAACAGGACCTGGCGACGCTGATCGGCACTTTCACCGGCAAGGCGGACTGGCAAGGATCGATCCGCGGTCGCCTCGGCTACAGCTTCGGCCGCGCCATGGTCTATGCCAGCGCCGGTTGGGCAGCCGCCCATGTCGACGCCGACCTCGTCGGCCTCGTCAACGCCAGCACCAGCGAAGTCTATCACGGCTACACCGTGGGCGCTGGCGTGGATTACGCCGTCACCGACCGGATCTTCGGCCGTCTCGACTATCGCTATAGCGACTTCGGCAGCAAGGACCTGAACTTTGGCGGCACGGTGGTCGAATCGGACCTCAGCCAGCACAGCGTCCGGCTGGGCCTCGGCGTAAAATTCTGACGCCCTGCCCAACCCCGACAGGATCCCAAAGGGGGCTCGGTCATCCGAGCCCCTTATTCTTGCGCCCGCGATAGCAGTCCGTGCGGATATTCTCATGCAACCGCCTGTCGGGTTGATCGAAATCAAACAGGGCTTGTGCAACCGAAACTATGCTGCAGGGGCTGGATAGGGGCGACGCGTCCGACAGGTCGCAGACCTGCAGCGCCACGGGGGTGGCGGCGCGGTCTCGCGGGCGGGGCACAGATGCGCGGCCAGTCGCCGTGCGGACGTTCTGTCGGTCCAAGGCGTCGCTATCAACGGGGAGCCGGGAAAACCGTGAACAAGATCTTGAGACTGAACACACGAGACAAGAACACGCTTCTGCGGACATCTTTTCTGTCGCAACTCGGCCCCACGGCGATGGCGGCCATGTTGGACATTGCGACCGTTGCGAATTACGAATCGCGCGACGTACTGTTCCGTGAGGGCGAACACGCGGAATACTTCTACTGCGTGCTCGGCGGCTATGTCCGCCTGTACCGGCTGAACAAGGACGGTCGAGAGGCCGATATCCGCATCTGCGGCCCCGGCGACACATTCGCCGAATGCTTGCTGACCATGGGCGACCACTATCTCTACAACGCTCAGGCTGCCGAGACGGTGACGCTTGCCCGGTTCGATCTGCAGAAGGTTCGTGCCTTGGCGGAGCAGGAGAAGGAGGTCGCGAAAACCATCATGCGCTGTCTGTCCGCCCATCTGCTGGCAACCATGGACTGCATCGCCAACGACCGCCTGCAGACCGCGCCACAGCGCGTGGCTCATTATCTGCTGACAGCCTGCAATGCCGAGGGTGGCCCGGCTTCGGTCCGCCTGCCCTTCCAGAAGAGCCTGCTTGCCGGCAAACTGGGCCTGGCCCCGGAAGCCCTGTCGCGCGCTTTTTCAACGCTGCGCCGCGCCGGGGTCACGGTCAGGGGCCGCACCATCCAGATCAACGACGTCTCGGCCCTCAAACAGATCTGAGGGCCGCGCGAGAAGGCAGGGCTTTAGAGACCGCCACTCTCCTGCAGAAAACTGACGATCCGCTCAACCCCGGCGCCGCGCTTGAGATCGGTGAAAACAAAGGGACCGCCTGCCCGCATCCGCCCGGCATCGCGCTCCATGACATCGAGATCGACGCCGACATGGGGTGCAAGATCTGTCTTGTTGATGACTAGCAGATCGGAGCGTGTGATGCCAGGCCCGCCCTTGCGCGGGATTTCCTCACCCTGGCAGACCGAGATCACATAGAGGGTGATGTCCGCGAGATCCGGGGAGAAGGTGGCGGCCAGATTGTCGCCGCCGGACTCGATGAAGACGAGGTCGAGGTCCGGAATGCGCTGATTGAGATCGGCAATCGCCTTCAGATTGATGGAGGCGTCTTCGCGGATCGCCGTGTGCGGACAGCCACCCGTCTCGACACCCACCACCCGGTCAGAGCTCAGTGCCTGCATCCGGATCAGCGCATCCGCATCTTCACGCGTATATATATCATTGGTAACGACGGCGACCGAGTAGTGGTCGCGCATCGCCTTGCACAGCTTCTCCGTCAGCGCCGTTTTGCCCGAACCGACAGGTCCGCCGATACCGACGCGGAGAGGACCGTTTTTGGATTTGTTTGCATTCATACTCTGATCCTGGGTCATGCTTAGGATTGGAAAAGCCTGGAATACTGTGTCTCGTGGCGCATGCTGAGTGTTTCCGCTGCAATTGCTGCCGAACCCAGGTCGTCGAGACCGAGCCGCTCAAACCCGGGCACTGCGGAAAGGATCAGCTCCTCGAAGGTGGCGATCAGGAGGACGCCGTGGCTCTGGCCGATGACACCAAGCCGTATGGCAACGGATATCAGTTGCGAGACCTGTGCATGCAGAAAGGCGGCCAAGGCATCTCCGGCGGCCACCCCATGGGCCGCCGCAATGGCGCCGACGGCCACACTGTAGGCGACCGGACCGGATAACTGCCCGAGCACCGGATGCGGCCAGCCGGCTGCAGCATTGACAAAGGCTTCGCCCTGGCGGGTGATTTCCGCATGGCGCTCCGCCGAACCGGCAAGAGCGGCCGCCAGCTCAATGAGTTCATCCAGATCGTCGCCTTCGGTCTGCCGCCGATGCGCTTCGAGAAACAGGATGGCGTCGTTGCGCAGTCCCCCGTGCTCCACCAGCAGACACAGCCAGGACCGCAAGCTGTCGGCATCGCGCACATGCCGCTCCACAACGGCGCTTTCCAGCCCTCCGGAATAGGCAAATCCACCGACGGGAAAGGCCGGCGACAGCCAGGCCATCAACCGCAACAAACCGCGCTGGGTCACGGGCGCTCGCGAAAACAGGCTGTCAGCCATGGCCACTTGCGCCGTGTCCATGGCTTCCGTGAGCATGATACGCTCCCCGCACCGGTTGGAAGGGTTCCACCACCTCGATCACCTCGGCGCCAAGCCCGGTCAGCATCTCGCGAATGACATGGTCACGCAGGATCAGGATCCGCTCCGCCTCGATCTGCGCCGCCAGATGCCGATTGCCGAGATGCCAGGCAAGCTCGACCAGATGCAGCCCGTCACGTCCCGTGATCTGAAACAGCCGTTCCTCTGCCGCCCGAATCTCGATCGTCGTACCGTCTTCGAGAATCAGCCGGTCACCATGCGCAAACAACACCGGCTCCTTGAGATCGAGCATGACCATTTCACCGTCGTCGAGATGCAAGAGCTTACGTCGCAGATGGCGCGCGTCATGCGACAACACCACGATGCCTTCGGGAGCCTCCGCCACGGTGCCGGCGGGTTTGTAGCTTGTCGCGCGCTGCATGAAGTCTCCGATTGTCTGTTTTTTGAACCATGCACAAACGGAAGGCAGCGAGCAAGATTGAAGTTATGCCTCGGCTCCGGCGATGCCGAATATCCCCGAGGGATCAGCCTGGTAGGGAGCACTCACGCCGTCCGCTGAACCGAGGTCCCGCTCGTGCAGGACCCGGTCGCGTCCGTCGCTCTTGGCAAGGTAGAGTGCCTTATCGGCCAGCGCATAAACCCATTCCGGCCGCCGTCCCGGGAGAAATTCCGCAACGCCGGCCGACATGGTCACGGAAAGCTCGACATCGTCACAGATGAAACGACCCGCAGCGACTTTGCTGCGCGCTCGCTCCACCAGCGCAAGCCGCTCGGCGCTTTCGCCGCCCTTGAGTATGACACCGAATTCCTCGCCACCCAGCCGCGCCACGAGATGGTGATCTGAAAATACCTGGCGCAAGACCCCCGAGATTTCCTGGATGACCAGATCTCCGACATGATGTCCAAAACGGTCGTTGATCGACTTGAACCGGTCGATGTCGATGATGGCGAGAGAGGCTTCCCCCGAGACATGCGCAAATGCATCATTGAACGCTCGGCGATTGGCGAGACCGGAAAGCGTATCCGTGCGGCTCAGGCGCTCGAACTCGGCGCGCGATTGCGTGAGATCGCGGATGACAAGGCCGGCGACGAAGGCAAAGGCACCGGAAAACGCACCGCCGAACAGCCAGGAGAAGGCCACCGTGATCTTGATCGCCTCTTCGACCGGCATGGTCAAGAAGCCGAGGCCATAGAGCAAGGGCAGGGTTGCGAGGCTAAGTCCACTGGCAAGGATCACCGCCCGGCAGCTGATCGACAGCGCGAACCCGACGATCGCCTTCTGGTTGTCGAAACTGCCCAGATCGATTTGCCGCCACAGCCACGTCCTGATGAAATCCACCAGATGCTCCTTCATGAAGATATACATGGATTAGGGAGCAATTCTTCCCCAATCTCTAATGAAGTCTGTCGAAATTGAACGACCTGCAAAATGAAAGAACAACAACCCAAAAAGGCCGAAAGCACAACCAGGGAATGCGGAAATCGACAAGACGCGTCGGCCAGATTTGCGTTTTCACAAATGCTGCCCCGATTTTCTAGGGGATTGGAATGGCTCAGGCCACGCGATGCCACAAGTCAGTCGAGTGATCTGTCTCAGAAATGCGCCGATTCGGGCGAATCGATTCGCGGAACAGACCAGTCGAGCAGTTGCGGGAGAGGCGTCCACCACCCGGTCGTGAGGCCGCCCTGGCGCAGCATGGCCGCGGTCCAGGTGTTGCAGCCGGCCAGCGCGTTGAACCCGCCACGCGCCTCGAAAAAGGCATCGTCCAGACCATAGGCAGCGCCTTCGATCACCAAGGGCAACCCACCGTCCCGCTGGAAGCTGTCACGGATCGCCGCGATCATCCGCCGCCGGCCCTCCGCCGAAACGGACAACACCCGAACCGTCTTATGACCCCGGTCGATCGGTCCGGCGACTTCGACATGCATCACCGACCGGTCAAGGGTCAGCGCCCGCAACACCGGCAGAGGTTTCAGATCGCCCCATGTCGGCGTCTCGATATAGAAGGACCGGCCACCCCAGCCGAACACCAGATAGTCGGCGCCGGGCATGCCGATCGGCAGGCCGGACGGGATGAGATCGGCAAAGGCGGTCCGCACCTCGTCGTCGAGCGGAAGCGCGATATCGGTATGGATCGGGTTGGAGAGCAGCAGGATTTCGCGCGTCTCTGTCGATCCGCCAAGCGATGGCCCCACCAGCGGCCGTGGGACGAAGGTCCCAAGGCCCAGCGCGAAAAGGACGAGCAGGAAACCCGCAGAGAGCGCGCGCAAAAGCCTTCGCATCAACGCAACTCCGACTTCGTGGCATGCGACAGCATTTGTGACAGACGGTCTTTCACGCAAGCCAAGTCAGCGTTGCCCTTGAGGGATGGTTGGCAAATACGGCTTCAACCAAAAGAAAACGAAAATTGACCGGATCACTCAATCGGTAAGATCGAGACGTTGTTCGATACGCTGGACCTTTTCCGTCAAACGATCGATCCTCAACCCCATCTCGGCGACACCGGTCGCATCCGTACTCTGGTCACGCCGAAGCCCGGCAAGGCCGATCTCAATCCGGGTCAGCCGATGCCCGTGGTCCATCAATGTGTCACGCAGGTCACGGATATCCGTTCGGATGGCCCGCAAATGCTCCAGCACAAGATTGTTCACGTCTTCAGCCATGGTGCCCACCGGTGGTCCATGGTGACAGTGTACACCAAACCGCGAAACCGGCAATCCAGCCGCCTGCGCCCGATCAGAACAGGAAATACCGCTGCGCCATCGGCAGCTTGGTCGCCGGTTCGCAGGTGAGCAGCTCGCCATCAGCCCGCACTTCATAGGTTTCCGGATCGACCTCGATATGCGGCGTCAGATCATTGTGGATCATCGACTTCTTCGAGATGCCGCCGCGCGTGTTCTTGACCGCGACCATCTGCTTGGCGGTGCCGAGCCGGTTGGCGAGCCCGCCATCCAGCGCCGCCTGGGAGACGAAGGTGACGGACGTATTGGTACGCGCCTTGCCGAAGGAGCCGAACATCGGCCGGTAATGCACCGGCTGCGGGGTCGGGATCGAGGCGTTCGGGTCGCCCATCGGAGCTGCCGCAATCATGCCGCCGAGCAGCACCATATCGGGCTTCACGCCGAAGAAAGCCGGGTTCCAGATGACGAGGTCGGCGCGCTTGCCGATTTCGACCGAGCCGATTTCGTGGGACAGACCGTGCGCGATGGCGGGGTTGATCGTGTATTTGGCGATGTAGCGCTTGACGCGGACATTGTCGTTGTCGCCTGTCTCGCTCGGCAGGCGCCCACGCTGGCGCTTCATCTTGTCCGCAGTCTGCCAGGTGCGGATCGCGACTTCACCGACGCGGCCCATGGCCTGGCTGTCGGACGAGATGATCGAAAAGGCACCGATATCGTGCAGGATGTCTTCGGCCGCGATGGTTTCCTTGCGGATGCGGCTTTCGGCAAAGGCAATATCCTCAGGGATCGAGGACGACAGGTGATGGCAGACCATCAGCATGTCGAGATGCTCGGCGATCGTGTTGACCGTGTAGGGCCGCGTCGGATTGGTCGACGACGGAATGACGTTCAGCTGGCCGCAGATCTTGATGATGTCGGGTGCATGGCCACCGCCCGCCCCTTCCGTGTGGAAGGCATGGATCGTGCGGCCCTTGATCGCGCCGACCGTATCCTCGACGAAGCCCGACTCGTTCAGCGTATCCGTGTGGATCATCACCTGAACGTCATACTGGTCGGCAACCGACAGGCAGCAGTCGATGGCACCGGGCGTGGTGCCCCAGTCCTCGTGCAGCTTGAGCGAAGTGGCGCCGGCCAGCACCATTTCCTCGAGCGCCCCCGGTAGCGAGGCATTGCCCTTGCCGGCAAAGGCGAGGTTCATCGGGAAAGCATCCGCCGCCTCGATCATCCGTGCGATGTGCCAGGGGCCGGGCGTGCAGGTGGTGGCGAGCGTGCCATGGGCGGGACCGGTGCCGCCGCCCAGCATGCAGGTGAGGCCGGACATCAGCGCCTCCTCGATCTGCTGAGGGCAGATGAAGTGGATATGGGCGTCCATGCCGCCGGCGGTGATGATCTTGCCTTCGCCGGCAATTGCTTCCGTGCCCGGACCGACGATGATGTCGACGCCGGGCTGGGTGTCCGGATTGCCGGCCTTGCCGATCGCAACGATCCGGCCATCCTTCAGGCCGATATCCGCCTTCACGATGCCCCAGTGGTCGAGGATCAGCGCATTGGTGATGACGGTATCGACGGCGCCGTCAGCCCGCGTGACCTGGCTTTGACCCATGCCATCCCGGATGACCTTGCCACCGCCGAACTTCACCTCTTCCCCATAGGTGGTGAAATCCTTCTCCACCTCGATGAACAGTTCCGTATCGGCAAGACGCACCTTGTCGCCCTTGGTCGGACCGAACATTGAAGCATAGGCGGCGCGGGACATCTTGAAGGACATGGGCGTCAGGCTCCTTGGGAGAGGGAGGAAGCAAAGAGGGGTTGCAGCCGCATCACGCGGCCGCTGGCGATGTAACGATCGACCAGACGACGCTCGGCGTCGAAGGGATGACCATCCCAGCCGGCATGGCCGAAACCGGCAAGGATGATCGTGTCATCGGCATGGGCAGGATCGGAGAGCAGCGCCTCGATCACCACCAGGCCACTGGACGGCACGACGTAAGGCTCGGCGTCGAGCGCAAGGAGGGTCTCGTCCAGCGCCTCGTGCACGTCACGATGGATGATCCTGTGGCGCTTGCCATTTGCATGGGCAAAGGTTGCGAAGCCGTCGGTGTAATCATCGCAGAAATCGTCGAGTTCGGGATGGCTGATGGCAAGCGCCGGCTTGAGGTCGGCAAACTTCTGGGGATCGCGCACCGACCAGATCTCCGCCGTGCGGCGCACGGCTTCGCTGTCGCGCCAGTTCGGATCGGCGAGCATCTGAGCCCCCGGACGGCCGGTGTTGCAGACAGCGACGATATCCGTCTTGCGCCCCGCCGCGCCGAAATTGCGGCTGCCGTTGAATCGGATGACGAGATCCGCCGCATCGATGAGCGAGGCCACTCCTTCGTCCACCGGTCCATTGCCGACAATCATGACCTGCCGTGCCTGAGCCATCGCGTCACACCCTCAATAGAGCCCGACCAATGATTTCAGCTCTTCCGTCCGGCGCTTCGTCAGCTCCGCCAGACAGGAAGAGATCATCAACGGCTGCATCGAACCACCTTCAACCGAGTAACCTTCGACATCGCAGGCGGCGTCGCGATAGGCGAGCCAGGCGCGCTGCGAAACCAGAAGCCGCTTGGCCGCTCCATTGTCTCCTGAGGGGGGCGTCGCCTTGTCCCATGCGAGCATGGCGGCGCGCGTCTCGGCCCATTGGGCATTCATCGCGGCATCGGCTTTTCGATAGTCCTCGGCCGCACACTGGTTCATGTCGGCCTGAGTCTGGGCATTGTTGCAGTCGACGTCCCGCACGTCCTCACCCGAGGCCGGCGCGTCTTGCAGCAATACGCAGCCGCACAGCATCAGGATCACGCCCCAGTTCATCGCACGCACCATGACCATCCCCTCCGGCCAGCCATGTCAGAGGCCGCCCATGACCTGCTGGCGGAATCCATAGACTTCGCGTTTGCCCGACAGCGGGATCAGCGTCACCTGCCGAGTCTGACCGGGTTCGAAGCGCACAGCCGTGCCCGCCGGGATATCGAGCCGCATGCCGCGCGCCTGTTCGCGCTCGAAGATCAGCCCGGCATTGGTCTCGTAGAAATGATAGTGGCTGCCGACCTGCACCGGACGGTCACCGCTGTTGGACACCTCGATCGTCACCGTCGGAAGGCCGGCATTCAGTTCGATTTCGCCTGCGGCTGCAATGATTTCACCGGGGATCATGAATCGCTCCTTCAGCGGGTTCAAGCGGCGCGCGAGGGCTGGCAGCCCTCGGCTTTGAGGATGCGTTTGGTGGAGGCAGGATTGTTGGCGAGCTTGCCGGCGGGCCGGATCGGCCGGCGCACCAGTTCACCGCCGCAGTTCGGGCAGATGCCGGCAAGCGTGGTCTCCGCGCAGTCGGCGCAATAGGTGCATTCGAAACTGCAGATCATCGCCAGGCTCTCCGGCGGCAGATCCTTGTCGCAGCACTCGCAGTTCGGCCGAAGTTCCAGCGCCATGATCTCAGTCCTCAGCGGATCGGTTCGTGTACGGTCACGAGCTTCGTCCCGTCCGGGAACGTCGCCTCGACCTGCACGTCGTGGATCATCTCGGCGATGCCCTCCATCACCTGGTCCCGGGTGATGACATGGGCGCCCGCCTCCATCAGATCGGCGACGCTGCGGCCGTCGCGCGCGCCTTCAACGACGAAATCGGAAATGAGCGCGATCGCTTCCGGATAGTTGAGCTTGACGCCCCGCTCCAGCCGGCGCCGCGCAACGATGGCGGCCATGGCGATCAGCAGTTTGTCCTTTTCCCGTGGCGTCAGGTTCATGCGTGCTCCAATCAGGTGTCGTCAGAGAGTCCAGACTTTTGGCACAGACGCGCCCCCGCGCAAGGCCGAAATGATCGGGATGAGGATTTTTCGCAAGGCAAAGCCGTCACTGGCCGAGACACGGGCAACAAGCTTGCCTTGCCAATAACTTACGCCGCCCATTTCTTCACCAATCAGCTCACGAATTGGGCTGACCAGCCCTTCCGCACGGGGACTGACATGAATGAGCGTCGCAAAGGCGACCCGGCCCGACAGCACGCCCGGATGAGCGGTCAGGCCGGCGACATCACCTTCGAGTTTGAGGTCTTCGGCATGCAGCAAACGCCCCTCGCGGCGGATGCGCCAGCGATCGCGCACGAGCCCGGTACTCATCGCCTCGCCCATGGCCTTGCGGCCGAGAAGGATCGCCTCGACGGCCAGGAATTCGGCGTCCTCAGCGAGATCGACTTCAAGCCGTCGGGTGAGAGAAGCGTTGTCGAAGAGAATGCTTTCCTGCGGCAGCCAGTGGAATTTGGCGCCTGCTCCCACCTCGATTCGGCTGGTGATCTGGCCGGTGCCGGCAGAGGCCTTGTAGATCTTCTCGCAGGCCTGTGTTGTCGCGGTGACGAAGCAGCCGGGGCCGGCGCGAAAATGCCAGTCGAATTCGTCGCCGCCGGTAATGCCGCCCGCGGTGTTGATCGTCACCGCCTCGAGTTCGTCGGTAAAACTTTCGGGCAAGCGGATCTTCGCCGCCCCCTCCTGGAAAAGCTCGGCGATGCGCGTGCGCCCGCCGAGCGACTTGGTTACAAGTCGCCCGATACCACGGGCACGCTGTTGTCGTGTGTGCTGGCTTGTTTGCACGTTTTCCCCTGCCCGCCATTCTGTGTCGAGGCGGTTGTCTGTCCGTCCGTGCAGGACGCACCGACGGTATTTCCGGCCATCAAATCACCGCCGGATGTGCGGAAGAAGTCCCACATTCTGTCGGTCGCATCAACCTCGCGGATCGTCTTGTCTCCGCTCGATGCCAGCTGGAACAGCACGGAGCGGGCCGGCCAGGCATGGTCGGCATTGGCGATCACATAGGACATGACGCTGGTGCCGGCCCGGCAACCCATATAACGGGAGACATCGGCCGACGTCCCGGTCTCGGTTTGTGGCCGTGTCTCGCAACCGTTGAGCTCGGCCCAGCGGTTGAGCGCCACTTCGCCACCATAACGCCAATAGGCCTTGCCGCCGCCATCGAATGGGTTGACGTGATCCTTCATGCCCGAGAAGGCGATGATCGAGACGGGCCGGCTTGGCTGGCAGCTTTCGCGCCTTGGCCGCCATACGCCGTTCTCCTCGACCGGCGTGCCGGCACGAAGCCCCATGACAAAGCCGGCAGCGGCGAAATCGCCATATCCGTTGCAGATATATTGCGACAACATCCGTCCGCCCCCCGAATAACCCGAGGCATAGATCTTCGCCGTGTCGATGCAAAGCGTGTCCTTGGCGAGCTTCACCGCATCGCGGATGGCGAGCGATTCATCTGCCCCCTCGCCGGCCGTGACACCCGGCACGTTCCAGGCATGGGTATTGGGCAGCTCGCCCTTCAGGCTGCCGGCGAGCGCCATGACGACGAAACCCTCGCGCTCGGCGACTTCGTCCCAGTGGCTCCGCTTCAGCTGCACCGTGGGATTGCTGTTTGAGCCGTGGAAATCGAGGACCAGCGGGACCTTTTTCTTGCCCGAATAACTGGTCGGAATGACATAGACCGCCTCGCGCATCACGCCGCCAGACTGGAAGGTCAGGCTATGTTGGCCCGGCTGGACCGCAGTGCCACAGCTGGCAGCTTCGGCGGAAACTGCCGAAAGACCGAAGAGAAAAAGCCCCGCGACCGCACGAGCAAATACGCTCGCCCGAGCGCGGTGAGAGACCGTGCTGGATGTCATGGATGTGCCTTCTGTTTGCAGATGCGCGTTCAATACCACGCGTGTCCCCAGCATCAACCCGACTTCGCTAATAAATCATCAACCCTGTCTTGCAAAATCACACGGTCAGATGTCGGCGCGCCTCCGGCGTGTCCAGCGTTTCGGCCGCCCCCTGATGCACGATCTCGCCGCGATCCATGATGTAAACGTGATCGGCAAGCTCGCGGCAGAAATCGAGATACTGCTCAACGAGCAGGATCGCCATGCCTGAGGTATCGCGCAGGTAGCGGATCGCCCGGCCGATATCCTTGATGATCGACGGCTGGATGCCTTCCGTCGGCTCGTCCAGCACCAGGATCTTCGGCCGCGTCACCATGGCCCGCCCGATCGCGAGCTGCTGCTGCTGCCCGCCCGAGAGGTCACCGCCGCGCCGCGACAGCATGGAATCCAGAACCGGGAACAGGCTGAAGATGTCGTCGGGGATGTAGCGGTCCTTACGGTCGAGCGGTGCATAACCGGTTTCCAGGTTTTCCTTGACGGTCAGCAGCGGAAAGATCTCACGCCCCTGTGGCACATAACCGACCCCCGTCCGCGCCCGGTTGAACGGAGCCATGCCGTTGAGCTTGGTGCCATTGAAGGTGATCGTTCCGGCCGACACCGCATGCTGGCCGGTGATGGCGCGCAAGAGCGACGACTTCCCGACCCCGTTTCGCCCGAGCACGCAGGTGATCTTGCCCATCTCGGCATTGATCGACACGCCGCGCAGGGCCTGGGCGGCACCGTAGTGGAGATTGACGTTTTCGACTGTCAGCATGGGTTTGTCCCCCGAATGAGCAAGAAAAATACCCCCTCTGGCCTGCCGGCCATCTCCCCCACAAGGGGGGAGAGACCGGGACGATAGCTCCTGCCCCTATCTCCGAGCCCGAAGGCGGAGACAGCCCCTCCCCCTTGTGGGGAGGGGTTGGGGAGGGGAAAAAGCCTGGCCATCACCGCCCCAGATAGTTCTCGATGACCTTCTGGTCATTCGAGACGAAATCGATCGTTCCCTCGGCCAGCACCGAGCCTTCCGCCAGACACGTCACCTTCACCCCGAGATCCCGAATGAAGCCCATGTCGTGTTCGACCACGACCACGGAGCGGGTCTTGGCGATTTCCTTGAGGAGAATGGCCGTCTCAGCCGTCTCGGCATCGGTCATGCCAGCCACCGGCTCGTCGACCAGCAGAAGCTTCGGCTCCTGGGCGAGCAGCATGCCGATCTCCAGCCACTGCTTCTGCCCATGGGAAAGATTGGCGGCCAGTTCATCCTTGCGATGGGTGAGCCGCACCGTCTCCAGGATCTCCTCGATGCGCGCCTTGTCCTCCGGTGACAGCCGGTAGAAGAGCGTTGCGAATACCCCTCGCTTGCGGTTGAGGGCCAGTTCCAGATTGTCCCAGACGGTGTGGCTTTCGAACACCGTCGGCTTCTGGAACTTGCGGCCGATGCCGAGCTGAGCGATCTCCGCCTCGTCCTTCTTCGTCAGGTCGACCTTGCCACCGTCGAAGAAGACGTCACCCGTATCAGGCCGCGTTTTGCCGGTGATGATGTCCATCATCGTCGTCTTGCCGGCGCCATTCGGGCCGATGATGGCCCTGAGTTCACCGGGTTCGACGATGAAGGAGAGCGAGTTCAGCGCCTTGAAACCGTCGAAGGAAACCGACACGCCGTTGAGATAGAGCAGGCTCGATGTTGTCTGGTCGCTCATGGTCTCACTCCGCAGCCACGGGGGTCGTTTCGGGTTTCACGTCGGTATTCGCCGCATCCTTGTCTGCCTCGCGGGCATAGTCCTTGCGCTTGGCCAAGTACGCCTGGACCGTGCCGACGATGCCCTTCGGCAGGAAGAGCGTGACGAAGATGAACAGTCCGCCCAGGGCAAACAGCCAGAGATCGGGGAAGGCACCGGTAAAATAGCTCTTGCCGAGGTTCACGAGGATTGCCCCGATGATCGGCCCGATCAGCGTGCCGCGTCCACCGACGGCCGTCCACACGACGACTTCGATCGAGTTGGCCGGGGCAAATTCGCCCGGATTGATGATGCCGACTTGCGGTACGAAGAGCGCACCGGCGATGCCCGCCATCATCGCCGAGACGACGAAGGTGAAGAGTTTGATGTTCTCGACCCGGTAACCGAGAAAGCGCACGCGGCTTTCCGCATCGCGCACCCCGACAAGCACCTTGCCGAACTTCGAACGGGTGATGGCGGAGGCGAGGATCAGGCACAGCGCCAGAAACAGCGCCGAGAGCATGAAAAGCACGGCGCGCGTACCATCCGCCTGGACGTTGAAGCCGAGGATTTCCTTGTAGTCGGTGAGCCCGTTATTGCCGCCAAAGCCCATGTCGTTGCGGAAGAAGGCCAGGAGCAGCGCATAAGTCATCGCCTGGGTGATGATCGAAAGATAGACACCGTTGACGCGGGAGCGGAAAGCGAACCAGCCGAAGACGAAAGCGAGCAGGCCAGGCACCAGCAGCACCATGGCCATGGCGACGGGGAAATAATTCATTCCATGCCAGAACCAGGGCAGTTCCTTCCAGTTCAGGAAGACCATGAAGTCAGGCAAAATCGGGTCGCCATAGACGCCGCGGGAACCGATCTGGCGCATCAGATACATGCCCATCGCATAACCGCCGAGCGCGAAGAAGGCGCCATGGCCGAGCGAGAGAATGCCGCAATAGCCCCAGACGAGATCGAGTGCCAAGGCCAGGAGCGCATAGCAGAGATATTTGCCAAGCAGCGACACCACATAGGTTGGAACATGCAGTGCGCTGTCGGGCGGCGTCAGCAGGTTGAGTGCTGGCACCAGCAGGGCAAAGCCCAGGAGAACGCCGATGGCGATGACGATCTTGCCGTCGAGTGCGCGCAGGATGAAGCCGCTGATCATGCTTCCACCGCCCTTCCCTTGAGCGCGAAGAGCCCGCGCGGTCGTTTTTGAATGAAGAGAATGATCAGGACGAGCACGAGGATCTTGCCAAGCACAGCCCCAACCGAAGGTTCGAGGAACTTGTTAAGCACCCCGAGCGACAGCGCGCCGACGAAAGTGCCCCAGAGATTGCCGACGCCGCCGAACACCACCACCATGAAACTGTCGATGATGTAGGACTGGCCGAGATTGGGCGAGACATTGTCGATCTGGGACAGCGCCACCCCGGCGATCCCGGCAATCCCGGACCCGAGCGCAAAGGTGAAGGCGTCAACCCAGGGGGTGCGGATGCCCATGGACGAAGCCATGCGGCGGTTCTGCGTGACGGCACGCATCTGCAAGCCGAAGGACGAACGCTTCATCAAGGCCAGCAAGGCGAAGAAGATCGTGAGAGAAAATAGCACGATCCACAGCCGGTTCCAGGTGATCGAGAGGCCGCCGAGCGCAAACGAGCCGGACATCCAGGAGGGATTGCCGACTTCCTGGTTCGTCGGGCCGAAGATGGTGCGGATCGTCTGCTGCAGGATGAGCGAAATGCCCCAGGTGGCGAGCAGCGTCTCGAGCGGCCGGCCATAGAGAAAGCGGATGACGCCACGTTCGATGATCAGGCCTACTGCGGCCGTCACCAGGAAGGCGACGGGCAGCGCGATCGCCAGCGACCAGTCGAACAGTTCAGGATAGTTGGTGCGGATCACCTGCTGGACGACGAAGGTGGAATAGGCGCCGATCATCACCATCTCGCCATGCGCCATGTTGATGATGCCCATGACGCCGAAGGTGATGGCAAGGCCGATGGCCGCTAGCAACAGCACCGAACCGAGCGAGATGCCGTACCAGACGTTCTGCCCCATATCCCAGAACAGGAGCTGCCCCTCGATCTTGCTGATTGCCGCATCGAGATCCGGCTTCAGGCTGTCGTCGATGGTTGACGACACCGACATCAGGATGCCGATCGCCTCACGCCCGCCGAGCGACGCGACGGTGGCGATGGCGGCACGCTTGTCATCGGCGGATCGATCGGACGCAAGCACGGAGACGGCCCGCGCCTCTTCCATGCGCGCCTTGACTTCCGAGTCGGCCTCGGTGGCGAGCGCCGTCTCGATCAAGGCAAGATTTTCCGCACTCGGCGACTGCAACACCGCTTGGGCGGCGGCGAGGCGCACGCTGCGGTCAGGGCTCAAGAGCGTCAACCCGCCGAGTGCTGAGCGGATCGCTCGACGCAGGGAGTTGTTGACCTTGATCTTGGTGAAGGCGCCCTTCGGCTCCTCGCCGACCGTCTCGCCAGTCAAGGCATCAATGGCCGCGAGATTGCTACCGGCAGGTTTGGTGATGAAGACCTGGTTGTCCGACTTGCGGACATAGAGATCGCCCTCCGCAAAGGCTTCGAGAGCGGGAACGACGCGGGCGTCGGCGGTCGCCGCGATCTGCCCGAGAAGCTCTTCGGCCTGCTTGAAATTGGCTTTTCCGAGCGCGTTCAGGAGTTCGCGCGGATCGCTCTGCGCAAAGGAGGGCGCGGCGAAGGAAAGGAAGATGAAAAGCAGTGTGAGAATTCGATGTGTCATTGTGGCAGTCCCCCGTCGCTCACCAGGAAATCGGCGATTGCGGCTTGCTCCCTCTTCTCCCCCGCGGGGAGAAGTGCCGAGCGGATGCGAGGCGATGAGGGGGAGCCGCAAGGCTTCGCCTCCCCCTCATCCGGTCCTTCGGACCACCTTCTCCCCGAAGGGAGAAGGGGATTATCAGCTGCCCTTGCCGCCGCACTTGCCGGTTGCAACGTTGAAGTTGCCGCATTCCATCGGCTTGCGCCAATCGGAGATCAGGTCCTTGGAGTCGGGCAGGTAATCCGACCATTCGTCACCGACGACAGACGGGGTCTGCTGGACGATTTCGAACTGGCCGTCGGCCTGGATTTCGCCGATCAGGACCGGCTTGGTGATGTGGTGGTTCGGCATGACGGTCGAATAGCCACCCGACAGGTTCGGGACGGCAACGCCGATGATCGAGTCGAGAACGGCGTCGGTGTCGGTGGTTCCGGCAGCTTCGACGGCCTTAACCCAGGCGTTGAAGCCGATATAGGCGGCTTCCATCGGGTCGTTGGTCACGCGCTTGTCGTTCTTGGTGAAGGCATGCCAGGTCTTGATGAACTCGGCATTGACCGGGGCATCGACGGACTGGAAGTAGTTCCAGGCAGCGAGGTGACCGACGAGCGGGGCCGTGTCGAGGCCGGCGAGTTCTTCTTCACCGACGGAGAAGGCGACGACCGGAATGTCTTCAGCCTTGATGCCCTGGTTGCCGAGTTCCTTGTAGAACGGAACGTTCGCATCACCGTTGATGGTCGAGACGACGGCGGTCTTCTTGCCGGCAGAGCCGAACTTCTTGATGTCGGAAACGATGGTCTGCCAGTCGGAATGACCGAACGGCGTGTAGTTGATCATGATGTCTTCTTCGGCAACGCCCTTCGACATCAGATAGGCCTTGAGGATCTTGTTGGTCGTCTGCGGATAGACGTAGTCGGTACCGGCGAGAACCCAGCGCTCGACGCCTTCGTTTTCGGCCAGGTAGTCAACAGCCGGGATCGCCTGCTGGTTCGGAGCAGCACCGGTGTAGAAGATGTTGCGCGAGGATTCTTCACCCTCGTACTGGACCGGGTAGAAGAGGATCGAGTTCAGCTCTTCGAAGACCGGCAGGACGGACTTGCGCGACGACGAAGTCCAGCAACCGAAAACGGCAGCAACCTTGTCCTTGGAAATCAGTTCGCGGGCCTTTTCAGCAAACAGCGGCCAGTCGGAGGCCGGGTCGACCACGACGGCTTCGAGCTTCTTGCCGAGAACGCCACCCTTCTTGTTCTGCTCCTCGATGAGCATCAGCATGGCGTCTTTCAGCGTCGTTTCAGAGATCGCCATCGTGCCCGACAGCGAGTGGAGAACGCCGATCTTGATGGTGTCGTCTGCGGCAAACGCGCCGTGGAAGGCGGTTGTCGACAGCATGGCGCCGAGAAGCGCGCCTGTCAGTTTCATCTTCATGGACATTGTTGTGATCCCCTCTTCTTGGTCGCAACCGGTCGGTTAATGTCTGTTAACCGTTGCTGAGAGGGACTATCGGATGCCGCAGTGCAAAACCGTATACGTCGTTTGACGTAGGCCAGGGGGTAAAAGAGGGAAGAGGAGCCGTGCCACCTCGATCCAAGTCCACATCATGCCTATATCACTGCTGACCCGACAGGATGCGCAGCCCCTCTAAGCCGGCGCAACGCCCTCTTGGCTTGTCAGTGATCAAGGCGGCACTGTAGGATCGTACGGAAAAACGAAAGACGAAGCATGGATATCTCTCCCAGGCGGCTCGGTCTGAAGACCAGCACCGCCGAGGCACATCACGCGCTCGACACGATGATCGGGAGCTTCGACACCCTCACCTCCTACGCGCGTTATCTTGACGGCATGGCGCGCTTCCGGCTGCCGGTGGAAGCATGGCTTGCCAAGGCGCCGCCGCCCGCAGGCTTTGAGGACTGGCAACCCGGGCTGTACAGCGAGGAATTGCGGGCCGATCTTCGCGATCTCGGTTTGGATGAGCCCCTCGATCTACCAGAGTTTTTGCCGCCTGACGGCGCGGGGCAGATCGGACTTCTCTATGTTCTGGAAGGCTCAGCCCTCGGCGCCCGGCTTCTCGCCAAGCGGGCGGAAGCTCTGGGTTTTACTGACAGCAATGGGGCCCGTCATCTTTTTGCGCAGGCACGGAACTTTTCCAGTTGGCGCGCGTTCTCGACGCGTATGGAGAACGTGTGTGTGTACGACGATCGGGCAGCTGCAGCTTGGGCCGACACCGCTTTCGACTATGCCCGTAACGCCTTCGAAAGTGCCCTGAATGCCAACCGTGCCTACCGTCGACCTGTCGAATTGCGACCGTGAACCGATCCATATCCCTGGCAGCATCCAGCCCCATGGTTGCCTGCTTGCCTGCGACCCCGGCATCACCGTGGTCAACCGTTATTCCGCCAATGCCAACGCTATGCTCCGCGCCGAGGGCGCGCTGAAGGGTCGGCATATTGCCGACTTGCTCGGCGACGAAGCGACCCACGATCTGCGCAATGCCATCGCGCAGGCCCCGGATCCAAGCCGCCCCGCCGTCATAGCCCATCTGCGGCTGCCCAACGGCGATCATTTCGACATCGCCGTACACCGCCAGCACGACGGCGCCATCCTGGAATTCGAACCCTCCCTGCGCCGTACGCAACCGCTCCAATTGGCCCGCGAGATGATCGGCCGCGTCAAGGACATCGCCGACATCGATCTGTTGATCTCATCCTCGGCCCGATTGGTACGAACGGTCCTCGGCTATGACCGGGTCATGGTTTATCGCTTCGAGGAGGATGGATCCGGGAAAGTTGCAAGCGAAGCCAAGCGCCCGGATCTTGAAAGTTTCCTGGGCCAATACTTTCCGGCCACGGACATCCCCCAGCAGGCCCGCATCCTCTATATGCAAAACCCAATCCGTGTCATTTCAGACGCACGCGGTACCCGCGTCAGCCTGCTGCCGGAAGAAGACGAGATCAGTCTGCCGCTCGACCTCTCCTTCGCCCACCTGCGCAGCGTCTCCCCGATCCATTGCGAATATCTGCGCAACATGGGCGTGGCCGCGTCGATGTCGATCTCTCTCATCCTCGACGGCAAACTCTGGGGCCTCATTGCCTGCCATCACTATGCGCCGAAAACGCTCACCATGTCTGAGCGGATCGCAGCCGAAATGTTCGGCGAATTCTTCTCGTTGCATCTCCTTGCCCTGCGACAGAAGCGCAAACTCGACATCTCGACGGAAGCCCGCCGCGCGCTCGACCGCTTCCTCCAGTCGGCCTCGCATCAAACGGACGTCGATGAGATTTTGGCGAGCGCCCTGCCAGAATTTCAGAAGCTGTTGGCCTGCGATGGTGTCGGCCTCTGGATGAAGGACCGCTGGACCGCGATCGGCACCGTGCCGCCTTCCGGCGAGGAAGCAGAACTCGCGCGCTTCGTCGGCGAAACCTCCGATGGCCGCATTTTGGGCGACGAAGTCCCTGTCGACCGACTGTCCCGAAGCGGATTATCCCGAAATCGTCTCCGGCGTACTGGCCGTTCCCCTGTCGCAGATCCCGCGAGATTATCTGTTCTTTTTCCGCAAAGAGCGTTTGCAGACCTTGAACTGGGCCGGCAATCCGGAAAAGACCTACGATGTCGGCCCGCTCGGCGACCGGCTGACGCCGCGCAAGAGTTTTGCCATTTGGAAAGAGACGGTGCGTCACCAGGCAGAACCCTGGCAGGACGCAGACCTGGAGATCGCCGAGGCGATCCGGTCCGCCACCGTCGAGATCGTCCTGCATCACAACGAACTGATGCAGGAAGAGCGCAGCAAGGCGGATGTTCGTCAGCGGATGCTGAACGAGGAATTGAACCATCGCGTGAAGAACATCCTGGCCGTGATCAAGTCGCTGGTCGCAGCACCCGGACAGGACGAGGTACCGATCGACCACTATATCGGCTCCCTGCGGGGCCGCATCCATGCACTCTCCCATGCCCATGATCAGTTGACGCGTGGGGACGGTGGCGGTTCGCTATCCGATCTGCTGCAGGCGGAACTCCTGCCCTATCGCGGCGGTCTCGACACGCTGTCGCTGAAGGGCGGAGCCGTGACCCTTGACGCGCGCGCCCATGCCGTTGCCGCGCTCGTCATCCACGAACTTTGCACCAATGCCGCGAAGTATGGAGCCTTGTCTCGGACGGGGGGAACGCTATCCGTTGAATGGCAGCGGACGGCAGACGACGATTGCCTGATCCGCTGGCAGGAAAGCGGCGGCCCGACCGTCGGCCCGATCGGCCGTAAGGGCTTCGGCACGGCGCTCATCGAACGCAGCATTCCTTATGACCTTGGTGGTACCAGCCATCTGGATTATAAACCGGAAGGTCTGACCGCGGAATTCTGCATTCCCGGTCGATTTCTGAGTTGGGAGACTGCTGCAATTTCCCAAGAGCACCCGTCCGCTGAGACATCAGGCCCGACCGCAGAGAGCAAGCCGCTGCAACCCGGCCTGCCCGTGCTTCTGGTCGAGGATCAGGTGCTCATTGCCATGGACGCGGAGATGATGCTGGCCGATGCCGGGCTGGAGAACGTCGTGACGGCGAGTTCCAGCGCCGATGCTCTCAACCGGCTGAAGACCTTTACGCCCTCGATCGCCATTCTCGACATCAATCTCGGTCGCGACACCTCGGTGCCGGTTGCCGAGGAACTGTCCAGGCTGGGCATTCCCTTCGTGTTTGCCACGGGCTACGACGACCGCTCTATCGTGCCAGAAGGATTTGCCGATGTCCCGGTGGTTCGCAAACCGTACGATTCGGTGGCTTTGTTGAAAGCCCTGTCGGACCGCTTGCAGAGCGCCTAACCCCCCGACGCCACATTCCCCCTGGAAAGGCAGGGTTGCCGAACAGCGTCAACCCCGCTACGTTCCCTTTATGTTCTGACATGGGGAGCGCTATGCGGGCCTTGGAATCGTTTATCCTGGAAGCAAAGGCGGCCTGCTATGTCGGCGGCAAGACGGCAGAAACGCAGGCATCACGCCGGGCAGCCCACGACATCACCTACCGGCGCGGACCTTTCGGCTATCTCGACAGCTATTATGGCGGCACCGATTTCCTCGGCCAGGAAGTCGTCTGGAAGAATGACGAACCGGTGTGGGCCCTCAATTATTATGGCCGCATCCTCGAACCCGGTCTGATCAATGGCGAGCGGGCCGGCACGGTGATCCGTCAGGCACTCAGTGCCCTCTATCAGGAAGGTCGCTTTCTCGGTGGCTTCACTTTCCAGCATGCCTTCGGGGAATATATCGACGAATCCATCGGCGATGTCGCAAGCTTTCAGGGCGTGGAACGCATTTGCGTGAATGGACGGCTGTCCTACCAGCTGGATTATCACGGGGGCCTCGTCAAACCCTGACGGCAAGTCCTTTCTGTGCCCTTGCTATTCTGACCAATCCCGTGAAAATGCCTAAACCGACGTCACCCTTGAACAGGCGCTAGAATTTAGGCATGCCGGCACGCCAACGCATCATCCCCGTCCGCCGGGAGTACAACCGCTGGGTCGCCAACCAGACTCTGGAAGACTACGCGCTCCGCTTCACGGCCAAAAGCGCACGAAAATTCTCGTCCAGCCGCATATCCCAAACGGCGATCGGCGCGATCTCTTTCCTGGCCCTGGAAGCGATCGGCGGCACAATCACCATTGCTTACGGGACCACGAACGCTTTCTTTGCCATCATTGTTGCGGCGGTGCTGATGCTGCTGGTCGGTGTACCCATCAGCCGTTATGCCATCCGCCACGGCGTCGACATCGATCTGCTGACCCGTGGCGCCGGCTTCGGCTATATCGGCTCGACGATCACCTCGCTGATCTACGCCAGCTTCACCTTCATGCTCTTCGCCATCGAGGCCTCGATCATGACCAAGGCGCTGGAACTCGCTTTCGGCATACCACTCTGGCTCGGCTACATCATCTCCGCCGTCGTGGTCCTGCCACTGGTGACCTATGGGATCCGCATGATCTCGAAATTCCAGCTGTTGACCCAGCCTTTCTGGATCGTACTCAACATCCTGCCATTCATCTTCATTGCCTTTCTCGACTGGGAAAAGATCGACCTCTGGCGCGCCTTTGCCGGTGTGGGTCATTCGAATGCCCACATGGGCAGCGCTGCCCCTTTCGACCTCCTCGAATTTGGCGCGGCGTCCGCCGTGATCCTGGCTCTGATGCCGCAGATCGGCGAGCAGGTGGACTTCCTGCGCTTCCTGCCGCCCGAGGGGGCACGCAAGCTCCATCACCGCATCGCGATCTTCCTCGCAGGCTCCGGATGGGTCGTGCTGGGCGTGCCGAAACTGCTGGCGGGCTCTTTCCTGGCCGTCCTGACGCTGTCGACGGGCGTACCCATCGGTGAGGCAGCTGATCCGGCCCATATGTACGTTGCCGCTTTCGGCTACATGATCCCCAACGAGACGGCCGCGATGCTGCTGATGGCCGGTTTCGTGGTGATTTCGCAGCTGAAGATCAATGTGATGAATGCCTATGCGGGCTCGCTCGCTTGGTCGAACTTCTTCTCGCGCCTGACCCACAGCCATCCCGGCCGCGTCGTGTGGCTCGTTTTCAACGTCGCGATCGCCCTGCTTCTCATGGAGCTCGGCATCTACGGCCTGCTTGAAGAAACGCTCGGCATCTTCTCGATCATTGCGATGAGCTGGCTCTGCGCCATCTCCGCCGATTTGTTCATCAACAAGAACCTTGGCCTCTCGCCGCCGGGTATCGAGTTCAAGCGCGCTCATCTCTACGACATCAACCCGGTCGGTTGTGGCACCATGCTCCTGTCGGCCAGCATGGCGCTCGCCGCGCATTTCGGCGCCTTCGGCAGCCTTCTCGCCTCGCTGTCGACCTTTGTGACCCTCATCGCCTTTCTCATCTCTCCGCTGATCGCCTGGGCGACGGCGGGCAAGTTCTATCTCGCGCGCAAACCCCGCCAGAGCTGGAAAAACCAGACCGGTATCACCTGTTCGATCTGCGAACATCCTTTCGAGCCGGAGGACATGGCCTGGTGTCCGGCTTACGCCGCGCCGATCTGTTCCCTGTGTTGCACACTGGACAGCCGCTGCCACGACATGTGCAAGCCGCATGCGAAGATCAACGCCCAGGCAGGCGCTGTCGCCCGCACCTTCCTGCCGGCCGTGCTCTTGGAAAAGTTCTCCACCCGGCTCGGCCGTTACGCCCTGACCGCCATGGCATCGATCTCGCTCATTGGGGCGATCCTTGCGCTCATCGCGCATCAGGTGAACGTGGCAACACCCGCAATGACCGACGTCGTCAACCGCACGGTGCTGGTGGTCTTCTTCATCTTCGCCATCATTGCCGGTATCGTCTCCTGGTTCTACGTACTCGCCCATGACAGCCGGCTGGTGGCCGAGGAGGAATCCTCGCGCCAGAACACCCTGCTGCTCAAGGAAATCGCCGCGCACCGCAAGACAGACGCCGCATTACAGAACGCCAAGGAGACGGCAGAGGCGGCCAACCGCGCCAAGAGCCGGTATGTGGTGGGGCTTTCCCACGAGCTGCGAACCCCGCTCAACGCGGTGCTCGGCTATGCCCAGATCTTGGAGCGCGACGAGACCATACCCCTCCCTCGGCAATCGGCGATCAAAGTCATCCGCCGCTCGGCCGACCACCTGTCCGGTCTGATCGACGGGCTGCTGGACATTTCGAAGATCGAGGCCGGCCGCCTGCAGGTCTTCTCCAACGAAGTCAACATCCAGGATTTTCTCGACCAGCTCATCGACATGTTTGCTCCCCAGGCCGCTGCCAAGGGCATCCTCTTCGAGCACCAGCGCTCGCGCAACCTGCCGCTTTACGTCCGCACAGACGAGCGCCGCATCCGCCAGATCCTCGTCAACCTGCTGTCCAACGCCATCAAGTTTACCGACGAAGGCACGATCCGCTTCACGGTCGACTATCGCAGCCAGGTGGCCACCTTCACCGTCAGCGACACCGGCCGCGGCATCGCGGAAAAGGACCTGACCCGCATCTATGAACCCTTCCAGCGCGGCGAGGCCGACAATATTCGCCCGCAGCCGGGCCTTGGCCTGGGGTTGACCATCACCAAACTGCTGACCCAGACGTTGGGCGGCGAAATCTCGGTGGTCAGCGAGCGAGACAAGGGATCGACTTTCAGGATCCGCCTGATGCTGTCGGCAATCGACCGGCCGAACACGGCGCCGGCCCCCGAACGCAAGATCGTCTCCTATACGGGCCCGCGCCGCACCATCGTCGTCGTCGACGACAACGAGGACCATCGCGAACTGATGCGCGAGGTACTGGCGCCGCTGGACTTCGTCGTGCTGACGGCAGCCGGTGGCCTCGAATGCCTAACGCTCATCGAGGGTGTGAAGGCAGACCTCTTCCTGGTCGACATCGCCATGCCAGGCATGAACGGCTGGCAACTGGTTGAGAAGTTGCGCGATGCCGGGCAGAAGGCACCGATCCTGATGCTGTCCGCCAATGTTGGCGATGCCCCGGCCCCCGGCGGCGAGGGTCACGACGACGCGATCACCAAGCCTGTGGACATCTCGCGCCTGCGCGACAAGCTCGCCCGCTTCCTCGGTCTCGACTGGATTTATGCCGACGATCCGCGCCTGTTGCAGCCCGCGCTTCAACCGCAAAAGCCGGTGTCACCGGGAGCGGCCCATCTGGAGGAGTTGATCAGTCTCTGCGACATCGGCTACATCCGCGGCATCGAATCCAAGCTTGCCGAACTGGCGGGACTGGGAAGTAACGCCGCCTTCGTCGAGACCGCCCGTGCCCATGTCCAGGCTTTCGACCTCGCCGGTCTGCGCAGCTTCCTCACCTCCTTCGAAAGCGCCAGGGAGGCCATCGATGGCTGAAGCCGCAAAGCGCGATATCGTCCTGCTCGTCGACGACAGCCCCGATGCACTCGGTTTCCTCACGGAAGCGCTGGAAGCCTCAGGCTATTCGGTGCTGATTGCGACCTCTGGCCACGCGGCACTGTCGATCGTCGCCCGCATCAGCCCCGATCTGATCCTCCTCGATGCCGTGATGCCCGGCATGGACGGTTTCGAGACCTGCCGTGCACTGAAGGCCGAACCGGTCGTGGCCCAGGTCCCCGTGATCTTCATGACTGGACTGACCGAGACGGAACATGTGGTAAAGGCGCTGGAATGCGGAGGCGTCGACTATCTCACCAAGCCGATCAACATCGATGAGCTGCGCGCGCGCATCCGCGTCCATCTGTCGAACGCGCGGTCGGCTCAAAGCGCCCGCGTGGCTCTCGATGCCGCGGGCCGGCATCTGCTGGCCATCCGGGGCGACGGGCAGGTGCACTGGACGACACCACAGGCCAATCGCCTGATCGAGACAGCGACAGGTCATGCCGAGGGTATCGGCGACGTTGCCAGAGCAGCCGCCAGTTGGCTTCAGGCCCGCCGGGCCGGCACGTCCATGCACTCGGACTCCAGCTTCCCCTTCCCGGGCGCCACCGGCCTTCCCCTCACCCTCTCCCTGCTCGGCACGATCGGCGCGGACGAATATCTTTTCCGCCTCACCTCGGCGAACCGTCAGAGCGAGGACGAAATGCTGCGTGAACGCTTCGGCCTGACCCATCGCGAAAGCGAAGTGCTGCTCTGGATCGCCAAGGGCAAGGCCAACCGGGATATCGGCGAGATCCTCGGCTTGTCCGCCCGCACGGTGAACAAGCATCTCGAGCAAATCTACGCCAAGCTGGGCGTCGAAAACCGCGCCTCGGCCGCCGTCAAGGCGGCTGATGTGTTGCGCGAGACCTGAGTACATCAGATCGGACAGGTGGACGCGCAAGCGCATGTGGCATCGCCCCGCGCCGCCGCCCGGGCATCGCCCTAGGCGAGCGAAGCCGCCAGCCTACCGTCAACCGACCGCAAGGACAGGATCATGGACAATTTCGTCATCGTCACCGGATGCTCCGGCGGCGGGAAGTCAACGCTCCTCAAGGCATTGCAGGACCGGGGCTTTGCGACAGTCGAGGAACCTGGAAGACGCATCGTCCGTCATCAGCTGGCGATCGGCGGCAGGGCATTGCCCTGGATCGATCTGAAGGCCTTCGCAGAAGAGGCAATCCGCGTCGCCCGAGAGGACCGAGATCGCATGAAGGAGCATGATGGCTGGGTCTTCTTTGATCGCAGCCTCGTTGATGCTGCCTCCGCCCTCGCATCCGCGACCGGCAACCCAGCGGCAATCAAGTCCCTGAGAGCGGACGCGCGCTATCACCGCCGCGTCTTCGCCGTCCCGCCATGGCCCGAGATCTTCGCGAAGGATGACGAGCGCCAACACGACTTGGCAGCCGCTGTTGAGGAATATGACAGGCTCGGCGCCCACTACGCAGACCTTGGTTACGAATGGACGATCATTCCGAAAGCACCCGTCGAGGAACGTGTCGACTTCGTGCTGCGGGCCCTGCCCTGCTGAGGGATCCCCAAAACGCAAAAAAGCCCGGCACGAAGCCGGGCTTTCCTTGTCGCCGTAGTGGCAGACCTTATTGCGGGACGTAGGTGAACTTGCCGTCCGCGCCCTTCTTCCACTCGTACATGATGTAGCCGGGGATCTTCGGGTCGCCCTTCTCGTCGTAGGAGATGTCGCCGAGAGCGGTCGGGAACGGGCCCTTTTCCTTCATAGCCGTTGCGACGGTTTCGGCGTCGACCGAACCGGCAGCCTTGGCGGCACCAGCGATGACCTGCATAGCAGCATAGGAGTAGAGCGTGTAAGCTTCCGGGTTGAAGCCGGCAGCCTTGAACTTCTCGACGAGTTCCTTGTTGGCCGGGTTCAGGGTCGGATCCGGGCCGAAGGTGTTGAGCGTGCCTTCGACGGCGTCGCCGGCGATCGAGGCCAGTTCGTTCGAAACGATACCGTCACCCGAAACGAGCGTAGCCTTCAGGCCCTGGTCAGCAGCCTGACGGATGATCAGACCAGCTTCGGTGTGGAGACCACCCCAGTAGATGATCGAAACGCCGGCTTCCTTCATCTTCGCGATCAGCGCGGAGAAGTCCTTGTCGCCAGTCGTGACGCCTTCGTACATGACTTCGGTCAGACCACCGGCATTCATCGCCTTCTTGGTTTCATCGGCGAGACCCTGGCCATACGGGGTCTTGTCGTGAACGATGGCGATTTTGGCGTCCTTGAACTTTTCAACGAGGTAGGCACCGGCAACGGCACCCTGCTGGTCGTCACGGCCGCAGGTACGGAAGGTGTTCCACAGACCACGCTCGGTGAAGACCGGGTTGGTCGCAGCCGGGGTGATTTCGAGGATGCCGTTTTCGGCATAAACTTCCGACGCCGGGATCGAGACGCCCGAGTTGAAGTGACCGATCACGAACTTGACGCCGTCGGCAACGAACTTGTTGGCAACGGAAATGCCCTGCTTCGGATCGGAGACGTCGTCGCCGAGCACGATCTTGATCTGTTCGCCATTGATGCCGCCAGCGGCATTGATGTCGGCGGCAGCCTGTTCGGCGCCCTTCTGGAGCTGTGCACCGAAGGCAGCGTTCGGACCGGTCAGCGGACCGGCAACGCCGACGAGGATGTCAGCCCAGGCGTTGCCGCTGAAGGCAACCATGGCCGACAGCGCAACCGCCGAGAGGAGAGACTTCTTCATACTGTTACTCCCAGTTTTTTATGCGGGTTTGGGTTTGAAAACCGTGCGCAATACCCGCTCTCACTGCGCCGGAAAACTGTTCCACTCGTTATTTCAAGCCGAGGCTCTCTGTCGCCAATCTGTGACAGAAAACAACACCTTGTCAATCTTTGTTCTTCCACGAAAGATACGATGTTCTCTCATAGAGCCAGTAATAGTTGTCGACCATCTGGGTCGTCCGCCGCGCCTGGAATCCGGCGAGCGCGAAGGCCAGTAGCAGCACGACATCGATGACGTAGTAGAACGGGCTGATGAACGGCCCGCCGAACAACGAAAAGTGCAGGAACCGCATCGCAACACCCAGTCCGAGCACTGCGATGAACACGCTGCCATAGCTCTGCCAGTTCTCCGCAACTGCCTTGCCCGTGCGCCAGGCAGTCCAGAAACCAAGCAAGAGCACCAGGAACCTCAGCACGAGCCGAACGGTGGTGTCGCTTTCGAAAAACAATCCTTGCATGTCAAATCCTCCGCGCGCTCAATGATGGCCGCCTTCGAGATAGGCCGCCCGGACCGACGGATCGGCGAGCAGTTCCTTGCCCGTCCCGCTCATGGTGACATTGCCGTTCACCATGACATAGGCACGGTCAGAGAGCTTCAGCGCGGCAAACGCGTTCTGCTCCACGAGGAAGACGGTCAGCCCCTCTTCCTTGTTCAGGCGCTTGATCTGCTCGAAAATGCCCTTGACGATCAGCGGCGCGAGACCGAGCGACGGTTCGTCGAGCAAAAGCAGCTTCGGCCGCGCCATCAGCGCACGGCCGATGGACAGCATCTGCTGCTCACCACCCGACAGGGTGCCGCCGCGCTGGTTCTGACGTTCCTTCAGACGCGGGAACATGGTGAAAACCTTCTCCACGTCCTCCGCAAAGAACTTCATATTGTCGAGACCGGCGCCCATCTGCAGGTTTTCCATCACGGTCATGCGCGGGAAAATGCGACGACCTTCCGGAGACTGCGCGATGCGGCGGCGGGCGATCAGGTGCGTCGGCAGCTTGGTGATGTCCTCTCCGTCGAAGACGATCTGGCCGGCGCGTGCCTGCGGACTGCCGCAAATCGTCATCATCAGGGTCGACTTGCCGGCACCGTTGGCGCCGATCAGCGAGACGATCTCGCCTTTGTGGACCTCGACATTGACACCGGCAAGCGCACGGATATTGCCGTAATAGGTCTCGACGGCAGAGACTTTCAGAAGCGGTTCAGAGGACATCAGTTGTTCCCTCCGGCAACGGCTTCGACTTCATGGATCGCTTCGTCCAATTCTTCATCCTCGACACCCAGATAGGCCGCGATGACCTTCGGGTCGTTCTTAACGTGATCGGGCGTGCCGTCGGAGATCTTCTGGCCGTATTCCAGAACCACCACGTGGTCCGAAATCTGCATGACGACGGACATGTCGTGCTCGATGAGAAGCAGCGAGGTGCCTTCGTCACGAATGCTCCTGAGCAGCGTGTTGAGCGCGAGCGATTCCTTCGGGTTGAGACCGGCGGCGGGTTCGTCGAGGCATAGCAACTCCGGGCCCGTGCACATGGCGCGGCAGATCTCCAGACGACGCTGCGCGCCGTAAGGCAGGTCGCCGGCAGGGTCGTCGGCGCGATCGATGAGATCGGCCTTTTCCAGCCAGTAGCGCGCCTTCTCGATCGCCTCGCCTGCCGCCTTTTTATAGGCCGGCATGCCGAGCAGACCGAGAACCGTATAGCCCGACGCCTTCATCAGTGCATTGTGCTGCGCCACCAGAAGGTTTTCCAGAACGGTGAGGCCCGAGAACAGGCGGATGTTCTGGAAGGTACGGGCGACCTTCGCCTTCTTCGGGATTTCAAAATCCGGAAGGCGCTCCAGCAGGAACTCCTGGCCGGACTTCTGCCGCAGCGTGATCATGCCCATGGTCGGCCGGTAAAAGCCGGTGATGCAGTTGAAGACGGTCGTCTTGCCGGCACCGTTGGGGCCAATCAGCGCGGTGATGTCGCCGCGCTTGGCTTCGAAAGAGAAATCGTTGATGGCCATCAGACCACCAAAGCGCATCGACAGATGCTCGACTTTCAGGATGGTGTCATTGCTCATTGTCGTGTTCCCGGAGGTCATCAGCCGTGGCCCTCCTTGGTGAAGCTGCCCGAGACGGCCTTGCGTTCCTTGAGGAAGGCCGTCGGCTCTCTGCTGCCGACGAAACCGCGCGGCTTGAACAGCATGACCACGACCATGGCCAGACCGAAGAGCAGCATGCGGTAGAGTTCCGGCGTGAAGTCCTCGCCGAAGATGTGCTTCAGGAACTCCATTTCACGCAACGCTTCCGTGCCGCCGATCATGACGATGGCCGCAACCGCGATGCCCGTCAGCGAGCCCATGCCGCCGAGAACGACGATGGCGAGAATGACAGCGGATTCGAGGAACACGAAGCTTTCCGGGGAAACGAAGCCCTGGCGGGCGGCGAAGAACGAGCCGGCGAAACCGCCGAACATCGCACCGATTGCAAACGCCGTCAGCTTGGTCGTCACCGTGTTGATGCCGAGCGAACGGCAGGCGATCTCGTCCTCGCGCAGCGCTTCCCAGGCACGGCCGATCGGCATGCGACGCAGCTTGATCGTCACATAGGCGGTCAGGCAGCAGAGCGCCAGGATCACGTAGAAGAGGTAGATCTTGTAGTAAGCCGACGACATCGGCAGGCCGAAGGTCTTCGCGAAGCCATCGGCAGACGCGTTGAACTCGATACCGAAGAAGGTCGCCTTCGGAATGCTCGAGATCCCGAAGGTACCCTTCGTGACTTCCTGCCAGTTGATCAGCACCAGTCGGATGATTTCCCCGAAGGCGAGCGTCACGATGGCGAGATAGTCACCTTTGAGACGCAGGACCGGGAAGCCGAGAATGATGCCCCAGAAAGCGGCCAGGATGCCGGCGAGCGGCAGCAGGATCCAGAAGGACAGACCGAAATTCTGCGCGAGAAGCGCATAGGAATAGGCGCCGACCGCGTAGAACGCGACATAACCGAGGTCCAACAGACCGGCGAGGCCGACGACGATGTTGAGCCCCCAGGCCAGCATCACGTAGATCAGGATCTGGATACCGAAGTTGTCGATGAACTTCAGAGATCCCTGTACGCCACTCAGCGCGACGATGACAGGCGGATAAAGGATCAGGGCGAGAAGAGCGATCTTCAGGAAATGCGTCTTGAAGAAGCTCGGCTTTGCATCGATGTCGTGCACCGGCATGGCTGCCGATTTCTTCTCCTTGCGCGCCGAAAGCCAGGGCGCGAAGAAAGCGACCATGGCGAAACGTCCCACGGCAGCAATGATCACGAAGATCGCCAGCATGCCCCAGCGCGTATACCAGATCAGCTCGTTGCTGATGTTCTGGTCGGTCTTGATGCCGATATAGAGGCTGAACAAGCCGAGGGCCAGAAGGCCGGCGAACAGGCCTTCCTTGACGGCGCGCGCCATCGTGCCGGACGAAGCGGCAGCGTTTACGTTTACAGGAGTTGTCATCGGATCAAACCTTCTCGACTTCCGGTCGACCGAGAATGCCGGTCGGCTTGAAGATCAGCACGAATGCAAGGATAGCAAACGTAGCCACGTCCTTGTAGGCGATGCTGAAATAGGCAGACCACAGCGACTCGATCAGGCCGATCAGCAGCCCGCCCAGAACGGCGCCCGGCAGCGAGCCGATACCACCGAGAACAGCAGCCGTGAAAGCCTTGACGCCCGGGATGAACCCGTCGTTGAACGAGGCCACGCCGTAATACATGAGGTACATGGTGCCCGCGACGGAGGCCAGAGCAGCACCCATGACGAAGGTGATGGAGATCGTGCGGTCAACGTCGACGCCGAGCAGCGCCGCCATCTTGCGGTCCTGTTCGGTTGCACGCTGGGCGCGACCGAGCGGCGTCTTGTTGACGATGTACCAGAAGGCGGCAAGCAGCACTGCCGTCACGATCACGATCACCACCTGCTTCAGCGCAATGGTGACGTTGCCGATGTGCAGGACGTCGTTGATCAGCGGCGGGATCGGCTTGTTGCGCGGGCCCTGCGAGATCTGGATGAAGTTGGACAGAACGATCGACATGCCGATCGCGGTGATCAGCGGCGCCAGGCGGAACGAGCCGCGCAACGGCCGATAGGCCACCCGCTCGATCGTCCAGTTCCACAACCCCGTCATCAGCATCGACACGATCAGCATGATCAGCAGCGCAAGCGCCACCGGAATGCCGGCGAAGAAGGATGTCAGGATGAGGAAGACGATGAGGGCGGCAAAGCCGCCAAGCATGAAGATGTCGCCATGGGCGAAGTTGATCATGCCAATGATGCCGTAAACCATCGTATAGCCGATAGCCACGAGGCCATAGATGGATCCAAGAGTCAGCCCGTTGATGAGCTGCTGGATGAAGTACTCCATATATTATCCCCCGGACGCGCCTGAGTGTTGCGTCTCATTTTGTTGTCCCATGAAGCCATGGGTATGAGGGGGATTCCATATCGCTTTGGCGGAAAATGTGAAGCCAAAAAGGCAAAAGGTGGACAAAATGTTACTGTTAACCAACAGTTTGGCACCGTCAGGATCACAGCACACAAAAAAGCGGCAGAAAAAGTCTATGAAATCAGCAGGTCACCGGAGGCGACCTGCTGAACGTGAACTTGCACTAATGCAAGCCCATTTTTGCCGAATTTGGTTCAGTTTCTCATTCGCGACCCATTTGCGTCAAAAAGCGGCTGCGGCTGGAGCCGTGCCGGAAGAATGTCCCCAAGAATTTCCACGCTCCAACCGTCGACCTCGTCTGCTATCTCCTTGGGAACATAACCCAGCGCAACGGAAACGCCGCTGGCATGGGCAAATCCGCCGGAGGTGACCCAGCCGCAGACTTCGCCCTTGTGGAAGATGGGTTCGTCGCCGATGACGTCGGCGTCTTTCGCCTCGATGATGAAGGTTTTGAGCCTGAGCGTCCCGCCCGACAGCTTCTCTTCCATGGCCGCCTTCTTGCCGATGAAGTCCGCCGGCTTTTTCAGGGCAACGAAACGGCCGAGACCCGCTTCGTAGGGGCCATAGAGCGGCCGGTATTCGCGTGACCAGCTGCCGAAGGCCTTTTCCAGACGCAGTGCATTGAGGGCCCGCAGCCCGAACAGCGAAATGCCGAACTCGGCACCGGCCTCCATCAGCGCCTCGAACAGATAACGCTGATATTCCGGCCGCATCCAGATCTCGTAGCCGAGGTCACCGGTATAGCTGACGCGTCCGACAATTGCCGGCGCCATGCCGAGATCCATCTCGCGGATGGCCATGAACGGCATCGCCTCGTCGGAGACATCGAGATGGGTGAGCTTGGCCAGCACGTCGCGCGCTTTGGGCCCGGCGATCGACAGGCCCAACAGACCGAGATTGAGTGGCTCGACGTCGACCGACCCGTCGTCGGGCAGATGCTGCTCGAACCAGCGCATGTGATAGTCTTCGGCGATGCCGGAACCGATGACGAGGAAATCCTCATCATCCATGTTGGCGACGGTGAAGTCGCCGATCAGCTTGCCGGCGTCGTTGAGCATCGGCGCGAGCGCCATGCGGCCGACCTCCGGGATCTTGCCGGCCAGCATATGGTCGAGCCAGTCCTTTGCCCCCTCACCCGTCACCATGTATTTGGCAAAGCCCGAGGTTTCCATCAGGCCGACGCTGTCGCGCACGGCCTTGGCTTCGCGGCCGACAGCCTCGAAATCGGTCGAGCGGCGCCAGGAGAACTTGTCCTCGACACCCTCGGGGGCGAACCACAGTGGCGTTTCCAGACCATAGGACGCGCCGAAGACGGCGCCGGCACTCTTCAGCTTGTCGTAGATGGGCGTGGTCAGCAGCGGACGCGCGCCCGGCAGTTCCTCGTTCGGATAGCGGATCGAAAAGCGGCGGGAATAGTTTTCGCGCACCTTGGCATTGGTATAGGCGAGCGTCGCATAATCGCCGTAGCGGCAGACATCCATGGCGAAGACATCGAAGCCCGGATCGCCCTGGATGATCCAGTTGGCAAGCGCCAGCCCCACGCCGCCCCCCTGAGAGAAGCCGGCCATGACCGCGCAGGCCGACCAGAAATTCGTCATGCCGCGTACGGGACCGACGAGCGGATTGCCGTCGGGCGAGAAGGTGAAGGGGCCGTTGATGATCTTCTTGATGCCGGCATTGTTGAACGCCGGGAAATGCCGGAAGCCGATTTCGAGCTCATTGGTGATGCGCTCCAGGTCTTCCGCCAGGAGTTCATGGCCGAAGGTCCACGGCGTTTCGATCGGCGACCAGGGACGGCAGTCCTTTTCATAGGTGCCCATCAGCATGCCGTTGCGCTCCTGGCGGATATAGATCTCGCCATCGAAGTCCACGCAATGCATCAGCTCCTTGCCGGTCGTCTTGTTGAACTCGATGACCTCCGGCATGTCCTCGGTGATCAGATACATGTGCTCCATGGCCAGCACCGGCAGTTCCAGCCCGACCATGCGGCCGACTTCGCGCGCCCAGAGACCGGCGGCATTGACGACATGCTCGGCGCGGATTTCGCCCTTGTCGGTGATGACACGCCAGGTGCCGTCTTCGAGCTGCACCAGATCCTCGACCTTGGTGTGCAGATAGATCTCCGCACCATTCTTCTTGGCCGACTTCGCATAGGCATGGGTGGTGCCGTAAGGGTCGAGGTGGCCTTCATGCGGATCGAAGACAGCGCCGACGAACTGCTTGGGATCAAGCAGCGGCATCATTTCATAAGCTTCCTGCGCCGAAATCAGCGTCGCTTCGCCGCCGGCATATTTGCCCTTGGCGAGCAGCGACTTCATCCAGTCGAAGCGCTCCTTCGTGGCCGCCAGCATCAGGCCGGACGTCATATGCAGGCCGATGTCTTGACCGGAATATTCCTCGATCTCCTTGTAGAGCTCGACGGTGTATTTCTGCAGCTTGGCAACGTTCGGATCGCCATTGATCGTATGCATGCCGCCGGCAGCGTGCCAGGTGGAGCCGGAGGTGAGTTCGGAGCGCTCGAGCAGCACGACATCGGTCCAGCCGAACTTGGTCAGATGGTACAGGACTGAACATCCGACGACACCCCCGCCGATGACGACGACACGCGCATGGCTCTTCATGGAAAACGCTCCCCTTGGCAGCAAAGATTGATGTCGCAAAGCTAGATCGCGCGCATGAAAGCCAGAAGACCATGCTGCGACGAAAGATGTCGCATGGATGACAGGCAATGTTCTCAGCGCGGCGGCCCTGTCCGGGCAATGTGTCAACCTAGCACGACAATTCCACCAATTTTTAAGGGTTCAGTAAGTTAGCAGATATAATCATCAGCGGGCGGCAATGAACTCCTGGCCGCGTTTTAGAACCCAGAGATGCGTATGTCCTTTTTCGCCTTTGGCAGCGATGCCCGGTCCATTCTCGACGCCCTCGAAAAATCCCAAGCCATCATCGAATTCGACCTCGAAGGTCGTATTCTCCACGCCAACCAGAACTTTCTGAAGGCGCTCGGCTATCAGCTGAACGAGATCGTCGGCCAGCATCACCGCATGTTCGTCACCCCGACCGAAGCTGCCTCCGCCGACTACAAGCAGTTCTGGCGCAACCTCGCCGCCGGCAACTTCGGCCAGGGACAATACAAGCGCGTGGCCAAAAGCGGTCGCGAAATCTGGATCGAGGCGACGTATAATCCGGTGCTGAAGGGTGGTCGCCCGCACAAGGTCGTCAAGTTCGCCACCGACATCACCGCCATGAAGCTGAAGTCGCTCGATGCCGAAGGCAAGCTGGAAGCACTCGATCGCGCCCAGGCCATCATCGAGTTTACCCCGACGGGCGAAATCCTGCACGCCAACGAGAATTTCCTCGGCGCCATGGGCTACAGCCTGTCGGAGATCGTCGGGCGCCATCATTCCATTTTCTGCGACAAGGATTACGCGGCCTCGATCGAATATCGCGATTTCTGGAAGGGCCTCGGCGAAGGCCGGTTTGTGGCCGACCAGTTCACCCGCTTCGGCAAGGGTGGCAAGCGGATCAACATCCAGGCTTCCTACAATCCGATCATGGACACCGACGGCAAGGTGCTGAAGGTCGTGAAGTTCGCGACCGACGTCACCGAGCGCATCCGGGTGATCGAGGAACTCGGCGCCGGCCTCGGCCGCCTCGCCGACAGCAACATCCGCATGACGCTCGACCAGCCGTTCAGTTCGGAATTCGAGCCGCTTCGCCGCGACTTCAACGCCTCGATCGGCGCTTTCCAGCAGACCCTGTCGGGCGTTCTCGACCAGACCTATGAACTCGCGCGCAACGGCAGCTCGATGAGGAATTCCGCAGAGGAACTGTCCGGCCGCACCCATCAGCAGGTTGCAGCCCTCGAGCAGACGGCAGCGGCCCTCTCCGAGGCGACCAACAAGCTCAGAACGGCAACCGAGCGCACCCGGGAAACCCGCAAGATCGCCATGGAAGCCCGCACGGCTGCCACTTCCTCCGTCGCCGTGGTGAAGGATACCGTCAGCGCAATGGAGCGCATAGAGGGTGCCTCCAACGAGATCGGCAAGATCATCGGCGTGATCGATGAGATCGCCTTCCAGACCAACCTGCTCGCACTGAATGCCGGGGTCGAGGCCGCCCGCGCGGGCGAAGCCGGCAAGGGCTTTGCCGTCGTCGCGCAGGAAGTGCGTGAACTCGCCCAACGATCGGCGAATGCAGCCAAGGAAATCAAGGCTCTGGTCAACACCTCTGCAACCGAGGTGCAGGAGGGTGTTCGCCTCGTCGGCGAGACGGGTCGCGTTCTCCAGGAGATCGAGAAGTTCGTGTCCGATATCGATCAGAATGTCGACCGCATCGCACGATCGGCAGCGGAAGAAACGGCCGCTCTCGAAGCCATCAATGGCGCTGTCAGCGAAGTCGACGGCATGACCAAGGCCAATGCGGCCATGGTGACGCAATCGACCGAGATCAGCCGAGCCGTATCGGACGGGGCAAGCGTACTCGCAGACCTCGTGAAGCGCTTCAAGCTGAACCGTCGCAGCGAGATCCGAGAAGGCGGCAAGGACGTCTGGACACCGGCCGAGCGTGCAGCCCGTCTCGGACAGCCCGCCTACCGCGCCGCCTCCTGACCCGACTGACGTCAGAACCGGCCCGGCGACAGACTGCCCGGCCGGTTTTAGCTATCAGATACGCGGCGCAGCCCGCAGCGTGAACTCCGTCAACTCCGCCGGCACACCGATCCGGAGCGCGAACCCCGGCCAGAGGCCTGTGCCATTGTTCACATAGAGCAGCATCTGACCAACCTGATAGAAGCCCGAAACGAAACCGTTATTAGCGCGGGCGACGATCTGGTCCAGCCCGCGCACCATGCCACCATGGGTATGACCGGAAAGCTGGAGGGCAACACCATGGCTCGCGGCCCGCACGGCCAGCCGTGGCTGGTGATCGAGAAGGATGACGGGCGCATCGGCAGGGGCACCGGAAAGTGCCTTGCTAAGGTCAGGCTCGACCGCCCCGGTAAATCGCGCCGAAAGATCGGTGACACCGGCGATGACGAGCCGGCCCTCCGCGCGCTCGATTACCACATGCTCATTGGCCAGGATGCGCATATTGAGCGACGGGAGGTGGCCGAGCCAGCGGTCGACATCGAAGAAATATTCGTGATTGCCCGGCACGGTCAGCACCCCATCCCGCGCGCTCAGGCCCGCCAGCGGCGCAATGTCCTCGCGCCGAATATCGAGACTGCCGTCGATCAGGTCGCCGGTGATCACGATCAGATCGGCATCAAGCGCGTTGGTCTTTTCAACGACAGCACTCGCCCATCGGCCGGTAAACAGCCGGCTGATATGCAAGTCGGTCAGTTGCACCATCCGGTAACCGTCGAGTTCGGGTGAGAGGCCAGGAATGCTGACCTCGATCCGCTTCACCGGCGGCACCCGGATCGCCTGGCTGATGCCGAAGCTCGCGAGCACAAGCGCCGCAACGCCCATCGTGTATCGCACCTCCGGCGGCACGACCGGGAAGGACCAGGTGACGGCGAAAATCAGGATGCTGACGATATCGAGGACCACCTGCATCGCGGCCAGAAGCACGATCGCGCCGAAGAACAGGTTGAAGCCGATCACCAGCGGCCGCGGAAATTCCGGCGCAAATACCGATCCGGAGGTGAAGCGGCTGAACAGGTGATATTGCGAGGCAAACAGCAGGAAGACTGCCAGCAGCAGCCTCACCCACCACGGCCACGGCAAGGGGGCGATGAAACGGGACGCCACGATGAGCCATGGCAGCGAAAACATCAGGTGAAACATGCGGGACGGGTTCCTTTGCAGCGTAAACGCTGAAACTGCGTAGGCAGTTCACCCGAAGATAAGAACGCTCAGTCCCTCACGCAAACCCCGCCGTCAGGGCAAACTCCCGGCCCATCTCGCGCATCTCGTCGAACAGGAAGCCGGCAAAGCTGCGCATCACGATCATCTCGAACGCGTCCTGCCCCGTGCGGGCGAGGTTCGCGGCGACATGGCAGATCTGGCAATTCGTCGACTGACCGATTTCGAACAGGTCGGCATGCAGGTCGAGCGCCGTGCATTTGGCAAGGATCGCCCGCACCTTTGGCCCCTGAATACGCAGCACGACGCGACCGTCGCTCTGGTCGACGAACGACGCGCGGCTCGCCCCTAGGTCTGCCAACTGCCGGGCAATCGTATCGGCGGCGACCGTCTCGCTGAGCACGAGCCACTCGCTGGGCCCGCAGACCCGCACATGCACATCTTCGAGATTGGTCAGCGCCTCGTCGATGTCGGCCTCATGGCCGGAATGGGCGAGCACGGAAAACACGGAGACGGCCCGCAGGATGGCGAGATGATGAGGGTTCGGCGTCGCCTCGAAACCGGAAATGTGGTCCTCGAGCACGTGACGGGCGGCATAGGTCACCGGCATGGTCGGATCCTCACAGGTTCAGTTTCTTGTTGTCGGGATCGTAGAAGACGGGGCTCACGACCTCGGCCAGCACTTCCGAACCGCGCAAACCATCCCAGACGACGATCTTCTCGCCTAGCCGCTCGCGGCCGGATTTGAGGAAGGCCAGACCGATCGTGTGGCCGAGTGTCGGCGAATGGCAGACGGAGGACACCCAGCCCTGATCATTCAGCGTCGACGGCTTGACGTTTTCCTTCAGCAAATGCGCACCGGCGGCGAAACTCTTGTCGCGCTCGACGGGCTTCAGGCCCACGAGCTGCGGACGGTCGGCAGCGGTCAGGCCGAACCGGCTCGACAGACGCTTGCCGATGAAGTCAGGCTTCTGGGTCGAGAACATTTTGCCCAAGCCCACATCGTCTGGCGTCGTGCGACCATCGATTTCGCTGTGGGTGATGAAGCCCTTTTCGATGCGCAGCACGTTGAGCGCCTCGACGCCGTAAGCGCAAATGCCATGCGGCTTGCCGGCGGCCATGATCGAATCGGCGACCGCTTCGCCGTAATTCGCCGGCACCGCCACTTCGAAGGCGAGTTCGCCAGAAAAGGAGATGCGGAAGAGGCGCGCCTTCAAGCCCCCCTTGAGCAGCACTTCGCGCGCAGACAGGAACGGGAAGGCCTCGTCGGAGATATCGTCTTCGATGATCTGTTCGAGGATGATCCGAGCCTTGGGACCCGCGACCGACATCTGAGCCCACTGATCTGAGGAGGAGACGAAGCGCACGTCGAGATCCGGCCAGAGAACCTGGGAGCAGAATTCCAGATGCGTCATCACCTCGCCGGCATAGGCCGTGGTCGTGGTCATGAAGAAATGCTCGTCCGAGAAGCGGCTCGTCGTGCCGTCGTCGTAGATCATCCCGTCTTCGCGCAGCATCAGGCCGTAGCGCGCCTTGCCGACGGGAAGCTTCAGGAAGGCGTTGGAATAGACGCGGTTCAAGAATTCCGCAGCATCCTTGCCGAAGATCTCGATCTTGCCGAGGGTCGAGACGTCGCAGATGCCGGCATTGGCGCGGATGTTCAAGACTTCACGGTCGACGGCCTCGCGCCAGGTCTTCTCGCCATCGCGCGGGAACCAGGAGGAGCGATACCAGAGGCCGGATTCGACGAAGACGGCGCCGTTTTTCTTCGCCCAGCCATGCAGCGGCGAGGTGCGCACGGGCCGAGAATGTTCACCGCGTGAGGTGCCCGCCATCGCCCCGAAGGAGACAGGCGTATAGAAGGGCCGGAAGGTCGTGGTGCCGATTTCTGCAGGCGACACGCCACGCATGCCGGCCATGATGCCGATCGTCGCGACATTGCCGAGCTTGCCCTGATCGGTCGCCATGCCGCCGGTCGTGTAGCGTTTGGTGTGCTCGACATGGCCCATGGCCTCGCGCTGGGCAAGGCTCAGGTCCTTCACATGCACGTCGTTCTGGAAGTCGACGAAGGCCTTGGATTTGGCGCCCGGCACATACCAGAGCGGCGCAAAGCTCGCATCATATTCGCCCTCGACTTGCGGCACATCGACATTGCCGACGAGACGGCCGAGATCGCCGATCGCCTCATGGGCCTTGTCAGCACCATCGCGCAACACGGCGGCAAGCGAGGCATGACCGGCAGCCGAGCCGGCGATCCGCAGCCCGTGCCCCACATCGTGCGCCAGGAAGGCCTGGTGCTCGTCCGACCAGGTGGGCTTGGCGCCGCGCTGGCAGGCGAGATGCACGATCGGGCTATAGCCGCCGCTCATGGCGAGCGCATCGCAGGCGATCTCTTCCTGATGGGCCATGCGTTCGGCGATCAAACCCTTGATGCGGTAGTACCCCTTGGTGTCGATGACGGAGCCACCACGGATGACCCGCACGCCTGGTGGACCAACATCAGACGAGTGTGTCCGCCCGTCGATGACGGCCGCAACGCCAACCCCGGCAGCGACGAGATCGGCCGCCGTGCGATAACCCGCACCGCCATTGGTGAAGATGGCGACGTTCTGGCCGGCGGCCACGCCATAACGATTGAGATAGGTCCTGATGGCAACCGAGGTCATCACGCCGGGCTTGTCATTGCCGCCGAAGACCAGAGGCCGCTCTTCCGCACCCGAAGCCAGGATCGCCCGCTTGGCGACGATGCGCCAGACCCGCTCGACCGGGAGATCGCCCGAAGGCTGCGCCACATGCTTCTGCACCTTTTCCACGGCGCCGAAGACATTGTCGTCATACCAGCCGAACACCGTGGTGCGCGGCATCAGCGTGACATTGGAAAGGCTCTTTAACTCCTCTACGACGGAGGCAGCGTATTCGGCTGCTGGCACGCCGCCGACGGTGACGCGCTCGGACAGCAGCGAACCACCCAGCCGGAAACCTTCATCCGCCAGAATAACGCGCAGCCCCGCTCGCGCCGCAGCCCGTGCCGCCATCAACCCGGCCGGACCAGCGCCGATCACCAGAAGGTCGCAATGCGCCCAGGCTTTTTCGTAGCGATCGGGATCGGCGATGAACGGCGTCTTGCCGAGGCCGGCGGCTTTGCGGATGATCGGCTCGTAGAGCTTTTCCCAGAAAGCCTTCGGCCACATGAAGGTCTTGTAGTAGAAGCCGGCCGAGAGAAACGGCGACAACAGGCTGTTGACCGCGCCGATGTCGTATTTCAGCGACGGCCAGCGGTTCTGGCTATTGGCTTCGAGCCCCTGATAGAGCTCGGCGACGGTTGCGCGTGTATTCGGCTCGGTGCGCCCTTCAGCTCCGATCGTCACAAGCGCATTCGGCTCGGCAGAACCCGCCGTCACGATACCACGCGGACGGTGATACTTGAAGGAGCGGCCGACCAGCAGCTGGTCATTGGCGATCAGGGCCGAGGCCAGCGTATCGCCCTCATAACCCGTATAGGTCTGACCATCGAAGGTGAAGGAAATCGTGCGCGCGCGGTTGACGAGCCCGCCGGAGGACAGCCTGAAACCACTCATCGTGCAGCCTCCTTTGCGTATTCGCTCGCATCGGTCACGCTATAGACCTCGTGACTCGCGGCATTGTCGCGCTCGACGACAAGCCAGCGCCGGCAACCAGCGGTGTGATGCCAGTGCTCGATGATCCGGCCCTTCGGATTGTCGCGGATGAAAACGTAAGCGTTCCAGGCGTCGTCGGACGCACCTGGCGCCGGGCGAACCGGGCTCGCGTCACCGCGAATGCTGAATTCTTCCTTGGGACGGACGCCGCAATGCGGACAGGTAATCAGGCTGGCCATGGCGATGTCTCAATGCAGGTTCGGTTGTGGACCCTTGCCGCCTTCGTCGACGGCAAAACCGCGCTCGAAGCGGTCGAGGCGCAACAGGCGGGCCACGGGATGGGGTTCGTTCTTGGCAATCAGATGGGCAAAGCAGAAGCCGGAAGCCGGCGTCGCCTTGAAGCCCCCGTAACACCAGCCGCAATTCAGATAGAGATTGTCGATCGGCGTGCGGTCGATGATCGGTGAACCATCCATCGACATATCCATGGCGCCACCCCAGGCGCGCAGCACGCGAACGCGGGACAGGCCGGGGATCAGCGACACGCCCTCCTCGATCGTATGCTCCACGGTCGCCAGATTGCCGCGCTGGGCATAGGACGAATAGTAGTCGATGTCGGCACCGAAGACCAAACCGCCCTTGTCGGACTGCGAGATATAGAAGTGCCCGGCGCCATAGGTGATGACGTTGTCGATGACGGGCTTGATGCCTTCCGAGACGAAGGCCTGCAGCACATGCGTCTCGATCGGGAGGTCGAGCCCGGCCATCTTGCCGGTAACAGAGGTATGGCCGGCCGTCGCCAGCGCCAGCTTGTTGCAGCCGATAAAGCCCTTGGTCGTCTCGACGCCGGTCACCTGGCCGAGTTCGTCGCGGCGGATGCCGGTCACTTCGCAATGCTGGATGAGATCGACACCGCGCTCGTCGGCACCGCGCCCGTAACCCCAGGCGACCGCGTCATGACGGGCCGTGCCGCCGCGCCGCTGCAGCAACCCGCCCAAAATCGGGAAGCGCGCATGATCGAAATTGAGATAGGGCATCATCTGGCGCACCTGCTCGCGGTCGAGCAGCTCGGCTTTCACCCCATGCATCATCATCGCATTGCCGCGCCGCGCATAGGCGTCGCGCTGGCCGTCGGAATGGAAGAGATTGACGATGCCGCGCTGGGAAACCATGGCGTTGTAGTTGAAGTCCTGCTCCAGACCTTCCCACAGCTGCATCGACAGCTCGTAGAACGGCTCGTTGCCCTCCAGCATGTAGTTCGAGCGGATGATCGTGGTGTTGCGCCCGACATTTCCGCCGCCGAGATAACCCTTCTCGATCACGGCGACATTGGTGATGCCGAATTCCTTGGCGAGATAATAGGCCGTCGAAAGGCCGTGCCCTCCCCCGCCGACGATGATGACGTCGTAATGCGGTTTCGGCTGCGGCTCGCGCCACATCGGCGCCCAGTTCCGGTTGCCGGAAAGCGCCTGGCGGAAGATCGAAAGGGCGGAATAACGCATCGAACAACCTCTGCAAATGTCGCGTCACATTCGCATAGGCGTCACAAAGAGCAAGCGCGATCAGGACAAAAACTATGCTGTTTGAGACATGGAACACAGGTTTGATCGCAGTGCAGCACGAAAGCCGCAACCCGCCTTATGCTGGTGGCAGAAGGCTTCACAAGTCTGGAAAGCCGCTCTAAATCGGTCGGGTGGACGAAGACAGAAACGTCCCGAGGAGATGCACATGCCGCCGATGACGGAAATCTTGAGCCTGTTCGAACAGGCAGCATTGTCCGTCGGACCAGTCATTCTCGAGGTCTACCGGGCGGGCGCCGAGATCCGGCTCAAGGGCGACAGGACGCCGGTGACGGAAGCCGATGAAGCCGCCGAACGCATCATCCTGTCGGCACTTTCCCGCGGCCTGCCGCAAATTCCCGTCGTCGCCGAAGAAGAGGCGGCAGCCGGCCGTTTGCCCGACATCTCCGGCGGGCGCTTCATTCTGGTCGACCCCCTGGACGGCACGCGGGAGTTCATCGGCGGCCACGACGACTTCACCGTCAACATCGCCCTGGTCGAAAACGGCGTTCCGGTCGCAGGCGTCGTGTATGCACCGGCCCTCGGTGTCGCCTATCTCGGAGCGGGTGGCGTTGCGGAGCGGCTGACCATCGGCGCCGATTTCCAGGTGGCGGCACGTTGCCCGATCCGCACGCGGCAGCGCCCGCTTCGCCCTTGCGCCCTGATCAGCCGCTCGCACAACAGCGAGGCGACCATGGCCTTCATTGACGAGGCCGGCATAGAAGAGAAGCACACAGTCGGTTCCTCGCTGAAATTCTGCCTGTTGGCGGAGGGCAAGGCCGACATCTACCCCCGCTTCGGCCGCACGATGGAGTGGGACACCGCCGCAGGAGACGCCATTCTGCGTGCCGCCGGCGGACTGACCGCGACGACGAACGGCACGCCGCTCGTCTATGGCAAGCATGTGCAGGACGACGCCCCCTTCGCCAACCCCAATTTCATCGCCTGGGCCGACCCGCACCAGCGGGGATGAATTCTCAAAATTATCCAACAAAATCAGAGATGGCGTGGCGATTTCATCCCCCGCTCCGGACACGACGTCATACTGCTCGCTGCCATCCGCTGCTGCATGTTGCAGCCGGAAACCGAGAGGAGATGCCGATGTCCGAGACAACCACACGCCTCGATCTACCGTTCATAATGCCCGCTCAGGCACAAAAACACGTCACCCACAACGAAGCCCTGCTGAGGCTCGACGCTGTCGTCCAACTCGTCGTCGAAAGCGAGGCCGGTGACCCGCCGGAAAGCCCGAGCGAGGGGCAAATCCTGTGGATCACCGATGCGGCCGGCGGCGCCTTCACCGGCCGTGCGCGGACGCTGGCCGTTCGCCAGGACGGCGCATGGACTTTCATCGCTCCGAAGATAGGCTGGATAGCCGTTTTCCGGGATAGCGCCATGGTCAAGATCTTCGACGGCAGCGACTGGCAGAGCCCTGCCCTGCCCGGCGCAGTCAGCCTCGACAGGCTTGGCATATCCGGCACTCCCGATGGCTACAATCGCCTGCTGGTCCAGTCGCCCGGCAGCCTGTTCAACCATGGCGGCGACAGTCACCGCATGTCGATCAACAAGGCATCAACCGCCGACACGGCAAGCCTGGTGTTTCAATCCAACTGGCAGGGTCGTACGGAAATGGGGCTCGCCGGCGAGGATCGCTTTTCGCTCAAGATGTATGGGGACATCACCGGTTGGCGTCCGGCGATCGGAATTTCGCCGGAAGGCTATGTGCGCCACGAACAGCGCCCGCTCGCGCGTGCGGCCCTTGCGCCAGCCACCCTCACGCCCACTTCCGGCAGCTTCACCGGCTTTGACACGCTGCATCTATCGGGCGGCGACATGGCTCTCGGCCCGGCTCTATCCTCGGGCCACGGTCGTTTTCTCGCCGTCTCCGCCTCGGGTTACTACCTGCTGGCGCTCACTGTAACGGCCGACGATGCGGCTCACGAGCTTCATGTCAGCCGCAACGGGTCAAGCGATATCGCAACCCACAGCGGAAGTGTCGGCACGTCGGGAACGTCAACGCTGGTCTGGCTGGATGCGGGCGACACGCTGGCGCTCCGTCACGCCAATGCTGCCCAATATCAGTTCGGCTACGGGCGCACTGAACTGAGCCTGTTCCTGCTTTGACCCCAGTCCACGATCAACGAGGGCGCCGAACAAGGCGGCGCCCATCCTGCGTTTTTGGCCGGAGCCCGCGTCTCAGAGCAGTCGAAACCGGCATGCGCGCGCGACAGCCTGCATGCGGTTCACCGCCTCGAGCTTGCGCATGGCACTCTTCAGGTAGCTGACCACTGTGTGGCTGGAGATGTCGAGGATAATGGCGATCTCGTCGCTGCTCTTGCCCGCAGCCGACCAGCGCAGACATTCGATTTCACGGGCCGAGAGCTTCTCCTTCGGCCCTGGCCGCGGAACGAGGCTTTCGACGCCGCCGTCGATCAGTTCCATGGCCGACAACAGCATGATCGCGATCTCCTCGCGCGCAGGCTTGGTGGGACGGCCTGAAAAAACGAGAATATACTGTGTCTGATGCCGGTCGTGCAGAGTGAAGGCGAGATGGCCAGACGGCGCATGCTGATCGAACAGAAGCGATACAGGATTGCGCGCCTCGGATGCTGCATTGCCGAGAAACAGGTTCTCCACTGAATAAATCGGCAACGCCGTCTGCTTAAGACGCTGCACCAGCAGGCTGCCGGCAAAAATCTCCGCATGCTCGTAGGCGAGCCGCAATTCATTTGCCCAGGTTGCAACAAGCAGGTTGGCGGCGAATTCCGGACTGTCCGCTTTCGGAAACCGCGTCAGCAGACAGTGCTCGAACCCATTGCTTCGGCCGAGCGAGGCAAGGTCACGCGCAAAGGAACCGGACGATCCCGCGTCATTCGTCTGCAACTCGGCATGAGCACCCAGTTCGTGGCGTCGCGCCACATCAGTCGGCCTAAACATCGAACTCCTTTCGACCGGATGAATGTCCGGCCGGGATTTGCATGTGCATGAACAAAGTATCGTTCCGATACGGAACAGCTATCAGTCGGGCCTGTCGCCGATCTTGCGGGGTAGATACCGTCAGCAAGGGGAGAAAAATTACGCCGATCGTTCGAATGAACGTCGATCAAGGCATTCTGCGGCGCATGTCGCACGAAACGGGCGACACGACTAGCCGTGAGCCCTGCATAACTCCCATGCATTTGCCGCAACTTTGCGCAGGGTAAGGTGCAAAACCGGCGAATCTCGCGCACTGGCGCAATGAGAAATTATTATCAAATGCTTACAACCTGCTTAGGCAAATTTTAAAGCATCGCTCCTAGTATGCGGATGTGTGGTCTTGAGTTTGTATAGAGAGTCCAATGACCGAAATGATCCGCCCACGAGTTAAATATGTCATCGGCCCCGATGGCAGCCCCCTGACGATTGCCGATCTTCCGCCGGCCAACACACGCCGCTGGGTGATCCGCCGCAAGGCAGAGGTTGTCGCGGCTGTGCGTGGCGGTCTGCTGAGCCTGGAAGAAGCCTGTGACCGTTATACATTGACGGTTGAGGAGTTCCTGTCCTGGCAGTCCTCGATCAACGATCACGGTCTGCCGGGCCTGCGCACCACCCGTATCCAGCAGTATCGCCATTAATCGATTTTGCGCCGCTTCCGCGGCACGCCAGTCACTTTTCAGAAAAGACCCATCCCAAAACCGGCAAGGCCCCGCCTGCCGGTTTTACTCATTGCGGCCCCCGCGCCGCACCCCGCCGTGCAAAATAGCCACGATCACGCTCGATCCCGCGTAGAACCAGAGACCTGGCTGGGTGAAGGCCTCCGCCAGCCCACTGGTCTTCGTGGCAAAAATGATGATTGCGACCAGAAGGACGTCCATCATCGACCAACGCGAAAGATGCGGCACCACCCGACCGATCCAGCCAAAATCCTCGTTGAGGTGAGCAGAGAGGCTTTCCGCCGTCACCAGGATCAGTTTGGCAAGCGGAAAGACGATGGAAAAAAGAACGACGAGAACCGACAAGGCTGCGTCACCGCCAGCCCAAAGTGTAACCACGATATCAACGAGCGAAGCGTCGGTCTTCAGCACATAGAAGCTTTCAAACCGCATGAGCGGCAGGGTCACCCCGAGAGCGAGCAAGGCCGGAGCCAGGACAAGCAGCGAGGCTTTCGACCAGATCGACAAACAAGCCCCTCCCTGCTGAACGCTGTGTCACGCGCCGATCCGTTGCCGCATCCGCAGACCAGATGTTAAGCAGAGGACAGAGTGTACAGCAACAGGAGGAACGGAGATGCAGATCACCAGCGAGGACAAGGACTCGGGCGGCCGTTATCTCGGCCATGTCGAGGGCGTCTCGGAAGCGGCGGAAATGACCTTTTCGCGTGCCTCCCCTACCCTGATCATCATCGACCACACCCAGGTGCCCGATGCGATGCGCGGCAAGGGCGTCGGTCAGGCGCTGGCCGAGCACGCGGTTGCCCAGGCCCGCGAGGGTGGATGGAAAATCATCCCGCTCTGCCCTTTCATGAAGGCACAGATGGACCGTCATCCCGACTGGGATGACGTTCGCAAGTCCTGAGCCGATCGAACGACAGATCCTCAACGCACGAAGGCGGACGCAGACAAAGCTGCGACCGCCTTTTTCATAGTCTCAATGGGCTGGAACCGTCGGTTCAGGCCCGAACACGCATCTGGCCGTCGCGCTCTTCGAGCGCTGAGGCCTTCTGGTATTCCGCTTCTGCCTCTTCCAACGCCAATTCTGCCGCTTCCTGCTGGACCTTCAGTTCCCGGATCGAGACCTGGAGATTGTCCGCGCGCTGGCGAGCCGCCTTGGCGAAGGTGGGATAGGCGAAATGATTGGGATCCGTGATGCCGGATTTTTTCTCCTCGATGCCGATCTGAGCTTCGAGCTCTTTCGCCATCCGTTCGAACTCCGCCATCATCGACTGCAACTGCTGCAATTGCCGACGCTTTTCGGTGACCTGAAAACCTTTCAGGCGAACCAGGCTCTCACGCGACTTCATACGCAATACTCCCGTGATGCGAGACCCCCCGCCACACTTGCTACTCAACACGCCGACCGCGAACCGTCCAAAAAAAGTCTGCGGCGTTAACAAAAAGCTACCCTTGGTAACCTTTCGTTTACGGGCATCGTTAATGATAAGGCGGATCACTTAAGGGTCAGTAAATGCCAGCGCCGGAAAACGGCACATGACAATGATGAGTCAAATGAATCGGTTACGGGTAAAACCTGAGGCGCAGATTCAAGTGTGGCGATGACCGAAACACATGCAAAATCATGAGGCTGAAATCTTTGCTTAATAAATTCGATACACCTTGCCAGAGGGAATCAGAATTTGTTAACCATTTGGTGGCAGCCTGCAAATCAGGCAACGACTGGATCCGTATCGCGTAGGGGGCTTCTCGACCTTTCGGCGGCGGTAAAGGGGATAAATATGCGGGTTCTACTCATTGAAGACGACAGCGCGACCGCTCAGAGCATCGAACTGATGCTCAAATCGGAAAGCTTCAACGTCTATACAACCGACCTCGGCGAAGAAGGTGTCGATCTCGGTAAGCTCTACGACTACGATATCATTCTGCTCGACCTGAACCTGCCCGACATGTCCGGCTACGAGGTGCTTCGCACGCTCCGCCTGTCGAAGGTAAAGACGCCGATCCTCATTCTCTCCGGTATGGCCGGCATCGAGGACAAGGTTCGCGGCCTCGGTTTCGGCGCCGACGACTACATGACGAAGCCCTTCCACAAGGATGAGCTCGTTGCCCGCATCCATGCGATCGTCCGTCGCTCCAAGGGTCACGCCCAGTCGATCATCATCACCGGCGAACTGATCGTCAACCTGGACGCCAAGACCGTAGAAGTCGGCGGTACGCGCGTTCACCTGACGGGCAAGGAATACCAGATGCTGGAGCTCCTCTCGCTCCGTAAGGGCACGACGCTCACCAAGGAAATGTTCCTGAACCATCTCTACGGCGGCATGGACGAACCGGAACTGAAGATCATCGACGTCTTCATCTGCAAACTCCGCAAGAAGCTCGCCAACGCTGCCGGTGGCGCCAACTACATCGAAACCGTCTGGGGCCGTGGCTATGTGCTGCGTGAGCCGGATGGCGCGGAATACATGGAAACGGCCTGATCCGTTTCCCGCATATGTTGCCGCAAAAGGCCCGCATCCAGGATGCGGGCCTTTTGAATTGCACGGCAGAATTCTGCGCACGACCAGGGCAACCCGCTCCCGGGGAACGGACAAGAAAAAGGCGGCTACCGAAACGGTGCCGCCTGTCACTTCATCTGGATCGTAACGGTAACCGCTGTCAGGCCGCCATGGCCTTGTCTCCGAACGTCGCCGTCAGAATCTGCCGGTCGAACGGCTTCAGCAGGAAGTCGTTTGCACCGGCACGCTTGCCGGCCATCATCACCTTCAGCTCTGCCTCGATCACGCAGTAATAGATCCGGACGTCCTTGCCGTTCGGAAGCGCGCGCACATTGGTGATGAGATCGAGGGCGTCGTCCATGGCCGCATCGACGATCAGAAAGTCCGGCAATTCGCGCTCGCAAAGCGCCAGAGCCTCACGGCCAGTCGCCGCGTCGGACAGCTTGAAGCCCAGTTCGGACAGGATCTTGCGACCCACCTTGCGAACCACGTCCGAGCCGTCTGCAATCATGAGGCGCTTCATGGCCAAATCCTCTCCTGCTTCCGGGCAAAAACAATGCTGCCCGCACCTTATGCCACAGCGCCTAAGGAACCGTTACCGCCTCGGGACACAACCCGTCCCGAAACGGATCAACGGCTTAGATGACCTCGGCCGTAAAGGCGATCTCGCCTTCGCTGGGCAGGCATTTCAACTCCATGCCCGCCTCGTCAGCCAGAAGCACCGTGTAGTAAGGCTGGATGGTGTGCGCATCGATCGCCTCTTCCAGATGACCCGAGAGGATTTCCTGGTATTTCGGCGGCACGCGCAGCATGCGGCCCTTGGCGACGATCTTGAACTTCGCCTCGTTCTCCGGATCCTCGAGCGTGACGTCGAGCGAACCGCCGCGCGGAATAGCACCGTAGGCGACGAGGAAGAGATTGAGCAGCAGCTTGACGCGGTTCTTGGCGATGATGGCGCGCGGACCGTTCCAGGTGACTTCCGTCTTCTTCTCGGCAGCTGCGAAGTCCCGGGCGGCCTTTTCAGCCTCGCCGGTATCGATTGACGCGCCGACCGAACCGGAGGCGCCAAACGCGAGCCGGGCGAACTTCAGCCGGACGGAGGCATTGAGAGCGCTGGTGCGGATGAGATCCATCGCGTCGGCATCCGCACCGCCTTCGTCGAGCAGCTCCAGCCCGTTGTTGATCGCACCGACCGGCGAGATCACGTCGTGGCAGACACGGCTGCACAAGAGGGCCGCGAGATCGGGACCCGCGAGCGTGAGATTGGGGTTTTTCGCCATGGTCGTCTCCAGAGAAGTGTCGTGGGTCTCGCAGCGGTCGAACATGAACACGGCCTGCGGCGTCACCGGATTCCTTGTCGGCCATAATGACACCATATTTGGTAAACCGATTATTAAGATGATGCTCGCTAGGTTTAATTACCCCCATCGGAGAAGCCGAATCCGTCGACTTCACATCAAGGAGGCTCCATGCGTCACCTGACAATCCGCTCCTTCCCGGCCATGCGCCTCTTCCTACTGGCCGTATTTGCGGTGTCTGGACTGGCAGCGGCTCCGAGACCGGTCCAGGCCGCCGGCGAATACACGATCCAGGAAGTGGTCGATGCCGGGCATGGTTTCTTCGGCGAGACCAGTGGTGCCTTGGCCAAGGTCATCGAGCAGGCCTTCGAGCAATACGGATTGCCGAACGGCTACATCTTGGGTCAGGAAGGATCCGGCGCCCTGATTGCCGGCCTCACCTACGGCGAAGGCACGCTTTACACCAAGAATGTCGGCCAGCATGACGTCTTCTGGCAGGGCCCGTCGCTCGGCATCGATTATGGCGGCAACGGCACCCGCGCCATGATGCTGGTCTACGATCTTCCCGATGTAGACACCCTTTATGCCCGTTACGGCGGCGTCAGCGGTTCCGCCTACATCGTGGCCGGCGTCGGCATGACCGTGCTGAAAAGCCGCGATGTGGTGCTGGTGCCGATCCGCACCGGCGTCGGTGCCCGCCTCGGCGTCAATGTCGGCTATCTAAAGCTGACCCGCACGCCCACATGGAATCCCTTCTGATCCGACCCGCCTGAGGAAGCTCAGGCTCACGCAAGCTGGCTCTGCTCTGTCGTTAGGCATAGTTCGAGAATCCGGTGCAGCCCCGGCGGCAATCCTTGCCGTCACGGGGCCACCATGATTAAATATGCTCTAATGCTCACATGAACGCCGTGGCCCGACCGTGATTGAATATGCGCTGATTTTCGCAATGGGATTTATGGCCGCAGCCCTTCTGGCAATGCTGCTGGCACCCGCAATCCACAGACGGGTGGTGCTCTACACCGAAAATCGCCTGAAGGCGACAATGCCGCTGAGCCCGCAGGAAATCCGTGCCCAGAAGGACATGGTGCGCGCGCTATACGCTGCTGAAAACGCCAAGACCCAGCACGCCCTGCTCAGGGAGCGCGAAGCAGGGATTGCGCTCAAACTGCAGAACGAGACGCTGTCTGCGGAAGCAGGTCGCCTGGTTGCCGAGAACAAGGATTTGAAGACTCAGATCGACGAGATGAGCACGGAGGCGGCAGACATGCGCTCCGGCCTCCGCCGCGCCGATCTCGACATGGCCACGGTTCACGAAACACTGAAGCGCGTCGAGATTGCGACAGCAGCCAAGGACGTCGAACTCGAGGACCGCGCCCACCGTATCGGCCGCCTCGTCAGCGACATCGATCACATGCGGATCGAAGCGATGAGCCGCGACACCGAGATCGACACGCTCAAAACCCGGATTCAGTTTATGCGGGACGAGCGTGAGGAGCTTCGCCGCGAAAACAAGCTTCTGGCCAAACGCGCCAAGGATGCCGAGATCCGGCTGACCCAGGAAGAACACAAGGTGCTCAGGCTGGAAGACAGCCTCGCGCGGGATGCGGCAGAGCGCGCCGATGCGAGTTCGGCTCTGGAGCGCCGTCAGCGGGAATTGGCCGACGTGAGAGCCAAGCTGAAAGCAGCCAATCTGCAGCTCAGGAATGCTCAGCGCGGCCTCAAGCAGGCGGGCCTGCCTTTGCCCGAGATCACGGATGACCCGACGATGCCCGAAGAGCAGAATTCTACCCCGCGCCTCAGCCCCGACCTTCTCGAAAACGATATCCGCCATCGGCAGACGGCATTGACAGAACGCCTGTTGAAGGCCTCGTCATCGGCGGCAGACAACGAACTGCGTGAAGAGCTGGGGGATATTGCCGCCAAGATGATCCTCCTGACCTCGATGCGCGAAAATGCAGGCGAGGGCACATCTCCCATCGGCGAATTCCTGCTGCCGACCGCCCGCGGTTCAAATGCACCGCTGAGCCTCATTGATCGAGTCCTGGCACTCGACCCCTCGGTCGGCAGATCGGCAAGCCAGCCGACACCCGCAGAATAATCGGGTTCAGCCCAACCGGCCCATCGCACGCGCGATGGCGTAGAGCGCGATTCCACTCGCCGTTCCAACATTGAGACTGTCGAGCCCCGGCGCCTGAGCGATGCGCGCCGACTGGAAGCGCCTGAGGATCGCCTCGGGCAATCCCTCGCCTTCCGTTCCCATCACAAGGGCCACGCGCCGACCCGGTGTTATCGCCCCGATCTCGACCGTTCCCGCCGGCGACAGCGCCCAGATCTCGAACCCTGAAGACGCCAGGGCGCCAAGCAGATCCTCGGCCGATCCCTGGCGGCTGTAAGGCATCGTCAAAACAGAGCCGACCGAGACCCGCAACGCCTTGCGATAGAGCGGATCGCAGCAGGTTTCGTCGAGCAGCACCGCGTCAGCGGTAAACCCGCTGGCATTGCGAAAGAGCGACCCGATATTGTCGTGATTGGATATCCCGCAGCCAACCAGTACCAGAGCATCCTCGGGCAGCGCCGCAATCCGGTCGGTGAGCGCCGGCGCAGGAAGCCGACGTCCGAGCGCGAGCACGCCCCGATGCAGGTGAAAACCGGCGATTGCGTCGAGCATTGGCGCTTCGGCCACATAGACCGGAACATCGCTTGGAAACCGCACCAGAAGATCGGAGAGACCGGCGAGCCGGTTCTTGAGGATCAGCAGCTTCTCCGCGACCACATCCCCGCCGGCAGCATGCGCCTTGGCGAGCATCGAGAGCACCACCGTGCCCTCGGCGATGAACTGTCCGTGGCGGCCCGTCAGGTCGCGTTCGCGGATGGCAGTGAATTCGGTTATCCGCGGATCGGCGGGATCAGTGATCTCGATCGTGCTCCCGCCGGCCATCAGGCTTACTTTTCCGACAGCGTTACATCGGCGATGATGCGGCCGAGCGCAAGATCGAAGATGAACGTCTTCTTGACGCCAGCCGTCTCGCCGAGGATCAGCATCTGACTTCCCGAAAGCGAGGTGGAGAGAACCCGGAACCCGGCTGGCAGATCGGCCGTCAGCGACAGTGGCTGGCCCGACGGCACGGCAAAGGGCTGTCCGACCGTCGAAGCAGGCGCCATACGTCCGTCATCGCGCGTCAGCTTGTAGCCGATCGCAACCAGCACTGCGAGGAACATCACGGCCATAATGCCGCCGGAGACCATCTGCAACTTGATCATCTTGCGGCGGACGCTTTCCATCGCCGGATCCAGCGGCTTTTCGTCTTCTTCGTCGTCGAGATGGGTCATGGTTGCGGTTCTGTCCTAAGCTTCATGGTCGTAGACCCGGCGTCCCTCACAGGGGCAACGGGAGCGAAATCATCCGGCAATCGATTGTCGAAAGCGCCGGTCTGTGCCACATGGCAGGAAAACCGGGCCGCACCGTCGGTCGAGGAAAGACGGAATGACACGATGAGCGCCCCCTTTACCGAAAGCACTGCCGCAAGAAAAGAGCTGATTGCCGACGCGGATGCCGCAGGGCGCATCGACGCCTGGCTGACGGCAGCGCTCGGGGCCGAGTTTTCCCGCAACCGCGTCAAGGCGCTGATCGAGCAAGGCGCGGTGCAGGTGAACGGCGTTCTGTTGGATTCCCCCAACCGCAAGATCAAGACCGGCGACAGCGTCGTCATCGATCTGCCGGCGCCTGAGGACCCGCAGCCGAAGGGCGAGAACATCCCGCTCGAAGTCCTCTACGAGGACAAGGACCTGATCGTCATCGCCAAGCCGCCGGGCCTCGTCGTGCATCCAGGTGCCGGCAACTGGCACGGCACGCTGGTCAATGCGCTGATCTATCATTGCGGCGACACGCTCTCCGGCATCGGCGGCGTCAAGCGCCCCGGCATCGTCCACCGCCTCGACAAGGACACGTCCGGCGTCATGGTCGTCGCCAAGAATGACATCGCCCATCGCCACCTCGCCGACCAGTTTGCCGACCATGGCCGCACGGGACCGCTGGAGCGGGCTTACCGCGCCGTCGTCTGGGGCCGCCCGCGCACGCTCGCTGGCACGATCGACGCAGCCCTTGGCCGCTCTGGCGCCGACCGCACCAAGCGCACAGTGAAACGCGAGGACACCGACGACGCCCGCGAGGCGATCACTCATTACACCGTGCTGGAACGCTACGGCGAAAAGCCTGATGCCAGTTGCCTCGCCTCGCTGGTCGAATGCCGCCTGGAAACCGGCCGCACCCACCAGATCCGCGTCCACATGGCCCATATCGGCAATCCCCTGGTCGGCGACCAGGAATATGGCGCCGCCTTCAAGACCAAGGCCAATCTATTGCCGGAAGACGCCAAGCGCGCGGTGAACAAGTTCCACCGCCAGGCGCTGCACGCCTATCTGCTTGCCTTCGAGCATCCGACCACCGGCAAGACCATGCGCTTCGAAGCGCCGATCCCAGCCGATTTGCAGAAGGTCATCGACGCCTTGAAGGCGATCTGACAGCGGCGGGCGGACCGCTTAAGCGATCGACCGGCACCGCAGCCTCCAGCGTCACCACGTGACGTGCCAGGAGAACGTGACCGATCACGGCGGCGAGAACGATGACCCCGCCGATTAGCGTGGTCGGCGAAGGCCGATCGCCCACCACCAGCCAGACCCAGAACGGCGCAAGGGGCGCATCCAGCGCTCCGATCAGCGCCGATTCCACCGGCGGCACGTCCCTCGCCCCCAAAGTCAGCAGCAGGAAACCCAGCGAAAAGGCCAGGACCCCGAACCCGAGAACCACCAGCAGGTCATGGCCAGATGCCGCAAAGGGCGCCGCAAAGGGCAATGCGAGCGCTGCACTCATCAGGCAGGAAACCACCGTACAGGGCAGCGCCGGTTTATCGGGATGACGGCGGATGAGCACCGTCCACAGCGCCACCATGGCGGTCATGGCGAAAGCCAGCAAATCGCCGAGAAGCGTGCCCTCCTCGCCACTGCCGATCATCACCACCACCCCGGCCATGGCCACGCCGCTGGCAACCAGCGCCGGCCGACCGGGTCGCTCGCCGAGCAGCAGATAGCCGAGGCCGGCGGCCAGAAACGGGCAGGTCGCGAAGATGATTGCCACATGGGCGACGGAGGTCGTGTAGAGCGCACCGATGAACAGCACGGCGCAGGCGGCCGATGTCGCACAAATCAGGAGGCCCGCCCAGCCGAGCCGGGCAAAATCCCCCACCGCCCGCCCCCGCGCCGTCCCGACGAGGCAGAGAAGCAGGAACAGCCCTGCGATCGTCCCGCGCAGAAAGAGCAGCGTCGGCCCGTCGATAGATACGAGCCGCGTCATCAGCCCCGCCGTGGACAGCGCCACCGTCGCGGCCGTGACGGCAATCAGCCCTCGCGAATAGGAGGAGATGGACATGCGGCGCACCTTCTGAAAGACATAAACTATAGCCCCTTGTAGCAGAGCCCAACTGCCACCGTGACGTCATCAGGCGACGTTACTCGACGTGTTCGATTATCCCGGATTCCGAACACACCGTCACGCTCTCGTGACGGAACGCAAATCTTGTATCGCCGTTTTGCCATACTTATCTGTCATACGGATTTCTGTGGGATAGAGAGATCCACGGAGATGGGACTCGCCGGTTTCAGGGAGTCCACGAAGAAAGAGGGGTGCTATATGGCCCGCAACAGTCTACCTTCCATCACTGCCGGTGAAGCCGGCCTCAATCGCTACCTGGACGAGATCCGCAAGTTCCCCATGCTGGAACCCCAGGAAGAATACATGCTGGCCAAGCGCTATGCCGAACACGGCGACCGCGACGCTGCCCACCGCATGGTGACGAGCCATCTGCGCCTTGTGGCGAAGATTGCCATGGGTTATCGCGGCTACGGCCTGCCGATCGGTGAAGTCGTCTCGGAGGGCAATGTCGGCCTCATGCAGGCCGTCAAGAAATTCGACCCCGAACGCGGCTTCCGCCTGGCGACCTATGCCATGTGGTGGATCAAGGCCTCGATCCAGGAATACATCCTGCGCTCTTGGTCGCTGGTGAAGATGGGCACGACCGCCAACCAGAAACGCCTGTTCTTCAACCTGCGTCGCCTCAAGGGCAAGATCCAGGCGATCGAGGAAGGCGACCTGAAGCCTGATCAGGTGGCCGAGATCGCGACCAAGTTGAACGTGTCCGAGGATGAAGTCATCTCGATGAACCGCCGCCTCTCCGGCGACGCCTCGCTGAACGCGCCCCTGCGCGCTTCGGAAGGCGAAAGCGGTCAGTGGCAGGACTGGCTGGTTGACGACCATGACAGCCAGGAAGAGGTGCTGATCGAGCAGGACGAGCTGGAAACCCGCCGCCGCATGCTGCAGCGGGCCATGAGCGTGCTGAACGAACGCGAGCGCCGCATCTTTGAGGCGCGTCGCCTGGCGGAAGATCCGGTGACGCTCGAAGAGCTCTCGGCCGAATTCGACATCAGCCGCGAACGCGTTCGCCAGATCGAAGTCCGCGCCTTCGAAAAGGTCCAGGAAGCCGTCCAGAAGGACGCGCTGGAACGGGCCAAGGCATTGAGGGTTGTCGAAGCCTGATCGACCGATCACCGTTGAAGCAGACGAGCCGTCCGGGACACCGGGCGGCTTTTTTCGTTGCGCGGCCTTAACCCGCCCCCTACTCCGCGGCGAGCTGCTGCCGTGAGAAGAGCAGAAGGCCACCGGCAAAGAGGATGACGGCCCATCCGGCCAGCACGGCACCACCGGTCAGGCCCGCGACCGGAGATCCACCGGCCAGGATCCAGTCGCGAAGCCACTGCGCCGCATAGCTCGGCAATGGCAACCGGTCCGCGTTCGCCCCCAGATAGAGCTGCAGAACCGTGGACCCGATGGCGAGCAGAAAGGCCGGGATGACACCGGCGATCATCGAGCGGAAGACGACGACCAGCACGGCGACGAGGGCCGTGAGCACAGCGAGTTCCAGAAGCGCACCGGCGAATGCGGCAACCAGCGTGACGAACGACCCCACCCGGATCACGACCCCGCCGAGCCCCTGTCCCTTGAGCACGGAAAAGAGGACGTTGAGCGCCATATCCCCCAGCACAGCCAGCAGCAGCCCGAGAGCGAGCCAGATGAGGCAGATCGCATACTTGGCGACAAAGAGCGGTATGCGGCCCTGTCGCGGCACCAGAAGCCGCCAGGTGGCGTAGCGGTATTCGAGAAAGAACACCGAGGCGATGCCGAGCGCATAGAGCAATTGCCCAAGCGAATTGCCGGAAATACTGAGGCTCTTGGCCGCCGAGAGGAAGATATCGACCTCTCCGCCACCCTGGTGTCCCATCCGCACAAAAAGAAGCCCCTCGAGGATCACCTTGAACGCCAAGGAAAGAAGCGGCACTGCCAGGAAGCCCCAGAACAGGATGGCCCGCTGGCGACCAAGCTTGAGCATTTCGGATGACAAAAGCGATCTCATCGGCCGTCCTCCCGCGTCTGCGACAGAAAGACGGTTTCCAGATCCGGTTTGACCCATTTGGCTTCGTGGATCCGCAGACCTGCGCGTGCCAAGCTCGCGATCAGATCCGGAACCTGTTCCCTCTCTATCCGCAGGTACACGCCACCATCGCCGGCCACCGCCCGCTCGCCCAGCTGTTTAAGCAGCGTCTCGGGCGTCTCGACCGACATCCAGAAACGCCCCTCCCTTTCGAGGAGATCAGCAACGGCCCCCTCTGCGACGAGACGACCGTGCTGCAGGATCGCCACCCGATCGCAGACCCGTTGCACTTCGTCGAGGAGATGGCTGGACAGAAGCACCGTTAGACCGTCTCGATGGGCGAGTTCGTCGATCAGCGCGCGCATTTCGAGAATACCATCCGGATCGAGCCCGTTGGTCGGCTCGTCGAGAATTATGGCTTCCGGTTGGCCGATCAGGGCGCAGCCGATCCCGAGCCGCTGCTTCATACCCAGCGAAAAACCGGAGACCGGTTTGTCCGCCGCCTTTTCCAGACCGATGCGCCGCAAAATGGGGTCGACGAGAGACGCCGTATCCGTGAAGCGCGACAGCATCTGCAGATGGTCGCGAGCGCTGAGGAAGGGATAGAAGCTGGGCGCTTCGATCAGCATGCCGAGACGTCGGCGATTGGAGGGGGCGGCCGCCTCTCCGAAGATCATGACATCGCCACCATCGGCCGTCAGCAGCCCCGCCAGTATGCGCAGCAGCGTACTCTTGCCGGCACCGTTCGGGCCGAGCAGTCCATAGACGGCCCCTCTCGGGACGGAAAGGCTGAGACCGTCCAGCGCCTGAACGGATGCCCCGCCCCGTCCGAACCTCTTGTCGACAGAGAGGAAGGCGATCGCGGGCTCTCCGGCCGGAGGGACGGCGGATCGTGCAGGCACGTTGTCGGCAATGGCTGTCATCGTTCTTTCCTGCCGCTCATGGGCTGCCAATGATCGCGACCGGACACGTCATTTCTATGAAGCCCATCGTGGATACCTTCGGATCCGGCCGCAAACAAAAAATCCGCCGAAATGTCTCTCGGCGGATTTCTCTAGATGAAACGCTATCGCTCAGTTGGCCGGCGCAGCGGGCGCAAGCGCCGCCCATTCGCGCATCACCTGCTGGAAGACATTGGCGCCCTGGGTGCCCTTGTCGAAGGTGAGCAGCGCCCGACGACCGTTGCGATAGGTGACGGGGATGTCGATCCAGCCCCGCGTCGAGAGCAACTCCATGTTGCGCTTCACCACATCGGCAAAATCGTTGAGCGCCACCAGATAGGTGTCATCGGTCACCTTGGCAGTGACGGCGACGAGCGGATCACCGCGATCCTGTTCCGTGCGCTTCATGGCGATGCGCTGCAGGTTGTCGATCGCGCCGCCTTCAAAATCGGCGGGAACCGAGAAAACCACTTCGATGATGTGGCTCGCCGGCAGCGAATTGTCGGTGTTGCGCTTGATGGTGACGAGTGCCGAGATACCGCGTTCGGGCACGTTGATCTTGCCCTGGATCTGCGGATCGGGCTTGCCGTCGGCACCAGTCTCGCGCACCGCTGACCAGGCGATCGAGCCCGGGACGGCAACAGGGGTCGCCTGTCCGATGCGCTCCTCATAGAGGAACAGTTTTTCGCCACCGGCAACCGGAGCCACGGTGGAAGCACCATTGGTCGGTGCCGGCCCGGCGGTCGGCGTATTCGTTGCTGCCGGCACATCCGTCGGCTCGATGGTCGAGGCAACGGTCTGGGCCGAGACGGAGCGTCCCTCTTCGGCCGTTCCGGCAGACGCAGCCCCCGCCCCTTCGTCAATCTCCGTCCCGTCGGCCTTGAGCCGCTGGGTGAACTTCTGCCCCTTTGCTGAGCCGTCTTCTGCAGGCGCCGCCGCAGGCGACGACGTGGAAGCCGCAGGTGCGGTTGTCGTGGCCGGCGCGGGGTCGGCCGGCGGGGTCGCCGTCGTAGCCGGGGTCGTTGCCGCCCCCTCGGTCGCCGTCTCCGGCTCTCCGGTCAGGCTCGCCACCATGCCGCCGATATCGTCCCGCCAGGTCCACCCGGCATAGCCGACACCGGCAATGACCAGCAGCCCGACAACCCCGAGAATGATCGGCGCAAGATTGCGGCGCTTCTTCGGCTCCAGGCGATAGGCCGGCTGGTCATAGCCCCCCATCATCCGACCGACATCATTGTCCTGATCGATACCCGGTCCCTTCGGATCGGGCGAGAAGGTCGACAGATGCGTGTCCCAGTCCTGGGTTACGGGCAGTTCTGTCGTTGCCGCTGTTCCGGCCGCCCCTGCGGGCTGCGCATCGACATTGTCGCGGAACCACTGGCTGAAATCATCGGGTTCGACCGTTGCAGCCACAGCGGGACCGGAAGCCACGGAGCCAAAGGCTTCGGGCTGGCTTTCCTCGAGACGCAGACCGGCGGGCACGGGGAAGTCCTGATCGACCTCGACGCGCGCAGGCTCATCGTAAGCCGGAAACTCGTCGGTCGGCGTATAGGACACCGCAACGGGTGCGGGATCGATCTCGGGAAGTTCGGGAACACGATTGGCAGCAGTTTCGACCGCAGGCGGAATGTCCCAGCTCGCAGCCGGAATGGTAGGAGCCGGATCGGCAGCACGGCTCTGCAGCCAGTCATCGACCGCGTCGAGGATGGCAGGCCTTGCCTCGGCGACCGGCGGCGCATGGTCGATGGCTTCAGCCGGTGCTTCGGTCGTCGCAGCAGGCAGCTCTCCGGCAAACTCGCCCCAGGCCGGCTCAGCCTTGGGGGCGGCGCCAAACTCCGGCTCGGACGCCGCAGTCCATCCGGTAAAGACCGGTTCTGCCGGCTGTGCCGGTGCAGCGTCACGGTCCGTCTCAGGCGCGGCGGCAAAAGCAGGCTCGGCACGCTCTTCAGTTTGGGCCTCGGCTTCGCGTGACGGCGTCTCGCCGAACACCTTGGCATTATACATGCCGGCATAATCGGTTTCGTCGCCGGTGATTCCGTAATCGGCATCCGACCAAACGGCCGGCGCCGGCTCGGCCGCGGGTTCGGCGCGCACGGGCGCGTCCTCGACTACATCCTCAACCACAGCCGCCTCGTGCACAGGCGCTTCCGGTTCGGGCGCGTGCTCACGCATATAGGCATCGGCCCAGTCGTCACCCGTCACACTGGGCGCCTCGGGCTGAACCGGCTCCGGCTCGCGATGAGCGGTGTCGCTCTCATCGACCACGGCATGGGCAGGCTCAGGTTCGGCCGGCTCCTCGTGTGCCGCATAGACGGGTTCGACCGCCGCCTCTGGCGGCGTTTCATTCCATGCGGGCTGCGGTTCCGGCTCAGTCTGAGGGGCAGGTTGCTCCGCAACGTCGGCAACGAAGGCGGGTTCTTGGACGTCGTCGATGGCCGGCAGGGCCTCCGCGTGTTCGGCCTCTACCTCCCGGATCGCGGCATCGAGCTTTTCCAGCTGGCGCTGCAGCATGTGCTCGGGCGGGCGCGGTGACATGTTCTCGAGCTGCCGAACGACGGCAGAACGGGCCTTTTCATAGACCCGCGCACGCATCTCCGGAGTATTGTTCGACAGGCCGTCCACGGCCCGTCGAATCACTGCGATAAAGTCAGCCATCAGCACTTTCTCTTGAAAGCCGGCCCGCCGCGCCGGCAAAAATCGTTAACCTTCAGATTAGTCTTCGAAGGGGTCCGTCACAAGTATGGTGTCGTCGCGTTCCGGACTTGTCGACAGAAGCGCGACCGGAGCACCGATCAGTTCTTCCACCTGACGGACATATTTGATCGCCTGCGCCGGCAGATCCGCCCATTTGCGGGCGCCGACGGTGGATTCCTTCCAGCCTTCGAGCGTGATGTAGATCGGCTCGACTCGAGCTTGGGCGGCCTGGGCAGCCGGCAGATAATCGATTTCCTGGCCGTCGAGCTTGTAACCGACGCAGATCTTCAGCTCATCGAGACCATCGAGAACGTCGAGTTTCGTCAGCGCGATGCCGGTGATTCCATTGGTGGCGACCGACTGGCGCACCAGCGCCGCATCGAACCAGCCGCAACGGCGCTTGCGACCCGTCACTGTACCGAACTCGTGACCCTTTTCGCCCAGGAACTGACCGATCTCGTCATGCAGTTCCGTCGGGAAAGGACCTTCGCCGACGCGCGTGGTGTAGGCCTTCGTGATGCCGAGGATGTAGCCCAGCGAACCCGGTCCCATGCCCGAACCGGCAGCGGCCTGGCCGGCAACCGTGTTCGAAGACGTGACGAAGGGATAGGTGCCATGATCGATGTCGAGCAGCGAACCCTGCGCGCCTTCGAACAGGATGCGCGAGCCCTTGCGGCGCTCCTTGTCCAGGAGCACCCAGACCGAATCCATGAAAGGCAGCACACGATCGGCGATCGAGGTCAGCTCATCCATGATCGTCTTGTGTTCGATTTCGGCCACGCCAAAGCCGCGACGCAGCGCGTTGTGATGGGTAAGGATCCGCTCGACCTTGCCTTCCAGCGCATCGAGATCGGCGAGGTCCATGACACGGATCGCGCGACGGCCGACCTTGTCTTCATAAGCCGGGCCGATGCCACGGCGGGTGGTGCCGATCTTCGTGCCGCTGTTGGAAGCTGCATCTTCGCGCATGCCGTCGAGTTCACGGTGCAGGGAGAGGATGAGCGTGGCGTTCTCGGCAATGCGCAGATTGTCAGGCGTCACTTCGACGCCCTGGTCCTTCAACCGGCCGATTTCGGCGATCAGCGCATGCGGATCAACGACGACGCCATTGCCGATCACGGCCTTCTTGCCAGGACGCACGACGCCCGATGGCAGCAGCGACAGTTTGTAGGACACGCCATCGATGACGAGCGTATGCCCGGCATTGTGTCCACCCTGGAAGCGGACCACGATGTCCGCACGTTCGGAGAGCCAGTCGACAATCTTGCCCTTGCCCTCGTCACCCCATTGCGAACCAATCACCACGACATTCGTCATCTCATAATCCTGTATATCGCGCAGCGTCTGCGCCCTACCCAAACCCGCGCATCTATACTGTGTTGTTTTTATGGAATCGACCCCTCATGACGGGCGATTTGGCTTTTTACGTGACAAAGCGTCACCCCTCGCCTATTTCCGAGGCAATTCGCGCCGCGAGGGATACGCCCTGACGTCTCCCGGAATGAGCGCAGACATGCAGGGAAGAAACGCTTTGCCGATCCGCGCCTATATCTATCTCGTCATCACAACACTGCTCTGGGGCGGCAACACCATTGCCGGCAAGCTAGCGCTCGGCCATGTCAGCCCGATGGCCCTGAGCTTCGGTCGCTGGGCGGTCGCGACGCTCGTCATTGCCTCGATTTCGGTCCCTCAGATCCGCAAGGACTGGGATCTCCTGAAAGCAAACTGGAAGCTTCTGATCTTCTACGGCGCCGTCGGCTATGCCGCATTCAACGGCTTCCTTTACACGGCGCTCAAGTATACGAGCGCCGTCAACGGCGCGATCGAACAGGGCGCCATTCCCGTCCTGATCTTCGTCATCAACTTCCTGCTCTTCCGCATCCCGGTCTCCGCAATCCAGATCCTGGGCTTCGTCATCAGCTTTGCCGGTGCAGCCGTCACGGCCTCGCACGGCAATCTGCAGACGCTTCTCACCCTCACGCTGAATTATGGCGACCTGCTGATGCTCTGCGCCGGCATCGCCTATGCGATCTACACGATATCGCTGCGCTGGAAGCCGCCGGTGCACTGGAAGAGCCTGATGGCCGTGCCAGCGCTCGCCGCAGCCCTCACCAGCCTGCCGCTTCTCTGGTGGGAAGCCAGCGAAGGCCAGATGATTCTGCCCGACGCACGCGGCTGGCTCATCATTCTCTATTGCGGCTTCTTCCCCTCGCTGATCTCGCAGATCCTTTACATCAAGGGTGTCGAGGGAATCGGCGCCAACCGCGCCGGTCTCTTCATCAACCTCGTGCCCGTCTTCGGCACGCTGCTGTCGATCACCCTTCTCGGAGAGACCCTCGAATATTTCCACATCCTGGCGCTCGCCCTCGTCCTCGGCGGCATCGCGATTGCCGAATGGGGCAAGCCGCGCGATCCGCTGAAAGCCTCAGCCTAGCCGACGGACAGGATCTGCACCTCGCCGTCTGCGAGCCGCGCGGCAGTCAACCGCCCCATCTTGTAGCAATGGGTATCGAGGCTGACGCGGTTCGCTCCGACAAAGGCCTCGCGCATCGGCGTATGGCCATGGAAGACGCGCACGGGCAAGCCCGGTCCGAGATCGATGAAGGACCGCCGGATCCACAACAGGTCCTCGTCCTCCTGCTCGGCGAGCGGTCGTCCCGGCCGGATGCCGGCATGGACGAAGACGTCGTCGCCAATGGTCAGCAGCACCGGCAGGGCCTGCAGGAAGTCGACATGGCTTGCCGGGATAGCCGCGCGCACCGACTGCCGCAGCGCAAAGTTTGATCCTGTGAACGGCCCATGGGCCTCGATATCCATGCCATATGACTGCAGCGTGGCATCCGCCCCGTGCTCCAGATACCAGTCTCCGGCCGGATCGCCCTTGAGATAATCGAGAAAGGCATCGTCGTGATTGCCACGCAGGCAGATACGGTCGAAACCGACCGGCGGCGCGGCGTTGAGGTGGTAAAGGACGGCCGCAGACTGCGGGCCACGATCCACATAATCCCCCAACATCACGATCAGCTTGCGCCCTTCGCGCAGGCTTGCATCCTCGCGGATCTTGTCTTCCAGCGCCAGCAGAGGGTCGAGGCAGCCATGCACGTCGCCGATCGCATAGATCGCGGAGTAGGTCCCAGGCTCGATCTCGATCCTCGGCTTTAAGCCATCCCCGCCCAGATCGTGTTTATCCACTCCGCCGTTCCCTGGAGCCCATATGTGATGTGCAGCCATCATGCGCCGGCGCCGGTCGCCGCCGCAATCTCTTTCCACGATCTCGGGAGTGGAACGCGCACCCAAAAAGGCAGCGGCCTGCACTGATTATGATGCTTTTCGAAGCCTGCCGTTTTGCCCTATCGGTCGATGAAACGAGACAAAGAGGTACGGCAATGGCGAAACCCTTCTTCTGGAACGAACTGGTGACGACGGACTTCGCCGCCCTTTCCGCCGACACCACGATCGCCGTCCTGCCCATCGCCTCGACCGAGCAGCACGGTCCTCATCTGCCCATCGCAACCGATGTGGCCATTGCCAATGGCATGCTGGCGGAACTGAAGGTGCAGCGGCCCGACGACCTGGACTTTCTCGTCCTGCCGACCCAGGAAATCGGCAAGGCCAATGAACACGTCTACGGCCCCGGCAGTCTGTCCTTCGGCCCGGAAATCCTAATCCCCGCATGGACGGCGATCGGTACGAAGGTTGCAGAAGCCGGCATTCGCAAGCTGGTCATCGTCAATTCCCATGGCGGCAATGTCGATGTCATGAGCATCGTCGCCCGCGAACTGCGCGTTCGCCACCAGATGGTGGTTGTCTCCACCCAATGGGGCCGCTTCGGAAATCCGGACGGCATGATCTCCGAGCATGAAAGCCGCTATGGCATCCATGGCGGCGAGGTCGAGACCTCGCTGATGCTGCATTTCCGCCCCGAGCTGGTGCGCATGGACAAGGCTCAGAACTTCGTCTCGAAGGCCGAGGAGATGCGGGCGAACTCGAAATACCTGACGCCGCTCCCGCCGCACTCGCTCGCCTGGATTGCCCACGACCTCAACCCGAATGGCGTGGTCGGCGACGCCTCCAAGGGCACGGCGGAAAAGGGTGAAGCGATCTGCAAACATCAGGTCGCCGGCTTCATCGAGCTGTTGCGCGACGTCGCCGCCTATCCCCTGTCAAACCTCTACACACCCGGCTGAGAAACGATCGCCTCACGCGCCGCCGCGAATGCTTTCAGGAATATGCCCCCGATCTTTGAGATCCTGAACCAGAACGATCAGTTCCTGCAGCAGGTATTCGATGAACAGGCTGGTGGCGGAATCGAGTGTCGCCCGCGCCCGGGCAAAGAGTTTCATCGGCTGATGCCGAACATGCGCGTCGGTCAGCGGCCGGAACACCAACTCGCCGCGCCGACATTCGGCCAGCGCATCGAGCGGGTTGAGCAGCGTCAACCCCGTCCCGGACTTGACCAGTTGCTTCATCAGTTCGGATGAGTTCGTCTCGACGACGGGTTCGACCGGCAGCGGCAGTGGTGCGAGCGCCAAGTCGATAATGTTGCGCAGGCTGGTGCCCGATTGTGCCAGGACCAACGGCTCCTGCACCACCTCGACCAGATCGACCGGCCCCTCCTCCTGCGCCAGCCGATGCCCGGGCGGCAGCACCACGCCGACGGGCACGTCGAAATTGGCGAGCGTCCGGATGCCCGGCGTTGCCGGAATGTTGAAACCGAGGCCGACATCGACCTCACCTGTCAGCACCGGATTGATCGTCGTCACCCCGCCATCGCTGCGCAGCTTGATCTGCACCCGCGAATGTTTGGCGATAAAGCCGGCCAGGATCGCCGGCAGTGGGCCGGAGGCCAGACCGACGGTGGTCACCAGCGAGACCTTGCCGATCTGCGGCGTCTTGAGACCTCTGAGGCGCCCCTCGAGCCGCTCGTAGTTCTTCAGAACTTCGCGGATATGCTCGACGCAGAGCTCGCCCGCAGCCGTCAGGCGCAGCCCCTTGGGGAGCCGCTCGAAGATCGGAGCACCCAGCTCTTCCTCAAGCGCCAGAATCTGGCGATTGACTGCCGACGACGCAACATTCAGCCGCGCCGCCGCCTTGCGGATCGAGCCGCATCGAACGATTTCGTTGATATAGACGAGCTTTCTGGAGTGCAGCACGGGACCTCCGTTGCGCAAAAATTAGTCATGCCGCATCACTATGCATCAAACTTTGGAGCAGTGCAAAAAAAGCATCAATGCGGACGAATTTTGATGCTTTTCAAGACGCAATCGGACCGATCAAATGACCAAAAAGGGAGCCCGAAAACGGGTCCTGCAACGAACAGGGGAACGATCAATGCGCGACATGCTCACCAAGACCAGCCTCTTTGCCCTGATGGGCCTTGCAGCATCGCTGGCCTCCACGTCCTCGGCTCTGGCCCTTGACGAAGTCACCTATGGCACCAACTGGCTGGCCCAGGCCGAACATGGCGGTTTCTACCAGGCCGTTGCCGATGGCACCTATGAAAAATACGGCCTGAAGGTCACCGTGGTCCAGGGCGGCCCGCAGGCCGCAAACCGCTCGCTCTTGATCGCTGGCAAGGTCGATTTCTACATGGGAAGCCCGCTCGGCGAGATGGACGCCGTCAAGGAAGGCATTCCTCTGGTCGATGTCGCGGCGATCTTCCAGAAGGATCCGCAGGTTCTGCTCGCCCATCCTGATCAGGGCATCGAGAAATTTGCCGACCTCGCCAAACTCGACACGATCTTCATGGGCAAGGACGGCTACGTTACCTATTACGAGTGGATGAAGAAGAACTTCGAGGGCTTCACCGACGAGAAGTACAAGCCCTACACCTTCAACCCGGCCCCCTTCATTGCCGATCCGAAGTCCGCACAGCAGGGTTATCTCACGTCTGAACCCTATGAGATCGAGAAGCAGGCCGGTTGGGCGCCAAAAGTCTTCCTGCTCGCCGACAACGGTTACAACCCCTACTCGACGATGATCACCACCACAGCGACCATGATCGAGAGCAAGCCGGATGTCGTACAGCGCTTTGTCGATGCCTCGATCGAAGGCTGGTACAACTATCTCTACGGCGACAACAAGGCCGCCAACGACCTCATCAAGAAGGATAATCCGGAAATGACGGATGGTCAGATCGAGTATTCGATCAAGAAGATGAAGGAATATGGCATCGTCGAATCCGCCGAGGCGCTCGACAAGGGCATCGGCTGCATGACCGACGACAAATACAAGGCCTTCTTCGACGCCATGGTCCAGATCGGCGTCCAGCCGGCCGACCTTGACTTCAAGAAGGCCTACACCACCCAATTCGTCTGCAAGGGCGTGGGTCTGGCCCTGAAAAAGTAGTCGCCACCTCCCCCTTGAGGGGGGAGGTCGCAGCGAAGCTGCGGGTGGGGGTGATCGCCGTCAACTGACAGTAAAACCCCTCCTAAACCCTCCCCACAAGGGGGGCTCAACCCAGCCGCATCGCCTTCGCTTCAAGGGAAGCGAGCGGTTGCCACGGATCCGCTCCCCCCTTGTGGGGGAGATGGCCGGCAGGCCAGAGGGGGAGTTTTTACCCGCTGACATTGCCGAGTAGCATTCCTTCAAACCGAGTATCGCATGGCTGAGATCGATCCCATCACCCCGCCTCCCCCCGAACAGCGCCGGGCGCTCGTGGTGATGAAGGACGTGTCCAAGGTCTTTTCCAGTGGTACGGTCGCGCTTACCGGCATGTCGCTGACCGTAAACGGCGGCGAATTCGTCTCGCTGCTCGGCCCCTCCGGCTGCGGCAAGTCGACGGCGCTGCGCATCATCGCCGGCCTGGGTGACACCACATCAGGCACCATCGACTGGCCAAGTTCGCGCATCAATGCCAAGGGCCTGCCCGACGGCGATATCTCCTTCGTTTTCCAGGAACCGACGTTGATGCCTTGGGCAACCGTCTTCGGCAATGTTTACCTGCCCTTGAAGCTGCGCGGCGTCTCGAAACATGCAGCCTTTGACGACATCATGGCCGCCCTGGAACGCGTCGGCCTGAAGGATTTCGTGAACGCCTATCCCCGCGAACTCTCCGGCGGCATGAAGATGCGCGTCTCGATTGCCCGCGCTCTCGTCACCAAGCCGAAACTGCTCTTGATGGACGAACCCTTTGCGGCCCTTGATGAGATCACCCGCCAGAAGCTGAACGACGACGTGCTGAAACTCTGGAAGGACACCGGCATTACCGTCATCTTCGTGACCCATTCGGTGTACGAAAGCGCCTATCTCTCGAGCCGCATCGTCGTCATGAAGGCGCGTCCGGGCCGGGTGCATGCGGATTTCCCGCTGCAGACCAGCCTTGACCGCGACGCTTTCTATCGGACCTCGGAAGACTATCGCCAGGCCTGTGAAACCGTCTCCAGAACACTGCTCGAAGCGATCGGCGGGGAGGAACACTGATGACCGGACCGGCCGAAACCCTCCTGAAAATCCTCGTGCCGATCCTCGTTGTCTGCGTCCTGCTGGTGATCTGGCAGGTCGGCGTCTGGGTCTCCGGCGTGCCGCAATACATCCTGCCAGGCCCGATCGCCATCGCCGGCGCCCTGATCAAGGACTGGGGCACGCTCTCGCCGGCGCTCTGGGTCACCACCCAGATCACTCTGATTTCTCTCGCGCTGGCACTGATCGGCGGCGTTGGTATCGCAGTCTTCCTCGTCCAGTCGAAATGGATCGAGGTCGCCTTCTACCCGATCACCGTCATCCTGCAGGTGACGCCGATCGTCGCGATTGCACCACTGATCCTAATCTACGCGCCTTCGACACAGGTCGCACTTTTGATCTGCGCCTTCCTAGTCGCCTTCTTCCCGATCCTGTCAAACATGGTGCAGGGCCTGAAGAGCGTCGACCACAACCTGCTCAACCTCTTCGACCTCTACGGCGCCTCACGCTGGCAGACGCTGCTTTACCTGAAGCTCCCGGCCTCCCTGCCCTATTTCATGACGGGCTTGCGCATTGGTGGCGGCCTCGCGCTGATCGCCGCCGTCGTCGCCGAATTTGCCGCAGGGTCCGCAGGCGCGGGATCAGGCCTTGCCTTCCGCCTGCTCGAGGCCCAGTTCCGTCTGAACATTCCGCGCCTGTTCGCAGCCCTCTTCCTGCTCTCCTGCCTGGGCGTCGTGATCTTCGCCATCACCTCCTTCATCTCCTGGCTGGCGCTCCACCGCTGGCATGAGAGCAGCCTGAAACGAGAAAACTGATGTCGACTGCCGTTGCCACTCTGCCTGCCGCCAAGCGCTTCGTCCTCGCCAATGCGACGCTACCGGAAATCTGCGTCGATGGCGTCGAGGCGCCCGCTTGCGAGGGCCTGATCAGCGCCGACATCGTCGTCGCTGATGGCAAGGTCGAGGCGATATTGAAGCCGGGCGAAGCCCCCGCAGGCCTGCCCTCCACTGATCTCCGCCACGGCATGGTCTGGCCGACCTTCGTCGACATGCACACCCATCTCGACAAGGGCCATATCTGGGACCGCAAGCCGAACCCGACAGGCGACTTCACCGGCGCACTCGAAGCCGTGCATGCCGACCGAGTTGCCCGCTGGACGGCGGAAGACGTGAAGGCCCGGATGGAATTCTCGCTGCGCACGGCGTACGCCCACGGCACCAGCCTGATCCGCACCCACCTCGACAGCCTCGCGCCCCAGCACCGCATCTCTTTCGAGGTCTTCGCCGAAGTCCGTGACACCTGGGCGGGCAAGATCGACCTGCAGGCTGCCGCCCTCTTCCCCTTCGACCAGATCACAGACGAGACGTTCTTCAAGGATCTGGTTGAGGTCATCGTCGCCCACAAAGGCTTGCTCGGTGGCGTCACCTACTTGATGCCTGGGCTGGATGAGAAGCTCGACATCCTCTTCCGCACGGCAAGCGAGAAGGGCCTCGACATCGACCTGCATGTCGACGAAACGCAGGACAAGGAAACCCTCACGCTGAAGACCATCGCGGAAGCCAAGCTCCGCAATGGCTTCGAGGGTTCTGTCACCGTCGGCCATTGTTGCTCGCTCGCCCAGCAGGACGACGACCTCGCCAAACACACCATCGATCTGGTGGCAGAGGCCGGCCTCTCGGTCGTGTCCCTTCCAATGTGCAACATGTATCTCCAGGACCGTCACCCCGGCCGCACGCCCCGCCAGCGCGGCGTTACCCTGTTTCACGAACTGTCAGCCGCCGGTGTCGCCACTGCCGTCTCCTCCGACAACACCCGCGACCCCTTCTATGCCTATGGCGACCTCGACCCCGTCGAGGTCTTCCGCGAGGCGGTGCGCATCATCCATCTCGACCACCCGCTCGACACCGCCGCAAGGGTCGTCACCCGCACCCCGGCCGATATCCTGAGACGCCCCGATCATGGCCGCATCGCCGTCGGCGGTCGCGCCGATCTCATCCTCTTCAGCGCCCGCCGCTGGAGCGAATTTCTGTCCCGTCCGCAGGCCGACCGCATCGTGATGCGGAATGGCATGGGCATCGACCGCAGCCTGCCGGATTACCGCGAACTTGACCCGTTGCTTGGAGTTTAGCCATGGCCGACTATGCCAAAATCAAGGAAGAGCTGGCGGGCATCGCCGTCGAAGACAATCCGGCGCTCGTCAAACAGAAGAGCCGCGATTTCTATTGGTATTCGCCGATCCTGAAAGCCGAGCTGGACAACGTGGTGGGTGACCTCATCGTCTCGCCGACGACGGAAGAAGAGGTCATCCGGGTTCTGAAAGTGGCCTATGCCCATGGCGTGCCCGTCACCCCGCGCGGCGGCGGCACCGGCAATTACGGCCAGGCCATGCCGCTCTCGGGCGGCATCGTGTTGAACCTCATCAACATGAACAAGGTGAAGCAGATTCTGCCCGGCCGCGTCATCTGCGAGCCCGGCATCATCATCTCGGAACTCGACCGCCAGACCAAGGAGCATTCGGCCCAAGAACTGCGCTTCCACCCGTCGACCAAGCAGACCGCCAGCGTCGCCGGCTTCATCGCCGGCGGTTCCGGCGGCGTCGGCTCGATCACCTGGGGCGGACTGCGTGACCTCGGCAACATTCTGCGGCTCCGCGTCGTCACCATGGAAGCCGAGCCCCGCGTGCTCGAACTCTCCGCCTGGGACCTGCAGAAGGTCTCCCACGCCTATGGCACCAATGGCATCATCACCGAAGTCGAGATGCCGCTGGCACCCGCTTACGACTGGGTGGACGTCATCGTCGGCTATGACGAGTTCATGGACGCGGTGAAATTCGCCGATGCACTCTCCCACAAGAACGGCATCCTCCTGAAGGAAGTTGCCCCGATCGCTGCCCCGATCCCGTTCGACTACTTCACCCGCCACAAACCCTGGCTGAAGGAAGGCCAGTCGGTCGTTGTGCTGATGGTGGCCCCGCACTCGATGGAGCCGTTCCTGGCGCTCGCCGAACGCATGAATGGCGACATCCGCTTCCGCTCCGATACGGTCGAAAGCATGAAGGGCATCCCGCATGCCTATGAGCTGACCTGGAACCACACGACACTGCGGGCCCTGAAGCTCGACACCAACATCACCTATCTGCAGGTCCAGTATCCCGGCCCCGACCATGTCGAGAAGGTCCGCGTGATGACCGAGCTGTTTCCGGACGAGGTCATCGGCCATCTCGAATTCATCAAGTTCGACGGCCAGATCCAGTGCGCCGGCCTGCCACTGGTGCGTTACACGACAAAGGAAAGGCTCGAAGAGATCATCCGTATCCACGAGGAAAACGGCTGCCCGATCTTCAACCCGCACCGCTACACGCTGGAAGAAGGCGGCATGAAGCAGACCGACCAGGTCCAGCTTGCCTTCAAGAAGGAAACCGATCCGAAGGGGTTGCTGAACCCCGGCAAGATGATCGCCTGGGAGAACCCGGATTTCGATTTCTCCGCCGGCAAGAACTACCTGTTCCCGGGGCTGGAGGTTTTTTCCGAAGCCTCGTAAGGCCCATCAGATGCGTTGCGGCTCCCCGTTCCGGAGCCGCAACGAAGAACCGCCGGAACGAACTTATTCCGAAGGTACTCCCGGTCGGCCCTCCGGCCCATGCTCTCCAAGACATGGCACCCCCAACCCCTCGGCATCAGGCGGCGAAGGACGGGGATGCTGGGACAAACGGCGCGGAAGTTTTGAATTGAACCCCGACTGCGAAAGCGGCGGGCAACGACTTGGAGCTTTTGACATGCGCGTACTCGTCCTCCACTCCCACCCTCTCGATGAAAGCTTCGGCCGGGCTTTGTACAAGCTCACCTGCGAAAGCCTGGAAAAGGTCGGCCATGAGGTCGACGGCTGCAATCTCTACGAGGAGGGTTTCGACCCGGTGCTATCGGCCCATGACCGCCGCGTCTATCATGACATCCCGGACAATCTGACGCTGGTGAAACCTTATGTCGATCGCCTATTGAAGGCTGAAGCGCTGGTCATCGTCACGCCCGTCTGGAACTTCGGCTTTCCGGCCATGCTGAAAGGCTATTTCGACCGCGTCTGGCTGCCCGGCGTATCTTTCGATCTGGTAGACGGCAAGCTGACGCCGACGCTCCGCCATATCAGAAAGCTCGCCGCCGTCATGACCTATGGCGCGACCCCAATGCGCGCCTTCCTCGCCGGCAATCCGCCGAAGAAGATCGTCAAGCGGGTCATCCGCGCGCAGATCAAGATCGGCGCGCCGGTGAAGTATCTGGCCCATTACGACATGAACAATTGCACGGAACAGACCCGCGCCCGGTTCATGGAAAAGATCCGCCGCGAGATGGAGAACTTTTGAATCCCTGTATGTGAATGCGATGGGCCAAACGTGAAAAAGGCCAGTCCGGTGTCGGACTGGCCTTTCCTTAATCATGACGCTTCCCGCGTTACGGCGTGGTTGCCGGCGGGGTTGCCGGGGCAGCCGGAGCCGGAGCGGCGGGCTCAGCAGCCGGCGGCGTCGCCGGTTCTGCCGGAGCGGTGGCAGCCGGCGGGGTCGCCGGAGCCGGATCGGCCGGTGCCGCAGCAGGCGGCGTGGCCGGCTCGCTCGTCGAGGTCGCAGGGGCAGTCGTGGTATCGGCCGGGTTACGGTCACCGAAGACGAAGAAGGCTGCCGCTGCGATCACAACGATCAGCAGGATAGCGATACCCCAGCTGGCGCCGCTCATACCGGCATTCTGCTGTGTCACGTGCGGACGCGTATCGAGGCGAGGATCAGGACGTTGGTCCATGGTATAACTCCTTGGGTGGTCGGCGGTGCGCATGTTGATCACGCGTCACCCGTCGATGTGATGGATCGATCGAAAGAGGTGGCTTACTGCACCACGCCGACGACCACATAGGTCTGCGGGTCGACGATCACGCGCTGGTTGTTGACCACGGCGTAAGCATATTTCGGCTGCTCCGGGATCGGGGTCAGGACGACCTGCTGCGGCAGAGGCTCACCAACGGCGACCTGCTGTTCGATCACGATCGGCTGGGCCGGAATCGGCTGCTGCTGGACGTAGGTGACGACCGGCGGCGGCGGCGGGGCGACAGCCGTGCCGGCGATTGCACCGACCACACCACCCACGGCGGCACCAACCGGACCACCGACGATCGCACCGGTGACCGCACCACCGGCAGCACCGGTAACAGTCCCTTCCTGGGCCAGGACGGGCGACGCGATCGAACCAACTACGATAGCTCCAAGAGCGATAATCTTCGTCTTCATGGCTTCATCCTTTCCGTTTGACTGCCATCGACGACAAGAACACCCGGAGCAATAAATTGTTCCCCCGCACAGACGGGACCTCTGTTGCTGAAGCCGCGAAGAAAAAGAGCGCTTTCTGCACTATACAACGGAACAATATCGAAAACGACCGCAGGTTGTCACATGACTTTGGCAGCCGTTACTTCCACTTCCACAAGGAACTCTGGGCGCGTGAACCCGCCGACCACGATCAGGGTGGAAACGGGCTTGGGTTCCAGCGTGTAGCGATCTCTGACCGCCATATAGGCCGGAAAATCCTCCCGTCTGGTCACGAAGCCCGAGATCCGAATGACATCGGCGAAGGTCATGCCCGCTTCTTCCAATATGGCCCGGATCGCCTCGAAGCAGAGTTCGGCCTGACCTGTCACATCAGGCGGGATGCTGTCATCGGGCCGGATGCCGAGTTGCCCGGAGGTCACCAGCAGGCTCGCTCCCGGCGGCACCAGCAGACCGTGATTATACTGGCCGAACGGTTTGCGCACCGAAGTCGGGTTGAAGCTGCGTTTCATCGGTTTGACCTCTCTTACGGGAGCGGCGCCACAGGCGCCGTGCGGTTGCGTTGCACTTCGTAGAGGATGTGGCCGAACAGGGCGGCGAGCACGATCGGTCCGCCGACAAGCGTCCCCTGAGAAGGGACTTCGCTGAGGACCAGCCACACCCACAGGGGCGTCAGTGGCACTTCGAGCGCCGTCAGCAGGCTGGCATCCGCAGCCGGCAACCGCCGGGTCGAAGCGGTGTAGAAGATCAAACCCATGGCATTCTGCACGATGGCAAAGAGGATGATCATCCTGAGATCGACCATGGTCACGCTCAGCGGGGCCGCAAACCAGAAGGTGACGAACGAACAGAGCCAGGCGGAGCCAGCCATTGCCGGCAGCATCGGGACGTCACGGTGCTTGCGCATGAGGGTGGCCATGGCCGCGACGCAAAGCGTCATCACCGCCGCGAGAAACTTGCCGAACAGCCCGCCGCTTTGCCCATGCGCATCCGTCAGCATGACCAGAACGCCGATCAGCGCCACACCGCTTGCAATCAGCGTCGAGCGGCTCGGGCGTTCGCCAATGAAGACGAAGGCGACAGCTGCCGTGACGAACGGCACGGTGGCGTAGATGACCATCGCATCGGCAATCGCCGTGTAATACATCGAGCCGATGCCGGTAACCATGCTGGCGGCGGAGAAGATCATCGTCCAGACGCTCGGCCAGCCCATGCGCCTGAGGATGCCGGGCACACGGCTGCGCTCCAGATAGACGAAGAACAGGAAGACGCAAGTGCCGGAAAACAGACCCCGCCAGAACAGCATGGTCATGAGATCGGTGCCGATATGGCGGATGAACAGACCCGAAGACGACCAGGCCAGCGCCGAGATGGCGCCGTAGACGAGGCCGAGGCGGTATTGGCGGGGATCGTCGAGGCTCATGACGCGCGGGTGGTTCTCACGACGTGATCGTCAGCTGCCGTAGCCGACGATGCCCTTGATCTCGAGAAAGTCGTGAATGCCCCAGTCCGCATATTCGCGCCCGTTGCCGGACTGCTTGTAGCCACCGAACGGTGCCATCGTGTCCCAGTCCGGATAGTTCAGATAGACCGAACCTGCCCGCATGCGGGATGCGACCCGCCGGGCATGGGCAAGATCGCCCGACTGGACATAGGCCGCCAGACCATAAACCGTGTCATTGGCGATCTCGATCGCCTGCTCCTCCGTCTCGTAAGGCAGGATCGACAGTACAGGGCCAAAAATCTCTTCGCGCGCGATCGTCATGTCCGGGGTGACGTGGCCGAAGATCGTGGGACGGACGTAATAACCACGATTGAGATGTTCCGGCCGCCCCGGACCGCCGGTCACGAGCAACGCGCCCTCCTCGATGCCGGTTTCGATGAGCCGCTGGATCTTGTTGAACTGAACATCGCTGACAACGGGACCGAGAACGGTTCCTTCCGCCTGCGGATCGCCGACGGTATGGGCTTCTGCAGCCTCGCGCGCGATCAGCAGCGCCTCGTCGTGCCACTCCTGCGGCACCAGCATCCGCGTCGGCGCATCGCAGGACTGGCCGGAATTGCCGAAGCACCCTTCCACACCCTTGCGCACAGCCGTTTCCAGATCGGCATCCGGCAGGATGATATTGGCCGACTTGCCGCCCAGCTCCTGCGCCACGCGCTTGACGGTATCGGCCGCCGTCTTGGCGACGATGATACCGGCGCGGGTCGAACCGGTGAACGAGACCATGTCGACATCCGGATGCCCGGCCATGACCTGGCCGACATCGGGACCCCGTCCCTGCACCAGATTGAACACACCCTTCGGTGTCCCGGCAGCTTCCATGACTTCGGCAAAGATGACCCCGGAGATCGGCGCGATTTCGGAGGGCTTCAGCACCACCGTGCAGCCCGCCGCAATCGCAGGCGCCACCTTGCAGACAATCTGATTGAGCGGCCAGTTCCACGGCGTGATAAGCGCGCAGACGCCGATCGGCTCGCGCACAATCATCGTCGAGCCGCGCAATTCGGAAAACGCGAACTCTTCGAAAGCAGCAATGGTCGATTCCAGATGCGCGCGCCCCGCCCAGGCCTGGGCCTCGCGGGCAAAGGCGATCGGCGCCCCCATCTCCCGGCTGACCGCCTGGGCAATGTCCTCATAGCGCTCGTTGTAGACCTCGAGGATACGCTTGAGAAGCGCCAGCCGTTCCGCAGGTTCGGTCACCGAAAAACTGACGAACGCCGCCTTGGCCGCAGCGACAGCCCGATCCACGTCGCCCTTGCTGCCGACGGAAATCTGGGTGAACGCCTCCTCGGTGGAGGGATCGATGACGTCCAGCAAAGACGGCACCATTGGATCGACCCATGCGCCGTCGATAAAGAACTTCAGGGAGTTGGACATCATGCCTCCGAGGCCTGCGAGAATTGATGGGATACTATTGGCTACGCCGAGTACGACTTCAAGCGAGAGAGATCAGGAACACCGGCAATCCCCAACCACGGCACAGGATTACCGTTCCAGACGGTCGAGCATGCGATACCACGCGACGTGTGCAGCCACACCGAGCCGTCTGAAACGATGAAACGGAATGGGCGCGATCGGTGAGATCGGAAATGGCAGAGTATCGGCATTGCCCGTCGCCGCATATTCGGCAAGCCGCGGCCCCAGGGCCGTCATAAGGCCGATCCCCCGCCCCTGACACCCGGCGACGGCCATCAGGCCAGGCGCCGGCTCGTGCAGATGCGGCAGATAGTCGGGCGTCATGGCAACCCGGCCGAACCAGCGATGCGTGATCGAGATCCCCGCAAGCATGGGAAAAAGCCGCAGCATGGCGCGTTCCAGATGCGCCCAATCCTCCGCCGAGCGTGGCTCGCGCATGGGGCCACGTCCGCCCATCACCAGCCGTCCGTCCGGGCTGCGGCGATAATAGACCAGGATGCGCCGGCTGTCCGAGACCGGCTGCCCGCCTGGCAGGATCTGGTCCAGAATGTCGCTCGACAAAGGCGCCGTGGCGATCTGGAAGGAATGCAGCCAGACCAGGCTTTCTGCCAGTCCGGGAACGAGCGCATCCGAATAGGCATTGGTCGCCACCAGCACCTTCCTGGCAAGCAGCGTCCGGCCGCGATCGGTGGAGGCGACCCAGAGAGCATCCCTCCGCTGCAACAGGGTCACCCGTTCGTTGAGTAGCAGGCCCGCACCGGCACGGGTTGCCAGTCGCGCCAGTTCGAACACCAGAGCCAAGGGATTGACCGCACCCGCCCGGCGATCGAGCCAGCCACCGCAATAGCCGCGCGCACCGGTCAGCAGTGCGATTTCTGCATCGTTGAGCAGCATCACGTCCGCCCCGCGCTGACGCCATTGGCGGTTCCGCTGTATGGCGGCCTGCATGGCCGTGCGTGTATGGGCCGCCTGGATCCAGCCGTCGCGTTGGTGTTCGACAGCAAGCTCCTCGGAGCGGATCAGGTCGAAGACGGCATCGGCCGTGCCGGCGGCAAAGTCTGCAAGTCTCTCCCCGGCTTCGTCACCGAGCATGCGCCGCAGGATTTCAGGATCGTGCTTCAGCCCGGGAATGACCTGCCCACCGTTGAGCCCCGACGCGCCTGCGCCAAGCGCACCCATCTCGATCACCTGAACCCGCAGCCCGCGGCGCGCTGCGTGCAGAGCCGTGGACAACCCCTGATAGCCCGCACCGATGACGAGCAGGTCAATCGGCCCTTCGATCAAGCCGCACATGGGAACGCCGACTGGGCGGCGCCATACGGGCAGGCCCGACAAAGAGGAGGTCATGTAGAAATACCTGAAATGACATCAAACCAACGACATGATCTTGACGATTGCCATTTGGAAATCCACCAACGTCAGGCTGTAAAGATATTAGGGAGTAAAATTGGTATCTTTTGCAATCATTTGTTTCAGGAATACTAATTAAGAACTGCCGGATAACGGATCGTCGGGCAATTGCCACTCGATGGTACTTTTGCCCTGCGACGCCAGATAAGCATTCGCCTGTGAAAAATGGCGGCAGCCAAAGAAACCGTTATGCGCCGAAAGCGGTGACGGATGCGGGGCCTTCAGCACGAGATGGCGCGACCGGTCCACGAAACCCGCCTTCTTCTGCGCGTAGGAGCCCCACAGCATGAACACGACGTGCTCGCAATCCTCATTCACCGCACGGATTACCTGATCGGTAAACCGCTCCCAGCCATGTCCTTGATGGGAGGCCGCCCGCGCCTCCTCCACGGTGAGCACGCTGTTGAGCAACAGGACGCCCTGACGGGCCCAGTGTTCCAGAAAACCATGCCGCGCCGGCGGGATGCCCAGATCGCTTTGCAGTTCCTTGTAGATGTTGACCAGTGAAGGCGGAATACGCACGCCCGGTCGGACGCTGAAGCACAGCCCGTGTGCCTGGCCCGCACCGTGATAGGGATCCTGCCCGAGGATCACCACGCGCACCTGGTCGATCGGTGTCAGATCGAGTGCGCGGAAATACTCCCGGCCTTTCGGGAAGATGTGTTTCCCGGCGGCAATCTCGCTGCGGAGAAAGGCCTTGAGATCCTGCATGTAGGGCAACGAGAACTCGTCTCCGAGCACGGCCTTCCAACTGTCATCGAGCCTGACCTCTGCTTCCGCCATCACCGCCGCTCCTCGTTCGTTTCACTACGCGGTGACGATAGAGGGCGGCAGGCCTCCCGTGTCAACCGCCCGGATCCTGTGGGCCTTCGGGCTTCGCCGAACTGTCACACAGCGGTGTTATCCGGGAAGGAATTTTCGGAGACTCGCCATGACACTTCTGATCGGGTTCGCTGCAATCGCGCTTTTGGTGCAGCTTGCAAGCATTGCCTTCGTCATCGTATCCAGGCTGCGTCACCGCAATCAAGACAAACCAAGGGCACCCCATCCGCCGGTTTCTTTGATCCGCCCGATCTGCGGGCTGGAAAACAATCTGGAACGCTGCCTGGCCTCCTCCTTCCAACTGGATTGGCCGGCCTACGAACTGATCTTCTGCGTGGCGCGGCCAGACGACCCGGCAGCCACGATCGCGGAACGTTTGATGGCGGAGCACCCGCACATACCCGCGCGTCTGCTGGTCGGCGAGGATCCGTTCAGCGTCAATCCGAAGATGAACAACGTGGTGAAAGGCTGGCGATCCGCCCGTCACGACTGGATCGTGATGACCGACAGCAACGTCCTGATGCCGCCGGACACAATCACCCGCATGATGGCACGCTGGGACGACAAAACCGGCCTCGTCTGCTCGCCGCCGGCCGGAACCGAACCGGCGAATTTCGGGGCCATGCTGGAAAGTGCCTGGCTCGACAGTTTCCAGGCCCGCTGGCAGCTCTTTGCCGATGCGGCCGGCTTCGGCTTCGCCCAGGGCAAGTCCATGCTGTTCAATCGTCACCTGATCACAAGGCTCGGCGGTTTCGAGCGCCTCGGCGAAGAGGTGGCGGAGGATGCGGCAGCCACCATTCTGATCCGGGGAGCCGGCCTCCATGTCCGCCTCGTACACGAGCCCTTCCCGCAGCCGCTCGGGCGCCGCGACATCACCGCCGTCTGGAAACGCCAGCTGCGCTGGGCCCGCCTGCGTCGCGCCTCCTTCCCGTTCTACTTCCTGCCCGAGCTTTTCACCGGCGCCGCCCTGCCTGTGGCGGCCATGTTGGCGCTTGCAATCGATGGCGGCCTGCCGACAGTGGCACTTCCGATCTATCTCATCGCCTGGTACGGCGCCGAAGTGTTGCTTGCACGCGCCTATGGCTGGCCCAGCGGCTGGCGTATGCTGCCGGCCATGGCCGCCCGCGATCTGCTTCTTCCTGCCCTCTTCGTTTCGGCATGGTTCGGCAGCGGATTTGAATGGAGGGGCAATGCCATGACAGTCGCCGACAATGACAATGGCCGCACCACCCGCATCCGCCAGGTCGTCGCCCGCACCCGTGAAAAAGCCCGCGCCCTCGTCGCCGCCCGAAGCCACTAAGGCACCATCGTTTCGTCGGCAGGTTTCCCCGACCAGCCCGGCAGATTTCGCATCACTGTCGTCGCGTGAATGCAAACAAAAAGCGCGGCCCGACAAATGCCGGGCCGCGCTTCTGTTCCACCGCCGTCTTGGGTCGGCGAGGACGTGTTATTCCGCCGCCTGCAACACCGGCTGCGGCAGTTCGGCCTCTTCCATCACCTTGCCGCCGAGCGCTGCGTGGAACAGCGTCTCGTCAAGTTCGCCTTCCCAGCGGGCAACGACAACGGTTGCAACCGCATTGCCGATGAAGTTGGTGATCGCGCGGCATTCCGACATGAAGCGGTCGATGCCGAGGATCAGTGCCATGCCGGCGACCGGTACGGACGGTACGACCGAGAGTGTGGCGGCAAGCGTGATGAAGCCGGCGCCGGTGATGCCGGCGGCACCCTTGGAACTCAGCATGGCGACCGCCAGCAGCAGGATCTGCTCGCCGAGCGACAGGTGAATACCGGTGGCCTGGGCGATGAACAGTGCCGCCAGCGTCATGTAGATATTGGTGCCATCGAGATTGAAGGAATAGCCGGTCGGAATGACGAGGCCGACGACCGACCGCTTGCAGCCCGCCTTTTCCATCTTGTTCATCAGGCCAGGAAGGGCTGCTTCCGAAGACGACGTGCCGAGGACGAGCAGCAGCTCTTCCTTGATGTAGCGGATGAGCGACAGGATGGAAAAGCCGTTGTAACGGGCGACCGCACCGAGGATCACGGCAATGAACAGGAAGGACGTCAGATAGAAGGTCCCGATCAGCATTGCGAGGCTGGTCACCGAACCGATGCCGTACTTGCCGATGGTAAACGCCATGGCGCCGAAGGCACCGATCGGAGCCGCCTTCATCAGGATGGCGACCAGCTTGAAGACCGGTGCAATGACCGCCTGCAGGAAGTCGGTGACCGGCTTGCCGCGCTCGCCGACCAGCGCCAGCGAAATGCCGAACAGAACCGAGAAAAACAGCACCTGCAGGATGTCGCCATCGGCAAAGGCACCGACGATGGTCGTCGGGATGATGTTCATCAGGAAGCCGACGATGGTCGAGTCATGCGCCTTTTCGGTGTAGGTCGCGACCGCCTTGGCGTCGAGGGTCGCAGGATCGATATGCATGCCGGCACCCGGCTGCACGACGTTGGCGACAACAAGCCCGACAACGAGGGCCAGCGTCGAAAAGGTCAGGAAGTAGAGCATCGCCTTGCCGGCAACGCGGCCGACCTTCTTCATGTCGCTCATGCCGGCAATGCCGGTGGCGACGGTGAGAAAGATGACGGGCGCGATGATCATCTTCACGAGCTTGATGAAGGCATCGCCCAGAGGCTTCAGCTGCGCGCCGATCTCCGGGTAGAAATGGCCGAGCAGAATGCCAGCGGCAATCGCCGCGAGAACCTGGACATAGAGATGCTTGTAGAGGGGTTGCCGCGCGCCGCCAGGGGCGCTTGCTGTTGTATCGATATGCATACTTTCCTCCATGGTGCCCCGACGGAACGAATTCCGGCCTCCCGGGCGGTTGCTGAACTGGATTCGCAGAGACGAGCTGCTTGTGATTTGGTTCAGCAAAGTGCGTGCCAAACGCAAAACACCGGAGTAAATCATTGAATCAAATGGATTTACCCGTGCTGCAAGGAGTTGATTGAGGCCCACGAAGTGCGGTTTTCCACACACGATTCCTGTGTTAGTGTGCGAATGAACGCACACCTCTCGTGAGAGCCCCGTCTGATGCGCACCCTTCGCCGAACCGGTCGAACCTTGTGGCTGAGCTATGCGACCTTTGCGGCGCTGACGCTCTTGATCGGGCTGCTCTACGCCGGACAGCGGGCGCGGGAGGCGGCGATTGGCGCGCTAGCGGAGGAAGCGATGTCCGGCGCGGAGCTCAAGCGCGCGCTCCTGCTGGCTGTTCTCGACCGCTCGCGCACCCTGCCTCTGGTTCTGGCCGAAGATGCCGACCTGGCCGCGGCCCTCACCACGTCATCACCGGCTGGTCTGGCGGCCTTGAACCAGAAGCTGGAAGCCCTGATCCCGGGCACCGGCGCCTCCGTCATCTATGTGGTCCGAACAGACGGCACGGCCATCGCCGCCAGCAATTTCCGCCAACCCGACAGCTTCGTCGGAAGCAACTACGCCTTCCGCCGGTATTTTGCCGACGCCATGGCGAACGGAGCTGCCGAGCAATATGCTCTGGGCAGCGTCAGCCGCAGACCCGGCCTTTACCTGTCGCAACGCGTTGAGGACGGTGCGGGGCATGCGCTGGGCGTGGTCGTGGTCAAGGTCGAATTCGGAGATCTGGAAAAGAACTGGCAGCGCTCAGGCAACACCACCTATGTGACGGACACGCGTGGTATCGTGCTCATCACCAGCCGGCCTGACTGGCGCTTCTATACCATGGCAGACATCCCCCAGGCCGAAAGGCTGGCGATCCGCGAGAGCCTGCAGTTCGGCGAAGCCCCCCTGGTCACCCTACCCGTCTGGTCGCTGGAGACGGAAGGCGGCCAAACATTTGTCGCCGTGGACGAGGCGAAAGACAAGCCGCACCAGACCAATCTCGCGATATCGCTCGACGTACCCGGCAATGGCTGGCTGATCCATGTGCTGACACCGACTTCGCAGATCGAGCAGGCGGCCCTCTGGCAGGGACGCCTCTCTGCCCTGGCGATCCTCGTGCCGCTCCTCGCATCAGGAGCCTGGCTGATCGACCGCACCGGCCGAGCCGCCCGCCGCACAGCAGAAGCAGAAGCCGCCCAGGCGGAACTCGAGCGCCAGGTGACGCTGCGCACCGCGGAGCTGACCGAGGCCCGCGACCGCCTTGAGGCCGAGATCGCCGAACACCACGCCACCGACATCCGCCTGCAGGGCGTGCAGCAGGACCTCGTTCAGGCGAACCGTCTGGCGATCCTAGGCCAGGTGGCAGCCGGCGTCGCCCACGAAATCAACCAGCCGGTCGCCACCATCCGCGCCTATGCCGACAATGCCAGGGCATTCCTCGACCGTGGAAAGGGCGAGACCGCGAAGGAAAACCTCGGCCTCATCGCGGAATTGACCGATCGCATCGGCGCAATCACCGGCGAGCTGAAAGGCCTCGCCCGAAAGGGCCGCCAGGCCGCCGAGCCGGTCGAGTTGAAGGCCGCCATCGACGGCGCGCTTTTCCTTTTGAAAAGCCGCTTCGCCGGCAGCTTCGATCGCCTCGAGATCGGCGACATCCCCGCCGATCTCAAGGTCCTCGGCCAGCGCATCCGCCTCGAACAGGTGCTGATCAACCTCCTGCAGAACGCGCTGGAAGCCATTGAAGGCAAAGCGGATGCCGCGATAACTATCGGGCTCACGCGCCTCACGGACGACGAGCTCGATCTCGCCGTCAGCGACACCGGTCCCGGTCTACCGGACAATGTCAGGGACAACCTCTTCATCCCCTTCACCACCTCCAAGGAGGGTGGGCTCGGCCTCGGCCTGGTGATCGCCCGCGACATCGTCACCGAATATGGCGGACGGCTCTCGGTCGAAACCGGGGCCACGGGCACCACCTTCACCATCACCCTGAAGAGGGCTCGGGCATGACCATCGAAATCATCCTTGTCGACGATGACCAAGCGCTCCGCCGCGCCACCCGCCAGACGCTGGAACTGGCCGGCTATCCGGTTCGCGATTTTGGCGCAGCACCCCAGGCGCTGGCCCAGCTGTCGCGGGACAGCGAGGCGGTCGTGGTCACCGATATCCGCATGGCCGGCATGGACGGGCTGGAACTCTTCGCCCAGATCCGCGCCCTCGACCCGGATCTGCCTGTCCTGCTGATCACCGGCCATGGCGATGTCGACATGGCAGTCGGCGCACTGCATGACGGCGCCTATGACTTCATCGCCAAGCCCTTCCCCGCCGACAGGCTCGTCCAGAGCGTCGCCCGTGCTGCCGAGAAGCGCCGGCTGGTCCTGGAAAACCGCCGTCTGCGCGAGGCGGCGACTGCGACGCCCGACGATCTGCCGTTGATCGGCCAGACGCCGGCCATGGAGCATCTGCGCCAGACATTGCGCCAGATCGCCGACACCGATGTCGATGTGTTGATCGCCGGCGAAACCGGCAGCGGCAAGGAAGTGGTGGCAACCCTCCTGCATCGCTGGAGCCGGCGCAGCAAAGGTAATTTCGTCGCCCTCAACTGCGGCGCTTTGCCGGAAACCGTTATCGAGAGCGAACTCTTCGGTCATGAAGCGGGCGCCTTCACCGGCGCCCAGAAGAAGCGCGTCGGCCGCATCGAACATGCGAGCGGCGGCACATTGTTTCTCGACGAGATCGAGAGCATGCCGCTGTCTACCCAGGTGAAGATGCTGCGGGTGTTGGAGATGCGCGAGGTGAGCCCGCTTGGCACCAATGAGGTGAGGCCCGTCGACCTGCGCGTCGTCGCCGCCGCCAAGCTCGATCTCGGCAATCCGGCCGAACGTGGCGAATTCCGCGAAGATCTCTATTATCGTCTGAACGTCGTGACGATCTCGATCCCGCCGCTCAGGGAACGCCGCGCCGATATCCCGCTGCTCTTCGGCCATTTTATCGCCCGCGCCGCCGAGCGCTTCCGTCGCGAAATCCCCGGCATGACGGCGGACGTGCGCCGGCATCTGGAAAGCCACGACTGGCCGGGCAATGTGCGTGAGCTTTCGCATTTTGCCGAACGCGTCGTGCTCGGCATCACCCCGCCGCCGAAACAGGCCTTGAGGTCAGCGGCGCCGGGTCTCAGCCTGCCGGAACAGATGGAGCAACACGAAGCCACACTCATCCGCGAGGCCCTGCAGGCGAACAGGGGTGACGTGCGCTCGACGATCGAGACGCTCGGCATCCCGCGCAAGACCTTTTACGACAAGCTCCAGCGCCACGGCATCAACCGGGCCGACTATCAGTAACCGGTCGAACCTGAGGATGTGCCGCCTTCGCCATCCGGATTGCGCATCTGCGCCGCCATGGTCGCAGCCGCATTGGCCAACAACCAGGTATCCGTCCCATTCGCCATGAATCGCACGCCGGCGCGGCGCGCGAGCGCGATCATCTCCGGGTCGCCGGTCATGATGCCCGCCGGCTTGCCGGCAGCCTTGATCTTGCCGATCAGCATCTCGACCGTCTCCATGACCTCCGGCACCGTTGCCTTGCCGCCATAACCCATGTCGGCTGAGAGATCGGCTGGACCGATCAGGATCGCGTCGATACCTTCCGTTGCGACGATGGCATCGACATTCTCGACACCCAGCCGGCTTTCGATCTGGGCGATCAGGCAGACCTGATCATTGGCCGTCTCGGCATAGTCGGCGATCCGGCCGAAATTCGAGGCGCGCCCCAGGCTCGCGCCCATACCGCGAATACCGAACGGTGGATAACGCAGCGCCTTGGCCAGCAACTCCGCCTGCTCCGCCGTCTCGACCATCGGGATCATCAGCGTCTGCGCGCCGATATCGAGCGCCTGCTTGATGAGCCACGGTTCGCCCATCGGCAGCCGCACGACCGGATGGGTGGGATGGCGGGTGACGGCCGCAAGCTGGGCGGCGATCAACGGAATGTCGTTCGGCCCGTGTTCGGCATCGATCAGGATCCAGTCGAAGCCGGCTCCGGCGCAGATTTCCGCCGAATGCGGATTGGCGAGCGCCACCCAGAGCCCGGTCAGCAGATCACCGCCGGATTGGAGGGCGGCCTTGAACGGATTGACGGGCGCGGGCATGGGCGGTCTCCTGGAGTTCTGATCCGAGCAAGAGAACTGCAGCGTCGGCGGATGGTCTCGCCCGGCGGCGCAGGCTCGGCGTCGTGGGAAGAGCTAGCCCCGGATGCGCCAACGCCGCAAGCCTCAATTCATCCCCGTCGGTACGGCCGCAACGTTGAACCCGACGCATCGCCCGTGATACGGGGACGCCAGATTGCACAAGAGGACGTTTTGCCATGCTCCCCTGGATCCAGCTCGACACGGCCAAGATACCCGGCGGCGGCGAATTGCGCCTGAAACAACGCGGCACCGAATTCTCGATCATGCTCGGCAGCAACGAGCTGATGAACAGCCGTCTCAGCGGATCCGAGGAAGCGCTCGCCACTTTGGCCTACGACCGGATCGCTCATCACAAGCGCCCGCACATCCTGATCGGCGGCCTCGGCATGGGCTTTACGCTCCGCGCCGCGCTTGCCGTGCTGCCTCAGGATGCCAAGGTCACCGTCGCCGAACTCGTGCCCGCCGTCGTCGACTGGGCGCGCGGACCGATGGCCGAGATCTATGCCGGCAGCCTCGACGACCCGCGCGTGACGGTTCATGTAGGCGATGTCGGTGCCTTGATCGCCAAGTCGAAGGGTCAGTTCGACGCCATCCTGCTCGATGTCGACAATGGCCCCGATGGCCTGACGCGCGAAGAGAACGACAGCCTCTATGCCTATGACGGGATTCGCAAATCGAAGAGCGCGCTGACCAGAAACGGCGTCCTCGCCGTCTGGTCCTCCGGCCCCGATCCCCGCTTCACCCAGCGCCTCAAGGGCTCCGGCTATGTCGTTGAAGAGATTCCGACACGCGCGGGCAAAACCGGGCGGGGCAAGAAGCACATGATCTGGATGGCGAAGGCTTGAGTCCAACGGGCTTTTCTTATGAAGAAAGTCCCCTCCCCACCCCCTCCCCACAAGGGGGAGGGGCTTTGGCGCCGAGTGCTCCCTAGACGGTTGAGTGAGAGGTTTCCCAGGGTGTTCTCCCTCCCTTGTGGGGGAGATGGTCGGCAGGCCAGAGAGGGTTTACTCCCCTAAGCGATAGCCCCGCGCAAACCGCACAGAAATCGGAATTCTTCTTGCCACACGGAGAATGAGATAGCATTTGGGCGCATAGGGCGCGGCTGGGTTAAGCCCTCCCCCTTGTGGGGAGGGTTTGGGAGGGGACTTTCTTCAGCCTACCCCCACAACCCGCGCGGTGGCACGCCCATGATCGCCCCGTCATAAACAATCCCCGGCTCCCGATCCCGCGCCAACAGCAGCGGTCCGTCGAGATCCACAAACGCCGCGCCCTGCCCCACCAGAAACGCCGGAGCCATGGCAAGCGACGAGCCGACCATGCAGCCGATCATGATCTGAAAGCCCTGCTCAACAGCCGCATCCCGCATGGCCAGCGCCTCGGTCAACCCGCCCGTCTTATCGAGCTTGATGTTGACCGCATCATACTTGCCCACCAATTCCGCCAGCGAATGCCGGTCATGGCAGCTCTCGTCAGCACAGACAGGCAACACGCGCTCGAGACCTATAAGCGCATCATCGGCACCCGCAGGAAAAGGCTGTTCGACCAGCTTGACCCCGAGATCAAGAAAGACCGGCGCCAGCGCCCTGTATTGCTCCAGGCTCCAGCCCTCGTTGGCATCGACGATGATGGCCGAATTCGGCGCGCCTGCCCTGACAGCCCGGATGCGCTCCACATCGCCATCGCCTCCCAGCTTGACCTTCAGCAGCGGTCTTGCCGCCTCTTTCGCGGCAGCGGCTTGCATACTCTCCGGCGTGCCGAGCGACAGCGTATAGGTGACCGAGAGCGGCTTCGGCTCATGTAACTTCGCAAGTTGCCAGACCGGGTTACCAGCCCGCTTGGCCTCCAGATCCCAGAACGCACAGTCGAGCGCATTGCGCGCCGCCCCCGGCTGCAACCGATCCTGCAGACCCACCCTGTCGAGACCATCAGCCACATCCGCTACCAGCCCGTTCAGCACCTCAACAACACTCTCCACCGTCTCGCCGTAACGCGCATAGGGCACGCATTCGCCCTGGCCGACAAACACGCCATCCGTCAGCCGCACTGTCACCACCTTGGCCTCGGTCTTCGACCCGCGCGAGATGGTAAAGGTGCCTGCGATCGGAAAGCTCTCGGGCGTCACGGTCATCTGGAATGGCATGATTGAAAACCTCCGGTGGCGGGGGGCGAACGGGGCGAGAGCCCGGCGAATCGCTCCCCTTGCATGAACAGGCAATCCTTTCTATATCCGTCAACAATCAGACCGGCAGCGGCAGCGGGCGAAAAAGCCCGGGAAGCTCGGCTCAAATCCCGCAAGCGGGATCATCAACGGTCGCATGAAGCACAGAGACGAAGCCCGTGAACACGCTGGATTTTGACAAGAGACCGGAAGATACGCGCGTTGTCGTCGCCATGTCGGGCGGCGTGGATTCCTCCGTCGTCGCCGGCATCCTGAAGCGCGAGGGTTATGACGTCCTCGGCATCACGCTGCAGCTTTACGACCATGGCGCTGCCGTCCACCGCGCCGGCTCCTGCTGCGCCGGCCAGGACATCGACGATGCGCGCCGCGTCTGCGAAACGCTGGGCATTCCCCATTACGTGCTCGACTACGAACAGCGCTTTCGCGACACCGTGATCAACCCGTTCATGGAAAGCTATGTCGCCGGCGAAACGCCGATCCCCTGCGTGGCCTGCAACCAGACGGTCAAGTTCGCCGACCTTCTGGCGACGGCACGAGAACTCGGCGCCGATGCGCTGGCGACCGGCCATTACATCCGCTCCAAGTCCGTGCCGCTGGCAAACGATCCCGGCCACCGCGCCCTCTTCCGCCCGATCGATAGCGAGCGCGACCAGAGCTACTTCCTCTTTGCCACGACCCAGGAGCAGATCGACTATCTGCGCTTCCCGCTCGGCGCCATGTCGAAGGCGGAAACGCGTAAGCTCGCCGAAGACATGGGCCTCGTCGTCGCCCAGAAGGCCGATAGCCAGGACATCTGTTTCGTGCCGCAGGGCAAATATGCCGACGTGATCAACAAGCTGAAGCCGAATGCGGCTCTGGCCGGCGAGATCGTGCATCTCGATGGCCGGGTGCTGGGCAATCACGAAGGCATCCTGCATTACACCATCGGCCAGCGGAAGGGCTTGGGCGTCGCTACCGGCGAACCGCTCTACGTCATCTATCTCGACGCCCGCTCGCGCCGCGTCATCGTCGGCCCGAAGGAAGCGCTGGAAACCCACCGCGTCTATCTGCGCGACATCAACTGGCTGGGTGACCGGACACTGGCGGAAGACGCGGCCGACGGTATGCCCTGCTTTGCCAAGGTCCGCTCCACCCGCCCGCCGACCCCGGCGGTCCTGCATGCCGACGACAAGGGCGTCTATGTCGATCTCGAAATCGGCGAAGCCGGTGTGGCCCCCGGCCAGGCCTGCGTGCTCTATTCGGCACCGGGCGCCGACGCCCGCGTCTATGGCGGCGGCTTCATCGAGCGGTCGGAACGCTCCGGCACGGCCGAAAGCGCGCTAAAGGCGCTTCTCGCCAGCCCCGTGGCAGCCTGAAGCTGCGGCTTTCGGGCCGCTCTGAAGCGCTTCTGCCAAGCCGGTGGAAAGCCAGGTTGTTTTTGCCGAAACCGCGCTTGACTTTGATCGGACCATCGCCTTATAAGCCGCCCATCGCTTCGGACGGCGACGGCTTCTAAGCCAGAATGTTCGATGTGTGGCGGGGTAGCTCAGGTGGTTAGAGCGTGGGATTCATAACCCCAAGGTCGGCGGTTCAAGTCCGCCCCCCGCTACCAAAATTTCTTAGTTCTCATTGACTTGGTAGAATGAATTGAATCAGAGCAGCTTCACGGCTCCGCTGATGAAATGCGTTTCTTGACGCGCAAGCCAATTCCCGCAAAGATTGCAACCATCGTCAAGACTACCCGATGGTATGGGATGACATGGTCACCAACACGCCGAAGCGCCGCCTCGCGGCAGCATCCGCCTTGAAAGACAGCGACGGCGGTGGCACATTTGATGCCATGGAACAGCGCGTCAAAGCCCTTGAAGATGATATGAAGCGGGTCCTGCAGGACACCGCCGAGATCAAGGGCATGCTGCGCGCAGCCCCCTCCGCAATCGAGTTCGGCGAACTGAAGGGCCGCGTCAACAGCCTGCCGACCATGGGCAAGGCAGCCGCGATGCTGTCGATCGCAACTGCCGTCATTGTCATTCTCAACAACTGGACCGCAGTACGCTCCTGGCTCGTTGGCTAATCCGCCCTCACCTCGCCGCCCAAACCAACCCTCTTCTTACAATCTCCCGCATCTGCGGCACCTCGAACTCCGCCGCCTGGTGGCCGAGCGAGGAGTAGAACACCCTGCCCTGCCCGTGGCGGCGCTTCCAGACGACCGGGATCACATGCCCGTCGATCCAGGCATCGTGTTCGCCGGTAAAGGTGGTCGTTGCCAGCACCTCGTTGTTGGGGTCGACATGCATGTAATACTGCTCGGAGCGATAGGGGAAATCGCCGATGCCGGAGACGAGCGGGTCTTCGGGCTTCACGATATTGACCGTGTAATCATAGATATTGCCGGGATGGGCGACCCATTGGCCGCCGATCATGTATTGATACTGCACGCAATCGCGAAAACTGTCGCCCGCCTGGCCGTGAAAGCCGCCGAGACCGACGCCGCCGCGGATGGCAAGTTCCAGGTTCTCGATTTCAGGCTTCTCGATCTTGGTCATCGTCAGCATCGGCACGATGAGGCTGTAGTCACGAATGGCAGGGTCGGCAAAGGCCTCCGTGCCCGCTTCGACGCGGACGGTGAACCCTTCGGCCTTGAGCATGTCGGAGATGAGGGCGGCGCATTGTTCGGGCTGATGCCCGTCCCAGCCGCCCCAGCAGATCAGAGCCTGACGCATGATGAAATCCTTTTTAGAATTGGAAGGTCAGCGGCCAAGCAGGCCATCGACGAGGGAACCGGAGAGCGGCGCCGGGCGCTCGACACGGGTGGTGATCGCGACGGTTTCGCCCCGGTCGGAGGCCGTCTGGAAGGCCTCCATGACTTCGAGCACATGCAGCGCCAGATCGCCGTTCGCCCGGTGCGGGCGGTCCTCGATGATCGCATGCGCCATGTCGGCCAAGCCCAGCGAGCGCCAGTTGCCCTCGGCATAGGGCAGGCTCACGGGCTTGCCCTGGGCTTCGCCAACGAGCGGCAGCAGGAAGAGGTCGCCGCCGAAATGATTGGGATCGGGCACGATCAGGCTCGCCTCCGTGCCGTAGATTTCAAGCGGCGTGTGACGATGGCCGGCGACGTCAAAACTCATGGAGATCTGCACCACGGCGCCGTTGACGAAGGACATCAGCCCCGTGACATGGGTCGGCACATGCACCGGGATGACCTCGCCCCGGCGCGGCTCGCTGCCGATGTTTCTGGTATCGCGGACCTTGGTGGCAAACCCCGCCACCTTCTCGACCGGGCCGAGCAGGTTGACGAGATCGGTGATGTAATACGGCCCCATGTCGAGCATCGGCCCGCCGCCGGCCTCGTAGTAGAAATCCGGATTGGGATGCCATCGTTCGTGACCGGGGCACATGAAGTAAGCCGTGCCGCCGATCGGCTGGCCGATCGCGCCATCATCAACCAGCGCCCGCGCGGTCTGGTGGGCGCCGCCGAGAAAGGTGTCCGGCGCCGAGCCGATGCGAAGGCCCATGGCCCGCGCCGTCTCAGACAGCTGTTTTCCCTCTGCAAAGGTCACGCCGAGCGGCTTTTCCGAATAGACGTGTTTGCCGGCCTCGAGCGCCTTCAACCCGACCGCCACATGCGCCTTCGGCACCGTCAGGTTCAGGATGATGCTGATTTCCGGGTCGGCATAGAGTTCGTCTATCGAGCGGTCCGGGACGTTGAACTCCACCGCCCGTGCTGCCGCCAGATCCGCATTGAGGTCTGCCACGCCGCAGACCTTGAGGATCGGGAAGTTTGGCAAAGTCTTGAGATAAGCGCTTGAAATATTGCCGCATCCGATGATGCCGACGCCGACGTGCTGCATGCCTGAAATCCTCGCTCCCGGACAAATGTCCATCTGTGACCGGCAGGCAAAGACTGTGACGCCTCTCCTCGCTGCCCGCGATCGCCCGGCAGACTGGTGGCAAATCGAACCGTCGTCAACGCCTCATTGTATCTGGGTCAAAGCTTGTCGACAGGCATCTTCACAGCTCCGGCAGGCCTGCGCGCGGATACGGCAATAGCCGTGCTTTTCGCCATGACGGTCACCTTCCTCGTCGCAGAGCACACAGACCCCGACGGGCCTCCGCAAGACCTCGGCAACCACCTGCGGCGAAGGCTTTGCCACCCCTGATCGTGGGATGCGAGATCCGGGGGCGGTTAAGAAAACCTTTCGTTAAATTTTAATGAATAGAATGGGCGGCCTGTAGCGAGGTTTTGTCATGCGTACCGCTCTCTATTCCGCTCTCGGCGTCATGCTGATGCTGTCGGCCTGTGCCAAGCCGCCATCCCAGACTCGCAATGCCTGCGCGATCTTCGAGCAGCGCGACGGCCTGTTCAACAACTGGCGCCGCGCCGCCGTCTCGGCGGAACGCGAATACGGCGTTCCGGTCCCGATCCTGATGGCGACCATCTATACCGAATCGAGTTTCCGCCATAACGCGAAGCCGCCGCGCAAATGGTATCTCGGCTTCATCCCCGGCAAGCGCGCCTCCTCGGCCTACGGCTATTCACAGGCGCTCGACGGCACCTGGGACCGCTACCAGAAGGAAACCGGCCGCTGGGGCGCCCGCCGCACCGATTTCGCCGATGCCATCCGCTTCATCGGCTGGTACCATCGCGAGACGGCCGACAAGTTGCAGATCCCGCTCAACGATCCCTACAATCTCTATCTCGCCTATCATTCCGGCCTGACCGGCTATCTGCGGGGCGCTTACAAGAAGCGCCCGGAAGCATTGAAGGGGGCGAAGCGGTTTACGGAGATCACCTATACCTATGCGCGGCAATTGCAGCAGTGCCCGGGTTGAGGTCAGCAACACGATCTGACCAAATTTAGGGAAGTGATCGAGTTTACCCCCTCTGCCCTGCCGGGCATCTCCCCCACACGGGGGGAGAGCGGAGCGCGGCCAACTGCGCACATCCAACGGCCGTTCAGTTGCTGGCTACCGAGCCTTTTCGGTGAGGTGGCCACGACGCGGCGGACACTCTCCCCCCTTGTGGGGGAGATGTCACGGAGTGACAGAGGGGGGTAACCCACGCGCCAGCATCGATGTTAGAAAAACCTCCCCGCCGAACCCGACGGGGAGGTCTGAAATACCGAAGCAGGTCAGATCAGTTGGCGCTCTGGATCGCCGAGATCTGCCACAGCGTGCCGGGACGTCGGACGAAGGTCCATATCTCGACCGATTCCGAAGGCGTGTTCGGGTCGCCCTCAACCACCGCATTGGTCTGGCGATCGACCATGTAGTCGACGGCCTCGTAGCGCATCGCGACGGTGGCGTATTCCGCCTTCTCCTCGGCCCAGCTTTCGGCAACGTCACCCTGCACGAGATGCACGTCGCGCACGACGTTCTTCACGCCCTTGGTGGCGTTCTCGCTGAGTTCCTCGGCAAGATAGGACATGGCTTCCGGCGTCGTGATCCGGCGCAGCGTGCCATAGTCCTCGGCCGCAAAGGCCGCCTGCATGTCCTTCAGCAACTGCTCGAAACGCTCGAGGTCACCCTGGGTGATGCCGAGTTCGTCCGGCTGGCCGGGCCGGGCAGCAGAAGCCGCTGCCGTACCGCCACCGATCTTCGGGATCTGGAAGCTGGAGCGACCAGCATCGCTCTGGTTATCGCGGGCAAGGCCTCCGAAGCCGGGGAAGCCGCCGATGCCGGAATTGTTGCCGGCGCCGGCAGAGGCCGGCTGGCGATTGGCGAACATGCGCATGGCGAACCGGACCAGGAAGAAGATCAGTAGGCCCTGCAGAAGCAGCCCGAGGAAACCAAAACCGCCGCCAAACCCGGTGCCCATCAACATGCCGAACAGACCACCGAGCAGCAGGCCGCCCATCAGGCCACCGGCGAGACCACCGAACAGGCCGCCGGGGCGATTGAGGCCCTGCATTGCCGTCTGGCTGGCGCCCGGTTGGGTAGCATTGGTCCGCGGTGTCATCGTGCGCTCGATCGGCGCGGCCGGCGCCGGCGCCGTGCGGGTGATCGCCGGCTGGTTGAACGTGCGTGTTCCGCGGCTACCGAAGCCGCCCGAAGCGCGACGCGCCTCGGCGAAGTCGACGGCCACCAGAGTGACCATCATGCCGAGCGCCAGCGTCGCAAAAATCTTTCCGTATTGCCGCATTGGGGGTCTCCCCTCCTCCTCTAAACTCTCTTGGTCCCATCGGACCCTGCCGCTCATATGGAGACCGCCCGATCTCTTTTGTAGACCGAGCGGCGGATTATCCGTTGAAATTCAGGTGATCGGCTCAAGCTCTCAGCCAGAACTTGATGATCAAGCCGACGATGGTGATGGCCGCTACGCCTGCCGCCCAGAGGGCGACGAACCACAGGATCCGACTGAGCGTCTGGCGTGTGTCCATCAGTGGTACCCCTCATCCGGATTGAGTTTCCCGCGAAATACCCAGTAGGCATAGGCGGTGTAGCACAGGATCATCGGTACCAGCACCACAGCGCCGACCAGCAGGAAGGCGAGGCTGGAATCCGGTGCTGCGGCCTCCCAGATCGTCAACGATGTCGGTACGATATAGGGATAGAAGGAAATGCCGATACCGGCATAGCCCAACACGAAGAGACCGAGCGCCGCCAGAAACGGCTGGACATCACGACCGTTGCGCAGGCCCGACACGATCAGCCAGAGGCAGCCCAGCACCAGCGCCGGCACGACGAACGAGAAGACGATGGTTGGATAGCCGAACCACCGATCGAGATAGGCCGGTTCGAGCCACGGCGTCCAGAGACTGAACACGCCCATGGCGGCGACCGTGGCAAAGGCGAGCCGGAACGCGAAAACCTTCGCCCGTTCGGCGATCTCGCCCTCTGTTTTCATCACGAGCCAAGTGGCCCCGAGCAGGCCGTAGCCGATCAACAGGGCAAAACCCGTCGCGATCGAAAACGGCGTCAGCCAGTCCCACCAGCCACCGGCATAAGCGCGGTTCTCCACCGGAATGCCCTGCACCAGAGCTCCGAGCGCCACGCCTTGAAAGAAGGTCGCGACAACCGAACCGCCTGTGAAGGCCCAGTTCCACAGATGTTCGGCGCGCTTGGTGCGCCAGCGATATTCGAAGGCCACGCCGCGAAAGATCAGTCCCAGCAGCATCAGGATGATCGGCGCGTAGATCGCCGGCAGGATCGTCGCATAGGCGAGCGGAAAGACGGCGAGCAGCCCTCCTCCGCCGAGCACCAGCCAGGTCTCGTTGCCGTCCCAGACGGGGGCGACCGAGTTCATCATCAGGTCCTTCTCGTGCTTCTCCGGAAAGAAGGGAAAGAGGATGCCGACACCGAGATCGAAACCGTCGAGAATGACATAGGCGAGCACGGCGAAGGCGATGATGCCGGCCCAGATGAAGGGAAGATCAATGGGCATGTTTGCCTCCATGGTGACCGGGCTGGGCGGCCGGCGTGATGCCGGACGAGCGGATCGGGCCGTCGTCGAGATCCGGCATAGGATCGCGCGGCAGGCGGGCCATCAGGCGCAGAATGTAGAAGGTGCCGGCACCGAAGACGATGAAATAGACGATGATGAAGGCGATCAGGGAGGCAGCGACCGCCGGTGCCGCGATCGGCGAGATCGAATCCGCCGTCAGCAGATGGCCATAGACAGTGTAGGGCTGACGACCCACTTCCGTGGTGATCCACCCGGCGAGCACGGCGACGAAACCGGAGGGGCCCATGACCAGCGCCACGCGATGCATCCAATGGTTCTCGTAGAGCGTCCCCTTCCAGCGACACCAGAGCGAGAACAGACCGACGCCGAGCATGGCAAAACCGATCGCCACCATCACGCGGAACGACCAGAACACGATCGCAACGGGCGGTTCCTTGTCGTCGGGCACCGTATCGAGGCCGGCGAGCGGTGCGTTGAGGTCATGCTTGAGGATCAGGCTGGACAGTTTCGGGATCTGGATCGCGTAGTCGATCCGCTTCTCTTCCGTGTTCGGGATGCCGAACAGGATCAGCGGCGCACCATCCGGATGGCTGTCGAAATGGCCTTCCATCGCCATGACCTTGACCGGCTGGTGTTCCAGCGTGTTGAGGCCATGCGCATCACCGGCGGCAATCTGGATCGGCGCGACGATCGCGGCCATCCACATGGCCATCGAGAACATCACGCCGGCGCGGCGCGGCGCCGTCCCCTTCAGCAGGTGCCAGGCGCCGACCGCACCGACGACGAAAGCGGTGGTCAGATAGGCGGCGATCACCATATGGGTCAGGCGATACGGGAAGGACGGGTTGAACACGATCTTCCACCAGTCCACGGGCACGAACTGGCCCACCTCGTTGATGGCAAAACCATCCGGCGTCTGCATCCAGGAATTGACCGAAAGGATCCAGGTGGCCGAAATCAGCGTGCCGATGGCGACCATCAGCGTCGAGAAGAAATGCAGCCCCGGGCCGACACGATTGCGTCCGAACAGCATGACGCCCAGGAACCCGGCCTCAAGGAAGAAGGCGGTCAGCACCTCGTAACCCATCAGCGGTCCGATGACCGGCCCGGCCTTGTCGGAAAAGACCGACCAATTGGTGCCGAACTGATAGGACATCACGATCCCGGAGACGACCCCCATACCAAAGGCCACCGCGAAGATGGTCTTCCAGAAGTCGAAGAGCTCCAGATAGACCTTGTCCTTCTTCCATAGGTACAGGCCTTCGAGCACGGCGAGGTAGCTCGCCAAACCGATCGAGAAGGCCGGAAAGATGATGTGGAAGGAGACCGTGAACGCGAACTGGATGCGCGCGAGGATCTGAGCGTCGAAGTTTTCGAACATGATGACTGCGTCCTTCGTTTTCGATCTCGATCGCCAGACGCCGATTGAGATGACAGAAGTCAATTATAGCTTCACAGGTCAGGATCAATGCGACAAGCCGCCATGCGGCAGTTGAACGCATCAACTGTTCCTTATATGTGGCCCTTCCATTCTCCAGGTTGTTCCCGAAACAAAAACGACGCGGGTTTGATCCCGCGCCGTCAACTTATTCATGTTCGTTGGCTGGTCGATCAGTCGACGTTGAAGACCAGCGGCTTTGCCTGCTTGATGGCCGGATTGGCGGTCAGCTGGTTGAGAACGGCCTGCTCGACGGGACCGTCGACATAAAGAAGCGCGATCGCATCGCCGCCTTCCTTGTCGCGACCGAGCTGGAAGTTCGCGATGTTGACCTTGGCATTGCCGAGCGTCGTGCCCATGAAGCCGATCATGCCCGGCACGTCGGTGTTGGAGATGTAGATCATGTTCTGACCGACATCGGCATCCATGTTGATGCCCTTGATCTGGATGAAGCGCGGCTTGCCGTCGGAGAAGACCGTGCCGGCAACCGAGCGGGTCTGCTTGTCGGTGGTGACGGTCAGCTTGATGTAACCGTCATAGACGCCGGTCTTGTCGCGCTTCACTTCCGAGACGATGACGCCCTTTTCCTTGATCATGATCGGGGCCGAGACCATGTTGACGTCGGCCACCTGCGGGCGGATGAGGCCGGCGAGCAGCGCAGACGTCAGCGCCTTGGTGTTCATGGTCGAGGTGACGCCGTCATAGAGGATCTCGATTTCCTTGATCGGATCTTCGGTCATCTGGCCGGCAAACGAGCCGAGCACGTCGGCAAGACGGATGAAGGGCTTCAGGATCGGCGCTTCTTCAGCCGTGATCGACGGCATGTTGATCGCGTTCGAAACCGCACCCTTCATCAGGTAGTCCGACATCTGCTCGGCGACCTGAAGGGCGACATTCTCCTGGGCTTCCGTGGTGGATGCACCGAGATGCGGCGTGCAGACGACATTCGGCAGGCCGAAGAGCGGGCTTTCGGTCGCGGGCTCGACCTCGAAGACGTCAAAACCGGCACCGGCGACATGACCGGACTTGATGGCTTCGGCAAGGGCTGCTTCATCCACCAGACCACCGCGAGCGCAGTTGATGATGCGCACGCCGGGCTTCGTCTTGGCGATGTTCTCCTTGCCGAGAATGCCGCGGGTCTTGTCGGTCATCGGCACATGCAGGGTGATGAAATCGGCGCGCGGCAGGAGCTCGTCGAGTTCGACCTTCTCAACACCCATTTCCTGAGCGCGTTCAGCCGAGAGGAAGGGATCATAGGCGATGACATGCATGCCAAGGCCGATCGCCTTCTTGCAGACGATGCCGCCGATATTGCCGGCACCGATGACGCCGAGCGTCTTGCCGGTGATTTCGACACCCATGAACTTCGACTTTTCCCACTTGCCGGCCTGGGTCGAGGCATCGGCCTGCGGCAGCTGGCGGGCAACGGCAAACATCAGCGCGATGGCGTGTTCTGCCGTCGTGATCGAGTTGCCAAACGGCGTGTTCATCACGATGATACCGCGCTTGGAGGCGGCGGGAATGTCGACATTGTCGACACCGATACCGGCGCGGCCGATGACCTTGAGGTTGGTCGCAGCAGCGATCAGCTTTTCCGTCGCCTTGGTGGCCGAACGGATGGCGAGACCATCATAATTGCCGATGATTTCGGCGAGCTTTTCCTTGTCCTTGCCGAGCTTCGGCTGGAAATCGACTTCAACGCCGCGATCACGGAAGATCTGGACGGCGGTTTCCGAGAGTTCGTCGGATACGAGAACGCGAGGTGCCATGACGAGGCCTCCTTCAGAGAGTTCGTTTGAAGAAAATGATGGGAATTGCGGGGCTCCGCCCATCAGGCGGAGCCGAAATCGGCGATGATCAGGCGGCAGCTTTGGCCAGAGACGCCTTCTGCGTCTCATAGGCGAAGGAGAGCCACGGCATCAGAGCTGCCATGTCGGCGGTTTCGATCGTGGCGCCAGCCCAGATGCGAAGACCGGCCGGCGCATCGCGGTAAGCACCGATGTCATAGGCGACACCCTGCTTCTCGAGAAGGCTGGCAATACCCTTGGCGAAGGCGGCCTGGGCATCGGCATCGAGTGCCGTGACTTCAGGGTCAACGATCTTGACGCAGACCGATGTGTTGGAGCGCGTGGCCGGGTCGACAGCGAGATTGGCGATCCAGTCGTTCTTCTCGATGAAGTCGAAGATCACCTTCGCATTGGCATCGGCACGAGCGATCAGGGCTTCAAGGCCACCGATCGACTTTGCCCACTTCAGCGCATCGATATAGTCCTCGACGCAGAGCATCGACGGCGTGTTGATCGTCTCGCCGACGAAGATGCCCTCGATCAGCTTGCCGCCCGAGGTCATGCGGAAGATCTTCGGCAGCGGCCAGGCCGGCACATAGGTCGTCAGACGCTCGACAGCGCGCGGGGAAAGGATGATCACGCCGTGACCGCCCTCGCCGCCCAGAACCTTCTGCCAGGAGAAGGTGGTGACATCGAGCTTGGAGAAGTCGAGATCCTGCGCGAAGGCGGCAGACGTGGCGTCGCAGATGGTCAGGCCCTTGCGATCAGCCGGGATGAAATCGGCATTGGCAACGCGGACACCCGAGGTCGTGCCGTTCCAAGTGAAGACGACGTCGCGGTCGAAATCGACCTGCGTCAGGTCCGGCAGCAAGCCATAATCGGCATTGAACTTGCGGACATCGGCGAGCTTCAGCTGCTTCACCACATCGGTGACCCAGCCGGCGCCGAAGCTTTCCCAGGAGAGCATGTCCACGCCGCGTTCGCCGAGCAGCGACCACATGGCCATTTCGACGGCGCCCGTGTCGGAGGCCGGAACGATGCCGATGCGGTAGTCAGCGGGAACGTTGAGAATTTCGCGGGTAAGGTCGATGGCCAGCTTCAGCTTTTCCTTGCCGACCTTGGCGCGGTGCGAACGACCGAGCGGGGCATCGGAAAGCGCATCGAGCGACCAACCGGGGCGCTTCGAGCAGGGGCCAGACGAAAAATGAGTGTTTGCCGGACGCGCGGCGGGGGCGATCACATCAGCCATATAGATACCCTTCCAGGTAATTAGCCTCTCGTTGGGGAGAGGTGTCCCGCCGTCGGAACTACTCTTGTCGGAAAGCGTCGTCAAGCGGGTCTGCGTCGCGGTGAGCAAAATTTTTGTTCCGTCCGCGCCAAGCCGTTTCGCATCCTGAAGGGATCGCCCCCGCGGCCAGGCACTGTCATCAATCCTTCATGCACCGGGCGCATGAGCAGACGCACCGATCATCCCCGAGGCGACCGGCCCTGCTGCCTGCAGCCATCGCCGAGCACACGAGGACAGATGTTTCCGCTGACCAACACCATTCCCGGTCTCGTTTGGGCCTATCGGGTGACCGCAGGTGGCGGAAGCGAGCGCCTCCCTGCCGAATGTACCGCCCAGGAAGCCCTGCCCGGCGACGGTTTCGTCTGGCTGCATCTCAACCTTGCAGACACCCGGCTACCGACATTCCTGGAGCAGTTCCCAGGACTTACACCACCCGTCCACGCAGCACTGACGACGCACGACACCCATGCAGCCCTCGCCATCGACGAGGGCCTCTTATATGGCACCTTGATCGACTTTCAGCGGGAGTTCGACGCCACGACTCGCGATATCGGCTGGCTGCATTTCGCGCTGTCGGAAAAGTTCATCATCACCACCCGACTGCAGCCGATCCGCTCGGTCGACAAGGTGCGGGCAGCCGTCGAGAAGAATGCCGGCCGTTATGCTTCGCCGCTGCAACTGTTCGAAGTATTGGTCGCGGAATTCCAGCGCGGGCTGATCGCGGTCGTTCTCGAACTCACGGAAGAGCTGAACCAGATCGAGGATCTTGTCTACGGCAGCGAACTGCGCGACGAACGTCGCCGCCTCACCCCTGTCCGCCGCCTGATCGTCCGGCTGCACCGGCATCTGCGCACCATGCTGCTGATCATGCGCCGGGCGGCCGCAACCGACGATGACGAGATGCCCGCAGGCGTTGAAGAAAGCCTTGTGCGTCTGTCGGGCAAGCTGGAAGCCGTCGATCAGGACGTCCAGGCTCTGGCCGATCGCGCACGCCTGCTGCACGAGGAACTCGACTCGAAGCAGAGTGCGGAGACCAATAGACATCTCTACATCCTGTCTTTGATGACCGCCCTGCTCCTCCCGCCCTCGCTCGTAACCGGCTTCTTCGGCATGAACACCACCAGCCTGCCCTTCGCCGAGGGACTGCACGGCACCGGCTATGCCTTCGCTTTCATCGTGATTTCCGTGATGCTGTCCTGGTGGGTTCTGCGCCGCACCGGAATTCTCTGACGACAAACGCAACAAGGGCCCCCGCAGGGACCCTTGGTGGAAGCCTTGATCACGGATTGCAGGTGCTCGCCCGCAGCCGCGTTCAGTCTTACTTGTAGACGATCGGCTCGACAGGCGGCTCGTAGGCGACCGGCTGTTCGCAGCCGCCGAAGACATAGCGCGCACCGGCATGGATGCCGTGGCTGTAGAAACCCTTGTCGTAACCAGGGCCGCCATTGGCCTGGTAGCCGAACATATCGCCGCCGAGCGTGTGGCGGAAGCGGTAGCCGACATCTGCCTTGACGTTGCAGGTGACATCGATCGAGGCGCCCGCCATCAGCTGGTAAGCGAAGCGCCAGCTGCCCTTGCCGCCATGTTCTTCCGTCGGATCGCAACCGCCGCCGTCGTCCTGGCAGGAGGTGTTGCGCAGCTTGTCCCACTTGACATAGGAGCCGCCGATACCAGCGCCGACATACGGCGTGAAATAGGCGTAGGAACCCAGATCGACATAAGCGTTGGCCATCAGTGTGTAGGCTCTCATGGCGGAAAGATCACTCGAAGTGCATGGCTCAGGACCTGCACCGCACGTACCTGTCGTCGAACCACGGAAATCCGACTTGAACATGTAGTCGAAGGTCAGATCCGTACGCAGATAGCTGTTGACCTGATAACCGACACCGGCGCCGACCGTGAAATTGTCCTTGATCGAAGCCGTCGTGAAATCGGTCAGGGTGTCATTGGAACCCTGGAAATACTCGGCGCCTCGCAGCTTGTTGAAGTTGTAGCCCAGATCACCGCGCAGGTACCAGCCGGACGCTTCGGCAACCGTGACTTCCGGAGCATCGACATAGGCCGGCTGCGGCTCGGGCTGGTAAAGGTCGGCAGCAAGAACGGCTGAGCTGGCGCACAAGAGAGCCGTTGCAGCAGCAAGTATGGTTTTCGTCATGACAGGATACTCCAAATCCCAGCGTTGTCTCATCAGGCCGGTTCACGGCCCGATATCCTGAATTGGGACAGAGAATGCCGCGTAAAGGTTAAGTTGCGATTAACTACAGATCTTAACTCTAACCTTTAGTGATTTGCTTACCGTGATACCTGGATTTGCGGAGCAGAAACAAAGGAAAGGCGCGGATCCCGAAGGAACCGCGCCTTAAAATATTGGATAAACCCGATAATTCGCCTTCAGGCGGCGCGCTTGCCGGCATGACCGGCAACGGTCCCCAGGTTGAACAGTCCAAGCCGCTGGTCCATCTCTGCAGCCTCGCCGGCCAAGCGGTGGATGGCAGCCGTGGTTTCCTCGACCATGGCGGCATTCTGCTGCGTCATCGTATCGAGCTGGTTCACCGAAGCGTTGATGTCGACCAGGGTCTGCGCTTCCTCCCGCGTCGACTCCATGATCTCGCCGATATGGCTGTTGATGGAAAGCACGTGTGAACCGATGCCATCCAGTGCATTCCCGGCCTTCTCGACCAGTTTCACGCCGTGATCGACTTCGCCGCGGGACTTTGAAAGCAGGTTGGCGATCTCCTTGGCGGCGTTCGAGGACCGTTGCGCAAGTTCGCGCACCTCCTGCGCGACCACCGCGAAGCCCTTGCCGCTTTCACCGGCCCGAGCGGCTTCCACACCGGCGTTGAGCGCAAGCAGATTGGTCTGGAAGGCAATCTCGTCGATCACCGAAACGATCTTGTTGATCTCCTGGGACGACCCCTGAATTGCCTCCATCGCCGCGATCGTGTCGCGCATGATCAGGCCCGACATGGCCGTATCGTCCTTGGCTGCGCGCGCAATGCGCTCGGCTTCTTCAGCGCGCGCGATCTGCGTCTTCACCGCGCTGGTAATCTCCTGGATCGCGCCAGCGGCCTGCGAAATCGCGGCGGCCTGTCGCTCTGTCCGCTCGGCGAGCTGATCGGCGCCCGCCCGCATCTCCTCGGAACCTTCGCGAACCGCGACCGAGTTGCCCCCAATACCGCCGAGAGTAGCACTCAGCGTCTCGATCGCCTTGTTGAAATTGGAACGCAACCCTTCCAGATCGGCGGGGAAGCGGCGCTCGATGCGGAAGGCAAGATCGCCTGCAGCCAGCCTGTCGAGGCCGGTGTCGAGCGTTTCCACGACCTCCTGCAAGGTTTTCGCCTCCTGGTCCCTCTCTTCCATTCTCTGCCGGCGCTCTTCTTCGGCGCGCGCGCGTTCCTCGCGGCGCTCTGCAGACTGCCTCTGTTGCTCGATGAGGGCCTGCCGGAACCGCTCCAGCGCACGCGCCATGCTGCCGATTTCGTCTCGCCGCTCCTGGTTTTCGACCGGCTGGTCGATCTGGCCGTCGGCCACAGCACCCGTAAAGATGACGAGGCGTTCGAGCGGCGCGAAGAGGCGGCGCGTAAAGATCCAGGTCGCAGCCGCAAGGACACCCAGAGCCACGAGACCGGTGATCACGAGGATGGTCGCGATGCGGATGGACCCCGCCTGCAGTTCCGCTTCCGTCAGGCTCTCAGTCACCACAAAGCTCTGGTCGCCAAAGCTCACGCGTCGCCCGTAGATGACCGCAGCACCGTCCGGACGTTCTCCGGACGTTACGGAAATGCCGTCACCGGACGCGGAGAAATCGGCGCGGACATCGGTCAGTTTGCCGGCGGCATCCAGCGCGATGCCGGCGCCTTCGGCCGACACGATGGCCGCCGTCTGGCTGCTTCCAGGCACCATGCCCTTGGATAGGAGATCAACGAAGACGTCCGCCTTGACCTGGAACATCAGACTGCCCTTGAAGCTGCCGAGTTTCACCAGGGGAACCGCGAAATAGATATCCGGATAGGCCGCATCGGCGCCAACCGAAAGCCCCGAAAAATTGACGCCGACGACGTCGTCGACTGCTTTTGCAGCGGCATCGACGGACTGCTGGTAGACTTTTCCGAGACCTGTCGCGGCGAAGCTGCCGTCTTTCAGGTTTTCACCGAAGGCTGGGCCCTTCTTGAAGGAATAGACGACATTGCCGTTCTGATCGGCGATCAGCATGTCGCTGAAGCTCGTTCCGTCGAGATAGGCGGCAACCTGGGTCTGGGTTGTTTCATGGGTGGAATAGTAGAAGCCGCTCGGCCCTTCCGGCTTGATCAACTTTTCCCGCTCGCCGGCCTGGAAGGGGTTTTCCTTGACGAAGATCCGCTGCAGCTCCCCCTTGGCATCGCCGCTGCTCTTGGTGATCGTGTTCCAGCCGCTCTTCAGGCCGGTCAGGGATTGCTGCAGGGTTTCGATCTTTGCGATGGAAGCCGCCTGGTTTTCCAACGCATGCAGTTTCTCGGTCAACAGATCGCCGCGAAAGGTCAGCGTACTCGCCATCGCCTTTTCCGTCTGCTCGCCAAACAGCTGGCTCGAGCTGCGATAGGCGAAGATATTCAGGAGGGCGACGGTGATGAAGGTCAGGACCAGAAAGACGGCGATGACCTTGAACGAAAGCGAATGAATGCGAGCTGTCATAACTGTTCCCCGGACGACCCGGCCACAGCTGGCCCCGGTCGGAGTTTCGATCTGCCGCATGGGTCGGCAGATTCTCTCTTTATCGGGGAACAATCGCTCTTCAGGCCTTAATCGCCCGTAAAGACGGCGCGCGAAACCCTGTAATGCGGGGGGTCAGACCACCTGTGCCACATCTGCTCTGAGCCCGGCAAAAAGCTCGACGGATCGGATTCGCGCAGCGAGATCGTGAACGGGCGTTGAAACGATGATTTCGTCGGGGCGGACCTCCGCGATGAAACGGGCGAGCTTCTCCGCTGCGGTTTCCGGTGAACCGACAATCGCATAGCGCAACGTGTGTTCGACGCCGATCCGCTCGATTTCAGACCAGAACCCATCCATGCTGTCGACGGGCCTCGGGAACGGCCGGCGAATATTGCGCCGCAGATTGACGAACTGCTGCTGCGCGGAGGTGAAGAGGTGAGACGCCTCGCGATCCGTATCCGCGATTGCCGCCATCGTGCCGACCATGACATACGGCTTTTGCAACGCCGCTGAAGGCTGGAACCGCTCGCGATAGATCGCAACCGCATCCAGCAGTTGGTCTGGCGCGAAATGCGAGGCAAAGGCATAGGGCAGGCCGAGGGCTGCTGCGAGATGAGCGCTGTAGAGGCTGGACCCCAGGAGCCAGATCGGCACATGGCTGTTCATGCCGGGAACGGCGATCAGACCGCCCTCCTCATCCGGCTCTCCCATCAATCTCTGCAATTCGAGAATGTCGTGCGGAAAGCTCTCGGCACCCGCTTCCATATTCCGGCGGAGCGCCCGAGCGGTTCGCATGTCGGTTCCCGGCGCGCGGCCGAGGCCGAGCTCAATGCGGCCCGGATAGAGCGCCTCCAGTGTCCCGAACTGCTCGGCGATCACCAGCGGCGAGTGGTTGGGCAGCATGATGCCGCCGGAGCCCACCCGGATCGTCTCGGTCCCGGCTGCGACATGGGAGATGACCAAGGAAGTCGCGGCACTGGCAATACCAGGCATACCGTGATGTTCGGCGAGCCAGAACCGCCGATACCCGTTCCTCTCGGCCGCCTGCGCGAGTGTCCGCGAAGCGTCGAGAGCCTCGCGGACACTGTGTCCTTCGGCAATCGGAGAGAGATCGAGAATGGAAAACGGGATCATGTCTGAAGCCTTTGATCTATGTCCAGCTCATGTAGGGACGCCCGTCCAGGCACCCAAGAGGTTATGATAATAAATTATAACCACTCTCGGTGTTTTTGTTTTGTTCACATTTCTCTGGCACTCGTCGGCCATTCCAGCGTAAGGTGTTCCATGACTTCCACGATTCGCATCATCGGCATAGACCCCGGCCTGCGCCGTTGCGGCTGGGGCGTCATAGAGACGCTCGGCAACTCCCTGCGCTTCGTCGCCTCGGGCACGGTGACATCGGACGGCGACATGGACCTCGCCTCCCGGCTGTGCCAGTTGCATGACGGCCTCGCCGAGGTCGTGCACAGCTACAAGCCCGATGAGGCCGCCGTGGAGCAGACCTTCGTCAACAAGGATGCCGTGGCCACCCTGAAGCTCGGCCAGGCTCGCGGCATTGCCATGCTCGTTCCTGCCCGAGCCGGTCTGCGGGTCGCGGAATACGCGCCGAACGCCGTGAAGAAAGCCGTCATTGGCGTCGGCCACGGCGAAAAGCAGCAGATCCATATGATGCTGAAGATCCTAATGCCCAAGGCGGAATTCAAGGGCAACGACGCCGCCGACGCACTCGCCATCGCCATCTGCCACGCCCACAATCGCGGCGGCGACAGAATGCGCAAGGTGCTGGCCTCCGCCTGATTTGTTCTTGACTTGTTCCACATCCGCCTGTAAGTAATACCCAAGAGGTATTACCATGCGCGTCACCGAAAAAGGTCAGGTCACCATCCCCAAGGACATCCGTGATCGGCTCGATATCAAGCCGGGATCGGAGGTGAACTTCGTCGTGGCAGAGGCGGGCGTCATGCTGGTTAAGAACGGCGATGCCGGCGACGCATTCGAGGATTTCGAAGCCTGGGCCAAAAGTGTCGAGGGGACGTTCGATACGCAAGGAATGACATCTGACGAGTATGTCGAATGGCTTCGAGGACCGCGTGATGACCTCGACCATCCTTGACACCACTGCTCTGATCGATGTGCTCGGGCCGAATAGCCCGACGCGGTTATGGTCATTGGGCGCCATGAGGCTTTGCTTCCACGAGGGGCCGCTGGTGATCAATCCTGTCATCTGGTCTGAGCTTGCAGCCTCACCGCTCAGCGAACAACAACTCAGCCAGGCGCTCGATTGGCTCGATTTGAAAAAAGAACCGCTTTCCTATGAAGTGGCATTCCGCGCCGGCAAGGCCCACCTGCTTTATCGAAAGAACGGTGGACAGCGCGAGCGGACACTCCCGGATTTTTTCATCGGCGCGCATGCAGCCGTCCGTTCGCATCGTCTGCTGACGCGGGATGCATCACGCTACCGCAGCTATTTCCCGGATATCGATATCATCTCCCCAGAAACCCATCCTCTTGAACGCGACGGACGCTTTCCATGATCGGCAAACTCAAAGGCACCATCGACGAGATCGGCGACGACCACGTGCTCGTCGACGTCCACGGCGTCTGCTACGTCGCCCACTGCTCGTCGCGCACCCTGTCGCGCATTGGCTCGGCCGGCGAAGCCGTCGTGCTCTTCATCGAGACCTATGTGCGCGAAGACCAGCTGAAACTCTTCGGCTTCATGAGCGCGCTGGAGCGCGAATGGTTCAACCTCCTGCAGAGCGTCCAGGGCGTCGGTGCCAAGGTGGCGCTTGCCGTACTCTCGACCCTCACCCCATCGGAACTCGCCAACGCGATTGCCCTGCAGGACAAGGCCGCGATCTCCCGCGCCCCCGGCGTCGGGCCCAAGGTGGCGCTGCGCCTCGTCACCGAACTGAAGAACAAGGCCCCCGCCTTTGCCGGCGAGGCGTCAGCGAATATCGGCCTCAAGCAGGAACTCGGCGAAGGCGTCGCCTCCGCGCCTGTCACCGATGCCGTCTCGGCGCTGACCAATCTCGGCTATTCCCGCGACCAGGCGGCCAATGCCATCGCGGCGGCGCTGAAGAACGGCGGCGAAGGGGCAGATAGCGCCAAGCTGATCCGGTTGGGGCTGAAGGAGCTGTCGCGGTGATCTTTCCACCAGATTTGTTTCGCTACGACATATCGGCTAGAGTCGGACAATATTTAAGACGTCGGAGAGTGTCGTGAAGATATGGGAAGCCACCATGTCGGCCAAGGGCCAGATCACCATTCCGAAAGAGATGCGCGAGCTTTTGAAGCTGAGCCCTGGTGATCAGATGGTCTACAGCGTCGTCGACGGGGAGATCGTCATCACGCCGAAAAACATCGATCTGAAGGATCTCGCAGGCTTCCTGGGCACACCACCCAACGGGCGTGCGACGCTGAAAGAAATCGACGAAGCAGTGGTGCGCAGTGCAGGCGAAAACGCACTATCCACCGGAGGCGACGATCCGTCGGACATCGCGGCATGACGCTGGTGGGCTTAGACACCAACATTGTCATCCGCCTTCTGACCAACGACGATCCTGACCAACGACGTTCAGCGCTGCGTTTTGCGGAGGATCTCGGCAAGAACTACCTGGCCTTTCTACCCCTCATCTGCGTACTGGAACTGGACTGGGCGCTGCGATCGCAACTCGGCTACACCAGAAGGGACGCATCAGCGGCCATAGGCAAGCTCCTCCAGGTCCGGGGGCTGACCATCGAAAGCCACGATCTTGTGGTTAAGGCGCTGCGGCAGGTCGACCAGAAGAATGCCGATTTCGCCGACGCCTTGATTGCGGCCCGATCGCTTCAAGAAGGCTGCGCCTCCGTAAAGACCTTCGACAAACGCGCCGCCTCTCGCGTGCCAGGCATGGAACTTCTCGCATGATGACCAACAATCCGATCCTGACCCCGGAAAAGCGCGGCGAGGACCTCGATGCCGCCTTGCGTCCGCAGACGCTCGACGACTTCACCGGCCAGGCCGAGGCGCGCGCCAATCTGAAGATCTTCATCGAGGCGGCGAAGAACCGCGGCGAGGCGCTGGACCATGTGCTTTTCGTCGGCCCGCCGGGCCTCGGCAAGACGACGCTCGCCCAGATCATGGCCAAGGAACTCGGCGTCAACTTCCGCTCGACCTCCGGCCCGGTCATCGCCAAGGCCGGCGATCTTGCCGCCCTACTCACCAATCTCGAAGAGCGCGACGTGCTCTTCATCGACGAGATCCATCGACTGAGCCCCGCCGTCGAGGAAATCCTCTATCCGGCCATGGAGGATTTTCAGCTCGATCTGATCATCGGCGAAGGCCCGGCTGCCCGCTCGGTGAAGATCGACCTGTCGAAATTCACCCTTGTTGCCGCCACCACCCGCCTAGGCTTGCTCACAACCCCGCTGCGCGACCGTTTCGGCATTCCCGTGCGCCTCAATTTCTACTCCGTCGAAGAACTGGAATCGATCGTCCGCCGTGGCGCCCGTCTGTTGAACCTGCCGATGACCGAGGATGGCGCCCGCGAAGTCGCGCGCCGCGCCCGTGGCACACCCCGGATCGCCGGCCGCCTGCTCCGCCGCGTCCGGGACTTCGCCGAAGTCGCCCGCGCCGAAGCGGTTACCCGCGAGATCGCCGATGAAGCGCTGACGCGCCTCAACGTCGACAATATGGGACTCGACCAGCTCGACATGCGCTACCTCTCGATGATCGCCGTCAATTTTGGCGGCGGCCCCGTCGGTATCGAAACCATCGCCGCGGGCCTGTCGGAACCGCGCGACGCGATCGAGGACATCATCGAGCCCTACATGATCCAGCAGGGCTTCATTCAGCGCACCCCGCGCGGCCGTGTTTTGACGGCCACCGCTTGGAAACATCTCGGTATGACCCCACCAAAGGATCTAGAGGCTGCACAATTCAGGCTGACACTCGAGGACGACTGACCTCATGTCCAAACGCACCCTCATCACCATCAAGGACGGTAAGCGGCGCTTCAACCATCGCATCGCCGGCCTTGCCTTTCGCGATGGTCACGTCCTCGTCCACCGCGCCACGCATGAAACTTTCTGGACGTTTCCAGGCGGCCGGGCGGAAATCGGCGAGACGTCGACGGAAACGCTGGTCCGCGAAATGCAGGAGGAACTGGGCGTCGAGGCCGTCGTTGGCCCCCTTCTCTGGATCGCCGAAAATTTCTTCCACTACGAAGGCAAAGCCTGGCACGAGCTCGGCTTCTATTATCGCATGGAAATCCCCGATCACTTCCCCTTCCATGCGTCCGACATCGTCCACCGCAACGAAGACGGCAAGAACAGCCTCGAATTCAAGTGGGTGCCGGCAACGCGGCAAGCCCTGACCGCGCTCGATATCCCGCCCTACTTCATCGCGGACGAAATCGAGAGGTTGCCCACCTCGCCGAAACACATCGTCTGGCACGACGGAGACCTGGATACGCCATGACCAATGCGATCAGGTTCATTCGCAAGCTCGCTTTTGCCAATATGCTGGCCAACGACCGGCTGCACGAGGCGGTTTCCGCCCTTCAGTCCGGCGAATTCGAGGGGCCGCGAAGCGGCTTCTTTCCGTCACTGGTCGCAACCCTCAATCACATCCTGATCATCGACTGGTTCTACATCGACGCCCTGGATGGCGGCGACCTCGGCCCTAGAGCCTGGCAGGACGCGGTACCATACCCGGTCGCAGCCGAACTCCGCGCCGCGCAACAGGCATCCGACCTTCGCCTGTTGACCTTGTGCCAGAAGCTTGGGGACGAGGATCTCGGACGGCCTACGCGCGTTCACCGCACCGGCCGCATTCAGGTGGAGCGCACGGACGACGTGCTCTCCCATCTCTTCCAGCATCAGACCCACCATCGCGGCCAGGCGCATGCCATGCTGTCAGGCACCAGCATCAAGCCGCCGCAATTGGACGAATTCATCGTCGCCGATGATGCGGCGAGCCGCGTCGACGTGATGGAAAGGCTGGGAGTGACGGAAGCAGACGTCATGGATCTGGACAGATGAGACCGTCATGCGCTAGCGAGCGCAGCACGTGAAGCCCTTTCCCCTCGGCAATCGTTCGAGGGGAGGAGCCGTTGAGACGATCGCCGCCGGAGAATGCCATGTCACCCCTATCCATTCCCCTCTCCGGCGAGATCACCGACGGCGTGCACTCCCTCACACAGCGCGTCTATTACGAGGACACCGATTTCTCCGGCGCCGTCTATCACGCCCGCTATCTGCATTTCATGGAGCGTGCCCGCACCGATTATCTGCGCTGCCTCGGCGTCGAACAGTCGGACCTCTTCCAGTCTTCCGACGAAGGGCTGGCCTTCATGGTCCACCGCATGGAAATCGACTTCAAGGCCCCGGCCCGCATGGACGATATCATCACGGTGCGCACGCGCACGGAAAAAGCCGGCGGCGCCAAGATGGTATTGCAGCAGGAAGTCCTCCGCGATGGCGGTCTGCTGATCGCGGCCAAGGTGATCATCGCCGTCGTCAATCGGAACGGCCGTCCGCGGCGGCTGCCCGAGGCGCTCGCTTCACAGTTCCTCGGGCAATCCTGACATCTCTGTGATCTCCCCGAAAGTAACGCCTTCTTAACCATAATGGGGTCTTACTCCGGAGTGGGAGTTTGTGCACCGCACGCCTTCCTTTGACCAAATTTTCAGCCCAGAAGGCATTCTGGGAGCTTAGGCGGGATAGGGATGTCGGCGGCAGCGACCGCATTCTTCCAGCAACTCAGCTCATGTCGCCGCCCGGTCCTCTCACCGGGCGTTTGGATTTCGGGGATTTTTAGGCGATGGAACAAGTTGGAATGGCAGCAGCGACCCACGACGTGAGCTTGTGGGGACTGTTCATGCAGGCGGGCCTGATCGTCAAGCTGGTCATGCTCGGCCTCTTGGCCGCCTCGGTCTGGACCTGGGCGATCGTCATCGACAAATATCTGAGCTATGCCCGTGCGCGCCGCCAGTTCGACCAGTTCGAACAGGTGTTCTGGTCCGGCCAGTCGCTGGAAGAGCTTTATCGTACGCTCGCCGAGCGTAACAACACTGGCCTTGCCGCCATGTTCGTCGCCGCCATGCGCGAATGGAAGAAGAGTTTTGAGCGCGGCGCCCGCTCGCCGATCGGCCTGCAGATGCGTATCGACCGCGCCATGGACGTGACCATGGCACGTGAGTCGGAAACGCTGGAAGCCCGCCTCTCCTCGCTCGCCACCATCGGCTCTGCCGCGCCCTTCATCGGCCTCTTCGGTACCGTCATCGGTATCATGACCTCGTTCCAGGCCATCGCCGGCTCGAAGAACACCAGCCTCGCCGTCGTCGCCCCCGGTATCGCCGAAGCACTGCTCGCGACCGCGATCGGTCTCGTCGCGGCTATCCCCGCCGTCATCGCCTACAACAAGTTCTCGGGCGAATCCGGCAAGCTCACCGCGCGCATGGAAGGCTTCGCCGACGAATTCTCGGCCATCCTCTCGCGCCAGATCGACGAGAAGCTGCAGCCCCGCCAGGCGGCGCAATAAGGCCTCGACGGCAGGAGATTAGCGCATGGGAATGTCGGTCGGTTCAGGTGGAGGAGGCGGAGGCCGTCGCGGACGTCGCAGCGGCAAGCGCGCCCTCGTCAGCGAAATCAACGTCACCCCGATGGTCGACGTCATGCTGGTGCTTCTGATCATCTTCATGGTCGCAGCGCCAATGATGACGGTCGGCGTTCCCATCGACCTGCCGCAGACGCAGGCCAAGGCGATGAACAGCGAAACCCAGCCGATCACCGTCTCGGTCAATCCGAAGGGCGAGATCTATCTGCAGGAAACGGCAATCCCGATCGACGAGGTCGTACCGAAGCTGCAGGCGATCGCCACCACCGGCTACAATGAACGCATCTACGTACGCGCCGACACCGCCGCCACCTATGGCATCGTCATGCAGGTCATGGCGCGGATCTCGGCCGCGGGCTTCACCAATATCGGTCTCGTGACCTTGCAGGAACAGCAGAACTGATCGGACGACATGAAGGGCAGCCTCTTCACATCTACGTTTCTGCACGGACTGGCGCTCGTAGCGACGCTGGTGAGCCTTGGCTCGCCTGAAAAGCTGGAAGTGGTCAACATGGAATCGCTTCCGGTCGACATCGTACCGATCGAAGAGTTCACCCAGATCCAGCAGGGCGACAAGAAGGCCCCGCTCGCCGAGAAATCCGCGCCCGTTCCGACCAAAAAGCCGCCGATTGCGCAGCCCGCCGAGAACTTCGGCGACAACGAGGTTGACCTGAAATCGCCGCCGACACCATCCAAGCGTCCGGTTGAGCAGGAAGTCGCGGCTGCCCCGGAAAAGGTCGAGACCCCGGTGCCGGAGCCCGATCCCGAGGTCAACGACGTCAAGGAAATCGTCAAGGAAGAGACGGCGCCGCCACCGGAGCCGAAACCCGCCGAGCCGACGCCGCCGGAAGAGACCAAGCCACCCGAACCCGCGCCCGCCGAACAGGCCGCTGCCGAGGAAATCCCGCTGCCTGAGCAGGCGCCAATCCCGGCCGCCCGTCCGCAGCCGGAAGTCGCCAAGCCCGTTGAGAAAAAGCCGGAGCCGAAGACGACCGCGAAAAAGGACGCCAAGCAGGATACGAAGACGCAGGAAACCGCCAAGTCGAAGCAGCAGATGGAAAGCGATTTCAATGCTGACGAAGTGGCCGCCCTGCTCAACAAGACGGATGCGGCCGGTGGCGGCGCCAAACGCTCGACCGACAAGGCAGCGCTTGGCGGCAAGACCAATACCGGTGGCTCCAAGCTCAGCCAGAGCGAACTGGATGCCCTGCGCGGCATCATTCAGAACAATTGGCTGATCACCCCGGGCATGGCCGATGCCGCCGACGTGCGCATCCGCGTCACCTTCCGCCTGGACGAAAACGGCGAACTGGTCGGTGAACCGGAGGCGAGCGCCACCGGTGGCTCCCCCAGCGCCCAACAGGTCCTCATGAGCGGCGCCGTGCGTGCCGTTCGCAAATCCGCCCCGTTCACCAATCTGCCGCGGGACAAATACGACGCTTGGTCTGAAGTTGTCGTCAATTTCGACCCCAGCGAACTGATGTAAGAGCTGAAAGGCTTCGAGAGCATGAAAAACGCATTCCTCCGACTTCTGCTGGTTTGTGCCGGCCTGGCCGGTGCCTTCGTTTCCCCCGCGAACGCAGCCGTGGAAATCAATATCAACCGTGGCAACGTGCAGCCGCTGCCGATCGCCATCACCGACTTCATCTCGGGTGACGGCATCGGTGCGCAGATCTCGGCCGTGGTCGAGGCCGACCTGAAGCGCTCGGGCCTCTTTGCCCCGATCAACCGTCAGGCCTTCATCGAGAAGATCTCCAATCCCGACCAGCCGCCGCGCTTCGAGGACTGGAAGGTCATCAAGGCCGATGCGCTTGTCGTCGGCCGCATCACCCGCGAAGCTGACGGCCGTCTGCGCGCCGAATTCCGTCTCTGGGATACCTTTGGTGGCCAGCAGATGACCGGCCAGCAGTTCTTCACCGACCCGAAGAACTGGCGCCGCGTTGCCCACATCATCGCCGACGCCATCTACGAGCGCATCACCGGCGAAAAGGGCTATTTCGACACCCGGGTCGTGTTCGTCTCGGAAAGCGGCCCCAAGACCGACCGCAAGCGTCAGCTGGCGATCATGGACCAGGACGGCGAGAACGTCCGCATGCTGACCAACAGCAAGGATATCGTTCTGACGCCGCGCTTCTCGCCGAGCCGCCAGGAAATCACCTACATGTCCTTCGAGGGCGATCAGCCGCGCGTTTACCTGCTCCAGCTGGAGACCGGTGGCCGTGAAGTGGTCGGCAACTTCCCGGGCATGACGTTTGCTCCTCGCTTCTCGCCGGATGGCCAGCGCGTCATCATGAGCCTGCAGCAGGACGGCAATGCCAATATCTACACGATGGACCTGCGCTCGCGCACGACCACCCGCCTGACCTCGACGGCGGCGATCGACACCTCTCCGTCCTATTCGCCCGATGGCAGCCAGATCGTGTTCGAAAGTGACCGTGGCGGCCGCCAGCAGCTTTACGTCATGGGGGCCGACGGCTCCGGCCAGCGCCGCATCTCCTTCGGCGACGGCTCCTACTCGACCCCGGTCTGGTCTCCGCGCGGTGACCTGATCGCCTTCACCAAGCAGTCCGGTGGCAAGTTCTCGATCGGCGTGATGAAGACCGATGGTTCGGGTGAGCGCATCCTGACCACGGGCTTCCACAACGAAGGCCCAACCTGGGCACCGAACGGCCGTGTCCTGATGTTCTTCCGCCAGAATGCCGGCGCCGGCGGTCCTCAGCTCTACTCGATCGACCTGTCGGGTTACAACGAACAGCTGGTGAAGACCCCCTCCTTCGCATCCGACCCGGCCTGGTCGCCTTTGATGGAATAGCACTGACTGAAAAGAGGCGCGAAAGCGCCTCTTTTTCGCCGTAAACTCAGGCAAATCGGGCGTCATCCCATTCGAATTGTCGATTTGTTAACCATGATTGTTGGAAGCCGGTTAACCGCGATTGGTTATGGTCCAGCAACCCTAACAGGAAATTCAAGGAGACCGGCATGAGCCGCATTCACACTCCGGCCAAGAGCCGTCTGCAGACCCTCGCCAGCAACCCGGCCCTCATTGCCCTCACGGTCGCTCTGGCGCTTGCTGGCTGCGCCAATAAGAAGAACCTGCCGAACAGCGCCGGTGACCTCGGCCTCGGCGCCGGCGGCGCAGGTGCCGCCACCCCGGGCTCGACCCAGGACTTCACCGTCAATGTCGGCGACCGCATCTTCTTCGATACGGATTCGACCTCGATCCGTGCGGATGCCGCCCAGACGCTCGACCGTCAGGCCCAGTGGCTCGCCCGTTACCCGAACTACGCCATCACCATTGAAGGTCATGCCGACGAGCGCGGCACCCGCGAATACAACCTGGCACTCGGCGCCCGCCGTGCAGCCGCGACCCGCGACTACCTCGCCCAGCGTGGTGTTCCGGCGCAGCGCATGAAGACCATCTCCTACGGCAAGGAACGTCCGGTCGCTGTCTGCGACGACATCTCCTGCTGGTCGCAGAACCGCCGCGCGGTCACCGTTCTCGGTGGCGCCGGCATGTGATCCGCAACGGATCGCCTGAACACGAAAGGCGGCCCCCGGGCCGCCTTTTACATTTCTCCTTAGTTTGGCCGAACTTGGTTGCTTTTTGCAGGCAATTGGAAAAATCTCCTGTCGGCGCCGGTTCGGTGCACTTCATCGCGAAAACAGGAAAAGGGACATGAAGAAACTTGTGATGGCCGCACTGCTAGCGACGGCCTCGCTCACGGGACTGCATGGCAGCGCAGAAGCGTTCCAGCTGTTTCCGAACGTCTCGCTCGGCCATAAGAAAGCGCCGGAGCAGCCGAAGGCCGAGGTCCACATGGCCCAGGCCACCGATCCGACCCTGCGTGTCCAGCAGCTCGAAGAAGAGATCCGCACCCTCAATGGCCGCATTGAGGAAATGAGCTTCCAACTTCTGCAGATGCAGGAGACGATCCGCAAGCAGCAGGAAGACAACGAGTTCCGCTTCCAGGATCTTGAAAAGAAGAAGACGGGCTCGCTGACGAAACCCGTCGACGGTGGCGGTGGATCCGATTCCGTCGCCCAGATCATCACTGATACCCCCGACGTCGGCGCCAGCGCCGACGTTTCCGGTACTGCACCCGGCGAACAGACGCTGGGTGAGATTGCGCTCGATGATAGCGGTATGCCCATTGGCGCGACGCTCAACGAAGAACCCGGCGCCAACGCTTCGGCACTGCCCGGCGTCGAGGCTCCGACTGTCGCTCCGTCGGTCACGCCACCCGCCGCCCCCAAGGAAACCGCATCCCTGAACTCCGAGGCGGACGTCTACCAGGTCGCCTACGGCCATGTTCTGTCCGGCGATTACAGCCTGGCCGAAAGCGAATTCCGCGACTTCATCGAAGCCTATCCGAGCAGCGCCAAGATTGCAGACGCCAACTTCTGGCTCGGCGAAGCGCTCTACTCGCAGGGCAATTACAACGAGGCGGCCAAGACCTTCCTCAACGCCCACCAGACCTACAACACCTCGCCCAAGGCGCCTGAAATGCTGCTGAAGCTCGGCATGTCGCTTGCCGCCCTCGACAACACCGAGACCGCCTGCGCGACGCTGCGCGAAGTCTCCAAGCGTTACCCGAAAGCCTCCCGCGCCGTCGTTTCCAAGGTCGCGAGCGAGCAGAAGCGCCTGCGTTGCTGATGACGTCCGAGGCCGGGACATCGGTCCTGCCGGAACCTCGCATGCCGCTAGAGGCTGCTCGCGCCTTTCTCTCTTCTTTGAACAAGCCTTCCCGTCTACTGGTTGCCATTTCTGGCGGCAGCGACTCCACCGGCCTTCTCCTCGCCCTCCTTGAGGTGCTCCGTGCCGGCAGCTTTCCCCATTCCGTTTGCGCCGTCACCGTCGATCACGGACTGCGCCCCGCCTCCGCCGCCGAAGCACGCGCCGTCCAAGCGCTGTGCCAGAGCCTGGAGATCCGCCACCGGTCTATCCGCTGGACCGGCGACAAGCCGACCACCGGTCTCTCCGCCGCCGCACGCAATGCGCGTTACCGCCTGCTCGCCGAAGCCGCCAGCGAGTTTGGAGCCGACGCCGTGGTGACCGGCCACACCCTCGACGATCAGGTCGAGACGATTACCATGCGTTCGGAACGATCCGCGGAGGGCGCACTCGGTCTTTCCGGCATGGCAGCTGCCACCCTTTACGAACGCCGTCTATGGATCCTGCGCCCCTTCCTGTCGACCACACGCGCCGCCATTCGCGACTTCGTCGCCGGCAAAGGTCACGGCTGGATCGATGACCCGAGCAACGAAGATCTTCGCTCCGAACGGGTCCGTATCCGGCAGCGGCAAATCTCCCCCGACCTGCGCGCGATCGCCAGGGCTGGCGAGGAACGGCGGGCGCTTTCGAAACGCGCCGCCACGTGGCTGGCAGATCATGCCGAGGTCATCGGTGATGGAGCCTTGCGCCTGCGTTTAGACACCGATGCGTGGGCAGAGACCACCGAAGCCCGGCATGTCCTCGCCCCCCTCTCCGCAATCCTTGGGGGGCGGCCGCACCGCGCCGCAACGCACGCGATGGAACGGCTGGGCGCGCAGATTTCGACGAAGAGGGACTTTGCGCAAACGCTCTCCGGCTGCCTCGTCGTTTCTCGAAAATCGGATTTTTTCCTCACGCGCGAGAGGCGCGGTCTTTTGCCGCTCCCCCTGCCCTCCGGAGCGAGCGCTGTCTGGGACGGACGCTACGAGATCGTCAACGACAGTGGCACCGATGTCATCATTTCGCCTGGTCCGGCGCCGGAGATCGCGCCTGATTTGCCCCACCGTATTCGTCTCGCCATGGCCGGAAACTGCCCGCAGAGCCGGCGTTTCTGCGCGACCACGGACACCGACGCCCCGACCGTCACCGTCACCCCGCGGCTCTCTGTCTTCGATCAGTTCCTGCCCGACTTCGATCTTCCGCTCGCCAACGAGATCGCGCGTCTTTTCGGCCGGGAACCTGCAATTGCCTGTCCCGTTTAAGACTTATTGACGGAAAACGATGGGAGAGGGCCGGTTTGCCTTGGCAATGGCGCAGTGCGCTCCTATGTTAGCCGGTAAGATAGCGGGGTTCCGTCCCGCAGCACATGTTCGGGGAATTCCATGAACCCAAATTTTCGCAATTTCGCGCTCTGGGCGATCATCGCTCTCCTGCTGATCGCTTTGTTCAGCATGTTCCAGACGTCACCGTCGCAATCGAGCTCGCGCGAGATTCCGTATTCGCAATTCCTGCGTGAAGTCGATTCGGGCCGCGTGCGGGACGTAACGGTCACCGGCAACCGCGTTCTCGGCACCTATTCCGAAAACGGCACCGCCTTCCAGACCTATGCGCCGGTTGTTGACGACAACCTGTTGAGCAAGCTGGAAGCAAAGAACGTCATGATCGTTGCCCGTCCGGAAACCGACGGCTCGTCCGGCTTCCTGAGCTACATCGGCACGCTTCTCCCCATGCTGCTGATCCTCGGCGTCTGGCTCTTCTTCATGCGCCAGATGCAGGGTGGCTCGCGCGGCGCCATGGGCTTCGGCAAGTCCAAGGCCAAACTGCTCACCGAAGCGCATGGCCGCGTCACCTTTGACGACGTCGCCGGCGTCGACGAAGCCAAGCAGGACCTGGAAGAAATCGTCGAATTCCTGCGCGACCCGCAGAAGTTCCAGCGTCTCGGCGGCAAGATCCCGCGCGGCGTGCTGCTGGTTGGCCCTCCGGGCACCGGTAAGACGCTGCTCGCTCGTTCGGTTGCCGGCGAAGCCAACGTGCCCTTCTTCACGATCTCCGGTTCGGACTTCGTTGAAATGTTCGTCGGTGTGGGTGCAAGCCGCGTCCGCGACATGTTCGAACAAGCCAAGAAGAACGCGCCCTGCATCATCTTCATCGACGAAATCGATGCCGTCGGTCGCCATCGTGGCGCAGGCCTCGGCGGCGGTAACGATGAACGCGAGCAAACCCTCAACCAGTTGCTGGTCGAGATGGATGGCTTCGAAGCCAATGAAGGCATCATCCTGATCGCCGCGACCAACCGTCCCGACGTTCTCGACCCCGCCCTTCTGCGTCCGGGCCGCTTCGACCGCCAGGTCGTCGTGCCGAACCCGGATATCGTTGGCCGCGAGCGCATCCTCAAGGTCCATGCCCGCAACGTGCCGCTGGCACCGAATGTCGACCTGAAGGTTCTCGCCCGCGGCACGCCCGGCTTTTCCGGTGCCGACCTGATGAACCTCGTCAACGAAGCCGCCCTGATGGCAGCGCGCCGCAACAAGCGCGTCGTGACCATGCAGGAATTCGAAGACGCCAAGGACAAGATCATGATGGGCGCGGAACGCCGCTCGTCCGCCATGACCGAGGCCGAAAAGAAGCTGACCGCCTATCACGAAGCCGGCCATGCCATCACCGCGCTGCAGGTGCCGGTGGCCGACCCGCTGCACAAGGCGACGATTATTCCGCGCGGCCGTGCCCTCGGCATGGTCATGCAGCTCCCCGAAGGCGACCGCTATTCGATGAGCTACAAGTGGATGGTCTCCCGCCTGATCATCATGATGGGTGGCCGCGTGGCAGAAGAGCTGACCTTCGGCAAGGAAAACATCACGTCTGGTGCCTCCTCGGACATCGAGCAGGCGACCAAGCTCGCCCGCGCCATGGTCACCCAGTGGGGCTTCTCCGACGTGCTCGGCCAGGTCGCCTATGGTGAGAACCAGCAGGAGGTCTTCCTCGGTCACTCGGTCTCGCAGTCGAAGAACGTCTCGGAATCGACCGCCCAGAAGATCGACACCGAAGTGCGCCGCCTGATCGACGAAGCCTATACGGAAGCGCGTCGAATCCTGACCGATCACCACGACGAGTTCGTCGCCATTGCCGAAGGCCTGCTCGAATACGAGACACTGACCGGCGATGAGATCAAGGCGCTGATCCGCGGCGAAAAGCCGGCCCGTGACAGCGGCGACGAAGGCCCGACCAGCCGCAGCTCGGCAGTCCCGTCCACGGGACGCAAGGACGTCAACAAAGGCGGTGAGGCCGAGGGCGGCTTGGAGCCGCAGCCGCACTGAGCGGATCTTGACCTGATAGACGCAGAGGCCGCCCACCCGGGCGGCCTTTTTTCGTTGCCGCCGACGCGACACGGAAGAAGCGACAGCATTGGTAACGGGATGTAATCAGTTTTTGCCGTAATTTATGTGTTCTTTGCCGCGAACTGTGGCATGAGCAGCCGACCTATTGGTGTCGGTGCGCCCTTAACCGGGCCTGAGCCGGCAGCCGCCCGGCATGGACTTGAAGGAAAACAGATGACACGTCGTTATTTTGGCACCGATGGCATTCGCGGTCTGTCGAACCGATTCCCGATGACGCCGGACCTCGCCATGCGCGTCGGCATTGCCGCCGGCACGATTTTTCGCCGTGGCGGCCATCGCCACAGAGTGGTGATCGGCAAGGATACCCGCCTCTCCGGTTACATGCTTGAAAACGCCATGGTCGCGGGCTTCACCGCAGCCGGCCTCGACGCCTTCGTCCTTGGCCCGATCCCGACGCCGGCCGTTGCCATGCTCACCCGTTCGCTCCGCTGCGATCTCGGCGTCATGATCTCCGCCTCTCACAATCCCTTCGCCGACAACGGCATCAAGCTCTTCGGCCCCGATGGCTACAAGCTCTCCGACGAGCTGGAACTGCAGATCGAGGAGCTGCTGGAAAAGGATATCTATGGCCAGCTGGCAGCGCCGACGGAAATCGGCCGCGCCAAGCGTATCGACGGCGTTCACGACCGTTATGTTGAATTTGCCAAACGCACCCTGCCCCGCGACGTGACGCTGCACGGGCTTCGCGTTGCCATCGATTGCGCAAACGGCGCCGCCTACAAGGTCGCGCCGGCCGCACTTTGGGAACTCGGCGCCGATGTGGTGACCATCGGCAACGAACCGAACGGCACCAACATCAATCTCGATTGCGGCTCCACCCATCCGGAGGCGCTGCAGAAGAAGGTTCACGAAGTTCGTGCAGACATCGGCATTGCGCTCGACGGCGATGCCGACCGTGTCATCATCGTTGACGAGAATGGCACCGTGATCGACGGCGACCAACTGATGGCCGTTGTCGCGGAAACCTGGGCACAGGATGGGACGCTGCGCGGCAACGGCATTGTCGCCACCGTGATGTCCAATCTCGGCCTCGAGCGCTTCCTCGGCGACAAGGGTCTCACCCTTGCACGCACCAAGGTCGGCGACCGCTACGTCGTCGAGCACATGCGCAGCCACGACTTCAATGTCGGCGGTGAGCAGTCGGGCCATATCGTTCTGTCCGACCATGGAACGACCGGCGACGGCCTCGTGGCCGCCCTGCAGATCCTCGCCGCCGTCAAGCGCACCGGCAAGACCGTCAGCGAAATCTGCCACCGCTTCGATCCCGTGCCGCAACTGTTGCGCAACGTCCGCTTCTCCGGCGGCAAGCCGCTCGAGGACGCTACGGTCAAGCAGGCGATTGCGGACGCTGAAGCCGAACTCGCCAAGTCCGGCCGTCTCGTCATCCGCCCCTCAGGCACCGAGCCGCTGATCCGCGTAATGGCCGAAGGCGACGACAAGGAACAGGTCGAACGCATCGTCAATGGCCTCGTTGACGTCATCGCCAGCGTTCGCAGCGCTGCCGCCTGAGACACGAAATCCACCGCCGCATCCAAGGCGAAATGCAAGAAGCCCGGCTGTTCACACAGCCGGGCTTCTTGTTTCAACAGACGTATTGGGCGATCAGGCGGAGAGCTTCGCCATGACTTCGTCCGACACTTCGAAGTTCGAATAGACGTTCTGCACGTCGTCATCGTCTTCCAGCGTGTCGATGAGCTTCATCAGCGAAGTCGCCTTGTCCTCGTCGACTTCGATCGTGTTCTGCGGCTTCCAGATCGCCTTGACGGACTCGGCTGCGCCCAGCACCTCTTCGAGTGCCTTCGAAACCTCGTTCATGTCCTCGAAGGCGCAGTAGATGGTGTGGCCGTCTTCATCGGAAACGACGTCTTCAGCACCGGCTTCGATCGCTGCTTCCATGACCTTGTCGGCGTCGCCGACGGAGGCCTTGTAGGTGATCTCGCCGACATGGTCGAAGGAGAAGGACACCGAGCCGGTTTCGCCGAGCGCGCCGCCGGCCTTCGAGAAGGTCGAACGTACGGAGGAAGCGGTGCGGTTGCGGTTGTCGGTCAGCGTCTCGACGATGACGGCAACGCCGCCCGGACCGTAACCTTCGTAGCGGATCGCGTCATAAGTCTCGGCATCGGCGCCCGATGCCTTCTTGATCGCGCGCTCGATGTTGTCCTTCGGCATCGACTGCGCCTTGGCGTTTTGCACGGCGAGACGAAGGGCCGCGTTCATCGCCGGATCGGGCAGACCGGTCTTGGCGGCAACGGTGATTTCGCGTGCGAGCTTGGAGAACATCTTCGAACGGATACCGTCCTGTTTCCCCTTGCGGTGCATGATGTTTTTGAACTGTGAATGGCCAGCCATGGCACCCCTGATCAGGTCTGAATGTTCGGAATGGCCGCCTTATACGGGCGATTGGGGTCCTGTTCAAGGCCACCGACCGACAAGGAACTCGTCTGGCGCCCGGAACAAGTGGATGCGCTGCTCGTTGCTCTCCTCGCTAAACGACAAGGAGACAGGACAGATGGCAAGCTTCAGCGAAGCCCGCGAAAACCCAGTGGAACAGCTCTGGGAAGAGATCGAAGATATCCATGCCGGCATGCTCGGTCTCGCCGGGTCCGACATGCATATGCGGCCCATGGCCCCCTTCGCCGATCACCGCACCAACACCATTTGGTTCTTCACCAAGACCGACACGGACCTCGTCAAGGCCCTGCGACCCGGTAGCCGCGGACACTTCTGCGTCGTCGGCAAGAACCATGACTATCACGCCTGCCTCTCCGGCCCGCTGACAGCCGTCAAGGACAGTGCGAAAATCGATGAGTACTGGAACTCGGTTGTTGCAGCCTGGTACGAAGGCGGGAAGTCCGACCCCAGCCTCATCCTTCTGTCGTTGTCTCTCGACGACGGCGAGATTTGGGCGTCGACCGGCAGCACGGTCAAGTTCGGATGGGAAATCGCCAAGGCGAACCTTGATCCGGAAAAAATGCCGGATGTCGGCGTCCACCGCCACGTGCGTTTTGCCTGATCAGCCTGGTCAAACGCCCGCCAGAACCAAGATCAGCGGCTTCTTCGGCAAGGTCCGCATGGACACCGTGAAGCCGCTGTTCTGTGACCGCTCGACATCGAAACTGTCATCGAACATTGCCAGAAAGCTTTCGACGACAGCGCCACGCCGGTGCATGGGCAGGACGACGGCAGAGCGCAGCCTCTCGATGGTCCGGCTCATGCTCTGGGCGCCCATCGTCAACCCACCGTCCACCGGCACCATCACAATATCCAACCGGCCGATCTCAGCATAATGCGCGTCGGTGAGTTCGTGATGCAGATGGCCGAGATGGCCGATGCAGAGCCCCGCAACCTCGAAAATGAAGATCGAATTGCCGTTAGGCTCGAATTCCCCTCCCCAGCTGCGAATATCGGTCGAGACATTGCGAACATAGGTGTCGCCGACAACGACGCGGTGTTCGATCTTCTCGCCCGGCTGTGCGGCATTCCACCCCTGCAGCACGGTCGCGATCGCGGGATCCGGGTTGAGCGTGTAGTGGCTCGAATGCGCCTTGTTCATCGTCACGACATCGGGCGTGCGGGATGTGCGAAGCCAGCCGTTGAAGTCGGTGGCGATCGAGATGCCGCCGGGTGTGTCGATCTGAAAGGTCGAGTGCCCGACGAAGCTGATCGTGACATCTTCCTGAAGCTGCGCAGGAATGACGGCTCCACCGAAAGTGCCTGAGGGCTTGAAGCTTGCAAACTGAACCTGCGGTAGGGCTTCCGCAATCAGCTGGCACTGGCTGACCGGCGGACGCTCTGCGTCCTGTGCCAGCGCATGTTGCGCGACCAGAAACACGGCTAGGCTCGAAAACACCAGTCTCAGCATCATGCCGCTCCCGCATCGCTCGCGTGTCCTCGGTGACGAGAATGCGGGAGAGGCTGGCGGGCGTAAAGCAGCCCGACCGGCAGATGGCGTCACAATGGTGTTATCGGGTCGCGATCAGGCCCAGAACGACGGAATGGTTTCGGCAAGCCGCGGCCCGATCCTGAGTGGCGCGATCTTTTCGGCAAGCCCTGTCGCATCCGAAATCTCGACCCCGACGCCGCAGATGGTTGCCGGGCCGCTCGCTGCCTCAAAGCGCCCCTTCGGCATCTTCGAGATGAAGCGATTGAGCGGTTCTTCCTTCTCCATGCCGAGCGAGGAGTCGTAGTCGCCACACATGCCGGCATCCGACATATAGGCCGTGCCCCCGTTCAGGATCTGGTGATCGGCGGTCGGGACATGGGTATGGGTCCCGACAACGAAGCTCGCACGGCCATCGACGAAATGGCCAAAACACTGCTTTTCGCTCGTCGCTTCCGCATGGAAATCGAAGACGATCACGTCGGCCTGTTCCTTCAGCGGGCAGGCAGCCAGGATTGTCTCAGCCGACTTGAAGGGATCGTCGAGCTCGGGGTGCATGAAGACGCGGCCCATGATGTTGGCGACGAGCACGCGCGCGCCGTTGCGGGCATAGAACAGTCCCGAGCCCTTGCCCGGCGTGCCCGCCGGATAATTGGCAGGCCGCAGGAACTGGTCATGGCGGGTGCAGAAGGAGACGGCCTCCTTTTGGTCCCATACATGATTGCCCGTGGTGACAACGTCAGCGCCGGCATTGATGGTTTCGAGATAGATGTCCTCGGTAATCCCGAAGCCGCCGGCGGCGTTCTCGCCATTGACGATGACGAAATCCAGTTTCAGATCGGAGATCAGACCCGGCAACCGCTCCCACACAGCCGTCCGTCCGGTCTTGCCCACCATATCTCCGAGAAACAGAAGTCGCATTTCGTCCAATCACTCCATGAATGTTCTGAGGCCACTTTCCGTCAGAACGGCCTCGAGCCGGACGTCATGCGCTTCATCGGGCACTTCTGCCACCTCCTGACAGTCGAATGCAATGCCGATGAGGCGCGGATTGCGTCCTTTTTCCCGCAAACGCGCGATTGCGCGGTCATAATGACCCGCTCCATAGCCGATCCGGTTGCCCCTGGCATCGAATGCCGAGAGCGGCACCAGCAGCAGGTCGGGATCCAGGACCTCGGCCTCCGGCCCGGGGCCGCGCGTCCCGAACCCGGTGTCGACCAGTTCCGCGCCGGTAACGAGCTCGCGAAAGACGATGGTTTCCCTATCCAGCACGACCGGCAGGCAGAGACGAGCGCCGCGCGTCTTCAAGCGCGCCATCAAGGGCCGGATATCGGCTTCCGAACGGATCGGGAAAAAGCCGGAGACCACCGCGCCCGGTTCGATGGCGATCGTCTGGCCTGCGAAGTCTGCCATCGCCAGACTGTGCTCCAAACGGACCGCCGGATCAATCTGGTCACGCAGGCTCAGCCGCTCCTTACGCAAGATCGCCTTCAAAGCGCTTTTATCACTCATTTTCGCCTCCGAAGCCGCAGACCCGCCAAATTTGGGGAGAAAATCCGGGCAATTTCTTCAATTTTGCCATTTATCAAGCCATCCGCAAAATCCCCTGAAAAACCAAGGATTAACAGTATTGGCTTATACTAAAGCCCAAGCAAACGTTTTAGGGGCACTTTTGCATGAAGATCTTTTCGCGCTTCGGCATCACGAAAACAATCACGGCGACGACAGTTCTGATCCTCGTGGCGTCGCTCGGCGCCGTCTCCTGGGTCATCTCCGGCAGCATTGCCACGCGCATCCAGGAACAGGCCATCAGCGGTCAGGACGCGAGCCTTCGCACAGCCGCCACGATCATTGAGCGCGACCTGCCGGGCACCAAGATCACCTGGGCATCGAATGGCAATGTCGACCGTATCGTCATGCCGGAGGTTCCCAAGGAATTCACCGACCATACGATGATCGACACGATCGGCCGCATGACCGGCCAGACGGCGACGATCTTCGGCTGGGATGCCGAAAGCAAGGACTTCTGGCGCCGCACGACCAACATTATCAAGCCGGACGGCAAGCGCGCGGTTGGAACCGCCCTCGGCCAGACGGGCGCCGTCTATCCCTATGCCACGAAGGGTCAGGTCTATCGCGGTGAGGCCGTCATCCTCGACGTTCCCTATTACACCATCTACCAGCCGATCTTCTCTCCAACGGGAGACGTCATCGGCATTCTCTATGCCGGTGTCCGCTCCGCCGACATCAACGGCATCGCGACGGAAATGGCCTATGCCATTGGCGGCACGGCTCTGATCGTCCTCGTCATCGCTGCCGCCCTGATTGCCCTTCTGGTCCGCCAGATTGTCGGCGCCCTGCCGCGCATCACCGGCGTCGCCGATCAATTGGCCAGCGGGCATCTCGAAACCGAAGTCCCGGATCAGGACCTGAAGAATGAAATCGGAGCCCTCGCCCGCTCGATCAACGTCTTCCGCGAAAGCGCCATCCACAAGATCGAGATCGAACGCAAGGCGGCGGACGCGGCCGCCCAGGGCGAGGTGGAACGCCGTGAACGCGAAGCCGCCAAGGCCGAGGACGCCAAGGCTGTCGAACAGGCTGTCGACGTTCTGGCCCAGTCGCTGCACAAGCTGAGCGACGGCGACCTGACAGTCCGCATCGGGCAGTCCTTCGCCGGCAATCTCGACAAGCTGCGGGTCGACTTCAACGCCTCCGTCGAGAAACTGAGCAGCACCCTTGCCGACATTCGCCTCGAAACGTCGGGCATCGAGGCAAGCTCCGCCGAAATGCGTCAGGCAACCGACGATCTGTCGAAGCGGACCGAACAGCAGGCGGCCTCGCTGGAAGAAACATCCGCCGCACTCGAAGAGATCACGGCGACCGTCCGTGGATCCTCTGCCAAGGCCGATCAGGCCGCCCAGATCGCAGCCGTCGCCCGCCAGAGCACGGAAAGCTCCAGCAAGGTCGTTTCCGACGCGATCGACGCCATGGGCCGTATCGAACAGGCTTCAAGCGAAATTTCCAAGATCATCAATGTGATCGACGAAATCGCCTTCCAGACCAACCTGCTCGCGCTCAACGCCGGTGTCGAAGCCGCCCGTGCAGGCGAAGCCGGCAAGGGTTTTGCGGTCGTCGCCCAGGAAGTGCGAGAACTCGCTCAGCGTTCTGCCAATGCCGCCAAGGACATCAAGTCGCTGATCCACAAGTCGGGCGAAGCTGTCGCCGGTGGCGTCTCCCTGGTCCAGCAGACCGGCGATGCGCTTGGTGAAATTTCCGGCCAGGTCGCCTCGATCAACGAGCACATCTCGGCCATCGCCTCGGCCGCCCGAGAGCAGTCGACGGCACTGAACGAGATCAACGGCTCGGTCAATCACATGGACCAGTTCACCCAGAAGAACGCCGCAATGGTCGAGGAAGCGACGGCCGTGACCCACCGTCTGGCAGACAGTGCGCGCACGCTGGCAGGCCTTCTCGGTCGGTTCCAGACCGCCGAGGGGCAGCGGGCAGCACCTGCCGCAGCTTCCACCTACCAGCCGGCTAGCCCTGCCCCGCGCATGACAACGCCGCGTGCTGCCGAAAGCCAGTCCCGCCCGGCGCCCTCGCCGGCGCGGTCCATGGTCGGCAAGCTGACGAAGGCCTTCGGTGCGGGCGCAATCGCGACCGCCGCTTCGCAGGACAATTGGGAAGAGTTCTGAGCGAAGGTCGAACCAGGACGAACAAAGCCGTCGCGAGCGATCGCGGCGGCTTTTTTGTGGTCTCATGTCGAGGATGAAGTGCGATCCACGGCAACCGATGGAGATTTACGATCCTGGGTGCCTACAAACGTAGGTGGGCGCCATATGTCCGAGCCCACGGGCCCGGCCAGGGACAGCTCCCTTTGGATCGAGTATGGCCCCAGGGATTGTGGTTCCTGTCGTGAGGCGCAGACCGCATGCAAGATATAGGCGCTTCGCGCCCTCTCCGCCAGTGGGAGAATGCGTTTCGGATAAAGCGACCACAGCCGCTTTTCTCAATTGTCGCTGGTTGCCGGCGCCGGGCGCTGGGTAAGCTTGCGGGTAATGCCGTTCAGCCGCTCGGCAACCTCGGCCAGCGTCTGTGCCACGGCCTCATCGCGCCGGCTCGCACCGTCGAGAACGCTGTCGCGCCCGTGGCGAAGATCCGCCAGCTCCCGTTCGGCGTCTGCGAGCCGGCGATTGAGCTCCGCCATTTCATCCATGACCATGATGCCGGCCATCACCGTGATCCGGAGATCGCCGATTTCCCCGAACTGGCTTTTCAGGTGGCCCACATAACGGTCGAACTGGCCCGCGAGGTTGGTGAGATGGGGCTCCTGCCCCTCCTCGCACGCCATGCGATAGGCCTTCCCGTCGATCGTGACTGTCACCTGGGCCATCGGCCATCCAACTCTTCGTTACGCGGGCGGGACGACGCCCAACACCAAATCTCAGGTCTGCGGCCGCACGAACCGGTGGTCTACCGGTCGAGCACGGCCCGGATCGTTTCCATGGCGGTGACGAGGCGCCGCGAGACCTCGCGATTGACCTCTTCCAGGCTGTTGGCCCGAAACTGCGACTCGTCCAGTTCCTGGGCCAAACGGGCACGGTCGGCATGCACGCGACGGACCTCGCCATCGACTTCGCTGCTTTCCCGTTCTGCTTCAAAACGCATGTCGACGGCATTTTCGAGGCCGCCCACGGCCTGACGAAGCGCCGCGAGCGCGGCTTCGACCGAATTTTCCACCGGCATCCCTGACCCCTGCCTCGTTGCTGCGCTTTCGCTGTTTGCGAATCGTCCAAGCAATCCGGGTGATTTGAGCGGCGACACTAAGCCCCACGCTTGGCACGCGTCAATAAAGCGCGCCCACCCGGCATGGTCCAATTCTGTGGACTATCGGAAGTGCACCTGCCCTTGCCGAAGCCATCCAGCCGGGTCGCACAGGAAAGCGGCAGATCGATGGGAACCTGCACGATAAAAGGCTTATACCGGGCCATTTTGTTGACTTGCGCGTGGCACCTGATATGGATCGCTCGCTCCTCATTTGGTCCTGCGAAGGGCCGTGATTGACACTGCGAACCAGCGGACTAGCCATGATCTCTCCAGAAAAACATAACCGGATGGCGAATGCGATCCGCTTCCTCGCCATGGATGCCGTCGAGAAGGCCAATTCCGGCCATCCGGGTCTCCCCCTCGGCGCGGCTGACGTCGCCACCGTCCTGTTCGGCCGTTATCTGAAGTTCGATCCGAAGAACCCGCTCTGGCCCGATCGCGACCGTTTTGTCCTTTCGGCCGGCCACGGCTCGATGCTTCTCTATTCGCTGCTCTATCTGACCGGCTACGAAGACATGACGATCGAGGACATCAAGTCCTTCCGTCAGTTGGGTGCCAAGACCGCCGGCCATCCGGAATATGGTCATGCCTCCGGCATCGAAACGACGACTGGCCCGCTCGGCCAGGGCATCGCCAATGCCGTCGGCATGGCGATCGCTGAACGCAAGCTGTCTGAAGAGTTCGGCTCCGACCTGCAGAGCCACTACACGTATGCGCTGGTCGGTGACGGCTGCCTCATGGAAGGCATCAGCCAGGAAGCCATCGCACTGGCCGGTCATCTGAAGCTGAACAAGCTGATTGTCATCTGGGACGACAACAAGATCACCATCGACGGTGCCGTCTCTCTGTCGGACTCGACCGACCAGATCGCCCGCCTGAAGTCGGCCAACTGGAACACCATCGAGATCGACGGTCACAACCCGGACGAAATCGCAGCAGCCATCGAGGCCGCGCATAAGTCCGACAAGCCGACCTTCATCGCCGCCAAGACCATCATCGGTTTCGGTGCTCCGAACAAGCAGGGCACCCACAAGGTCCACGGCTCGCCGCTCGGCGCCGAAGAAATTGCAGCCGCCCGCAAGTCGCTGAACTGGGAAGCGGAAGCCTTCTCCGTGCCGGCCGACGTCCTGGACGCCTGGCGCCTCGTCGGCCTGCGCTCCACGAAGGCGCGCAAGGAATGGGAAGAGCGGCTGAACAAGGCGGACGCCGAGAAGCGCGCCGAGTTCAACCGTCGTTTCGCCGGCGATCTGCCGGGCAGCTTCGACACCACGATCGACGCCTTCAAGCAGAAGATCGCCGCAAACAACCCGACAGTCGCCACCCGCAAGGCATCGGAAGACGCGCTGGAAGTCATCAACGGCCTGTTGCCGGAAACCTTGGGCGGTTCCGCTGACCTGACGCCGTCGAACAACACGAAGACCAGCCAGATGAAGTCGATCACGCCGACCGACTTCTCCGGCCGCTACATGCACTGGGGCATTCGCGAGCATGCGACGGCGGCTGCCATGAACGGGATCGCGCTGCATGGCGGCCTGATCCCCTATTCCGGCGGCTTCCTGATCTTCTCGGATTACTGCCGTCCGTCCGTGCGTCTGGCCGCCCTCATGGGCATCCGCGTCGTGCATGTCTGGACGCATGACTCCATCGGCGTCGGCGAAGACGGCCCGACCCATCAGCCGGTCGAGCATTTCGCAGCCCTCCGCGCCATCCCGAACCTGCTTCTCTTCCGTCCGGCTGACGAAACCGAAACGGCGGAATGCTGGCAGATTGCGCTGAAAGAAAAGCATCGCCCGTCCGGCCTGGCGCTCACCCGCCAGAACCTCGTTCCGGCCCGCACCGAATACGAAGACAAGAACCTCTGCGCCTATGGCGCCTATGAGCTGATCTCGGCCAGCGACGCCAAGGTCTCCATCTTCGCCTCGGGTTCGGAAGTCGAGATCGCAATCAAGGCACAGCAGCAGCTGGTCGCCAAGGGCATTCCGACCCGCGTGGTTTCGGTTCCCTGCTTCGAGCTCTTCTTCGAACAGGACGCCGATTACCAGCAGGCCATCATCGGCAACGCTCCGGTGAAGATCGGCGTCGAGGCCGGCATCCGCCAGGGCTGGGACGCGATCATCGGTTCGACCGGCGCCTTTATCGGCATGAAGTCCTTCGGCGCCTCCGGCCCGGCAAAGGACCTTTACAAGCATTTCGGCATCACCGCAGAAGCAGTCGTCGCGGCTGCCGAAGCCAAGCTTGCCTGACCTTCCCGCCAGGGCGTCCCTCGGGCGCCCTGACATAGCTCAAGAGCCCACTATTCAATCGGGAGTCCACCAATGACTGTGAAAGTTGCCATCAACGGCTTTGGCCGCATCGGCCGCAACGTACTGCGCGCCATCGTCGAATCCGGCCGCACCGACATCGAAGTCGTCGCGATCAACGACCTCGGCCCGGTCGAGACCAACGCCCACCTGCTCCGTTACGATTCGATCCACGGCAAGTTCCCGGCCGACGTGAAGGTCGACGGCGACACGATCATCGTCGGCGGCGGCAAGCCGATCAAGGTCACCGCGATCAAGGATCCGTCCACCCTTCCCCACAAGGAACTGGGCGTCGACATCGCGATGGAATGCACCGGCATCTTCACCTCGAAGGACAAGGCCTCGGCCCACCTGACCGCCGGCGCCAAGCGCGTCATCGTCTCGGCCCCGGCCGACGGCGCTGACCTGACCGTCGTCTTCGGCGTCAACCACGACAAGCTGACCAAGGATCACCTGGTCATCTCCAACGCCTCCTGCACGACGAACTGCCTGGTTCCGGTCGTCAAGGTCCTCAATGACGCCATCGGCATCGATCATGGCTTCATGACCACGATCCACTCCTACACCGGTGACCAGCCGACGCTCGACACCATGCACAAGGATCTCTACCGCGCCCGCGCGGCAGCGCTCTCGATGATCCCGACCTCGACCGGCGCTGCCAAGGCTGTTGGCCTGGTTCTGCCGGAACTGAAGGGCAAGCTGGACGGCACCTCGATCCGCGTCCCGACCCCGAACGTCTCGGTCGTCGACTTCAAGTTCGTCGCCAAGAAGAACACCACCAAGGAAGAAGTCAACGAAGCCATCATCGCCGCCTCCAACGGCGCGCTGAAGGGCATTCTCGGCTACACCGACGAGCCGCTGGTTTCGCGCGACTTCAACCACGACAGCCACTCGTCGATCTTTGCTCTGGACCAGACCAAGGTTCTCGAAGGCAACTTCGTCCGCATCCTGACCTGGTACGACAACGAGTGGGGCTTCTCGAACCGCATGTCGGACACGGCAGTCGCTCTGTCGAAGACCTTCTGATCAACGAAGGATCGGTATCCAAAGGGCGGGCTCGCAAGGGCCCGCCTTTTTTTGCGAAAGAAGCCGCTCAACGGCTTTGCCAATTAATTCTCCATGGCGATGGAACAATATCCGACCATGACGGTTGCCCCTTTGAATTGTGGCACAAACGCGGCATCGCGACGCCATCTCCAGCGGCCTTCAGCCGCGTTCCCGGGCTTCTCAGTCCCGGACAATTCGAAAGGAATCCGAGACGTTGACTCACGCGACCATGCCAAATGTCGAGCCTCAGGAGGATGCTGTCCCCGCCCCGGAAGGGGAGACGCAGATCATCGACACACCCTATGAGATCGGCCAGGACAACATCAGCTACCGGAAACGCCTGGTGTTTGAACTCGACATCCACAATGTCGTCTTCACCGTATCGGCGCTCGCGATCGTCGCATTCACCTTCCTCACGCTGGCTTTCCAGACCACGCTCGAGCCCGCCTTCACCGGTTTGCGCGATTTCCTGACCGGTCATCTCGACTGGTTCTTCCTGCTGACCGGCAATGTGCTGGTGCTCGCCTGCCTTGGGCTGATCGTCTCGCCGCTCGGCCGCATTCGGCTGGGGGGCCCGCAGGCGACGCCCGACTATTCCAATCTGTCGTGGTTCTCCATGCTGTTTGCCGCCGGCATGGGCATCGGACTGATGTTCTACGGGGTATCCGAACCCATCGGCCACTTCACCGCAGCCCTTGATGGTCCGGTCTTCGAAGGCGGCGCTCGCACCGACTGGGCGCCCCTTGGCGGTGCGGTAAACGATCCGGAAGGGGCAAGACGCCTGGCCATGGCCGCCACGATCTTCCACTGGGGCCTGCATCCCTGGGCGATCTACGCCATCGTTGCATTGTCCCTCGCGCTCTTTTCTTTCAACAAGGGCCTCCCCCTCACCCTGCGCTCCGTATTCTATCCAATCTTCGGCGAACGCGTCTGGGGCTGGCCGGGCCACATCATCGACATCCTCGCCGTCTTTGCGACAATCTTCGGCCTCTCCACCTCGCTCGGCATCGGCGCGCAGCAGGCGAGCGCCGGCCTGGAATTCTTGTTTGGCATTCCAGCCACCGAGACGATGATGATCGCTCTCGTTCTGGTCATCACGGCCATCGCCATTGCCTCCGTCGTAGCCGGCATGGACAAGGGCGTCAAACTTCTCTCGGAAATCAACCTCGGCCTAGCGGCGCTTCTGCTGCTCTTCGTCATTGCCGTCGGCCCCACCTGGCAGATCTTCAAAGGCTTCTTCCTCAACCTCGCCGCCTACGGCACTTATTTGCCGGCGCTTGCCAATCCCTTCGGTCGTGAGGACACCAACTTCGTCCATGGCTGGACGGCCTTCTACTGGGCTTGGTGGATCAGCTGGTCCCCGTTCGTCGGCATGTTTATCGCCCGCGTCAGCCGCGGCCGCAGCGTGCGTGAACTGCTGACGGCGGTTCTTCTCATCCCGTCACTCGTCTCCGTACTCTGGATGACGGCTCTCGGCGGCACGGCCATCAGCCAGTTGGTCAACGACGGTATGACAAGCGTGAAGGATGCAGCCCTTGAACTGCAGCTTTTCGAGATGCTGGCGCATCTGCCGCTCACCGCAATCACCTCCTTCGTGGGTATCGTCCTGGTCATCGTCTTCTTCGTCACCTCATCTGATTCCGGCTCGTTGGTGATCGACACGATTTCTGCCGGTGGCAAGGTCAATGCACCGATCCCCCAGCGCGTCTTCTGGGCAAGTTTTGAAGGACTGGTGGCCGTGGCACTCCTGCTCGGTGGCGGGCTGGTGGCGCTTCAGGCGATGGCCGTATCCACCGGCCTGCCCTTTGCCATCGTCCTCCTCGGCGCAACCTATGCACTGATCAGGGGATTGCTGGCGGAACCACGCTGACTAAAAAAAGTGGGGCGAAATTCAAAAATTTAAATTTCGCCCCACTCTCATCACGATCTTGTTCCATGAAGATGCATGCCATCCGGCATGCATGCATAATCTTCAATCGCCAGCCCGCCATGACAGCGGGATAAAAGTGCGCTCGCTGGTTTGAAAACCGGAAGCGGCGCTGGGCGGCATTGAGCGGCGGTCGTGCCAACGGCTGTCGGGAAGGGGACGAGCGCTTGACCGAATTCTATGCCGTCACACTGGTCGCCACCGCGCTCGTTCTTCTGGCGGCCTTTTCCAGCCTCATCGCCTTTCGCTTCGGCGCGCCCCTTCTCCTGCTCTTCCTCGGCATCGGCCTCGCCGCCGGCGTCGACGGGCTCGGCATCGATTTCTCTAACTTTCCGCTGGCCTATGTGATCGGCTCGCTTGCCCTAGCAGTCATCCTCTTCGATTCCGGCTACGGCACCTCGCTGCAATCCTTCAAGCTCTCGGCAGCACCCGCGATCACGCTGGCGACGGTCGGCGTGTTGCTGACGACCGTCATCTTTGGCGTTGCGGCGCATTTTCTGCTCGGCCTCGATTACCTGCAGGGTTTCCTTCTCGGCGCCATCGTCGGCTCGACCGATGCGGCGGCTGTCTTCTTCCTGCTACGCATCGGCGGCATCAACATCCGCGACCGGGTCCGCTCTTCGCTTGAAGTCGAATCCGGCACCAACGATCCGATGGCAATCTTCCTGACCGTGGCCCTGGTGGAACTGATCGCGAGCGGCGGCGACACCAACGGTTTCGGCATGGACCTCCTGCTGCATTTCGTCCGTCAGATGGGCGTTGGGCTGGTCTTCGGCCTGATCGGCGGCGTGATCATCGTCTTCATCCTCAGGCGTATGCAGGTCGAACGCGGCCTCGCCCCCATCTTCATCCTCGCGCTCGCGTTGATGATCTTCTCCTTCACCGGCATGATGGACGGTAGCGGCTTCCTGGCCGTCTACGTCGCCGGCATCTATGCCGGCTCCCGCAAACTGCCTTCCAGCATCACGATCAGCCGCTTTCAGGACGGCATGACCTGGCTTGCTCAGATCATCATGTTCCTGCTGCTCGGGCTTCTCGCCACACCCTCGCAATTTCTCGGCATCCTCTTGCCGGCGGTTGTTCTGGCGCTGTTTCTGATCTTCATCGCCCGTCCGCTCGCCGTCTGGCTGTGTCTGCTTCCCTTCGATTTCACCCAGCGCGAAACCGGCTTCATCGCCTGGGTGGGACTGCGCGGCGCAGTTTCCATCCTGCTCGGCATCCTGCCGATCGTCGGCAATCTCGAGAACGGGCAGATCTTTTTCAACACGGCTTTCATCGTCGTGATGGTCTCCCTGGTGATACAAGGTTGGACCATCAAGCCGGTCGCCAAGCGGCTCGGCCTGATCATCCCGCCGCGCATCGGTGCGATCGACAAGGTCGAACTCGACCTGCCGGGCACGGCCAACCATGAACTGCTCGCCTATCGCGTCGTCAAGGGCAGCCCGGTGCTGCGTGGCGAGCGTATCCCGCGCTGGGCCATGCCCTCGCTCGTCATCCGCGATGGCAAGTCCATGCGCTACCAGTATGCCGGTCGGCTGCGCGAAAACGACCATGTCTATCTCTTCATCGCGCCAAGTTACTCGAAGCTTCTCGACCGGCTCTTCGCAACGGAAGCGGCGGTGGAGGATGACGACAGCGAATTCTTCGGCACCTTCGCCATTGCGCCCGGTACGCAGGTTAAGAACCTTGATGACGCCTATGGCCCGCTGTCCATCTCCGACAGCGAACGCGGCAAGACCGTGGCCGAACTGATCACCCAGCGCGTTGGCGGCCGGGCGGACTATGCCGACCGTGTGCGCCTCGGCACCATCGTACTCATCGTCCGCGACATCGATGAGCATGGCCACATTGCGTCCGTCGGTGTCTCGATGGAACCGGTGGAACCGGCCACCACCTGGCCGATCTTCCTCAACATCCGCGAACTCGCCCATGCCCTGCGCGACTATCTGCGCCAGAAACGCGCGGCCGCCCAGACCGGATCACAGAGCGAAAAATGACAGCCCTCGCCTTGCACCGTCACATAAGCGGTGTAAGGTCCGGCCCGTCAGCCCCATTCAACAGCATACAAGACGGGTAGATCCATGCCGGCTTTCAAGACCCTCGACGACCTCACCGATATCGCAGGCAAGCGCGTGCTTGTCCGCGTCGACCTCAATGTTCCCGTCACGGACGGCAAGGTGTCGGACACGACCCGCATCGAGCGCGTCGCCCCCACCATCAAGGAACTGTCGGACAAGGGCGCCAAGGTCATCCTGCTCGCCCATTTTGGCCGCCCCAAGGGTGAACCGGTCGCCGACCAGTCGCTGTCGTTGATCGCGCCCGCGGTCGAGGAAGTGCTCGACCAGCGTGTCGCCTTCGCATCTGATTGCATTGGCGCGCCAGCTGCAGACGCCATCGCCAAGATGGAAAACGGCGATATCCTGCTTCTCGAAAACACCCGCTTCCACAAGGGCGAAGAGAAGAACACGCCGGAATTCACCGCAGAACTCGCCAAGAACGGTGACATCTACGTCAACGATGCCTTCTCGGCCGCCCACCGGGCGCACGCCTCGACGGAAGGCCTCGCCCACCACCTGCCCGCCTATGCCGGTCGCACCATGCAGGCCGAGCTCGAGGCCCTGGAAAAGGGCCTGGGACAGCCGCAGCGCCCGGTCGTTGCCATCGTCGGCGGTGCCAAGGTCTCGACCAAGATCGACCTCCTGTCGAACCTCGTCACCAAGGTCGACGCCCTCGTGATCGGCGGCGGAATGGCCAACACCTTCGTCGCCGCCCAGGGCATCGATGTCGGCAAGTCGCTCTGCGAGCATGATCTGGCCGAGACCGCCCGCTCGATCATGGAAACCGCGAAGAAGGCCGGCTGCGCCATCGTCCTTCCGGTCGATGGCGTCGTCGCCCGCGAGTTCAAGGCCAATGCGGCAAACGAGACGGTCGACATCAAGGCGATCCCTGCCGATGCGATGATGCTCGACGTCGGGCCGAAGTCGGTTGAGCTGATCAACGGCTGGATCGAGAAGGCGGCGACGCTGGTCTGGAACGGTCCGCTCGGTGCCTTCGAGATCGCGCCCTTCGACAAGGCGACCGTTTCGGCCGCCGAACATGCCGCCGATCAGACCAAGGCCGGAAAGCTGGTCTCGGTCGCAGGCGGTGGCGATACGGTTTCAGCCCTCAACCATGCCGGTGTCGCGGAGGACTTTTCCTACGTCTCGACAGCAGGCGGTGCCTTCCTCGAATGGATGGAAGGCAAGGAATTGCCGGGCGTAGCGGTCCTCACCAAGGGCTGATCTGCTCCACAAGCGGACAATAGACTGTCAAACCGCGTGTCCCCGGACACGCGGTTTTTTCGTGCCCGATGTCATTGGGCCGTCCGGAATTCGATGTTACCATTCTGGCCGAAGGAACTTCCAGGCGTTTGGAGGGTTCCCGGCCCATGAATGACCCGCATAGAGGCGACTTCGGCACGGCAATTTCCATGCCGTTTGAAATGGGTTTAAAAATCTTTGAATTTTCAAACGATTGAAATGATTTCAATCGTTTCAATAGCTTAGCCACCCATTTTCCCTTTGCTTAACTTCTGTTATCGCCGGAGTCATCGCGATCCTCAACGGATCGAATGCGGTCAGGGAGTGACCGGGGCGGCTGCAATGTCGCCAGCAGACGTCAGAGATTGTGAGGCGCGGTGGCGCCATGTTCAGGGATAGGAGTGAGATATGGTGGACGCGAAAATGTTGAACAAGATCACCTCGGCACCCGGCTTCATCGCCGCGCTCGACCAGAGTGGCGGTTCGACACCAGGCGCCCTGCGTCTCTATGGCGTGCAGGAAACCGACTATAGCGGCGACGACGAAATGTACCGCCTGATCCACGCCATGCGCGTGCGCATCATGAAGGCCCCCGCCTTCACCGGCGACAAGGTCATTGGCGCCATCCTCTTCGAACGCACCATGGATGGCGATGTCGACGGCGAGCCGGTACCCACCTTCCTCTGGCAGAAGCGCGGCGTCGTCCCGTTCCTGAAGATCGACAAGGGTCTCCTGGACGAAGAAAACGGCGTTCAGCTGATGAAGCCGATGCCTGACCTCGATGCGCTCCTCATTCGTGGACGCGAGAAGGGCATCTTCGGCACCAAGATGCGCTCGGTCATCGCCCATGCAGACAAGGCCGGCATCGCCGCGGTGGTCAAGCAGCAATTCGAGGTTGCCCGCCAGATCATCGGCCAGGGCCTCGTGCCGATCGTTGAACCGGAAGTCTCGATCAAGAGCCCGACAAAGGTGGAAGCCGAGGCCATCCTGCGCGACGAAATTGCCGCCCAGCTCGACAAGCTGCCGTCGGGTGAAAAGGTCATGCTGAAGCTGACCATTCCGACGCTCGATGATTTCTACGCCGCTCTGGTGGCCCACAGCTCTGTCGTTCGCGTCGTCGCCCTGTCCGGAGGCTACAAGACGATCGAGGCCTGCGACAAGCTGAGCCGCAACCACGGCATGATCGCCAGCTTCTCCCGCGCGCTCGCCGAACAGCTGCGCGTGTCGATGAGCGATGCGGAATTCAACACGAGCATCGCCAAGACCATCGAGCAGATTTATGCGGCAAGCGTGAACAAAGTGAGCGCAATAGCGGCCGAGTGACCGGCCACGGATAGCTCTCAAAACTTGTCACGAGGACACAAAAGCCCGGCCACCCGCCGGGCTTTTTCCGTTATCAGTGGCACGACCAAACCTCGGAGCAATAATGCCGTCCGCCATGAAGCCCCTCCCCTTCGTCACCGTCGACGTCTTCACCGAAACCCGTTTCGCCGGCAATCCGCTCGCTGTGATCACCGACGCACGGGGACTGAGCGACGCCGACATGCAGCGGATTGCAGCCGAGTTCGGCTATTCCGAGACGACCTTCGTCCTGCCGCCGAAGGATCCGGGAAATACAGCCGAGGTGCGGATCTTCACACCGGTCACGGAAGTGCCTTTTGCCGGCCATCCCAATGTTGGGACGGCCTTCGTGCTTGCGAGCGCCAGCAGCGTGTTCGGAAATCCGGTTGGTGACAGCATTCGTTTCGAAGAAAAGGCGGGCCTGGTTTCAGTCTCCGTGACACGCGATAGCGAGGGTCGGCTCACCGGAACGACGATCCGGGCGCCCGGCCCGCTTGTCATCGGCGCGCCCATCTCGCCGTCCACGATGGCGCCATGCCTCAATCTGGGCATCAGGGACATCGAGACGAGCCGGCATGAACCCGTCTTTGCCTCCGTGGGACTGAAATTCATTCTGATCGAAGTCACCGATCTCGAAGCGCTCGGACGTGCACAGCCGCATATCGAGTCCTTAGCCGCCCTGCGCGCCGCCCATGCCGACGAGGATTGCGACTGCGCGACCTTCCTCTACACCTGGGTTGGCCAAGACCATGTGCGTGCCCGCATGTTTGCGCCGTTCGACAATGTTGCGGAAGACCCGGCGACCGGCAGCGCGTCTGCGGCCCTCGGCGCCTTCCTCACGACTCTCGGTCCCCATCCACGCCAGCGCAGTCTGCTGGTCGAACAGGGCGTGGAGATGGGCCGGCGGAGCCTGATCCACCTCGCGGTCTCGACAACGGACGGGCGGTTCGACTTTGTCGAGATCAGCGGCTGCTCCGTTCCCGTGATGCGAGGAGAGATCCATCTGTGACCGGAAGGCAACCACCTCGCCAATAAAGCTTAATTGTTGTGCTTTTGCTCAAATCGACAGCACAACCTGCTTGTTCGTCACTCGAACACAACCTATATGGCGCGACGAGGACGACCTCCCCATTATGGGTCTGATTGCACTGCGGGACGACCCGCCGGTTTCCCGGAGGGAAGAACATGCGCACCGCAGCAGATCGTATTCGCCACGCCGTCAGCTTCGAACTCATCGGCCTTGCCATCCTGGTTCCCGTCGGCAGCTGGGCCTTTTCGATGCCCGCCGCTGATATCGGCATTGTCGGCGTCGTCAGCGCCACACTCGCAACCGCCTGGAACTACATCTACAATCTCGGCTTCGACCACATGCTCTTGCGGTTGAGGGGCACAACGTTGAAGACCGTTCCGATGCGGGTGGTCCACACCGTTGCCTTCGAACTCGGGTTGCTGATGATCTTGCTGCCGTTCGTCGCCTGGTATCTCGGCATCGGCCTGCTGCAGGCCTTTGTCATGGATATCGCCTTCGCAGCCTTCTACATGGTCTATGCTTTCGTGTTCAACTGGACCTATGACCGCCTCTTCCCCCTGCCGGAATGGCAGACGGTAAAGTCGGCGCGTTGAACGGATAAAGCCGAATCACGGCCTGAGCAGAAGCGTCACCGACCAGGCGACGAAGGCGACCACGGCGAGCTTCCAGAAATCCAGACGACGTCGAAGTCCCGGCAAGCCGAGCGGCTTGATGATCTGGATCAGCATGGCGAGCAGCAGGAAGGCGGATATGGCCTTGTTCATTCTCATTCCTTGTCGGCATTGGCCGCAGACATGTGCCCTTCGGCAGGAAATGTCGGCCAGACACCCCACCAGCCACATCGCTGTCACTTTTGCCCTCCAGACACAGATCCCGCAAGCCCAAGGCGGGGTGTTCAGACAACGGTAGGAAGATGGGACTAACATAGCAGTCCCATGCCGATGGCTGCAGGCTCGCCAAAACTCCGATCGATGAAGAAGACCATGAGACGCAATCTCCTGCCCGTAATGGCCCTGCTTCTGGGCACGCTCTTCCTGTTTCTCGGCAATGGCCTCTACGGCCTCCTGCTTCCTGTTCGCGGCGCGGCTGAAGGCTATTCCAACGAAGTTCTCGGCCTGCTCGGCACATCCTGGGCCGCGGGCTTCGTGCTCGGATGTTTCGTGGCCCCGAAACTCGTGATGCGGGTGGGCCATGTGCGCGCCTTCTCCACCTTCGTGTCGCTCATCTCCGTCATCGCGCTGACAAGCGGGATTATCATCGATGCACACTGGTGGATCGTGTTGCGCGCCATCACCGGCTTTTGCACCGCCGGCACCTCGATGATCATCGAAAGCTGGCTGAACGAGCGCGCCACCAACGAGAGCCGCGGCGCCATCTTCTCCTTCTACATCTCGATCACCCTGATCGGCGTCGTCGGCGGTCAGATGCTGGTCGGCGTCTTCGACCCGACGACGACCATCCTGTTCATGATCTGCGGCATCGTCTATGGCGTCGCCGTCATGCCGACCACCATGTCGACGGCGGCTTCCCCCCAGCCACTGAAATCGCTGAAGCTTGACCTGCCGCTGCTCTATCGCAATTCGCCCGTCTCCTTCGTCGGCATCCTGCTGGTCGGGATCGCCAACGGCGCCTATGGCACGCTCGGCGCCGTCTTCGGCACCCGGGTCGGCCTCGACGCTGCGACCATCGCAACGCTCCTGTCCGTCACCATCTTCCTCGGCGCTGTCATGCAGTTTCCAGCCGGCAAACTCTCGGACCGTATCGACCGCCGCTATGTCCTGGCAGCCCTCTCGGCACTGGCCGCCTTTGCCGCCGTCGCCCTCGTCTTCATCGAGCCGACCAGCCCCACCTGGATCTTCATTCTCGTCGGCATTTATGGCGCGGCGGCAAACGCCCTCTACCCGATCGCCGTTGCCCACGCGAACGACTTTGCCAAACCGGACGAATTCGTGAAGGTCTCGGGCGGCCTCCTGCTGCTCTTCGGCATCGGCACCATCATCGGCCCCACGATCGGCGGCCCCGTTATGACGGCGGCTGGCCCCTACTCGCTGTTCACCGTCACGGCCCTCGCGCATCTTTCGATCTCGGCCTATGCGATCTATCGCAGCCGACTGCGCAAGGCGATCCCGGCGGAGGATCGGGAAAACATGCCGAACCTGCCGATCAGCGCCTCGCCGCTCAGCACGCCTGAAAGCCTGAACCTCGATCCGCGCGCCGCCCCCCTGCCCGAGCACACCGAAGAACCCGAAGTCCGCATGGGAGCAAGCGCATGACGATCGAGGAAGAACCCCGCAAGGCTCCGACCGCCCACCAGCTGGGCTGCGACCTGTCGGCGATATCAGCCGACGAATTGCGCCGGCGGATAGCGGAGCTCGAAGCCGAGATTGTGCGAATCAATGCCGAGATCACAAGCAAGGAAGCGAGCCGAAAGGCCGCCGACAGGCTGTTCGGACCGAAAGTATAGGCGCCCGTTTATTGCAGAGGCGCTCCAACAGGACCGGAAAGAACCATTTCTCACGATCCCGTTTACTTCCCGTTAAGCGTTTTCTGGGAAACTATGCTCATCCAGAACTTCTGGACTCAGGCAGTTTCTCCTCATGGCGATGGTCTGATTTTCTCCCTGTTTTACCTTAAGAGCCGCATTTGCGGCTCTTTTTTTGTCTAGCGATCACGGGTTATCGCAAAAGTGTGGGAATTAACCCTTCCTTAAGTTTCGCCTTGCGCATTTGGGGTAATGATTGCATCGTGCCTTCACCAAATGCGGCAGGAACAAGATCGTAGCGCTCTCGTTACATGCCATAGTGATGCGTTTTACAGGGAAACATCCATGTCGGAACTCGGTATGAATACGGTGAGCTTCGCCGGACGAGCAGCAGCATCCAGCCAGTTCAAGGCGACCTATGCCGAGGGCATGGGTCTCGTCGAAGAAACGGCCGCATTTCTCGATGGCCCGGGCCGCGCTGCCGCAAAGGTTCTGCCGCGTCAGGCATCGGTTCTCTACGCTGCCGAATCCATGCGTCTCACCACCCGCCTGATGCAGATGGCATCCTGGCTTCTCCTGCAGCGCGCCGTCAACAACGGCGAGATGAGCCGCGATCAGGTCCTGTCGGAAAAGAGCAAGGTTCGCCTCGACGGCTTCAACGTCGACCGCAATGCACCGGGCTGGAACGATCTGCCGGAAGCTTTCCGCGATCTGGTCGAACGCTCGCTCCGCCTGCAGAACCGCATTGCGCTGCTCGACCGCGAGATCTATCGCCCCGCCTCTGAGGAAGAATTCCAGCCGGACAATGAAAACAGCGTCCAGGCCCAACTCAACCTTCTGCGGACCGCTTTCAACGCCGGCTGATACTATCAGCGACAGCACCACCTTTCAGCCGGCCTGCACCCGCAGAGCCGGCTTTTTTCTGTCCTGCAAATAGGGTCGAGCCCGGGGACGTTAGGCCGGTAACACTTCACCGAGCCAAGGCGTGGTTCGCCCAAACGCAAAAGCCCGGCGCGAAGGCCGGGCTTTTCGTATTCAGATCGTTCAAGACGATTAGAGGCCGAGGCCGCCGAAACGCTTGTTGAACTTCGAAACGCGACCGCCGCGGTCCAGCAGCTGCTGGTTACCACCGGTCCAGGCCGGGTGCGACTTCGGGTCGATTTCGAGGTTCATCACTGCGCCTTCGGAACCCCAGGTCGAACGGGTCTCGTATTCGGTGCCATCGGTCATGACGACCTTGATGACGTGGTAGTCGGGATGGATGTCAGCCTTCATCGCTCTGTTCCTGCTGTGCCGTGGGGTCCATTTGCCGCAATTGCGTCAGCGGGACCTATTCAATAGATGAAGCCGCAGTCCAATGGGCTACGGCTTCCCAATTCGATGCCGTGCCTATACATGAAGGGCGCAGGGATAACAAGTGCCATGGCAGCAAAGCCTGACAGCCCTTGTGAGCGTGAAGCAGGAGCATGACAGAGTGACCTTGGAAGCCGAAAACACCGAGAAGAAGCGCCGCTCCCTGAAACCGCTCGCCGATCTCTATCCCTACCTGAAGCGCTACAAGGGCCTCGTTGCCGGCGCTCTGATCTTCCTCTGTCTCGCGGCCGTGACGACACTGGCGCTGCCGATCGCCATCCGCCGCATGCTCGACCATGGCTTCAACGCTGCCGACAGCGAATTCATCAACAAATACTTCGCGATGATGATCGTCATGGCACTCGTGCTCGCGGTCGCAAGCGCGCTGCGTTATTACTATGTCATCACCATCGGCGAACGCGTCGTGGCCGATCTGCGCAGCGATGTCTTCACCCATGTCACGCGCCTCTCGCCCGCCTTCTTCGACATCAACCAGTCCGGCGAAATCGTCTCGCGCCTCACGGCAGACACCACGCAGCTGAAATCGGCCGTGGGCGCCACCGCTTCGCTGGCACTGCGCAATTCCATTCTCTGCCTCGGCGCCATGGTGATGATGATCGCCACCAGCCCAAAACTGTCGATCATGGTGCTGGCAGCGATTCCCGTCATCGTCTTCCCGCTGGTCGCCTTTGGCCGGTCCGTGCGCAAGCGCTCGCGCGCCGCACAGGATACGCTGGCCGAAGCCTCCTCCTATGCCGGTGAGGTCATCGGCGCCGCCCGCACGCTGCAGGCGTTCAACGCCGAGGATGCGGCTCGCGGCCGCTATGTCACCGCCGTCGAAAGTGCCTACGAGGCTGCCCGTGCCGCCATCAAGTCGCGCGCGCTTCTGACCGGCGTCGCCATTTCACTCGTGTTCGGCAGCGTCGTCGGCGTCCTCTGGTATGGCGCCCAGAACGTGCTTGAAGGCACGATGACCGCCGGCACGCTCGGCCAGTTCCTGCTCTATTCGCTGATTGCCGCCGGCTCGCTCGGCACGCTGTCCGAAGTCTGGGGCGAACTGTCTCAAGCCGCCGGTGCTGCCGAGCGCCTGCATGAACTGCTTGCCGAACATCCGGAGATCGCCGCACCGGCCAATCCCGCCCTCCTGCCGACGCCGGCCCGCGGCAGCGTCGATTTCGAGGCCGTGCAGTTCTCCTATCCTTCCGCAAAAACGAAGTCGGCCCTGAAGGGTCTTTCCTTCTCGGTCGCTCATGGCGAAACGGTCGCCATCGTCGGCCCATCAGGCGCCGGCAAAAGCACGATCTTCTCGCTCATCCTGCGCTTCTATGATCCAGCCTCCGGCACGATCCGTCTGGACGGCGTCGACATTCGCACGGCCGATCCCCAGGCTGTCCGCGACCGCATCGCGATCGTGCCGCAGGACACGACGATCTTCGCCTCGTCGATCCACGACAACATTGCCTTCGGCTCTCCGGGCGCAACAAGAGCGATGGTCGAGGCCGCAGCCGATGCAGCCCAGGCCAGTGAATTCATCGGCCGGCAGATCAACGGCTTCGACACGCTGGTCGGCGAGCGCGGCATCACGTTGTCCGGCGGCCAGCGCCAGCGCATCGCAATCGCCCGCGCGCTTCTGCGCAATGCTCCGCTGCTGTTGCTCGACGAGGCGACCTCGGCGCTCGACGCGGAAAGCGAAACGCTGGTGCAGAAGGCGCTCGACGGCCTGATGCGCGACCGCACCACGATCGTCATCGCGCATCGCCTCGCAACAGTGCTCAAGGCCGACCGTATCCTTGTGCTGGACGACGGACGCATCGTCGAGGAAGGCACCCATCAGAGCCTGATCCAGCAGGGCGGCCTCTACGCCAAGCTCGCGCGTCTGCAGTTCGAGACCGGTGGTCGCGACTTCACGGCTGCGGCGCAGTAGCGTATTCACCGCGCTGCGAGATGGGTGGATATCCACCCTATGGACATGCTGAAATGGGTGGGAACCCACCCATAGAGTTTTCCGGCGCCAGCGTGACGCCCGTTCGCGCACTCCCTCCTGTTGAAGCATCCGGCAGGCCTGACACACTCAAACCCGTCCCGCGGGCTGGAGGAGCGGCCTGGGACATCCGACATTGGATGGAGGAGTACTCATGTCGTTCTACAAATCCCTTTTTGCCGGCAGCCTGGTTGCCGGATTCCTGGCGGCGGCTCAGGCACAGGCCGCCTTCCCAGAGCGTCCCGTGACGCTCGTCGTCCCCTTTGCCGCAGGCGGCTCGACCGACGTCGTCGCCCGCGTGATCGCGGAGAAGATGTCCGAGGATCTCGGGCAGCAGGTGATCGTCCAGAACGTGGCAGGGGCCGGTGGCAGCCTCGGCGCCGGAAATGTCGCCCGGGCCGAGCCGGACGGCTACACGATCCTGATGGGCACCGTCGCGACCCACGCGCTCAATCCGCTGATCCTCAAGAGCAAGCCCTATGATGCCGAAGCGGATTTCGCCCCGGTGTCGCTTCTGGTGGTGGTGCCCAACGTGCTCGTGGTCAATCCGGAGCTTCCGGCCAAATCGGTGGAGGAACTTCTGGCCCTTCTCAAGGCCGAGCCGGACAAATGGAGCTACGCCTCCTCCGGCAATGGGACCCCGCTGCATCTCTCCGGCGAGCTGTTCAAATCGATGGCCGGCGTCACCATGGAGCACATCCCCTACAAGGGGTCGGGACCGGCCTTGAACGACGTGCTCGGCAACCAGGTGTCGATCATGTTCGACAACCTTCCGTCCTCTTCGGCTCACATCAAGGCGGGTACGCTGAGGGCTTTGGCGGTAACGACGTCCGAGAGGGCACCCTCTTTTCCGGATATTCCGACCATGGCCGAAGCGGGCCTGCCCGGCTATGAGACCTATACATGGAACGCGCTCTTTGCCCCGAAAGACACGCCGAAAGAGGTCGTTGACCGCCTGAATTCCGCAGCGGTCAAGGCCATGGCCGATCCCGGTGTCGCCGAACGCATGAAGGAGTTCTCCGCCACCATCGTCGCCTCTTCGCCGGAGGGACTCGGCGCCCATGTGAAGGCGGAAGTCGCCAAGTGGACCCCGGTCGTCAAGGACGCCAACGTGCAGATGGATTGATCACGCTATCCAACTGCGGCAAAGGGCCGGTACACGACACCGCCCTTTGCCGTTCCTCAGCGACGATTGCTCAACGTCCCGCGTTGCGACCCGCCACCCGACCGGAAAAGAGGCAGCCGCCGAGGAATGTCCCCTCGAGCGCATTGTAGCCATGCATGCCGCCACCGCCGAAACCGGAGACCTCGCCGGCTGCGTAAAGTCCCGGCACCGGCTTGTTTTCCCGGTTCAGAACACGCCCCTCGAGATCAGTGTGCAACCCGCCCAGGGTCTTGCGCGTGAGAATGTGCAGCCGCACTCCGATCAGCGGCCCGGCAGCGGGATCGAGCAACCGATGAGGCTTGGCCGTGCGCATCAGCTTGTCGCCCAGATAGTTGCGTGCGCCCCGGATCGCCGTCACCTGCGCATCCTTGGAAAAACGGTTGCCGATCTCCCGGTCGCGCGCCTCGATCTGGGCGCGGAGGTGATGCACACTGAGCCGGTGCTCACCCGACAGCTCATTCATGCCCGACACCAGGTCTTCCAGCGTGTCGCGGACGACAAAATCCTCGCCTTTGTCCATGAAGGACTGCACTGGTCCGGGTGGGTTTTTGCCCAGACGCTTGAGCAGCAGAGGAATGTTCTTTTCCGTGAGATCGGGGTTCTGTTCAGAGCCGGACAGGGCGAATTCCTTCTTGATGATCGCCTTGTTGAGGATGAACCAGGAGTATTCATGCCCGCGCGACCGGATCGCCTTGAGCGTCCCGAGCGTGTCGAAGCCCGGCATCGCGGGCGGTGCAAAGCGGTTACCCTCGGCATCGCACCAGAAGGACGAAGGCCCGGGCAGGATGCGGATCCCGTGGTTCGGCCAGATCGGATCCCAGTTCTTCAGTCCCTCGGTGTAATGCCACATGCGGTCGCCGTTGATGATCTCGCCACCGGCCGCCTGGGTGATCGACAGCATCCGGCCGTCGACATGGGCCGGCACCCCGGCCACCATGTGTCTGGGCGCAGGACCGAGGCGATCGACCGGCCAGCTCTTGCGCACGAGATCGTGGTTGCCGCCGATCCCGCCCGAGGCCACGATGACGGCATCCGCCCGGACCTCGAAATCTCCCACGACGTTGCGGGAACTGCTCGCGCCCCGCACCGTCGCATCACCGGCCAGCACCGTGCCTGAACAGCCTGTGACCACGCCGTCCTGGACTGTCAGCTGGTCCACCTGATGTCGGAACAGGAAGGTGAGCCTGCCGACCTCCGCCGCCATCCGCGCCCGGCGCACGAAGGGAGCAAGCACGCCGGGACCGGTGCCCCAGGTCACATGGAAGCGGGGAACGGAATTGCCATGCCCATCGGCAAGCGATCCGCCGCGTTCCGCCCAGCCGACCACCGGGAACCAACCGACCCCTTGCGCCTTGAGCCAGGAGCGTTTGTCGCCTGCGGCGAACTGCAGATAAGCCTCTGCCCACTGGCGCGGCCAGAAATCCTCCGTGCGGTCGAAGCCGGCAGAGCCGAACCAATCCTGCCGGGCAAGTTCCAAACTGTCGCGAATGCCCATGCGGCGCTGTTCGGGGCTGTCGACCAGAAACAGTCCTCCAAGCGACCAGAACGCCTGACCGCCGAGGTTCTGCTCGCCCTCCTGATCGATCACGCAGACCCTCAGTCCTCTGTCAACGGCCTCCGTCGCGGCCACGAGGCCAGCGAGGCCCCCGCCGATCACAACGACGTCGAATTGCTGCATGCCACCCTCCCAAAGCGTCATGTCTTACTTTTACGCACACGTAAGTCAGTTCGCAAGTTGCAGCCGCCTGAGAGAAGGCCTGCGTGGGATCAGCGTCAGCGTTCGGTGAGCTTCAACTCGATGCGCCGGTTCTGAGCGAGCACATCAGGTGTATCGCCCTCCGCAATCGGCTGGAATTCGCCAAAACCGGCGGCCACCAGCCTGTTGGCCGGAACACCTTTGGAGATCAGGTATTTGACCACCGAGGTGGCACGCGCCGAGGAAAGCTCCCAGTTGTCCCGATACCGACCGGTGCCGGTGAGCGGCGATGCATCGGTATGCCCGTCGACGCGCAAGACCCAGCTGATCTCGGCGGGAATTTCCTGCGCCAGCTCAAGAAGAGCTGCGGCCAGTTTGTCCATTTCAGCCTGACCCGCCGCATCGAGTTCGGCGCCACCGACGGGGAAAAGCACTTCGGATTGGAAGACGAAGCGGTCGCCGACGATGCGGATGTTTTCCCGGTCAGACAGAATTTCGCGAAGCCTGCCGAAGAAGTCAGAGCGATAGCGATTGAGCTCCTGCACCCGTTGGGCGAGGGCCACATTGAGCCGCCGTCCGAGATCCGCAATCTTCGCCTGAGACGACTGGTCCTTCGCCTCGGACGCCTGCAGAGCCTCCTCGACAGCGGCGATCTGCGACCGCAGCGCCGCAATCTGCTGGTTGAGCAGTTCGATCTGGCTCATCGCGCGCGCGCTGACCTGCTTTTCCGCGACCAGTTCGTCGTTGAGGCGTCCAACCTTCGCATTGGCTGCATCGGCCGACCCTGCCCCGCTGTCGAGCAATTGCTGCAACCGGGTACGTTCGCTTTCCGACGTCGAGAGGGACGACTGGAGCGCGGCCAGTGTATCTTCCAGATCCTGCTTGCCGCTCTTTTCCAGCGCAAGGAGATTGGTCAGTTCGGCGATCTGGCTGTTCAGACGATTGAGCACCTCGTCCTTGCCCGAGATCTCGCGGCTGAGGATGAACTGCGCCAGGACGAAAACCGTGAGCAGAAACATGATGGCGAGAAGCAGCGTCGACAGGGCGTCGACAAAGCCAGGCCAGTAATCGACGGCGCGCTCTCGGCGGCGGTTGCGCCCGAGTGCCATTTACTTCGCCCCGCCGATCTTGTCGTTCAGCCGGTCAAGCGTCTTGCGCATGGCCCGCGCGTCTTCCTGCTGCGCCTCGATCCAGTCGCGCAGCATCTGCTGCTCGTTGCGCATGTTCTTGACGAGCCCCTGGATACCCTCGGCGAGACCGGCGATGGCCGCCACCGACCTATCGCCACCGGCAGCACCCTCGCGATTGGCGAGCTTCTGGATCTCGGCAACGAGAGAGCGGATATCCTCCGCCGCAACGGCGCCATCGGCATCGATCGCCACCGGACGCTCGGAATCGAGATCTGTCACCGACGACAGCCAGTTTTCCAGTTCGACGTAGAAGCGGTTTTGCGCACGCCCGGCCTGCAGGTCGAGGAATCCGAGGATCAGCGATCCAGAAAGACCGAGCAGCGAGGACGAAAAGGCCGTGCCCATGCCCTGAAGAGGTGCGGTCAAGCCACTCTTCAGCGCCTGGAGGACGTCATTGCTGTCGCCCGAAGCCGGGTCAAGGGACTGGATGACGTCGTTGATCGAGCCGATGGTACCCAGCAGCCCCCAGAAGGTGCCAAGCAGGCCGAGAAAGACAAGAAGGCCGATGAGATAACGCGTGGTGTCGCGCGATTCGTCGAGACGCGTGCCAATCGAATCAAGGATCGAGCGCAACGCAGTCGTCGAGATCGCCATAGACCGGCGCCCGCCGATCAGCGCACGCATTGGCGCCAGAAGCCGCGGATCGCGCCCGACCCGATCTGCATTGTCGCCAGCGGCCCGGAAATTGTTGAACCACCGCACTTCCGGCCGCAGGGCCCAGACATGGTTGAACACAAGAATGATGCCGACCGCGAGCACACCGAGAATGAGGCCATTGAGCCCCGGATTGGTCACGAAGGCGGCATGCGCCTGCCGGTAGAGGATTGCTGCGATGAAACAGACAATGATCAGAAAGATGACCATTGTCGTGAAGAACGGCATCGGGCTGGAGAGTTTCTGACCGTAGTCTCCCGGACGGGTCACCCCAACTTCCAGGTCCTCCACCTTCACTTTCGCCATAATATGCACGACCTCCGCAGAATCTTGCTGCGGAGGCTAGTGGAAAATTGAGACGAATTGAAGCCGAAGCGACAGGGGAATTTTACCACCTTGCCACCGCATGGCCGACATGTCTTCGGCGTCAGGCCTGCGGCACCGGACGGTTGACGACCTCTTCCAGAGCCTTGCGGATATATTCGTTGCCGGCGAGCACGGTGCCGTTCTCGAACATCTCCTGACCGCCCTTCATGTCCGAAACGAAACCACCGGCTTCCTTGATCAGCAGCACGCCGGCAGCGATATCCCAGGCATTCAGTTGCGCTTCCCAGAAGCCGTCCAGACGGCCGGCGGCGACATAGGCCAGATCGAGCGCGGCAGCGCCCATGCGGCGAACGCCCGAGACTTCGCCCATGACGTGGCGTAGTTCAACGAGGAACTTGCCGTGCTGGCCGCGGCCGAGATGCGGCACGCCGCAACCGATGACGCAATCGGACAGGACCTTGCGGGCACCGACGCGGATGCGGCGATCGTTGAGGAAGGCGCCGCCGCCCTTCTCGGCCGTGTAGAGTTCGTCCGTCGCCGGGTTGAAGATGACGCCGGCGACAATCTCGCCATTGCGTTCCAGCGCGATCGAGACGGCGAACTGCGGAATTCCGTGCAGGAAGTTGGTCGTGCCGTCGAGCGGATCGACGATCCAGCGATGTGCGCCGTCCGTGCCCTTGATCTCGTCGCTTTCCTCACCGAGGAACCCATAGGTCGGACGGGCCTTCAGAAGCTCCTCACGCACGATCTTCTCGGCGCGGAAATCGGCCTGCGAGACGAAGTCGCCGGGGCCCTTGACCGAAACCTGCAGGTTCTGCACTTCGCCGAAATCGCGTGCCAGCGATTTGCCGGCCTTGATGGCGGCCTGAACCATGACGTTGAGAAGGGCGGAGCGTGCCATAAGTGGTATTCCTCAAGATTGGATGGTCGCCGGAGAGCGGCGAGGATGCAGCACGCGACAGCGCGGCGATTGGCGGGTTCAAGACCACAAATAACGCCGGAATTCAAGGGGCAAAGCCGCCGATCGTCCTGCGACTGGATCACGGCAGCTGCGCCACGAACGCAGCGATCAGGCCCGCAGCGACGGCAAGTGTCGTGGCAGTTGTCAGCATCAGGACGAAGGCCCGGCTTCCTGTTACCGCACCATAGGCGACCTTCGCCAGCAAATTTGCAACGACTGCGATACCGATCGCGTAAGTGGCCACGGTGGGCGTAAGCTGTGCGGCCATCCCCGCGACCGTAACGGTCGCCGCATCGACATCGGCAAGCGCCGACAATGCAGAAACAAGGTATAGCCCGCCGTCACCGAAGATCTGGCTTGATGCCCGGGCGACGAAGGCGACGACGGTGATCAGCAGCGCCATCTTCACCACCTGCAGCAGCTCGAACGGATTGGCCGGTGGCTCCGCCGCGACGCGCGAGGCGTCACGGCGTATGAAGAGAACGGCGCAGACCATCATCACGGCACCGGAAATCAGCAACGGTGGCAAGACGGCGGAAACGAGCGAGGGAGCGAGGGCCGCGACCAGAAAGCCGGTCCGCACCAGCGATACCGCTCCTGCGGCCGCAGCACCACCGGCAGCGGCTTGCGAAGGCATGCCGGAAACGCTTTGCCGGGCGAGCGTGACCGTCGTTGCGGTCGACGACACGAGGCCGCCGACGGCGCCGGCCACCAGATATCCCTGCCCGCTGCCGAGCAGGCGAACCGCAACGTAACCAACGAAAGATACGGAGGCGAGCAGAATGACAAGGACCAGCAGGCTGCGCGGAGACACACCGCCGAAAGGACCATAGGGTGTGGCGGGTATCAGCGGCAGCAAGACAAAACTCATCGCCAGCAACACCACCGCTGAACGCAATTCCACCCAGGTCAACCGTCGAATGGCCCCGTGCAGAAACTCACGGCTGGCGAGCACCGTCACGATCGCGGCACCGCCTGCAGACGCGATGACCATGTCGCCGAGCACGGCGAGCGCCCCGAGCGCGAACGTGGTGATGGCAGCAATGACGGTCGTTGCGCTGACGCTGTTTTCGGCTCGCGCCTGGATCAGCTCAAAGCGCAGCACGACCGTCGTGACGGCAACGAGGAAGGCGGCGACGATAAGTCCGGGCAAGGGGCTGACGCGGATCCCGAGTTCCAGAAGACCGGCCAATCCGCCGGTCATGCCGATCAGCGTAAAGGTTCGGATACCGGCCGTGCGGGCTCCTTCGGGTTCGGCACGCTCGCGCCAATGGCGCTCGACCCCGACGGCCGCACCGATCGCGATTGCCAGGCCCAGTCTTTGGAAGACATCGACGAGATCCATGAGCGCCGCCCTCCCCGGACGCGACGTCGACCCGTGCTGCCAACTCAGCTCCGGCGGAACCGGTTGGCGCGATCGATTGCCTGCTTCTGCTGCTCTTCGTTCAGTCCGAGATAGAAATCTTCAAGCGTTGGATCCTTCAGCCCGGCCCGTCGCGACAACACGTACCACTTCGCGGCCTCCACCGGATTGGGCGCCGTGCCAAGCGCATTGATATAGACATGCGCCAACCGGTTCTGCGCCACCACATTGCCGCGCTTGGCGGCAATCGACAGCCAGCGATAGCCCCCCTCATAGTCTCGCGGACCGTTGATCCCGTTGACGAGCCACAGCCCCATATCGAGCTGCGCTGTATCGAAACCGGCCTTGGCGGCGCGCTCCATCCATTCGCGCGTCCGCTGCTTCTTTTCCGGCGGCACCTCCTTCAGGGCCGTATAGACCTGAGCCAGCGCATACTGCGCATCGGCGATACCCTGTTCAGCAGCCTTCTCGTAATAGGGCATGGCGAGTTCCAGCCCGCGGACGCCGGGATTCTGCGAGACGAGGATCTGCGCCCAGTTGAACTGCGCCGATCCGTTGCCACCGTCGGCGGCCTTTTTCATGTAATCGTCGGCCTTGGCCTTGTCGCGTTCGACCTCACGCCCTTCCATGAGAAGAAGGGCGTATTTGAACATGGCAGAGGTGTCTCCGCCCTGCGCGGCCTGGGCATACCAGAAGGCAGCGCCTTTTGTGTCCCGCTTTACCCCGAGCCCTCGTGACATGATCTCGGCAAGCAGGGTCTGTGCCGCCGGGTCGCCCAGTTGGGCGCGCGGAAGGGCCTTATCGACGGCCGTCAGAAACAGCCCGCGCTGAAAGGCACCGTAAGCCTCATCCGGCTCTCCGTTGAACGGCTTCTCCGCCGGCAGGTCCGGCAGAGGGGCGCCCATGCGCAGGTAGATGTTGATGCCCTGCAGCTCTTCGCTCTTTGTCCCCGCTGTGACCTTCCCGCCCTTGACGAGCGGCGGATCCGCTTTCCCGGCATTGCGATCAAGCTTGGTGGCATCGCCACCGGCGCTGTCGTCCCGCTTGCCGCGATCGATGTCGCCCGCATCGGAAGGATTGGCCGGCTGGATGGCCGGTGCGTCACCGATCTCGACACCATCCTCGCTCTCCTGAGCCATCGCGGGCAGGCCCGAAGCCAGGCTGGCTCCGATGAGAACGGCAAGAATCAGGCTGCGGGAGGTCAAAGATTGGCGCATGCCGCGGTTCAATCCGCAAACCGTGGCGCTTTTTCGTCAAGCTCCGCATTCACCCGTGCAACGATCGCGGCCGCATTGGCCGGATCCTCGAAGACCGCCTTGCCAAGCGCTACGAATTCGACGCCGGCTTCGGCCACAACGACCGCCGATGACGGGTCCGTGCCACCCATGACGATCGCCGGGATCTCGATCATCGCCGACCACCATTCGCCGAGCGCGACGTTTTTCGTATGCGCCTCTGGCTTGATGTCGCCGTCCAGCTTGCCGAAGAAGACATAGTCCGGCTGAGTTTCGCCGATTTCCAGCGCATGGTGCCGGTCCATCGCATTGCCACCGCCGACGATCAGCTTTGGCTGGTGTTTCTCCACCGCTTCGGCCAGTGCTTCCGCATTCCCGGTGATGTGCAGACCATCTGCCTTCACCCGCCCTGCGACCCGGCTGTTGTCGACCACGAGAGCGGCAGCGCCGGCCTCCTGGATCACCGGCACCAGAAGCTCTGCATGTTTCTGGAACTCACCGTCGTCGAGCCCGTATTGCGGGATGATGACTGAGGCCACGTCCCCACCCCGCAGAGCATTGGCCACCGTCTCGGCGCGCAGAGCCGGATCGGCGATCTCGGGGACGATGAGCACGAGGCGGCAGCGGTCTTCAGTCATGCAGCGATATCCGTTTGCGGGACATTTCCACGACGGTGGAATTCGTCCTCGTTTTATCTAGACAAATCCGATAGACCGCTCTTCCGAAAGGATCAACCGATCAATGCTGACAGACCTGAACTTCTATGCCGTCGCTATTCCCGCTGTCGCACTGGTCGGCCTGTCCAAGGGTGGGCTGGGTGGCGCATTTGCCCTGATCGGCGTGCCCCTGCTGGCAATCGCCGTGCCGCCGATGCAGGCGGCCGCGATCTTCCTGCCGATCCTGCTGGTCATGGACGCCGTGGCGCTCTGGGCCTGGCGCAGGCACAACAACCGGGCAACGCTCTTCGTTATGCTTCCCGGCGCCATCATCGGCATCATCCTCGGCTGGGCGACTTCGACGCTCGTCTCGCCGAATGCCATGCGCCTGGTCCTCGGGGGCATCTCGCTCATCTTTGCACTGCGCTACTTTATCGAAAGTTATGCGGCACGAGACGGCGGAGAAAAGCCTCCAGCGCCCGAACGGCCGATTGCCGGTTCCTTCTGGGGGGCGCTTGCCGGCTATTCCAGTTTTGTCGCCCATGCCGGTGGCCCGCCTTTTCAGGTCTACACCTTGCCGCTGAAGCTCGACCCGAAAACCTATACCGGCATGTCGACCCGCTTCTTCGCCATTCTCAATGCGATCAAGGTGATCCCGTATTTCGCCCTGGGCGAGCTCGACAGCACCAATTTGAGCCTGTCCGCGGTCCTTTTGCCCGTCGCACTGGTCTCCACCCTGATCGGCGCGAAAGTGGTCCACTACATGAAGCCGAAGATCTTTTACCCGCTGATGTATGGCATGGTCTTGATCGCAGGGGCGAAGCTCTTCTACGACGGCGGCACAGGCCTGCTCGGTCCTTGACCGGGCGCTTGCTGCACCGCACATCGCGCTTGCCGGAGACCGGCCTTTGACATAACGTTTCGCCATGACGAACGCGGACCCTTTCATGGCGATCGCAGACCCGAACCGGCGGCACATCCTTGAGGATTTGCGCCGGGGGCCGAAGACCGTGAACGATCTGGCAAGCCGCCTGCCCATCAGCCGCCCCGCCGTTTCGCAGCATCTGAAGGCCCTGCTCGACGCCGGCCTGGTCGAAGTCAACGCCGAGGGTACCCGCCGCTTCTACAGCGTTCGCCGACCCGGTTTCGACCGGATGAACATCTGGCTCGACCAGTTCTGGACCTGATAGTGATCTCCGCACAGCCCTGAAGCCAAAGAAAAGCCCCGAAGTCCTTGGGAACTCCGGGGCGGGGGAATGTTTCTGGCTGCTTCAAGAATACATCGGGATCTTCGGGGGCCTCGGGGGCAATTGGATCCCGGCGCAGCCGGTCTGGAAGGTTAGTGGCGCGTAGACGCCTTCAGGCGTTCCATTTCATCCTTGAGGCGCAGTTTCAGACGCTTGAGTTCGGCGATCTGACGGTCGTCGACGGAGGGGGATGCGAGCGCGTCATGGAGCTGGTCTTCCAGTGCACCATGCTTCTTCTGCAGCGAGTCAAGATGAGCCTGTATGGTCATTTGATACGTCCTTCCTTGTCGCCTACCTCCAGCCCTCATCCGCTGGAGTTTCAGGCTTTGCGAAAGTAATGTGACACGAGAAATGCGGTTTGTCGAAGGCGATTTCGTGATTTCGACCCCCGAAAATCAGGGACAAGGATAACTTCCCGTTACCGGTATTTGATGATAGGAGCTTGCGCGAATCCAACGGCCATTCTTTAACGATGGGCCACAGGGCGAAGATGGGGAACAAGATGGCCGATCAGGAACAGGCTGACATCCGGCTCTCGCTGGCGCGGCTTCGCCAGGAGCATGAAGACTATGACGCGGCGATCAACGCGATGATCACAACCGGTTGCGACGCCCTCAGAATCCAGCGCATGAAGAAGAAGAAATTGTCCATCAAGGACAAGATCACAGCGCTGGAAGACCAGATCATCCCCGATATCATCGCCTGAGCCGGAAGGACCAAGCATGGCTGCCGACTGCCCGCCCGTCGCCATTATCATGGGAAGCCAGTCCGACTGGGAAACCATGAAGAATGCCGCCGATACCCTCGACGCACTCGGCGTTTCCTACGAGGCACGCATCGTTTCGGCACATCGCACGCCTGACCGGATGTACGCCTTTGCCAAGGGCGCCCGTGACGAAGGCTTCCAGGTGATCATCGCCGGTGCCGGCGGGGCCGCTCATCTGCCTGGCATGGTGGCCTCCCTCTCGCCCCTGCCCGTCTTTGGCGTACCGGTCCAGTCAAAATCCATGTCCGGACTCGACAGCCTCTATTCCATCGTCCAGATGCCGGCCGGCATTCCTGTCGGCACGCTGGCCATCGGACGCGCCGGTGCGGTGAACGCCGCCCTGATGGCCGCTCGCGTGCTGGCGCTTCATGACGACGAACTGGCCGACCGCCTGGACGAGTGGATCGCCCGCCAGGCAGGATCGGTCGCCGACTACCCGATGGACGAAACTCCATGACAGTGCACACGGTCGGCATCATTGGCGGCGGCCAGCTCGGCCGCATGTTGGCCATGGCAGCAGCGCGGCTGAATTTCCGCACGATCATCTTGGAACCGCAGGCTGACAGTCCCGCAGCCCAAGTGGCCAACCGTCAGATTACCGCAGCTTACGACGACCCGGCAGCACTGGTCGAACTCGCGAGCCTCTGCGACGTCGTCACCTACGAGTTCGAAAACGTACCCGTTTCGGCGGCCGAACATCTGGCAAAGAGCGTCCCCGTCTATCCGCCACCAAAGGCGCTGGAAGTCGCTCAGGATCGCTTGACTGAAAAGCGCTTTCTCAACGCCTCCGGTATCGAGACGGCCCGCTTCCACGCCGTGAACAGCCAGGCCGACCTTGAGACAGCCCTCGCCGATTTCGGCGGCGAAGGCGTGTTGAAGACCTGCAGGCTGGGTTACGATGGCAAGGGGCAGAAGGTCTTCCGCAAAGGCGACTCGGCAGGTGGCGCCTTTGAGGCCCTCGGTTCCGTGCCGCTGATTCTCGAAAGCTTCGTGCCGTTCGTCCGCGAGGTCTCGATCATCGCTGCCCGCGGCATCGACGGCCAGGTGCGCTGCTACGACCCGACAGAGAACGTCCACCGGAACGGCATTCTGCACACCTCGACCCAGCCTGCCGCGATCACGCCGGAAACGGCGACGGCAGCCCGGGCCGCCGCGACGAAGCTGCTAGACGGCCTTGGTTATGTCGGCGTCGTCGGCATGGAGTTCTTCGTGCTCGAAGACGGCCATCTGATTGCCAACGAGATCGCGCCGCGCGTCCACAATTCCGGCCACTGGACGGAAGCCGCCTGCATCGTCTCACAGTTCGAACAGCACATCCGCGCGGTAACCGGCCTGCCCTTGGGCGATCCCGTCCGCCACTCCGACTGCGTGATGACGAATCTGATCGGCCACGACATCGATTCTGTCCCGACCTGGCTCGCCAAGCCCAATGTGCTTGTCCATCTCTACGGCAAGACGGAAGCCCGTCCCGGCCGAAAGATGGGGCATGTGACGGAAATCCTGCCTTTCCGCGATTGATATGCCGGGTTTTTTAGCCGTTTCGGCGAGGCAAATGCCGCCGGACCGGTTGACAGGCAGGCCCTCCTCGGGCTAATTGCCGCCAACTCTTCAGGGGCGCGCCCAGCGGCGCGCTTTTGATTGTTTGAAGACAGTGGGTGAATGACACATTCCCCGACAATCGTTGTGGACCAGAAAAATGAAGATCAAGAACTCGCTGAAAGCGCTTAAGGCCCGTCATCGCGACAACCGTCTGGTTCGCCGCAAGGGCCGCATCTACATCATCAACAAGCAGAACCCGCGCTTCAAGGCTCGCCAGGGCTGAGACTTTCGGGATCCTTAGGGATCCCGGCGCGATGTGACTGCCGCCGGCAACGGCGTGTTGATACCGAAGATTTGAGTTTGAAAGACGGCGCTGAGGGACTACCTTCCCTTCATGCGCCGTTTTTCTTTGCGACTCGCTTCAAGCCTTCTGCTTCTCTCATCCGCGCTATCTTCCGGCAACGCGGCAGCGCAGGCGCTCGATCAGCAGATGCTGCAGCAGCCCATGCCTGGGCAGCCAGTGCCAGATCAGGCCCTGCCCGATCGGCCCCAGCAGCCAATGCCGGCGCCCCCTGCCCCAACCGTGACGCCGCCGGCTGAGGCCGCCATAGAACGGGTACCGCTGGCTCCGCCGAAAGCGCAGAGCATCGACGACATGCTGGCGCAACTGAAGCGTGAGCGTGATCCTCAGGCTGCCCGTATTCTTGCGAATTCCACCATGGCAGCCTGGAGTGAGTCGCACAGCCCGACCGTCGACCTCCTGATGCAATGGTCTGCAAAAGCGGCTGCCGAGAAGCGCAATTCTGCAGCGCTCGACTTTATCGACCAGGCCATCACGCTGAAGCCCGATTTTGTCGGCGCCTGGAACCAGCGCGCCACGTTGCATTTCACCATGGGCAACTACAAGAAGTCCGTCTCGGACATCGAGCGCGTGCTGAAGCTGGAGCCGCGCCATTTCGGTGCACTTGCGGGGCTTGCCGGCATCCTGACAGAGCGCGGCAGCAAACAGGCAGCCCTGCATGCCTGGGAGCGATATCTCGACATCTACCCGGCAGACCGCGAGGCCCAGGAAATCGTCTCGAAACTCTCCGAAGAGCTGGCCGGTCAGCGAACGTGAAGACACTGGCCGACCTGGCCTAGGCCACAGACGCGTGATGCATCGACGATTGGCTTGGGCCTATTCAGCCCTTCAAGCCCTCAAGGCCCGCCACGGTCCGCGTTATCGCGACTTCGATCACCTCGCAAACCGCGATGCCCTCCACCACGAAGGGATCGTCGGCGACATAGGCTTCGATTTGATGACGTTCACCATCGGCCAGGATGACGCCACCGGTGCGCGGGGTTTTGCGTCCGGACGCGATGAACACACCGCGATCGTAGCCTTCATTCACCCAATCCATATGCGCCGCCATGAAGCGGTCGGCTTCCTCGACGGGCTTTACATAGGTCAGGGAGAGAATGAACATCGGATAGCTATTCAACCAGTTCGGCACGGATCAGCCCGCGCAGGGAATTGCCGACAAAAAGCCTGCGATGGCGCAAGTCGGCAAGCTTCAGGACCTCACCCCGCGCCTTGCGCTCGCGGATCAGTTCCGCCCTGAGCACACCCGGCAGAAGGCCGCTGGTCAGCGGCGGGGTAATCAGCGTCCCGTCCGCAGCCTCGGCGAAAACATTGGTGATCGTGCCCTCACAGACCTCATCGCGCTCGTTGAGCAGAATCACCTCGTCGGCTTCGTCCTTGGAATATTCGGCGCGCGCCGCCTCATAGGGTTCGCGGCGGGTGGTTTTGTGCCGAAACAGGCTATCCTCGGATTGCAGTCGCGTTTTCGCGACCTTGAGCCGCCATACGGTCTCGTCCCCTTCGGGGATGAAGGCGCTGGTCGAGATCTCTATCTTGCCGCGAAAGCTCATCACCAGCCGGACACGCAGCGGCGCGTCGCCTGACACTTCCTTTTCAAGCTTGCCCTTGGCGTCCTGCGGCTGGCGAAACCCGAGCGCATCGGCAGAGCGGGCGAGCCGGCGCAGATGCTGGTCGAGCCGGAGAAACCCCGTACCCGGCTGCCACCGCATCGTCTCGATCAGCGAGAAATCCATTGATCCCCCAGGGCAAAGCGCGCCTTCAAGAGGCATTCCTCATATTCGGCCTCTGCCTTCGAATCGAAGACGATGCCGCCGCCCACATTGAAGACGGCCCGTCCGCCGTTGAAAAGAGAGATCGTGCGGATCGCCACGGAAAAACGCATCGGCCCGGAAGGGTCGCACCATCCGATGGCGCCGCAATAGACATCGCGCGGCCCCGCTTCGAGCTCATGCAGGATGCGCATGGCCCACATTTTCGGGGCGCCGGTCACGGAACCGCAGGGGAAGAGAGCGGCCATGATCTCGGGCAGGCCGGTTCCCGGCAGGAGCTTGGCCCGCACATAGCTCACCATCTGGTGGACCGTCGGATAGGTCTCGATGGCAAACAGCTTGGGAACGGAGAGCGTGCCGACCTCGGATATGACCGAGACGTCGTTCCGCAGGAGATCGACGATCATGCGGTTTTCGGCCTGGGTCTTTTCGTCTCCCAGCATCGCCTCAATAATCGCCTCGTCCTCTTCTGGGGACGCGCCCCGCGCTGCCGTGCCCTTCATCGGACGGGTCTCGATCCAGCCCTCTTCATCGACGGAAAAGAAGAGTTCGGGCGAGCGCGACAGGATGACGGGGCCGGCGCCGTAGTCGATCAGGGCGCCATAATGCACGGGCTGGCGGCCGACGAGCGACCAGAAGGCCGCGCAGGGATCGCCCTCCCAATTGGCCTCGATGGGCATGGTGAGATTGGCCTGATAGCAATCGCCCTTGCGCAGATGGTGGTGCAGTCGGTCGAAACGATTGCGATAGGTGTCAAAGTTCCAGGCGGCGCGGGGATCGCTGAGCAGCGGCGCATTCGCAATGTTGGACGGCGCTTGCGCCAGCGGGTGATGGTCCGCTGCCGGATCGGAGAAAACACCCATAGCGATGAGCGGTGTCTCGCGTCCATCCTCGATCAACGGCCGAAGCTTCGGCTCGAAAACGAAACCGGCTTCATAGGATAGATAACCGGCCAGCCACTTGCCGGCCTTCCGGTGCGCTTCCAGCCGCGCAAGCGCAGGCTCCACCTCGTCTGCCGCCCGGGCGACGACGAGCGTCTCCGGTTCGGCGAAAACGAGGCTCGTTCCCGCGCGGTCGTCGCGGAAGAGCGCATAGGGCGCGTGGTCACGCATGGAATGTCGGCTGCTCCGCTTCAGGCTGCCTTATCTAGCGCTTCCAACTCGTCGATCAGCCCCTCGATCATCGACAGACCCTTGGCCCAGAACGACGGATCGGTCGCATCAAGGCCGAAGGGAGCGAGAAGCTCGGAGTGGTGTTTCGTCCCGCCGGCCTTCAGCAGCGCGAAGTACTTGTCCTGGAAGCCCTGATCGGCGTTCTGGTAAACGGCGTAGAGCGAGTTCACCAGGCAGTCGCCAAAGGCATAGGCGTAGACATAGAAGGGCGAGTGGATGAAGTGGGGAATATAGGCCCACCAGGTCTCATAGCCCTCGGAGATCTTGATCGCCGGCCCAAGGCTTTCCTGCTGCACGGAGAGCCACAATTCGCCGATCTTGTCGGCTGTCAGTTCGCCTTCCTTGCGGGCGGTGTGGATCTTGCGCTCGAATTGGTAGAAAGCGATCTGGCGCACGACCGTGTTGATCATGTCCTCGACCTTCTGGGCGAGCATGGCCTTGCGTTCACGCTTGTCGGTCGTCTTGTCGAGGAGGGCACGGAAGGTCAGCATTTCGCCGAAGACGGAGGCGGTTTCGGCGAGCGTCAGCGGGGTCTGGCACATCAGCGCGCCCTGGCCGCCGGCCAGCACCTGGTGCACGCCATGACCGAGTTCATGGGCGAGTGTCATGACATCGCGCGGCTTGCCGAGATAGTTGACCAGCACGTAGGGGTGTGCGGAGGGCACGGTCGGATGGGCGAAGGCGCCCGGAGCCTTGCCAGGGCGGGCGGGGGCATCGATCCAGCCGCCGTCGAAGAAGCGGCCGGCGATCTCGGCCATTTCAGGGGCGAAACCGCCATAGGCCGAGAGAACCATATCCTTGGCTTCATCCCAGGAGATGAGGCGGTCCGGGGTTTCGGCGAGCGGGGCATTGCGGTCCCAGAAATTCATCTGGTCCATCCCGAGCCACTTCGCCTTCATTTTGTAATAGCGGTGCGAGAGGCGCGGATAGGCCTCGCGCACGGCTTCTGCCAGTGCGTCGACAACTTCGCGTTCGACACGGTTGGCGAGGTGGCGGCTGTCGGCGATGTCCTCGAACCCGCGCCAGCGGTCGGAGATGTCCTTGTCCTTCGCCAGCGTGTTGGTCACCAGGGTGAAGATGCGGATGTTGTCCTTGAAGGTCTTCGACAGGGCTTCGGCGGCGAGCTTTCGCTTGGCGGGATCTGCATCCTGCAGAAGTGTCAGCGTCGGCTCGAGCGGCATCTCGTCCTCGCCGACCTTGAAGCGGAGGGCTGCGAGCGTCTCGTCGAACAGGCGATTGAAGGCGGCAGCGCCCGTCTGCGACTTCTCGAGGAAAAGCTGCTCGATCCGGTCATCCAGTTGGAAGGGCTTGTCCTTGCGCAGATCGACGATCCAGGGGCGGAAGTGGGCAAGTGCGGGATCGCGGTCCATGGCGGCATCGACCGCGTCGTCGGGCAGACGGTTGAGTTCCAGCGGGAAGAAGAGCAGGCGCGACGACATATCCGTCAGCTTTGCCTGGATATCACCGAAAAACTTGCCGTTCGCCGGATTGGTCATGTCGGAATAATAGGTGAGACCCGCATAAGAAGCGATGCGACCGAGCAAGTCTTCCAGGGCGTCCATTTCGCGCAGCGCTTCAGCAAGCGAGTGATCGCCCACGGTTTCGAGCGCGGCAGCCAGCTTGCCCTTCCACTTCGTTTCAAAAGCGAGCGCATCGGCACCCGCTTTATCGACGGCAGACAGAAATTCAGCTGATGTCTGCCCCGGATAGAGATGGTCGAGGGTCCAGACAGGCAGATCGCCAAGCTGTCCTGATTGCCTTGCCTGAGCATCGGCAGCGCCGGCGAGAACGGTGCTTCGTTCGATCTTCATAGTGATGTCCTTTCCTGTCTCTTGTCGGGGAGATGTAGTCAGTCCCGGTACAATCGGCAAGCGACGCAGCAGTCGCATATCCCCTGGCTCGATCCGCCTCGCGGAGCTTATGCGCAGGAATCCGGCATCCCGCGTGATTTTGGTCGCCTGTGCCAATACAGGTTAAGAATCGTTAAAATCCGAAGCTTTCTCCCAACAACATGTTCAGTCCTTTCTGGCAGGCTCCCCGTCGATAACCCAGGAGCGCAAAGCGCCGGTACTGACCTCGGGGAGCCGCACGTTGACTGCACAAATCCTACTCATCGATGAAGATGCCGCCGAGCGCCGCAGCATGAAGGCTGCAATCGAGGCGCACGGCCATGCCGTTCATGTCGCCGATACGGCGCATACCGCGATCGACACCTTTCGACGCCTTCGTGAGCAGATTGGCGTCATCGTGGTCGACGCCTCGTCCCCCGAAGGTCTGCAATCCGGCCTTCTTAGCGTTCTTGCCGAAGTCAATCCGGGTGTCCCAGTGATTGTCGCGACGGCGGAAGGTGCCACAGAGACGGCGCTCGACGCGGTCCGATCCGGCGCTTTCGATTTTCTGGTCAAGCCTTTCGCCCCGGAACGGCTTTCAGGCGCGGTCGAGGCCGCGCTGAAGATCCATCGCAGCACCCTGCATGGACGCACGCCGCGCCGGGCCCGCAGCGGTGCAGTGAGTTTTGCCGATATCGTGGCGGCGAGCGCTGCCATGTCGCGCGTCGTGGAACTCGGCCGACGCGCCGCGCAATCGACAATTCCCGTGATGCTCGAGGGCGAGGCCGGCGTCGGCAAGGAATTGGTGGCTCGCGCCATCCATGCGGCGAGCGACCGATCTTCGCGCCCATTTGTGACGGTCAATTGCCAGGCAATTTCGCCGGCTCAATTCGGCGACATCCTGTTCGGAGATAATCTCCACGCCGGAACCGAAGGACCTTCCGCCGGCAAGTTCGCGGAGGCCGAAGGCGGCACGCTCTTCATTGAAGAGATCAGCGAACTGCCGGCCGCGGCCCAGGTGCGCCTGCTCGATGCAGTCCAGACGGGCGAGTTGACGCGCAGCGGCCAGGGGCAATCCTCTAAAACCAATGTCCGGCTGGTCCTGGCCACCAACAAGGATCTGATCGAAGAGGTCAAATCCGGCCGCTTCCGCGAGGATCTCTATTACCGACTGAACGTGTTTCCGATCACGATTCCCGCTTTGCGCCGCCGCAAGGAGGATATCCCGCATTTGGTCCGCGCCTTCGTCGAGCGCTTTTCGCTGGAGCAGCGGCTGCCCCGCACGCTCCAGGTCGAATCCTCCGCAATCGCCTTGCTCACGGCATTTGACTGGCCCGGCAACACCCGCCAGCTGGAAAACGCCATCTTCCGCGCCGTGGTCCTGGCGGAGGGCGGCAGCCTGACCGAAGGCGATTTTCCGCAGATTGCAGCACAGGTCAGCGGCCACCGCGCCGGAATGCATGCGCGCGAAGCGACCGAGGTCAGGGACGAATCGAGTCCTGTCGCCAGGGTGCAGGCCGCGCTTGCAGAGCGCACGGCGACCTTTTCAAACCCACCCGCCCCCTCCCCGTCCACAACTTTCGGCACAACGACGACCGGCAATGTCATCATCAGCACGGACGAGGCCGGCAATGTGCGCAAGCTCGCCGAGATCGAGGAGGAGCTGATCCGCTTCGCGCTGAAATTCTATAGGGGTCAGATGAGCCAGGTGGCCCGCAAGCTCGGCATCGGCCGCTCGACGCTTTACCGCAAGCTCAAGGACTATGGAATCGATCCCGACGACCCGCAAAAGGATGCCGCTTGATTTGGCGCAATCGGCCAATGTTAACCCTGGAGTAAGCTTAATCGCCTACCAAGAGCCTGACATGTGTTAGGCAGACGTTCACCATAACGGGACTGCTTGTGCGGATGTGGCAAATTTGCCATGGTGTGACCGCATTTGACGTTCACCTTGAGTTGGCGTGGGACGTATTCTGACGGGGATAGCATTGCAGACATCGCAAGACATCAGCGCGCGCCGATGGCAGAACGGGCGCAAGGCCCAGGCCGCATGCGCAAAGATTGCAGCGAGACTGGTCTGTTCGTTTATGGCCTTTCTCTTCGTCGGTGCCGCAACCGTGCTCGGCACGACGACGGCGGCACGCGCCGAAACACGCACCCTCAACATCGAATTCGTCCATACGGGTGAACGCGCCTCGATCACCTTCAAGCGCAATGGGCGCTATGACCCCAAGGGTCTGAAGCAACTCAACTACATCCTGCGCGACTGGCGCCGCAACGAGCCGACGAAGATGGATCCGCGCCTCTTCGACCTCGTCTGGGAAGTCTATCGCCGCGCCGGCGCCAAGGGTTACATCAAGGCCGTCTCAGGCTACCGTTCGCCGCAGACCAATGCCATGCTGCGCTCGCGCTCCAAGGGCGTCGCGAAGGAAAGTCAGCACATGCGCGGCACCGCGATGGACTTTTACATTCCTGGCGTGCCGCTGAAGACGCTGCGCGAACTGGGTGTGAAGCTGCAGGCCGGCGGCGTCGGCTATTATCCGAATTCCGGCTCTCCCTTCGTTCACATGGATGTGGCAGGTGTGCGCGCCTGGCCGCGCATGAACCGCCAGGACCTCGTGCGTTTGTTCCCGGATGGAAAGACCGTGCATATTCCGTCGGACGGCAAGCCGCTGCCGGGCTATCAGCAGGCAATGGCCGAATACAAGCGCCGGCTTGAGGCCGGTGGCGCGATCATGATGGCGGACGACAAGCGTCCGAGCCGTCCGCGCAACTTCCTTGCCATGCTGTTTGGTGGTGGTGACGAAGATGAGGAAGAGGATATCCCGGCTCCGGCCGAGCGCCCCGCTCTCGCCGCGCAGCCCGAGCCCGCAGCACCGCCTCCGCCGCCGGTCGTCACAGCAACCGAGCCGGTCATGGTCGCCAACGCCCTGCCGGGCGTCGATTCCGCACCGGTTCCGCAGGCTCGCCCCGCGCTCCGACCGGCTGATGCCAGCCTTGCCGTGGCGCTCTACCAGCCGCCGCGCAACGCCGCCGAAGACGCCCTCCAGCAGGTAGCAAATGGTGTTCCTGTTCCGGCCAGCGCTCCGACCGGTGAATTTGCCGATCTCGCCAACATGAAGGTGCCGGTCCCGACCCTGCTTGGACCGCGTCCGGACCAGACAACCAATGATCCGGCTGTGATGACGGCGTCGATCGATCCCAACAGCGACGCCATGGTTCTCGCCAATGGCGCGACGGTTCCGGTTCCGACCGCACGCCCGGCCGTCGCCGAGGCCCTGCTCGCCAATGCCCAGGCCGAAGACGAAGCCGAAGTCGACGAAGTCGAGCAGGCCATTCTGTCGCCGGAAGCAGCCGAAGCTCTGGAAAGCAGCAATCAGGCAGAGATGGTTGCACCGATCCCGCCGCAACAGGCAGCGGCAAGTGCCGCACCGACAGCGCCAGTCGCAGCCACGCCCGCACCGGCAGCACCCGCCGCCAAGTCGGTGGAAGTCGCATCCCTGCCGCAGAAGCCGGCCGGGGAGCCGACATCGGACTTCGGCGACATGTTCGACACGCCCAAGGCCGGCGTTCCCGCCGCCGATGCGGCTCTGCCCGTCAAGGGTGGCCGTCCGGGTCAGGAAGAGGCCGAACGGGCACATATGGCCATGTATGGTGGCACCAAGCTCACCAAGGGCATGATCGAGCAATGGGCTCTCAACCAGGGCAAGTTTGAAACGGTGATCAAACCGGGCAAGGCGCCGCGCGTCGTATCGCGCTCGCTGCTCGCCCCCACCACGACCGTCCCCGTCGGCTTCCGCCTGGATGCCACGACCGTCGACCCGAGCCGCTTTGGCACGCCCTGATCTTCAGTCCATCTGAATTGCAGCCAAAAGAAAACCCGCCGGATCGGCGGGTTTTTTTGTCGGCGTTCTGAACGTCGCTCAGCCTTCCGGCGGGCTTTCGATCATACCCAGCGCATGCAGATAGGTGTCGAGGATCAGGTCTTCTTCCATACGCTCCTGATCGTCCTTCTTGCGCAGCGCAATGACCTTTTTCAGGATCTTCGTGTCGAAGCCCATGGACTTGGCTTCGCCATAGACGTCCTTGATGTCGTCGGCGATCGTCTTCTTTTCTTCTTCGAGGCGCTCGATACGCTCGACGAAAGCGCGGAGCTGGTCGCGAGCGACGCCGTGGGCGGCATCAGACATGGGCAATCTCCTTCATGTCGGGGATGGCAGTTCGGGATGGAAATTCGTGGGCGATCACGTGCCGCGAACCGAAGCCCGCGTCAAGTCCCCAAAGCAGGCGCCGCGCGTCATTCCTTCGGACGGTTTGTCTCGAAGGCCCGCTGTTGTTCGGCGCTCGCCGCCCGTTGGTGCAACGCCTTCCAGTCGTCATAGGGCATGCCGTAGACGATCTCGCGGCTCTCGTCCTTTGTCAGATCGAGACCCTTTTCCTTCGCCGCATCGAGATACCAGTTCGACAGACAATTGCGGCAGAACCCGGCGAGGTTCATCAGGTCGATGTTCTGCACGTCGGCACGGTTGCGCAGATGGGAGACAAGACGGCGAAACGCGGCAGCCTCCAGTTCGGTCTGTTGCTCCTTTGTGGGCAGGGACATGGCGTCATCCTTCAAGGCGTAATCGGCAGGTCCGGATAAGGGCCTGTGCGGGAAGCGTGGATGCGATATTCGTGCAGCATCGGGTCGGCATTGAGGCGAGCGAAGATCGGCGCCAGCCGTCCGGTCCAGGCCTCGACGCCCTCTTCGTGACCAATGAGGTCCTGCCGCACTTCGAGCAGCGCATGGGGGATACCTCTCATCATGCAGTGACGATACATCGTGTCGCCCTTGAGCGCGCCGTCATAGGGCTCGTTGTCGCCGACGAGAATGTCTCCCGCAGCTTCCAGCCCGTCGATGAGCGGACGGACGGCGCGAGCATCGGTGTCCCAGAGAACGGCCGCATGCCATGGCCGGGGCACGCCTTTCCAGGCCGGCGTGTAGGAGTGCAAGGAAAGAACCAGAGGCGCCTTGCCGGATGCTTCCGCCACCTTTGCGATGACCTGCGACACAGCCTGGTGATATGGTCGATGATAGGTCTCGATCCGATGCTGCCATTCTTCCGCGCTGATCGGATGATTACCCGGAATGATCGCGCCGTCCGAGATACGCATGATGATGGTTGGATCGTCTTCGCCGCGATTCGGATCGATCAAAAGGCGGGAAAAGCGCGACAGCACGGCCGGCGCGTTCAATACGGCGGAAAGCCGTCTAGTCAGCGCTTCGATGCCGATGTCATAGGCGATGTGGCGTTCGAAAGCGTTGTCCGGCAAACCGAGGCGGCCATAGCGCTCTGGCACAATATTCGTGGCATGATCGGCGAGCAGCACCAAACCGCTGTCATGACGGCCGTCCAAAATTTCGAAAACGGAAAGATCGTTCATCAGTTCGAAGCCATCGTCTGCTAAGGCAGGCTTGATCGCATGGGGGAATAGGGAGCGCAAGCTTTCATGCCTGTCACGTTTGTGCCAAGATCGGACAACATGGTCCCGGGACTGGGTGAAGACTGGAAATATAATCGATTAGAGTTGCGTTGACATTCTCAGGTCAGCATCGCAAGAAGGCATCCCATGCGCATTTTTGGAGTTCCGGCGGCAATCGTGGACAAGCAATTCACAGAGTTTTGCAATCGCGTTGCCGCGCGTTTTCTGAGGCCTCTCACGATCGCGGGTGCACTCCTTGCCCCGATGCTCGCAGCCGGCGCAGCCCATGCCGAATTCCGGGTCTGCAACGGCACGCAGAACCTCGTCGGTGTCGCCGTCGGTTACCGCGCGGAAGAGGGCTGGATTACCGAAGGCTGGTGGCAGGTTCCGGCCGGCACCTGTGCCACGCTGATCGAAGGCGAACTCCAATCGCGTTATTATTATCTCTATGCTGAGGACGCTGCTAGAGGCGGACGCTGGGCTGGTGACATCAACATGTGTGTCGCCGAAAACGAGTTCAAGATCGTCGGCGTGAAGGACTGCTTCGCACGCGGCTACCAGCAGATGGGATTCAAGGAATACGACACCGGACGACAAGGCAGCTGGATGGTCCAGCTCTCCGACACGTCGGGCACCCAGGAAAGCCAGAACTGATGAAGCGCAACCGCAAAGTAAAGATCCTCGCCACCCTCGGTCCCGCCTCTTCCGAAGAGGCCATGATCCGCAAGTTGCACGAAGCTGGCGCCGATCTTTTCCGCATCAACATGAGCCATGCCAGCCATGACCTGATGCGCACGCTGGTTCAGCGCATCCGCAATGTCGAGGCCGCCTGTGGCCGCCCGATCGGCATCCTCGCCGACCTGCAGGGCCCGAAGCTCCGCGTCGGCAAGTTTGCCGATACCACCGTCGAGCTGAAACCCGGCCAGACCTTTACGCTCGACAACAAGGACGTGCCCGGCGACGCGACCCGCGTCTACTTGCCCCATCCGGAAATCCTGGAATCGGTCAAGCCCGGCGATCGCCTGCTGATCGACGACGGCAAGCTGCATCTGAAGGCCGAGAAGTGCGACGGCAAGAGCATCGTGACGACCGTCGTGTCCGGCACCAAGATCTCCGACCGCAAGGGTGTCAGCCTTCCCGACACCATTTTGGCCACCGGCGTCCTGACCGACAAGGACCGCGCCGACCTGGATGCGGTGCTCGCCGTCAATGACGTTGACTGGGTGGCGCTGTCCTTCATCCAGCGTCCGGAAGACCTGGCGGAAGTCCGTAAGATCGCCCAGGGCCGTGTCGGCCTCATGTCGAAAATCGAAAAGCCTCAGGCGATCGAGCGCATCGACGAGATCATCGAACTGTCCGACGCACTGATGGTTGCCCGTGGCGACCTCGGCGTGGAAATGCCGCTCGAGCGCGTTCCCGGCATCCAGAAGCAACTGATCCGCGCCTGCCGCCGCGAGGGCAAGCCGGTCGTCGTCGCGACCCAGATGCTGGAATCGATGATCACCGCTCCGGTCCCGACCCGCGCGGAAGTTTCCGACGTTGCGACCGCCGTCTTCGAAGGCGCCGACGCCATCATGTTGTCGGCCGAGTCTGCGTCTGGCCAGTATCCGGTCGAAGCCGTCGCCACCATGGCCTCGATTGCCGAAACCGTCGAACGCGAGCCGCATTATCCCGGCATCATCTACGCCCAGCGCGCCCAGCCGGAAGCGACCGGCGCCGACGCCATTTCGCTGGCAGCCCGCCAGATCGCCGAGACGCTGCGTCTGCAGGCGATCGTCTGTTACACGTCGTCGGGCAATACCGGCCTGCGCGCCTCGCGTGAGCGTCCGGAAGTTCCGATCATCGCGCTGTCGCCGGTTATTCAGACCGCGCGCCGCCTGTCGGTGGTCTGGGGCCTGCACTGCGTCGTCTCCTCGGAGCCGACGGATCTCGACGACATGGTCAACCGCGCCTGCCGCATCGTCGTGGAAGAAGGCTTCGGCAAGCCCGGCGACCGCATCATCATGTCGGCCGGCGTTCCCCTCGGGACCCCCGGTTCGACCAACATGCTGCGCATCGCCTATATCGGCTCGGACGGCCAGACGGGTATCTGATCGCGCACCATTACCGAAAAGCCGCCTCCGGGCGGCTTTTTGGTGCGCTACTGGCCGGCCTGCAAAGACGGCGCGCTTCCCTCGGGCTCCACGCGCGTCGCCGCAAGACGCGGTTCCACGGCACGCGCCATAGCCTGCAGGTCGCGCGGCTGTCCCGCAACCTTCTCCAGGGCAGCAATCACGATGTCGGTCACGATATAGTCGGGCTTGTGCCCAAGCCCTTTGATCCAGACGAGTTCCGACCCCTTTATGTCGCGGGCGAGGCTTTTCGAGTGGATCTCCTCCAGCACGATCTCGTCACTATCCCCGGTGATGATCACGGTGGGCTTGTCGATCTCGCTGTAGCGCTTCGAAAAATCCGTCACATAGGCGTGCAGCCCCGCGACATCGGTCGCGTTTGCTCGGAAGGTCGCCGGACGCAGGACCAGCGCCGCCCCGGTTTCGGCGATATAGGACGCAGGCACCGGGTTCGGGGCAAACACATGCGCGGTTGCCGGTTCGATCCTGGAGAAACCGGCCTGCAGCGCCAGCGTGTTGCAGAACAAAGGACCGATGATCGGCGCCGAAGCGACGTGGTAGTACCAGTCCACGCCGCCGGGCCAGGGATGGGTCGCGGCTGCGAGGAAAATCAGCCCTTCGACCTTGTCCGGATGCAAAACGCCGAAACTCGCGGCGATGGCGCCGCCGAAGGAATGTCCGACGATGATCGCCCGCGCGATGCCCTTCTTCTCCATCAGCGTCGCAATCGCATGGGCCTGACCGGCCGGCGTATCGTTGTCAGGCCCGCCTCGTTCGGAATAGCCGTGCCCGGGCCGGTCGACAAAGAGCATTTCGGCGCGTCCTCTCAACGGCTCCAGAAAAGCCCCGGCCTGGTCGCGCAGGTTGCCGGAAGCCCCATGGATAAAAACGATGGGCGGCAGGTCGGCATCGGAGCCGGCTGGCACATGCAGGGCATTCAGGCGGAAGCCGCCGACATCGGTCAGCGTGCCGGTATTGGGAAACTGCGCCTCAATGCCCCGCGCCCTTATCTGTGTCGCGATGAAGAGCGCCACAGAAAGAAGCACCAGGACAATGAGGAGACCGAGCAGGATCAGGCCGAGACGGGGAAGCAGGAACAAAGACAGGGCTTTCGGAGAAGGAGAGACAGGGAAAGAAGATCGGCCCGAGGCGCCTTTCGTCAAGACCCTGACCGCAAAAGCAACCTGCCGGCAAAGACGACACCTGCCTTGCCAAGGACGGCAACCTCGCGCTTGCCATCGGACCGCCGACACGGCAGGTTGACGGCAAAGCGAGCCTGAGCCCATGTCCGATGCCTTTTCCCACACCCCCTATGCCGGTCCGACCAGGCCCTTCACCATCGGCCTCTCCGCCCTTGACCCAAGGCGCTGGATCGAGCCTGATGCAGATTTGCAGCGCTATCTCGACGAAAAGCGCACTTTGATCGAGACGCGCCGCGACGAGGTTTTTCGCGCCACGGAGGACAGCCTTCCGGCCCAGAGGGAGTGCCTGGAGGCGCTGCTCGATCATCTGGTTTCCGATCACCCCAACCACGGCTGCCAGGAAGGCAACACGTTTCATGTGGCCGGGCATGCAACGAACCTCGCCGATGAAACCATTCCCCCGCTGCTGCGCGCGGGTATGCTTGTGCAGGACGACCTCGTGATCATGATGAAGCGCGAGATGGGATGGCATATCGCCGCGGCCCACCTGTCCTTCCCCTCCTCCTGGTTGATCTCCGAAAAGTTCGGCCGGCCGATGGAAGCCGTGCACGAGCACGTGCCCGGCTTCCAGGCGGGGACACGCAATGCAGCGATGATCAACCGTATCTTCGACAACCTCCTGCCCGGGCAGCCTGCGGAGCGTTTCAACTGGTCGATCAACTGGCAACACAAGCTCTTCCACCCCGAAACCGGCCGCAACGATCAGGCTACCCCGGAAGAGGCTGTGATCCGCGTCGAGCGGCAGACCCTGACCAAGCTTCCGCGCACGCGGGCGATCGTCTTCACCATCCGCATCTATCTCGACCCCGTCAGAGTGTTCAAAACCCATCCTGAAGGCGGCAGGCTGGCGCTCGCGCTTGCCGACCAATTGGAGGCCCTGGAGCCCGCCCAACTCGCATACAAGGGCCTTGATCGGCAAAGGGCGCGGCTGGTTGCGCGGCTGCGACAGGATGCGGCACTGAAAAATAGCGGCTGACGGCCGGCAGCGGCTCGGTGACGGTCTTTATTGTGTCAGTGTTTTGTGATCTAGAACCGCCATTATCGTTGAGGCTCTTGTCATGAGCCGAAACGCACCTGCGCGACCAGCATGGTCACGCCTCCAAGGAGACCCAGATGAGTGAAATGACCTACCCGGTTTATGGCGAGATCACCGGTCCGATCGTGATGATCGGCTTCGGCTCGATCGGCCGCGGCACCCTGCCGCTGATCGAACGCCACTTCAAGTTCGACAAGAGCCGGATGGTCGTCATCGATCCCCGCAACGACGAGGCCGAACTGCTCGCCAAGCATGGCATCAAGCACATCCAGGCCCATGTCACCAAGGATAACTACAAGAAGCTCCTGAAGCCGCTTCTGACCGAAGGCGAAGGCCAGGGCTTCTGCGTCAACCTCTCGGTCGACACTGGCTCGCTCGACCTGATGAAGCTCTGCCGCAAGCTCGACGTGCTGTACATCGACACCGTCGTCGAGCCCTGGCTCGGCTTCTACTTCGACAAGAACATGAAGAACTCCGAGCGCACCAACTATGCGCTGCGCGAAACCGTGCGCCAGGAAAAGGCGAAGAACCCCGGTGGCACGACGGCGATCTCCACCTGCGGCGCAAACCCGGGCATGGTCTCCTGGTTCGTCAAGCAGGGCCTCGTCAACATCGCCAACGAACTCGGCATCAAGTTCGACGAGCCGGACCAGAATGACCGCGACGGCTGGGCCAAGCTGATGAAGAAGGTCGGCGTCAAGGGCGTGCACATCGCCGAGCGCGACACCCAGCGCACCAAGAACCCGAAGCCGCTCAACGTCTTCTGGAACACCTGGTCTGTCGAAGGCTTCATCTCGGAAGGCCTGCAGCCGGCCGAACTCGGCTGGGGCACGCACGAAAACTGGATGCCGAAGAACGCGAAGAAGCACAAGAAGGGCTGCAAGGCGGCGATCTATCTGGAGCAGCCGGGCGCCAACACCCGCGTTCGCACCTGGTGCCCGACGCCCGGCCCGCAATATGGCTTCCTCGTCACCCACAACGAGTCGATCTCGATCGCCGACTACTTCACCGTCGAGAAGGACGGCGAGGTCGTGTATCGCCCGACCTGCCACTATGCCTACCACCCGGCCAATGATGCCGTTCTCTCGCTGCACGAGATGTTCGGCAATGGCGGCACGCCGCAGCCGGTCCTCCACGTTCTGGACGAAGACGAATTGGTCGATGGCGTCGACGAACTGGGCGTGCTGCTCTATGGCCACGACAAGAACGCCTACTGGTACGGTTCGCGCCTGTCGCTCGAAGAAACCCGCCGCATCGCGCCCTACCAGAACGCGACCGGCCTGCAGGTGACCTCCGCCGTGCTCGCCGGCATGGTCTGGGCGCTCGAGAACCCGAAGGCCGGCATCGTCGAAGCTGACGAGATGGACTACAAGCGCTGCCTCGAAGTGCAGTCGCCCTATCTCGGCCCGGTCGAAGGCCACTACACCGACTGGACCCCGCTCGACGGCCGCCCGGGCCTCTTCCCGGAAGACCTCGATGAAAAGGATCCGTGGCAGTTCCGGAACATTCTGGTGCGCTGAGCCATTCAGACACCGATTGAGGCTCGCCGCTTGCGGCGGGCCTTTTCCATGCGGCGCCGGCCGGCATCCTGGAGCGCAACTGGGCCGGGATAACTGAGGGTGCTGAAGCGCTGCGCCTTGCTTTGGCCAAGGCTTCGCGGCATGGTTTGCAACAACGCAGAAGGGCGGGCGGCGTGGCCGAACCGTCGAATTCCTGGGAGATTGAGATGAAGACCAAAACCGTGGTGACGCTCGCAGCGGCAAGCTTCGCCCTCACGTCCTGCTATTCGTCCGGTCCCCCGCGTCAGCTTCCGACCGTACAGCAAGGTCCGTCGATCGAGGGCGACTGGGTTGACCCCAACGGCATCGCGTCAAGCTTCCGGGGTGGCACCTTCACCACGCGCACCACCGACACGAACCAGGTGCTGGCCTCCGGCACCTACACACTGCAGGGCGACCGCCTCGTCGAGATCAACATGACCTCGCTCGTCCGCAACACCCAGCAGAAGGTCAATTGCGCCCTGGTCACGCCGACGCAACTGAACTGCACCTCCGACAGCGGCGCGCAATTCTCGCTCGCCCGGCGCGCATAAGCACTGGTTTTATCTCCGGAAATCAAAGCGGCCACCACGGCCGCTTTTTTTTCGTTTGGGAACGCCCGCCCGAACGCACGCAACTGCTTTTTCCCTTGCCCTGTCACGACCTTGATGAAAACATCCGGCATCCCGAGCCGGCATGCCTCTGTCACAGTTGCATGCCAGACAGTGACAGACGGATTGAAACAGGAGAAAAATGATGTTCAGACACCTGCGAATTGGCCTTTTGAGTGCGTCCGTGCTCGCCCTTTCCACCGGCGCGGCTTTTGCCGATTTCGAACTCAACATCCTGCACATCAATGATCTGCACTCCCGCATCGAGGCGATCAACAAGTCGGATTCCACCTGCTCGGCCGAAGACGCGGCCAAGAACGAATGCTTCGGCGGCATTGCCCGCGTGAAGACCGCCATCGACGCCCGCCGCGCCGAACTTTCCGGCAAGAACGTGCTCACGCTCGACGCCGGCGACCAGTTCCAGGGTTCGCTGTTCTACACCACATACAAGAGCGCCCCGATCGCCGAGTTCATGAACGGCATCGGCTTTGACGCGATGGCGATTGGCAATCACGAATTTGATGATGGCCCGGAGGAACTCGCCAAGTTCATCGATGCGCTGAAATTCCCAATGATCTCCGGGAATACGCTCGCGGGCCTGAATTCGCCGGTCGCCGACAAGTTCAAGCCCTACATCGTCAAGGACTTCGGCGGAGAGAAAGTCGCGGTCGTCTCCGTTCTCGCAACCGACACGGACGAAACCTCTTCGCCCGGCGATGCGATCCTCTTTTCCGATGAGATCGGCTATCTAAAGGAAGCCGTAAAGGAGATCGAAGGCCAGGGCATCGACAAGATCGTGCTTCTGTCGCATGTCGGTTATGTCAGGGACCAGGAAATCGCAGCCGCTGTCGATGGCATCGACGTGATCGTCGGCGGTCACAGCCACACACTTCTGTCCTCCACCGACGAAAAGGCCGCCGGCCCCTATCCGACGCTGGTCAAGAACCCGTCCGGCAATGACGTGCCGATCGTCACGGCCTATGCCTATTCGAAATACCTCGGCGATCTTACCGTCACCTTTGACGACTCAGGCGTCGTAAAGTCCGCTACGGGCGCGCCGAAACTGCTCGATGCCTCGGTGACCCCGGATGCCGCCTTCACCGCCAAGGTTGCCGAACTCGCCGGGCCGATCGAAGAGATCAAGCAGAAGGAGATCGGCGCTACCGCCGACGCCATCGATGGCGCGCGCGAAACCTGCCGCTCGGTCGAGTGCTCCATGGGCAACCTCGTCGCCGATGCCATGGTTGATCGCCTGCAGGAACAGGGCGTCACCATCGCCATCCAGAACGGTGGCGGTCTGCGCGCCTCGATCGATGCCGGCACGGTCACCATGGGCGAAGTCCTGACCGTCCTGCCCTTCCAGAACACCCTCGCCTCGTTCCAGCTCAAGGGCTCTGACATTGTCGCGGCATTGGAGAATGGCGTCAGCCAGGTCGAGGAAGGCGCTGGTCGCTTCCCGCAGGTCTCGGGCTTGAAATTTGCCTTTGACAAATCGAAGCCCGCCGGCAGCCGCATCTCCGACGTTCAGGTGAAGGAGGGCGACGCCTGGGTCGCCATCGACACCAACAAGATCTATGGGGTCGCGACCAACAACTACATGCGCTCCGGCGGCGACGGCTACAAGGTCTTCGCGACCGGGGGCCAGAACGCCTATGACTTCGGCCCTGGCCTTGAAACCGTGGTGGCTGACTACATCGCCAAGAACAGCCCCTACAAGCCCTATACCGACGGTCGCATCACCGTTGTCGAAACGGCTGCGGCCGCGACGACGGCGCCCGCCGCTGAAACGCCGACAGCAACCGCCACGGAAACCCCGGCTGCTCCTGCCGCCCCGGCAGCAGAGGCGCCCACAGCTGCAGCACCGGCAGCAACCGCTCCGGCCCCGACCGCAACCGAAACCGCCAAGACAGTCGCAGAAACTGCCTACAAGGTGGTAGCCGGCGACAGCCTTTGGAAGATCGCCAAAGCCACCTATGGCGACGGTCTGTTGTGGACCAAGATTGCCGAGGCCAATGCCCTGCGCAACCCGAACCTGATCGCCATCGGCAAGGAACTGCAGCTGCCGCCGAAGTAAGACCCTTCGCCGCAGACACATTGGCCGGTCCGGGCTTCCCCGGGCCGGCTTTTGCTTTTATCAGATGATCCCAGCGCGATGTTTCGACGTATTGCTTCACCGCAGCAAATCACCAGGATGTCCCAATGACCGCAATGCCCGCCCACTGGCCCTCCGACCACCCACCCGTCAATTTCGGCAAGGTCGGCGTGCTCCTCGTCAATCTCGGCACGCCCGATGGCACGGACTACAAGTCCATGCGTCGCTATCTCGAGGAATTCCTGACGGACAAGCGCGTCATAGAGTGGTCCCGCTGGTTCTGGTATCCCATCCTCTACGGTATCGTGCTCAACAAACGTCCGCAAAAGGTCGGCAAGGCCTATGAAGAGATCTGGAACAAGGATCTCGATGAAAGTTATCTGCGCACCTACACCCGCAGCCAGGCCGAGAAACTCGCCGTTGCCTTGAAGGACCTACCCAATGTGCATGTCGACTGGGCCATGCGCTACGGCCAGCCGGCGATCCAGGCGAAGATGAACGAGATGCAGAAGGCCGGTTGCGAACGGATCCTCGTCTATCCGCTCTATCCGCAATACGCGGCGGCAACGACCGCGACGGTGAATGACGAAGCCTTCAAGGCACTCCTGAAAATGCGCTGGCAGCCGGCCCTGCGTACCGTTCCGCAATACGCAGACGATCCGGTCTATATCGAGGCACTCGCCAACTCGATCAACGAACACCTCGCCACGCTCGACTGGGAGCCGGAGCTCGTGATCACCTCCTACCACGGCATTCCGAAGTCCTATTTCATGAAGGGCGATCCCTATCACTGCCAGTGCTACAAGACGACGCGCCTCCTGCGCGAACATCTCGGCTGGGACAAGGAGAAGCTGATGGTCACCTTCCAGTCCCGCTTCGGGCCGGAAGAATGGCTGCAGCCCTATACGGACAAGACGGTGGAGAAACTGGCCAAGGAAGGCGTGAAGCGCATTGCCGTGATGAATCCTGGCTTCGTCTCGGACTGCCTTGAAACGCTGGAAGAGATCGCCGGCGAAGCGGGCGAGGATTTCCTTCACAATGGCGGGGAGAAGTTCACCCACATTCCCTGCCTGAACGACAGCGCCAACGGCATGCGCGTGATCGAGAACGTCGTGCGGCGCGAGTTGCAAGGCTGGGCCTGAACGCCCGTCGACGACCTTCGAGGCCGCCTTTCGGGCGGCCTTTTACTTTGGAGCTCCGCCTGCGTCTTCGAATGGCACAGCGCGTGTTGCAGATGGCGTGCCAGTTCAAGGCAGTGGCACAACCATTATACCATGCAACCTTTTTAATTCGTGAGCAAATCTTCACCACCAGAGCAATGCCACCATCGGCTAACCCGCACATATTCAAGGCAAATGAGTAGTCTTGCGGCGGCTTCTTCGCGGCAAGCCTCAGCAACCTGCGAGGGTAAAAAATTGGTCACCCGATCAAATTCAATTGCAACCATTTGAATTTTATTACAGTTTTTGATCCGCGTTTTCTTATATTAAGGGACCGTTTAACAATGGATGCTAGAATTCTCATCAACAACAGGAGACCCCCGATGAGTATTCTGAAAACATCCGCAGCAATGGCTGTTCTGATGATGACCACTGGCTCGGCTTTTGCCGAACCGCCGAAGCCGGACGTTGCAAAGCTCGTGACGCCCGCCGTCATCGAGGACATGCGGAAATTCATCGACACAGAGATCGTCCAGGTCTCGGTCGAAGCGCAGAACGCCCGCTTCGACAATCTCACGCAGGACAAGATCGACGCATTGGACAACCAGTGGAAGGCAGAGCGCGAAGCAGCCGACAAGCCGCTGATCGCAGCGACCTTGTCGAGCCCCCTGTCGGTCTATCTCGCCCGCATTCAGGGCAAGTCACTCGGCCTCTATGCCGAAGTCTTCGTGATGGACAAGACCGGCCTCAACGTCGGCCAGAGCTCTGTGACCAGCGACTTCTGGCAGGGTGACGAGGACAAGTACCAGAAGACCTTTGCCGTTGCGGACGATGCACTGTTCATCGATGAGCCGGAATGGGACGATGAAGCCAAGATCTGGCGCGACCAGGTGAGCTTCACCATTCTGTCGGCCGACAAGAAGAAGATTGGTGCCGTTACGGTCGAATTGAACCTGACGGAACTCGAAAGACGCATGCAGGCCGGTTCCTGAGCGACCGCCACGGCGCCATGACGGCGACTGTGCCACGAAACCATGTTGCACATTCTCTCGGACCGAAACTGGATCAGACCATGCTGAAGAACCTTTCTGTCAGCGCCAAGGGCTTCATCGCCTTCGGCATTTTGGCGACCATCGCCATCGCATCATCGACCTTCATCTACAACCGCGCGGTGGAAGCCAATCACCAGGTAGCGGAAACCGAGCTTGTCAACCAACTGGTCGACACGATCAATGAATTCTCTGCCGATCTGTCTGTCACCGACACGCATCTGAAGACCTTCCTGCTGACCGGCAACCGGGAATATTCGGCTGAAGCGGACAAGGGTGTCGCCGAGATGAAGAGCGACATGGCCGCCATCGAAAAGATGTTCACCGAATCGGCGCCGTCGGAGCTTCCCAAGCTGAAGGACGCGTTCATTGCGGTCACCGACTGGACGAGCAAGGTTGTCGAACGCCAGATCCTCCTGATGCGCGACCCGCAGACGGTCGAACTCGCCCGCGCCATTGAGGTCACGGGTGAAGGTGCGCGTTACGTCGGCGTGATCGAGAAGAAACTGGCTGAGGTACAGACCGCGATGGCGGCCCGAGCACAGGCGGCCAATGCAACGCAGCATGCGGCCCTGGACATCGTCCAGGGCGTCAGCCTGATCGCCTCGCTCGTCGTCGGCGCGGCCGCCGTCCTCATGGGCTTCCTGAACTTCCAGCTGGTCTCCCGTCCGCTCGGCAAACTGACAGATGTCACGTCGCGCCTCGCCAACGGCGATCTGGATGTCGTCATCGAACAGGGTGGCAAGGACGAAATCGGCCGCATGGCAGGCTCCATGCAGATCTTCCGCGAGGCCGCCATTGCCAACAAGCGCCTGGAAGAGGAAGCCGAAACCAACCGCCAGAGGGCGGAGGCAAACCGCATTGCCGACCAGCAGCGCGCAGAAGCCGATGCGGCAGAGCGCCTGCGTATCGCAACATCCGGCCTCGCCGGCGGCCTGAAGCGGCTTGCAGCCGGCGATCTGGCCTTCCAGATCACCGAGGCTTTCGCGCCAGACTTTGAATCCCTGCGCCACGACTTCAACCAGTCGGTCCGCCAGCTGAACGAGACCATGGCAGGCATCACCAACAGCGTGGCAACCATGGAGACCGGCACCCGCGAGATCGCCTCGGGAACCGATCACCTGTCGAAGCGCACCGAGCAGCAGGCCGCAGCTCTTGAAGAGACAGCCGCTGCAGTCGAGGAGATTACCGCAAACGTGGTGAACTCGACAAAGCGTACCGAAGAAGCCCGCGGTGTTGCCTCCCAGGCCAACGCATCGGCAAACCAGTCCTCGGAAGTTGTCGCTCGCGCTGAAGAGGCCATGCGCCGGATTGAAGGATCTTCGCAGCAGATCTCGAACATCATCGGCGTCATTGACGAAATCGCCTTCCAGACCAACCTGCTCGCCCTCAACGCCGGCGTCGAAGCTGCCCGCGCAGGGGAAGCCGGCAAGGGCTTTGCCGTCGTCGCTCAGGAAGTCCGCGAACTCGCCCAGCGTTCGGCAAACGCCGCAAAGGAAATCAAGGCGCTCATCCAGAACTCCTCGACGGAAGTCGCCGGCGGCGTCGATCTCGTTCGCAAGACAGGCGAGGCGCTGCGCACCATTGGCGGCTTCATCAGCGAGATGAACACGCATATGGATGCCATCGCGATTTCGGCCAAGGAACAGGCGACCGGCCTTTCGGAAGTCAACCACGCCGTTAACGCCATGGACCAGACGACCCAGCAGAACGCCGCAATGGTCGAGGAATCGAACGCTGCCTCCGGCGCACTCGCTGCCGAAGCCGCCAAGCTGCGCGACCTGATCTCGCACTTCCAGATCGACGGCGTCCAGACGGCCCAAGCCGGCGCTCTGCGTGATACAGCGCGTGCCATGGCTCGCCCGAGCCACCCCGCCGCAATGCCGGCGCCCTCGCGCCCAAGCCAACCGACGCGCGCCGCAGCCCCTGCCCCGCGCTCACACGGCAATGCCGCGGTCGCTCAGGACAGCTGGGAAGAGTTCTGAGAACAAGCGGCTTAGCAGCAGTCTGCACTGAAATACGACGACAAGAGGCGGAGGACACCCTCCGCCTCTTGTCGTTTTCATACCGCCCGCCCGACGATACTTGGCTTCCGATTCTCTAACGGGTCTTGCAATAAACCTCTGATATCCCGATGTTAGCGCCATGATCGTGGTCGCATGCGACCGTTTTGGGGAGGGATGCACGTCATGCTCGCAGGTCCGGATATCGTCGTCATCGCGCTGGTGGCGCTTGTCGTTCTCGTTCTTTTCGCCGGCATCAAGACAGTGCCTCAGGGCTATCGTTACACGATCGAGCGTTTCGGACGCTACACGCGGACGCTGGAGCCGGGCCTCAACCTCATCGTTCCCTTCATCGAGCGCATCGGCGCGAAGATGAACGTCATGGAGCAGGTCCTCGACGTCCCCACACAGGAAGTGATCACCAAGGACAACGCATCTGTCTCGGCCGATGCGGTAGCATTCTACCAGGTTCTCAATGCAGCCGAAGCCGCCTATCAGGTGGCCAATCTGGAGAATGCGATCCTGAACCTCACCATGACCAACATTCGCTCTGTCATGGGCTCCATGGACCTCGACGAACTCCTGTCCAACCGCGAAGTAATCAATGACCGGCTGCTGAAGGTGGTCGATGAAGCCGTGCGTCCTTGGGGCATCAAGGTCACCCGTGTTGAGATCAAGGACATTCAGCCCCCCGCCGACCTCGTGGATGCGATGGGTCGACAGATGAAGGCCGAGCGCGAGAAACGCGCCCAGGTGCTGGAGGCCGAAGGCTTCCGCAATGCCCAGATCCTCAGGGCAGAAGGCGCAAAACAATCGGCAATCCTGGAGGCCGAAGGTCAGCGCGAAGCCGCCTATCGCGAGGCAGAAGCGCGCGAACGCCTCGCCGAAGCCGAAGCCAAGGCGACCCGCGCCGTCTCGGAGGCCATCGCCGCCGGGGATGTCAACGCGATCAACTACTTCGTCGCACAGAAATACACAGAGGCCCTGGCAGCCATTGGCACAGCCGGCAACTCCAAGATCGTCCTCATGCCGATGGAAGCCTCCGCCCTGATCGGTTCGCTCGGCGGGATCGGCGCGATCGCCCGTGAAGTCTTCGGCGATCAGCCGCCCGCGCGCCCTGCAGCACCTGCCGCCGCACCGCGTGTCACGACACCAGCTCGCACAACGCCCGCCGTCAATCCCTTCGGCCCCTCCAGCGAGACATGACGATGGCGGCCCGCATCATAACCGAACTCGGCCCATGGAGTTGGTGGGTTCTAGGGATGCTGCTGCTCGCGGCCGAACTGCTGATGCCCGGCGTCTTCCTTGTCTGGATCGGGCTCGCCGCACTGGGGACCGGTGCGCTCTCCCTGCTCCTGTGGGATTTCGCCGTCTGGACATGGCAGGTGCAGGCGCTGTTCTTCGCCGCGGCTGCCGTCCTCTTCACGCTCATTGGCCGCCGCCATTTCGGCCGCACAGATATCGGCAGTGACGAACCGCTGCTCAACCAGCGCGGCGCAAGCCTTGTCGGGCGCACGGCAACCCTTGCCGAACCGATCCGCGAAGGTCGCGGCCGCATCCGCCTCGACGACACCATATGGATCGTCTCCGGCCCCGATCTGCCTGCTGGCACACAGGTCCGCGTCATCGCGAGCAACGGCCGTGATTTGACGGTTGAACAGGTCTGATGCGCCGCTATCTTGAAACCACGATAATCCATGGCATAGTTCGCCCATGAGCATTAAACTCGACATCACCGCCGATCTTGCTGCCCGCATTGATGCACTCGCGGCCAGGTCGAACCTGTCGGCTTCCGACATCGTGCGGGATGCCCTTGAGAACGGTCGTTCCATCGAATGGCAGGAACGCTTTCTGGAAAAAGTGGCCGCAGCCGCTGAGGAAGCTGATCGAGGCGCTTTTGCGGATCCGCAGGAAATTGAGCGGGTCTTGAATAAATACCGGCCAGCATGATGATGGAGGTCACCTGGACCCTGCGGGCTCTGGGAGATCTCGAAGCGATCGAGGATTATATAGCCGTCGAAAGCCCACGCGCTGCCTATCAGGTCGCATTGAAAACATGGTCAAGAACCAACGATCTTCTCGGCCAAAACCCGCAGATTGGGCGGCGAGGACGGGCTGTCGGCACTCGGGAGCTCGTCGTCGTCGGCACCCCCTACTTCGTGGTCTACCGAATTTCCGATCAGGTGGAGATACTCGCGGTCGTCCATGGAGCGCGGGATTGGCCCGGGGACGCATAAGGGTACCCCTCAGGCAACGCCGATCCGCAGCAAATCGTGGAAGTGAATGAGACCGATCGGATGATCGTGATCGTCGACCACCATCAAAGCGCCAATGCCGAGCTTGTTGATCATCGCCGCCGCCGTGGTCGCCAGCGCATCGCCCTTGATCACCTTGGGATTGCGGGTCATCACGTCCTCGACGGAAAGCACCGAGAGATCGCGTGCGAGATTGCGGGCCATGTCGCCTTCGGTGACGATCCCACAGAGCCTGCCCTCGCCATCAACCACCCCCACACAGCCGAAGCGCTTGTGGGACAGGGTCTTGACTGCATACGGCATGGACGTGCCGAGGGGAACCAGCGGCACGCGATCACCTGTATGCATGATGTCGCGCACATGCGTGAGCGCCGCCCCGAGCTTTCCGCCGGGATGGAATGTCCGGAAGTCCGAGGGCGAAAAGCCCCGTGCCTCCAATAGAGCGATTGCGATGGCATCGCCGATCGCGAGCTGCAGCACGGCGGAAGAGGTCGGCGCCAATCCGTGCGGACAGGCTTCCGTGACCTTCGGCATCAGGAGCACGACATCGGCATTGCGGGCCAGGGTGGAAGTCTCACCGGAAGTGATTGCGATAAGCGGAATCGAGAACCGACGAGAGTAATTGAGGATACCCTGCAATTCTACCGTCTCGCCCCCCCAGGAAATGGCAAGGATGGCATCGTCCTGCGCGATCATTCCGAGATCGCCGTGATTGGCCTCGGCCGGATGGACGAAGAAGGCGGGCGTACCGGTCGAAGCGAAGGTCGCAGCAATCTTCGAACCGATATGACCGCTCTTGCCGACGCCCGTGACAATGACACGCCCGCTGATGTCGCCGATCGTCTTCACGGCATGACCGAAAGGTACGGCAAGGGGTCCGGCCAATGCATCTTCCAGCACCTGCAAGCCCTCCCGCTCGGTCGCGACGACCCGGATCGCAGATTGGGTGGCACTGGCTTCGACGAGATTGACGGCGCGCTTGATCATGGCCGTCCTTACTGCGTTTGACGGACGCTGTAAATCAGCCGCCCTGCATGCCACTCCGCGAAACCAAACATTAACCACCAGGCTTTTGTCTAATGTTGTTTTACATACACAGGTCTCCAGCAAGCGTTTTTTAAGCGCAACGTGCTTGGATGCGATCGAGGTGTATGATGACAATTTTTCCAATCAAGCCAAAGGCGTACTCTTACATTCGCATGAGTACCGAGAAACAGATCTCGGGCGATAGCCTTCGGCGTCAGTTGCAAGCGAGCAGGGAATATGCGGCTGAACATGGTTTGGATCTCGATGACAGCCTTCGGGATATAGGCGTTTCCGCATTCACGGGTGAAAACGCACAGACTGGTAAACTGGCAAAGTTCCATGAACTGGTCCAAACTGGGCAAGTTGCCAAAGGAAGTTATCTGATCATTGAAAGCCTGGATCGCTTGAGCCGTCAAAACGTACTCGAAGCGTTGCCGAGGTTTTTGGCCTTGATCAATGCGGGCATCATCGTCGTTACCCTCGCTGACCGTCAGGTTTATTCAGAGGAAAAGATCAAAGACAGCCCATTCCAGTTGATGGGTAGTTTGATCGTTATGATCCGTGCGAACGAGGAAAGCGAAACAAAGAGCAAACGTATCCGCGAAGCAATGATGCGGAAACGTGAAGCCGCAATGAAGGGCGAGAACCGATACAACATCAACCTTCCCACATGGATTGATGCGACAAAGCAGCCAGATGGCACGATCCGTTACGACCTGAACGAACATGCTGAAACCGTTCGTTTGATCTACGAGTTGGCCGCTGATGGATTGGGCCAAATGGAAATCTGCCGAATATTACATCGGAGGGAGGTGCCGGTTTTCCGCAAGGCGCAACGCGGATGGCATCAATCAACGGTATCGCACTTGCTGAACACCGAAACCGTTGTCGGTACGTTGCAGGTTCGCGAGTTTCGCAATGGCGCATATCACAATGCAGGACCGCCACAGCGAAACTTCTTCCCTGCTGCCGTGGAAACCGATCTCTACTGGAAAGCGATCAAGGCCAAACGTGCTCGACCAAATCGAGGACGTAAAGGTGAAAAGATGGCCAATCTTTTTCAAGGATTGGTTTCCTGTGCTGTCTGCCATGGTCCGATGACGCTTTATCACGGTCGTGATAAGGAGCGGAATTGCTACCTGCGTTGCTATAACAGAATGCGGACGCACAAGCGGTACGACGATCAGCCAAAGCAATTTCAGTGCACCAACGGCAAGGGCATCAACTACCCCATGTTCGAGCAGCAAATGCTCGACCTGATCCCTGAATTCAAACTTCATGAGGCGTTTCGACAAGGAGAGAAACCAGCCGACATAAACGCCATGGCTACCCGTCTAATTGATCTCCAATACGAACGGGAGGAGGTCGAAAAGAAGATGCTCACGCTGGTCACAGAACTCAGTGAAGCACCCCAAGCGGCACGTCAGGCTTTTCGTGACAAGATCAGCGAAAATGCAAAACTGCTGGAGCAGTTGGATCGAGAACGCGATGAATTGGAAAACCTCCGGATTAACGCGCTCGCGCAGCAAAACCCTCAAACAGACGTAGAGGCCGAGATAGAGCAGGAACGCGCTGCATGGGCTTCTATGGACCAGGAAAACCTATTCCGATCGAGAACCCGTGTACATTCCGCGCTTAAGCGGTTTGTGACGATGATCAGTTTTGATCCCGTGGCCAAAGAACACTTAGTCGTAATCGGCGGTGGCATCCGGGCGTTCAAGGTTAGAGACGGCAAACTCACACAGGTGTTCGATGCTATGGAAAGCGGCATGATCAACGATCACCCCGGTAGTCTGCGCGCCGAGCACTTTGCGACGGATCTGAGAGACGCGACCGATCGAGCAGAGCGTGTACTCGCTGTTGAACAAATCATGCAGGCACCTCTAAAACGAGTTGTCACCGAAAACCCACGGCTTAAAGATCCCGACGTTCAAGCGATCAAGGCCAAACGCCGGGCTGCAATTACGTCTTGATGCAGTAGAGCAGTGCGATGTTGCGCGGACGAGTTTCCGTCCCGCCAGTCGCATCAATACTGAGCGTGTGCGAGTGCGCGCCTGCGCTGCTTGTGCTGTTGTTGCGCGGCGTATTGCTATTGTTGCCTGTGTCTGGATTGTTTGTGCCAGCGCCGTTGTTACCATACGACGTAAATGTGTGCGTGTGCGCTCCAGTGGTGTTGGTTGTACCGGTGTGGCTATGGCTAGCAAATTCGTGCGTCTGGGCAGAACCGAAAGCACGGGAACTGTCCACACCACGACCATCGTCCCACCCGCGAACAAACTCACCGCGCAGATTTGGGAGGTTGAAGGTGGTTGACCCGTCCCCCGCCCCGAATGTAGTGCCGATCGCAGCAAACAACGCCGCATATGTTGCGCGAGAAACCGCCGCGCCGTTGGCCTTCAACCAACCTGTTGGTGCGTTCGACATTGCGAATGCCATAACGGCACCCGATGGAACTGGAGCAGTGATATCAGCGGAATTGGCTTTACCATCCAATGCAGTCTGCAACCCCACCACGGCGCTAATCGGATGGGTATGCGTGTTGAGCGAACTCTGCAGGGAAGTGAGAGCCGTTTGGGTCGCCGTGGAGATCGGCTTATTCAAATCAGAAGTGTTATCAACGTTGCTGATGCCGAGTGTAGCGCGATTGCTTGCAACTGCTGCCGACCCGCTGCCAACAATTCCGTCACCTGTGAAAAGCAAACGGAATGCAGCACCATCATACGCGACACTGGTGATCTGATTTGCACCAATTTTACCCGCCGCAAGGGTCGAACCGTCTGATGCCAGAATGGCTTTAGAGCCAAGCCCGTTTATGTTGAGTGTAGCCGCACCGGTATTGGAATGATTTGCCCAAAATGCGAAAATTTCGCCTTTTCGATAGCCTGTGGGCGCGACATCATATTCTAAGGCGTATGCATTAGCCGAACCCGTTGCCGAATAGATGGCATTCTGTCGGACATACCAACGTTTGACGCCACCCATGATGTTTCTGAGGATCGGCGCGATCGAGTTGGGGAGGTAACCACCTTGCACGCCATCCGGCGCGGGACTGGTGTTGTTGTTATCCTCTTCTGTCCACTTGTTATCAATAATATCAACCATTTAAAATCACCGCTTATTGTTTTGTTATCGGGTGCGCCTCGTGTTTATGAGGCCCTATTCTTCTTCCTCATTTGGGAAGCCACTCTCTTCGAGATAACTTTCAACGGCTTCTAGAAGCGCTCTTCCCTCGACCGTGGGCGCCGATGCGCGAACCATTCTGCGCAACAATCCCACGTGCTCATTGATCCCGTTCCGGGTCATTTGCGCTTGAGGGATTCCAGTCATCCATCGAACAACTTCTGGATTGGTCAAAAGCCGATCCATGTATGCGTTTCGCATTCTTCGACCTGCGATCGCTGCTCCACCCGTTGCGGCATTCAGCAGCAAACGAGTGCCTTGATCGACAAAATCATCCTGGGGCTTTGCACGTGTTTTCAACGCATTCTGGCGAATGTCTACGATACGAGCCAAACGATCCAAGTCCTTACGATACCCTTGGCGTGTCGTTCCGGCGAACATCGCATCCTTGGCTTCCGGAGCGATCTTGTTCCACTCGGTCATAAAGCGCTTGGGGCTGAATGCTTCGGCACCATCAGCGGAAAGCGTTGTGCCCATGCGTTGTAGATATGAAGCGGTCATTTGATCCCACTCCGCGCGACCTCCAACCTTTTCGATCTGTTCGCGTGCAGCAGCCAATCTACTTCCACCGTCACGGATCTTCGCGGTCAGGAACTTGTATGCGCTTTCCCCATCCTGAGCCTTCGCAATACCCTTGATCGCGGATCTTGGGCTGTCTGGTCCATAAAGCGACGCGTTGAATGCATCGGCTTCTCGCCAAGCCTTATAAGCGTCATCACCAGCACCGTTGGCCGTTTCGGCCATGTCCTTGGTCACACTTTCATAGAGCGACTTCATACGGGTGGCCAAAAAGGGGTCGGTGTTCTTGTCGAATGCGAGTTTTCCTATGGTGCTGCGCATGGCCTGCGCATCCGAGAACGACAGGCCCTTTCCAAGATCCGATGATGCGGCCTTTGCCTGTTCGATCACATCATCCAGTAGGCCACCCTTGTTCAGTTTCGCACTGCTTCCAAGGTTCTTCTTTTCCGCGTTGAGCGTTTCCAGCAGCGTTTTCGTGTTGGAATTTGTGGTCGCAGGCTTGGCACCTACCAGGCTGTCTACCTGCTTATAGAGGGCATCACGCTGCGCGTTTATCGCTTGGTTGGCCTCGTCGGCTTTGCCAATCAGGCCTTCACCCACGCTTTGCACGGTTGTCGGTTTGAGCGCTGGGTTTGTGCTCGATGCAAGTCCTGTTGTAATCCGGTCGAACTCGCGACCTACGTTGTCATCGATTCCCTGGGCGGCTTGAGCCAGTCGAGACTGCGGGAAGTCGCGAACCATGGTTGCTTCGCGCACCAAGGCTTGTGGGTTCTGCGTAATCATTCCTACGGTTGGACTGATACCTGCGTCTGCGAAATCTTGGGCACGACCAACCGCAGCGGCTGCATCATCGGCTTTTCCCGCGAGAGCCTTCTGAATGGGACGAGCAGCAAGAGATGCACCCTTTATTGCGGCTCGACCTACGCCCTCACCCGCTGCACCCATGGCGAAATCGACAGCCTTGTCCTTAGCGTACTCACTAAGTGTTCGGGTGTCGTCGTTACCAAAGCCCCAGTTGATCACTCTCTGAACTAAGTCTCTGCCTGCTGCTGCACCGGTTCCTGCACCGGCGATAGCGCCGCCAACGGTACCAACGGCTGTGCCCACGACTGGTACTGCCGAACCCACCGCGCCACCACCTGCCGCACCTCCAACACTGCCGACAACACCACCGACGATTTCACCGGCAAAGGGTGTGAGTTCTGCGAAATCTCCGGCATCAGGTATCCAACCGGGTTGGTTCATCAGCATTACCTCGCCGTTTTCCGGGTTGGTCATGATGAAATTGCCGTCTTCGTAGGGCTGTGCATCCGGGTAGTATTTTCGGAGGGCTGCGAGTTTGTCCTCGGGCTTTTCGAGGCCGCTGAGTTCCAAGCGGACGGCAGCGGGGGCCGAGTAGTTGACGTTGATCTGCTCGGGGTCCAGGGCCTTCACCTTGAGTGAAGCCTCATCGTCGAGTGCATCCTCGAATTCGCCCCAAACATCATCTTCGGGTGCGTCTTCGAAGTCGGCCCAGATGTCCTTCTTTTTCAGGTTAAGTCGCGGTTGCATCATGCTCTCCCAATTCCACCGAGGCCACCAAGGCCACCCCTGCGGGCGAGCATCAATTTCTTGAGTAGTTCCTCATCAATCTGTGTGTTTGCTGTTCCCATGGCACCGGCCATCAACGGACCAGACATCCCTCCCATCGGCGTGGGCTTGTGCTCCTGGACCTGAATGGGTCCCGTGCTTGCTCGGCGGGCCTGGGCAGCCTGTGCCGTTTGATGCATCTGCTGGTTCATGTTGTCGGCTTGCTTGGCCATCAACTCGGCAAAGCCGCTCATCGCGCTCAGGCCCTTGTTGGTTTCAATACCGAGGATCTTATCGGGAACACTGATGCCCAATTTGGCGAGCAAACCCTCGCTTTCGGGTTTGCCAACTGTGACTGAGCCGGAAGCACCTGCACCGGTTCCAGCCCCCGCCGAACCTGCGGCTGCGATCGAGGGAGAACTACCTGTTTCCAATCTGCCGCTGGTGCCAGTTGCTTGCGCCAACTGTTCGGGAGACATTCCCAGGATTGTGCCAGCGTACTTCAAGCGGTTGCCATAGCCGTGACCGCCGGTTGGGTTGTCAGCAGACCAGCCTGCGGGACGTTCAAAGCCGATGATCGCTTGTGTGGCACCGGCCACGTCTTCGGCAGCCATCAAACGCTCGTAAGCACTGCGCTCCGGCCCCTGTAACTCGTGCATGACATAGTCGAGTTGCGTGTCGAGATCGCTGACGTCTGTGCCGCGCTCTTTTGCGAATTGGTGCAAGCCTCTGGCTCGACCGCCATTCCACTGCGCGACACCAATACTGTCGGAACCATCGCTACCGTCACCGGGATTTCTTGCTCCCGTATTTAGGCTGCTTTCCTGCATCAGATTGCCAACGATACCAGCGGCCTGATGCGGCTTTAGTTTCCACTTATCCATGTAATAGCGATATGCGTATTGAGCATTCTCGTTTAATGCCACCCATTCACCTCGCCCCATTTTCGGGGTTCTTATTGCTTTTCAAAATTCGGATTACGCTTTTTGCGACCATCCGGCGTTGTGAAAAACTCGACATCTCTTGGAAGTTTGTATGCGTCCTCGGGACTATTTACCTGAGGGATGCTTTTTGGTTGCTCTCCCGTTCCTCCAATTCGAGCGCCACCTAAAACGCGAACCGGACCTTCTGCGGGCTGCTCTCCGAATTGCTCTGAAGGCTTGCCCCCGGCCTTTTCAAATTCTTTGAAACGCGCGTATGGATTTGGCAGTGCTTCAATCTGCTTGTCTGCTTCCTGCCAGGTGATCTCACCCATCTGAGCGCGACGAGCGATTTCAGCGGCATCAATCTTGTTTTTGGAAATCGCCTGCCAAGTGTAGTTGATGATCTCGTTGCCCTCAGGCGTATTGCCGATGTTTGGAAGGGCGTTGAGGAACATCTTCACGTCTAGGTCAGACGAAGAACCTGAACCCGCCGGACGCATCTGCGGAGCGAGGCGATCCGTGATGGATTTGAATGCCTGTGCGGCATCAAGACCGTCAATCTCAACGCCCAACATTTCAGCCCATGGCCCCAACGTAGTCATGATCTCTGCGCCCTTGCCGCTCTTTACCTGACGGCCAAGATCAGCAAGCATTTGCATGTCGCCGATCATTTGCGTGGCTCTTGCACCATCAGCGACTATCTGATTGTGACGCTCGGCGGCTAAGGTGTCGTTCTTTTCCCCATATTTGCTGCCGTTTACGCCAGTATCCACGTTGACCTGCGTTGAACCAGCCTTCTTGTTTTCACGAACCCATGTCGTGAAATCCAACGGCTCTCCGCCAGCGTCTGTGGTTTGTTTGACGTAGAGATTGTACTCGCGGATGTCGTCGGTTTGACGCTGGCTTTCCTCACCAGCGACGCGGCCAGCAGCCTTGATCTGCTCGGTGGTTCCAAGCCCTTCATTGTACCCCGGAGCAGCGACCATGCTTCCGCTTTCATCGATCAACATACCGTTGTCGGCGGCTTCCTTTTGCAGCGCTTGGATCATACCCAAGGTATCACGGGCACCGGCGTCATCACCTGTTCGCACTTGAAAAGCCAAGATCTGCTTGAGTTCCGCGATCGAGTACGGATTGTTCGAACCATTCGCCCCCAGGCCAGTCAGCAATTGCTCCTGCATTTGAGAGCGAGCACGCTCGGCGGCTCTCGCACCAGCGTCTTTATTGAATGCATCGTTTGCAGTTGTGCCCGCTGCAACGCCCTGCCCCAAAACACTGAGGAAGTTTGTCGGGTCTCGGCTTGGACCACCAGCGACCATCATTGCAGCGCCCATCGGCAGCAGCGTTGCTCTGCGCTCGGCCATTGCTTCCTCCGAAGTATCAAACAGACGCCCAAGCAGGTTAGGACGCGTTTCCTCTGCGGGCTGCGCTGCGGGTGCTTGCGCAACTGGAACGCTGGTAGGCTGCTCTGGACGTGCCTGTGGCACTGCGATAGCCGCTTGTCCCTCGCGAATACGCTTTAAAAATTCTTCCAAAAAATCCACTGCCATTATGCGGCCTCCGAGTATCTGTGAGTGACGATAAACTTCGCACCCGCGATCTCGACGACGGCATCCGGCATGACGGCCTCAACATCTTGCGCGAGAGGGCCAACGTGGATCTGATTGTCGTTGTCGTGCTTGTAGGACCATTCGTAAATCGGAATGCCTCCAACACCGAATTCGACTAGTCGATGAATGCGCTTGGCTCTCTTGTCGGAAAGGAGCAGACCAAGAACCGATGTGAGGCCACCGAGGATTTGGCCGCCCGTGTTCGAATAGACAGGGGTGGTTGTGTTCGAGTATCCGCCACCGTTGAGCACGTTTGCGAAGTTGGCCAAGTTTGTGAGGCCCTTCTGCTGTTCCTGGTCGAACAGTGCGATTTGGTTGTTGAGAACGTTCTGTGCGCGATCGTCCTGCTGCTGACCAACACCAGCGAGCACCTGACTTGGTAGCAAACCGTTCTGATATTGATCGCCTGCCATACCAGCAGCCGACAACTGCGTCTGTTGCTGTTGGTTTTGTCCTGCGTTGAGAGAGTTTGCGGCGTCTGACTTCACTGCCGCATTACTAAAGGCGTTGGCCGTAGCCTGATTGAAAGCGTTGCTCTGCCCCTGCAGGCCGGTGAAAACGTTGGCGATGTCCTGGTTGTACTGGTTCGCATACATATCTGTTGCCACCTTGCTCATCGCATCGGCAGCAGTTCTGCTGGCCCCGTTGATCAGGCTTGCAGAGGCATTCGATCCCAAGCGACCGACACCAGCGGCTTGTCCCTGGATCGTCGGGAGCGTCGTGCTGCCCAATTGGTCTGCGATCTTTGCGGTAGCGTTGTTCACGCTGGCATCAAGCCAGGGGTTCTTTCCAACCATCGACCCCGACGCAAATGCCCCATAGCCAGAAGCGGATGGGTCAGTTGCGTAGGAAACACCACCGAGAAGGCTTCGAAGCGCGTTGTTGCCGGCTTGGTCTGTTGATGCACCCGAAGCAATCCCGCTGGTAGCGTTCTGGGCATTCGTTAGCAGTTGAGAGTTCGAAGGGTTTGTCGCGTAGGTGACCTGTTGCTGCTGCGCTTGCTGCGTGGCGGCTGATTGATCCGCGACTGTTGGTCCCGACCAGGTTTCCGGAGCACCCTGCTTTATAAGTTTGTCGTACTGGCTGTAGACGCCCTTGAGATACGACTGAGAACCATCCCAGGGCTCAACCTTTTGCGTTGTTTCTTTTGGTGTACTCGCCATGCTTACAACTTCCTATAAAAAATGCCTTCGCCTTCTCCTTGCTGCTCAGCAATCTCAAAACCGAATTCCCTAATTAAAAATCTTGCCCAAGACGACCGGCCAATTCCGATCAGGCCATCACAATTGAACTGCAAGGCATGTTCTCGTATCGGATCAAATCCCATACGGATGTCATTGAGGGCTTTGCCCTTATTGCCACCAATCAAATACAAGCAGCAAACCTTGTGATCGCGCCATTCAGTGAGAGCCGTCACACAAGCGGCATTCTCCCCTACCCAAAGCAGTAAGTCTCGCTCGATCAACCCTTTGATGATCGATCTAAAATTGATGCCATCTTTGTTATGTTGGTGTGCGGCGATCAACCAAGGCAGACAGCGAACGAATTCACTCTCAAAGTCTTCTGACCTGTCAATTCGCTTTATCGCCATCAAACCTTCATCAAAACGTATCCGAACTTTCTGTTCGTGTTGCTGTTATCTGCATGGCTGATCGTAAATGACCCACCAGTTGCCGTTGCGTATGTTGAAGAAATTTCGCTCGCTGCATCCGACGTTTGCGCAGACAGAATGATCACCGTTTCCGCTGTGCATTTGGCATTCTCAACTACCGTCGTTGAATGGCCTGCCCTTAACGTCACGCTTCCCGTGTTGTTGGAAATCTGACGCAGTATCCAGTCGATCAGCGTTTTGAGTTGCGCGGTGTTTGTTACGTCTCTTACATACATGCGTTATTTATCGAGAACCCGCTGGATCAGCGTCAATTTGAACGCTCATCACTTTGGTCCAACCTCCTGAAAGGCTTATTCTAATTCGGTGGAAACGATCGCATTCCCGGACGTATGCGGTCTGTGTTTCTGGGTGTAGATCCGCCCTGTTGCTCCAGGCGACCGGCTCTTTACTAGTTGAACGATGCCCTACACGAACACGAGCAATCCCACTGTCTCCGTGGAAAAGCGGACGGATCTTTCGGACTATGGCGCGATCCGCGGAAATCGTCGGGTCCGCTGCTTTCATCATAGAGGCAAGCATGACCTCGCCGGTCTCGATCACTGCAGGTAGCGTCGGGCCGCCAAAAACGTAGATCGCCCCACTGACATCCATGGCCCAAAGCATGGCGTTACCGCCTGCCCAAATTGGACTATCAAGACTTGCAGGGATCGCGTCGATTGATCCGAAAATGTCGAGTTGGTCGATAGTCCACGGTAAACTCAGGGCGTTGAAAACAAAGTTTGCTGATGCTTCGGCATGGGACCAGTCGCCGATCACATAGTTATAGACCAGCAATCGGTCGGGAACGCCGTCCACGGCATCCTTGGTCATGTAGGCCCAGTAAATGAGTTTGCTTCTTGGATCTGTGGCCACGGTCATTTGCGAATACTGGCTGGTATCCGCGCCATTGAGAAAGAACTGGTCGATCTTGCCAACGCCAATGGGCGTGGTTTGACCGGTGTTGCCATTCATCACGTAGAAGCCGTCGTCGCTAATAAAGTAGGTGTTGCCCTCGACAGTGATTACGCTTTGCGGGACTGCGCAGCCCTTGGAGTTTGGGACAGGATCGAACTGGAACCAGAACGGAAAGCCGACAAAGGTCATCTTCACGATGCCCTTCTGCATAAGCAGCCAACCGGCTTCACCACCGACAATGCCCTGCATAGAGCCGTAGCCGTAGACGTCTTGGAAATCGGCACCCGTGGACTGAGAAAACTCCCAACTCAGAGGCAAGCCAAGGCCGGACCAGCGCACTCGAAACGGCACTGCGCCATCGAGTTCATCGTAGGTGTTGCCGACGACGATATAATCTTTGACCGTGGCAATATGACGGGCTTTGACCAGTGTGGTCACATCGCCGAACTGCAGGTCGAGATCCTTGTTGATGAACTGCATCTCGTCGTTGAAGTTCGTGAAGAAGACCGCGTTTCCATACTCGGTGCTGTTCCAGTTTTCCCCCTGCCCCGTAGAATAGCCGCTTGGACGTGAAACATCCCGCCAAGCACGATCGGCGGGATCAACTTTGTAGAGTTTTGCAGCACTGCCCCCGTAGACCTTGGCATTGCCAAGAGTGTCAAAACCGATGGCTGTGCCTAGCGGTCGGCTTTCCATGGCGGTGGCCGAATACAAAGTCGCCGCGCTCATGGGTTGGTATGTGACTGCACCCTGTCCAGCACCAAATCCAGGCACCACATTGAATGCGGTGGTCAGGCCCGGATTATTCAACTCTGGTAGGTCGGGAAGCCATGAGCGCAATGGAAGTTCGATCTGCATTAGTGGAACCCTCCGGGGAAGATCACAAACTGGTTGCTGATCTGAGTTGCTCTCTTGTGGTCGTCGGCAATAACGCCGAGCACCATGGCCACCTGTGCTTTTGCGGCGGCTTCTGCCTCCTTGTTTCCGCGCCAGTTGAAGCCCTGCGCGAGGGCCGCATGGAGGTAAAGGTTTGGGAAACGGCTCAAGAGCCAGTTCGATGGCTGTGTGACAGACAAAGCGCTCGGACGTGCATAGTAGTCGAGTTCAATCTGTCGGCTTTCATTAACGGCTGGGACAAACACATAGGTATCACCGGCTTGGAAATAGCCGACCTCACCCGCTTTTAGCGTGGCTCCGTGACGGCTTACTGGTGTTACTGGCTTACCATCTACATAAACGCGGATCGCTTCCTGAAAATCCTCGGGCAGCGTGATGGCATTGTCGGTGGTTGCGAGAACCACGGACTTTTCTGCCTTGAAATGTTTGACGTAGGGCGTGAACTCGGCCTCGGCCAGCGAAACGAAGAGATCGATCGGATCGCTTGTGCTGAGTTCCGGGGTAAAATTCACGATAGCCGCTTTGAGGTCGTCGAAGTTTGAGATGGCCATGGTTACAGCCTCAAACTGTTCGTGCGGAACTTGCGGTAGTCGGCATCATTGAGACGGCGCTTCAACGCGTCGTCGTCCTCGGTAATCCCATGCTTTGCCCACTCGTGATAAACGCCCAGCGGAATGCTCGCGACACGCTCCATGTCTCCGAGTTTTTGGTTTTTGCTGAAACTGTTTGCGAGTTCGGCGTTGGCATCCAGGGTCGCCTGAAAACCCTTGTATTCGGTCGTGATGTACATGAGGTCGCCATCACGGGTGACCCAAACGGTCTTTTGCGGATCATCGATTAGGACGTAGGTGCCGTGCGTTACGAGATCGCCAATCTGAAATTCTTCATGAAACACTGATCGCCTCTTGTTGTTTTTGTTATTGGGCGCATTGCAAAAATGGGGAGCATTTCGCTCCCCATTCAGTCTCGGATTAAGCCGCTGCAACGTCGCGGATTACGCCGTTACCGGCCTCGTTCAAGCACTCCAGCGTGAACTCTTCCACGATCTCCATCTTCTCGCTGTTACCGGTCTTGGCGAGGTCGTACTTTTCGATCCCACCGAGAACAGCCTTGTTCCAAAGTGACTTGTCGAGGAAATAGACGCTTGTGGTAGGCATGTAGCGGTGAGGAATGATCTTGTGGGTACCAAAGTTGGACACGTAGATGTCCGCGTTCGCGTAGATCGTGCCAGCATCAACCGCTTGGTGTTGAGTTGCGCGACCACTAAAGCCCGAGATCGCAGCCTTCAGGTCGCCTGGTGCGAACACGAGCGTTGGATCGCCACCCTGCTCCCAAACGCTTTGTGCCATGTCCTTGAACATGTCTTCTGTGAGAACTCGGTTTGTGCCTGGTGTTGGAGCAGCGACGATACCATTGCTGAAACCGCCAGCAGCGCCAGTTGCACCTGCGTCAACGTTAGTTTCGAGCCATGCACCAATACCGGCGAGTTTGCGTGTGCCGGAAGCAACCGAAGCGTTGTCGGAGGTGATTGCTGCTTCCTCGTCTCGCTTTAGTTCCAGCATCGCCTTTGCGATCTGACGAGACTTTTCCTTCTTGGCACCAGCAGTGTTGACCTTCTCGAGAGTGCTCGCCACGGTGATCTGCTTGGAAAAGATCTGTGTCCAGTTACCAACGCGTTCTGGTCCAGTGTTGTTGGCAGCAGGAGCGTCAGAACCCTCAGCGCGGGCATTGTCGGCGTTTGGCGCAGCGAGGGTGTCTTTTAGGGTTTCGTGATAAGTGTTGTATGCTTTGACCGTGCCGATCGAGGAAAGAACTGGTGTTTCCTTTGGCGTGATATCGCTGATTAGATCGCCAAGGTCTTCTCTGACGTGCTTGACGTCGGTTGTCTTCAATGTGGCCATTATTGGCTTCTCCTTATAGAATATATTTGCTGATAAAATCGGCGGCATCATTGATGCTGCCTGACTTCTTCAAACGATTTCTGTCCTTTGCATAAGATTGGGTTTCAACTGCCTGCTTGGACGTTGTCGTTCCAGGCATTGTGAGCGCAGGCTTATTTTCCAACTTCTTGATCACTTCCGGGACTTTTTGCTGAACCTTCTCCAACTTGTAGAGACGGTAAACCACGTCCATGATGCGACTGTCGGCAATGCCTTCGATCTCGTCACGCTTGAAGCCATTATCTAGGAGATACTGACCAATTTCCGACAGCAACGCTGGTGCCTTTTTGGCATCCGCGAATTCGGAGTGTTTGGTTGCAAGTTCTTCATAGGCTTGGGCTTGAGCGAGTTTGATCTGCTCTTGCTGCCATTGGGCTTTCTTTTCGTTACTCAAGCGTTCAAGTTCGTAAAGTTCACGTACCTTGGCCTGCTTGCGCTCCCATTCGTGCTTCTGCCGCGTAAACTCCGAGGGGTCGTGCGCGAGGAGATCATCCCAATTGGGTTCTTGAAAAGAAAACTCACGTGCAATGCTTTTCTTGATGTCAAGAATTTCAGCATCCACTTTTGTACGAAGTTCATCAAAGTTTACTTGCTCGACCTTATAGCGCTCCAAGTGAGCCTTTTTGTCAGAAGCGAGTTCCTGAGTTTTCTTCGTATAATCGGATTGACGTAGATAACCCAGTTGGGCTTCCTTGCGTGTGACCTGCTTTCCGTCGACTTCGAAAACAATCTCATCATCGCTTGGATTAGCCTCTTCGGCTTCTTCCGTACTTTCCTCAACCTCATCGGCTTCTAAGTTTTTATCGACTTCCTCGGAGGCCTCTTCGGCTTGTTCCGTGTCGATTTCTTCCACTTCCAATTCGGTTGTTGAAACCTCTTCGGTTTCGATATCAGCATCTACTTCTGCGGTTGCTCCAATCTCGGAGTCCAATAGTTTTTCGATACGTTCTGCGGCTTCATTGACTGTAAGACCAGTTCCCTCGATGGGATTATTGGCGAGTTCCATGAATTCTCCATAATGTTGTTTTTGTTCAACTATTTATGGAGATCGCTTCAATCTTGGCGCCTTTAGACGTCCAAGTTCATGCCTTGCTTGCTGAGTTCGAACTCGGCGTCATTGGCATATCGCTGGACGAACACGATCAGCGTTTCCAGCGCATTCACGCATTTGAAAAGATCCTCTCGCTTTTCAGTTTCATTGATGTTCGTGCGCACGAACTGCTCGAAGATGTCCTTGCGAACTTCATCGGCTAGGAACTTGAATTCGTGATTAGCCAATAGGTTTTTGGCGGCTTGGCCGCGCAATAAGAGATCTCGGTTCATTATGCTTGTCCTTGCTGGGCTGTGGGCATTTGCGGCACCGCACGAGCCGCTTGCTCGGCCTGGTGAATTTCAGCCAGCCGGTTCATTCCCTCTTTCTGTTGGTCGATTGTGGCCATGGCCAAATCCACGTCGTTGCGCGATGCAGCCTGTTCCTGTTGCAGACGAGCCAAGTCGAGTTCAGTGCCATACTTGGCAGCGATTTCAGCGGCCTTGAGCCACTTTTCCTGGGCCATTCGATCGCGCTCGATATCGTTGGTGACAATCAGTTTGCGCATCTCAAAATCGCGCTCGGCGGCATCCGACTGCGCTCGCAATTGGGCCTTGGTCTGCTCGATCTGGATAAGTCCCAAGGTATCCGCGCTTGGCTGCGGCGGCTTGGCGTTGGCCTGCTCCTGCTGAACCTTCTGCTGCCACTCCTCCTTGGTGAGATAAAACTCGTATGGGTTCGTAAACCCGGCATTTTCAGCGATCTTGGTCAGCGTGTTTATGATCTTGTCCGGGGTGACAATTCCCATCTGCATCGCTTGCATCTGCTGGGCTAGGATCTGGTTGAGAGCAGCCGCGTTGAAGTCCTTGTTCATGACCCCAAACGAGATGTTGGCGGTCACATCCATATCTGGATCCCAGTCATCAACCTGGATGGGAACATAGGTGTCGGTAAGACGGGCGATAAACGCCTCTGCGTCTTCGGCGTTGGAAACCAGCGCGTCGATGATCAATTTGACCAGATAGGCATAACCAGTTTCTGCAAACCACCGGCAGATGCGCTCCATGAACGTCTGGCTGGCATTCGCACGTTGACTTGTGGCAGTGGCGGTCGAGTTTTGCAGATCGCTCGCATTGAGGGCGATCATGTTGGGACCAACACCCGTTGCGAAGTCCAGTTTACCTGACACGCTTTGGATAACGCTTAGGGCATTGCCGCCTGAAAATGCTGGCTGGTTATAAGAGATGCCGCCGGTTGGATCTTCCGAACGAACCACCGCGCCCGGATATAGGTTGAGCACGTCATTGGGGTTCGTGACGTTCGGATTGATGATCTTGATGGGATTGGAATGCTGCGCGAGGTTGTCAAACACATAGCGCATCATCTTACTGATATACGCTTGCTCGGGTCCGATACGGTCGAAAATGCCCTGACCGAAAAGCGTGTTCGGCGTCGGAAATGGGCAGAAGGCCGCATAAGGATAGAACTTGCTGACTTCCTGATAGCCCAACAGGATGGGCTTGCTTTCCAGCCCACCGCCAATGGTGATGCGATAGTGACGAGCCTTTTTGTCTTCGATCGCCATTCGCGTGTAGATTTCATAAATCAACACGTCATCATGAACGTCACCAACGCCCTGGCTGTAGTCGATAACTTCGCTGCGCTCATGAGCGAGTTCGCTTTCGTCGTCATCGTTGGCTGATGGCAATTGCGCGACCTTGGCCTTATCAAAACCCAGATCGATCAACTCGCCACGACTGATAACGCGCTTGTGGCCTTGGAGGCTGGCTCGGATACCACCGGTTTGCTGATTGAACTTGGCATCCTTGGAAACGATGAAATCCTCGGGAGCCAAGTTCTCGATGTTTAGTTCGATCTGCTTTTTGTTCCGGCGGATTTTAACGTCTCTCACCATCGGCAAGAGGCTTTCCGCGAGGATTGCCATTTGCGGCATCATACCTGCCTGGTTCGCGGATAGTTTGGCCTGATATGGCTCGCCAACCTCCACGATCTCGATGTGGCCGGCTTCTTCGTCCTCGTAGATCTCGACCAGCGCTTGGTCTGTGACACCCTTGACCAACTGCGGTAGCGATTGCTCGGTATAGGAATTGAACGAAACCATGGTCACGCCGAGACCGGTCTGAAACGCATTGGTCAGCCAGGGCTGCAAAAAGCCCACGTGCTTGTTTTTCTGGCGGAGAACGAAATTGACAACATGCGTCATCTGCTTGGCCAGCGCTGCGTCTCCGGGGCTCGACGTATTGGGTTGGAACGAGACAGGCTCGCGCTGACTGTCGAAAACTCGGATTACCGTGCTTACCGACCAATCAACGGCGCTTTGCACCTCGTTGCTGACATACTTGGAGCGGCCTTGGATCTGCTCATCACCAGCCATCGGCTTTCGCATATATGTGCGAAACGCTTCAGCCTGTCGTTGTGCGATATTGGTGTCAGAGATACCTACGGCTTCTTGTAACGCCTTTGAAATTCTGCTGCATAGTGCGGCTTCATCTATTTTCTTTTTGACTTCCTTCGCCATTGCACCTTTCGGAGCGGTTGATCCGCCCTTCTCATTTCTCTTCTATTTCAGTATTTATTCGTGATGCCGATTTCTCCGCTTATTCAAAAACTCGGAGATCCATCTGCACTAATGGCTTGCTCCAACTGAATTTTCCGAAATATCGACTTTCTTCCGCTGCAAACGTCAGACACAAAGCGTCGGCATAATCCGGCGACATTTTCAGCCGCTTTTTCATTTCATTCTTGCCCTCGACCTTGATAGCGCCGCGATTATCGTAGGCGTAGGTTGGGGCTTTGAGTTCACGGATCAGAGGAACGCAAAACGGGATGGAAACCGCTTCAGTAGCAAACCACTCCCTGACCTCCCACCAAAGTTGATCGCGCAGTTTCGCGTACTTGTCGTTGCCCTTGACGTCCCTACCCTTTGTGGGTTGGCTTTGCGTGGCAACCGCTTTGACCGGCAGACCAAAGTCGGAGAGATTGTCAGCGACACCGCGTCCGAGGCCGTTCGCGTCAACGGAGATAATCACCCGTTTGCGTTCAGCAGGCGTCAGCGCTTGAAACTGGTCGCGTATCACATAGGACAGTTGTGTGGTCGTCAGTCCGCGATACTCGTGAACGTCGATGATCTTGTTGTCGTGACGCTTGACGATCACTGATCGATCTCGGCCAGGACCGGCGGGGTCAACGCCCCAATGGATCGGCCTTAGATCGCTAGGCACGGCGTCTTCACGCTCTACCGCTGCATCGATGAGATAAGCGGGGATCAGACCGTCATCATCGCTGGATGGGAAATCGCCTTCAACGTGGATGATGTAATCGTTGGATGACTTGCCTCCGCGCTGCTTGGCTTCCATCTCCAAGTCGTCCTCGGTGACCCTTGGATTATCGGCCATTCTGCCGTGAACCTTGACCCAATGCGGGCTGATATCCTCATCGTTCCAGGTGTCCCAGAAATACCCGCTGGTAGTGTTGGGGTTGGAGATCAGGATCAGTTTGGGGTTAGGGTCCGATGTGAGGTGGTTCTGTAGAGCGCCCTTTAGGATCTCGTCGGAAACACCAGTGGCCTCGTCCACAACGATAAAGTTGTTGTCGGCGTGAATACCGCGTGATGCCGCCACGTTGTCTTTGCTGGCGAGACGAAACTCCGCATAGCAGTTCGACGGTGCAGTCTTTCGGCTAATCTTGGTAGCCGTAACGTCCCAGGCGTTTTTGAACTCCTCGGGCATTCGCTCCCAAAGGCTGTGCATTTCGTTCCAAACGCCGCTCTTCAACTGCGCTTCGCTGGGACCGAAGATCGAGCACTTGACGCGATCGTGGCAGAACAAACTCCACCAAACAAAGATCGCGAGGATATGGGTTTTGCCGAAACCTACGCCACCCTTAAAGGTAACGCGCTTGCTGCGCATCGCAGCGTTTGCAAACTCAACCTGCTTGGGTCTGAGAACGCTTTCGAAAACATCGAATGCGAAAGCGCTTATATCGTTTCGATACTCATCGAGCAAACTCTCGATAAGTTCCAATTGCTCCTTTTGAGAAACCATCGAAAATACACCGGTAATTGAAATCCGGGGTATTTATCGAAGGCGCTTGTTTTGACTGTTTAAACGCAAAATGCCCGCACTTGGCGGGCCTTTTCTGTCATTCAACCTGGATACTACTTCTTCGCCTTAGCCTTGGGCTTTGGCTGATAGTCACGGATTTCCTTCTGGAAATCGTCATCAGTTTTGGCCAACTCGACCAAACCTTCGACGATTTCTTTCACCTCTTCGAGGGAAGCAGCCTTGAAGCGCTTTGTCGTGTCCCCGTTGAACGGATAAGCCGTGCGGCCAACCTTGATCTCATATTGACCGTTTTCCACTTCACGGAACCAATCACGCTGAGCGACGATCTTCGTGGATGCATCCTTTGCGATCAACTTCTCGATGATCTTGATCTGCTCAACTCCGCTTTCGATCAACGCGGTTACGCGATCGGCAGAACCAACCTTCTTTTTCGAAGGCTCCATGAATTTTGCGAGCAACTTCTTTCTGACGGCTTCGTTCTTGGCCATGCGTGTTCTCCATATTACGAGGCGTTTGATGCGAGTTTTGCAACGTTCCGATTAAATAAAGGGTAAACCCAATTTAATCGATTTCAAGGCAACCAATGAAACTACGCTTAGACATCGCGAACGGCTACCTTAATGGCCGCATCAAAGAAATTCGATTGCACAATCCGCTGATCTCTCAATCCGACGCGATCAATCAGTTCATCCAAGAACGATATGTCCCCTGGATTGCTGCGAACATGCCGCAAGCCCAAGACAACTATTCGATCCTCAACGTTGCCGAGCAGTCCTTTGAGGTCGAATTCACATACGAGGATGATGCGCTGGAGTTTCGCAAACGTATCGGCGGCAGAGTTGTCGAGGAGACCTAATGAGAAAGAAGCGTGAACTAACGGAAGAGGAAAAGGCCAAACTCAAGCGACAAGGGTTCAAGAAAGGCCAAAGCGGCAACCCCAAGGGCAGACCACCCATGCCGCAGGAACTCAAGACCAAGGCCGCTTACATGGCCCCCGAAATGCTGGACAACCTTTATGACCTGGCCAACAACAGCACCAACGAGATGGTCCGCTTGAAAGCGTCGGAAACGATCCTCGCGCTCAATGTGAGTAAAGCCGCACAGGAGCAAAAGGTGGACGTTGATGTGCGGGTGGAGGTCAGCGACTTGCTGGCTCGCGTCAATCGACGCCGCAACGTGATCGAGGGTAATATCGTACACTCCCCCATTCTGGCGCTCCCTAAAGGTGGGCTCGACTAATCTTCACTCAAAGTGAAGACTAGTCCAAACCCTCAACCGAGCGTAGCGTCTGCTAAACTTTTATTTAAAGTCAAATCGAATGCAGACATCGATTTTTCTTCACTCGTAAGTGAAGTTAATATATTGTTATTGAACACTTTTTTTGATTTATTCACTTGACGGGCACGAAGATTGTGCTACATCTGAACTCGTCGAATGACTTGTTGTTTGACCGTTCTTTGAATTCGTCATTTTCGCGTCCAAGTAGTTTTGACGCCAGTTTCAGCCGTTCGAACCGGCAGCGGTTTTGCCGTGGGCATTAGGGTGCCATGTGCTGGTGGATTTGAACCTTGGTTCACCTCACTCACAAGTGAGCAGTCTGCTGCGGAGCTCAATCCCGAGCAAAAGCAAAAGGACGCACACAATGACGAACGTACAGAATGAAACCTCCACCACCCTTCTCTCTTCGGTTAGCAAGTCGGCTCTCGACTACGCTGGCAAAGACGTCGTTTTGAGCGACGTGCTCAAGAAGGAGATTGGTGATCTCAATACGGATGCGCAATCGCTCGATGCCGCAACCGTCAAGGTTCGGGACATCACATATAACTTCGTTGCGAGGTTGTGTGATGCGGCCCACAAGATGGCCGAGGACGATACATACTCGGTCGGCGTGCAGAAACTCGCTGATGCGCTCCTTACGGTTCGCAAAACGACGGAGAACCCTGTAGGCCAGGTGCTCACTCAGACCAATCCTTATCTCAACCTCGTCCGCATTGCTGATGGCAAGTGGGCGTCCAAAGTGAATAAGGCTGGTCAGAGTGTCATCTATTGGGAGCCGAACCGTAGCAGCGAGAAGTACGCTTCCGTCTGCCGCTTCGCAGTCCGCAACGGATACACCGGCGCGGAGATGCTTAAGCAATTCACGACTGGCGAGGAGTTCAAAATCCAAACGCCGGATGGAGAGAAGTCTGTTCGGGCAACGATCAACGCAGTGATTGCTGAAGATAAAGTTCAGCATCAAGCCGCTGAGCGGAAAATCCTCAGTGATGAGGATTGGCACGAGATCATGGCTTTGCAGCCACTCGCGACCATTCCGCTCACGAAGCGGCTTTCCAAGGCGCTTGCCTTCACTTTGAGTGAAGGTGGACTCGGAATTGCATCGATCCGCATCGAGGGCGGCCAGATCCTATTACTGGGATCGGCTGGTATTGAAAACGGCAACGCAGTGTTGCGCCAGTTCAAGACCCGAAAGGACGAACTCCGCAAGGCCTACCATGAGGCAATGCGAGTTCCGGACGAGGCAGACGTTCTCGGTGAAGAGTTTGAGATCGCTAACGCAAGGGGATGAAGTGATTGAGGGGGTGGCTTTCGGGTCACCCCCTCACGCTTTCGGAGGTTACCATGCATACTATAGGACCAGACAAAACCAGCGTTTACGCACGGAATGTTCGAGCACACTTCCGTGTCGCCCTTGAGGGTTTCAAAGCCGACACCTTCGAGTACCCCCTACTCCACAAGGTTATGACCCCGGAGCAGAAGCAAAAGTGGGATCTTGCAGTCGCGCGCTTGAACAAGCACCGTGACGAACTTCAAAGCGCTTCGCGCCATGCTGTGGAGCACGGTTTGCTCCATCTCCCGGTCATCGTCGAGAAAGGCAAAAAAGTTCAGGCTTTGCGCTTAAAACTCGCCGATGCTTTCCGGCGGCTTCGTTCTTGGAAGCGAGCGGATGATAGCCAATTGCGCGTTCACAAGAAGCGCTTGCGGCCTCTACTTCGCGAAATCAAATCTGAGAAGGCAGCGCTGCGAGAAGCAGTTGTCGCACTCGACGAAAACGACTGGGATTTCATCATCAGGCCCAATGACCGTTGTGCCTGGTTGGTTGAATGGAAACAAGGGGACGATTTTGCCCCTCTACCACGTGAAGTCCTGCACGAAGAGCAACTCAGTTTGCTACAGGAATGGACTGCCGAGTGGGAGGAAAAGATCAAAGCCTACGACAAGATCCATATGAAACCTCAGCAATGAAAGAAGCCCCGGATCACTCCGGGGCTTCTTGCGTTTGTAGCGTTCGCTTACTTCTTCTTCGGCTTCCGACCGGCCTTCAGCCGCTCGCTGCGTTCCATCGCATAAAGTGCGATCGTGTCCTGCAATTGCTTATCCGCCTGGATGGCAGCCTTAGCCGCCGCCAACAGCGCAACCACCCCTTCGAGATCCTTTGCGCGGAACATCTTGCTGCCGGCGATCTCGAACGCGTCGCGTCCGATACGGACGATCCATCCAGCGCCATCCTTCCGGAACCAAAGGCTGCGACCGCTGACCTGCTTTCCAGCGATCAGATCGCCCGCATAGGCGGCCTGCTGATCGAGTTTGGCGAGGAAGACCTCAACGGGGTTCTTCCCGCCTACAGGGCCGGTTGTCGCTGCGGACTTGAGGATTTCGAGTGCATTGGTCATTGGGCTTCTCACAGACCAGCGCTGAATTGCGCCGTATCATCCGATCAATAGCCTTTGGATTTTCAGGGCAACCGAAGATTTCAGAACGTTAAAATTGCCCGCATCTAATCAAGGCGATTTTAGAGCGCCGTGCCGTAGGTAGCACCATCGAAATGGAGTTACATGATGATACCTGAGTTACCCACTGACAACATTTATAAATTTGCCACGGTCGGCGGAATTGCGCTCATCGGAATTGGTGTCTGGCAGTTCAACGAAACGTACAATCGCCATAGCGAGTTGATCGATGATATTTATCAGACCGTATACGCGGTAGAGGACAGTACCGGCGTTTTGCGCAATCTAGGGCAAGCCTACATTCGCATTCAATCCGATGAAGAGCGTCAGGCACTTAGAAACAAAAACATTACAGAGCAGGAAAAAAGCAACTCGCAGATTGCAGAGAATAATCGAGCGATAGAAAAATATGCGGAGGAATCTGGATACCTCACAACTAGATGGATATTTTCAAGTTTCTTGGTTGCATCCGGATTTGTATTTTTCTTGGCGGGCTTCAATGCTTGGAGAAAGCATCAGAAACTTAACGATAGACTTCTCGCTTTACAGGTACAAAAGGCAGAACGCGACTTAGCGGCGCCCGTGTCACCACCCGCTGCGAACTCTGAAACTCAGGCAGAGACAGCGGCTGGCGCAACGGCTGATGAAGCCTCACCTAGTCCGACAACAACAGGCGGAAGTTCTTAATTTCGCGTTTTATTCAGCCTGCTACAGGGGAGTTGCAAAAACCTCATTTGGTAATTCCCCAGTAGCGCTTAAATCGCCGCGAATAGCCCTTCCGCAGGTCTGCGAAAGTCGCGGCCGGATCGATGACGTGCCTGCAATACTCCTCCATCTGCTCAACCGCCGCCTGGACCCTGATATTGATGGCATCGCTTTCTTCAAATCCCTCCCAAATGACGGCTTCGGCTTCATGCATCCGCGTAAGATGCTGCTGCCGCTCATCTTCTGTTCTGAATGGCTTTCCTTGCTGCTTCCAATGAAGTTCGAGCCGCAAAGATGCACGGATTATATCGCTGCGGACCCTCTCAACCTCCGCGAATGCCTGATCTATTTCTCGACCGAAGATCGCCTGAAACTCAAGTTTCACGGCCTCCAATTCAGTGAAGCGTTCCGCTCGGCGGTTTAGTCGCTCGATGGCGATGTATGCTTGCCTTTCGGCGTCTGAAGCGGGCTTTGTGCCCTCTGGCCACTTACTTAAGCCCTCAGCCGAACTTGAACCGGGAAATCTCACCTCGTGGATTGCCTGCTTTACACGATTGAACGCTATCAGCGTACGCACCGCGAGGTCTATACGACGTTGACCTACTGATGTCCGCCGCCAAGCGTTGACCCCGTAGGCGAAAGAAAGCGACGCCACTACCGCCGATACAGTTTGAAGAACAGTTGCCCAGTTCATGCAGGCTCCTTCGCGTGCAACCTTATGAAGCGCGCATTAGGCTGGCGCGACAATCCAACCACTTAGGTTATCCGGTTTCGACAGATACTCGGCAAGCGCGTCGGGCAATTCCCACCACGATATCTTCTCCATGTAATCGAGGATCTTGTTGAACTGGATGTCGCTGAGATGTTTTTTCGGGTCACGTCGAAGGACCTGCTCATAAGCCCCGAAGGCGCCATCAATGGCAGCCTTACCGAGATCCATGCGCCTCAGTGTGTTGCGAGCACGGCGATCACCTTCGCGCCCCGTATATTGATATGCCGAAACACCATACTCTGCGATCCTGCGCAAAAACCAGTCGTGGTGCTCTTGAGCCTCCAGGAGCCATCTCTCAACAGATGCCAACGACACGTCACTGCTCAGTGGCCGCCCCTGGACCAGACACACCACTTGATCATACTTGAACGAGCGGGAGGCTCGATTTTTAGGCTGGGTAACGAAGTTATATCCGCACGCACGGCACTTGTAGCGCTGCACCCCACGCACGATACCGTTCTTCACACATTCGCCCGTCACGCATTCAGGGCAGCGCGTGCAATGGAGATTGAACTTCATATTCATTGGGCTCCATCCCTGCCGTTTCGGCCAGAATTAGACCTCCAGCAACGAACCTCTCTTAGCAGTGCCGCGATCGCGCCAAGAAGCAAGGCGAGTGCCGTCACCACAGTGGTAATCGTAGAAATATCCATTGCCTTCCCTTCAACGAGCATGGTTTAGTAGGCTCAAGATAAGGCTGTTTTCGACCAGTCAGAAGAGATTCGGAATTCGATAATTTTTAGATAGATTTTTTGATTTACAGAAATTCTTGATTGTCAATCACTTTCTGATCTGTGAAGCGTTTTTGGCAGCATACCAAAATTGGAACCGCATGTTAGAGTTTTTAAGCGGCTCCACAGGGGGGTGTATGTGCCCTGCCCCCAGCCAACGCAACAGCCCTCACAGCGATAGCCGTCGAAGCAGCCGCACCACCTGACCACTACCCCACAATCGCCCTCCAGCCGTCCGTACAGCGCGTCCGTTCAATGCACGCGCCAGCGCTGCTGGAGTTGTGATACCTGCGCCCATGAGCGCCTGGATGTCTTTGCGAACACTTTCCGCAAATGTCTGCGCTGCATCCGCACGAGCAGCATTCGTCCCCCACTCGTCACCACGAGCCCGCTTGGCCGCGATTGCCAGTCGAGTACGTTCAGCGATCATCTCGCGCTCCTTCTCGGCAACCGCTGCCATGATGTGGAACTGGAAGTTATCAGCGTTGGGCATATCACAGGCCTTGATCGGCACCATGCGCTTGAGCAGCCCGGATATGAAATGCACATCGCGTGACAAACGGTCGAGTTTCGCGATCACCAACGTTGCGCCAACGGCTTGAGCCGTTTGCAGGGCGAGTTCCAACTGTGGGCGATCATCACGCTTGCCGCTCTCGATCTCAGTGAACTCGGCAATAACCTCGTGACCGCCAGCGAACGATCTGACTGCTGAGCGTTGAGCATCCAGGCCGAGACCGGAACGACCCTGCTGTTGGGTGGAAACTCGATAGTAAGCGACATACTGCATGGCAACCTCTGACAATGAACGTGCGTTCTTTGTCTGCTGCCGCAATCGGCAAAGGGCAAAACAATTGATCGGTTGCCCTTTGATCTGATCGGATTAAAATACGCTTCTTCGGATTTTCCGCTGTGATTGAACGGTGGAGAGGATCATGTGTTGATCTCTTCAGCGCCACAGCCGACATCGAGTTCCTGCTGAAATCTCGTTGATCCCCAACTTATTCGTCGAGCGCAAGCAACTCTTCAGTCTGGCTTCGTCATAGCGAACGTACGGTGCACTCTATATCGGCCCGAGTTGAGAACCTCCTCAAAGGCCTTGGAGAAGTCCGCCATCGGAACCTCAAATCCACTATTAACTACCCTCTGATGAACCAGGTTCTTTAACTTTGCATCGTTATACTCTGAATTCGCAGCCTTAGCCTCGCGCAAAATGGCTTCGATATGACCTTGTATCGTCGCTTTTAGCGCAACGCGTAAGGGTCCTCGATCGGGCATCGCAGCCAATCGTAAATAATCAGCCTCGCTAAACACAAACTGGCCCGCTCCGTCGATTAACCGCATCATTTGAGAAAGACGAGCATCCATCTCAGTCATCTTCTGCAAGACAAAATCCAAACCAGAAACTTCTTCTGTTTCCAGTTTCTTGGGTTTTATCCGCTTTGCGAAATGGCTGAGGAATGGCGAATAATTGGCGTCTGCCGCTTTGGCAGCCAATGTTGCAGTGATGGTCGTCGCTAATTTTTCAACAAATTCTTCGACATCATCATAGCGCAGATCCTGTCGATAATTGATGTGCTCGATGACCTGGGTATCAAAGGAATATCCGGTATCATTATCCTTCACAATGATCGTAGGCTTATCGAATGCCAGCCGCATTCCCAATTCGAACATAACGTTCGCATTCTTTCCGCTTACATCGCAGACAACGATGTCATCATCGTACAGGTTTTGGACGATCCGCCCGTGGATCACTCCGATCTCTTCGCTTTCACTAACCAATCTTGGAACGTATCCGGCGGCCTCAATTCCGCGCTCTAAAATGTTTTTGACCCTTATCCAATGCGCAGCATCATAACCGGGCATTGACGCGATCGGCATAATAATCCCGCAGAAGGATCGCTTTGCTGTCGCTTCTTCTTCAACAATTTCTGATTTTTGCTTGTTCGACATTTTTTTAGACACCATCATCGATTGTTAAATAGGGACCGAATTTCGACAACCTAACTTCAAGGCTTACCATGCTCTTCAAATTGTCAATCGTGCCGTTTAATACGCCGATCGCCGCAGTCTTCTCGGGCGTTGCAGCACCATCATCCCACATGGTAAAGTGGGAATACTGCACTTGAGCGTCCATCGCCTCTTTAGTGGCATCCGCGACATCCTGCACGTAGTCACGAATAACTGGGCCGAAAGCGAACAAACATTCTTGAGCGAGAGGCTCTAAAGCGGCGTAGGCGGCACTTAGCGCTGATTTGTCTACGATGTCTCTACAGTGGCGATCAAACCGCTTGAATATCTCCATTCGGTGCGGAAACAAACTCAACCGATAAGCACGTTCTGCGGAAACCTCTGATTGCCGTTGCTGTGAGGCGATCACATTCGCTTGCTGGTTTGCGTTGTCCAACTGTTGCTGCACTACCCGCTGGCTTTCCGAAAACTGATCTCGCGCTTCCTTCAATTCTTGTCGCTGTGTTGCTACTGCGGCAACGAGCATCACCAGCGCTGGCAAGGCGAAGAAGCCGGCTAGGAAGTCACCGATTTCATTCAGACCGGGGCGGTCGAAAAACGTATGAACGTCAGCCGGGCCGACCATCCATATTAGTGCGGCTACGTAAATGACGATCACAGCGACCGCGATAGCAAACCAATTCCAGGGTCTCTTCGAATAGTTCACGCCACACTCCTCAATCACTTAAGGTTACCTGCATATTTTATCAGTTTTGGATATGTCTCCAGTACGGATCGCTCTTGTCTTTTCACGTAATTCTGAAAACGAGCGTGATACTCTTGCTCAAGCACCTGAACTACGAACCGTGGGATGGGATCAGCCTGGTTGCTGTCCGAGTAAGCAGTTTCCCGTAAACTGCTCAGATGCTCGTGAAAATCGACTTTCGCCGCCCGATACAGTGATTGTATGAAATACGGAATGTTTGGTCGGCTACTAGGATTGCGTCCATAAGGGTCTGAATGAACCTCGTCCAGAAGCCATCCCGCAGTAACCAACCGCTGCACCTCGACATCCAGCCAAGATCCCGCGCCCCACTGGTCGATGTCTTGTCCTCTTAGGTAACCAAGGATCATCGGGTAAAGCAAACCGATTTCTATTGGGAAGGGATGCTTCCAGGAGGTCGTCAGGTCGAACAAAACATCCATAGCCCTCTGAATTTCGCGAAGACCTGCACCAAATCGGTCAGAGGCTTCGCCGAGGAACTTCACGCAATCGTTCGCTGCGCCGATTGAGTGCCATTTCGAAGTATCTACGGCCTGCGCGGCAACCATTGCATCAATGAACTGGCTAGGCGTGGGATTCGGCAGCGTGAATGTCCGCGTGAAGAAGCGATGCAGGTAGTTGTGGCCGTCGAAATCTGCGCCGTAAAAGCCGGTGATGGCACGGCTCAGTTGCTTGGCGTCCGTCGCTACGACAAACACAATGTCCTCGACATCGAACAAGTGCTTGATACGTTCCAGCAGAGCAATCGCATATGGGGGTCGGCAGCGGTCCAGTTCGTCGATAAAGACGAACATCGGGAGGCGCAGGCTACTGACTTTTTCTAGTACCTCCAGCAGTTGGTTCAGACTACTACGGAACTGCTCCTGGCTGCCTTTGACCTCCTGGTAGTCGTTGATCATCCTCGTCGCCAGCGCGTCGAGCAACTCAGCAGAAACGTCCGCGACGCCATCCCTAAATGCCTCGATGCCCGCCTCTGCTGCTGCACCGAGAGCGGTCTTCTCCTTTGCTCCCTGTTCCGTCGCGTATTCCTTCTCGCTGACGAGATTGCTGATCTCTTCAAATCCGTCACCTACGAGTTTTGTCGCCAGTTTTTTAGCGGCTCCTTTCGCCCCCGCCATTATGATTTTACCGGCGTTTTTCTTGACGGCCCTCAAAGACTGTTGGGCCAGAGTTGCCTCTTGCGTCTCACCCTTGGGAATTAATGGAGATACCACCGCGTCGATTTCGGAGATCACCGTTGTATAGGGATCATCGGAGAAGTCGTTCTTCCAAGCGTCGATCATGACGACAGGATGTTGCCCGCGAAGATCTTCGGCCATACCTCGCAGGAAATAGGATTTTCCAAAACCCCACTCCGCATTGACGTTCAGCACGTAAGCGCCCTTGATCCCCGCCTTCTTGCGCTCGGCGTGCCTGCGCTTGAGGAATTCGATCAGAAACTCGGCATCCTTCTGCCGCCCGAGGAGATCACCACCCCAAGGACTTTCGACACCTGTCTTTGTTACTGCCATCTTCTCACCGGCCCCAATCAGTTTATGCCCCCCGGAAGGCCCCAGGAAGACCGCATGGTTTTCTCTGGTGTCCCGACCTTAGAATATGGAAAGATTACCACTTCGTCGTACCGTCGGAAGTCACTGATCGGCCGCTCGTTTTTGGAGTTCCTCAAATACTCGATGACTTGAGCATGCACGAGCCTACAGTTCACGTTGTGCTGAGCGACAAGGGCCACGGCAGGCGTCAGCGACGCAGTCAACTTGACCTTGTATTTCTGCCTCGAGGCTGCGTCATCTATCACTGATGATAGGGACCTTGTTTCCTGGTCGCTTATCCAAATTGACAGATGTTGCATGTGATAGACAACCTCTGCCGAGGCTTTGTCATACAGCGTGATGTACCCGTCGACATCGACATTCGTCTCTATCGCTCGAACTCGCTCATAGTCCAGCCGGACGATGACGTCGTTGTTGTGAATTGAGGCGTACTCTGCCTGATCAATCGGACTTAAACTCAAACGACATAAAGCGTCGTGAGCGCGAGCGAATTCTGAAACGGCTTCATTGCGGCTCTGCCGGTTTGCCGCCTCGGTCACAAACACTGATTGCTGACTGCTGTAATAGGCGGAGACTGCAGCACTTACCGTGGCCGCCAAGTTCAGGAGGACGGCACCGGCAGTCAGCCATGGCTGCAGTCTAGCCAGGACTGAACGTGTTTTTTCTGAGCGACGTCTCGCAACCAATATCCGCCCCCGTGGATCTTTACCGACCCACTATAGCCACGAGCACCACTAGACCAACACAACCACTAGGACTTTTAAGGGTAATTCACTGTTTTGAAGTCAAGCAAGGAGCCTGCGTGGCTAGGCATCTTGACGTTGTGCTGGTTGACCGGCCACAAGTCGATCATCAAGGGAGCCGTCATGAAATTCCATCCTTCTCAGATACTATTAGTTTGCGCGGGCTTGCTCGCATTGGGCGTTTTGCCTCTGCCCTACGGCTACTACCAATTTCTCAGGTTCACCGTCTTCTTGACCGCTGGCTTTGCCGTCTACTTCGAGTGGGATCGCAAGAAGGAAATGACGGGCTGGGCCTATGCGTTCGGCTGCATGGCAATACTTTGGAACCCCTTCATTCCCGTGCATCTGACAAAGATTGCGTGGGTTATGTTTGACCTGGTGGGTGCCGGGATCTTAATCGCCTATTGGAAGCAGGCGACCGATAAGCAGCAACCGCCTAAAGACTGAGGCGATAAAGCATCGCCGCCTGGGGATCTTCGAACACTAGCAGCACGACAGGGTGATAGATCATTCCTACAAAACGGTCGCTGAGGTCGCTCACTTTGAGTGAAGCATCTGCGACCTGAAACTCCGGCACGGTCAGTTTCTCGACGTGGATCTCCGCTTTGTAACCGCATCGCTCGATAAAATCGTAGCGCGCCAAGTTCGCCCGGATCCTGTGCTTGTCGGCTTGGCTTCCCGGTGTATGCCGGGGATCTGCAACAGCGAGCAGATCATCCCCTAAGGCAGTGCCGGTCACGTCCACCAGATGGCCTCGCGATGCGACTTTCTTTAGCCGAACCTCTGCGCTGTCCGTGTAGTGGTGGTACTGCGCTATGATGGTGTCGAAGTCTTTGGGCATCGCAACGGCCCATGGCGGAAAATGAGCGTGGGTATGTGACGCCGCTTGTTCGGATGCCTGCTGCCAGAGGTCTTCGAGTAGATCTTTGAAATCTTGCCATTCGTGTAATCGTCTGCGTTGCTGTCGAATGTCTGCCATATATGAACCGATTGCTTGAGCCATTAAAGGGCTCCTGGACCGGCTGAGAGATAAACGCTCATTTGCGCCTCCAGCGATTGTTAAACTTCGCTGGTATTTACTCGGGCGTATTTCCGTCGTTCTTTTTCGTCGTTTCCGGGTTCATAGCGAAAGCATCACGCGCTTGCTGGAAACTTTCCATATGAGGGATCTTTGGATTGAGCGACCATTGCTGTGCGGCTCTTACCAATCCCTCTGCGATACTCAATCCGATCATGCCGATTGCAAACGCTAACCCGTTATTCGTGGCAATATCCGTCACGTCCAAATCGATCCATCTCGCTACAACTGGTGTAAGGTAGATCGCACATAACGCGCCTACTAAACTTCCGCTGACTAACTCCCAAGATAATTTTTCGCCCTTGATCACCATACGGGTGAATGCGCCGCTTAATCCGGCGATCAGGTGACCTGCATTTATTCCAATCGCTGCGAGATAAGCGCCGATGGCTTCAAACATGATGGCTTACTCCTATACGAGAACCCATCATGAGTTCTTGTCTGCCCATCCGTATTTAATCGAGAAGCAGTTTTTGAACGCCCATATCGGGCCTCGTGACTGGTGACCGGGGTAGTCGCTCTCTGAGTGGCGGGCAGAAAAAATTTCTTTGTGAGAGGGGTTGCAAATCCAGCACCGGCGTCTGTTTATGGAAACATCTGGGAACGAAATGTTTTCCGGGCGTTTCCCAAATCTAGCGGTTTATTGTCAGCGTCACGCATGGGGCGTGTGCGAACTAGTTAATGAAAATTAACTGGTCGCTGCCACAGTTTACTTCATGTCAGACAACAATCGGCATGAAGCCGATCGATGGGACATATGGGGCTTTGCTATGCAATTCGTTTGGTTGAAAGACCTAGGATTTAAGGTGTCGATAGAGCCCCGCATGGTGGGTTGGATATCGGCCCCATTTGTCGCCTATTTTACGCCGGAAGCCCTCTCCGCGCTGAAGACAGTTTTTGAGGTGCTGGCGGGATAGACAAAGGGGCGCATTCCATCACTGGCAGGGCCAATGGTGAGTAGGAGGGAACTGCGATGTTTGGAACTGCTGAGGTTTGGGTCCTATTTCTAATGATGGGAGATGGGCCCATACAAGCGGGCGTTTATTCCACAAAAGAAGCCTGCATGGTTGCAACTGAAAAGGCGGTTATCGTGCAGAACGGGCAACAAGCCAAAGAAGGGCTTCCGGGTATCTGCGTACCTGCGGAAAAGGCACCAGGGGACTGAGCAGGAGTTTTCGATCGAAAGGATCGGTGTTGGAAAATGATCGTTCTTCTCGTATTGCTAATTGCTGCGACCGTGTTTTCCCTAGCAGCCGGCACCACAGACCGGCTCGGCTATCCTGATCACGCAGTCCTCGTCGGCATTTTGGCAGGGGTAACCGCTGTGCTTTTAGCAATCGGCTTGGTCATCAGATTGCGACGACACCCACCTTCATAAGTTATGAAGCGGGAGCATGAGCGAGTTTGAAAAGCATCGCGTCAGCGTGATTGGCGAATTCGATCTCGACGCACCAGGTGTCTTGGTCACGTCTAGTACCAACGACTTTCGCCTTTAGTTGCCCGATGACAGGCTCCAATCGCATCAGAATGTCTCGACCATGCACGGCTATCAGCATGTCGTAGAGCAATGCGAATTGAAGATCATCCTCGTAGTCGCTGATCGAAAGCGCGTCAGCCGCAGACACGCCGCTGGGAAACGGCGTGTTCATGATCTCCAAGGCATCCATGAGAATGTCACTCTGTCTCAGTGGAACGGCTAAGGTCACGGTCATGGCAGACCTCACAACTGATCGCCGTTTTCGTCCACAAAGACGAGACTACCACAGTTGGCCAGTTTGAAACCCTTAGCGCCCAACTCATCGACCAAGCGCGATAACTGCTTGGCCTGGGCCTCGCTGATGTCGTTCTTGTGCTCGATCTTGTCCTGGTGCAGTTCCAGAACGAATTCATACCAAGTTTGAACACCGCGCTTGATCGTGCTTTTCGCGCTCGCACTGCCATGCAACACCGTGGCATCCTTTTGGTGGCCGAGAACCATGGACTTCATTTCTGCCAGCAGAAGACCAATCCAGTTCTTGTCGGCCTTCTTGAAGACCATGAACGCACTCGTCGCGTTCAGTTTGGGCTTTCGCACATAGCGGATCTCAACTCTCGACTTCGACGTCAAATCGCTGATCGGGTCCAGAGTGATTGTTTGTGGATGCTGTTGGTATGCAGCAGCGGCAACATTAAAAATGTCTTCGAATACGGTTTGATAAATGCTCATTTTTAAAACTCCTGAATTTAACGTGCTTTGAAAAAATTGATTGCCTTATCCAACGATGCGATCGCATCGCAGATCTTTTGCTTGAGGCTATCATTTCGTTTTGCTTGTTCAGCCTTTCGCTCAGCCCAAACGCGCCTCATCCCCTCTGAAATCTTCTGCTTGCTCTCCGGCTTGTGGCGCAATTTCCAGAAGCCCATTTGTTGATCGCTGGCCTTATGCTGGTCCCATGCCAACTTAATCGAACTTACTTTCTTCTCTCTATGTTGGGGATCAGACCAAATTTCCCTTGTTGCGTTTGCTCTCATTTCGTTTGCTGATGATTTTCCTTTCATCGTGAATTACCTCCTATTGACTATTGATTTTCGGTTGCTCGTTTTGCGGCCCAATACTCCGCTCTCTTTTCCGCCATCTTGGCTTTGGTTTCAGGGCTCATCGGACGACCCTTTCGCGCTGCACTGATTTTTGCCTTCGTCTCCGCGCTGCGAGTTTGACCAAGATTGCTTGCCTTGATTTTCGCCTTTGTATCCTCGGACGGCTTTCTGCCGGTAAGCGCCCGAGAGATCGCGGCCTTCGACGCTTCGGTGTGAGCGTCGCCCTTAGTGAAATGCTGGTTGCGTCGACTTTTCTCGCGATTGACGAATTCGGCGGTCTGTACGTTCATGACGCCAGAGGCTTTCGCTGCTCGGCTCTTCCAAGTTAGGACGTATCCCGTGGAGCCCATCATGAATTGCTTGAACGTATTGGCCTTGAGTTCCCTTTCCATGCGCTGACGACGCGCCCTGGAAATCAAGGATAGATATTCTTCGAAGGTGAGTTCGAAACGGTGTCCGGCTTGCGTTTGACGCTCTTTGGAGCGCTCGTACATGCGACGCAGAATGATCAGCAATGGCTGGCTGATTGCAGTGCCCTGAATGTCTGATTGGATTTGCGCGAGGACTTCTCGCGGCTTGAAATGAATGGTCATCATAAACTCCTTGTCCACAGCACAAAATTGCCCAACGTGCTGTCTTCAATTCTATTTATGCCGCGACGCTCATCCGCTGATCGGGGGCATAGAAAACCCGGACAAGCAGTTGGGCTACCGGTCCGGGTTGGAGTTTTGATATTGCCTTTCGGCAGACTATTTATGTTCGCGGCTTGCTTCTCGCATGTAGGTTCTGCGCCTGCTAACCATCGCTATAATCGTTTCGGCAAGACGGTAAAAGGTGAACAAGCACTCCAAGAAAATGATGACCGCTGCAAATACGGACACTCCGCTGAGCCATTTCCCCAACATCGCCATGCCTTTTTGAACGAGAACAATGTCAGCGCCAGCCGTACCGATGATTGCAACCAGTGCGCAACTGATAACTTCTGGCGCCACCACATCTGTGGCCAAGACGATAAGCAAACACACGTCAAAGATAGAAAGCACGATGAAGTATCGCGCGCGTATATGGAAATTGTCGGCCAACCGCTTCAAGAGGGCAATGTCGTTGACGTCGGTTTCACTTTTCGGCGTCGGCAAACCGACGTCTGCCATTGAGTGATCCGAGAAAAGTGCGGTGAATGTGAAGCCGGTCAGAATGGTCAAGCCGGTGACCATCATGTTGAAGATAGCCCCATCTGAATGATCTGCGAAGACGCTAATGAAGAATGCCGCTATCACAAACAAAAACACCCTCAGCCAGTGCCGTTCATGCTTTGCAGCACGATCGTCAAGGTAGGTATCGTAGGTATCCCTTATGAGATCGAACATGTCTCAGTTCGCCAGCAGCGGCACAATTTTTTCGCGCATCACTCGTATCATCTCTCCCTTAACCTGCTCCCTATTGGCTAAACCGGTGTGACTAACCTCAACAGCCAAGGGGTACTTAGTCGAGAAACTGTTCTCGCCTATGAAGTAGACGGTTCGTTGCCTGCCATTTTCACGAACGATGGCTGAACACCCGAGGATCTCGTCGTCATCCAACTCAATCAGTCCACTTTCACTCACCAATTGCGCAATCGAACGCTTTCGATCGGCAGTGCTCCCTCTGGCCGATTGGGCCATGTGCGCCACGCTTTCGGTGAAGTCATCTCCGAAATCCGACGCCTTGATTGCAATTACCCCGGTTCTCCCGAACAGACTGCGACGCTCGGGCCTCTCAGCAGCCTTCCGGTATGTCAACTTAACTTCGACGGGAGTACCGTTGCCTAATTCGTCTGAAATGCTCCGAATGGTCCTCGAAGCGACGCTTCCATTCGCTTTCAGCAGGTATTGGAAGCAAGATCGTAGGCCGTCGTAATCGCCGAATTGGCCGTTATATGTGACACCGATCAGAATTTTTCCGTCTCGCATCAGCGTGGCGAGATAGTGAAAGCGTCTCATGTTAAGACTGTCAGCCGGAACAACCCCGAGGCGATTGTTTCGGTATTCCTGACCGTAGTAGGCGCCCTCGAACTCTCCAAAATGAAGATAGCCGTCAACTACTTCGTGGTAGAGAAAAGGGAGGTTATTACCCATCTTGATTTCAAGAACCACGTTTTCATCGGTGTCATCAAGTGGCGCAGTGTTTGAGATGCGCGTTACAATCCGCTGAAACTCCTCCGGACTGAAGGGCCGATCTAGTTTCACAGATGGATCACGCTCATCGCGAACCACCTTGGTCAGGTAATGAAAAGATGCGGCGACTTGATGGTGACGTTGCCACTTAGCCATTTAGGTACCCCGTGAGTATTTCAATCATAGGTGGACCATAAAGGACCTTGAACCGTCAAGAGGATGCATGCCCTCGGACAGGCATGAGGGGGTATTGGGAACCCTGGTCCCATAATAGAATGAAACGCAGTAGCGTGAACGTGTAGTTAGAACACTACAGCCATCTACTACGTAGTAGTAGATAGACGTAATGCCCCAACTACAAATCCACACTTCAACGGCGGCTGACACCTCGCTTCGCGTTCTTCGTTGGCACTCAGATCCGCTCACTCGGCTACTCGCACTGGCTGACGCCACATCGGGTTTGGCAAACTCCGTTTGACGGCTATGGCATAGCCATGGGGTTATTCGTCTCCGACGGTGAGGACTTCTTGATCCTTTGTTCGTGAATGCCGTTGGCGATTGGTTGTCAGGGAACTCGCCGTTGGGCGAAGTCGTACTTCTTCCCGTTGGTTGATTTCGTCAAAGTGGGTTGGCCGTTAGTTGTCAGAGAAAAATGGGCAGCCTGATCAAACCGCGCTCCCTTGCACAAATTGCATTCGCATAGACTTCCAGAAGCACCAGGAACGCCAACAGCGTCATCCACGTGCATTGCAGCGTGAATTCGTCCTCGCGCTCCGTGAGCGTCTATGACGTGTTTCCGCGTCTCACTTTGGGTGAAGGCTAAGGCTTCCTAATTTTGAGCGTTTCGAGATCAAATAATGACTGCCACGAATGCCCCGTGTTAAAACGAAAACATGGAAAACAAGCAGCCACTAACAGCCGAAGAGAAAGCGCGGATCGCAGCGGAAAGGTTTGCGAAGCGAAATAACCTTCTAACGATCTGGCAATGGATTGACGAATTGAAGCGAAATCACGACGAGCACATAAATAATCGGCAGCAATTGCTGTAACTCCAGGACGACGGTAGAGCCCCATTGGATTGCTCATTTCCAATGGGGCTTTTCTTTGATTGCCTCTTCAGGGTTCAACGATGCGTCGTTCTCGTCGTGCAGCACCCGTATAAGCGGACAGTGGTTTCGTCGGATGCCAGTGCTCATCGCGCTCGACCTGTAAACCACCGGGGCCAACAAGCGCTTCGACTTCCCTCAGGCTGACATAACCAAGTTCTGGTTCGCCATGTCCGAGACCGCACCGGAAAAGATCACACATAAATAACCTATCGAAACAAAAAGATAGGTTAAACAATGCGTTGCGTAAAAAAGCCAGAGAAAAACGAACAGGGAATCTTTCGCTCACGACACCCACTATACAAGCGATGGGGTCAAATGATTGCCCGATGCACGAACCCGAACCATCATGCGTTCAAAGATTATGGAGGTCGCGGTATTGGGGTCTGCGAACGCTGGCGTGAGGATTTCTGGAACTACGTGGCAGACATAGAACGGGAATGTGGCGCACGGTACGAGGAAAAACTTTCGCTCGATCGCATCAATAACGACGGCCACTACGAACCGGGAAACATTCGCTGGGCCACACCATCAATGCAAGCCAAGAACCAACGAAGACCACCTGGAAAACCACGATCTCCCGAAGTCAGAGAACGGAAACGCCAACGCTCAGCGGAAACCAGAAAGAAAAACGCTGACGCGATAGCCGCACGTCGCCAACCATGGCGTGAAAGCCCCGCCTACAAGGAGATGCAAAGAAATTGCTCCATCGCACAACAGAAACGGCGCGAGGCGGAAAGGCAAGCCCGCCTCGCAACACAACTCGAGATCAACGGACGAAGCGCGTGAGCGCTTCGTCCTCATCAACGACTCGGCGGTGATACCGTGCGGCAGCCAAGAAAACAGATAGGGGTCGTTTTGGGTTAAAGAACAAGTCGCGCTCGACCACCTGTCCCATCTTGCTTCTCAGTGCGGCTACCTCCCGTAGACTGACGTATCCTAATTCAGGTTCACCTAAGCCAAGATCCATCAGACCAAAGCAGGTATCACCATCCTGCTCCATCTCTGTAATGATCCATGTGGCACCAGCCCATGGCGTGAACCATTTTACGACGGGTATCAGGTCAGTATCCCGACCGATACGGTTGTTTTCGAGCAGTTTTGCTCTCAGCGTTGGGGTCAACAGCGCGTTCATGCGGATGCCATCCCCAGTACGCGAAGACGAGCAACACGCTCGATGATCTTCCGCTCAGCACGCCATTCGGCCACGCTTGCAAAAGTGCGATCAAACTTGGCACCATCAACGATACCCCAGACACGAAACCGCATAAATATGCTCCTATAGGTTGCACTTGCAGTTCCGATGTATTGCCGTTTGGTGTCCAGGGCGAGCACAGATTTCAACTTTTAGAGTTGGTTAACCATAAGTGTTTACCTTTGCTGGTGAACTCAAACGTAGTGGCAGACCTCAACGTTTTTATGCACTTAACCCGTTCCGCGTTGTGTATGTAAAACAAGGATAGACATTACGTTTCGGTAAGCATGACGGAGCGCCGGGCGGACAGATGACGATCGATGGAAAGACGGGATTGCGAGGCGCTGGCCGTCTCGGGCTGCGCGGCATGGCCGCCATGCTGGCCGCCCATGTCTTTGTCTATCCCCTGCCCTTGGCTGCCCAGCAGGCAACGAGCGGATCGACAAACTGGCTGGCGGCCGCCGATGACAGCCAGCCCGACATGAGCGGTATCCAGCCTCTCACGGGTCCGACGGATCCCACAGCACCCAATACCGTCACCGATCCGACGACGACGGCCGCCACGGCGCCGCCCCCGGCCCTCGAAACCGACCCGCAAGCTGCCGACATCGCTCCCTTGGAAGAGGATTTCGGTCGGCAAAATCTACGCGAAACGCGCCTCGACAACCCGATTGCATCGCGCATCCGCCGCAGCGAAGAAGAGGATATGGGCATCCGGCTCGGCACCCTTGTCCTGCGTCCTTCCCTGAACCAGCAGATCGGCATCGAACGGGAAAAGACGGCCTCAGGCAGCGAGAGACGGGTCTTCTCCGAGACCGGCCTCAAGGGGACTTTGACGTCGGACTGGTCGCGCCATGAATTGACCATCGGCGGCGAAGGCGCATGGCAGGAAACGCTTTCGGGCGACGGCACCGACAAACCGCGCGCTCGCATCGATGCAAATCTGCGCCTGGACCTCGCCGACGACACCATTGCCAACATCACGGGTGCATACAGCTTCAGCCGCGAGGATACCAACGATCCCAACGCGATTACGGGAGCGAGCGTCCAGTCGGGCGTGCACCAGTTCGACGCGGGCGTCTCGCTGGAACGCGACCTCGGCCTTTTGCGCGGATCGATCGCCACCCAGGCCAGCCGATATCTCTACTCGGACGCGGAACTGTCAAACGGCACTACCCTGGACCGCAGCGATCGCGACCGGACCCGGGCGACCATCAGCGCCCGTCTGGGTGTCGAACTTTCGACCGCAATCACGCCGTTTATCGAGGCAACGACTGGCAAGCTCATCTATGACGATAGCGTGGATTCGAGCGGTTACCGCCGTTCGGCGGACATTTACGGAGCAAAGACCGGCGTGACCGTCGACTTAGGCGAGAAGCTTCGCGGTGAAGTCGCGGTCGGCTATGAACAGCAGCGCTTCGATGACAGTCGTCTGGCCGACCTGTCCGCTGTCACTGTCGATGGAAGCCTTTTCTGGTCACCACGCGAAGGCACGTCCATCGACGTGACGCTCGACACCACGCTTGATCCGTCGACCGCGGCAGGCGTGAGCGGCGGGAGCGTGCACAGCATCGACGTCAATCTGGCCCATGATATCAGAAGCAATCTGGTAGCGCGCCTCACCGGTGGAGCCGCCTTGAGTCGCTACGACGATGCGGGAGCAGCGGCCGACAAGACGGTTTACAATGCCGGCGCAGGTCTGACTTGGAAGGTCAATCGCTATCTCGATGCGACGGCGGATCTGACCTATGAGCGCAACGACTACAAGTCGTCCGGAGACACCGATACGGTGACCGCCCTGGTTGGCCTGACCGCCAAGCGCTGAGGCCTGGCGGTCGAGGCAATGCGTCTTACTTGAGAGCAGCGAGGATCGCCTTCAGTTCCTGCTCAATGGCCGGGCGGATATCCGGGCGCTCGATGGCAAAGGCAACATTGGCCAGGATGAAGCCGTCCTTGGCGCCGCAGTCGAACGTCTGCCCCTTGAAATGATAACCCGCGAAATCCTGCTTCTGGGCGAGCTTCAGCATGCCATCGGTCAACTGAATCTCGTTGCCAGCGCCACGCTCCTGGGTCGACAGAATCTCAAAAATCTCCGGCTGCAGGATGTAGCGGCCATTGATGAAGAAGTTCGAGGGCGCGGTGCCCTTGGCCGGCTTCTCCACCATCTCGGTGATCTTGAAGCCGCCTTCGAGCGTCTCGCCGACGCCGACAATGCCGTATTTATGCGCCTGATCGGGCGCGCATTCCTCGACCGCCACAATATTGCCGCCGGTCTTTTCATAAAGTTCGACCATGCCCTTGAGGCAAGCCTTTTCGCCGCGCATAATCATATCAGGCAGCAGCAGGGCAAAAGGCTCATGGCCGACGATGTCGCGGGCGCACCAGACGGCGTGCCCGAGGCCGAGCGGCTCCTGCTGGCGCGTGAAGCTGGTCTGACCGGCCGTCGGCTGCAGATCGCTCAGGAGTGAAAGTTCGGCGTTCTTGTTGCGGGCCTTCAGTGTCTGCTCGAGTTCGAACTGGATGTCGAAATAGTCCTCGATGACCGCCTTGCCGCGTCCCGTCACGAAGACGAAGTGTTCGATGCCCGCTTCGATCGCCTCGTCGACCACGTACTGGATGACCGGCTTGTCGACCACGGTCAGCATCTCCTTCGGCACCGCCTTGGTCGCGGGCAAAAAGCGAGTGCCGAGGCCGGCAACAGGGAATACGGCTTTGCGGAGCTTCTTAGTCTGAACCACTCATTCCTCCTCGAGGATCTAATCGATTTACGCCATCATACCGCAGTCACGGCCAGTAACATAGAATTGCTTAGAATTCGCAAAAGCGAACCGAAGACGGGGGCAGCCGGGACCACATGGTAAAGGTTTGTTGACCGAACAGCATTAACCTTGCGTGAACAGCCTTTGTTCCGGCTGCAAACCGTAGAACGAACGGGAGATGCCCATGAAAAGACACCATCCCAGCCTTCTCGGCGCAATCGCCTTGACACTCTCGACGGCCATGATGCCCGTGCAAGCTTTCGCCGATGCCGGATTCCAGAAATGGATTCGCGACTTCTATCCGATCGCGGCAAAGAGCGGCATTTCGGAGAAAACCTACCGGAAGGCCTTTGATGGCGTGAAGGAACCGGATGAGTTCGTTCTGGAAAAGGCGGCCTACCAGCCGGAATTCAAGTCCGAAATCTGGGACTATCTCGACAGCCGCGTAAACCCCTACACCGTCAAGATCGGCCAGGAAATGCTGGTCAAGCATGCCGGACTTTTGAAGGCGCTGGAGAATCACTTCGGGGTCGACAAGCACATCATTCTGGCCATCTGGTCGATGGAGACGAATTACGGCGCAGCACTCGAGCGTCCGGACCGCCTGCACAATGTCCCGCGCTCTCTGGCAACGCTCGCCTATGCCGACAAGAAGCGGGCGAAATATGCCCGCACGCAGCTGATCGCGGCCTTGAAGATGCTTCAGAACGGCGACGTGTCCAACAAGAACCTGATGGGTTCCTGGGCTGGCGCCATGGGCCACACCCAGTTCATTCCGTCCAGCTACCTGCTTTATGCAATCGATGCGGATGGCAACGGCACGAGGGACATCTGGCACTCTGTCCCGGATGCGCTGGCAACCGCCGCCAATCTGCTGGCCAAGAACGGCTGGCAGACGGGCCGTACCTGGGGCTATGAGGCGGTCGTGCCACAGGGTGGCTACAAGTTCGCCGGCCAGACCAAGACGCTCGCCCAGTGGCAGGCGCTCGGTTTTGCCCGCCCCTCGGGGAAAGGTTTCAAGAATGGCGCCGAGCGCGCCGAACTGAAAATGCTGGGCGGCGGCAATGGTCCGGGTTTCCTGATGACCAAGAACTTCTTCGTTCTCAAGCGCTACAACGCCGCCGACAGTTATGCACTCGGCGTCGGCCTGCTCGCCGACGAGATTGCCGGCTATGGCGGCATGAAGCAGCGCTGGCCGCGCCCGGACGGCACGCTCGACATGAAGGAAAAGTTCGAGTTGCAGACGCGCATGCAGGCGCTCGGCTATTACGACGGCAAGATCGACGGCAATTTCGGCTCCGGCTCCAAAGCCGCGATCACCGCCATCCAGCAGCGCCTCGGCATGGCGGCCGACGGCCAGCCGTCGCGGGTGCTTCTGGAAGCGCTGCGCAACTGATCGGGTCCGCGACACGACAGACCGCAGATTGACTTGATGGCCGACGCGCTCCACAACGGGCATCGCGTCGGCCGCACCGTTTCGGCCAACTGACGCAACCGGCGGGAGGAGATCGCAATGACAAATCAGCGCGTTTCTTTCAGCCGCCTCGCGCGCTTTGCTAGCCTTGCGCTTGCCGTCCTCATTGCGGCCACGGCCTTCCTGGCTGTCGAGACGCAGGCGCAGCAGCAGCCGGAACGCCGCCGCACCCTGTTTGATGTGTTGTTCGGCACGCGCCAACCGGAATACGTACCGCCGCGCGATGTTCGGCGCCCCATCCGCGAACCACGACCCCGCAAGAAGACCGGCGGCAGCATCACCACGATCGACACGCGCACGCCCACAAGCCGTGCCGTGCCCGCGGCCCCGCCGCCACCGGCCAAGCTGGACAATGCCAAGAAGGTTCTGGTGATCGGCGACTTCGTGGCGGGTGGTCTTGGCGAGGGCCTGAAGAGTGCCTTTGAGGACGCACCGGGCGTGGTAATCGAGACCCGTGCCAATGGTTCCTCCGGCCTCGTGCGGCAGGACTACTACGACTGGACGGGTGAGCTTCCGGGCTTGATATCAGAGATCCGCCCGAGTGTCGTCGTCATCCAGATCGGCGCCAATGACCGGCAGCAGCTGGTGACATCATCCGGGAAGCTCGATTTCCGAACCGACGCGTGGTTCACCGCCTATGCCAGCCGTGTCACGGCACTGGCCGAGGCCGCCACCAAAGCAAACATCCCGCTGATATGGGTCGGCCTGCCGGCCTTTCGCCCACAGAACATGACCGCAGACGCACTACGGCTCAACACGCTCTACCGCACGAGCGTCGAAAAACTGAGCGGCGAATTCGTCGATGTCTGGGACGGCTTCGTCGACCAGGACGGCCGCTTCATTGTCACCGGCTCCGACATCAACGGCCAGCCCGTGCGCCTGCGCGGCAATGATGGCATCGGCTTCACCGCTCCCGGCAAACGTAAACTCGCCTTCTACGTGGAAAAATCCGTGCGCCGTCTGCTTGGCGACATGAGCAGTCCGGATCTGGTCCGCCTCGACGCCAGCAACCTGCCGGCCCTGATCGACCTGCCGCCGGTGGAAGCCAAAGGCATCATCAGCACGCCCCCGATCGACCTCTTCGACCCGGCGCTGGACGGAGCCGACGAACTGCTCGGCGGCGCGCCCCTTCCCGCCACCAGCACCAAGACGCCCCGCGACATGCTTGTCCGCAACGGCAAACTCCCCGACCCGCCGGCCGGCCGCGTGGATTATGTGCAGCGCCCGGTCACGACGACCGCCACGCCTTGATCGCTCAAAGCAAAAGGGCCGCCCGTAGGCGACCCTTGATGTAATTCGTCGATGACGCTCCCGCTCAGCGCGGCAGCACGCTTTCGCCCATCAGCGCCTCGTCGATGGCGCGCGCGGCCTGACGGCCCTCGCGGATCGCCCAGACGACCAGCGACTGGCCGCGACGGGCGTCACCGGCGACCCAGACCTTGTCGACCGACGAGCGGTAGTCCTTGTCATTGGCGACGACATTGGTCGAGCCACGACGGTCGGTGTTGAGCTCGAGCTTGCCGTCCAGTTCCTTCAGCACGCTGTCAGTGAACGGGCCGGAGAAGCCAATAGCGATGAAGGCGAGATCGGCCTTGATGATGAATTCGGTGCCGGCGATCGGCTTGCGACGCTCGTCCACCTGGCAGCACTTCACGCCGGTCAGCACGCCGTCTTCGCCGACGAATTCGAGCGTCGCCACCTGGAACTCGCGAACAGCGCCTTCAGCCTGACTGGACGAGGTGCGCATCTTGGTCGCCCAGAAGGGCCAGACGGCGAGCTTGTCTTCGGTCTGCGGCGGACGGGGACGGATGTCGAGCTGGGTCACCTTGACGGCGCCCTGGCGGAAGGCCGTGCCGACGCAGTCGGATGCCGTATCGCCACCACCGACGACGACAACATGCTTGCCGCCGGCGAGGATCGGATCGGCAGGCCAACCGACGCTGTCAATGTTTTCGCGGCCGACGCGCCGGTTCTGCTGCACGAGATACGGCATGGCATCGTGGACGCCATGGAACTCGACACCGGGGATGCCGGCCTCGCGCGGGGTTTCAGAACCGCCGCAATAGAGCACGGCGTCGTAATCCGAACGCAGCGTCTCGACGGTGATATCGACGCCGACGTTCACGCCGCAATGGAAGGTGACGTTTTCGCCCTTCATCTGCTCGACGCGGCGATCAATGAAGTTCTTCTCCATCTTGAAGTCAGGAATACCGTAGCGCAGCAGCCCACCGGGCTTGGACTCGCGCTCATAGACATGCACCTCATGACCGGCGCGGCCGAGCTGCTGGGCAGCGGCAAGCCCCGACGGGCCGGAGCCGATGATCGCAACCTTCTTGCCGGTATGGATCGTCGCCGGCTGCGGTACGATAAAGCCGAGCTCATAGGCCTTGTCGGCAATCGCCTGTTCGACGGTCTTGATCGCAACCGGCGTGTCTTCAAGGTTCAGTGTGCAGGCTTCCTCGCAAGGAGCCGGGCAGACGCGACCGGTGAACTCCGGGAAGTTGTTGGTCGAGTGGAGGTTGCGGATCGCTTCCTCCCACTTGTTGTTATAGACGAGGTCGTTCCAATCCGGGATCTGGTTATGCACCGGACAGCCGGTCGGACCATGGCAGTAGGGAATGCCGCAATCCATGCAGCGCGCCGCCTGCTTGGTGACTTCTGCATCCGACATGGGGATGGTGAATTCGCGGAAATGGCGGATGCGGTCGGAGGCCGGCTGATACTTCGCCACCTGCCGGTCGATTTCCATGAAACCTGTAACCTTGCCCATGTCTACTTTCCTCAATCTCCGCCGCTATCGCAGCTCGTTACTCGAAAGGCGGCACCGTCTCCGGCCAGGTTCTATTTTCCCATTCAACAAATGGATTGAACCTGGCTGCCATCGCATCCCGCGCTTCTCGTTCGGCAGGATGGACTGTAATCGTGCCGTCCCTTTCCTGGCGGATGATGATCTTGTCCCCTTCAAGGAAGAAGTCATCGGGAATAGCAACGAAACGACGGTTGTCCTTTCTGATGATTTGGCCTTCGTGTTCTTTCGATACTGGACCCATCGGCGCCTCCATTCTGAGCTGAATACTCATAACAGAAGGCGCCGATAGTTAAATCACTCCGCAGCCACGCCCATGCGCATGCGTTCCATTTCCTCAAGCGCACGACGATATTCGACCGGCATGACCTTGCGGAACTTCGGACGATACTCGGCCCAGTTGTCGAGGATCTGTTTGGCACGGTTCGAGCCCGTGTAATGCAGATGGTTCGAAATCAGCTGATAGAGGCGCTCCTCGTCGTGGCGGGTCATGTCGCCGGATACGTCGACAAGGCCCTTGTGCATGAGGTCGCCGCCGTGATGGTGCAGCTTCTCCAACATGTCGTCCTCTTCCGGAACCGGCTCGAGTTCGACCATGGCCATGTTGCAACGCTTGGCGAAATCGCCGCTCTCGTCGAGCACGTAAGCCACACCGCCCGACATGCCGGCGGCGAAGTTGCGGCCCGTCTCGCCGAGCACGACGACCACGCCGCCCGTCATGTATTCGCAGCCATGGTCACCCACGCCTTCGACGACGGCGATCGCACCCGAGTTGCGCACGGCAAAACGCTCACCGGCCACGCCACGGAAATAGCACTCGCCCGATATCGCACCGTAAAGCACGGTGTTGCCGACGATGATCGAGTTCTCCGCGACGATCTTGGCATTTTCCGGCGGACGCACGATGATGCGGCCACCCGAGAGGCCCTTGCCGACATAGTCGTTGCCGTCGCCCACGAGGTCGAAGGTGATGCCACGCGACAGGAAGGCGCCGAAGGACTGACCGGCAGTGCCGTTCAGCGTGACATGGATCGTGTCATCCTTCAGACCCTTGTGGCCGTACCGCTTGGCGACTTCGCCCGAAAGCATGGCACCGGCCGACCGGTCGACGTTCTTGATGTCGACGTCGAAGACGACAGGCTGCTTGGCCTCGAGAGCCGGCATAGCCTTCTCGATCAGCTTGCGATCGAGAATGTCGATGATCGGATGGTTCTGCTTTTCGGTCCAGTAGGTGGCAGACTTCGGCGCATCGACCTTGTGGAAGATCTTCGAGAAGTCCAGCCCCTTGGCCTTCCAGTGGGCGAGCATGTCGTCCTTCTCCAGAAGCTCGGAAGCGCCGATGATCTCGTCGAGCTTGGTCACGCCAAGCGAGGCAAGGATTTCGCGCACTTCTTCGGCAACGAAGAAGAAGTAGTTGATGACATGCTCAGGCGTGCCCTTGAAGCGCTTGCGCAGGACCGGATCCTGGGTCGCGACGCCCACGGGACACGTGTTCAGATGGCACTTGCGCATCATGATGCAGCCGGCCGCAATCAGCGGTGCGGTTGCGAAGCCGAACTCGTCGGCACCGAGCAGCGCGCCGATAATGACGTCACGGCCGGTTTTCAGACCACCATCGACCTGCAGCGCGATGCGCGAACGCAGACCGTTCAGCACCAGCGTCTGCTGTGTCTCGGCAAGACCGATTTCCCAAGGGCTACCCGCATGCTTCAGAGAGGTGAGCGGCGAGGCACCCGTGCCGCCATCAAAGCCTGAGACGGTGATATGGTCGGCGCGCGCCTTGGCAACACCGGCGGCAACCGTGCCGACGCCAACTTCCGAGACGAGCTTGACCGAAACATCAGCCTCAGGGTTGACGTTCTTCAGGTCGTAGATCAACTGCGCCAGATCTTCGATCGAATAGATGTCGTGATGCGGCGGCGGCGAAATCAGGCCAACGCCCGGCGTCGAGTGACGGGTCTTGGCAACCGTCGCATCGACCTTGTGGCCGGGCAGCTGACCGCCTTCGCCAGGCTTTGCACCCTGGGCAACCTTGATCTGCAGCATGTCGGCATTGACGAGATATTCGGTCGTGACACCGAAGCGGCCGGATGCGATCTGCTTGATCGCCGAACGCTCGGGGTTGGACGAACCATCCGCCAACGGCAGGTAACGGTCGCTCTCTTCGCCGCCCTCGCCGGTGTTCGACTTGCCGCCGATCCGGTTCATGGCAATCGCAAGCGTCGTATGCGCCTCGCGGCTGATCGAACCGAAGGACATGGCGCCCGTCGAGAAGCGCTTGACGATATCGACCGCCGGCTCGACCTCGTCGATGGACACGGGCTTGCGACCGAGCGCTTCCGCCGACTTGATCTTGAACAGACCGCGGATGGTGTTCATCCGCAGATTGCTCTCGTTCACCATCTCGGCGAATTCGCGGTAGCGGTCCTGGCTGTTGCCACGCACGGCATGCTGCAGGGACGCGATCGAGTCCGGGCTCCAGGCGTGGTTTTCACCGCGCATGCGATAGGCGTACTCGCCGCCGATATCGAGCGTGTTGGCGAGAACCGGATCCTTTCCGAAGGCCGAGTTGTGGCGAGCGACGGTCTCCTCGGCGATCTCGGTCAGGCCGATGCCTTCGATCGTGGTCGCCGTGCCGAAGAAATACTTGTCGACCAGCTCGGACGACAGGCCGACCGCGTCGAAGATCTGTGCGCCGCAATAGGACTGGTACGTCGAGATGCCCATCTTGGACATGACCTTGAGGATGCCCTTACCGACAGCCTTGATGTAGCGATAGACGACTTCGTCTTCCGACACTTCCTTCGGGAATTCGCCATGCTTGTGCATGTCGGTGAGCGTGTCGAAGGCGAGATAGGGGTTGATTGCCTCGGCGCCGAAGCCTGCGAGACAGCAGAAGTGATGCACTTCGCGCGGCTCGCCCGACTCGACAACGAGGCCGACCGAGGTCCGAAGCCCCTTGCGGATCAGGTGATGGTGCACGGCAGCGGTCGCGAGCAGCGCCGGGATCGCGATACGATCCGGGCCGATCTGACGGTCCGACAGCACGATGATGTTGTAGCCGCCGCGAACGGCCGCTTCCGCACGCTCGCAGAGGCGATCGAGCATTTCCGGCATGCCTTCGGCGCCACGCTCGACGTCATAGGTGAAGTCGAGCGTCTTGGTGTCGAACCGGTCTTCCATGTGACCGATGGAGCGGATTTTTTCGAGATCGCCATTGGTCAGGATCGGCTGGCGCACTTCCATGCGCTTGGCGTTCGCCATGCCTTCATGGTCGAGGATGTTCGGACGCGGACCGATGAAGGACACGAGGCTCATGACGAGCTCTTCGCGGATCGGGTCGATCGGCGGGTTCGTCACCTGCGCGAAGTTCTGCTTGAAATAGGTGTAAAGCAGCTTCGACTTGGTCGACATCGCCGAAATCGGCGTGTCCGTGCCCATCGAGCCGATCGCTTCCTGGCCCGTGGTCGCCATCGGCGACATCAGGATCTTGGTGTCTTCGGTGGTGTAGCCGAAGGCCTGCTGGCGATCGAGCAGCGACACGTCGCGGCGCAGCGCGCGCGGCTCAACCGGCTTCAGGTCTTCGAGGATCAGCTGGGTGCGATCCAGCCACTCGCGGTAAGGATGGCTGCCGGCCAGCGACGACTTCACCTCCTCGTCGGAAATGATCCGGCCCTGCTCCATATCGATCAGCAGCATCTTGCCCGGCTGCAGGCGCCACTTCTTGATGATCTTCTCTTCCGGCACCGGCAGCGTGCCGGCTTCGGAGGCAAGGATCACGCGGTCGTCGTCGGTGACGAGATAACGCGCCGGACGCAGGCCGTTGCGGTCGAGCGTCGCGCCGATCTGTTTGCCGTCGGTAAAGCAGACGGCAGCCGGGCCGTCCCACGGCTCCATCATGGCTGCGTGATATTCGTAGAACGCCTTGCGCTCAGGCGACATCAGCTGGTTGCCGGCCCAGGCTTCCGGGATCAGCATCATCACGGCATGCGCCAGCGAATAGCCACCGCGCTGCAGGAATTCGAGCGCGTTGTCGAAGCAGGCCGTATCAGACTGACCTTCATAGGAGATCGGCCACAGCTTGGAAATGTCGTCACCAAAGAGCGGCGAGGAGACCGATGCTTGGCGCGCCGCCATCCAGTTGACGTTGCCGCGCAGCGTGTTGATTTCGCCGTTATGGGCGACCATGCGATACGGGTGCGCGAGCTTCCAGGACGGGAAGGTGTTGGTCGAGAAGCGCTGGTGAACCAGGGCGACAGCCGACTCGAAACGCGGATCGGCAAGATCCTTATAGTAAGCGCCTACCTGGTAGGCGAGGAACATGCCCTTGTAGACGATCGTCGAGGACGACAGCGAGACCGGATAGAAGCCGGTTTCCTGACCGCCATACTGGTCGTAGATGCGGTTGGAGATCACCTTGCGCAGCAGGAACAGGCGACGTTCGAACTGCTCCTGGGTCGCAGCATCGCGCCCCGCGCCGATGAAAACCTGGATCTGCCGCGGCTCGGTGGCAGCGATGTCAGGCGCCTTCGACAAAGACGAGTTGTCGACCGGCACATCGCGATAGCCGAGCAGGGTCTGGCCCTCGGCAAGACAGACTTCGGCGATGACCTTCTTGAAATGCGCGATCTGTTCTTCGTCCTGCGGGAAGAAGAAGTGACCGACGGCGTATTCGCCCGCCTTCGGCAACGTCACACCCTGGGCCGCCATCTCCTCGCGGAAGAAACGATCAGGGATCTGCAAGAGAATGCCGGCACCGTCGCCCATCAGCGGATCGGCCCCGACGGCGCCGCGATGGGTGAGGTTTTCCAGGATGAACAGCCCGTCCTTGACGATCTGGTGCGACTTGACGCCCTTCATATGGGCGATGAAGCCGACGCCGCAGGCATCGTGCTCGTTCTTCGGGTCATACAGGCCCTGTTTGGCAGGAAGACCCGCGCGCACGACCGGCGTCTTGCCAGTCGATTCCGCGCCTGCGGACCGCTTGATCTCTTCGGATGACGTCATGTTCGTCATGGCCTTCCCTCCAGTGGGGCCCGGCGGGACCGGGCAGGTTGATCTGGGACCTTTCGCAGTTTCGGGCGCCAGACGACGGAGACCCACCCTGACCGGGTTACATCACCACCGCATGACACCTGAGTTCGAGGTCCCGAAACTCGAATTAGGTCAATCAATCTGACCTAATTTTGAGAATTCCTATGACAGAATGTAACCTGTCTTGCAAGGGCACGCACGGAAAATTAACCGGCTGCCCGACGCTAAATTGCCATGCAGAGGCCTGGGGCGCAATTTTATTTCAAGTCAGCATCGCTGCTATTCGCCTTCTTGCGGAATCGGTCCGTGCGACATGGTCCGCCGCGGACCGGATTGATCGTGTCGCGGAAATGCCTAATCTCCCCAACACCCTCCCTGGCTCAGGAAATGACCCCATGTTCTTTGCATCCGACAACTGGTCTGGCGCCCATCCCAAGATCGCCGAAAGCCTGACCCGCTTCGCCTCCGGTTATGCCGCAGCCTACGGCACCAGCGACCACGACAAGCTGATCGAGGCGAAGTTCAACGACATGTTCGAGCGGGAAGTCGCGGTCTTCTTCGTGGCGACTGGCACGGCTGCCAATTCGCTGGCGCTCGCCAGCGTCGCCAAGGCCGGCGGCGTCACCTTCTGTCATTACGATGCCCATGTGAATTCCGACGAAGGCGGCGCACCCGAATTCCTGACCGGCGCCACCCGGCTCTTCCCCGTCGAAGGGGACAACGGCAAGATCGACCCCGAAGCGCTCGACATCGCCGTATCCCGCTTCGATGTGCCCTCCGTCCATCACGGTCGTCCGATGGCGATCACCGTGACGCAGGCGACAGAAGCCGGCACGGTCTATTCGCTCGACGAGCTGGATGCCATCGCCGCGATCGCCAAGGAGAAGAAGCTTCCGCTCCACATGGATGGCGCACGCTTTGCCAACGCGCTGGTGGCGCTGAACGCCAGCCCGGCCGAAATGACCTGGAAGCGCGGGGTGGATATCCTTTCTTTCGGCGGCACGAAGAACGGCTGCTGGTGCGCGGAAGCGATCATTTTCTTCAAGCCGGAAATGGCAGAAGAAATGCCCTATATCCGCAAGCGATCGGCCCAGCTCTTTTCAAAGACCCGTTTCATATCGGCCCAGCTCGAAGCCTATCTCGAGAACGATCTGTGGCTGGAACTCGCAGCGCATTCCAACGCCATGGCCGACCGCCTGCGCGCCGGCCTGACCGCCAAGAACACCACCCGACTCGCTTGGGATACCACCGCCAACGAGGTTTTCGCCGTTGCCGACAAGGATGCGGTCGCCCGCGCCCGCGCCAAGGGCGCCATGGTCTACGACTGGCTGCCGCCCCGCGACATGCCGCATCTGCTCGGTGCAAACGAAACGCTCCTGCGTCTTGTAACGAGCTTCGCAACCACCGAAGAAGAAGTCGATCAATTCATAGAAGTCGTCTGAACAGCATCGTTCTTACAAGCATATCGAACAACAAGAATACAATAATCATTGATTTTCCAATCGGTGATCCGCTCGCCATGATCTCCCTGCCGGCACCCATTCGGGCCGGTTTGGGAAACAGCTTCACGATCCGAGGAGAAGCCATCATGAGCAAGACCACCACCAATGCCGCAGCACTCGCAGCCGCCGTTACCATGGCCGTCGGTGCCGCAGCCCTCCTGTCGGGTCCCGCCGCCGCACAGGAAAAGGAAAAGTGCTTCGGCGTCGCCATGGCCGGCAAGAATGACTGCGCCGCCGGCGCCGGCACCACCTGCGCCGGGACCTCCAAGGTCGATTACCAGGGCAATTCCTGGAAATACGTCGCCAAGGGCACCTGCCTGACCATGGCGCTGCCCGATGGCCGCATGGGTTCGCTCGAAGCCCTCGATCGCGACCTCCCCAAAGCCTGAGCCTCTCCCGTCCCGGCCCCTGCGGCGCACCGCAGCGGCCGGGATGCGGCCGATCATCCGCCCGCCGAGGAAAACCTCATGCCGTCACAGCAATCGATCCCGACCATCAAGCCCACGCTCCCGCCCCGCAGCGGCGCCGGCTTCAAGCCGCAACATGCCGATGCTATCCTTTCGGATGAATTCCGCATCGGCTTTCTCGAAGTGCATGCGGAAAACTATATGGGCGCCGGCGGTCATCCCCATCGTATCCTCAGCCGCGTTCGCGAGGACTTTCCGCTGTCTGTCCACGGGGTCGGCCTGTCGATCGGCAGCCCAAAGGGGCTCGACCCGGATCATTTGGCAAGACTCAAAGCTGTCATCGAACGCTACGAGCCCGCCATGGTCTCCGAGCACCTCGCCTGGTCCACCCATGACGATCACTTCTTCAACGACCTTCTGCCTGTACCCTACGATGAGCACACTCTGAACCGGGTTTGCGACCACATCGACCGCGTGCAGGAAGTGCTGGAACGAAAAATCCTTCTAGAAAACCCCTCGACCTATGTCGCCTTCGAAGCCGCAACGATGAGTGAGACGGATTTCATTCGTGCCATCGCCCGACGCACGGGCTGTGGCCTGTTGCTCGACATCAACAACGTCCACGTCTCCGCCACCAATCATGGTTATTCCGCGCTGGATTATCTCGCCGACTTTCCCCTGCTCGGCGTCGAGGAAATCCATCTCGCCGGCCACGCGACGGATGAGGACGATGCTGGCCTGCCGCTGCTGATCGACAGCCACGACAGGGCCGTGGACGATGTCGTCTGGTCACTCTACCGCGAGGTGCTGGCCCGCACGGGACCGCTTCCGACACTCATCGAATGGGACAATGACGTGCCGGACTGGCCGATCCTCAGGCGAGAGGCGGAGCGGGCGGACGCCATTCTCGACCTCTTCGGCGAACGACGGCTCGGGCTGCGCCATGCGTCCTGATCCCGTCACCAATGGCGACTTCGCCGCAGCGCTCGTCAATCGCGACCTTCCCGCGCCTGCCGGTCTCCACCGATCCGGCGCACGGGTGGCCCGCCGCTTCGCCGTCTACCGCAACAATGTCACGATCTCGCTTGTCGATGCGCTCGCCGCGATCTACCCGACTCTCCAGAACCTCGTCAGCGAAGACTTTTTCCGCGCCATGGCGAATGTCTATGTCCGGGACAACCTGCCGACCTCGCCACTGATGTTTACCTATGGCGCGAGCTTTCCGGCCTTTATCGAATCCTTCGGTCCAGCCCGCGACCTCCCCTTTCTCCCCGACGTGGCACGTGTCGAGCGGGCTTGGCTGGACGCGTTTCACGCGGCCGACTGCGCCCCCCTTGACCCGCTCGCCCTCGCGGACGTGGCACAGGATACCCTGCCCGAGATACGGTTCGAACCTCATCCAGCCAGCCATTTGCTCAGACTGCCCCATGCCGCGGGCACCATCGTCGGTCGCGACCGGGCGGGTCTTCCGCTTGATGGTCTGGACCCTTTCCAGCCCGAAGCCGTGCTGATCACCCGCCCTGCCTATGATGTCTCGGTGACGGTTCTGACGGCTGCGGCCTCTGTTTTCATCGACGCGCTGATGACAGGAGGCACCTTCGCACAAGCCTGCGACGCGGCCGAAAGCGCAGATCCCGGGGCCGATATCGCCGGCCTCCTCACGCTTACACTCACGAGCGGCGCCTTCAGCGGCTTGAGACTTCCAGAGACAGGGATACCCGGATGATCCACCAGCTTGCTTCCCTCAAACGCCTTTACGACAGGGTTGTCGCGCACGTTGAACGGCTTCTCGATCGTTGGTTCCTCGGCCTCGCAGCCCGCTTTGTCTTTGCCGCGGTTCTGCTTGCTTATTACTGGAATTCGGCGATGACAAAGTTCGAAGGTTTCCTCTCGATCAGTGACAGCGCCTATTACCAGATTGCGCTTCCGGCCGTGGATGCGGCGGGCGGCGACGTTTCAGCGGTTGCTCTTTTTCCGTGGGGACTGATGGTGATCTTCGGCACGTATGGCGAGACGATCCTGCCGATCCTCGTCGTCCTCGGTCTGTTCACCCGGATTGCCGCAACCGGTATGATCGGATTCATCATCGTCCAGAGCCTCACCGATATCCTCGTGCACAAGGTCGATGCCGGCACCGTCGGCGCGCTCTTCGACCGCTTTCCCGACAGCGTCATCCTCGACCAGCGCCTGCTCTGGATCTTTCCGCTGCTCTATCTGGCGGTAAAAGGGGCGGGCATGATCTCCCTCGACAAGCTCCTCTGCACAGCCTGGACGAGACGCATGCGCTAAACCCAAGCAAAAAGGCGGCAGGCTTTCGCCCGCCGCCTTCAAGATCAGCGTGCTGCTGAGCTCAGTTCACATGCGCTTCGATCGCCTTCGGCGCAGCACCGGCCGCTTCGGCGGCAATCGAGATGCGACGCGGCTTCATGGCCTCGGGAATGTTGCGCAGAAGGTCGATGTGCAAGAGGCCGTTCTTCAACGAAGCGGCGGTGACTTCGACATGGTCGGCAAGCTGGAAGCGGCGCTCGAAGGCGCGCTTGGCAATGCCGCGATAGAGGAACTCGCTCTGCTCGGCCTTTTCGTCTTCGGCCTTTTCACCCTTGACGGTCAGCACATGGGCATGTGCCTCGATCGAAAGCTCGCTTTCGTCGAAGCCGGCAACGGCCATGGTGATCCGGTAGAGGTTCTCGCCGGTGCGTTCGATGTTGTAGGGGGGATAGCTCTGGGCTTGCTCCGGCTGTCCGAGGCTGTCGAGCATCGTGAACAGGCGGTCGAAACCGACGGTAGAGCGGTAGAGGGGGGAAAAATCGACGTGACGCATTGTGTCCTCCTGGAAGCGACGTTGGCGTTATGGGACCACCGGCATCCCGCATTGGGCGATGGCGGCAGCGAGACCGGACCCTTTCGGCGTCCGTGACTTCGATGTGGGAAATCGGTTTTGCGAATTCAAGATGGATGATCGCGACAGCCGGTTCGCTTCGATGAATCCGCCATGAACGACGGGTTCAATCTGGGTTCAGCCCTCCCCCGCTAAACCATCGGCATCGGTTGTCTCGAACCCGATGGACCGGAGATATCGCCCCTTCCACTCCGGTCGATTTCGCCGGGACCGCATTCTCCGTTTGCGGTTCCGGCTTTTTTCTTTGACCTTTCGTAGGGGTCATCCTATCCCGTGACGAGGACAACGCGCTCAAACGACAGGCAGTTGTGAGTATGGAAGCGAGACTTCACGCCACGCCCGGCAACCCCGTTCCCGGAAACCCGCTGGTCGGCTACTTCAAAGGCTATCGCGGCGTCAATCTGCGCTATGCGGTGTTCAAATCCACTGCCGAGACCACGCGCGGCACCATCGTTCTGTTGCACGGTCGAAACGAGACCATCGAGAAATATTTCGAAACGATCCGCGAGATGAATGCGCGCGGCTTCTGGGTCGCGACCTATGATTTTCGCGGCCAGGGCGGCTCGGACCGATTGATCAAGGATCCGCGCAAGGGTCATGTCGGCCGCTTTGATCACTATATCAAAGATCTCGAGATCTTCCTCGAACAGATCGTGCTGCCCGACACCCGCCTGCCCTTCTTCATGGTTGCCCATTCGACCGGCGGCCTGATCGCGCTGAAGGCGGCGCCGCGCCTGGCCAACCGCATCGAGCGCATGGTGCTGACGGCCCCCTTTGTCGGCCTCGGCGGCCAGAAGACCTCACCGGAAAACATCCGTCGTTTGGCGACGCTCGCAACCTTTAGCGGCTTTGGCGGCATCTGCCTTAACAAGGACGAGCCCCGCAAGGACTTCGACGGCAACCCGCTGACCACGGATCCGCAGCGCTTCGCGCGCAACCAGCGGCTCGTCTTGGACCATCCGGAGCTTTTCCTGGGTCCGCCGACCGCCCGTTGGCTCTACGAAAGCCAAAAGGCGATTGCCGCGGTCCGCGACCCCCGCCACCTCGCCTCGATCACCGTACCGACCGTCATCGTGGCACCCGGCAACGACCCGATCGTTCCCTATCATTATCAGGAATCCCTGGCGCAGTATTTCCGTGCCGGGCAACTGGTGCCCGTTCCCGGCGCCCGCCACGAGATCCTGCAGGAGCAGGACCGCTACCGCACCCAGGCGCTGGCCGCGCTCTTTGCCTTCATTCCCGGCGGCGAACCCGAGGAAGCCGATCCCGTCGGCGAACTGACCGACAGCCGCCTCGACGCCTGACGCTGCGGCTCAATCGCGCTTCAGCATCTCCAGGACCTCGGCATGGACCGCTTTGGAGCCGGCCGCAATGATCGAGCCGCCCGCTTCCGGCCGCCCGCCATCCCAGGTGGTGATCACGCCGCCGGCCTGCTCGATGATCGGGATCAGCGCGCCGACGTCATAGGGCTTCAGCACCGTTTCAATGACGAGATCGATATGGCCGGCCGCGAGCAGGCAATAGGCATAGCAGTCGACGCCGTAGCGGAAGAGCTTCGCCCGATCCTGGACCGCCTGGTAACGCGCGACCTCCCAGCCCTGGAAGAGATGCGGCGAGGTGGTGAACAGGATCGCGTTTTCAAGACTGCCGCAGTCCCGCACCTGGTTCTGTCGCTCGCCGTCAGGCCCGAAATACCAGGACTTGTTCCCATCGGCGAAATAGCGCTCGCCGGTGAACGGCTGCTCCATCAGCCCCATCACAGAGCGTCCATGCTCCTGGAAGCCGATCAGCGTACCCCAGACCGGAACGCCGGAGATGAAGGCCCGCGTCCCGTCAATCGGATCGATAACCCAGACCTGGTCGCTGTCCATCCGGATATTGGCATGCTCTTCACCGAGGATGCCATGATCAGGAAATTCCGACTCGATCAACGCACGGATCGCCGTCTCCGCCGCTTGATCGCCTTCAGTGACTGGATCGAAGCCCTGCGCCTCCTTGTTGACCACCGACAAACCGGAGCGGAAGCGCGGCAAAGTCTCTGCCTTGGCGGCATCGGCGAGGCGAAAAAAGAAATCACGGGTGGGGCGCATGAAAGGGTTCCGTCGCATGAGTGTGGCGCCAGTCTTAAAGCCTGTCGCCCCGAAAGAAAACCGCCAGCTGCCGCTCTACGAATTCATCCCACGCTATGAAATTGCGCATTTTTTCGCCACGCCCAAAAAAGCACCAAGATTCAACTTGACAATGGTGCACTGCAGCACATAACGTCTTACTTACAGTCTCTGACTGTAAATACCCTCCTTGGGTGTTTCCTCCCTAGACTTGAAGCCGCGCCCAGTGCGCGGTTTTTTTTGCCCTGAGTTTGCGCAAACAAAGGGGGAGCACACGCCTCCAGCCACGCCACGGGAAGCGACGCAACGGCAAAGAGAGAGTTGGTGAAAGCTGTTACTCGGCCGCGAGCGCCTGATCGCCGAAATAGTCGGCGACGAAATCAGCCATCTGACCCATGAAGATTGCAAGTGACCCGGCCAGCGCGTCGAAATCCGGACGCTTCTCCAGCGTCGATTCGTCGATATAGAGCGAGCGATTGACCTCGATCTGCAACGCATGCAGGTCGCGCGCCGGGCGGCCATAATGTTCGGTGATGAAGCCGCCGGCATAGGGCTTATTGCGCACGGCCGCAAAGCCGAGCTCTTCCAGGAACTGCAGCGCCGCCCGCGACAGTTCGCCCGAAGCGCTGGTGCCATAGCGGTCACCGACGATGAAATCCGGCTTGATGCCGCTGCCGGCGACCCGGATGTTACCGGGCATCGAATGGCAATCGATCAGCACGCCGAGTCCGAAACGGGCATGGGTGCGGGCGATCAGCTTGCGCAGGCAGGCATGATAGGGCTTGTAGCAGGTCTCGATCCGCTCCATGGCCGACGCGAGCGGCATCCGACCCTCATAGATCTCCATGTTTTCCGCAACAATGCGCGGAATGGTGCCCAGTCCGCCGGCAACGCGCGCCGAATTGCTGTTGGCATAAGGCGGCAGCGGATCGGAAAACATGCGCGGATCGAGCTCGTAAGGCTCCCGGTTCACATCGACATAGGCGCGCGGAAAATTCGCAACCAGCATCGGTGCGCCGAAACTGGGCGCTGCCGAGAAGAGCTCGTCCACGTAATGGTCCTCGGACCGCCGGATCGCATGCCCATCCAGGCGCGACTCATCCAGAAAAGCACTCGGGTAACAACGGCCGCTATGCGGGGAGTTATACACGAAGGGAATGGTCTGGACGGCGGGTTCGCGAATCTCGAAAGGCTCGAATTCGTTGGTCATCCGCTCCCCAGTTCCTCTTCTTTACCAAGTCACAAACTTGTTGTGTTCGCCATGTTGCCAGTCGGCTGTCGCAAAGTCCATACTCCCGGAAATGGCGGAGCAGGCTCACGATTTCGTTGTTCACCGGTTCTTTACTGGGCTGGACCTAGAGTGAGCGGCTGCGAGCGTCCCACGAAATCGAATACAGCGGTCCCTAAATGACACAGAAAATCCTTCTCGCCGAAGATGACAACGACATGCGCCGGTTCCTGGTGAAGGCGTTGGAAAAGGCGGGCTATAAAGTTTCTTCCTTCGACAACGGCGCCAGCGCCTACGACCGCCTGCGCGAAGAACCTTTCTCTCTTCTCCTGACCGATATCGTTATGCCGGAAATGGACGGCATTGAGCTGGCGCGCCGCGCCACCGAACTCGATCCGGACCTGAAGGTCATGTTCATCACCGGCTTCGCCGCCGTCGCCTTGAACGCCGATTCGAAGGCTCCGAAGGACGCCAAGGTCCTGTCCAAGCCTTTCCACCTTCGTGATCTCGTCGACGAAGTGAACAAACTCCTTGCTGCGTAAGGCCTGCCGAAGGGATTGAAAAAATCTCTTCACAAAACTGCAAAATGCCTATTGACGGGCGATCAGGTTTTGTGGTCTTAAGCCGCTCATCGGATGGGCGTGTAGCTCAGCGGGAGAGCACTACGTTGACATCGTAGGGGTCACAGGTTCAATCCCTGTCACGCCCACCATTCGAATTCTTTCAAGGGCTTGCCGGAAACGGCGAGCCCTTTTTGATTCGGGGTGAAACCAAGCCTTCTGGCGCCAAGGTCCTCTTCGAATCACCTCGACATCAAAGGCCGCAGCGCGATTCAATTTTAGTTGCGCGATTAATCTCTGCGACCAATGATGGAACTCCGTCTAAAGTTCAAATCGTATATACAATTTGATGATGATCGAGTATGATCTGTCCAAGGATGAAGCCAATAGGCGAAAACACGGGATCTCGCTCGAACGGGCGCACGATCTCGATATCCTCGCCCTTCTGGAAGACGATAGAAATGCCTATGGAGAAATCCGCTATCGGGCGTGGGGCCTGATCGACGAGCTGCCGCACTGTCTCGCTTTCACTTATCGTGACGGGCATGTGAGGGCGATCAGCTTGCGGCGCGCCCATAAGAAGGAGCTTGAGCGTTATGTCGAAGCCAGACGATGATCTCGAAAATCCCGAATGGACATCGGTAGATTTTGCCCGCGCCCTTCCTGCGTCCGAAATGCCCGAAGAACTGCGCGTCTTCTTTCCGCGTACACGGGGCATCCAGAAGGCCCCGACAAAAGTTCCTGTCTCGCTTCGTCTCTCCCCGGAAGTCGTCGAGCATTTTCGATCAACCGGACCGGGCTGGCAAAGCCGGATCGACGAAATCCTGAAGAAGGCGGCGGGCCTCTAGGCGCCCACCACCGTCACCGCATCCCCCACATACACCACCACATACCCTCCATCCGCTTTCAGCGCCCGTGCCTTCGCCTCCAATTCCCCGAGATACGGCGCCCGCCGCCAGTCTTCGGGACGTTCAGGTTCGACCAGCACCGTCAGCTGTGGCCCCTGCGCGTAAAGCATCATGCCACTGACAGAAGGCTCCCACTCAGGCCCAAGCGATGCATCCGTCCGCCACAGACAATAGAAGTCGCGACAGGTGGCGGGCCTGGCAGCATAGGCAGCACAGCCACCACCAGTCAGACAGTGGCGACAGGGCTCGTTGGCCACCTTATCGAACTCATCGATGTCAGGAAGGATGCAGCAGAGCGAACAGGTGCCGCAGCTTCGGCCCTCGACCAGTGCGGGACCGGCAACGCTCTGCGAAGCCTCCACCTCAGGCCGCCGGACCGATGGCCACGGTCAGTGGCGAAAGCCCCTCGACGCTGCCGACCAGCCGGTCGCCCGGCAGGACCGGACCAACGCCCGAGGGCGTGCCGGTGTAGATCAGGTCGCCGGGTGTGAGGTGATAGTAGCGCGACAGGTGGCTGATGATCTCGGGTACGGACCAGACCATCTCGGAGAGCTCCCCCTCCTGGCGGACAGCATCATTCACAGTGAGCTCGATCCGCTGACGACCCGGCACGAAATCGGACGCCCGTTTGATCGGCCCGATCCCCGCCGAATCCTCGAAGGACTTGCCCATGTCCCAGGGGCGCTGCTTGTCCTTGGCCGCCTGCTGCAGGTCGCGCCGGGTCATGTCGAGGCCGACGGCGTACCCGAAAATGACACCTGCCGCCTCCTCTACCGTAATCCGGAACGCCGGCGCGCCGATTGCGATCACCAGTTCGATCTCGTGGTGGCAGTCCTCGGTGCCGGGCGGATAGGTCATCGTGCCGCCGCTCAGCACCAGCCCCGTCGGCGGCTTGGTGAAATAGAAAGGGGCCGCCCGGTCGATGGTATTGCCCATCTCCGCGGCATGGGCGGCGTAGTTGCGCCCGACGCAGAAGACCCGATGCACGGGAAAGCCGGCAGACACGCCCTCGACAGGCAGAAGCGGTGCGACGGGAACATCAAAAAGGGGAGCGGTGGGCATAAGGGCTGCGACTTTCCTATGTCAGAACGAACAACGACCTCCGCGCATCAACGCAGGAGGTTTCTGAACTTGAGCACATCGGTCGACGGGCAGCAACGCGTCAGCAGCCGAAATTAAGGACGATCCAGGACCACACTTGGAACCATCGGCCAAACATGTAACAAAATCCGCGCCCCCGCGTTGGGATTGCGTCGACCGTCTGCCGCATGACGTCCGACAGACGCCAGGAGAGGCAGGCACAGCGAATTCGGCCGGGACACTCGCCCCGGCCAGACATTGAAAGGCAAGAAACATGAGCACCAAGATCGTGCCGGTCATCATGGCCGGCGGCAAGGGAACCCGTCTCTGGCCACTCTCGCGCGCCGCTGCCGCCAAGCAATTCATCCGCTTCCTCGGCGACGAGACGCTGCTGCAGAAGACCTTGATGCGCGTGTCCGATGAGGCCCTCTATGACGCGCCCCTCGTCGTCACCAATGAAGACTTCCGCTTCCTCGTCGCAGAACAGGCGCGTGAACTCGACGTGAAGCTCGACGGCATCGTGCTGGAGCCGGAAGCGCGCAACACGGCCGCAGCTGTTGCCGCAGCCGCCGTCATCGTCAGCCAGCGCCATGGCCGCGACGCACTGATCCAGATCCTGCCATCCGATCACGAGATCACGGTCGACGACACTTATCGAGCCTGCGTCGCGAGCGCGGCAGACGCCGCCCGCAGCGGCAAGATCGTCACCTTCGGCATCACGCCCACGGAGCCGGCGACCGGCTATGGCTATATCGAGATCGGCCCCGAAATCGGCAACGGCGTGCACGAAGTCTCGCGCTTCGTTGAAAAACCCAACGCCGACGTTGCCCAGCAAATGCTGGACAGCGGAAACTTTGCCTGGAACTCCGGGATGTTCGTCTTCTCCGCTGGGCGCATGATCGAGGAATTGAAGGCGCTTGCGCCGGAGGTGCTGGCAGCCGTCGAAAAATCCGTCGAAAAGGCCCAGGGTGACCTCGACTTCACCCGCCTCGATACCGAGACCTTTGCCGAAGCGCCGAGCATTTCCATCGATTACGCCGTCATGGAAAAGACGGCCAATGCCGCCGTGGTTCCTGCCGCCATCACATGGTCTGACCTCGGCAGCTGGGACGCCATCTGGAAGCTCGCCGGCGGCGACGAAAACGGCAATGTCGTCAACGGCAATGCCACCGTCTCCGACACGAAGAACTCTTTGGTGATGTCCCGCGAGGCCCACCTTGCCGTCCAAGGCATGGACGGTGTTGCCGTCATCGCCTCGGAAGATGCCGTCTATGTCGGCCGACTCGACCGCAGCCAGGATGTCGGCAATCTCGTCAAGCTCTTGGCCGCCGACAAGGAAACCGCCGGTCTCACCGAGAATCATCCGACGGCGCTTCGTCCCTGGGGCGGCTACACCTCCGTGCTCAATGGTGACCGGTTCCAGGTGAAGCGGCTCTTCGTCAATCCGGAAAAGAAGCTGTCGCTGCAGAAGCATTATCACCGTGCCGAGCACTGGGTCTGCGTGCGGGGCACGGCAGAGGTCACAATCGACGACAAGGTGACCGTCCTGCACGAGAACCAGTCGATCTATATCCCCCAGGGCTCGGTGCACCGCCTCGCCAATCCCGGCAAGATCCAACTCGAAGTGATCGAGGTGCAGACCGGCTCCTATCTCGGCGAGGACGACATCATCCGTCTCGTCGACGAATTCGGCCGCAGCTGACGAATATCAATTTGCGGAACTTGTGCGGCCCGGACGCTTCGGCTCTCCGGGCCGCTTGCTTTATGGCGCTGCATTGCACAAGATCGATGCAAGCCGGAAAAAGCGGCATGGGCGAACAGCGAAGCGGTAACGAATGTCGATCAAGGCAAGCATCTATCACCTTACCCATTACAAATACGACAATCCGGTCCGCCTCGGGCCCCAGATCATCCGGCTGAAGCCCGCCGCCCATTCCCGCACGAAAGTCATTTCACACGCGCTCAAGGTCACGCCGGAAAACCACTTCGTCAATCTCCAGCAGGACCCTTACGGCAACTACCTCGCCCGCTTCGTCTTCCCCGATCCCGTCACGGAACTGAAGATCGAGGTCGACCTCGTCGCCGACATGACGGTCTACAATCCCTTCGACTTCTTCACCGAGGAAGAAGCGGTCAAATGGCCCTTCGATTATCCCGCCGACATCCGCGACGATCTGACAATCTACATGACGCCGGAGGCGGCCTCTCCGGCACTTCAAGCCTTTCTCGCCACCCTGGACAAGACGCCCGGCCAAGGGACCGTCGACATGGTCGTCGGCCTCAATGCGCGCCTGCAGCAGGAAATCGGCTACGTCATCCGCATGGAGCCGGGTGTGCAGACGCCGGAGGAGACGCTGACCTCGGCGCGTGGTTCCTGTCGCGATTCGAGTTGGCTGCTCGTCCAGATCCTGCGTCATCTCGGCCTCGCCGCCCGCTTCGTCTCCGGTTACCTGATCCAGCTGACGCCGGACCTGAAGGCGCTCGACGGCCCCTCCGGCACCGAGGTGGATTTCACCGATCTGCACGCCTGGGCCGAAGTCTACATCCCCGGCGCCGGCTGGATCGGCCTCGACCCGACGTCCGGCCTCTTGACCGGAGAAAGCCATATTCCGCTCGCCGCCACGCCGCACTACCGGAATGCCGCCCCGATTTCCGGCGGTTATATCGGCGAGGCCAAGACGGATTTTGCCTTCGACATGCAGGTGAAGCGGGTTGCCGAACATCCGCGCATCACCAAGCCGTTTTCCGACGAGAGTTGGGAAGCCCTGAATGTGCTCGGCTTGAAGGTCGATGCAGATCTGCGCGCCCATGACGTCCGTCTCACAATGGGCGGCGAGCCGACCTTCGTCTCGATCGACGACTTTCAGTCCGACGAATGGAATACGGCCGCCGTCGGCCCGACAAAGCGCGACAAGGCCGACCAGTTGATCCGCCGCCTGCGTGAGCGCTTTGCCCCCGGTGGCTTCCTGCATTACGGCCAGGGCAAGTGGTATCCGGGAGAAAGCCTTCCCCGCTGGACCTTCTCGCTCTACTGGCGTCGCGACAATAAGCCGGTCTGGAACAATCCGGACCTGATCGCGGTGGAAAGCCGCGACCACAAGGTGGGCCACGAGGACGCCGCTCGCCTTCTGCAGGCGATCGCCGTCGAACTCGATATCGCGACGGACAATGTCATGCCGGCCTATGAGGACCCGGCCGAATGGATCGTCAAGGAAGCCAATCTCCCGGAAAATGTCGATCCCTCGAACTCGAAGCTCAAGGATCCGGAAGAACGGACCCGCATCGCCAAGGTCTTCTCCAACGGCCTGACAAGCCCGGCTGGTTATGTCCTGCCCGTCCAGGCCTGGCAGTCCCGCGTCTCTGGCCGCACCTGGGTGTCGGAGCGCTGGAGCACACGCCGCGGCCGCCTCTATCTTGTTCCGGGCGATAGCCCCGTGGGTTTCCGCCTGCCCCTGAACTCGCTGCCCTACATCTCGCCCTCTTGGTACCCCTACATCAACCCGGTCGATCCGACGATTGAGAAGCCGCCCCTGCCCGACTTCTCGACCGAGAAGGGCCGGGTCATGCCCGAACACTCCTTCCAGGCCGACATTGCCCAGCAGCAGTTGCTCGGGCAGTCCTATGAGGAGATCGGCGGACGGGTCCGGACGGCCATCTCCGTGGAAGTTCGCGACGGCCGGCTCTGCATCTTCATGCCACCAACGGCCGCACTCGAAGACTATCTCGACCTGATCGCCTCGGCCGAACGCGCAGCCGCAGCACTGAACCTGCCGGTCCATATCGAAGGCTACACGCCGCCCCACGACGAGCGCCTGAACGTCATCCGCGTTGCCCCGGACCCGGGCGTGATCGAGGTCAACATCCACCCGGCCTATGACTGGGAAGATTGCGTTGCCACCACGACGGCGATCTATGAGGAAGCCCGCCTCTGCCGCCTCGGCGCCGACAAGTTCATGATCGACGGCCGCCATTGCGGCACCGGCGGCGGCAACCACGTGGTGGTCGGCGGAGCGACCCCGAACGACAGCCCCTTCCTGCGCCGGCCGGATCTCCTGAAGAGCCTGGTCCTGCACTGGCAGCGCCACCCGTCTTTGTCGTACCTGTTCTCCGGCCTTTTCATCGGGCCGACCAGCCAGGCCCCGCGTTTCGACGAGGCACGCCACGACTCGCTCTACGAGCTCGAGATCGCAATGGCGCAGATCCCTCTGCCGAACCAGGGACATCTGCCGCCCCTTCCCTGGATGGTCGATCGCCTCTTCCGCAATCTCTTGGTCGACGTGACGGGCAACACGCATCGCTCCGAGATCTGCATCGACAAGCTCTTTTCCCCCGATGGCCCGACAGGACGTCTCGGCCTCGTGGAATTCCGCGGTTTCGAGATGCCGCCCAATGCCCGCATGTCGCTCGCACAGCAACTGATGATCCGTGCGCTGATCGCCCGCTTCTGGAAGAACCCGATCGGCGGCAATTTCGTCCGCTGGGGCACCAGTCTGCACGACCGCTTCATGCTGCCGCATTACATCTGGCAGGACTTCCTCGAAGTGCTGGCCGACCTGCGTCAGAACGGCTTCGACTTCAAGCCGGAATGGTTCGCCGCCCAGCTCGAATTCCGCTTCCCCTTCTTCGGCGAGGTGGATTACGAGGGATCGAAACTCGAATTGCGCGGCGCGCTGGAACCCTGGCACGTGATGGGCGAGCAAGGAGCGATCGGCGGTACGGTGCGCTACGTCGACAGCTCCGTCGAGCGGCTGCAGGTCAGGCTGGAGACCGCCAATCCGGACCGTTACACGATTGCCTGCAACGGTCGCGCGGTCCCACTCCGAAAGACCGACGTGAACGGCGTCGCCGTCGCCGGTGTGCGCTACAAAGCCTGGCAGCCAGCCTCCGGGCTGCATCCGATGCTGCCCGTCAATACACCGCTAACATTCGACATTTATGATACATGGTCTGGCCGATCGATCGGAGGCTGCGTCTACCATGTCGCCCATCCCGGTGGCCGAAATTACGATACTTTCCCTGTGAATGGGAATGAAGCGGAAGCCCGTCGGCTTGCACGTTTCGAGCCATGGGGCCATACAGCCGGCTCCTATCCCCTTTGGCCCGAGACCGTGTCGCCGGAATTCCCGCACACTTTGGACCTGAGACGACCGCAAGGTATCTGATTGATGGCACAGAAGACGGCAGCGGAGCTTCCTCCGCCTGAGGCAGCGAATGGCACGGCCCGCCTGGCCGGCTATCGCGCGCTCGCCGGTGCGGCCGATGAAATGATCGATACCCAGGGCAAGGTGCGGCCTGTCTGGCAACCTTTCGTCTCGGCCATCGAGACGATGGACGAGCGGGAACTCGATGAACGTTTCGCCCGCGCTGACCGCTATCTGCGCGATGCCGGCGTGTTCTACAGAGCCTATGGTGCAGGCGGATCGAGCGAGCGCGCCTGGCCCTTTTCGCATATCCCGGTCCTGATCTCGGAAGCCGAATGGCAGGTTCTGGCCAACGGCCTCGTGCAGCGCGCCGATCTCCTGGAGGCGATCGTCTCCGACATCTACTCGGAAAACCGGCTGGTGCAGGAAGGTTTCCTCCCGCCGCAGCTGATTGCCTCCAATCCGGAATTCCTGCGTCCGCTCGTCGGTATCAAGCCCGCCGGCGGCCACTATTTGCACTTCTGTTCGTTCGAGATTGGCCGCGGTCCCGACGGGAACTGGTGGGTGCTGGCGGATCGCACCCAGGCCCCGTCGGGCGCAGGCTTTGCGCTCGAAAACCGCGTCGCGACCGCGCGTGCCTTCTCCGACCTCTATGCCGAAACCCATGTGCACCGCCTCGCCTCCTTCTTCGGCGCCTTCCGCAAGGCGCTCCAAGGGCGCCAGCAGAGCGCCGACGACCGGATTGCCGTTTTGTCCCCGGGCCCTGCCAACGAAACCTATTTCGAGCATGCCTATATCGCCCGTTATCTCGGCATCATGCTGCTGGAAGGCGAGGACCTGACGGTCGTCAATGGCAAGGTCATGGTTCGCACCGTCGCCGGCCTGAAACCTGTGAGCGTGCTGTGGCGCCGCCTCGATGCCGCATTCGCCGATCCGCTGGAGCTGGACCAGAATTCCTACATCGGCACGCCCGGCATGGTCGACGCTCTGCGCAACCGCTCCGTCACCTTCGTCAACGCGCTGGGGTCGGGCATCCTCGAAACCAGGGCACTGCTGGCCTTCATGCCAACGCTCTCGCGGCATCTGCTCGGCGAGGAACTGAAGCTGCCCTCCATCGCCACCTGGTGGTGCGGCCAGAAGGCTGAGCGTGAGCATGTCGCCCGCAATCTCGACCGTATGGTTGTGGGCTCGGCCTTCTCACGCCTGCCCTTCTTCGACGACAACGGGCGCTCGGTCCTCGGCTCGCGTTACAAGGACCCGCAGAGCCGCAGCATCTCGGAATGGCTGGAAGCGGAAACCGGCAATCTCGTCGGCCAGGAAGTCGTGACACTGTCCACCACGCCGGCCATGATCGACGGCAAGCTGACACCGCGTCCCATGTCGCTGCGTGTCTTTGCCGCCCGGACCCAGAACGGCTGGCAGATCATGCCGGGCGGCTTTGCCCGCATCGGCAGCGGCTCCGACGTCTCGGCGATCGCCATGCAATCCGGCGGCAGCGCTGCCGATGTGTGGATCGTGTCAGACAAGCCGGTTGATCGTACCTCGCTATTGCCCGCCGAAGAGAGCTTCACCCGCAACATGCCCGGCAGCCTGCCGAGCCGCGCCGCTGATAATCTCTTCTGGCTCGGCCGCTATATCGAGCGCGCCGAAGGGGTGTTGCGCATCCTGCGCGCCTGGCACGCCCGTTATGCCGAGAGCGCCAATCCGGACCAGCCGCTTCTGGCCTTCGTCAGCGATTACCTCTCCGACATCGACGTCGACACGAAGACCGGGGTGCCTGAGAGCCTGTTGCGCAACATCGACAGCGCTGTCTATTCCGCAAGCAACATCCGCGACCGCTTCTCGCCCGATGGCTGGCTGGCACTGAACGATCTCTCGAAGACGGCCAAGCGGTTCCACGAGCGGGTCAAACCGGGCGACGACGCGGCCCATGCGATGACGATCCTCCTGCGCAAGCTCGCGGGCTTCGCCGGTCTGGTGCATGAAAACATGTACCGCTTCACCGGCTGGCGTTTCCTGACGATCGGTCGTCTGCTCGAACGTGGCCTGCACATGACCCGCCTGCTCGGACGCCTCACCGGCCCGGATGTGCCCGATGGCGCACTCGACATGCTGCTGGAGATCGGCGACAACGTCATGACCCATCGTCGCCGCTACAACGTCTCGACGGCGCGCTTGACTGTCACGGACCTGCTGGCGCTTGATCCGCTTAACCCGCGCTCGATCCTGTTCCAGCTCAACGAGATCCGCATCGAAGCCGAGCAGTTGCCGAACGCGATGGTGAACGGACAGATGTCCATGCTGTTCCGCGAAGCCATGCGGTTGCATTCGGGTCTTGCCGTGATGACTCCTGAGGCGATGACTGCCGACGTCTATATCAACCTTGAGCGCGAGCTGGAGAAGTTTTCCGACATTCTCGCCCGCACCTATCTGAATTGACCTGATGCTGTACGATCTCTCGCTCCACATCGGTTACCGCTACGAGGTCCCGGCCTCGGGCGCCCATCACATGCTGCGCCTGTTGCCTCTGTCGCTGCCCGACCGCCAGCGCCTGATCGCCGGCGCAGTGACCGTAACGCCGGAACCCGACGAACTCGCTACATTCGACGACTTCTTCCGCCATCCGACCCGCCATGCAATCCTGCGCGCGCCGCATGAGAAGCTCGATATTCGCATGCAGGCCCGCGTCATGGTTCAGCCCGTGTCCGTGCCGGCGGACTTTTCGCCGATCCTCGACCGGCTGCCGCAGGAACTGGCGGAAACCTGGACGCTCGACGCGGAATCGCCACACCACTTTCTCGGCATCAGCCCGCGCCTGCCTCGGGACCGCGAGATCGCCACCTATGCCCGCACGGAGCTGAAGCCGAGCATGACCGTGCGCCAGATCGCCGAGCAGCTTTGCACCCGCATCTACCGCGATTTCAAGTACGACCCGGAAGCGACGACCGTCGATTCAACGCCCGCTGAAGCCTTCGCCAAGAAGCGTGGCGTCTGTCAGGACTTCTCTCATGTGATGATCGTGGCACTGCGCAGTCTGGGCATTCCCGCCGGCTATGTCAGTGGCTTCCTGCGGACCATTCCGCCACCGGGCAAGGAACGTCTTGAAGGTGCAGACGCCATGCATGCCTGGGTGCGGGTCTGGTGCGGCAAGCTGACCGGCTGGATCGAGCTCGATCCGACCAACAACATTCCCGCCGGCACCGACCATATTGTCGTCGGTTATGGCCGCGACTACTCCGACGTCGCGCCTGTCATCGGCGTTTTGAAGAGCTATGGCAGTCACAAGACCGATCAGTCCGTCGATGTCATCCCGGTGAAACAGTAATCACAACCATTCCATCGAATTTTACCTTTTCCTTTAAGTCGAATGGAACAGGTCCGGCCCTATAAATCGTCCATAGCCTGCGTTTGGATGGACATGATGACTAGGACCAAAACACAGCATTCCTCGCTTTTGTCGCGCCTGATCGGTTGCCGGTCGGGCAATTTCGGCATGATCACCGCTCTGCTGATCCCGGTGACGGCAGCGGCGGCCGGCGTCGCGATCGATTTCAATCGCATGGTCCAGATCAAGACCCTGCTGCAAGATTCTGCTGACTCGGCCGTTCTGGCAGCGGCGAACGCCCTGGCCGTCAAGAACGTCTCCGACGATGAAGCGATTGCGCTGGCCAAGGAGTTCATGGCCTCGCAATTCTACAACATTGTCCCCCAGGAAGACAGCTCGACCGATCCGGGTGCCGCCGCGCCGGCCGATATCGACAAGGCCGCAATCGCCAGCGTCCAGCGCACGACCGCAACTGGGGGCAAGACCTTCGATGTGCAGCTCACCGGCTCCTACACGATGAAGACCAACGGCATGACCGCCCTTCTCGGCTGGAAAACCGTAACCCTCTCGGTGTCGGCGAGTGCGCAGAGCACGACCGAAAGCAAGAATGCGCTGTCGATGTTCATGGTTCTCGACCGTTCGGGCTCCATGGAAGAAGACACGAGCACCGTCAACGACGCCAAGCCCAAGGAGACTGTCTACTACGACTGCGGTTACTACCAGGGCCGGAACTGGGTCTCCAGGACCTGCAGCTACGAGCAAACCAACTACTACACCAAGATCGAATCGCTGAAGCTCGCGGTTGCGTCCCTCACGACACAGCTGAACACGGCCGACCCGCAGAGCAAATATGTCCGCACCGCTGCGGTCTCCTACAATTCGTCCATGCAGAAACCGACGACCCTGCAATGGGGCACGGCATCTGCGCTGACTTATGTCCAGGCCCTGACCGCGACCGGTGGCACGGATTCCTCTGACGCCATGGCCCGGGCTTACAGCGACGTCTCTGCAACGTCGGAAGACACCGCGCACAAGAACAAGAATGGCCAGGTCCCGAGCAAGTTCATCATCTTCATGACCGACGGTGACAACAACTACTCAAGCGCCGACACGAAGACCAAAGCCACCTGCGACACCGCCAAGAAGGCCGGCGTGCAGATCTTCACCGTCGCCTTCATGGCACCGTCCAAGGGCCAGTCCCTGCTGAAATACTGCGCCTCCAGCACGTCCAACTATTATGACGCGCAGAATGCCGCAGAACTCGTGGCGGCCTTCAAGGAAATTGGCGACAAAGCAGTCCAGGCCTCGACACGCCTGACCAACTGACACGCTTCCAAAGCGTTTGCGGAAATTTGCATACAATCGGCCGTGTCCCATCGGGGTGCGGCCGATTGCCGTTCAGCCCTAATAGGGCAATCATCGACAAATCAGCGGCTTAAAACGATTGAATCTATCCGGAACAATTTCACGCAGCCGGCCAACGGGCCTGTTGCATGTGTGTCATATCGATGCGTAAACTGACTGCGAAGGGGGTGACCGCCGACAGCGGATCGGGCGGGACCCTGCGAAACGAGCAAAGTCAGGCGGACCGATGATCAAGACCCCCCACAAAGCCGATCTTCCCCTTCCCAAACGCATCGCGTCCGATCCGGCCTCTCTGGCCGCAGAGATCATGGACAAGCTGACCTATAGCATCGGCAAGGACGCAAAAGTCGCGACCCCGCACGACTGGCTGACAGCCACCATCCTGGTGGTCCGCGACCGGATCATCGATACCTGGATGGAATCGACCCGCGGCACCTACATGAACAACGGCAAGCGGGTGTATTACCTGTCGCTGGAATTCCTGATCGGCCGCCTCCTGCGCGACGCCATGTCCAATCTCGGCCTGATGGACGATATCCGCGAGGCGCTTTCCTCGCTGTCCGTCGAATTCGACGTCATCGCCGGACTGGAGCCGGATGCGGCACTCGGCAATGGCGGTCTCGGCCGCCTCGCCGCCTGCTTCATGGAGAGCATGGCGACCGTCAACATTCCGGCCTATGGCTACGGCATCCGCTATGTGCACGGACTTTTCCGCCAGCAAATGGCCGATGGCTGGCAGGTCGAGCTGCCGGAAAGCTGGCTCGCCCACGGTAATCCATGGGAATTCGAACGCCGCGAAAGCTCCTACGAAATCGGCTTCGGCGGCACGGTCGAGACGATCGATGCGCCGGATGGCGAACTGCGTTACGTCTGGAAGCAGGGCGAGCGCGTCATTGCCACCGCCTATGACACGCCGGCCGTCGGCTGGCGCGGCGAACGCGTCAACACCCTGCGCCTGTGGTCGGCCCAGCCAATTGACCCGATCCTGCTCGACGCCTTCAATGCCGGCGACCATATCGGCGCGCTGCGCGAGAGCAACAAGGCGGAATCGCTGACCCGCGTTCTCTACCCGGCCGACGCGACCCCCGCTGGCCAGGAACTGCGCCTGCGCCAGGAATTCTTCTTCTGTTCGGCGTCACTGCAGGACATCGTGCGCCGCCATCTCCAGCAGGGCAACACACTCGCCCAGTTGCCGGAGAAGGTCGCGATCCAGCTCAACGACACCCATCCCGCCGTCTCCGTCGCGGAACTGATGCGTCTTCTGGTCGACGTCCACGGCGTGAATTTCGACGAGGCTTGGGAAATCTCCTCCAAGACCTTCTCCTACACCAACCACACGCTTCTGCCCGAAGCGCTGGAAAGCTGGCCCGTGCCGCTCTTCGAGCGCCTGCTGCCACGCCATATGCAGCTGGTCTATGCGATCAACGCCAAGATCCTGCTCGACGCCCGCAAGAACCGTGGCTTCAACGACCAGGAGATCCGGCATATCTCGCTGATCGATGAAAGCGGCGACCGCCGGGTGCGCATGGGCAACCTTGCTTTCATCGGCTCCCATTCGATCAACGGCGTTTCGGCTCTGCACACCGAGCTGATGAAGGAGACGGTCTTTGCCGATCTCCACAAGCTCTATCCGACCCGCATCAACAACAAGACCAACGGCATTACACCCCGCCGCTGGCTGATGCAGTGCAATCCGGATCTGACCAGTCTGATCAAGGAAGCGATCGGCCCTGATTTCCTCGATGACGCCGACAAGCTGAAGGCGCTCGACGCCTTCGCCGACGACGCGTCTTTCCAGGAGAAGTTTGCGGCTGTCAAACGGGCCAACAAGGTCCGGCTCGCCAGCCTCGTCGCCGGCCGCATGGGCATAAGGCTCGATCCGGATGCGATGTTCGACATCCAGATCAAGCGTATTCACGAGTATAAGCGCCAGCTTCTGAACATCATTGAGACGGTGGCGCTCTTCGACCAGATCAGATCCCATCCGGAACGCGACTGGGTCCCGCGCGTGAAACTCTTCGCCGGCAAAGCGGCGCCGAGCTACCACAATGCGAAGTTGATCATAAAGCTGGCCAATGACGTCGCCCGCGTGATCAACAATGACCCCTCGGTGCGCGGCCTGCTGAAGGTCGTCTTCGTGCCGAACTACAACGTCTCGCTGGCTGAAGTCATGGTGCCGGCCGCCGACCTTTCCGAACAGATTTCCACTGCCGGCATGGAAGCCTCCGGAACCGGCAACATGAAGTTCGCGTTGAACGGTGCATTGACCATCGGAACACTCGATGGCGCCAATGTCGAAATGCGCGACCATGTCGGGGAGGAAAACATCGTGATATTCGGAATGACCGCGGACGAGGTCGGGCGGGTGCGCGCAGAGGGGCACAATCCCCGCGCCGCCATCGACGCGTCCCGTGAACTGCAGCAGGCCCTGTCCTCGATCTCTTCCGGCGTCTTCTCGCCCGATGACCGTGAACGTTATGCCGGCCTGATGCAGGGCATCTACCAGCACGACTGGTTCATGGTCGCCGCCGATTTTGACGCCTACGCCCAGGCCCAGCGTCAGGTTGACGAGATCTGGACGGGTAAGTCGGGCTGGTACTCCAAGACGATCCGCAACACCGCACGCATGGGCTGGTTCTCATCCGACCGTACCATTCGCCAGTATAACGCGGACATCTGGAGAGCCTGATGGCAAAATCGCCGAAGAAGAGCGGTGTCGACCCAAAGCCGGATACACCGTCGGCGGAAGAAATTCAGGCAATCATTGATGGCACCCATGGCGATCCCTTCGCCTTTCTCGGCCTTCATGAGCATGACGGCGGCTTCGTCGCGCGTTGCTTCGTGCCGGGTGCCGAGACGGTTACCGCCCATACTCTGACGGGTGAGGCGATCGGTGAGCTAACGCGCCGCCACGACGCCGGCTTCTTTTCGGGTCTCGTCAAGGTCGCAAGCCTGCAACCGATCCGCTACCGCGCCACCCGTGGTGACGACGAGTGGATGGTGACGGACCCCTACAGCTTCTGGCCGATCCTCGGTCCGATGGACGACTATTTCATCCGGGAAGGCTCGCATCTGCGGCTCTTCGACAAGATGGGCGCCCATCCGATCAAGCATCAGGGCGTCGACGGCTTCCATTTCGCGGTCTGGGCACCCAATGCCCGACGTGTCTCCGTGGTCGGCGACTTCAACGACTGGGACGGCCGCCGCCACGTGATGCGTCTGCGCCGCGACACCGGCATTTGGGAAATCTTCGCGCCCGACGTCCGAGCCGGCGCGACCTACAAATTCGAGATCGTCGGACCGCATGGCGAGCTTCAGCCACTGAAGGCCGATCCCTATGCACGCCGCGCTGAACTACGCCCGAAGAACGCCTCCATGACCACGCCGGAGCTGGAGCAGGTCTGGGAAGATGAGGCCCATCGCAAGCATTGGGCCAGCATCGACCAGCGCCGGCAGCCAATCTCGATCTACGAGGTACACGCTGCATCCTGGCAGCGTCGCGACGATGGCTCGATGCTGACCTGGGATGAAATGGCAGCGAGGCTCATCCCTTACTGCGTCGACATGGGCTTCACCCATATCGAATTCCTGCCCGTCACGGAGCACCCCTACGACCCCTCCTGGGGCTATCAGACGACGGGCCTCTATGCGCCCAGCGCCCGCTTCGGCGAACCGGAAGGTTTTGCCCGCTTCGTCAACGGATGTCATAAGGTCGGCCTCGGCGTGATCCTGGATTGGGTCCCGGCCCATTTCCCGACTGATGCGCATGGTCTGCGCCATTTCGATGGCACCGCACTTTACGAGCATGCGGACCCCCGCCAGGGCTTCCATCCGGACTGGAACACGGCGATCTATAATTTCGGCCGTCTGGAAGTCATGTCCTATCTGATCAACAACGCGCTCTACTGGGCCGAAAAATTCCACCTCGACGGTCTGCGAGTCGACGCCGTCGCCTCGATGCTCTACCTCGATTACTCCCGCAAGGAAGGCGAGTGGATCCCGAACGAATATGGCGGGCGCGAAAACCTGGAGGCGGTGCGCTTCCTCCAGCAGATGAACCACCATATCTATGGAAGCCACCCCGGCATCATGACCATTGCAGAGGAAAGCACATCCTGGCCCAAGGTCTCGCAGCCCGTGCATGAAGGCGGCCTCGGCTTCGGCTTCAAGTGGAACATGGGCTTCATGCACGACACGCTGAGCTACTTCGCCCGCGATCCGATCTACCGCAAGCACCACCACAGCGAACTCACCTTCGGCCTGCTCTACGCCTTCTCGGAAAACTTCGTGCTGCCGATTTCCCATGACGAGGTCGTGCACGGCAAGGGCTCCATGATCGCCAAGATGCCTGGCGACGACTGGCAGAAGTTTGCCAATCTTCGCGCCTATTACGGCATGATGTGGGGTCACCCCGGCAAGAAGCTGCTCTTTATGGGCCAGGAATTTGCCCAATGGGGCGAGTGGTCGGAGGAGCGCTCGCTCGACTGGAACCTGTTGGCCTACGCTCCCCACGAGGGCATGCGCCGGCTGGTCCGCGACCTGAACCTGACCTACCGTTCGAAACCGGCGCTTCATGCCCGCGACTGCGAGGGCGAAGGCTTCGAATGGATTGTTGCCGATGATCAGGACAATTCGGTCTTCGCCTGGCTGCGCAAGGCGCCCGGCGAAAAACCGATCGCCGTCATCTGCAACCTCACGCCGACCTATCACGAGCGGTACGAATTGAGCTTGCCTGTCGCGGGTCGTTGGCGTGAGATACTGAATACCGATGCCGAGATTTATGGCGGCAGCGGAAAAGGCAATGGTGGCCGCGTGGAGGCGCATGCCACGGGAAGCGGATGGGCGAAGACTGGGCTGACGCTCCCGCCGCTCGCCGTGATCATGCTGGAATTGGAACAGTAAGGGGAGGATGAAAATGACGGATAAGACAACAAAAAGCCTGTCGCGCGATGCCATGGCCTATGTTCTGGCCGGTGGTCGCGGAAGCCGCCTCAAGGAACTGACAGACCGACGTGCCAAACCGGCCGTCTATTTCGGCGGCAAGGCCCGCATCATCGACTTTGCCCTCTCTAACGCGTTGAACTCCGGTATCCGACGCATCGGCGTCGCCACCCAGTACAAGGCGCACTCGCTGATCCGCCACCTGCAGCTCGGCTGGAACTTCTTCCGCCCCGAGCGCAACGAGAGCTTCGATATCCTGCCGGCTTCGCAGCGTGTCTCGGAGACCCAGTGGTATGAAGGCACGGCAGACGCCGTCTTCCAGAACGCCGACATCATCGAGTCCTACGCACCCGAATACATGGTGATCCTCGCCGGCGACCACATCTACAAGATGGACTACGAACTGATGCTGCAGCAGCACGTCAATTCGGGCGCCGACGTCACCATCGGCTGCCTCGAGGTGCCGCGTATGGAGGCGACCGGCTTTGGCGTGATGCATGTCGATCCGACAGACCGGATTATTGATTTCGTCGAGAAGCCGGCCGACCCGCCGGGCATTCCCGGGAACGAGGGCTTCGCCCTTGCCTCCATGGGCATCTATGTCTTCCACACCAAGTTCCTGATGGAACTTTTGCGCCGCGACGCCGCCGATCCGGACTCGAGCCGCGACTTCGGCAAGGACATCATTCCTTACGTCGTGAAGAGCGGCAAAGCCGTCGCCCACCGCTTCGCCCAGTCCTGCGTCCGCTCCGATTTCGAGCGCGAGCCCTATTGGCGCGACGTCGGGACGATCGACGCCTATTGGCAGGCCAATATCGACCTGACGGATATTGTCCCCGAGCTCGACCTCTACGACAAGAGCTGGCCGATCTGGACCTATTCCGAGATCACACCCCCGGCCAAATTCGTCCATGACGACGAAGGCCGCCGCGGCTCGGCGATCTCCTCTCTTGTCTCGGGCGACTGCATCATCTCCGGCTCCTCGCTCTACAAGAGCCTGCTCTTCACCGGTGTGCGCGCCAATTCCTATTCCCGCCTCGAAGGTGCGGTCGTCCTGCCGAAGGTTCAGGTCGGCCGTCATGCGCGTCTCACAAACGTCGTGATAGACCATGGCGTGGTGATCCCCGAAGGCCTGATCGTCGGGGAGGATCCCGAAATGGATGCCAAGCGCTTCCGCCGCAGCGAGAATGGAATTTGCCTGATCACCCAGGCGATGATCGACAAATTGGGTTAGCCACGTCCATGAAGGTCCTTTCGGTCGCCTCCGAACTTTACCCGCTGATCAAGACAGGGGGCCTGGCCGACGTGGCCGGCGCCCTGCCGCTGGCACTTGTCGCCCACGGGGTGGAGACGAAGACACTCATCCCCGGCTATCCGGCGGTGATGAAGGCGGTGAAGGCACCGAAAAAGATCCATGAATTCGAGGGCCTGCTCGGCGAGCAGGCCACCCTGCTTTCGGCCAGGCATGAGGGCTTGGACATCCTGATCCTCGATTGCCCGCAGCTCTACGAACGCTCGGGCGGCCCTTATCTGGCCACCGATGGGCGCGATTACCCTGACAACTGGAAGCGTTTCGCGGTGCTTTCCAAGGCAGGCGCGGAGATTGCAGCCGGCATCCTGCCGGACTTCAAGCCGGAGCTTGTTCATGTGCATGACTGGCAGAGCGCGCTGGTACCGGTCTACATGCGCTACGCCGAGACGCCGGAGGTGCCGAGCCTCATCACCATCCACAACATCGCCTTCCAGGGTCAGTTCGCAGGATCGCTGTTTCCCTACCTCGAACTGCCCGGCCATGCCTTTTACGAGGCGCTCGAATATTACGGCACCCTGAGCTACCTTAAGAGCGGCATCATCACCTCCCATGCCGTCTCGACCGTCAGCCCGTCTTACGCTGAGGAAATTCTGACGCCGGAATTCGGCATGGGGCTGGAAGGCCTGATCGCCAGCCGTGGCACCGACCTCTACGGCATCGTCAATGGCATTGACGCCGATGTCTGGAACCCGGCCGACGACGCTTTGCTGCCAGCAAGCTATTCCGCAGCCAATCTGAAGAAACGCGCCGGCAACCGCGCCGCATTGATCGAACGTTTCGGCCTCGACACGGATGAGGGTCCAATTTTCGCCGTCGTATCACGGCTGACCTGGCAGAAAGGCCTGGACCTTCTGCCTGAAGTGCTGGACGAGATCATCGGCGCTGGCGGCAAGCTGGCCATCCTCGGCTCCGGTGACAGTTTTATCGAGGCAGCGCTGCAAGGGGCTGCCGCCTACAATCGCGGCCGCGTTGGCATGGTGCTCGGCTACGACGAAAAACTCTCGCACCTGATGCAGGCCGGCTCCGACGTCATCCTCGTACCCTCGCGTTTCGAACCCTGTGGGCTGACCCAGCTCTACGCACTGCGTTACGGCTGTATCCCACTCGTCGCCCGCACCGGCGGTCTCGCCGATACGATCATTGATGCCAATGAAGCGGCGCTGGCCGCTGGCGTGGCGACGGGCGTACAATTCTCTCCCGTGACCGCCGACGCTTTCCGCCGCGCGATCCGCCGCACGCTTCGCCTCTACAGTGACCAGCGTCTCTGGTCGCAGATGCAGAAGCAGGGCATGAAATCCGACGTCTCCTGGAACAGGAGCGCAGTATCCTATGTTGAACTTTATCAACGCCTCGTCTCGAAAGGCCAGTAATCGATGATCTCGACCGTCTCCACCAAGCCCTATGCGGACCAGAAGCCTGGCACATCGGGACTGCGCAAGAAGGTTCCGGTCTTCCAGCAGGAAAACTATGCGGAGAACTTCATCCAGGCGATCTTCGACAGCCTAGAAGGCTTCGAAGGCCAGACGCTGGTGATCGGCGGCGACGGCCGCTACTACAACCGCGAAGTTATCCAGAAGGCGTTGAAGATGGCCGCCGCCAATGGCTTCGGCAAGGTCCTGGTCGGCAAAGGCGGCATCCTGTCCACGCCCGCTGCCTCGCATGTCATCCGCAAGTACAAGGCCTTTGGCGGCATCGTGCTCTCGGCCAGCCACAATCCCGGCGGCCCGACGGAAGACTTCGGCATCAAGTACAATATCGGCAATGGCGGCCCGGCACCGGAGAAGATCACCGACGCGATCTTTGCCCGCACCAAGATCATCGACAGCTACAAGATCGCCGATGTCGCTGACATCGACCTCGACACGGTCGGCAGCTTCGATCTCGCCGGCATGACGGTCGAGGTGATCGATCCGGTCGCCGACTATGCCGACCTGATGGAAACACTCTTCGACTTCCCCGCCATCCGCAGTCTGATCGCAGGCGGTTTCCGTGTGGTGATCGATTCGATGAGCGCCGTCACCGGCCCCTATGCCGTCGAGATCCTCGAAAAGCGCCTCGGCGCACCCGCAGGCTCCGTGCGCAACGAAGTCCCCCTGCCAGACTTCGGCCACCACCATCCCGATCCGAACCTGGTGCATGCCAAGGAACTCTATGACGACGTCATGAGTGCCGACGGCCCGGACTTTGGCGCGGCTTCGGACGGCGACGGTGACCGCAACATGGTCGTCGGCAAGGGCATGTTCGTCACGCCCTCCGACAGCTTGGCGATGATCGCCGCCAACGCCACCTGCGCCCCCGGCTACAAAAACGGCATCGCCGGCATCGCCCGCTCGATGCCGACCAGTGCCGCCGCCGACCGCGTCGCGGAGAAGCTCGGCATCGGCATGTACGAGACCCCGACCGGCTGGAAGTTCTTCGGCAATCTGATGGATGCCGGCAAGGTCACCGTCTGCGGCGAGGAAAGTTTTGGCACCGGCTCCGACCATGTGCGCGAGAAGGACGGCCTCTGGGCGGTGCTCTTCTGGCTCAACATCGTCGCCGCCCGCAAGCAGAGCGTCAAGCAGATCGTGGAAAGCCACTGGGCCGAATACGGCCGCAACTACTATTCACGCCACGACTATGAAGGCGTAGAAACGGAGAGTGCCAATGCCCTCGTCACAGCACTCCGCGCCAAGCTCGACAGCCTGCCCGGCACCAGGATCAACGGCCTGACCGTGACGGCGGCCGACGACTTCGCCTATCACGACCCGATCGACCACTCCGTCTCGAAGAACCAGGGCATCCGCATCCTCTTCGAAGGCGGCAGCCGTATCGTCTTCCGCCTCTCCGGCACCGGCACCTCGGGCGCGACGCTTCGCCTCTATGTCGAGCGCTACGAGCCCGATGCCAGCCGCCACGCAATCGAGACGCAGGCAGCACTCGCCGACCTGATCGCGGCAGCGGAAGAGGTGGCTGAGATCAAGCGCTATACGGGGATGAACGAGCCGACGGTCATTACCTGACCACATCGAGGACTTCGCCCACACATCGGAACCCCGGCGTCTTCGACACCGGGGTTTTTCTTTGCCAGCAGCATGCCCCCGATTGACTCTGCAATCATATCCACTATTCTGGATATATGGATGAAAGATCGACAATCGCTGCCCTTGCCGCCCTGGCCCAGCCGACCCGGCTGCAGACCTTCCGCCTGCTGGTGGCGCATGAACCCGATGGCGTTCCCGCCGGCGAACTCGCCCGCCTGATCGGCGTGCCGCAGAACACCATGTCGGCGCATCTGTCGACGCTCTCGCAGGCCGGCCTCGTCACCGGCGAGCGCCAAAGCCGATCGATCCTCTACCGCGCCGATCTCGATCGCTTCCGCGCCGTTGCCCTTTACCTGCTCAAGGATTGCTGCGGCGGCAATGCCAGCCTCTGCCAGCCACTAATCGACGATCTCGCCTGCTGCAGCCCGAAGCCACAAGCAACCCGCCCAAACTGAGAGACCGGCCATGTCCGACAAGATCTACAACGTGCTTTTCCTCTGCACCGGCAATTCCGCCCGCTCGATCATCGCCGAAGCGCTGCTCAACCGGCTCGGCCAAGGCAAGTTCAAGGCCTATTCCGCCGGCTCCCAGCCAAAGGGTGAGGTTCACCCCTATACGCTACAGTTGCTGAAGGGCATGAACTACGACACGAGCTTCGCGCGTTCGAAGAACTGGGACGAGTTTGCAGTCCCAGGCGCACCACAGCTCGATTTCGTCTTCACCGTCTGCGACAACGCCGCCGCCGAAGCCTGCCCCGTCTGGCCCGGCCAGCCGATGACAGCCCATTGGGGCGTGCCGGATCCGGCTGCTGCCGAAGGCACGGATAGCGAAAAGCACTTTGCCTTCGCCGAGGCCTACCGCATGCTCAATCACCGCATTTCGATCTTCGTCAGTCTGCCTATGGCAAGCCTCGACAAGCTCTCGCTGCAAAAACGTCTGCAGGAAATTGGAACCGCCGAGCAGACGGCCGGCTGAAGACCATGACCGACCTTCCCCGTCGCCTCACAGCCGAAGCGCTCGGCACCACGATCCTGGTCGCCACCGTCGTCGGCTCCGGCATCATGGCCGATCGTCTCTCCGACGATGTCGCCGTGTCCCTGCTCGGCAACACGATCCCGACCGGTGCGATCCTGTTCGTGCTGATCACCATTCTCGGGCCGATCTCCGGCGCCCATTTCAACCCCGCCGTCACCCTCGTCTTTGCCCTGCGCAAGGAGCTGGAGGCCTCCTCCGTGCTGCCTTACATGCTCGCCCAGATCCTCGGCGGCATCGCCGGCACGCTGATCGCCCATGTCATGTTCGAGTTGCCGATCCTGCAGATCTCGGAGACGGTTCGTACGGGCTCCGCCCAATGGACGGCAGAAGCGGTCGCGACCTTCGGCCTGCTGCTCACCATTCTCGGCGGCCTGCGATTCAAGACAGAAGCAATCCCGATGCTGGTCGGCCTCTACATTACGGCCGCCTACTGGTTCACCGCCTCGACCTCCTTTGCCAATCCGGCCGTGGCGATCGCCCGCAGCCTGACCAATACCTTTGCCGGTATCCGCCCGATCGACCTTACCGGCTTCATACTGTCTCAGATTGCCGGCGCCCTGATCGCCGCGGCCATCGCCGCCTGGCTCTTTGCCGAGAGCCGCAACGAAATCCCCCCGATCATACCCGAAGGAACGGAGCGTCCATGAACGTCACCATCTATCACAACCCGGCCTGCGGCACCTCGCGCAACACGCTCGATCTCATCCGCCACGCCGGCATCGAGCCCACGGTCATCGAATATCTGAAGACACCGCCGAGCAAGGAAGATCTGGCAAAGATGATCGCCGACTCCGGCCTTTCCGTGCGTCAGGCCATCCGCGAAAAGGGCACGCCCTACGAAGAGCTTGGCCTTGCCGATCCCGCCCTCTCGGACGACCAACTGCTCGACGCCATGGTAGTGACGCCGATCCTGATCAACCGTCCGCTTGTCGTCACTGACATGGGCACCCGCCTTTGCCGTCCATCCGAAGTGGTGCTCGACATCCTTCCCGCCGACGCCTTCACCTCTGCCTTCGTCAAGGAAGACGGCGAAGCCGTGCTCGATGCGGAGGGCAAGCGCATTGTCTAATGTGAAAGTAGACCTGCCCGCCGCCGATCTCGATCACCTGCGCCTGCCGGATTTTGAGGCGCTGCGCCGCCCCTTCTCGACCCACAAGCCGCGTATCCTGATCCTCTATGGCTCGCTGCGTCAGGTGTCCTTCAGCCGCCTGCTGGCCATGGAGGCCAAGCGCCTGTTGGAGCATTTCGGCGCCGAGGTGAAAGTCTTCGACCCGTCAGGCCTGCCGCTGCCCGACGATGCGCCGGTCAGCCATCCGAAGGTGCAGGAACTGCGTGACCTTTCTGAGTGGTCCGAAGGACAGGTCTGGGTGAGCCCTGAGCGCCACGGCACGCTGACCGGCATCATGAAGGCGCAGATCGACTGGATTCCCTTGTCCGTCGGTGCCATCAGGCCGACCCAGGGCAAGACGCTGGCCGTCATGCAGGTCTCCGGCGGCTCTCAGTCGTTCAACGCGGTCAATGCCATGCGCCTGCTCGGCCGCTGGATGCGGATGATCACCATCCCCAACCAGTCCTCGGTGGCCAAAGCCTACCAGGAATTCGATGCCGACGGCCGGATGAAGCCCTCCTCCTATTACGAGCGCGTCGTCGATGTCTGCGAGGAACTGGTGAAGTTCACGCTTCTGACGCGCGACATCTCCGACCACCTCACTGATCGCTACAGCGAGCGCAAGGAGGCGGCAGTCAAGGGTGTGAACCTGAAGGCCATGTGATGGGAACGGCTCTGGTCCGGTTCGGCTTGCCTGCTATTGTTTCTCGAAGGCAAGCGAATCAACCGGACCACGAGGCGATCCATGACCAAGCCGATGCTGGGAGCCACCATAGGCAAGACGGGTGCCGATGTCCGTCTCTGGTCGCATCATGCCGAACGCGTAGAGCTCTGCCTCTTCGACGAGCGGGGCGAGAGCGAACTCACTCGCCTCTCGATGACCCGTGGCGATGGCGACGTGCACCACGCTTTCGTCGAGGGGATGAAGGAAGGCGCCCTCTACGGCTTCCGCATCCACGGCCCCCATGATCCGGCCGAGGGCCACTGGTACGATCCATCCAAGCTGCTGGTCGACCCCTATGCGACCGAACTCGACCGCCCTTTCGTTCATGATCCACGGCTCGGCCAGTTCGGCATCGATACGGCGGCCCTGATGCCGAAGGCGATCCTGAAGGCCCACAAGCCGCTGAGGCCGATGATGCCGCTCGGCGAGCGCAGCGGCTTCATCTACGAGGTCAACGTCAAGGCGCTGACCATGCTGCATCCGGATGTGCCGGACGCCCAACGCGGCACACTCGCAGCCCTCGCCCACCCCGCCATCCTAGCCCATCTCAGACGCATCGGCGTCGACATGGTCGAACTGATGCCGATCACCGCCTGGATCGATGAGCGGCACCTGCCCCCGCTCGGCCTCACCAACAGCTGGGGTTACAATCCCGTCGCCATGATGGCGCTCGATCCGCGTCTCGTGCCCGGCGGTGTCAAGGAACTGCGCGAGACGGTCGCCGCCCTTCATGCCGAGGGCATCGGCGTCATCCTCGACCTCGTGTTCAACCACACCGGCGAAAGCGATGTGCATGGTACGACGCTTTCCATGCGTGGCATCGACAACCGCTCCCTCTTCCGCCATGTGGCGGATGATCCGGGCACGCTGGTCAACGATACCGGCTGCGGCAACACGCTCGCCTGCGACCATCCCTTTATCCGCCGACTGATCGTCGATACGTTGCGCCACTTCGTGCTTTCGGCCGGTGTGGATGGTTTCCGCTTCGACCTCGCGCCGATCATGGGTCGGCACTGGGACGGCTTCCGTCAGGATGCCCCGACGCTCAGGGCAATCCTTGAGGACGAGGTGCTGGAGGATCGCATCCTGATTGCCGAACCCTGGGACATTGGCCCTGGCGGGTACCAGCTCGGCCGCTTCCCGCCCGCCTTCCTCGAATGGAACGACCGGGCCCGCGATACCTTCCGCCGCCACTGGCGGGGCGACGCCGGGACGACAGGAGATCTTGCGACGGCGCTCGCCGGCTCCGCCGATCTCTTCGCCCATGACGGCCAAGGCCAGACCCGCAGCGTCAACTTCATCGCCGCCCATGACGGCTTCTCGCTCTACGACCTCGTTTCCTTCGAGCACAAACACAACGAGGCGAATGGCGAGGAAAACCGCGACGGCCACAACGAGAACCATTCCTGGAACAATGGCGTCGAAGGCGAAACATCCGACAAGGCGATCCTGAAAAAGCGCCGGCAGGATGTCGAAGCCCTACTGTCAACGCTCTTCGCCAGCCGGGGCGCCGTGATGCTGACGGCAGGCGACGAGTTCGGCCGCACCCAACGCGGCAACAACAATGCCTACTGCCAGGACAATGCGCTGACCTGGCTCGACTGGTCGAAGGCCGACGAAGAGCTGATCGACACCACCGCCCGGCTTGCCACCATGCGCCAGCGCTTCTCCTGCTTCATGGACACCAGTATCCTGATCGGGAACGGCGACGTGACATGGCTGAATGTCGACGGCCAGCCGATGACGGTCGGCGATTGGGAAACGCCCGATCTCGGCGCCTTCGCCATGGTTCTTGCTTCCCTGGATCGCGATACGGGCAAGGAGTGCCGTGTTGCCGTGCTCTTCAACCGATCCACTGAATCGAAGGACTTCGCGCTTCCTGCAAAGGACAAGTGCAAATGGCGCCGCCTTGAGACTGGCCGCACCGCCACGAAAATCAGCGTGAAAGCCCGCAGCGTCGATTTCTGGGTCGAGACCTGAGTTTCTCGACTCCAGTGACGTTAGCCTCTTCCGCCTGACATCAAGCGGCTGTACCTTGCGGGAATTATTGAAGGATCAGGTTCTTTTCATGCCGCAAGAGATTTCGCTCAAGGACGTGCCGGGCCTCGTGGGAACCATCGTTGGCGTATCCGACTGGATCACGGTCGATCAACCGATGATCGACGCCTTTGCCGGTGCCACCATGGACCACCAGTTCATCCACACCGACCCCGTGCGCGCTGCCGCAGAAACCCCCTTTGGCGGCACGATTGCTCATGGATTTCTCACAGTGTCACTGCTGTCGGCCATGAACTTCAACTGTTTGCCAAAGATCCGCGAGCAGACGATGGGCATCAATTACGGTTTCGACAAGCTGCGTTTCATGTCGCCGGTCAAGACAGGCAAGCGCATCCGCGGCTCCTTCAAGCTCGCCGAAGCCCGCTTTCGCGGTGCCAGCATGCTGATGAACACCTATGAGGTGACCGTCGAGATCGAGGACGAACGCAAGCCTGCGCTCACCGCCGACTGGATCACGATTTCCCAGTTCGACCCCAAGGATCGTCCCGAAGGCGTCTAACACGAAAGGCGCCTCAGGCAATGAGCGACGTGCGCAGCGAGATCATCCGCCAGAGTTTCATCCGTCAGGCGAAAGCCTGCGCCGATCTCGGCTCTCCCTTCACCGCGCGGCTCTGCACGCTGGCGGCAGAGCGCTTGACAGACGACGCCAAGGTCGGGGCAACAGTCCTCGGTTGGCCAGGCAACCCTGACGGTACCGGCGATGCACTGGCGCTGCGGCTCGCCGGCACGCTGCACGCCCTCGTTCGCTCCGGCCAGGACCCTGCACTTGCAGCTGTCTATCCGCCCCAGGCCATCGACGACGACACGCTCTGGGCCGCAATCGAGGCCGCGATGCGCCGCGACGAAGCCTTCATGCTGGAGCGCCTGAAATCGGCACCCCAGACCAACGAGGTGCGCCGCTCCTCTGCCCTGCTCCCCGGTTTCCTGACCATTGCGGCACAGACCGGCAAGCCGCTGATCCTCTCGGAAGTCGGCGCCAGCGCCGGCCTCAACCTGCAATGGGATCGCTACAGCTACCACCTCGGGGATTTCAGCTGGGGCCAGGCCTCCGCTGTCGAACTCGCCCCGCGCTGGCAAGGCCCGCCGCCACCGCAAGCGGAAATCAAGATCACCGAACGCGCCGGCTGCGACCTGAACCCGCTCGACCCATCGTCAGAGGACGACCGCCTGCGGCTCTTCTCCTACATCTGGGCCGACCAGCAGGACCGCCTCGACCGCACGGCGGCGGCGCTTGCCATGGCGACCGAAAGCGGCCTGAAGGTCGAGAAGGCCGACGCCATCGACTGGCTGTGGAAGCGCCTGGCAACACCGGGTCCGGGCATGGCCCATGTGATCTACCACACCATTGCCTGGCAATACCTGCCGCCGGCGTTGAAGGCCGAGGGTGAAGCCCTGATCGCAGACGCCGGCAGCCGCGCGACGCTGGACGCCCCATTGGCCCGCCTGCAACTCGAAGCCGACGGCAAGCCGGACGGGGCAGCCATCCTGCTCACGCTGTGGCCGGCGGGCGAGACGCGCGAGATCGGCCGGGCGGATTTTCACGGGCGCTGGGTGAAGTGGGTGGGGTGGGAAATCTAGCGGTCAGCAGGGGAGTGTTTTAAGATAGCCGCTACCTGAGATTTCAAGGATTGTTGCATCACGAGTAATCAAAGGCACATTCAGTACCCGAGCGGCAGCGATCAGATAGCAGTCGCCAGGATCCTTGTGGCCTGTATTCTCAACCACTTCGGCGGCTGCCAGCGCGACCGCAAGATCGATGGCAGCCACGCGTGCACAGAGAGACGAACATGAGTCTTGGAACCATATGGGGAGAGACGTCAGACCCACAAGAGGTGCATTGCTCTTTTTACGTGCAGCGAGAGCCAGTTCCCAGGCAGAAATTGGCGAAACGAAGAGACTACTCGCGGTTTGGCTTCGCCCGATCAACAATGCTGCGTCAACAGATAGCTGAGTTGGCTCATGCACAAGCCAATATAGCGCATGGGTGTCGAGAAGCGCACCCGTCATATCCTCAGGATCTGCCCTTGCGTTTGATCTTTGAGACTTGTTCGGCAATCGGCTTGGTCAGGTCGATGCCTTTTCGCAAGTTCAACGGCCTATCCTTCATGGCGCCCGCACCTTGGACCACAACGGTCTCACCGGTCCTAGGGTCACGAACAACCATCTCTGGAACTTTGCGCATTTTGTCCATTAGATGTATGTAGCACGGGATCTGCTTGAAGACGAGATGCTTACGCTGGCACAACCATATCCCAAAAAGGCCGGGTCACCCCGGCCTCCTCAAAACCCTTCACAAACACTCGCCCCTCAGAGCGAGGCATCCTCCGCACCTTCGGCAAGCATGCCGAACGCATACTCCGCAAAGGACCGCCAGCACTCCACCCGGAACGTCTCTTCCTCGACACGGTAGAGGATGATCTCGATCTTGCCGAAGACGGTGCGCGTCACCGCACCCACCGGGAAGGCGGCGAGCGAGAGGTCGAGCGGGCAGGCCGCGTTGAGCGTGTCGGCAGCCGCCGGTCCCGAGACGATGATCGCTGTGTTGCGATGGGTGATGTCGGTGGCCGAATGCACCACGCCGGAGGCGGCGCAATCGGCCATCAACGTATCACCCTTCTCGTCGATCAGGAACCATTCGTCCGGACCGATCCAGAAAGCCGTGCGCCCCTTGGCAGAGGTGGACGTCTTCGGCTTTACAGGCAGCTTGAGACCAAGCGTCTTGGAGAGGCCGGCGACCGCATCGGCGCCAGCGCGCAGCGACACGCGGGTGGCAGGAAGCGCCGGGGTGAGGCGCACCTTGGCGCTGCCGCCCTGGAAGCCGGCAAGAACGGTCTTGCGCTCTGCAACAGACATATCAGCCATGGATGCGGCCCCCTTCCTTGTCAAAGAATACCATGTCGGTCACTTCGACCGCGATGGTCTTGTCCTTCATCGGCACGTAAAGCGTCTCGCCCATCCTTGCGCGGCCACCGGCCACCATGGCGATCGCAATCGAGCGACCGAGATTTTCCGACCAGTAGGACGAGGTCACGTGCCCGAGCATGGTCATCGGCTTCGGCTGGTTCGGGTTGGCAACGATCTGCGCGCCTTCTTCCAGCACTTCGTTCGGATCCTTGGTGAAGATGCCGACAAGCTGCTTGCGGCCTTCCTTGACCAGATCCGGACGCTTCATGCCGCGAATACCGACGAAATCGGTCTTCTTCTTCGACACCGCCCAGGAGAGGCCGGCATCGTCAGCCGTCAGCGTACCGTCGGTATCCTGACCGACGATGATATAGCCCTTCTCGGCGCGCAACACGTGCATGGTCTCGGTGCCGTAGAGGCAGGCGCCGAGCGACTGGGCACGCTCCCAGATCTGACGGAAGACGTCAGCGCCGAAATCGGCGGGCACGTTGACTTCGAAGCCGAGTTCACCGGTGAACGAGACGCGGAAGAGACGCGTCGGCACGCCACAGAACTTACCTTCGGCCACGCTCATATGCGGGAAGGCCTCGTTCGAAATGTCGATGCCCTCGACGAAAGGCGCGATGATGTCGCGCGCCTTCGGACCCTGGACGGCGATGACCGCCCACTGTTCGGTGGTCGAAGTGAGCCAGACCTTCAGATGCGGGAATTCCGTCTGCAGATAGTCTTCCATGTGGTTCATCACGCGCGGCGCGCCGCCCGTCGTGGTGGTCACGTGGAAGCGATCTTCGGCCAGGCGACCGACGACGCCATCGTCATAGATGAAGCCGTCTTCGCGCGTCATGATCCCGTAGCGCGCCTTGCCGGGCTTCAGCGTGTCCCAAGAATTGGTGTACATCAAGTTCAGGAACTCGGCGGCGTCAGGACCGACGACTTCGATCTTGCCGAGCGTCGAGGCATTGAACACGCCGGCCGCCTCGCGGACCGTCTTGCACTCGCGATTGACGGCGGCATGCATGTCCTCGCCGCCCTTCGGATAATACCAGGCGCGCTTCCAGTTGCCGACGTCTTCGTAGACGGCGCCCTGGGAGACTTCATAGGCATGCATCGGCGTCTTGCGCACCGGATCAAACAGCGCATCGCGCGAATGGTTGATCAGCGTGCCGAAGGTGACGGGCGTATAGGGTGCACGGAAGGTGGTGAGACCGACCTGCGGGATTTCCTTGCCCAGCACTTCTGCCGCAATGGCGAGACCATGCATGTTGGAAAGCTTGCCCTGGTCGGACGCCATGCCGTTCGTCGTGAAGCGCTTGATATGCTCGATCGAATGCATGCCCTCGCGCACGGCCAGCCTGATATCCTTGGCGCAGACATCATGCTGGAAGTCGACAAAGGCCTTGACGTTGTCTTCGCGCCCTGCCCCTTCGGCAGCGCCGATCATGCCGCCGGTCCAGGCATAGGCATTCGCACCGGACAGCGAGACGGCTGGCGTCTCGGTCGCACCGGCAGCCTTGGCCGAGGAGAGACCGGCAGCGGTTGCCTCATCGAGCAGTGCCTGCAGATCATCGGTGCCGTTGCAGCCACCGACAGAGACGCAATCCTGCACATAGACATCCGGCAGGAAGCGGTCGTTTGCGGCATCATATTTCAGCTTGCCGCGTGACTGCGAGAACATGTGCACGGACGGCGTCCAGCCAGCCGACATCAGAAGCGCATCAACCTCGATCTTGCGGGTAGAGCCACCGCCAGTGCGGCGAATAGTGATCGAGCGGACCCGAAGGCGGCCAGCGGTGTCGATAACACCATGGCCGGTCAGCACTTCGATGCCGAGCGCACGCGCCTGGGCGAGCACGCCCTCGCCCGGCTTTTCGCGCGCATCGACGATGACGGGGACAGAAACGCCCGCCTTCTTCAGGTCGATTGCCGCTTCGTAGGCCGAGTCATGCGCCGTATAGACGCCAACCTTGGCACCGACGGCCACGCCGAAATGGTTCAGATAAGTGCGGCCCGCCGCTGCCAGCATGATGCCGGGACGGTCGTTGTTGGCGAACACCATATGGCGTTCGATTGCACCGCTGGCGATGATCACGCGCTTGGCACGCACCTGCCACAGCCGCTCGCGCGGCTGGTTCTTCGACGGCTTGGCGATATGATCGGTAACACGTTCGACCAGCGCCACATAATTGTGGTTGTGATAGCCGAAGGCCGTCGTGCGCGAGAGCACGGTCACGTTGGACATGGCCTTGAGCTTGGCGACCGTGGCATGTGCCCAGTCCCAGCCGCTCTGGCCGTCGACGGTCGCACCCGTGTCGAAGTGGAAGGCACCGCCCATTTCCGGCTGTTCGTCAACGATCATGACACGCACGCCCGTCTGGGCCGCAGCGAGCGCTGACGCGAGACCGGCGGCACCGCCACCGATCACCAGCACGTCGCAATGGGCGTAACGGTTGGCATAATGATCCGGATCGGCTTCCTTCGGCGCATGGCCGAGACCGGCGGCGCGACGGATGAAGGGTTCATAGATCTGGTGCCAGGCAGCCTTCGGCCACATGAAGGTCTTGTAGTAGAAGCCGGCGGCGAAGAAGGGCGAGAGCAGATTGTTGACCTCACCGATGTCGAGCGACAGCGACGGCCAGCGGTTCTGTGTCTCGATCTTCATCCCGTCGAAGACTTCCTGCACGGTCGCCCGCACATTCGGCTGGCGGCGGGCAGCGTCCCGCGAAACGTCGAGCAGCGCATTCGGCTCTTCGGGACCTGCGGTCAGGATGCCGCGCGGACGGTGATACTTGAACGAGCGGCCGGCAAGATGCATGCCGTTGGCGATCATGGCAGACGCCACGGTATCGCCTTCGTAAGCCGTCAGCGTGCGGCCATCGATGGTGAAGCGGGCAGTCAGCGCCGGCGTCAAGCGGCCCTTGCCGGGAATACGGTTGGCAGCGCTCATGCCTTCTCTCCCTTGGTGACGGTTGCGGTCTGGAGCGTCGCGGGATCGGGCATGGGTTCACCGGCCCTGTAGGTCAGCAGGATCTTGTCGGAAATGGTGTCGCGGGCCGCGTTGAAGAAGCGGCCACAGCCATGGATATGTCGCCAGCGTTCAAAGATCAGGCCCTTCGGGTTATCACGCAGGAAGAAGTAGTCGGCGAACTCTTCGTCCGTGATCGAAGCGATGTTTTCCGGGCGCGCGATATGCGCTTCACCGGCGGCGCGAAACTCGAGCTCGGCACGCTCTTCTTCGCAATAGGGGCATTTGATGACCAGCATGATGGACGATCCTTGAAATCAGTGCGCCACGGCAGCGGCGGCTGCCTCGTCGATGAGGCGGCCGGTGCGGAACCGGTCAAGCGTCAGACCCTGGGCCAGCCGGTGCGGCTCGCCCTTGGCGATGAGGTGTGCGAACAGGTTGGCCGACCCCGGTGTCGCCTTGAAACCGCCCGTCCCCCAGCCGGCATTGACGAAGAGGTTCGGAACCGGCGTGACGCTCTGGATCGGCGAACGGTCGGCCGTGTTGTCGGTGATCCCGCCCCACTGGCGCATCATCTTCACACGACGGAACATCGGGAAGAGCTCGCAGATGGCATCGAGCGTATGCGTGATGATCTGCATGCCGCCGGTCTGGCTGTAGGAATTGTACTGGTCGGTGCCGGCACCGATAACCAGTTCGCCCTTGTCCGACTGCGAGATATAGGCATGCACGGTGTTCGACATGACCACGCAGGGGAAGATCGGCTTCAGCGGCTCGGAAACGAGCGCCTGCAGCGGCGTCGAGTGAACCGGAAGGCGCACACCCGCCATGCCCATGACGACGGAAGAATGGCCGGCAGCGGAGACGCCGATCTTCTTCGCGCCGATAAAGCCCTTCGTCGTATCGACGCCGGTGACTTCACCATTCGGGCCGCGGCGGATGCCGGTGACTTCGCAGTTCTGGATGATGTGCACGCCGCGATCCGAGGCCGCACGCGCAAAGCCCCAGGCGACTGCATCGTGACGGGCCGTGCCGCCACGACGCTGAAGCGCTGCGCCATTGATCGGGTAGCGGGCATTCTTCGAGATGTCGAGCGGCGGGCAGAAGGCCTTGGCCTGCTCCGGCGTCAGCCACTCGTTGTCAATGCCATAGAGATTGTTGGCATTCACATGGCGCTTGAACGACTGCATATCATGCACATTGTGCGACAGCATCATAACGCCGCGCGGTGAATACATGACATTGTAGTTGAGGTCCTGAGACAGGCCTTCCCAGAGCTTCAGCGAATGCTCGTAGATGTCCATGCTCTCTTCATAGAGATAGTTGGACCGGATGATCGTCGTGTTACGGCCGGTATTGCCACCGCCGAGCCAGCCCTTCTCGATGACAGCGACATTGGTGATGCCGTGCTCCTTGGCGAGATAATAGGCAGCACCAAGGCCATGGCCGCCGGCACCGATGATAATGACGTCATAGGACTGCCGCGGCTCGGGAGAGATCCATTGAGCCTCCCATCCCTTGTGGGCACGCATGGCCTCACGGACAACGGCAAAGACCGAATATTTGCGCATTCGCCTTAAACTCCTGTGGTTCAGGCACTGGGGTAGGATGATACTCCTCGCAAATCAAGTTGCGCCGTGACGTCCGTTTTGCGACGCAATGCCACCCACCTTTCGACACGTCGGGTTCCTGGCCGGCAGGCCATGAAATTTATCCACCACAGGGCTTGCGCCATATGGACTTTCGGGGGTGGATCTGTTATCCAGCAGCCCAATCGCGCAGACTCAGAAGGTCGCGCGAAGCAATTTGCTGTTTCCGTGGATGTGACGTTCATTGACGGAAGGACCAACCCAAAGAACCAAAGGAACGGGATAAACGTGCAGGTACTAGTCCGCGACAACAACGTTGACCAGGCGCTCCGCGCTCTCAAGAAGAAAATGCAGCGCGAAGGCATCTTCCGTGAAATGAAGATGCGCGACTACTTCGAAAAGCCGTCTGAGAAGCGTGCACGCGAAAAGGCTGAGGCTGTTCGTCGCGTTCGCAAGCTGGCGCGCAAGAAGATGCAGCGCGAAGGCCTTCTGCCGGCTGCTCGCGGCCGCTGATCGGCCCCGTTTTAGACGTTTTCCTGTGAAATGAGGGCGGGGGCGAGACGAATCGCCGCCGCTCTTTTGATATCCAACACCAACCAACGCTGTCACCGGGCCGTAAATGGCGCTGGCAGCGGCCGGATGATGCGCTCCATGACCGACAGCCCCGTGCTCCCGACCGTCTTCACCGTCATCAGCAGCAAACGCCTGATTACAGCGACGGCGCTGATGAGCGTTCTTGCTTTGGCTGGTTGCGCCACGACAACGGAAACGACGGACGTGATCCGGATCGACCGCGCCCAGGGTTCGGAAGAAAACATCGCATCGCTGACCGCCGTTATCCAGGCCAATCCGCGCGATCCGGAAGGCTACAATGTTCGCGGCTCCGCCTATGGTCGCGCCGGCCAGTTCCGCCAGGCGCTGGACGATTTCAACACCGCACTTCAGATCAACCCGCAGTTCTTCCAGGCCTATGCAAACCGCGCGCTGGTCTACCGCAACATGGGTAAGCCCGTGGAAGCGGCCGCCGACTACAATGCCGCGCTGAAGATCAACCCGAACTACGACGTTGCCTATATCGGCCGGGGCAACATCTACCGCCAGGCGGGTCGCGTCGACGAGGCCTTCGGCGACTTCAACCGCGCCATCCAGCTGAACACCACCGATGGCCGCGCCTATCACAATCGTGGTCTGATCTACCAGCTGCGCGGCGACCACGCCAAGGCGATCGACGATTTCTCCAAGGCCATCTCGCTGTCGCCGAGCGCACCGGAACCCTATAACGGCCGCGGGGTCTCCTACGTGGCGCTGAACGACGACGAAAACGCCTTTGCCGATTTCAACCACGCGATCGAGCTCAACGGCAACATCGCCGAGAGCTGGGCGAACCAGGCACTGATCTATGAACGCCGGGGCGACAAGGCCCGGGCGGCCAAATCCTATAGCCACGCGCTGCGCCTCGATCCGAAATACGAGCCGGCAAAACAGGGCCTCGCCCGGACGCGCACCACCAGCTGATCGCACCGGATCCGCAAGACACGAACGAGCGGCGGGGAAACCCGCCGTTTTTTTTGTGCCGAGAAACAATCGGGGATCACACAACAAAAAAAGGGCGGTCCACACGGGACCACCCTTCCATGTCTCCGACGCCAGAAGCGCCCTGGGGATTTCAGCGCAGAAGGAAGATCCCGGCAACGCTCAGCACGATCCAGATGAAAGTACCGCCGAGGAAGCCCGCACCGCCGAAAAAGCCGGCAGCCATGGCGATCATCAGGGCGACGATGATGGCGGTGCCATACTTCGCGCCGGCGATGAACAGATCATAGGTCTTGTCGTGTTCCCGGTAATCCATCGAAGCACCGACTTCGACAGGACCAGTATGCTCTTCGCTCATATTCGATCTCCCAGTTCAAGCGCGGGCCGCACCGGTGGAGAATCTCATCCCGCACCGCAAACGGTGAATTTTCGTCTTTTTCCGCATACACAAAGGTCGCACCGAGCGCAATCGCAACTCGCTGCCTGCGTCAATAATCCAACCCCGCGATCGCACCGCTGATCTTGCCATTGGCCACCAGGCGCGCCGAAGGCAGGATGGTGAGCGGATCAAAACGGTTCCGCGTTTCCTGGCGCCCGAACATCAACCGGCGCTCATGCACGCCGGAATCGAAAAAGGGATAGCGCTTCAACAGCTTGTCACCGGTGGTATGGGTGTTGGTCGCCATCAGTGTCAGCTCGAGCCCGTAGATTTCCGTCATCCGCCGTTCGACAATCGTCTCGGCATAAAAGACCCGCTTGTAGAAGGCCGCGTGGTGGGGCCTGACATGCTGCAAGACGCGATCCGCCTTGAAATAGGCCGCAGCCACAATGCTGGGACGCAGCGTGATATAGGGAAGGACCGGCATCTCGGCGGCAACGGCAGGATCGACCGCGAAGCGCGCCGGATCGATGAGGGTTAGTCCCGCCTCGAGATAAGCGTCCATCACATCGGGAAACACACCGGCAGATTGCGACAGTGTATGTTGTGGCGTCACGTGATGCAGCCGGATCGTGCTGACGAGTTCTTCGAAGTAATAGATGCCGAAGACGAAAGCATGAGGATCGAAATCGGCATCGTCGATCATGCTCGGCACGGCAACGGGCAGCACATTGGCCGCCTTGTAGGCCTTGTAGCGAAGCTGTTCAATCGCCTCCAGATCTTCACTGGTTTCGACCCGCCGATATTCGACGTGGTCGAGATAGCGCATCAGTCGTTCCGAAAACCCTTCGAGTTCCATGGCCTCTACTCATTACGTTTCGCCCGCACAAAGGGCTAACACGCAATGTTAACCATTACCTCCCCCAAAAATTAAGAGATTATTAAGGTTACTGTATTTTAGGTTAACGGCGCGAGACTGCTCCGCACCGGATGCAGCACAAGACGTTATTAATTTAGGATTTACGCGACGACCGCGCCGCCCTTGCCCGCACGCGTTTGTACATCGCGCGCCAGGTCGATGACAGCTGCCGCGCCGATCGGCATTGAGAAGACATAGCCCTGAATGAGATCGGCGCAGTGGTGCTTGGATAAGAGCGCGAGCTGCTCGTGGTTTTCCACACCTTCGACGACGATGCTGAGGTCGAGCCCACGGCTGAGGCTGACGATTCCGCGCAACAGTTTCAACCGGCGCTGATTTTCTCCGATGTCCCGGACAAAGGACCGGTCGATCTTCACCACGTCGACCGGAAGCGTGTCGAGATAGCTGAGGCTGGAGAACCCTGTCCCGAAATCATCGATGGCAATCGTGATCCCAAGTGCTCTCAGTTGATCGAGAACGGCACGCGCGGATGACAGCTCCTCGATCAGGCTGCTCTCGGTCACTTCCAGATGCAAACGGGTGGCAGAAAGCTCCGTCTCGGCGAGGATCGCCTTGACGGTATCGACGAGGTCGGCAAAACGCAGATCGTGGACCGAAAGGTTCACCGAAACCCCGATGCCGGCGGGCCAGGTGCGACAATCGGTACAGGCTCGCCGCAGCACCTGGGTGGTGATCGCAGAAACGATGCCCATCTCCTCGGCGATCTGGATGAAGATATTGGGGGCGATTGCTCCCTTTTCCGGATGGTACCAGCGCGCCAGCGCCTCACAGCACCGGATCTCCCGTCCGTCAGGCGAGAACATCGGTTGATAGACGACCGTAACATCGCCGTTGTCGACCGCCGCCCGAAGATCCTCCTTGAGGCGCTGCCGCTCCAGATAGCGGGCATCCATTTCGCCGACGAAAAGGGTAAACTGCCCACCGGACCGCGCCTTGGACTCAAACAGGGCGATGTCCACCTTGACCGGCCAGTCCTCCATCGACAGTGACGCGCTGTCGAAGATCGCAGCCCCCGCAGAAAAGGATACCGGCAGTCTCAGGCCCTCGATGTCGCAATAGCCGCTGGCCGCCCCGTGGACAGTCCGCATCTCAGCCTCGAGGTCCGTGCGATTGTCGACATTCGGGAAGAACAGGACGAACTGGTCGCCGACCAGGTGCCCGACGATCGCCCGGCCGGCCACCAGCGCGGTCAAACGATTGGCGATTGCCGTCAGCAGCCGATCACCCGTCAGATGGCCCCTGAGGTCGTTCACGTGTTTAAAGTCGACAACGTCGAGGATCATGAAGCCGACGGAGGCACCGAAAGCGTCCTCTTGCTCCAGTCGCTCGCGCACCAGCTCGCCAAAATAACCACGCTGTGGCAGACCGGTCAGCGCATCGTAGCGCGCCATGTGCAGGATCTTCCGGTCTGCCCTGACCCGCGCCGTTACGTCCTCGAAGATCAGCACGACGCCACCTTCGGCCCGGCGGCTGGCCGAGAACTCAAGCACCAGACCTTCGGAAAAATGCATGAGCGCACGGCTGGAAAGGCCCTGAGTCAGCTGCGACAGCTGTTTCTGCAGGAGGCTCGGCATCGACCCGTCAACGAAGGTATGGCGCACGCCATAACGCAAGACGACGTCGAGATCGCATCCGGTAATGCGCTGGCGGTCACCAAGATGGAGCAATTCGCAGGCCTTGCGATTGATCACCTCGATACGGTTGTCCGGATCGAGCATGAGGAGGCCATGGGTCATGTTGCTGAGCGCGGTATCGAAACGGTCGGCGATCTTCCCCATCTCACGAGACGCGATGACGTTCTCGTAAAGGAATTCGCGAACTCCGTTGGCCATGGCCCGCGTCGTCAGGAAGAACGGGATGAGCATCAGGGACAGCAGCGCCTTGAACAGATCCTGAGCCAGCAGGCTTCCGATCACCATCGGCGTGCAGCAGGCAAGCGTCTGCAAATCGACGGCCAGCCGCGAACCATAATTGCGTCCGACCACCGAGACCATCGAGGCCATGGTGACGGCGATGCAGGCGAGCTCCGCGAAGGTGTCTTCGAAAGCAAGCATTGCATAGCCGCTGCCGATACCCAGGATCGCGGCTGTCGATGCACCGCCGATCACGTAACGCATCTCCCAGACGGAAATGGCCTCGCGTGTCAGGCTCGTCTTGTCGACCTGATCGAACTGTTTGAAGGAGTAGATGCGATAGGCAAAGACCGTGGCAAAGCAGCCGCAGAGGAACAGATAGAAGACGGCATTCGTCTGGAGATAGACGACGAGATAGGTGAGGATATGCACCACCATGCCGGTGAACAGCGTCGACCGGTTGCCGAACAGCGAACTGACGAAGGACAGATAGACATCCGTCGGCACATTCAGCTCGTGCCCCTTCTCGGCTCTCATGATCTGCCTCCCGGCAAGGTTGGACGCAATATGCCAGTTGCCAATCGAAGTTTCCGCCATATCGCCGGACTGGCGGTTCAGTCACGTTGCCTCATTAAGCCACAGCAACGCACGAAGCACTTCATTAAATCTGCACCGCTTCGGGTCGAGACGCAAATCTGTACGGCAGCGATTGTTAAGGTCGCCCCACAGGAATCATTAGAATTGCAAAGATCGTGAAAGCTTCCCTCGGTTGGCCGAGGATTTGTCTACATTCGGCGGAGTCGAAACTTTGGTCTCATACGCGCCCCAGTCAAGGCTGCTCCGGTTGCACGCGGGACCCCGTTGCTCTAAGCAAACTAGGGGACAAGGAGAGGCAGAAGAATGAAAGCCCTTTTATCGGTTTCACGCGCAATCGACACCCTCAACTCCGTTGTGGGACGCGTCGCGGAGTATCTCGTTCTGCTCTGCTGCCTCATCAGTGCCGGCAATGCGACGATCCGTTATTTGTTCAACTACAGTTCGAACGGATGGCTGGAAATCCAGTGGTACATGTTTGCCTTCATCGTTCTGCTCGGGGCATCGCTGACCCTCAAGAAGAATGAACATGTTCGCGTCGACCTGATTTATGGAGCGGCGTCCCCGAGGGGCAAGCTTCTCATCGACATCTTCGGTCTGATTCTCCTGCTGCTTCCGGCCTGCATTTTCCTCACCTGGCTGTCCCTGCCCTTTTTCACCCAGGCCTATGCCCAGGGTGAGGTCTCGTCGAACGCCGGCGGCCTGATCCGCTGGCCGGTGAAGCTGATGATCGTTTGCGGGTTCGGTCTGTTGACGCTGCAGGGCTTCTCCGAACTGATCAAGCGCATAGCGGCTCTTGCCGGTGAGACGACTATCGACACAACTTACGAAAAACCGCTACAGTAATCCGGGGGGGCAGACGCGTGTTCGACTACGGTATTCTTCCGCCCGCGATGTTCCTCGGCATGATCCTTTTCATGCTATACGGATTTCCGGTCGCGTTTTCTCTGGCCTCCGTCGGCCTGCTATTCGGCATCATCGGCATTGCCACCGGCCATTTCAGCGAACTCTTCCTGCAGGCGCTGCCACTGCGCATCTTCGGCATCATGTCGAACGATCTTTTGCTGGCAATCCCCTTCTTCACTTTCATGGGCGCTATCCTGGAGCGCTGCGGTCTGGCGGAAGACCTTCTCGAAGGCATGGGCAAGCTGTTCGGCGGCATTCCCGGCGGTCTCGCCTATGCGGTGATCATCGTTGGCGCCATCCTCGGCGCGATCACTGGTACCGTGGCCGCCTCCGTCATCACCATGGGCATGATCTCGCTGCCGATCATGCTGCGCTACGGCTACGATCCACGCCTCGCAACCGGCGTCATCGCCGCCTCGGGCACCATCACACAGCTGATCCCGCCCTCGCTCGTCCTGGTCGTTCTGGCAGACCAGCTCGGCCGTTCGGTCGGCGACATGTATCTCGGCGCCATCGGCCCTTCGATCCTGCAGGTCGCCATCTTCATCGGTTTCATCGGCGTCATGTCGCTGATCAGGCCCAAATCGATGCCGCCTTTGCCGAAGGAAATGCGTGGCGATCTCGACTGGAAGCTGATCCGCACGATCCTTGCCGGCATGCTGCCTTCGATCGTTCTGATCTTCCTGGTTCTCGGCACGATCTTCATGGGGCTCGCAACCCCGACCGAAGCCGGCGCGCTTGGCGTCGTCGGTGCCATCGCACTTGCCGCCATGCATCGCCGCCTCACCTGGCCGCTGATTGACGAGGCCATGCGATCGACCATGAGCATCACCTCGATGGTGGTGATGATCCTTGTCGGCTCGACCTGCTTCAGCCTGGTTTTCCAGGGCATGGATGGCTCGCGCTGGATCGAGCACATGCTCTCGGGTATCCCGGGCGGCCCTGTCGGCTTCCTGATCTTCGTCAACATCTTCATCTTCGTGCTCGCCTTCTTCCTCGACTTCTTCGAGATCGCCTTCATCGTTATCCCGCTACTGGCACCGGTCGCCCAGAATCTTGGTATCGATCTGATCTGGTTCGGGGTGCTGATTTGCGTGAACATGCAGACAAGCTTCATGCACCCGCCCTTCGGTTTTGCACTCTTCTACCTACGCAGCATCGCGTCCAAGGATGTGAAGACGTCGGACATCTACATGGGCGCTATTCCCTGGCTGGGCATGCAGCTTCTGCTGGTAGCGATCATCATTTTCTGGCCGGGATCGGTGACCATGTGGCTGGATCACGGTCCAAAGATCGATCCGAACTCGGTCAAGATCGAAATCCCGGGCTTCAGTGGTGGCACGGGACCCGCTACCCAGCCGAATTTTGGCCTTCCGTCGCTTGGTGGCGACAGCGGCCCGAACTTCGGCACGCCCGGCACCACAGCTCCGGCTCCGGCTCCGGCTCCGGCGATCGACCTGAGCAAGCCGCCGGTGATCAACTGACACTGACCATACAGCCCGGCAGCTTGGCGGGGCGTCACGGGTAAAAACAAAGAAAGGCCCTGGACGATCGCTCGTCCAGGGCCTTTGGTCTGCGAGAGCCTCGGCTCAGAGTTTGCCGGCGCGCTGCTGGATCATCATGAAAGTGTCGAAGGTGTATTCCCCCACCTGCGCCCAGAGATAGGCGTCCTTCTTGAACGCGAGCTGGTCTTCATAGGTCTTCTTGAAGAACGGGCTCTGCGCCGAAAGCTCGGCATAGATCTCGGTCGCCGCCGTGTAGCAGGCTTCCATGATCTCCTGGCTGAACGGCCGCAGCACGGTGCCCTCGGACACAAGCTGCTTCAATGCCGGCGGGTTCTTGGCATCGTACTTCGCCATCATGTTGGTATTGGCGAAGGCGCAGGCATCTGTGAGGACGGCCTGGTAATGCTTCGGCAGGCTGTTGTACTTTTCCAGGTTGAAGAAGGCATGCACGACCGGGCCACCTTCCCAGAAACCGGGATAGTAGTAGTACTTCGCCACCTTGTTGAAGCCGAGCTTTGAATCGTCGTACGGACCGACGAATTCGGCGGCGTCGATCGTCCCCTTTTCCAGCGCCGGATAGATGTCGCCACCGGCCAGCTGCTGCGGCACGACGCCGACCTTTTCGAGCACCTTGCCAGCGAGACCGGCAATGCGCATCTTCAGACCCTTCAGGTCATCGACCGTATTGATTTCCTTACGGAACCAGCCGCCCATCTGCACACCGGTATTGCCGGCCGGCAGACCGTAGAGGCCCTGAGTCGCATAAAACTCGTTCATCAAGGTGTTGCCGTTGCCCTGGTTGAACCAGGCATTCGACATACGGGCATTGAGGCCGAAGGGAAGTGCCGTGCCGATCGCAAAGGTCGGCTCCTTGCCCCAGAAGTAGTAGGAGGTGGTGTGCGCAGCTTCGACAGTGCCGGCCGAGACGGCGTCGACGGCCTGCAGACCCGGCACGATTTCGCCGGCAGCGAAAACCTGGATGTCGAAATTGCCACCGGTCGCAGCCTTGACGTGCTCGGCAACATCCACGGCTCCGCCGTAAATCGTGTCGAGCGATTTCGGGAACGACGACGTCAGGCGCCACGTGATCTTCGGATTTTCCTGGGCGATGGCAGGCGCGGCGAGCGCTGCGCTGGCGGCAACGCCCGCCCCGGTCGCGCCGGCTTTCTTGATAAATGATCTGCGATCCATGTAGTTCCTCCCTGTGAAAATTCCCCGACCGGTTGAGCGTCTCGGCCCCTCCCGGCACTGACACTTGAGCTAACCATGTTGCACCGAGCCTTTCAAGCCGAGGCGCCTTGGTCTTTCGGACTAGACTTTGGTCGAGCATGCCGGAGGAAGAAGCACGCGGCTAAGATCCGCTCGCGTCCTCGGGACACTGCTCGACGTCACCCTTCAACGAGGTCGTTGCCTCTGGCATCTTGCTCCCAACCGTCGTGCCGGTCGCGTCGCCTCAGGGGACCATCAGCAGCGCCAGATCGGCTTCGACTGGATCGGCAACTTCATAGGAAAAGCTCTTGCCTCGAACGAGGGTGAGCACGGTCGCACCGTGCACGGTGGACAGCGTGACGCTGCCATCCTCGTTCTGGGTCCAGTTGGTTGCCCGAGCAAGTCCAGGCCAAACGCTTTCGCAATCTGGGGGCGCGAAGAAATCCCGGCTACGGCTGGTAAGCGTCGCCCCACGCTCGACCAGACAAACCGTTTTTCGGGAGAAATTGGATACGGAAAAGACGGCCGGCGGCGACACGCCTGCGGTCATGGCACCAAGCTTTGAGAGCGGTGCTGTCGTACCGGAAATGATGGGGTCGGGCGTATCGTCGACGGAGTATGCGGCCGGTCCGGTCCACAGGGACAGAATGACGGCGGACACGGCTGCAGACCCTGCAGATATAGCCAGCACCTGGAGATAGGCCTTCATCGAAGCGCATCCTCTTGCCTTTGACAGGCTATGGCGAAGAAGGATGCGCCCCGAAGCTTGCCGAAGGCTGGCGAAAGCTTGTTTTGACCTCAGGAATTCTGCGGCGTCTCAGGCACAGGGGTCAGTACTGTGGCCTCCGTAAACCAGGAAATGACGTTGTCCGCGACCAGATCCGCCATGGCATTGCGTGTGGGAATGGAGCCAGAGGCGACATGCGGCAACAAGGAGACGTTCGGAAGGGCAATCAGCGCATCCGGCACATGCGGTTCGTCCGCATAGACGTCGAGCCCGGCCGCCGCGATCGTGCCATCCTCCAGCGCCCGGATGAGGGCAGGTTGATCAACGGTCGCTCCGCGGCCCACATTGATCAAGACGCCATCAGGTCCCAGGGCTTGCAGCACCTCCGCATTGATCGACCCTTTCGTCTCCGGGGTGGCCGGCACGATCGAGATCAGCGTGTCGACTGCACCAGCGAGCGAAAGCAGGCTGTCGTGATAGCCATACGGGACGTCGGAACGCGGGCGACGCGTGTGATAGCGGATCTCGACCTTGAAAGGCGTAAGCCGCGCGGCAATTTCCAGTCCGATACGCCCCAGTCCGTGGATGCCGACGCGGCGTCCCTTGAGGGACATGGGTGACAGAGGAAACGGGCCTTCCGCTTCCCAGCGTCCAGCGCGCAAATAGGTCTCGGCAGCGGGAAACTGCCGGAGCGTGTTGAGGAGCAGGGCAATGGTTGTATCCGCCACTTCGTCGTTGAGCACGTCTGGCGTATTGGTGACCACGATCCCGCGAGCGGCAGCCGCCTTGACATCGACACCGTCGTAACCGACGCCGAAACTCCCGATCATCTCCAACCCGGGCAAGGCGGCGATCAACGACGCCGGAAACCGGCCCGAAACAGCCGCCCCGCGAATGCTTTTCCTGACCTCTTCAGGCAAGCCCTCCACATCCTCTGCCCTGTCGATCTCCACGAGATCGAAAGCATCGACAAGGCGTGAGCGCACGCGCGGGTGAATGCGCCCCGGGATGAGGACGGCAATGCGTTCCGATGACATGGGACTATCTCCTTGGGGTCTAGCGGCGGATCGGACCGGTCGACTGGCGGATCCGCATCTCGGGCTTGATCAGGTGAATGCCGTCAGGTTCGTGGCTTCCCGCCAGCTTGTCGAGCAGCGCACGCGCCGCAAGGCGTCCGACTTCCGCCTGACCGTTCCACACCGTCGTCAACGAGGGCGTCGCGATCGATGCCTCCTCGAGATCGTCATAACCGGTGACGGAGATATCTTGGCCAGGGATCAAGCCCGCGCGGGCGATCCCGTTCATCAGGCCGATCGCAACCAGATCGTTCCAGCAGACGGCCGCCGTCGGTTTCTGTGGCAGCGACAGGAAATTGACCGCCGCTTCGAAACCGCCCTGCTTGGTGCGCGGGCCCGGAATGCGTAGCCCCGGATCGACCTCAATCCCGGCCTTTCGCAGCGCGTTTACATAGCCCTGGTAGCGGTCACGGCCGGTGGAAGTCTGGTCCGTACCGCCAATCATCGCGATCGAGCGATGACCAAGACCGATCAAATGATTGGTCGCGAGCGAAATGCCGTAAGTATCGTCACCGCGATAGATCGGCACATCGACACCTTCCATGGACCGTGCGACGAAGATCGCGGGCATGCCGTTGTTTTCGGCCAGCGCCACATCCTCCGCCGGCGTTCCGATGGCCGGCGACATGATCACGCCATCGCCGCCGAGCTGCAGCAGCGTCTCAACGAACATGCGCTGCTTGTCGACACTGTCGTAATGGTTGGACAGGATGAAGGTGTGGCGACTGCGATCGAGCTCGGTCTCGATGGCCTTCAGGATTTCCCCGTAAAACGGGTTCATGATGTCGTGCACCACCACGCCGATAATGCCGGAGCGGGATGTTCGGAGGCTGGCGGCGCGGCGGTTGTAGATGTAGCCGAGAAGCCGGGCCTGTTCCTTGATCTTCTCCCGCGTGTCCACTGCAACGAGCGGACTGTCGCGGAGAGCCAGAGAGATCGTCGCTGTCGACAGACCAAGCGACTCCGCGATGGTCGAAAGCTTCACCTTTTGTGCCACGTTTCCTCCCTCGCAGCATGTCGGCTCGCGTTATGGCGCCCCTTAAATCTTTTAATTAAAGAATTTAATCAGAGTTTTCAATCGTCTTCATCAAGCATGTCGGCGATGCGGGAGGGAGAGCCCTTGCCGGACAGATTGGTTTCGACCGCCGCAAGCAGCTTGACGAGCGTCCTGAGCTCCTTGTTCGACAGACCGAGCGTCGCCTCGCGCTCACAATCTACGGTCGCTGCAGCAATGCGTTCGAGGCTGCTGCGCCCTTCCTCGGTCAGAAACACCTTGGTCAACCGTGCGTCACGGTCATCGGCCCGGCGGAATACGAAGCCCTGCGCCTCCATGCGTCCGATGGTGCGGGTCATCGTCGGCGCTTTCACCCCCAGACGCTGCGCAAGCGCACCGGGCGTGAGTCCGTCATCGTTCGACAGCAACTGGATTACACCGTCCTGCCCCGGATACAGACCGCTCGCGGCGAGGCCGTGCGAGAGGCGGGTGCGCATGGCACGCGCCACCTGGGTTATCGAGCCAGCCAGTGTGCCGGGTGCCGCGGGTTCCTTCTTCTTGGCATTCTTCTTCCCTCCGCGCTCTTTGTCCCCGCGCTCCTTGTCAGCCCTGTCCTTGTCGACCTTGTCCTTTTTCGCCATTACTCTCCCCGCGCCTCAAACCTACGGGCACTGCCGGCGCACCGACCGAGAACCTGTCCAATTCGGTGCGAAGTCTTAACGGAGATCAGGAAGGGATGCCAGATGGCGAAACCGAAGCCTTGGTACGAGGATAACGATCCCTTCCTCACGCCTGCCGAACGAGCCGACTGGATCGCGGTCCTGCCGCTGGGCGCGCATGAACAGCACGGCCCGCACTTGCCCTTCGAAACCGACACGCTGATCGCAAACGGCATCGCCACACGTCTGGCGGCGGCCCTGCCGGAGACACTGCCGGTCACCATCCTGCCGGTCGAGCCGATCGGCTATTCCATTGAGCACATGGACGTTGCCGGCACTCGGACACTCGCCTTCGACGAGGCAGTCCACCGCTGGCTCTCCATCGCCGAAAGACTGCACCGGACGGGAGTGCACAAGCTGGTTCTGCTCAACGCCCACGGCGGCAACTCCCCGCTGCTCACCGTCGTCGCCACAGAGGCACGCGTTCGCTTCGACATGCTCGTCGTTGCCACCAGCTGGACACGTTTCGGCCAGCCCGAGGGCTGGATCAGGCCGGAAGACAAGGCAATTGATATCCACGGAGGAGACATCGAGACCTCCGTCATGCTGGCACTCGCTCCTGACCGCGTCGACATGACCAAGGCCCGCGCCTTCCCTTCGCGGCAATCAGAATTTGCAGCACGCTACAAACACCTGCGCGCATACGGGCCTCATGCCTTCGGCTGGAAGATGTCGGACCTCAATCCGGAAGGTGTTGCCGGCAATGCGGCGGCAGCAACGGCCGAGAAGGGCGAACGGTTGATCGCACACGCCGTTGCCGGGCTGCTGGAACTGATGGAAGACGTGCACGCATTCCCAGTCTTTGACATCGCGACAGCCTGACGAAAGCCTTTGAACTGCTGCAAGGGAACGCCTATATGGGGTAACAACATTACAGCCGCATCCACCGGCGCCCCCTGACATCAGAGGCTTTCATGACCGAAGCATCCGTAAAACCGACACCCGTCACCGTTCTCACCGGCTATCTCGGGGCAGGCAAGACAACACTCCTCAACCGTATCCTGTCGGAAAACCACGGCAAGAAATACGCGGTGATCGTCAATGAGTTCGGCGAGATCGGCATCGACAACGACCTGATCGTCGAGTCGGACGAGGAAATCTACGAGATGAACAATGGCTGCGTCTGCTGCACCGTCCGTGGCGACCTGATCCGCGTCGTCGAAGGCCTGATGCGCCGCCCCGGCCGCTTCGATGGCATCATCGTCGAAACGACGGGCCTTGCCGATCCGGTTCCCGTCGCCCAGACCTTCTTCATGGACGACGATGTCCGCGCCAAGACCGAGCTCGACGCCGTGGTGGCGCTTGTTGATGCCAAACACCTGCCGCTGCGCCTCAAGGACAGCCGCGAGGCCGAAGACCAGATCGCCTTTGCCGACGTCGTGGTCATCAACAAGGCCGACCTCGTCAGCCACGACGAACTGCATCAGATCGAACACATCGTCCGGGCGATCAATCCGTCCGCCCGCATCTACTCGACCACCCGCTCCGGCGTCGATCTCGCCAAGGTGCTCGACCAAGGCGCGTTCAACCTTGAGCGCGCACTGGAAAACGATCCGCACTTCCTGGACCACGATGATCCGGATCACGTCTGCGGCCCCGATTGCGACCATGATCACGGCCACCACCATCACCACGATCATCATCACCATGATCACGACCATCACCACCATCATGGCCATGATCACCACCATCACGACCACGGTCCGTCACCGATCCATGATGTGACGGTGACCTCGGTGTCGCTGCGCGGCGGTGAAATGAATCCGGACCGCTTCTTCCCCTGGATTCAGAAGGTGACCCAGACACAGGGGCCGAACATTCTGCGTCTGAAGGGCATTATCGCCTTCAAGGGGGATGAGGAGCGTTATGTCGTTCAGGGCGTGCACATGATCGTCGAGGGCGACCATCAGCGTCCGTGGAAGGATGGCGAGAAGCGCGAGAGCCGCCTGGTCTTCATCGGCCGCGAGCTCGACCGGGAAAAGCTGGAAGCGAGCTTCAAGGCCTGCCAAGCCAACGCCTGATCGAGGGCGTTGCAGCGCCCTCCCCGCCTGACCTCTGCCTGAAAGAAAGCCTGTTCTTATGCCCACCGTCGCGCCGCTCGATATCGAAGGTCACGTTGTCTCGACCCATTTTCTCGGAGACATACCGGTCTTCGCCGCAGCGAGCGGCGCCATTCACCGGCTGGATGGCGGCGAGAAGGTAACGGAGGCCAACGCCGGGCTGCTGACCTGTGTCAAGGACCCCGCGAACCAGACGCTGCTGACTGGCGGCGAAGATGGCCGTGTGTTGCGGGTAGCCCATGATGGAACCGTGACCGAACTCGCCCATGTACCACGCAAGTGGATTTCGGTGGTGGCTGCCGGACCGCAAGGGGCGATCGCCTATGCCGTGGGCAAGTCCACCCTTGTCCGTCTCGCAGACGGCACGACCAAGGAGTTCACCGAAGAGCGCACGGTCGAGGCCATCGACTTTGCACCCAAGGGGTTGCGCGTCGCCGTCGCCCGCTACAATGGCGTCACACTGCATTGGGTGGGTACAGCGGGTGCGCCCGTCGACCTCGAATGGAAGGGCGCGCATACCGGCGTCACCTTCTCGCCGGACGGCCGCTTCGTCGTCACGATGATGCAGGAAAGCGCCCTGCACGGCTGGAAGCTCGACGGAAAGGGTTCGGACACCCGCCACATGCGCATGACCGGCTATCCTGCCAAGGTGAAATCTCTGTCGTGGTCGCCCAAGGGAAAGTGGCTCGCCTCATCCGGCGCCCCGGCCGCTATCGTCTGGCCATTCTCCGGCAAGGACGGCCCGATGGGTAAGGCGCCTCTCGAGCTTGGGACACGTGCCAACATCATGGTGACCAACGTCTCCTTCCATCCTGCGGAAGAAGTGCTCGCCATCGGCTTCATCGATGGCATGATCCTGGCTGTCCGGATCGCCGACGGCAAGGAGGCGCTGCTGCGTCGTCCCGGCAAAGGCGCGATCACGGCAATGGCCTGGAGTTCGAGTGGCAAGCTGCTGGCTTTCGGCTCGGAAGCAGGCGACTGCGGCGTCATCGACATCGCCGGCTGATTGAACAAAGCTGCCAAGCCACCGCCCTTAATTGCGTGCATTCATTGAGATTTTTAGCCTGCGATAGCAAAATAGGCTAAAATTCGCATATTCGCGTTCATCGAACACTTACCTTAACCGTGCGGTAGTAATTTAACCTCTTATTTGAGGGGGCGGACAAGAGACACAAAGCCGTGTTCGCGGGAAGAGGAATTAGTCCTTAGAATTTTTGTTTCAAACAAACAGACGACGGCAGGCCCCGCCCTGGCGCGCAGACGCGTGCGCGCCGCGATAGCCACGCCGTTCTCGTCAGCGGGCCGTCCATGAACCTCAATCTGAAAATCGTCGTCACGGCAGCGGGCCTCGCCCTCGCTGCCGGTATCGTGGCCGTCGCAGGGATCGGAGCCAAAACCCTGCAGACACTCAAGGTCAATGGTCCGATCTATAAAGAGATCGTCGATGGCAAGGATCTGATCGCCGATATCCTTCCACCACCCCTCTACCTCATCGAATCCTATGCGCTGGCCAATGAGACCGTCCTTCATCCTGATACGGCCGGCGTCAACATTCCCCGTTTCGACGCCCTCCAGAAGGCTTATCAGGAGCGTCGGGACTACTGGAAGACGTCGACGCTACCCAATGATCTGCAGGCCCAGCTCTACGACAAGGTGCTGACCAAAGGTGACGTCTACTGGAGCACGCTGCGCGACGACTATCTGCCCGCGCTGCAGGCCAACGATGAGAGCGCTACCAAGTCGGCTCTGACCCGATTGAAGACGGAGTTTCACGACCACGAAGTCTCCGTCAATGAACTGGTGGCAATGGCGACAGAGTATCTGGTCGACCGCGAAAAGTTTGCAGCGGAGGAAAGCGCAAGCCGTGAGCGCCTGCAACTGGTCCTCGGCATCCTGCTGATCGGTACGGCACTGGGTACCGTCTTCTTCATCCACAGACGCGCCTTGAAGCCTCTGGGCGAGATCACCGAATACATGACGCGCATGGCGGAAGGCGACCTACAGACAGTCGTCCCGCATGCCGGAAGGAAGGACGAAATCGGTCATATCGCGACGGCGGTCGAGGTCTTCCGCCAGGCGGGTCTCGAAAATCAGCGCCTGCAGTCGGAGACGGAGGCTGCACGCTCGGAGGTCGACCGCCAGCGCGCGGCGCGAGACCAGGATCGCATGATCGAAGCCGAAGCCCTGAGATTTGTCATCGAAGCCCTCGGTGCCGGCCTGCATCGTCTTGCAGAATGCAACATCCGCATCACGTTGGATGAAGCCTTCGACGCCCGGTTTGAGCCGCTGCGTCAGGACTTCAACCACTCAATCGCCACCTTCCAGGCCACCCTTGAAAAGGTACTGGAGGAAACGCGCCGGCTGCTCGAAAACAGCCAGGAGATGCGCGATGCATCGAGCAATCTCGCAACCCGCACCGAGCAGCAGGCCGCAGCCCTTGAGCAGACCTCGGCAGCGCTGGAGCAGGTGACGGCGACCGTCCGCTCTTCGGCGGAACGCACCCACGACACCCGTGAACTCGTCCGCGAGGCGAAGAACTGTGCCGAAGCCTCCGGCGCTGTGGTCAGCTCCGCCGTCTCGGCCATGCAACGCATCGAGTCGGCATCCTCCGAAATCGGTCAGATCATCGGCGTCATCGACGAGATCGCCTTCCAGACCAACTTGCTCGCGCTCAACGCAGGCGTTGAGGCGGCGCGGGCCGGCGATGCCGGCAAGGGTTTTGCCGTGGTGGCACAGGAGGTTCGGGAACTGGCACAGCGTTCGGCCAATGCCGCGCGCGACATCAAGGGATTGATCCAGAAATCGAGTGTCGAGGTATCCTCAGGCGTGCAGCTTGTGGGCGAGACGGGCACAGCCCTGACGCAGATCGGCGACTATGTGAGCCGCATCGACACCAATGTTGACGCAATCGCCATCGCGGCACGCGAGCAGGCCGTCGGGCTGCAGGAGATCAGCACCGCGATCAATAGCCTCGACCAGATGACACAGCAGAATGCGGCCATGGTCGAAGAGACGACGGCGATCAGCCACACACTTGCGGAAGGAGCGGTGGAGCTTACCTCGCTGGTCAACCGGTTCCAGCTCAACCGCCGCAGCGTCTCCCGCGAGGGCATGACATCATCGGCGCTTGCCAACCACGCAGCATCGGCCGCCTGAACTCTCAGACGTCGGAAATGCAAAACGCCCGGCTGTCCGAAAGGATAGCCGGGCGTTTCATTGGATCAGACCGATCAGAACTTCACGGCGAGGCCGACGTTCACGACGTGCTGGTTGAAGTCGACATCCGCACCGCCCAGCGTGCCGCTACCGAAGTCGTTGTAGCGGTATTCGAGGCGGGTGAAGACGCGGTCGGTCACGGCGTAATCGACGCCACCACCGATGGTCCAGCCGTGCAGCGTGTCGTCGTCGCTACCACCAGCGCCGTCAGCTTCGATGTTCGTGCCCGTGTAACCACCGGCTGCGTAGAGCAGCGCGCGGTCCATGGCGTAACCGATACGGCCGCGAGCCGACCAGTTCATGCCGCTCTTGACGTCGGCGCCGAGGACGGTCTCTTCGTTCCAGTCGTAGTTGAGGTCGCCTTCAAGACCGACGACCAGCTGGTTGCCGAGATCCCAGTTGTAGCCGACGAAGCCACCGAAGCGAGCACCGTCGAAGCTTTCGTCGACGCCGGCAACTTCGCCGTCACCCCAGCCGTACCCGGTCAGGATACCGGCATAGCCACCAGCCCACGAGAACTGCGGCGCGGTTTCGACGGCAACCGGCGGCTCTGCGGGAGCTTCGTAGATTGCGTCCGCAGCAAAGGCCGAAGTCGAAATTGCCACAGCGGCGGCAGATCCGAGAAGGAAGGTTTTGAACATATGAGTCACTCCTGTTTACGAGGTCGCTTATATCACCATCCCAGGATTGTTTGTGTATTAATTATACAACACAACAATACAAACCTGTACGGTGCGTGAGTTCCCGCCCGTGCGATGGACTCGCCGGACCCAGCCGCAAAAGTCCCCAGGTGCTAGATGGTTCCCAAACTGGACCGAAAAATGTCCAAGCGTCACACAACGGCGTGAACCCGTGGCAGAAGCGCCACGCCCGCCGAATGAAAAAAGGGCGACCGCCGCGGCGATCACCCTCTTCATTCCGCAGGAATTCGTAGTTTTCAGAAGCGGTAGGTGACACCGGCGCCGATGAGCCACGGATCGAGCTTCGCCTTGCCGGTATAGGTCGTACCGCCAATCGTCGTCTCATATTCCGGACGCAGGAAGAGCTTCTTGACGTCGAAGTTCACACCCCAATGATCGTTGACCATGTAGTCTGCACCGACCTGCAGGGCGGCACCGAAGCTGTCCTTGACATTGAGGTCGCTCGCGGCAGCACCGGACTGGTTGTAGAACATGGTGTAGTTCACACCGGCGCCGACATAAGGCTTGAAGGCTCCGAAATCGGTGAAGTGATATTGCAAGGTGAGCGTCGGGGGCAGAACCCAGGTTTTGCCAATCTTGCCGAGGCCCGCGATCGTGTCGTCGCCGTAGATATTGGCATAGGTCGTGCCGAGAATGAGTTCGGCAGCGATGTTATCCGTCAGATAGTAGCTGATATCGAGCTCGGGGATGACGCTGTCGCTGTAGGACAGCCCCGAACCAGGGATCTGGTCGACTGAACCGGAATCATTCGTGATGACACCGAGACCGCGGACACGAACCTGCCAGGGGCTCTGCGCCTCGATAGCGTCCATCGTCGCCTGCGGGACCGGTTCCTGCGCGGGCGCGAGATCCGCAGCCATCGCCGCCGGAGCGACGAGCATCAGAAGTGCGGTGGTGGCAAGGGCGCGTTCGCGCAGGGGGCGGGCGGCAGTCATGGTCTCTCTCCTTAAACATCGGTTTTGGCAAAGCCACCCGCAGGTAAAGGCTGCACCACCATGTTCGGATTGAGCTAGATCAATAGGTTAGCAATCCCGAACAGAGAACTGTCTGTACGGGGCAACTGTGGCATGGAAGCCACGGCCAGGCTTGACGATTGGGAAAACGGACGCTCGGCACAGGGCGGCAAGACGCGACGCAGCATCCCGACAAAATCACGCCCGGCCCGTCATCGACGGAGACCGGGCCCGACTCGCGGCGGTGGATCCTTCAGAACTTCAGGCCAATCCCGGCCTGTACGACATGCTGGGTAAAATCGATATTGACGGGGCCGATATCGACGCTGCCGTAATCGGTGTAGCGATATTCGGCGCGGGCGAAGAGGCGATCGTTGATCGCGTAATCCACACCCGCCCCAACGGTCCAGCCATTCATCGTCTCGTCGATCGAGACCCCCGTGTCATCATAGCTGAACTGCGTGGCCGCCCATCCGCCGGCGGCATAAACAAGCGCGCGCTCCGCAGCGTAGCCGATACGACCACGAACAGCACCCTGGATGTTGGTCCCGAACGTTTCGGTCCCGTCCTCGCGCTCGTTCCAGTCGTAGCCAAGGTCAGCTTCGACACCGACGATCATCGAAGAGCCGAGGTCGACATTATAGCCGGCGAAGCCCCCGAAGCGGCCACCGTCGAAGTCGATGGTACCCGTGACGCCGCCGGCCGCCGCATCGCCCTCGCCCCAGCCGTACCCGCCCTGCAACCCGACATAACCCCCAGCCCAGGAAAACGACGAGGCTTCGATTGCTTCGGGTGGCGACGCCGGTGATACCTGAACCGCATCGGCCGCCTGCACCGTCCCGCTGACGAGAAGCGCCAGCGCAACCCCACTCGGCATGACTTTCCACATTCCCAATCTCCCTCATCATCACATCCCGCACATCCGGTTGCGGCGACATTAGAAAAGGGACGAGAGCACCGACAGTCCAATCTCTGCAGGTATCTCTCGGGGTCGCAGGTGGGCGACCCCGATTTCCGGCCTTGGCAAACAGCAGGAGTGGAAAGCTGCGCCCAGATCAGGCGGCGCGGCGAAATGTCGTCGGCTGCGACAGCTTGCGGCCGGATGCGACAACCATGCCGGCGGCTCCTTCAAGCCAGCCGGGCACGAGTTCCAGCGCCAGGAAGCGGTCGCGCGCGAAAGGGCCCGGCATGACGAGATGCTGCGTCTTCGCGGCAAAGAAACCGAAACGCTCGTAATAGGGTGCGTCGCCGACCAGCAGCACGGCACCGTGACCACACTTCTTCGCTTCCATCAGGGCAGCACGCATCAGCGCAGCACCGATGCCCTTGCCCTCATGCGCCTGGTCGACAGCGAGCGGTCCGAGCAGCAGAGCGTCGATCGCTTTACCCTCACGGCTGACGCCGGCTTCGACGTTCCACAGGCGCACGGTTCCAATAACGTGGCCATCGCGGTCGCGGGCAACAAAAGCCAGTCCCTCCGCCGGGACCCGGTTGCGGCGGATCTTCTCCGACGACTTCTTGCGACGATCCGCGCCCATGGCACGGTCGAGCAGCGCCTCGCGGGCGACGACGTCGGCCGGAGTTTCGGTATCGATGACGAATGCAGGCGCCGGCGCGAAAAGCGCGCGCATGCTGGTCAGAACAGCGGCCATTCTGGCCTCCTATCCCAAGCGATGACGATGATTGTGAAGGTCCGTGCCGGTTGGCCGGCACGGGAAACGTCAGATGACGTAGGACTTCAGCGGGTCGAAGCCGTTGAACGCCACCGCCGAATAGGTGGTGGTGTAGGCGCCGGTGCCCTCGATCAGAACCTCGTCACCGATCGAAAGCGAGATCGGCAGCGGATACATGTTCTTCTCGTAGAGCACGTCGGCCGAATCGCAGGTCGGGCCGGCGATGACGCAGGGCTCCATGGCATCGGCGTCACGGACGGTACGGATCGGGTAACGGATCGCTTCGTCCATGGTTTCGGCGAGACCGCCGAACTTGCCGATGTCGAGGAACACCCAGCGGTGCTCGTCATTGTCCGACTTCTTCGAGATCAGGACGACTTCCGCCTTGATCACGCCGGCATTGCCGACCATGCCGCGGCCCGGCTCGATGATGGTCTGCGGGATGTTGTTGCCGAAGTGCTTCTTCAGCGCACCGGTGATTGCACGACCATAGGCTTCCGCCGACGGGATGTCGCGCAGATACTTGGTCGGGAAACCGCCACCCATGTTGACCATCTGCAGGTGAATGCCCTGCTTGGCGAGCGACGAGAACACGCGCTTGGCATCGGCGAGTGCCGAATCCCAGGCATCGACCTTGGTCATCTGCGAACCGACATGGAACGACACGCCGAAGGAATCCAGGCCAAGCTGGTGTGCATAGACAAGCACGTCGACGGCCATCTGCGGCACGCAACCGAACTTGCGCGACAGCGGCCATTCTGCACCTTCACCATCCGTCAGGACGCGGCAGAATACGCGGGCGCCGGGAGCGGCACGCGCGATCTTCTCGACTTCCTCATGGCTGTCGACGGCATAGAGGTTTACGCCGAGCGCATGAGCGCGGGCGATGTCGCGTTCCTTCTTGATGGTGTTGCCGAACGAGATGCGCGAGGCATCCGCGCCGGCATCGAGTGCCATCTGGATTTCGGCAACGGAAGCGCAGTCGAAGTTCGAGCCGAGCGAGGCCAGGAGCTGGAGGATCTCCGGCGCCGGGTTCGCCTTGACTGCGTAGTAGATGGCGCTGTCCGGCAGGGCATGACGGAAGGCACCGAAATTGTCGCGCACGACGTCGAGGTCGACCACGAGGCAGGGACCTTCGGGACGTCGGGTGTTGATGAAGTCGAGGATGCGAGCAGTGGTCATCGATGTAACCTTCCATATTCCAGCGATACCCGAAGCGGCCAAGCTTCGGATGGACAAAGGACGGCGAGACATCGCTCGAAACCAGTCGGTGGAGACACCGGTACCGTACGAACGCTCGACGCGCGAAACGATGGATGAACGCACTCTTGCCTGAGCGCATAAATCCGCTTTGTCTGCCATGGATTGGAGGGAGACCCTACCGCACTTCCGGCAATGATGGTGTGCCTCTTCAGTACCCCGGCTGATGGAAAGCCGGCAGAGAACCAGAAAGGCCCGCACCGTCGTTGCTTCAAGATGTCCTCGCATTTCCCGGTTGGCCGGAATAGCGACTGGAGGGGTTAGTTCCAGGTACCTTACCGATGACCTCACCTTAGGGATAAATCCCAGTTCGAGGGTCGGCGGACACCCACAGGCACGTGCGACTTTGGGCAAGCACGGAGATAAGAAAGGCGGCCGTCATAATCAAGCGTTTTTTTGACCTGAGCGCCAAGTTTTTGGGGGGCTTTCGCGATATCTGTTGAACGAACAGGCCCTAGTGTTCACAATCATGAAAGACAGGGAGACCGACAGCCTCATGGACACACTCACCCGAATTCGCGCCTTCATCGACGTGGTGGAAGCCGAAGGCTTCTCCGCAGCAGCCCGCAAGACGGGCCGATCAAAGGCGCTGCTTTCCAAGTATGTCCGTGAATTGGAAGACGAATTGGGCGCGCTGCTGCTCAACCGCACCACCCGGCAGTTCTCCATGACCGAGGCGGGCCACACCTATTATCGCACGGCCGCCGACATCCTGAAGGAGATCGACAACCTGGCCGATCTCGTGCGTGAGAACAATGCGGACCTCAAAGGCAAGCTCAAGGTTACCCTGCCGCGCACCTTCATCGACGCGGAAATCGGCCAATCGCTGATCGATTTCGCCAGCGAAAATCCGGAACTGGCGCTCGAAATCGTGGCCGAAGACCGCTTCGTCGACCTGATCGAAGAGGGTTTTGACCTCGGGATCCGAATCACCAAGCTGGACGACTCAGGCATGATCGCCCGCAAGCTCTCCGATTTCCGCATCTATGCCTGCGCGACGCCGGATTTCGTCGCGGCCCATGGACCGCTTGCGCATCCGAGCGAACTCTCCCGCCTGCCCTTCCTGATCGACACCAATTCCCGCTCGCACAACAGCGTTCGCTTCGTCGAACCCGAAGACGGCGCGACAATCTCCGTCAGTGTCAGCGGCCCGATCGAGGTGAACAGCCCGCAGGCGACACTGCGTGCCGCCCGCGCGGGCCTTGGCATCGCCATGATCCCCGACTTCATCGCCCGCCCCTATATCGCGTCGGGTGAACTCGTCTCCCTGTTCGACGATTTCATCCCGAAGGATCGCGGCATCTATGCCGTCTATCCGCATCGTCGCTATCTGCCGGCCAAGGTGCGCGCCTTCGTCGACTATCTCCACGCATGGTTCAAGCGCTATTCCTGACCGCCGGGTGGAACAACGGGTCCCATTTTCGTCCCAATCGTCGGGCACGGAGGGCACCCGGAACGGAACGCGGGAAGGTCGACTTACATGCGCGGATGCCTTGGATACGCAGTAACAGCGCTCGGACTGTTGCTCGCCACGCCCGCCTGGTCGCACCCTCACATCTTCGCCGAGGCAAGGCTCGAGATCGTGGCGGCCGACGATGGCACCGTCAAGGAACTGCGCAATGTCTGGCGCTTTGATGACGTCTTCTCATCCAGCGTTCTCATGGACTTCGACAAGAACAGCGACCTGAAGCTCGACCACGGAGAATTGCAGGAGATCGCCCACACGATCCGGGAATCGCTCGGCGACTACAGCTATTTCACCTTCATATCCAAGGACGGCGCCTCGTCCGAGGTGGCAAAGCCGGATGTCTTCAATGTCGACTACAAGGACAACCAGCTCCTCGTCTTCTTCATTGCCAAGCCGAAGACGCCATTGAAGATCGGTGGCCGGATGAATTTCGGCGTCTACGATCCGACCCTTTATACGGCCATCGACTTCGCCAAGGACAGTGACATCGTCGTTGAGGGCAAGGCCTTCGCCGCCTGCAAGCATCAGGTCGTGCGGCCGGATCCCGACCAGGTCATCGCCCAGAACCAGTCGAACCTGACGGAAGCCTTTTTCAACGACCCCGCCGGCACGGACATGGGCAAGCTCTTTGCGACCCGGCTGGAGCTGACATGCTGAGGCGCATCCGGGAGCACAAAGCTGTACCCATCGTGCTGATGCTCGGCGCTCTGCTTCTTGCTTCGGGCATCGCCCATGCCGCCTCTCCCCTCGGAGTGGGCGCGGCCGAGCCGTCCTACCAGCCGGCAGGCGGCCCCTTCGCCCATCTCCTCGTCTGGATCAACACACACCAGCAGGCTTTCTACCGATCGCTGACCACCGCTCTGAAGGCCATGCGCGAAGACCCTTGGGCACTGGCGACCCTTGTCGGCCTTTCGTTCGCCTATGGTGTCTTTCACGCCGCCGGCCCCGGCCACGGCAAGGCAGTTATCTCGTCCTACATGCTGGCCAATGAGATCGAACTGAAACGCGGCGTGCTCGTCGCCTTCGTCTCGGCCCTGCTGCAGGCAGTTGTCGCGATTGCCGTTGTCGGTTCGGCCTATTTCGTGCTGCGTGGCACCGCGATCACCATGACCGTCGCGACCCAGGCACTGGAGACGGCGAGTTACGCCATGATCGTCGCCTTCGGCGTCTGGCTCCTGATCCGCAAGTTGCGGGTCTCCTTTGCCCCTGCCCTGCGCCGTCCGGAGACGGCATCATCACTGTTCGACGGACCCGCAGCCACCATCCCCGGGCCGGGCGTCACGGCATCGCTCTTCGCCACTGCGGACACACAGATCACGTCGCCAAAAGACGGCTCCGTCGCACAATCGCGCTTCCGCGCAGACGCCGTCTCCCACGATCACGACGCGCTGGCCCCGGGATCCGTCTGCCATGAATGCGGCATCACCCACGCGCCGGACCCGGCGCTGCTGCGCATGAGCGTTTTCGGTCTGCGTGATGCCTGGTCTGCGGTGATTGCCGTGGGCCTGCGCCCCTGCTCGGGCGCGCTTTTGGTCATGACCTTCGCACTGCTCAACGGGCTGGTGCTCGGGGGCGTCCTGTCCGTATTTGCCATGGCGCTCGGCACGGCCATCACGGTCTCAGTTTTGGCAAGCCTTGCTGTCGGCGCCAAGGGCCTGGCACTGAGGCTGTCCGGCCCGGGTTCCCGACGGGCGGGCATGGTGGCCAGCGGCATCGAGGTCGGCGCCGCCGTTCTCGTCATCCTGCTGGGCGCCCTGCTCCTCGCCGCAAGTGTGCAGGGCTGAGCCGCCGCCCGGCTTAGTCGTTCTCTTGGCTGCGCTGATAGCGTGAGCGAAGCCAAAGGATGAGGAACATCGCCATCAGGCCGATAGCACCGACGAAGGCCCCGAGTTCCGGCGAATAAGCGCCGATCCCCAACACGATGGTCGGCAGGAGCAGCATCAACCCGACGACCACCGCAACGACGATGGCCGCAGAGACGGCCGGAGACTTCGGAGCGCCAGAAGGCGTGCTGCCTTCGGCAGGCGGCCGGCGCTTCGGTGCCGGGAGGAAACGGAAGGCATAGACGACGAAACCGATGAGCACGCAGATCCCGACGGAATAGGCGACCGTCGTGTTGAGATAGCTGCCATAGGCGAGCGCTGCGACGACCAGCACCGTGCCGACGTTCAGGATGATGCTGAAGATGTTCTTTTCCAAGGGGCGTCTTTCTATTGTCTTAGGCCTGTCCGAGGGACGGATTGGTTGCCGCGCGCTGGGCACGCAGGTCTTCCAGGCGATGCTTCTGCCGACCTTCGGCGTCGAAATTTTCTGGCGCCAGCCAGGCTTCGAAAGCCGCACCGACCAGCGGCCATTCGCTATCGATGATCGAGAACCAGGCAGTGTCGCGGTTCTTGCCCTTGGATAGCATGTGCTGGCGGAAGACGCCTTCGAACTGGAACCCGTAGCGGATCGCCGACGCCTTGCTCGGCGCGTTTTCATTATGGCACTTCCACTCGTAGCGCCGATAGCCGAGATCTTCGAACACGTGCTTCGCCAGGAGGTAATGCGCCTCGGTCGCAAGCGGCGTGCGGCTCATGGCGGGCCCATGCGCCACGCCACCGATCTCGACCACGCCATTCGCCGGGTCCGGCCGCATGTAATTGGCCATGCCGACCACCTTGCCCGTTGCCTTGTCGCGAAACACTTCGGTCACCCAGCCGCCCTTCTGGACAGCACTCAGCCAGGCGTCGAAATCGGCAAGACCGCCGAAATCGGGCTGGGTGAAATAGGTGAGCAGCGGATTGATCTCCATCCCGCCGAGCCCATCCCACAACGCTTCCAGATGCGTTGCGCGGTCATAGGGTTCGATGACGACGAAACGCCCCTCCAGCCGAACAGGCTGGGGAGCGGCACATCCCTTGAAGGTCGACAGATCGCGCATGGCGGGCCTCCGGCAAACTGATTGCCTGAGGCTTAGGCCACCGGCCGACCAAAGGCAACCGTCGGAGCAAGGCGCTGCCCTGCCCCGATGCCACAGGGATTACAGGCTGACCTTGGCAGAGGAGACTGTCGCCTCGATATGATCGACCAAGGCATCGGCAAGACCAAGCCGGCCGGCAAGCATGTCGAGATAGCCGCGTTCGGTCCGCGTATCCGGCTCGATAGCGAGCCGCGAAGCCGTGTAGAGCTCGACCTTCTGCTCTTCGCTCACAGCAGACGCGACCAGCGCATCGATGTCGGTCGGCTTGGCGAGTTCGCTTTCGATGAACGCTTCCGCCTCTGCGCCGAGACCCGACAGGTGGATCTTGTCCATGATGCGGCTGCGCTCCTCCGCATCGATATGCCCGTCGGCCTTGGCGGCGGCAATCATTGCCCGGAGCAGGCCGATTGCAAAATCGTTGCTGACGGCGGCCGGTTCGGTGCTGAAGGCAGACTCTTTCGGCGGAGGCAAAAGTTCAGGCAGGGCCTGCGTCGGCTCGGGCGCCTGGCCGGACTGATAATTCTTGTAGGCCTGATAGCCGAGGCCGGCGATCACGGCGAGACCGCCAAGCTTCAGTGCGCCGCCACCCAGCGAACGGCCGGTCTTGGTTCCGAGCAGCACGGCAGCGAGGGCACCGGTCTTCCACGGATTGGCCTTGGCCATCTCCACCAGATCGGTGCCCTTTTGGCCGATCGAGCCGGAAGTACCCGGCATCTGTGATCCGAGGAATTGGTCCAAAAGTTTTTTGGCGTCGAACATTACGGTCTCCTTGTTCAGCGTCTCGTTCCCTAGATAGGAACCGGGACGCTGAATACAATCGGAGACCGAAGGTTCCGGCGAGTACCTCAGCCCTTCAGGGCGGCCGCCTCGCTCGCGAGCTTGGTGATGCCGGCCCAGTCCCCTGCGGTGACCAGTTCCTTGGGCGCGACCCAGGATCCGCCGACGCAGACGACGTTCGGCAGCGACAGGTAATCCATGGCATTCTTCAGCGAGATGCCGCCGGTCGGGCAGAACAGTGTGCCGGCGAGCGGCGAGGAAAGCGCCTTGAGATAGGCAGCGCCACCGGCTTGTTCGGCCGGGAAGAACTTGAGGACCTCGTAACCCTCTTCGCGCAGCGCCATGACTTCGGAAGCCGTCGCGGCACCCGGCAGCAGAGGAATGTCAGACTGACGCGCCACGTCCAGCAGTTCCTGCGTCGTACCAGGGCTGACAATGAACTGCGAACCGGCATCGACGGCTGCGGCATAATGGCTCGCATTGAGGATCGTGCCTGCGCCGACAACGGCGCCTTCCACTTCCTCGGCGACGAGACGGACGGCTTCGAGTGCGGCGGCGGTGCGCAGCGTGATCTCGATCGCCTTCAAACCGCCGGCCACCAAGGCGCGCGCCAGCGGTACGGCCGCCTTGGCGTCCTCAATAATCAGCACCGGAACGACCGGCTGGAGCTTCAGGGTGGAGAGCAGCTTCGCGGTTTTTTCGCCCATGGCGGAGGCCTCTTTTAAAACGATTAGATCGGCATTTCACTACCGCGCGCGGGAGCACTTGTCGAGACTGACCCGTAGCACGGAATCTTTCCAGTTTCCTAACAGCCTGGCCTCGTCTATGGTTGCAATGCGTAATTTTTCGGAGCGAGTGCGTATGGCGAAGGAAATCGAACGCAAGTTTCTCGTCCGCAACGACGGTTGGAAAACCGGCGTCACTTCCAGAACCAGGATCAGGCAAGCCTATATCGCCGCCGAAGCCGATCGCTCCGTGCGCATCCGCACACGCAACGACGAGACGGCGCAACTGACGATGAAATTTGGCACGAGCCATCTGACGCGCGATGAGTTCGAGTATCCGGTCCCCTATCAAGACGCTCTTGAGATGATCGAGTTCGCCACAGGCAACGTGATCGAAAAGACCCGCTACACCGTCGATTTTGAAGGTTTCACCTGGGAAATCGACGTCTTCGAGGGTGCCTATCGCGGATTGGTCATTGCCGAGGTCGAAATGGCCTCTGAGCAGGACGATCCTTTGCTGCCCTCCTGGCTTGGGCGTGAGGTCACCGGCGACAAGCGCTATTCCAATCAGGCCCTGGCCACCCAGAGACTGCGGCCGGAGCTCGTGCATGCCATATCGCATTAGGCCGGCCAGGGAACTGCCCGCCGAGGTCCGGTCTGTCGCGCGCCACCAACTGGGCATCGCCATCGCCGTTCTGAGCGACCGGCCTCACGGCCTGCACGAAGCAATCCACGAGGCGCGTAAGAAATTCAAGCGAGTCCGCGCCCTGCTGCGTCTTGTGGCGGACGCCGACAAAGCTTTCCAGAGCCGTGAAAATCAGCACCTGCGCGACATCGCGCGCAGCCTGTCTCGCATCCGCGATGCCACAGCCCTCATGGAGACCGTGGCTCACCTCATCGATTTTGCCTTGAGCGAGGAGGAGAGAGAGACGCTTGAGGCCACCCGTACGGTGCTGGAACTGCGCCGCGACGACATTGCCGCAAGCGAAACAGACCTCGAAGACAAGGTCGCAAGGGTCGTCGAGGAGTGCCGTAGCGTAATCGACGCCCTCGATGCGCTGGAGCTTCCCGTCAAGACCGGCCCGGCGGCACGTCTTTTGGCCAAAGGCTGGCGAAAGACCCTCAAACGGGGCCGGGATGCGCTCCAGACCTGCAAAGGCGAGGGCCACGGCGAGGCATTCCACGATCTACGCAAGACATCCCAAGCCTATTGGATGAACCTCTCCCTGCTGCGCGACCTCTGGCCGAGCGCCTTTTCCGCCAAGCGCCGGGAGGCCAAACGGCTGGTCGATCTGCTCGGGCATGAGCATGACCTGACCATCCTGACCGAACTCTTCGATAGCGAACCTGAACTCTTCGGAAACGGCGAAGGACAGGCTTTCCTGCTCGCCATCATTATCCGTCGGCAACAGGATCTGCGCCGCGACGCCTTGACCCTCGCCGACAACATCTTCTCCGACCCACCGCGATTGGAGGCGAGCGTGATCGAAACTCTGTGGCATGCAGCCGCCCTCGGCGGAAAATCCGGAAGCGACTGACGCTCATGTCCCGCTCCTCCGGCGATCTCCGATCATGAGCCGTTCGCAACGCCTCCTTTCGCTGCTGCAAGTCCTGCGTCGCCACCGCATGCCGGTCAGCGGAGCGACGCTTGCCGCCGAAACCGGAGTTTCGTTGCGCACGCTCTATCGCGACATCGCAACGCTTCAGGCCGAAGGCGCCGACATCGAGGGCGAGGCCGGTGTTGGTTATGTCCTGCGGCCGGGCTATATGCTGCCGCCCCTGATGTTCTCCCGCGAGGAGATTGAAGCCCTGATGCTGGGCTTCCGTTTCGTCGAGAAGCGCACGGACGCAGCGATCGCCTCGGCAGCCCGCAACGCGCTTGCCAAGATCGATTCCGTTCTGCCGGACGATCTGCGCCGCGACATGGCAGACGTTCCCTTGCTCGTCGGCCCGGGCACCCCGCTGGTGCAGGATCGGGTTGACCTCGAGATCCTCCGCCTGGCCCTCCGCAATGAGAAGCCGCTTGCCATCACCTATCGCGATCAGCGTGGCGACCTCTCCAGCCGCACCGTCTGGCCCTGCGCCCTCACCTTCTTCGACGGCGTCCGCGTGCTTGTCGCCTGGTGCACCCTGCGCGAGAACTTTCGCCATTTCCGCACAGACCGCATCGAGAGCGCTGCCGCGGGTGAAACCCGCTACCCCCGGAGACGGGCAGCCCTCCTCAAGGCATGGCGCCAGCAGCACGCCATTCCCGACAGCGTCGAAAAATGATGCTGACATTTTTTGGCAGCGGGGCGAGTTAAGCTTGCGTCATCCAATCAACAGGAGATGACGATGACACCCGCAATGACCATCCTCTATGTCGAAAACGCCGCAGCGAGCGCCGATTTCTATGAAAAACTCTTCGGCCTTCCTCCGACCGAACGCGCCGACACCTTTTCGCTCTTCCGCCTCCCGACAGGCCTCGTGCTCGGCCTCTGGAGCCGCGCCGGTGTGGAACCGAAGGCTGAGTTCACCGGCGGCGGCTGCGAACTCGCCATCCGCGCGGCGGACGCTTCCGATGTGGACGCCACGCATGCACGCTGGGCAGCCCTCGGTATCCCGGTTCTGCAGTCCCCAGTCGACGCTGATTTCGGACGGACCTTCACTGTTTCCGATCCTGATGGTCACCGCATCCGCGTCTTCAACCCGCCGGCCTGATCCAAGCGCGGATAGCTTGGTACGCGAAAATTGACAGAATTCAAACTTCGTATGCCGCGCCGAAATCCGTTGCACGCCAAGGGCCGAGGCGGTATTTCGCAGTCCATGACACAGATCGATCAAGCCCCACGCCACGAAGAAGACGGCGCCTTTTGCGTCGCCGCCCTCTATCACTTCGCCAAGTTCGCGCGCTTCGAAAGCTTCCAGGAGCCGCTGGAGAGCCTCTGCAAGGCCGAAGGCGTGAAGGGCACGCTGCTCCTCGCCCACGAGGGTATCAACGGCACGATCGCCGGGACCGATGCGGCCATCGCCAAGGTGCTGGCCTACATCCGAAGCCAGCCGGAATTCGTCCACCTCGAGCACAAGGAAAGCCGCGCCTCCAAGATGCCTTTCCTGCGCATGAAGGTGCGGCTGAAGAAAGAGATCGTCACCATGGGCGTCGAGGATATCGACCCCAATGAGATCGTCGGCACCTATGTCGACCCGAAAGACTGGAACGAGCTGATCTCAGACCCGGAAACCATCGTCATCGACACTCGCAACGATTACGAAACGGCGATCGGCATCTTCCGCGGCGCGGTCGATCCGAACACGAAGACCTTCCGCGAATTTCCCGACTGGGTGAAGAACAATCCCGGCCTGCACAACAAGCCGAAGATTGCCATGTACTGCACCGGCGGCATTCGCTGCGAAAAGGCAACGGCCTTCATGAAGCAACAGGGCTTCGAAGAGGTGTACCACCTCAAGGGTGGCATTCTGAAATATCTCGAGGAAGTGCCGGAAGAGCAGAGCCTCTGGGATGGCGCCTGCTTCGTTTTCGACGAGCGCGTCTCTGTCACGCATGGCCTGAAGGAAGGCAACCACAAGCTCTGCCACGCCTGCCGCAATCCGATTACAGCCGAGGAACTGACCCATCCCCATTATGAGGAAGGTGTCTCCTGCAGCCATTGCTATGAAAGTCGGACGGAAGCGGATCGCGACCGTTATCGCCAGCGCCAGCTACAGATAGCGCTGGCGAAGAAGCGGGGCGAAAAGCACATCGGCAGTTGAAGGCCACCGGCTCATCCCGAAAGAGCGTCGCCCTTTTTCCAGCCAGGAACACCCCAGTTCCGTAGGCGCATGCGCGGCGCCACCGCGGATGCGAGGAACGGTGCGACGACAAAGCTCGTGACGACCACCAGCGGCAGCAGATATTTCGCTTGCGCGGCCAGAGCAGGGACGGACAGAACCAGAATGGCACCAGCGCCAAAGACAACGGCGTTGATCATCATGCTGCAAACGATGCGCAGCCAGGTATCGGTGGTGAACATGGCAATACTCCCTTCTCCACATACGACGCGGGAAGAGGCGGCTTTGTTCCGACGGGCGCTGTCGGCTTAGCCCGGCAGCAGGTTGTCACGGTGGTTGGCGAATGCGAGTGCCGCAGCCTTGGCCCTGAGCTCCATAGGGCGTTGCAGAAGCGCATCGATAGCTTCGTGGCTGCACGGACGGCCGAACAGATAGCCCTGCAACTGGTCGCAACCCGCCAGTCGGAGATTGACCGCCTGCTGGTCGGTCTCGACACCTTCGGCTGTCACGGGCACGTCGAGCGAGCGCGCCAGCGCCACGGTCGCCTGCAGCATTTCGACCGCCTTGTGTCCCTGACCGAGCGACTGCACGAGCGATTTGTCGATCTTCATCCGGTCGAAACCGAACTGACGCAGATAGCCGACGCTCGAGAAACCGGCACCGAAATCATCAAGTGCAATCTGCAGGCCGATCTTGCGAAGTCGCTCGAGCACGCTTCGTGCCCGCTCGGGGTTCTGGATGAAATAGGTTTCGGTCATCTCCAGCACCACCCGGCGTGGATCAATTCCGGTCTCTCGGAACAGATCTGCCACATGACCGGCAAAGGCCGGATCGCGGAACTGTCCGGGTGAAACATTGACGGACAGCTTGAGCCCCGGCCAGGCCGAAAGCTGCGTCAGCGACCGGCGAAGAACGCCGAGGCCAAGCCGGTCGATGAGGCCGCTGGTCTCCGCGATCGGAATGAATATTTCCGGCGAGACCGGTCCATGGCCCGCCCGGTTCCAGCGTGCCAGCGCCTCGACACTGACAAGGTCGAACGTCGAGGAGTCCACCACCGGCTGGTAGACGACCTCGATCTCATCCTTCTCAATGGCGGCGCGCAGGTCGAGCGCCATCTGATTGCGAGTTTCGCGCTCTTCGTCCATCTGCGGATGATACGCCGTCCAGCGACCACGCCCCCCTTCCTTGGAGGCATACATGGCCATGTCCGCTTGGCGCGTCAGCTCTCCGCCATCGATCGAACCTCGACGCGAGAGGGCGAGCCCCAGACTACAGCCGACGGACACGACCCGCTCACCGAGTGTCAGGGGTTCACCAAAGAAGTCGAGGATGGCTTCGGCGACGGAGACGGCACGCGCTTCCGCATCTGCGCCGAAAAAGACGATGCCGAACTCGTCTCCACCGATACGCGAAAGAGCCGTGTTCTCCCCCACCAGCACATCAAGGCCAGCAGACACCGCCCGAATGAGGCTATCGCCAACCGCATGACCATAGGAATCGTTGACTTCCTTGAAGCCGTCGAGATCGAGATAGAGCAGAACGACGTCACTGTCCTGGTCGCGCGCCTGTTCCAGCGCCTGATCGAGCAGGACATGTAAGCCGTCGCGATTGGCAAGCCCGCTCAGTCGGTCGGTTCGCGCGAGCTTCAGGGCTGCCGCTTCGTCCGTTCGCAACCGGCGCACGATGCTGTTGCCGATAATGAAGAGAAGCATGCAGTAGATCGCCACCAGCACCAGCGCAGCCTTGACTAGAGGCTCAACCTGCTCACGGCTGAGGTCGCCGGGAGCGCGCGGCGTCCAGGCCAGCGACGCGAGCGAAATACCGGAAGGTGAATCGATCGTAACGGAATGCGTCGACCGGTAGGATGGAGCGGCCAGAACAAGGCCCGGAAGCACATAAGCGCCGGAGATGCGCTCGACCTTATCGCGGGAAACATGGCGAATGAAGACAAGATAGGCGCGCTTGTCCGGATCGGCCTCGACCTCGCCGGACTTCTTCCGGATCAGCGCAACGCCGGCAGCTCCCACGCCTTTGACCGTGCGCACGAAGCCGAGTGCCTGCGGATTGTCGCCGACCTTTGCGGAACGGACCTGATCGAACAGCAGCATCAGGTCATGGGGCAGGAAACCCTTCCCGCCGTCTTTGAGCGGCTTGCCGTCCGAATAGGCCATTGCGGCGCGGCCTTCCTGGTCCAACACGATGGCGACATCGAACAAATCGCTCTCGAAGGTCATATCGCCGAAATTGCTGATCACCCATTCGGGATCCGGCGCCACGTAAATGTTCTCTGCGGCGTCGTCCCAGGCTGCATAGTCATTGAGGGTGGCGCCCAATTGAAACTTGAAAGTCCGGATCGCGCCGACTAGGGTTTCGCGTGAGCGTTCCTCGTCCAGATGGTTGGCATAACTTGCAACACGATCGAGCGCAGTCAGGACAAGGGTCGTCACCATGACGGCCAGCATCGCAAAGACCAGCAGCATCCCCGCCACCGCCATCGGGCGACTTGCAAGCGACTTCAGTCGGTTATGTAGTCTGCGAAGCCGCATGCGATACTGTCCTGGCTTTGGCCGCACCCTGCCAGAAAATGTGTTCAATTTGACTTAACATACTGACAGTTCTAATAAATATCGGCTGGTGCGGAAATTCTAATGGACGAATTTCAGTATCCAACAAAAAAGGGCCCGGTTTCCCGGAGCCCTTGGCGGGACGGCCTGGAGGTGCCGACCCGTAATCGGTTTTTTTTCTGTCAGGCGACGACGGAGACGAACTCGTCCTTGGGACGGCGCACTTTTTTCAGGTTGACGAGCCAGTCGCCCTCATCCGCGCGATATCCGAGCGGCAGGATTGTGACCGAGCGCAGACCCTTTTCACGAAGGCCGAGGATTTCGTCGAGCTTGGCTGGATCGAAGCCTTCCATGGGCGTCGCATCGACGCCTTCGAAGGCGGCCTGTGCGACCGACATGCCGAAACCGATATAGGCCTGGCGGGCAGCATGTTCGAAATTCACCTGAGCATCGCGGCCGGGATAGCTGTTCAGCAGCATCTGGCGATAGTTTTCCCAGCCTTCGTTGGTGAAGCCGCGCTCTTCATTGACGAGGTCGAACATGCGGTTGATGCGCTCAGCCGTATAGTTGTCCCAGGCGGCGAAGACGAGCAGGTGCGAGCCATCGGTGACCTGAGCCTGGTTCCAGGCGATTTCCTGGATCTTGGCGCGCACGTCCTTGTTTGTGACGACGATGACTTCGAAAGGCTGGAGGCCGCTGGAGGTCGGGGCGAGACGGGCAGCTTCGACGATACGCTCGACCTTGTCCTCCGGCACACTCTTGCTCGGGTCCATCTTCTTGGTGGCATAACGCCAGTTCAGCTTTTCAATGAGTGCGGACATGGTGTCGCTCCTGGTTGGACCTGTCAGGCGCCACGGGAGTTGGCAGCATCGACGAGGCCTGGTATCAATTCGTAACCAGGCCTAGATATGGAACCGATCGAGATGTGCAAGAAGGCACATTTTTGATACCAGGTTACCTCGATGGAACGATTGGAACCATTATGTGCGACAACTATGATCCGAACAAATGCCAGACTGTCAGCGAAATGCTGGCCCGACTGGGCGACAAATGGACGGTTCTGGTGATCATGATGCTAGGCGACGGTCCGCAGCGCTTCTCCGACCTGAAGCGCTCGGTCGTCGGGATCTCGCAGCGCATGCTGACATTGACGCTGCGTTCACTGGAACGAGACGGCATCGTCGAGCGCACCGTACATCCGACGGTCCCGCCCAAGGTGGAATATGCGCTGACCGATCTCGGCCGCTCCTTTGGCGAGCCGATTCGGGCGCTCGGCGGCTGGGTCTTTACCCATCACGAACGCATTCAGACGGCGCGCGCCGAGTTCGATCAGCGAAACGAGATCGATACGGGCAACAAGCTGATCAAGCTGGGATGACGGCGAAGATGCGGGGCGTGATGCCCGCTTTGTCAGTCGGCCTTGAAGTTTCCCTTGGGGAATTCGAGCGCCAGATCGCGATACCATTTGCCGCTCTTCTTGATGGTGCGCACCTGCGTGTCGTAATCGACATGCACGAGGCCGAAGCGCATCTTGTAGCCCTCGGCCCATTCGAAGTTGTCCATCAGCGACCAGGCGAAATAACCCTGCATCGGGTAACCACCCGCGATCAGGTCGGCGACCCTGTCGAGATGTTCGGCGTAGTAATCGAGGCGCGGCTGATCGTCGACCTCGCCTCCTTCCACGTCCATGTTGTAGCAAGCACCGTTCTCGGTGATGTAGCACGGCGGCAGATCATAGCGTGCATAGAGCCGCTCGACGAGTGACTTCAGCGCCGGCGCGTAGACCTCCCAGCCGATATCCGTCTTGACCTTGGACACCGGCGGCGCACCCACTGTTGCCGGGAATTCGGCACCCGGTGTCGGATCGTCGGCAACACGCATCGGCGTGTAGTAATTCAGGCCCCACCAGTCGAGCTTCTGGTTGATGATGGCGAGATCGCCGTCTTCGATCTTCGGCATGCGGTGACCGAGCGCGGAGAGGAAGTCGGCCGGGTATTCGCCCTTGAAGACCGGATCGAAGAAGACGCCATTGTGGAACTGATGTGCCCGTTCGGCGGCCGCAAGATCAGCGGCACTGTCGGAGCCCGGCAGCGTCTCATGGGCGTTCAACACCAGCCCGACCGGCACCTTGGGCGCGATTTCGCGGATCGCCTGAACCGACAGACCATGGGCAAGGTTGGTGTAATGCAGGGCATGCAGGGCTGCATCCATGTTGCGTTCGCCCGGCGCATGCACGCCGTAGAGATGGCTGAGCCAGACCGAGCACCAGGGCTCGTTGAAGGTCGCGACCGCATCGAGCCGGTCGCCGAGGCGCTCCATCACCACGCGGGTGTAGCGCTGAAACGCCTGCGCCGTCGACCGCGCCGTCCAGCCGCCTTCTCCCATCAGCGCCAGCGGCAGATCCCAGTGGTAGAGCGTCGCATAGGCCTTGATGCCCCTTGCCTTCAGCCCGTCAACGAGGTTGTCGTAGAAGTCGAGCCCCTTCTCGTTGATCGGTCCGGTCCCCTCGGGCAACACGCGCGGCCAGGCGATCGAGAAGCGATAACCGGTCACGCCCATGTCCTTGATCAGGTCGAGATCACTTTCCCAGCGATTGTAGTGATCGCAGGCGACATCGCCATTGTGCCGTCCGAAGACCCGGCCCGGCATGTTGGAAAACGCGTCCCAGATCGAGGGTTTGCGCCCATCCGCCTTCGATGCCCCTTCGATTTGGAAGGAGGCGGTGGCGACACCAAACAGGAAGTCACCGGGAAAACGCGAGGCAAGGGCCTTGGGATCGATCATGGAGTAAATCCTTCGTCATGCAAGCGCGGACACCGCCGCCGCTTATCCGTCGCTCAGCGGTTTAGAGCAAAGCCAAGACGGGGTGAAGACGGCGGAAGCAAAAAACTGCAACGTTGCAGTTTTCACACCCTCCCCTGGAGGGAGAGGGTCGGAGCAAAGCTCCGGGGTGGGGTGATGGGGAGAATGGGTCGAGTGTCATCGCCCCCGCCCTTTGGGACCTGGGCCCCTCATCCGCCCTTCGGGCACCTTCTCCCCGCATGCGGGGAGAAGGCCTCGCCGCTGGCCAAGCATTCCCCCCTCTCCCCGCTTGCGGGGAGAGGGTAGGGTGAGGGGCAATTCACGCTCGCGTGGGCTTAAACCTTCACCCAGCCACCATTCTTCTTGCCCGACTCGATACAGGCCGTGACGAAAGCCACACCCTTCACGCCGTCATCGACTGTCGGATAGACCACCGCCGGATCGACCGCAGCACCCGACTTCGCCGCATTGATCGCAGCCGCCGCTTCCGTGTAGATCGTCGCAAAGGCTTCGAGATAGCCTTCCGGATGGCCTGACGGAATGCGGGTCACACGCGCCGCAGCCGAATTCGCCCCGGCTCCACCGCGCGTGATCAGCTGCTTCGGCTCACCCAAGCGTGTAAACCAGAGATAGTTCGGATCGGCCTGCGTCCACTCGATGCCGGCCTTGGTGCCATAGATGCGGACCTTCAGCCCGTTCTCGTTGCCGGTCGCCACCTGGCTGCACCACAAAAGACCCTTGGCGCCGCCCTTGAAGCGCAGCATCACATGGGCATTGTCGTCGAGACGGCGGCCCTCGACAAAGGTGTGCACATCAGCGGCCAGTTCATCCAGTTCGAGGCCGGAGATGAAGGACCCGAGGTTATAGGCATGCGTGCCGATATCGCCGGTCGAGCCACCGGCGCCCGACTGCTTCGGGTCGGTGCGCCAGGCCGCCTGCTTCTGGCCGGTCTGCTCGATGGGCTCCGCCAGCCAGTCCTGCGGATACTCCATCTGCACGAGACGGAGATCGCCAAGCTCGCCGGAGCGAACCAGTTCGCGCGCATGACGCACCATCGGATAGCCGGTGTAATTGTGGGTCAGGATGAAGAGCGCCTTGGCCTTGTCGGCAACGGCCTTCAGCGCCTTGGCATCTTCCAGGTTGGAGGTCAGCGGCTTGTCGCAGATGACATGGATGCCGCGCTCGAGGAAAGCCTTGGCCGCCGGGAAATGCACGTGGTTCGGCGTCACGATCGACACGGCCTCGATGCCATCGGGACGTGCCGCTTCCTTCTCCGCCATTTCCTCAAAGGAGCCGTAGCAACGCTCCGGATCGAGCCCGAGTTCGCGGCCGGAAGCGACCGACTTCTCCGGTGTCGAGGATAGCGCACCGGCAACGAGATCATACTGGTCATCAAGCCGCGCTGCCATGCGATGCACCGCACCGATAAACGCGCCGGCCCCGCCACCAACCATGCCCAGACGGATCTTCGGTGTCCGCTCGCCCGACTTGCTCGCTTCGATCGCCATATGCTTCCTCCTTGAAATGCGGTGTCTGGAGTTCGCTCTCCAGATCCGTTAGACTGACATCCGTAAAGAAGGATGCCCTGACAGTGAACATCTGAGATCCGCCTCTTCTGAGGCAAAGCATTAAAAACCGGCGTCAGCGATCAGCGCGACGCCAAATGCATGCTTTTGCAAGGATCTCGACCATGCCTTTTCTCGACCCGAGACAACCCTATCCCATCACGCTTGCCGACGGCACGCCCTATCGCGAGACCGTCCAGCTTGCTGCCGTCATCGACCATCCCAAAATGGAGATCGGCGATTGCAGCTACTTCACCCACTCCGGCAGAGCGGAAGAAACGGCGACAATTCTTGCGCCCTATCTCTTCCCCTTCAGCCAGGAGCGTCTGGTGATCGGCCGCTTCGTCCAGATCGCCCGCGAGGCGATCGTCATCACCAGCTCGGCCAATCATGCCATGTCGGGCGTGACGACCTATCCCTTCCGCGTCTTCAGCCCTTTGACGATCGACGGCTACCAGGATCTGCCCTACCGGGACACCGTGATCGGCCACGATGTCTGGATCGGCCATGGTGCCACGATCATGCCGGGGGTTACGATCGGCCCGGGCGCCATCATCGCCGCCCGCGCCGTAGTCACCCGCGATGTACCGCCCTACGCCATCGTCGGCGGCAATCCCGCGACCCTGATCCGCAAACGCTTCACGGATGCTGAAATCGATGATCTCCTGACGCTGGCCTGGTGGGACTGGCCGCTCGACAGGATCGAACGCGCCCTGCCCCACCTCGAGAGCGGCGACATCGCCGCCCTCAAGGCCGTCTAGTTTGAGAGCCCCAGCATCCGGCGGTTGGCCGCATCGTCGGTCCCGCCGGATGCGAAGTCGTCGAAGGCCTTTTCGGTTACACGGATGATATGCGCCCGGACGAAGTCCGCGCCTTCACGGGCGCCGTCTTCCGGGTGCTTCAGCGCGCATTCCCATTCGACAACTGCCCAGCCGTCGAAGTCATTCGCCGCCATCTTCGAGAAAATCGCGCCGAAATCGACCTGGCCGTCGCCGAGCGAGCGGAAGCGCCCTGCCCGGTTCACCCAGCCCTGATAACCGCCATAGACGCCCTGGCGGCCGGTCGGATTAAACTCCGCGTCCTTGACGTGGAACATCTTGATCCGGTCCTTGTAGATGTCGATGTTGTCGAGATAGTCGAGGCACTGCAGCACATAATGCGAGGGGTCGTAGAGCATGTTGGCGCGGGAATGGTTCTTCACCCGCTCCAGGAACATCTCGAAGGTCACGCCGTCATGCAGATCTTCACCCGGATGGATCTCGTAGCAGACATCGACGTCCTGCTCCTCGGCATAGTCGAGGATCGGCAGCCAGCGACGTGCGAGTTCATCGAAGGCGGTCTCCACGAGACCGGCCGGGCGCTGCGGCCAGGGGTAGATGAACGGCCATGCCAGTGCGCCCGAGAAGGTCGCATGCGCCTTGATGCCGAGATTGCGCGATGCCTTCAGCGCATACTTGACCTGTTGAACGGCCCATTCCTGGCGCGCCTTCGGATTGCCGCGCACTTCCGGTGCCGCAAAGCCGTCGAAGGCTTCGTCATAGGCCGGATGAACAGCCACAAGCTGCCCCTGTAGGTGGGTGGAGAGCTCGGTGATCTCGACGCCGTTTGCCCGGGCAACGCCGGCAAGCTCGTCGCAATAGTCCTTGGATTCGGCCGCCTTTTTCAGGTCCATCAGCTGGCCGGCCCAGGTCGGAACCTGCACGCCGACATAGCCCTTGTCGGCCGCCCACTTGGTAATCCCATCCCAGGTATTGAAGGGTGCGGCATCGCCTGCAAACTGGCCGAGAAAGATCGCCGGCCCTTTGATCGTCTTCATGAATTCTCCTCCCTGAGCATTCCTGCAACGTTTCCGTGAACGATTACAGGAGATCAAATTTCGACACAACCGCAATGATGGGACGGACGGAAATCTGCCCGGGAAAACCCCGGGCAGATTGTTCTTGCATGGCTTAGCCGATCAGAACGGCGAGTCCGGGAAGTAGTAGTTCTTCGCGTTGTCGGGCGTGATCAGCGTTGCGTCAAGCGTGTAGGTGCCGTGAACCGGAACCGCATCGTAGAGCGCAGCAGCGGTCAGCTCCATGGCCGTGCCGACCATGGACGGCGGGTAGAGAACGTTGACCGGAACCATCTTGTCGCCGTCCATGACCTTCTTGATCATGTCCTTTGAGCCGGCACCGCCGATGATGTACTGGATATCGGTACGGCCGGCCTGTTCGATGGCCTGGAGAACGCCGACGGCCATGTCGTCGTCCTGGCACCAGACCACATCGATCTTCGGATACTTGGTCAGGTAGTCCTGCATGACCTTGAACGCGTCGTCGCGGTTCCAGTTGCCGAACTGGCGGTCGAGAACCTTGACGTTGGAGCCCTTGATGCCTTCATCGAAGCCGTCCTGGCGCTGCTGGTCGATCGGGATCGGCAGACCGCGGATGATGACGACTTCGGCATCCGGCGAGTTCTTGGCGATGTATTCGCCGGCGACCTTGCCGAGCGCCGGGTTGTTGCCGGCGACATAGAGGTCACGCACGCTGTTGTCGTTGGTCGAAGGCGCACGGTCGACGATGGTGACGAAGTGACCCTTGTTCTTCACTTCCTTCATCGCGTTGACCAGCGGATCCGGATCGGTCGGCAGGATGACTAGCGCATCAATACCCTGGACTTCCAGGTCCTGAACGGCATTCGCCTGCGTGGCCGGATCGGCCGAGGTCTTGACGACAACGTTGAGGCCCGGATGCTCCTTCATCAGGAGTTCGGCAACGCGGTTGGCGTGATAGACGACGCCGGCGGTCCAGCCGTGGTCGGCGGCCGGAATGGAAACGCCGATGGTCTTCGTCTCCTGAGCCTCGGCGGCCGTAAAGATCGAGGCCAGCGCGGTCATGGCGACGGCAAGGCCTAACAGTTTCTTGTGCATTGGTTTCCTCCCAAAGTGACAAAGGGTCGACTGAAGAACGGACCGGGCGACCCTCCTCTGCCCGGTCGTTTGCTTACGCCTTGCGCGCCAGCGACCGCTGGACGAGCATTGCGATGATGATGATCGTGCCCTGGATGGCGCCGATCAGATATTCGGAGATGAAGTTCGAAAGCAGCATGATGTTGCCGACGAGTTCGAGGATGAAGGCGCCGCAGATCGTGCCCCAGACGCGGCCCGCTCCGCCCTTCAACGCCGTTCCGCCGACGACGACGGCGGTGATCGCCTGCAGCTCCCAAAGAATGCCCGTGGTGGCCGAGGTCGAGCCGAGGCGCGGCACGTAGAGGAGCACGGCAATCGCGACGCAGAGGCCCTGGATGACGAAGGCGATCGTGCGGACCCGGTCAACCGCAATGCCGGAATAACGCGCGACATCGCGGTTCGAGCCGACGGCAACGACATGGCGGCCATAGCGGGTGCGATAGAGAATGACGGCAGCGATTGCCGTGACGACAAGGATGATGACGATCGGCACGGGCAGCCCGAGGATCGAGCCGAAATAGACGGGCCGGTAGATCTCCTGCTGTGCCGGGTCGCGCAGCGTGATTGCACCGCCCTGGCTGAGCCAGGTGGTCAGGCCTCGATAGATGCCCATCGTACCCAGGGTCGCGATGAAGGGCTCGATCTTGCCGACGGTGGTGATTAGCCCGTTCAGTAGGCCGCAGAGCGAACCGATGATGATCGCAAGCGCCATGGCGGCTGCAATCATCAGGCCGGGATCGGCGATCGCACCGGAATTCATGAACAGGATCATCAGGCTGGCGACGAAGGCCACCATTGAACCCACGGAGAGGTCGAGATCCCCCGACGAGATGACGAAGGTCGCTCCGACGGCAATGATCGCGATGAAGGCGGAGCGGGTAGCGACATTGGCGAGATTGGTAAGGCCGATGAAATTCGGGTTCACCAGCGCGCCGACGATCAACAGGATCAGCAGCGCGGCAAAGGGTGCCACGGCGCGCAGATCGACGTCGCGCCATGTGCGGCGGCCACGGACAGGGGTGGTCGTTTCAGTCTCGGCAGTCATGTTGTCCCGTCTCCTCCCGCGCGCCGTGTCGTGACGGCCGCGCACCCTGAAGTCTTGGTTTCCGAGCCCGGTCTTGCCGCCAGGCTTCCCAATCGATCAGCTCGCCATCTGCCTTTTCAGGCCGGCGGCGTAGCGCATGATCGTCTGTTCGTTGATGTCTTCGCCCTCGAGCAGCCCGACCATCCGGCCCTCCCGCATCACGGCGACCCGCGTGCAGAGCCCGATCACCTCGGGCATCTCAGAGGAAATCACGATGATCGAGCGCCCCTCGCGGGCGAGCGCTGCAATGAAATGATAGATCTGCTGCTTGGTGCCGACATCGATGCCGCGTGTCGGCTCGTCGATGATGATCACGTCAGGCTCGACTTCCATGATCTTGGCGAGCAGGAGCTTCTGCTGGTTGCCGCCGGACATGCGCCCGACGCGCACCCTGTCGTCGCGCACGCGGATGTCGAAGCGCCGCTTGGCACGCGCCATGGCCTTGGCCTCGCTGCCGGGGTCGAGATAGCCGTGGCGCACGTGGTTGTCCATCGACTGCAGCGTCAGGTTCGCGGTCATGCCCTCCCCGAGCAGCAGACCCTTGCCCTTGCGATCCTTGGTCATGTAGGCGAGCCCGCGCCGGTTCGCCTCGCGGAAATCCTGCTGATCGATCAGGGCACCCTTGAGCCAGACCTCACCGGAGAGCCGGGGACGAAGACCGGCAACAGCTTCCATCAGCTCGGTCCGTCCCGATCCGATCAGACCGGAGAAGCCGAGAACTTCGCCGCGCTTCAGGTCGAAACTGGCATTCTTGACGAAGCCGGTCGTCAGATCCTTGACCGACAGCACGATCTCCTCGTCGACGTCAGGCTCGTGTTTGTTAGGGTATAGGCTCGACAACTCGCGGCCGACCATCAACTGGGCGATCGCTTCACCGTCGAGTGCCGACGTCGGCGCGGTCTTCACCCACTGCCCATCGCGCAGCACCGTCACCCGGTCCGTCAACTCCATAACCTCGTCGAGCTTGTGGCTGACGAAGACGAAACTGGTGCCGCGGGCGCGCAGCTTGCGCACCTGATCGAACAACACCTCCGTCTCCTCGCGCGAGAGCACGGCCGTCGGCTCGTCCATGAAGACGATGCGAGCCTTGCGGCTGATAGCCTTGGCGATCTCGACCATCTGCTTGTCGGCGACAGCCAGCGAACTGATCAGCGCATTCTCGTCGATCTTCGAGCCCAGCTGATCGAGGACCCGCCGCGTCTCGGCGCGCATCACCTTTCGATCAAGCATGCCGAACCGCGTGACCTCGCGACCCAGAAAGAGGCTTTCGGTAACCGTGAGATGATCGGCCAGATTGAATTCCTGGTGTATGAGCACGATGCCGAGCGCTTCGGCGGCACCGTTGGCCGGCAGCGCCACAGGCTCGCCATCGAGCAGGATACGGCCCGCCGTCGCCTGCTCGAAGCCTGAAAGGATCTTCACGAGCGTCGATTTCCCCGCGCCGTTCTCGCCCATCAGCGCATGAACCTCGCCCGGCAGCACGTCGAAGTCGACGCTGAACAGCACCTGGACCTCGCCAAATGACTTGGAAATACGCTCCGCCACGAGCACGGGTGTCCGCGCTTCACCCCCAACCGATGTCATGCAATCCTCCCGGCGGTTCCTCCACCGCTCTGGCATCTTGTGTAAACCTTTACATGGACGATGTAAAGGTTTACATCATCGCATCATGGGGACAATGTGAGCCCTGCCGGCTTTCGCAGCCGCAACAGGAACGGTAAGGTCTCCAACGATTCCATGCGGATAGGGGGATGGAGCCGCGTGCCTGAACAAGCACCAGCGACGATCGAGGACGTGGCACGCATCGCGGAAGTGTCGATCGCGACGGTGAGCCGCGCGATCCACACGCCCGACAAGGTGGCCAAGACCACCCGCCAGCGCGTCAATCAGGCGATTGCCATCACCGGCTACACGACCAATGCCATGGCGCGCTCGCTGCGCATGGGTCGGTCGAACATGATCCTGATTCTGGCGCCCGACATCGGCGACCCGAATTTTTCCTCGACACTGATCGGGCTGGAGAACGAAGCCCGCGCCCATGGCTATGGCGTGCTCATCGGCCATACCCAGAACGATCCCGAACGTGGGCTGGAATATCTGAAATTCCTCAGCTCCGGCCAAGCCACCGGCCTCGTGCTCTTCACCGGCCACGAGCCTTTCGGCCATCAGGTACTCGGCCAGCGTCTGCCGCCGTCGGTCGCCGTGTTCGAACCCGTCTTCGGCTCGAAGATCTCCTATGTCGGCGTCGACGATGTCGCCGGCGCGAGGAAGGCCGCCGAACACCTCCTGTCTTCCGGCCACCGCTCCATCGCCTTCATCGGCGACAGCAAGACCAGACTTGGCCACCAACGCCGCCGCCAGGGCTTCGACAAGGCGCTCGATGCCGCGCGCATCCCGCCGAACCAGCGCTTTGTGCTGGAAGGCGAAGGCACGATCGAAAGCGGCCGACTCGCCGTCGAACAGCTCTTCATGCGCGATCAGCTTCCGACCGCCTTCATGTGCGTCAACGACGCCACCGCCGTCGGCGTCATCAACGGCCTCACCGCCCGTGGCTACGACCTGCCGCACGACTTTTCCGTCATCGGCTTCGACGACGTACCCCAAGCGACCTATCTGAACCCCGCGCTCACCACCATCCGCCAACCCCGCACGGCCATCGGCCGCCAGGCCATGGCGCTCTTGATCAAGTCGCTCTCGGACCGGCCAACCGAGCGCCAGGAAATCCTGCTGATGCCGGATCTCATCGTGCGGGGATCGGTGACAGGACCGGCAAAGCAGTCAAAGATGTAAATTGCACAGCTTGCATGCCAAGATTAGCATTGCGCCTGCGTTGCAGGTGATCAGGTTCCGATGACGCGCTGAAGTCCCGCCTGAACTGCACGAGCCCGGACGTCGGGGGAAAAGCGCGACTGCACGAACGTGCGGCCGGTCTCGCGCAGGGCGTTCTCCAGTGACGGGTCTTCGAAGACGCGCACAATGGCGGCACAAAAGTCTTCGGCACTCTCGGCGTGCAGATAGTGCCGTCCAGGCTCCATTCCCAGTCCCTCCACAGCAATCGATGTGGCAACGATAGGGCAGCCGGCCGACATCGCCTCCAGCACCTTGATCCTGGTCCCTCCTCCATGGCGGAGCGGGATCGCGGTGACGGCAGCAGCAGCGTAAACGGGAGCCAAAGTCTCCGGGTTTGCGGTTACCTTGACCCCACGGCTGCGCAGCAAATCGATCAGTTTGCGGCTTGGGTTCCGGCCACAGACATGCAGCTTCGCCTCTGGCAGCCTCTTGCCCAGAAGCGGCGCGAGTTCCCTGGCAAGGAAACGCGCCGCGAACTTATTGGGGTCGTAGCCAAGATGGCCAACGAACAGCACCTCGTTTCTTCCACCCTCGAAGGCAAGCTCTTCTGGAAGCCCTAGATCCGGGATCGGATTTGCAATGACGGCCACCTTGCACTGCGGCGCAAACTCCAGAACGCGCCGCCGGTCGTCATCCGAGCAGACCCAAATCATGCTGCAAAGCTCCGCCGCGCGGCGATCGGCAAGCTCGGCTGCCCGAATCTGGCTCGCTGAGAGCCTGCAGAGCAGTGGGCGCAGAAATGCGGGAGCCCGGGCATGCCGCAGCTTTCGATAGAGGTCGCCTTCCACGTTGTGGAAATCGATGATGATCGGCAGGGACGGATATCGCATCCGGGTAGCCTCGATCGCCTCGAGCAAAGCCACACCTTCGAAGACAATTGCGTCAGGCTGCTCCATCTCGATTTGGCGGTTCAGGGCATCGATCGTGCCTCCCGGGACGCTCAGGACTGTGGACGACTGAGTTCCCACCCTTTTTTGGTACGAAAAATCATCGATAAAAAATTGCAGAACTGTGCCACTTCTGGTCATATCGGCAAAATTTGCCAAATCCCGCAGCTCTCGGCCTGAAACCCGCCCGTCCCTTTCTGCTATCAATACGTGTATTAGTTTCATGACCTCCCCGAAGATTCCCCGCCTGATCCACCAGACGTGGTCCAGCCAGCACGTACCCCCATCTCTCGGAAATCCGGGAAGTTGGCAACAGGAGAACCCAACCTGGACCTACTGTTTTTGGTCTGACGAAACCCTGCGCGCCTTCATGGCGGATCATTTTCCCGATCTCCTTCCGCTTTTCGACAGCTATCCGAAGATGGTCCAGAAAGCGGATCTCGCCCGGTATTGCCTTCTGTATCGCTTCGGAGGTGTCTACGCCGACATCGACACACGCTGCCTCACCTCTCTGGCCCCCCTGACAGACGCTGACCGCATCGTCCTGTGCGAAGAACCCACCGAGCATCAACATCATGCCCACCGCAGAGGCATACCAAGGCTTCTGTTCAACGGAACCATGGCGAGCCCCGCAGGTCACCCGTTCTGGAAGAAGGTCATCGATCTCTGCCGGCTGATGCACCCTAGTCGTGATCGGGATGTGCTTGAGACGACAGGACCAATACTGCTCAGCGCCGCTGTTGCAGGCTGGCCGAAGCAAGAGGACTTCCTGCTTCATTCTTCGCATTTGTTTGCCGAGGCACATGCGGGGTCCACTGGCTCTCGTTTCGGGCAGTGGAGCGATATCGTCTTTTCAGAGCACCACTGGAAAGGCAGTTGGCACCGCCCTCGCAAAGTCAGCGTCCTCAGGCGGATAGTGTCATCGGCCCGCAAACACTACCACCTGCACCGCAATGACAATCTTCATTTGGACGCCATTCGCCAGACCATCGATCGCACAGCCCTTCAGGCCCCTTGTGAGCCGGGATCGGACTTACCGACGGTCGCCATAGTGATTCCGGTCCGGAACGGCGCAGCAACGATCCACCAGAATCTGCAGCAGATTCTGGAGCTTGATTATCCAAAGGACCGGCTGCATTTGATCTATGGCGAAGGTGACAGCACGGACGCCACCTCCGACATGGTCGCCGCCCTGATCGCCGAGCACAAAGCCACCTTTGCAAGCGTGGCAAGCATCGCCACGCGGCGAAACAGCCCCCGTGTCGATCACAACAAACGTTGGAAGCGCGAATATCAGCGGAGCCGCAGGCTCGGTCTCTCCGCCGTTAGAAACGATATCCTCTGCCAGGCCTTGAAACTCGATACGGAATGGATCCTGTGGCTGGACGCGGATGTCATCGGCCTGCCCCGAGACCTTCTGCAGACGCTCATGGCGGCTGGTTCAAGGATCGTCACGCCGAACTGCGTCACCACACCGGGAGGCGCAAGCTACGATCTCAACGCGTTCTTGAACATCGCGGACCCCGACGACACCGAATACTACCGCCACCTGCATGACGGAATCCAACAGCCGCCGGCGGACTACTGGGTGCGACGGCATCTGGATGACTTGCGTTATCTCGACCGGGTCCCCCTCCACGCCGTCGGCGGCACCGCGCTTCTCGTCCACGCTTCGGTGCATCGCGCCGGGATCAATTTTCCCGAGAGGCCTTATCGCGACTTGGTCGAGACCGAAGCATTCGGCCATCTTGCCCGCGACCTCGGCATCATCCCCCTCGGCCTTCCGCGTGTCGAGGTGATCCATGCATCCTGAGACCAATACAACGGACAAGACTGCGGTCCTCATTCTCACATGCAAACGTTCACCACCGGGAAGGGTCGAGCATGCGTCCCGCCAAGCGACGACCCATTTCTCCCGGGACAAGGTCCAGATCGTCGAGGGATATATTGGGAGCGATACCGAAGTCGACCGGTTGTTCGACCGGGTCCGTGCCCGCATCTGGTCAAAAGACAGTCCGAGCCGCAGCGAAATTGCTGCCTATGCTACCCACCGCCTGGCGTGGAAGGCGGTGCTTGATGGCCCATGCGAGCATGCCCTCATCCTGGAGGATGATTTCCATCTCGAAGATCCCGCACTCGTTAAAGCAGCCGTAGATCAGGCTCCGGCGTTACTCGCCAACGGACGTCACATGATCAAGCTCTTCGACTATCCCCGCGACCGGTCGAAAGGCGTGGGAATTGAGATGAACATCGGCAGCATTCCCCTCGTTAAATGGCAGCGGACCCGCGCCGGGCTGGTCGGTTATCTCTTGTCTCGCGAAGCAGCGAAGCGTCTCCTGCAACGGCAGAAGGTGTTCCGCGTGGTCGATGAAGACATCAAGTTCTTCTGGGAGTTTGGCCTGGACATATGGTCGATCCCGGGGAACCCCGTTCGCGAGATAGCGAGCAATCTGGGCGGCAGCCTTCTCGAAGCCGAGCGCAGCCGGAAAAGAGCGAGGACCCTGTTTCGCTCCGTCAAGGGCATTCTGCTCGCATTTCACCGCGACCTGCACACGCGGCTGAACTATATGCGCTTCTGCCGCCAGCACCGAAGCGAGCAGGTGCTGAACCTAGCCCTTCCCCTCCGCGAACTGCCTTCCGCCTCAACACGGTCAACAGCTTGATCGCACCCGCCGCAGCAGGTCGCGCAAAGTGGCGGGGCTTGGCGTCTGAAGACCGGTTGTCTATGGTCGTCGGTTTACAGAACCGCAATCGGAATGCCCTCATGAGTGTCGCCTTCACCAAGGAAGAGAGTTCGGAGACCGCAGCAGAAACCCATCTGCCGGATCGCCCAATCTCACCTCATCCAAACCTCGTGACGGCAGAAGGCATGAGGCTGCTTGAGGCTCAAGCCGAAGATGCCCGCGCCGCCTATCTCGCCGCGCAGGCGGTCGAGGACATCAACGAGCGCCGCCGCCAGTCGGCCGTGCCCTATCGTGATCTGAAATACCTAACCGAACGGCTGCGCACGGCGCAGGTCATCCCCGCGCCGGAGAGCAATGCCGTGGTGGCCTTTGGCAGCACGGTGACCTTCGAGCGGGACGACGGACGTGTGCAGACCTACCGCATCGTCGGCGAGGACGAGGCCGACCCGAAGACCGGCTCCATTTCCTTTGTCTCGCCGGTCGCGAGTCGATTGATGGGCAAGGCTGTGGGAGACGTTGTGACGGTCGGTGACCAGGAATTGGAGATTACCGCGATCGGGTGACGGTCGGCACCGCCCGCACCACCGTCATCCTCGGGCTTGTCCCGAGGATCCACTGCCGTCTGCTGGAAACTCAACGCTTCAGGCGACCGCTGCGCCCGCTCGGCATTTATCAACCGTCCTCCTGCAGCCGACTTCGGTAGATCCTCGGGACAAGCCCGAGGATGACGACCATTTGAAACTAAAAGAGGCCGGCACGCTTTCGCGCCCCGGCCCCTGCCTCATCGAGAACCGCGAAATCAAACGTAGCGGTTGACCACGTTTTCCAGCAGTTCCTGCTTGCCGGAGACCGGCTTCGGATTGACGTTCTGGGCTTCGACGCGGGCGGCGATGGCATCGAGGCTTTCCTCGCCACGCAGCATCTTCTGGTTCTCCGGCTTGTCCCATCCGGCATAACGCGCGCTGAGCGGACCAGACAGGGCCTTGTCCTCGATCATCTTGGCAGCAGCCTTCAGACCACGGGCGCAGCAGTCCATGCCGCCGATGTGGCCGATCAGCAGGTCTTCAGCGTCGAGCGACTGGCGGCGCAGCTTGGCGTCGAAGTTGGTACCACCGGTGGTGAAGCCGCCGCCGGACAGAACCTGATAATAGGCCAGCGCCATTTCCGGAACATTATTCGGGAACTGGTCGGTATCCCAGCCGGACTGGTAGTCGTTGCGGTTCATATCGATCGAGCCGAAGATGCCGAGCGCATTGGCGAGCGCCAGCTCGTGCTCGAAGGAGTGACCGGCCAGGATCGCGTGGCCCTGCTCGATGTTGACCTTCACTTCCTTTTCGAGACCGTAGTTCTTCAGGAAGCCGTAGACCGTTGCGACGTCGTAGTCATACTGGTGCTTCGACGGCTCCTGCGGCTTCGGCTCGATCAGGATCGCGCCCTTGAAGCCGATCTTGTGCTTGTATTCGACCACGAGGTTCAGGAAGCGGCCCATCTGGTCCATTTCCTTCTTGAGGTCGGTGTTGAGCAGGGTTTCGTAACCCTCGCGACCGCCCCACAGCACGTAGTTTTCACCACCAAGCTTAAGGGTTGCGTCCATGCAGGTCTTCACGGTCGCGGCTGCGAAAGCGAAAACATCCGGATCCGGATTTGTGGCCGCACCCGACATGTAGCGGCGATGCGAGAACATGTTCGCCGTGCCCCAGAGCAGCTTGACCCCGGTCTGTTCCTGCTTCTTGGCAAAGTAGTCGACGATCTCGTTCAGGTTCTTGGTGTTCTCAGCGAAGCTGTTGCCCTCAGGGCGAACGTCCGCATCGTGGAAGCAGTAATAGGGCGTGCCGAGCAGCTGAAAGAATTCGAAGGCGACATCGGCCTTCAGCTTCGCCGCATCCATCGTGTCCTTGAACCACGGGCGCTCAAAGGTATTGCCGCCGAACGGGTCCGTGCCCGGCCAGACGAAGGTGTGCCAATAGGCAATCGCAAAGCGCAGATGGTCTTCCATGCGCTTGCCGAGAACGACTTCGTCCGGATTGTAGTGGCGGAAGGCCAGCGGATTGGTGCTGCCTTCGCCTTCATATTTGATCTTCTGGATATTGCCGAAGAAACCTGTGCTCATGGGTAGTCCTCCTTGGTGTGTTGTGACCACCCTCCCCTTGAGGGGGAGGGTCGGACCGTAAGGTCCGGGGTGGGGTGATGGCTTCGCGGCCCCTCATCCGCGTGCCGGCACCTTCTCCCCGTGAACGGGGAGAAGGACTTGCGCCGCCACCGTTACCGTCCCCTCTCCCCGCCTGCGGGGAGAGGGTCAGGGTGAGGGGCAAATCTTTCAAATCCCTCGGATCGCTGGATAAAGCGCCCGGTAGCGGCCATAGGCCGTCTCATATGCCGACGTGAGATCCCTGACCGGCTCCACCGTCTCCGCCGTTTCCGGCGCGGTGCAGACCGAAAGCGGATCGGCTCCCGTCGCGGCGATCAGGCCAAGACGAGCCGCACCGAAAGCCGCGCCGAAATCGCCGTCGGCGGGAATGTCGACCGGCATGTCCAGTGCCGTCGCAATCGAAGACAGCCAGTAGCGCGAGCGCGAACCACCACCTATCGCCGTCACGCGGTCGATCCTGGTGCGGGCGGATTTCAGTGCCTCGAGGCTGTCACGAATGGCGAAGGTCACCCCTTCCAGCACCGCCTGGGTCAGCACCGTGCGGTCGCTCTCATGGCCGAGCCCGATAAAGGCACCCCGTATCTTCGCGTCATTGTGCGGCGTGCGTTCGCCCGAGAGGTAGGGCAGGAAGGTCACCCCTGTCGGTGCCTTCAGCGCATCGCCGAGTTCACCGGTCAGTTCGCCCGCGGATTTGCCGGTCACGGTAGAATGCCAGTTCAGCGCGTCAGTGGCCGAAAGGATGACGCCCATCTGGTGCCAGGTCTTGGGCAGAGCGTGGCAGAAGGCGTGCACGGCACTTTCCGGCTTCGGCAGATAGGAGGCGTTGGCGGCAAAGAGAACACCCGATGTCCCGAGCGAGACGAAGGCCTGGCCTTCCGCAACGGTCCCCATGCCACAGGCGGAGGCCGCATTGTCCCCTGCCCCACCGGCGACAACGACGTTGGAGCCGAGGCCCCATTTTTCCGCCAGCTCGGCGCGCAGGGTGCCGGCGCGATCCGTCCCCTCAACGAGACCCGGCATCTGCTCGACGGTCAGGCCCGTGGCCTCCAGCAACTCGCTCGACCAGGCGCGCTTGCCGGTATCGAGCCAGCTGGTGCCGGCCGAATCCGACATGTCGGAGAGATATTCACCCGTCAGCCAGAGGCGCAAGTAATCCTTGGGCAGGAGCACTTTGGCCACCTTGCTGAAGGTATCGGGCTCGTTGTTCTTCACCCAGGCGAGTTTCGGTGCCGTGAAGCCGGGGAAGACGATGTTGCCGGTCAGCGCGCGAAAGCGCGGATCGGCGTCAAGACTTGCTGCTTCCGCATGGCTGCGCGTGTCGTTCCAGAGAATGCAGGGCCGCAGCACCCGATCCTTCGCATCGATCAGTGTCGCGCCATGCATGTGGCCGGAAAGGCCGATGCCCTTCACCGCTGCCAGTTCCTTCGGATGCGAGGCCTTGAGCGCAGCAACGGCCTCTTCCGTGGCGCGCAGCCAGTCGCCCGGCGCCTGCTCCGACCAGCCCGGATGCGGCCGCTGTACGGTCAAGGCCGCGTGACCGACACCGATGACACGCTGCTGATCGTCGATCAGCATGGCCTTCACGCTTGATGTGCCGAGATCCAGTCCGAGATACATGAATAACCTCCCATTGCTCTGCCTCTCAGGGCAGATTGTCCTTCAAGAATATGTCGATACGAATGCGCTCTTGGGCAGCCACGACCGGCAGCCCGTCGGCTTTGGCTTTCAGCACGCGAATGGCGCTGCGCACCTCATGACCCGCATCCTGGTTGAGGACGGCATCGATCAAGCCCGATTGCAACGCCGCTCGCGTCGTTTCAGTCAGCTCGTGTGCCACGACCACAGGGCGCCGATCTTCCGGTCGCCGCCGAAGCGCCCGGATGAGACCCCGGTTGCCCGCCCCAAGGCTGTACAGAGCAACGATGTCGTTCTGGATCGCGAACATCTCAGAAACGAGCCGCTCCACGACATCGGGATCGTCACGCCCCTCCAGCACAGGCATCAGGTTGAGATGGGCGAAATCCGAAGCCATGACGGACGCGAAAGCTTCGTAGCGTTCACGATGGTCGCGTACCAGCATTGAGCCTGCCAGCACGGCAACCTTGCCCTGTCGACCGCCGGCGAAACGACCGAGAAGGCTGGCGGCGGTGCGCCCCGCCGCTGTATTGTCAATACCCGCATAGTGATCGCGCTGAGACCCCGAGAGGTCCGAGACCAGGGTCACCAACGGTATGCCGGCAGCGACCACATCGGCTGCCGCAGCCGCGACCTCGGGCGCATCGACGGCAACGAATGCAATGCCCGCGGGCTGTTCCGCCGCCGCATCCCTCAGCGCTTCGGCAAGGGCCGGCCCGTCAAAGGCCGGCACATCAACGAGACGGATCGCAACGCGCTCGACGCCGGCGCGGTCTCGCGCCTCGTCGAGCGCAAGCCTCAAGCCCCGCATGAAGGAATTGTCGTTGGACGGAATGAGGAAGGTCAGCGAATAAGTCCGACCCTTGGCAAGATTGGCGGCCGCCACATCCCGCACGAAACCGAGTTCAATCACAGCCTGGTCGACCTTCTCCCGAGTGCGCGCGCTCACCCCCGGACGCCGGTTCAGCACCCGGTCGACGGTGGCCAAGCTCACGCCCGCACGGTTTGCGATGTCGTGGACGGTTGGCTTCATACTCTCCTCCGGCGCCTTTCCTACACCAGAGGATGAGGTACGTAAATCAGAATTCGATGTACGTACCTCAGTTTTTTTCGGGTCACCGTATCACGGCATACCCATGAGCTTAAGGCAAGGCGGCCGCCTCGATGAGATACGTCATGCGCCCTCCCACGACCTCCTGGCGAAATGCCAGATAGTAGGGTGGCAAGGAAATCGGTAATCGCTCCGCGCGATCCACCGCCATCGCCTGCGCAAAGGTGTCGGGATCCGTCGCCTGAAGGGTCACGGTGTTTCCCTCGGCGCCGACGATACGCAGTGGAATGTCGCCCGGCATCCGCGCGAGAAAGGTCGCAGCAATATCGCCTTCCATGTAACCCGACAGTTGCAACATGGCGGTCAGGTCGTGGTGGAATGCCGTTTCATCCCGCGCCTTGTTGTTGTGCCAGGAGCACAAGGGCATCAGGTAACAGGTGCCGCCGTCATCGACTATTCCATCGGAGTTGGGGGTCATGTGTCCCCCGACATTGAACTGCGGGTGCGTGGACTGTCCGCCTGGTAGCGGAGAGGTGACGTAACACGGCCCGTTTATGCCGTAATGAATCAGCAGACCCTTCCAGCTTAAATTGTCAATCTCCGGATCGCCGTCGCTGCCGTCGACATTGTAGAGGGTCCCGGAATAGTCCACGCGCGCGGCGCCAGTGGATTCTAGACGAATCCCCGTATAGCGTTTGGCGAACTCCACCAGTTTCTGCACTGCAATTGGTTCACTCATCTGCATGCTCCTCTGTTGGCCACCCCGACGGAATGTCGGTGCGCCACCTAGAATTACACGCAAAAATAGATTAGTAAATCTATTGCAACCTAATGTCCGGCACCGGCGGGCGCAGCCGCCTTCGGCTTCTTCAGAAGAAGCGCCATGAAAACGAGGCAAGTGAACAGCACCGTCAACCCCATGAACACGTCCATGAAGGACAGGAGCCAGGCCTGTTGGGTCACCATTCCCGACAGTTTCTTGACGGCCACGGCAGTACCGTCGAGGCCGTAGCTGTCGTAATTGGCGCCAACGCTGGCCAGCCAGTCCAACGCCGCCCGATTGCTCCACGACACCTGCTCGGAGAGACGCGCATAGTGATCGTCGGTGCGCTGCGTCAGCATGGTGTTGATGATCGCCAGCCCCACGGCACCACCGAGGTTTCGGGTGAGGTTGAAGAGGCCGGAAGCATTCTTGATACGGTCCGGCGGCAGTGTGCCCAGCGCCAGATTGTTGATCGGCACCATGCAGATCATCAGCGAGCAACCGCGCAGGATCTGCGGCACGAGCAGTTCGTAGAAATCCCAGTCGGGAGTAATGCCGGTCATGAGATAGGTGCCGAGCGCAAAACCGGCAAACCCGATCATCATCATCGCGCGCGGATCCATCTTGTTCGAGAGGATACCGGCCACGGGCGCCGTGAGGAACATGGCAGCGCCCGACACGAACATCGTCTCGCCGATCATCATGGAGTCGTACCCGCGGATACGCCCGAGATAGAGCGGGTAGAGATAGGTCAGCCCGTAGAGCCCCACCCCCATGACGAAGGAGAACAGTGACCCGAACGCGAAGTTCGCGTTGGAGAAGGCCCGAAGATCAACCACCGGCAACTGCGCCTTGAACACGCGCCGAAAGAAGACCAGTGCACCCACCGTCATGGTGATCGTGCCGATGACAATGTGCTGATCGTTGAACCAGTCCTTGTTGTTGCCTTCCTCCAGAACATATTCGAGCGAGCCGAGGAAAATGGCCATGGAAGCCAACCCCCACCAGTCGAAGATCTTGAAGAGTTTCAGATCCGGCTTGTCGAAATCGATCAGGCTCCACGCCGCCGCCGCGACCAGCATGCCCGGGATCACGTTGATCAGGAACAGCCAGTGCCAAGACATGGCATGGCTGATATAGCCGCCGATCGTCGGCCCGATGGTGGGCGCGAGCGTGGCAACCAGCCCGACCATGGGCGACACGATGTTACGCTTGGAAGGCGGGAAGATCGTGAAGGCGGCCGCGAAGACGGAGGGAATCATGCCGCCGCCGATAAAGCCCTGGATCGCCCGGTAGACGATCATCTGCTCGATATTGGTGGCGGTCGCGCAAAGCGCGCTGGACAGCGTGAAGCCGGCCGCGCAGATCGTGAACAGCACGCGGGTCGACAGGATGCGCGCAAGCACACCCGACAACGGGATCATGATGACTTCGGCGATCAGATAGGACGTCTGCACCCACGCGACTTCATCCGAGCCGGCACCAAGGCCCGCCTGGATTTCGGCCAGCGAGGCAGAAACGATCTGGATGTCGAGGATCGACATGAACATGCCGAACACCATGGCGAGAAATGCGAAGACCCGCCTTGGGTCCATGCGCTCATCGACGCCCGACTGACCTGCAGCAGACGAGACCGGAGCAGCACCCGGGGATGTAACCGTGGCCATGGGCGGCCCTTTCCAGACGAGACCCGACCGATATATTTACTGCTTGGCAGCGACCGCTTGCGCGTCCGGTGCCGTGCGGGTGTCAACGTCGACGATGACACTCAGGCCCGCGCGCAGGTGACCACCCGCCAGCGCATCCTTTGGCAAGGCGATCCGCACCGGCACGCGTTGAACGACCTTGGTGAAGTTACCGGTCGCGTTCTCCGCCGGCAGCATCGAGAAGATGGCACCCGAGGCTGGAGCAATCGACGTGACGGTTCCTTCCAGCGGCTCTTCGCCATAGGCATCGACATGGATCGAGACCTTGGAGCCAGGCACCAGATGGGCGATCTGCGTCTCCTTGAAGTTGGCCTCGATATAGAGCTCACTGGTCGGCACCAAGGCGGCGAGCCGCTTGCCCGCCGAAACCAGGTCGCCCGCCTGGACGGCAAGGTTGCCGACGACACCGTCATAGGGTGCCTTCAGGACGGTAAAATCGAGGTCACGCTGCGCCTTCTGGATGGCGAGATCCTGCAGGCGGACAGTGGAGAGCGCTTCTTCGCGCTGCGCCTTCAACAGGCTGAGATTGGCCTCTGCCGAAGCGACGGCTGCTTCACCGGCAACGAGGTTCGCATTGGCCTGATCGAGCGCGACCTTCGCATTGTCGAGATCGGCCGTCGTGCCGACAGATTTGGCAGCGAGATCGGTCGCCCGCTTCGCGGTGATTTCGGCGCCGCGAACGGACGCCTGAAGCGCGCCGAGCTGGGCCTTGGCCTGCGCCACGCTGGCCTCCCCGCCGGTGATCTGTGCATCGATCCGCTTGACGGCAAGTTCCGCGCTCTGCTTGCTCGCGACGGCCTGGTCATAGGCGATGCGATAATCGCCGCCATCGAGCGTGACCAAGGGGTCACCGGCATGGACGATCTGGTTGCTGTCGACATTCACCTTCTCGACATAACCCGAGATCTTCGGCGAGATGATCGCGATGTCACCTTCGATATAGGCGTCTTCGGTCGACACCATGAAGCGGCCATTGGTCCACCACTCATAGCCGTACCAACCCGCACCCGCGAGCAGAACGGCGAGCACCACCGGCAGCACCGGGCTGCGGCGTTTCTTGGGTTGCCCAGCCTCGCTGACAGTGGCCGTCTGGGCCGCAGCGGCCGGCTGCGCCTCGGCGGAAGGGGTCCCTGGTTCGAGCTGCGTCTCGGACGCATCTTCATTCCGTTCAAGGGGACTGGAGGTGGAACGAAGGGCGGTGGATCTGTGCGTCGCGGACATGGGCTGAGAACCAGGGATTGGATTAATACTTTCGAACTGAACCGTTCGGTTCGATTGACATATAGACTTCCGTACCTCATATCAAGGGGCAAGAAGGAGCTGAAAGCACACTCCAATCGCGTAGCGTTAAGATTTGGACAAATCATGTCGAAACTGAGCATTGACCAGCAGATGATACCGGAATCCATGGCCGCCCCGACGGCCGGCATGGGCCGGTTTGCCGCGGGCGCCGACCCGATCAAGCGCGGCCAGATTCTGGACGGCGCGCACCGCGTGTTCATGAAGATGGGCTATGACGCGGCGAGCATGAACGATGTCACGCGTGAAGCCGGTGTGTCGAAGGGAACGATCTACGTTTACTTCCAGAGCAAGGAAGAACTCTTCGCCGCCTTGATCGAGCGCGCCAAGGGCCTCTTCGCCGAGAGCATTCGCGACCTGCTGGCCCATCAGCCCGATCCGGAAGAAGGCCTTCGCCAATTCGGATTGGCCTTTATCCGCCAGATCTTTCAATCCGAGATGATCCCGGCCATGCGGATTTTGCTCGGCCTCGTCGACCGCATGCCGACGCTCTGTCAGCGCTTTTTCGCGTCGTCGCCCAGCAATGCGCGCACCATCCTGAAGGATTATCTCGACGCGCATGTTAAGTCTGGCTACTTCGACATCGCCGACACCTCCATGGCGGCCATGCAATATATCGAGCTTGTGACGGGGGCCTACATGAAGGGCCGCCTGTTCAACGAGATCGCCGAGACGCCGCCGGCCGAAGAGATCGACCGCGTGATCGACGGCGGTCGCGCCGTCTTTATGGCCGCATACAGGCGCAAGCCCGACGCTTCCTGAGGCATTGCCACTGGGGTGGCCTTGCCAACTGCGATGTTTTGCCCCACATCCACCGTCGCTGACCCTCGCGCACGGAACCCATAAACATGCAGGACTATCTTCCGCTTCTTCAGGACCCCACTGCCTGGGTCGCTCTGGTGACACTCGTGGTGATGGAGGTCGTGCTCGGCATCGACAACCTGATCTTCATCTCGATCCTGACCAACAAGCTTCCGGAAGAGATGCGCGAACGCGCCCGCCGCATCGGCATCGGCCTCGCGCTGATCATGCGCCTCGCTCTGCTCGGCACCGTCGCCTGGATCGTCCAGCTGACCACGCCGATCTTCGAGGTTTTCGGCCACGGCTTCTCCTGGAAGGACCTGATCCTCATTGCCGGCGGTCTCTTCCTGGTCTGGAAGGCCACCAAGGAAATCCACCACAGCGTCGATCCGGTCGACCATGAAGAGGATTTCATCGCCTCCTCGGCCACGACCACCTTCGCCAGCGCCATCGGCCAGATCCTGCTGCTCGACCTGGTCTTCTCGATCGACAGCATCATCACCGCCGTCGGCATGACCCCGCATCTGCCGATCATGGTCATCGCCGTCATCGCTGCGGTTACGGTCATGCTGGTGGCCGCCACGCCGCTTGCGAATTTCATCGCCAAGAACCCGACCGTCGTCATGCTGGCACTCGGCTTCCTGCTGATGATCGGAACCACGCTGATCGCCGAAGGCATGGGCTTCCACGTGCCCAAGGGCTACATCTACGCCGCCATGGCCTTCTCGGCGCTCGTCGAGGTCCTCAACATGTTCGCCCGGCGCAAACGCGCGAGCGACCGCAAGGGCAAGACCACGCTGCACTGAGCTGGCTCTCCCGCATCCTGCTCCGCCCGAAGCGCGCTTCGGGCGGACATTCTTGTTTGACGGAACCCATTGCCGCGGTGATCATTGGACGCAATGATCGAGAGCCGCATCCCGCCGCCGGAGCACCATGACCTACGAGCAAATCCTCGCCTTCGGCCTGATCGCCGTGATGATGGCGGCCTTCCTATGGGAAAAATTCCGCTATGATGTGGTCGCCTGCGTCGCCCTCATCGCAGCAGTCTCCCTTGGCCTGCTTCCTGCCAAGGACGCTTTTTCCGGGTTTTCCGATGATCTGGTGATCATCGTCGGCAGCGCGCTGGTCGTCAGCGCCGGTGTCGCCCGCTCCGGCGTCGTTGATCTCGCCATTAAGAAGTTCTTCCCGGCGCTGTCTTCGCTACACGGTCAGATGCTGTTGCTGCTGATTACCGTCACGGTCCTCTCCGCCTTTATCAAGAACATTGGCGCACTCGCGATCATGATGCCGGTGGCTTTCCAGTTCGCTCGCCGTTCAAACGTACCGCCTTCAGTCTTCCTGATGCCCATGGCCTTTTCGGCCCTGCTCGGCGGGTTGATGACCCAGATCGGCACCTCGCCCAACATCGCAGTCTCCCGCCTGCGGCAGGAACTGACGGGCGAACCTTTCACCATGTTCGACTTCACGCCGGTCGGCGCGACGCTTGCCGTCGCCGGCATCATTTTCCTGATTTTCTTCTACTGGCTGGTTCCGCGCCGGGAGAACCAGAACCCCTCGCTGCAGGAAGCGCTGGAAGGCTCCAGCTTCGCCACGGAAGCGCACATACCGCCGCAGTCACCCTTCATCCAGAGGCCGCTGCACCAGCTGCTCAAGATCGCCGAGGGCGAGGTCACCGCTTCGGCTGTGCTGCGCGGCGAGACCCGCCTGTCGCCTTTCCCGGATATCCTGTTGCACGCGGAAGATATCCTGCTGCTCGAGGGCCCTTCCGAGGCGCTGGACCGGATCGTCTCCCAGGCCAACCTCAGCCTGGCCGGCAATGTCAGCCCGCGCGCCGGACGTGGCGATCTCTCCTCGATCGAAGCCGTGATCGGCCGGGGGTCCCCGCTGATCGGACAGACGGCTCAGGAGCTGTCGCTCGTCCACACCTACGGCGTCAATCTGCTGGCCGTCAGCCGGCAGGGCAAGCGCATCCGCGAGCGGCTGGGACAACTGACCCTGCGCTCCGGCGACGTGGTTTTGCTCCAGGGCCTGCGCGCGCAAATGCCCTCGATCCTGACCGAACTCGGCTGCCTACCGCTTGCCGAGCGGGAGATCTTGCTCGGCACCAGCCGAAACGTGCTGATTCCGCTCGCGATCCTCGTTATCGCGATGGGAGCGACCGCTCTCGGCATCGCGCCCGTCGCCATGGCCTTCTTCACCGCCGCGCTGGCGATGGTGGCCTTCGGCGTGATCCCGGTCAGCGAAGTCTACCGAGCAGTTGACGGGCCTATCTTGGTCATGCTGGCGGCCCTCATTCCCGTGGCAGACACGCTGCGCACATCGGGCGGTAGCGACGTCATCGCCGGCTGGCTCAACACGGTGGCCGGCGGACTGCCGGCTTGGGGTGCCGTCGCCATGATCCTGCTGACGGCGATGGCCGTCACGCCCTTCCTCAACAATGCCGCCACGGTTCTCGTCATGGCACCGATCGCCGCGAGCTTTGCGACCGGCCTGGGCTACAAGCCCGAAGCCTTCCTAATGGCAGTCGCGATCGGTGCGGGCTGCGACTTCCTTACCCCGATCGGTCACCAGTGCAACACGCTGGTCATGGGGCCTGGAGGATACAGGTTTTCGGATTACCCAAGGCTCGGTCTACCGTTGTCGATCTTGATCGTGCTGGTTTCCGTGCCGGCCTTGCTGATGGTCTGGCCGGTCAACTGACCGGCTCGAAACGCAAATACACGCAAAGAAAAACCTGCGTCGGCGGGACGCAGGTTTTCCTTGGGGCGGGGACTTGGGGGAGAGCGCAGGCCGGACGGTTAAGGGGCTCGCCTGCCATTTCGTTGGCCACGGAAAGAAACCGGAAAAACTCCCGTGTTCCCCATATCCCGTCGCGTCCGGTTGGCACGGCCTGCGCTCTGCCACTAGAACGCGGGCAAGGGCTTCGGGTTCCGCACCTCTAAAGATTTTTTTGACGATTTTTTCGGAGAGCCTCCAGAGAACCTCGGCATCAGTGGTTTTTCTTGACGCAAAGGCCTGAATATGGCCTAAGGCCACCCGGTGGAACCGGCGCGCGCCTCATTGTTTCCTCGCCCGTTTCCGGCCTGCCGCCACACAGATTTCGCACATTGTCCCGATCGGGCGCACAAGCGCCAGGTCCCCCGCACGCACCACGAGCTGAATTCCATGACCACATCAGGCGTCCGCGTCCGCATCGCACCCTCCCCGACCGGGGAACCCCATGTCGGGACCGCCTATATCGCGCTGTTCAACTACCTCTTCGCCAAGAAATTCGGCGGCGAGTTCATCCTGCGCATCGAGGACACCGACGCGACCCGTTCCACGGCCGAATTCGAGCAGAAGGTGCTGGACGCGCTGAAATGGACCGGCCTCACCTGGTCGGAAGGTCCCGATGTCGGCGGCCCCTACGGTCCTTATCGCCAGTCCGAACGCAAGGATATCTACCGTCCCTTCGTCGACCAGATGCTGCGCGACGGCGGTGCCTTCCGCTGTTTCTGCACGCCCGAGCGCCTGGAAAGCATGCGCGAAGCCCAGCGCGCCGCCGGCAAGCCCCCCGGCTATGACGGCCTCTGCCTGCATCTGAAGGCCGAGGAAGTGACCGCCCGCGTCGAAGCCGGCGAGCCGCATGTCGTGCGCCTGAAGGTTCCGACCGAAGGCTCCTGCGATTTCCACGACGGCGTCTATGGCGATGTCTCGATCCCGTGGGAAAGCGTCGACATGCAGGTCCTCTTGAAGGGCGACGGCATGCCGACCTATCACATGGCAAACGTTGTCGACGACCACCTGATGAAGATCACCCACGTCGCCCGCGGCGAGGAGTGGCTGGCTTCCGTGCCGAAGCACATCCTGATCTACAAGCATCTCGGCCTTGAGCCGCCAAAGTTCATGCACCTGTCGCTGATGCGCAATCACGACAAGTCGAAGCTGTCGAAGCGCAAGAACCCGACCTCGATCTCCTATTACTCGGCCCTCGGCTATCTGCCTGAAGCGCTGATGAACTTCCTCGGCCTGTTCTTCATCCAGATCGCCGAAGGCGAGGAACTGCTGTCGATGGAAGAACTGATCGAGAAGTTCGATCCGGACAACCTGTCCAAGGCCGGCGCGATCTTCGACATCCAGAAGCTCGACTGGCTGAACGGCCGCTGGCTGCGCGAGAAGCTTTCGCCGGAAGACTTTGTCGCCCGCGTGCTCGACTGGTCGATGGAGAATGACCGCCTGGTCGAAGGCCTGAAGCTCGCCCAGAGCCGCGTCACCAAGCTCGGCGAAGTCCCGCCGCTCGCCGGCTTCCTGCTGGCGAACGACGTGGGCCTGACGCCTGCCTCCTTCGGCGGCCTGAAGACCAGCCCGGCCGAAACGCTCGAAATCGTCACCACCGTTCAGGCGGATCTCGAAAAGATCCTCGAATGGAATGTCACGACCATCGAGGAAGAGCTGCGTGCGATCTCCGAGCGCCTGAACAAGAAGCTCCGCGTCGTAACCCCGCCCCTCTTCGTCGCCGTCTCCGGCAGCCAGCGCTCCCTGCCGCTGTTTGACAGTATGGCACTGCTCGGCCGCTCGGTCGTGCGCCAGCGGTTGAAGGTGGCGATTCAGGTGCTGACCGCGATGGCGGGTGCACAGAATTGAGGGTAGCCCCTCCCCCTTGTGGGGAGGGGTTGGGGAGGGGTTTTTGCCCCGAGCAAGACGCCTCCCCTCCCCGTCGCTTCGCTCCGACCCTCCCCACAAGGGGGAGGGTTGGCCGAGCAAGCCGCACCGGCGAACTGAAACGAATATAGCCGCAAGAGGCATTCACACCATGACCGAACAGACCACCGAAACCGCCCTCTCCTCCGACCCGACAGAAGTCCGCCGCCAGAAACTCGCGCTGCTGCGCGAACAGGTCGGCGACGTCTATCCAGCGCATTTCCACCGCACGATGACGAACGCGGAATTCGCAGAGAAATATTCGGGTCTGGGATTGGACGAGACGTCTGAGGATATCATCACGGTGGCCGGTCGCGTCTATTCCTCGCGCAATTCCGGCATGTTCATGGACATCCATGACGCCTCGGGCAAGATCCAAATCTTCTCCCACAAGGACACGACCCCGGAAGAAGCGCGCGCGCTGCTGCCGATGATCGACCTTGGCGACATCATCGGCGTCAAGGGCCAGGTCCGCCGCACCAAGCGTGGCGAGCTGACCATCAACGCCCATGAAATCACCATGCTGACCAAGACGCTTCTCCCCATGCCGGAGAAGTATCACGGTCTTGCCGATATCGAGCTGCGCTACCGCAAGCGCCACCTCGACATCCTGACCAACGAGGATTCCAAGCTCCGCTTCCTCCAGCGCTCGAAGATCATCTCCGGTCTGCGCCGCTTCATGGAAGGTGAAGGCTTCCTCGAAGTCGAGACGCCGATGCTGCAGACGGTCTATGGCGGCGCCACCGCCGACCCGTTCAAGACCTTCCACAACACGCTGAAAATGGACATGTATCTGCGCATTGCGCCGGAACTGTTTTTGAAGCGCACCCTGGTTTCGGGCCTTGCCGACAAGGTGTTCGAGGTCAACCGCAACTTCCGCAACGAAGGTGTGTCGACCCGTCACAATCCCGAATTCACCATGATGGAATGCTACTGGGCCTATGCCGACTATGAGGACGTCATGGGCCTCGTCGAGCGCCTGTTCGAAAGCCTCGCGGTTGCCATCCACGGCTCGACCGACGTCGCCTATGGCGACAAGACGCTGTCCTTCAAGGGTCCGTTTAAGCGCGTACCGATGCCCGACGCCGTCAAGGAAGCAACCGGCATCGACTTCCTGGCGATGAAGACCGACGAGGAAGCCCGCACCGCCGCCAAGGCCGCCGGCTTTGCAGTAGAAGAGGACTGGACCTGGGGCGAATGCCTCGCCTTCATCTTCGAAGAAAAGGTCGAGGGCACGCTGATCCAGCCGAGCCACGTCACGCACTTCCCGAAGGACATCTCGCCGTTTGCCAAGGAAGTGCCGGGCGAGCCTCGCCTCGTGGAGCGTTTCGAGACCTATTGCAACGCCTGGGAAGTCGGCAACGCCTTCTCCGAACTGAATGACCCAGAAGAGCAGCGCAAGCGCATGGTTGAGCAGCTCGAACAGGCCCATTCGCGCGGCGAAAAGGACAAGCAGCTCGACGACGAGTTCCTCGATGCGATCGACCAGGGCATGCCGCCCGCCGGCGGCCTCGGCATCGGCGTCGACCGCCTGATCATGCTCTTGACTAACGCCCCGTCGATCCGCGACGTCATCCTCTTCCCGGCGCGCCGCAACAAGGCGGATTGAGCACTCGGAGGAGCTTCAGAACGAAGAAACCCCGGCCGAAAGCCGGGGTTTCTTCGTTTTTAAACCTGGATTGAACGTGATCGCGTCAGTGGCTGACGTCGATGAACCTCGAATTCAGTGCCCCGCCTTGGCTTCCTCCGCCGGTAGAACTTTCTTCGGCGGCAGCACCCCTTCGTCCTCTGCCGGGGCAATCGAACCTTCGGCGGCGTGCTCGGCAGAGGCTGCCGGCGTACCCGTTCCGTGATCGGCAGCCGAGCCGTGCTGTTCCGAAGCCGCCGGCTGCGCAGCCGAGCCACTCTCCGGCTCGATCGGCTGAGACCGCATCTTCTCCAGCCAGGCCGCACCGTGATCGGCACCGCCGGCACCGGCCTCACCGGACGTCTCGGCGGGCGCGGCCTTCTCCGCAGAGGCTGCAGGCTCGTCGGTGCCCCCGAGGCCGACCATGCTCTTCAGCGACGAGAACCAGCCACCGTCTTCCGAAGGTGCCTCTGCGCTCGCAGCCTCGTGGCTTGCCTCTTCTGGCACAGCAGCGTCGTGCCCCGTCGCGGCATCCGCCGGCGTTTCCACCACAGGAACTTCGGTTTCGTGTACTGCCGGGGCGGCCACCTCTTCGCCGTTCGCAGCACCGGCGTGTCCATCGGCGCTGCCGTGGTCGCCGCCATCCTGTTCGGGCGCAGACGCATGATCGCTTGCGCCTGCCTGTGCCGCGTCGCCGTGTTCGCTCACCGCACCGCTTTCCGGTGCCTTTGCGTGATCGCCGCTCGCCTCACCATGCACGGCGGGCTCCGCTCCGTGTCCATCAGAGGGCAGACCTGCGCTGTCGGCGGGAACCGCATGACCTTCGCCATCGCCGTGATCGGCCGCGGCCGGTGCCCCGTGCCCTTCGGCCGGCGCTTCGCCATGGCCAGCATCAGCCGCGCCACCATGGCCTTCGGCCGGCGCATCGTCGCCGCCAAGGCCGACCATGCCCATCAGCGAGGCCATCCAGCCCTTGCTTTCGCCGCCGTGGTCGGCGACCGGCGTCTCCGCCCCATGCTCACCCGCAGGCGCTTCACCATGGCCATCGGCCGGCGCTTTTCCATGGGCATCAGCCTCACCATGGCCTTCGGCAGGCGCCTCGCCATGTCCGCCGGCATCACCATGGCCACCACTGTCACCGTGACCTTCGCTCTTCTTGCCGTGCGCATCCGCCTTGCCATGGCCGCCACTGTCGCCATGACCTTCGCCTTCCGGCACAACCACTTCCGGCGTGATACAATCGGTGCTGTCGTCCAGTTTCGCCAGAAGCGCCTGGATATCGTCTTCCACCATATCGATCTTCGGTCCGAAAAATTCTCCGTTGGCCGCCGGCGGCCCATCGGCATAGCGAGCCGTCAACATCCGTGCGGTCGCCGCCTCGGGAACACGGGCAGGATCGGGAACGAAGATGACATCGGCACCTACCGCACGCCCGCGCATCAGGCCACGTTCCTTTGGCCCATTCGGATCGAGAACCACGACTTGGACGAGGTCCGCCTTCTTGGCTTCCTGCACGACTTTTGCGACGCGCAACGCCGTCTTGACACGGGTCAACCCATCGCCGGGCTCGCTGGTGGTGACATATTTCCGGATCCAGAACCGGTCCTTCTTGCGGATCTCGACGGTCTGCACCTCCGTGCATTCGAGCCCGTTCAACTCCGCATAGGAAGGACCGAGCAGCGTGTCGGCGCCGATATAAACGGCAGCTCCGCCCGTGCCGCCGCACAGGACGAGCACGCCTCCCACGATCAGCACGAGTTTCCGCGACAGGTGAAGCTTTGGCACCTTCACGCTTGCAACTCCGCCATCACACCCACTCCGACATTTACGCAATACTAGAGGTCAGCATAAGCGAGGCTCCTTGCGGAACCTTTAATCGCCTCCGGGCCATTTCGACACGACCTGGAAAGCTCTTCGCAACATTCTTCGAGACGGTCTTTTTGCAAATGATTTGCAAATGCATTGACATCGGTAAAGCGCGCGATAGATTTTAATAGGAATGACTTGCAAGAACGGGATGCCGCTGATGTTGCTGAAGCTTGCCCGCAGTCTCTTTGTCCTGGCCCTCATGCTGCCGGGAGCGTCCTTCGCCGCCGATAGGCCGAAGGTCGTGACCACCTTCACGGTTATTGCGGATATCGCGAAGAACGTCGCCGGCGATGCCGCCGATGTCGAAAGCATCACCAAGCCGGGCGCCGAAATCCACGGCTACCAACCGACACCGCGCGATATCCTGAAAGCCCGTGACGCGGATCTCGTCCTGCGCAACGGCTTGAACCTCGAAGCCTGGTTCGAGAAATTCCTCGCCAATCTCGGCGACGTGCCGACGGTTACCGTCAGCGACGGTGTCGAGCCGATCAGCATCGCTGGCGGCGCCTATGACGGCAAGCCCAACCCGCATGCCTGGATGTCGCCGGAGAATGCACTCATCTATGTCGAGAACATTCGTAAGGCCCTGACCGATCTCGATCCGGCCAACGCCGCGATCTACGAAGCCAATGCCCGCACCTATTCGCTGAAGATCAAGGGCGAGATCGAGCCGATGAAGGCGGAGATTGCCAAAATCCCCGAAAACGAGCGCTTCCTCGTCACCAGTGAAGGCGCCTTCTCCTATCTCGCCCGCGATCTCGGCATGAAGGAACTGTATCTCTGGCCGATCAACGCCGACAGCCAGGGCACGCCGCAGCAGGTGAAGGCCGTCGTCGACCAGGTGATCGAAAACAAGATCCCCGTCGTATTCTCCGAGAGCACCGTCTCCGACAAGCCGGCCCAGCAGGTCGCGGCCGAAACCGGGGCCCGTTATGGCGGCATCCTCTATGTGGATTCGTTGAGTGAGCCTGACGGTCCGGTCCCGACCTATCTGGATCTCCTGAAGGTGACGGTCTCGACCATCGTGAAGGGATTTGCCGGATGATCATGGGATCGGGTGCAAGACGCAATCGCGAGGGGATCGCCGCCGAGGATGTGACGGTCACCTATCGCAACGGCCATACGGCCCTGCGCCATGCGAGCTTTGCCATCCCGCCCGGAACGATCACTGCCCTTGTCGGCGTCAACGGCGCCGGCAAATCGACGCTCTTCAAGGCAATCATGGGCTTCGTGCCCGTCGCCTCCGGCGAAATCCGCGTGCTCGGCATGAGTGTCCGCGAAGCCCTGAGACAGAACCTCGTCGCCTACGTCCCCCAGGCGGAAGAGGTCGACTGGAACTTCCCCGTTCTCGTCGAGGATGTCGTGATGATGGGCCGCTACGGCCATATGAGCTTCTTGCGCATACCCTCGAAGCGAGACCACCAGATGGTCGAGGAAGCACTCGCTCGCGTCGGCATGTCCGACTACCGCAAGCGCCAGATCGGCGAACTCTCCGGCGGCCAGCGCAAGCGCGTCTTCCTGGCCCGCGCGCTCGCCCAGGAGGGACAGGTCATCCTGCTCGACGAACCCTTCACCGGCGTCGACGTGACCACCGAAGAACAGATCATCGGCCTGATGAAGGACCTGCGCGCTGAAGGCCGCGTCATGCTGGTCTCGACGCACAATCTCGGCAGCGTGCCGGATTTCTGCGACCGGACTATCTTCGTCAAGGGAACGGTGATTGCCTCCGGCAAGACCGAAGACACCTTCACTGAAGACAACCTCAAGACCGCCTTTGGCGGCGCACTGCGCCACTTCGTGCTTGCCGGCCGCGACCTGCACGACGACGATGACGGCCGCGAAGTCACAGTCATCACAGACGACGAACGCCCCTTCGTGATCTACGGTCAGCCAAAACCGGGAGCCGCTGATGCTCGCGATCCTGGCTGAGCCCTTCACCTATGACTACATGCGCAACGCCATTCTGGTGTCGGCGCTGGTTGGCGGCGTCTGTGGCTTCCTCTCGGCCTATCTCATGCTCAAGGGCTGGTCGCTGATCGGCGATGCGCTCTCCCATGCCATCGTGCCGGGTGTGGCCGGTGCCTATATGCTCGGCCTGCCCTTCGCCTTCGGCGCTTTTCTCTCGGGCGGCATGGCAGCTCTCGCCATCCTCTTCCTGAACCAGCGCACCAAGCTGAAGGAAGACGCGATCATCGGCCTGATCTTCACCTCCTTCTTCGGGCTTGGCCTTTTCATGGTGTCGATCTCGCCCGTCTCGATCGACATCAAGACCATCGTGCTCGGCAACATCCTCGCGATCACGCCTGCCGACACGCTGCAGCTCGTCCTGATCGGCGGCGTCAGCCTGCTGGTTCTGACGCTGAAGTGGAAGGACCTGATGGTGACCTTCTTCGACGAGAACCATGCACGCTCGATCGGTCTCAAACCCGAACGGTTAAAGGTGATCTTCTTCACCCTGCTTGCCGCCTCCACCGTCGCCGCCATGCAAACCGTCGGCGCCTTCCTCGTCATCGCCATGGTGGTCACTCCCGGTGCCACCGCCTATCTCCTGACCGATCGCTTCCAGCGGCTGATCCTGCTGGCGCTTGGCATCGGTGCCTGCACCAGCTTCGTCGGCGCCTATGCGAGCTATTTCCTCGACGGTGCGACCGGCGGCATAATCGTCGTCCTGCAGACGCTGATCTTCCTCGCAGCCTTCCTCTTTGCCCCGAAGCACGGCATGCTCGCCGCGCGCAGTCGTGCGCGCGAGGCTCTCCAGCCCATGCCTCAGGCAGCCGCGGCAGAACCACATCGCCGGCCCGAGGAGCGCCCCGCATGAGCGAAACCCTCGAACTCGCCCTCCTCCCCTTCCAGCTGCCCTTCATGCAGACGGCGTTCATCGTCACGCTGATGATCGCGGTGCCGATGGCGCTTCTCTCCTGTTTGCTGGTGCTGAAAGGCTGGTCGCTGATGGGAGACGCCGTCTCCCATGCCGTGCTGCCGGGCGTCGTCATCGCCTATATCGCCGGCATTCCGCTTGCCATCGGCGCCTTCGTCGCCGGCCTCTTCTGTGCGCTTCTGACCGGCTTCATCAAGGAGAACAGCCGCATCAAGGAAGACACGGTGCTCGGCATCGTCTTTTCCGGCATGTTCGGCTTGGGGCTCGTGCTTTATGTGCAGGTCGAAAGCTCCGTGCATCTCGACCACATCCTTTTCGGCGACATGCTAGGCATCCTGCCGTCGGACCTGATCGAGACGGGCCTGATCGCGCTTTTTGCAACGACCTTCCTCGTCCTCTTGCGCAAGGATCTTCTGGCCCACGCCTTCGATCCGCAGCATGCCCAGGCGATCGGCCTGTCCGTGCGCCTCCTGCATTACGGTCAGCTGGCCGTGCTTTCGCTCGTCGTCGTCGGCGCCCTGAAGGCCGTGGGCATCATTCTCTCGGTCGCGATGCTCGTCGCCCCCGGCGCGATCGCCTTCCTGCTGACCAAGCGCTATGCAACAATGTTGGTCACGGCCGTCATCGTCGCGGTCACGTCGTCACTCGCAGGCATTTATCTGAGTTTCTTCATCGACAGTGCGCCCGCCCCGACCATCGTGCTGATCATGAGCGGCATCTTCGTCGTGACTTTCCTGATCGGCCAAATGCGAAACAGAAAGACGGAAGCGAGCGCCTAAACGCGGCCGACTTCCTCTGCCCGCCGCGCGCGTCGCGACACCACCCACTCCCGCCAGACGGTGAAAAGCCCTGCGCCGACGACGAGGACAGCGCCAACCACCGTGTTCCAGCGCAGGATCTCGCCGAACACAGTGACCGCGATCATGGCGCCCAGCACCAGTTGCCAGTAGGAGATCGGCTGGACGATCACGGCGTCGAGGTTTTCATAGGCCTTGATCAGCGAGAGATGGCCGATGATGCCCGTGCAGCAAAGCCCGATCATCAGCCCCCAGCCCGCAGGCGTGAACGGCGTCCAGAAATAGGGCCCGAGCAGGTTCGACCCGATGAAACCGACGATCGCCAGATAAAAGAAGCTGGTCGATGGCTGATCGTCGCGGCTGACCAGCCGCGTGGCGATGCCATAGACCGCGCCCATGACAGCGCATATGAGCGGCAGCCAGATATAGGCGTTGAAACTGTCGCCGGTCGGCGCCAGCATGATCACCACGCCAACAAGACCAAACAGGATCGCCGTCCATCGCCGCCAGCCGACTTTTTCGCCCAGGATCGGCATGGAGAGAAGCGCGACGAAGATCGGCCCAGCCGCAAAGATCGCCTGGCTCTGGGCAAGCCCCACCTTGGTAAAGGCGACGATCGACACCAAAATCTGCGTGAACAAGAGAAGGCCGCGAAGGATCTGCAGGAAAGGTCGCTTTGTATTGACTGCGGCGCGCAGGCCACCGCTGGAACGCATCGCCAGAAAGAGGGCAAAGGCAACGAAGGCCCAATAGCGGACCATGGCCACCTGCACCGGCGAATGGGTGGCGCCCAAATGCTTGGAGAGCCCGTCCTGAATGGCGAATACGGAAAACGCGAGAAAAGTGAAGAGATAGCCGAGCGGCGTCGATTTCATGGTGTCGAAGGAAGCTTTGCACGAGAGAGGAACCGTGGACGAACCAACGGCGCGGCCATTTGATCCTACACTCTGACCGCGCGTTGCCTAGTGCAGTTTTGCACAGCTGCCTTGCAACCTGACAACCTCAGGCGCAAGACCCCGGCGGCTGCCTTGCTTCACAACAAGGGCCATGCTTCAAAAGGTTATGGCTTTCACATTCCGTCAGTTGCAGTATTTCGTCGCCGTCGCCGAGCAGGGGTCGGTCACGCGCGCGGCTCAGAACCTCTCGATTTCACAATCCTCGGTGACAGAAGCGATCAAGGAACTCGAGGGCGATCTTGGCGTCGAACTCTTCGAGCGCCACCCGCGCGGCCTGACGATCACCTATAACGGCCACCAGTTTCTCCGCCACGCGACGAAGATTCTGGCGAGCGTATCCGACGCGCGCAACGTCTTCACCGAAACGCAGACGAGTACCGGCGGCACGCTCAACATTGGGGTGACCTCGCTGGTTGCCGGCTACGTCCTATCGGATCTGCTCGCCCGCTATCGACGCGCCTGCCCGGGCGTCGAGGTCTCGGCGATCGAGGATAACGGCTCCTATCTCGAACACCTGCTGATCGGCGGTGAACTCGATGTCGCCGTCATGGTCATCTCCAACCTGCGCGACCGCATGGCGCTGCAGGCGGAAATCCTGGAAACCTCGCCCTACCGCCTCTGGCTGCCCATCGGCCATCCCCTGGTTTCGGCCGACATCATCTCCGTGCAGGACATCGCCCGCGAACCGCTGATCATGCTGACGGTCGATGAAATCGAGGAGAACACCGGCAAGCTCCTCTCGGCCCTCGGTGCCCGCCCGCACGTCGCCTTCCGCACCCGCTCGGTCGAGGCCGTCCGCAGCCTCGTCGCCACCGGCGCCGGCGTGGCGCTGTTGCCGGATCTCGTCTACCGCCCCTGGTCGCTGGAAGGCGACCGGATCGAAAGCCGCGACGTCTCGGGCGCACTTCCGGTGGTGCAGGTCGGCATGGTCTGGCGCAAGGGCTCGAGCCTTCCGCAGGCCGCACGGGACTTTGTGGGGATTGCGGAGGCGAGTCGGAGTGGGCGGGTAAGGTGAGTTCTTCAGCGACATAGCGTCAAGGAAGATGCCCTGATCCCCCTGCCGGGACCTTCTCCCTGCAAGCGGGGAGAAGGCGGAGACGGCGGCCCCATCGGCCTTCTCCACGTTTACGGGGACAAGGTGGCGGCAGCTCAGGCGCAACTCGTTGCGCCGGGGATGAGGGGCGTTCAGCAACGACGGTCGGAGACGAACCTCCCATCGGAAAAACCGATATCACCATTCTGACGAATGAATTTGCGAATGCGGTTAATTCACGGCAACTTTCTCTCCGGGAACAATGGCCGCAAAAACGCGGCCTCACAAACGGGAGACCTCGCGATGAAGTCGATATTGAAATCCTGCACCGTCCTCGCCTCCGTACTGAGTTTGACCACCGCCGCCGTGGCTCAGGAGCCGCTGAAGGAACTCGGACCGGGCGAAGGCGCCCTCTCCATCGTCGCCTGGGCCGGCTATATCGAGCGCGGCGAGACCGACAAGAACTATGACTGGGTTACCGAATTCGAGAAGAAGACCGGCTGCATGGTCTCGGTGAAGACCGCCGCCACCTCGGACGAAATGGTCGCTCTGATGAACGAAGGCGGCTTCGACCTCGTCACCGCGTCGGGCGATGCGTCGCTGCGTCTCGTTGCCGGCAAGCGCGTCCAGCCGATCAACACGGCACTCATTCCCTCCTGGAGCACCATCGACGAGCGTCTGCAGAACGCCCCTTGGCACACCAAGGATGGCGTTCACTACGGCACGCCTTATGTCTGGGGCGCCAACGTCCTGATGTACAACACCGACGTCTTCAAGGGCGAAGCACCAAAGAGCTGGAAGGTCGTCTTTGAGGAAATGAACCTGCCCGACGGCAAGTCCAACAAGGGCCGCGTCCAGGCCTATGACGGCCCGATCTACGTTGCCGATGCCGCCCTCTACCTGATGGCGCACAAGCCCGAACTCGGCATCAAGGACCCCTACGAACTGAACGAAGAGCAGTACAAGGCCGCCCTCGACCTGCTGCGCGGCCAGCGCCAGCTCGTTGGCCGCTATTGGCACGACGCCATGATCCAGATCGACGACTTCAAGAATGAAGGCGTCGCCGCCTCGGGCTCCTGGCCCTTCCAGGTCAACCTGATGAAGGCAGAAGGGGCAAAGATCGACTCCACCTTCCCCGAGGAAGGCGTCACCGGCTGGGCCGACACCACCATGCTGCATGCCGAAAGCGAACACCCCAACTGCGCCTATATGTGGATGGAGCACTCGCTTTCGCCGAAGGTCCAGGGTGACGTTTCCGCATGGTTCGGCACGGTTCCCTCCGTTCCCGCCGCGTGTAAGGGCAATGCGCTCTATGGCGATGAAGGCTGCAAGACCAACGGCTTCGAGAACTTCGACAAGATCAAGTTCTGGCGCACGCCCACTTCGAAGTGCAGCCAGGGCGAATGCGTGCCCTACCACCGCTGGGTCTCCGACTACATCGGCGTGATCGGCGGACGGTGACATCCCACCTCCCCCTTGAGGGGGGAGGTCGCGCGGAACGCGCGGGTGGGGGTGATCAACTGCACCTCGAAACACTGAGGGTCACCCCACCCCGGACCTTCGGTCCGACCCTCCCCCTCAAGGGGAGGGTGTAGGCCCCCGCTGGCGTTTTGCCGGCACCTTACTGAAATTCTGGAGCCCCCATGACCGCAGCCGTCTCCTTCTCGAAGGTCTCGCGCCATTTCGGCAGCGTCAAAGCCGTTGACAGTGTCGATCTCACGGTCGCACCCGGCGAATTCTTCGCCATGCTCGGGCCCTCCGGCTCCGGCAAGACGACCTGCCTGCGTCTGATCGCCGGCTTCGAACAGCCGACGTCAGGCCATATCGAGATCTTCGGCGAGACCGCCGAGGGCGTGCCGCCCTATCGCCGCAACGTCAACACGGTCTTCCAGGACTACGCCCTCTTCCCGCACCTCAACATTCTCGACAACGTCGCCTATGGCTTGATGGTCAAGGGCGTGGCCAAAGCCGAGCGCCACCGCGAGGCCGAGCAGGCACTCGAAATGGTAAAACTCCCCGGCTACGGCGCCCGCAAGCCCGGCCAGCTTTCCGGCGGCCAGCGCCAGCGCGTGGCGCTCGCCCGCGCTCTCGTCAACAAACCAAAGGTCCTCCTGCTCGACGAACCGCTCGGCGCACTCGACCTGAAGCTGCGCGAACAGATGCAGGAGGAGCTGAAGAGCCTGCAGCGGTCGCTCGGCATTACCTTCGTCTTCGTCACCCACGACCAGGGAGAAGCCCTTTCCATGGCCGACCGCGTCGCCGTCTTCAACGACGGCAAGATCGTTCAGGCCGGCACGCCCTTCGAAATCTACAACCAGCCCCGTACCCGTTTCGTCGCTGACTTCGTCGGTTCATCCAATGTCATCGCACCCGACGCGATGAAGGCACTCGGTGGTGAGGCCCGCTGGACGAGCCTGCGCCCGGAAGCGATCCGCATTGTGTCGGAAGGCGGCGTTGCAGCAACAGTTCGCTCCACCAGCTTCCTCGGCGCTTCCACAAAACTCTTCGTCGATACAGCGGTTACGTCCCTCACCGTATCGTTGCCGGCCGGTCACCCGGCCCCGACCACAGGAGAGAGCATCCGCATCTCCTGGTCGCCCTCTGACCTGCATTATATGGAGGAGGCCGCATGACGGCGATCTCCGCACCCGCCATCACCCCTGGGCGTCAGGGCCCGATGGGGCGGCTCTCGGATCTCTTCTGGCGGCGTCCCAACCTGCTGCTGGTTCTGATGCTGGTGCCGCCCCTGCTCTGGCTTGGCATCATCTATGTCGGCTCGCTCCTCGCTTTGCTGCTGCAAAGCTTCTTCTCGATCGACGAGTTCTCGGGCCTGATCAATTACGAGTTCACGCTGGCAACCTATGGCCAACTGCTGCAGCCGGCGAATTTCGATATCATCCTGCGCACGCTTTTGATGTCGGCCGCCGTCACGCTCGCTTCCGCCGTCATCGCCTTCCCGATCGCCTATTATGCAGCCCGTTATGCCAAGGGCCGCTGGAAGGCCGTCTTCTATCTCGGCATCATGCTGCCGCTCTGGTCCAGTTACCTCGTCAAGGTCTATGCCTGGAAGCTGATCCTCGCCAAGGAAGGCATCCTGAACTGGGTTTTCGCGAAACTGCACCTCACCTGGCTACTCGACGGCATACTGGCCATCCCGGTTATCGGTGGCAATTCGCTGTCGATCAGCTACATCGGCACCTTCATCGTCTTCGTCTATGTCTGGCTGCCCTTCATGATCCTGCCGACCCAGGCCGCCCTTGAGCGCGTGCCCGGCAACCTCGTCGAGGCCTCCGGCGATCTCGGCGCCGACCCGCGCCAGACCTTCCGCCACGTGCTCTTTCCCTTGGCGCTCCCTGGCATCGTCGCCGGCTCGATCTTCACCTTCTCGCTCACCATGGGCGATTACATCATCCCGCAGATCGTCGGAACATCGCGCCTCTTCATCGGCCAGGCCGTCTATGCCCAGCAGGGCACCGCGGGCAACATTCCCCTTGCTGCTGCCTTCTCGGTCGTGCCGATCGTCATCATGGGCATTTATCTCACCATCGCCAAACGCATGGGGGCCTTCGATGCACTCTGATCGTTCCCAGTCGGCTGGCTTCGGTCTCAAGTTTGCAGCCGGCCTCGGCCTTGCATTCCTGCATCTGCCGATCCTCCTGATCTTCGTCTATGCCTTCACCACAGAGGAAAAGAGCTTCCAGTGGCCGCCACCGGGCTTCACGCTTCAGTGGTTCGGCGTCGCCTGGAACCGCCCGGACATCTGGGAAGCGCTGACGCTGTCGGTCAAGGTTGCGAGCATCGCAACGGTGATTGCGCTGGTGCTCGGCACGCTCGCCGCCGCTGCCGTCGCGCGCACGAAATTCTTCGGCCGCGAAGTCATCTCGCTTCTGGTGATCCTGCCGATCGCGCTGCCCGGCATTATCACCGGCATCGCACTTCGCTCGGCATTTTCGATCGCCGACATCCCCTTCTCCTTCTGGACCATCATCCTCGGCCACGCCACCTTCTGTGTCGTCGTCGTCTACAACAATGCGGTCGCCCGCTTCCGCCGCACCTCGGGTTCGCTGATCGAGGCATCGATGGACCTTGGCGCCGATGGCTTCCAGACGTTTCGACATATCATCCTGCCGAACATCGCAACGGCATTGCTCGCCGGCGGCATGCTCGCCTTCGCGCTGTCCTTCGACGAGGTCATCGTCACCACCTTTACCGCCGGTCAGCAGTCGACACTGCCGATCTGGATGCTGGAAGAACTGATCCGCCCCCGTCAGCGCCCCGTGACAAATGTGGTCGCGATGGTTGTCGTGATCGTCACCTTCCTGCCCATTCTCGCGGCTTACTATCTGACCCGCGATACCGACCAGATCGCCGGCAGCGGCAAATGAACCACCGGCGCCGCCTCCTGATGCGGGGCGCTGTCGCAATTGAAGTGTAATAAAAGGGAGAACGACATGGATACCCAGATGCTGATCGGCGGCAAGTTCGAAGCCGGATCCGAGACGGAAGAGAAGATCCTGAACCCCAAGACCGGCGAGGGCATCGTTGATCTCCCGGAAGCCTCGATCGCCCAGGTCGAAGCCGCCGTCGACGCTGCCGAAGGCGCGTTCACCACTTGGTCGCAGACCACGCCTGGTCAGCGGTCGGCCTACCTGCTTGCCATCGCCGACGCGATCGAAAAGGACGCCGCCGCCTTCGCTGCATTGGAGAGCCTGAACTGCGGCAAGCCGATCAATGCCGTCCTGAACGATGAAATCCCGGCGGTCGTCGATTGTTACCGCTTCTTCGCCGGAGCAATCCGCACGCTGCAGGCGCCCGTTTCCGGCGAATACCTCCCAGGCTTCACCTCGATGATCCGCCGCGATGCGGTCGGCGTCATCGGCTCGATCGCGCCGTGGAATTATCCGCTGATGATGATGGCCTGGAAGCTCGCACCGGCACTCGCTGGTGGCAACACCATCGTCTTCAAGCCGTCGGAACAGACCCCTCTGACGGCACTCAAGCTCGCCAAGGTCATGGCCGACATCCTGCCGGAAGGCGTGGTCAATGTCGTGCTCGGTCGCGGGGACAGCGTCGGCAATGCGCTGATCAACCACCCGAAGATCGCGATGGTCTCGATTACAGGCGATATCGCGACCGGCAAGAAGGTGCTGACGGCCGCTGCCAAGACCGTCAAGCGCACGCACCTCGAACTCGGCGGCAAGGCCCCGGTCATCGTCCATGACGATGCCGATATCGACGCCGTCGTCTCGGCAATCCGCACCTTCGGCTACTACAATGCCGGCCAGGACTGCACCGCCGCCTGCCGCATCTATGCCGCGGACAAGATCTACGACCGCTTCGTCGCAGATCTCGCAAGCGCCGTGTCGACCATCAAATTCAATCAGGCCGACGATGCCGAAAACGAGATCGGCCCGCTGATCTCCAAGCGCCAGCGCGATCGCGTTGAAAGCTTCGTTACGCGCGCGGCTGAACACAAGCACATGGAAGTGGTCACCGGCGGCAAGCTCGGCTCCGACAAGGGCTTCTTCTACACGCCAACCGTCATTGCTGGCGCGACGCAGGACGACGAGATTGTTCGCCGCGAAGTCTTCGGCCCCGTCGTCTCCGTCACCCGCTTCTCCGACGCCGACCAGGCCGTTGTCTGGGCCAATGACAGCGACTACGGCCTTGCCTCCTCGGTCTGGACCAAGGACATTTCCCGCGCCATGCAGACCGCCGCCAAGCTGCGTTACGGCTGCACCTGGATCAACACCCACTTCATGCTCTGCAATGAAATGCCCCATGGCGGCATGAAGCAGTCGGGCTATGGCAAGGATCTCTCGCTCTACTCGCTGGAGGACTACACGACCGTCCGCCACGTGATGATCGCGCATTAAGAGAAAGCCGCATCCCTTCCATGCTGCGCAAACATCCTCGTCCCAGGTATCAACCGGAGGACGAGGATGATGATTTGGGGCGCCTGTTTACCCTGACAGACCAAACCGGTGGCACCCCACCGCTCTCCTTCGTATCATGGCGCGGAATCAGGAGAACGAGATGCGCTGCGATCAAAAAGGCTCAAGACCCGGCTACGGCAAGATCGCCATCATGGCTGTCGCGCTGGCGTCAGCGACGCTCCCCCTGAATAGCTCGGCATACGCTGAAGACCCCCAGGTCATTCCCGCGCCCAATCTCGATGGCAGCGGACGGACCATGGACACCTACCTCTGGCACGTCCGAGGGCTTCCCCCTGGCCAACGCCTGGCCGTCTATTCCGGCGCCGGCCCAAATTTCAGGATCATCCACGGGCTCGACGAGGGCGAGCCGATCGAAAGGCTGACCTGCAAGGACAGCCGTGGCGGCTACTGGTGCCGCATCGCCACCGTCACACGCCCCCGGATATCCGGCTGGGTCGATGGCCGGTTCCTGTTGGAAGAAGCCGGATTTGCCCCGCCTGACGATATCCGAAATCCATCCTTCGAACCGGAGATTGTCATCGATCCTTTCCGGAAACCGAGACGGCCCTGAGGCGCAAGCCGTCAATCCTGCCGCCGCTCCTCCCCCGGCCGATCACGCTCGTACCGCTCCTCAACCGGAAACGCGGGAAGCCAGCTCTCCCGCCGGATGGTCCAGAGTTCGTATGTCGGTTGGAACACGTTGATGTCGTCGAGGGCGCCGAGATGAAGCTCGAGTTCGGCCCCGCTGCGGTTGAAGACACGCGATCCGCATGTGGCACAGAAACAACGGCCGTCATACATCTGAGGCTCACCGGAAACCCGGACCTGCGCTTTCGGATAGATCGCCGCGGCGAAAAACAGCGCGCCGTGATACTTGCGGCAATCGAGGCAATGACAGATGCCGACGCGCTCAGGCTCTCCCTCCGCTTCGAACCGCACCTTGCCGCAAGCGCAGCCTCCCGCAATGATTGCCATATCTGCTCTCCCTTCCGGTCCTCATCCATCGATCGACAATAAGAAATGGCCGCGGCTTTTGCCACGGCCATTCCCGAACTCGGTAGAAACTGTTCGGTTTCCCGATCAGGCAGCCAGCGCCTTGGCGATCTGGCCGCGCAGCGTGCCAAGGTCCTTGGCAAAGCCGCGGATACCCTCGGCCAGCTTTTCCGTCGCCATGGCGTCTTCATTCATTGCCCAACGGAAGGCCTTCTCATCGAGCGAGACATGCGGCTCGGCCTTGACGGTATCGGGCGAAAGCGCGCGGGCAAGCGTGCCTTCGGCAGCGTTCAACTCGTCAAGCAGCTGCGGGCTGATGGTCAGGCGGTCGCAACCAGCCAGCGCTTCGATTTCGCCGGCATTGCGGAAGGAGGCGCCCATGACGATCGTGCCGATACCATTGGCCTTGTAGTAGTTGTAGATCGAACGAACAGAGACAACGCCCGGATCGGTTTCCGAGGTGTAGTCCTCACCGGTCGACTTCTTGTACCAGTCGAGAATGCGGCCGACGAAGGGCGAAATGAGGAACACCTTGGCCTCGGCGCAGGCAATCGCCTGGGCCTTGGAGAAGAGCAGGGTGAGATTGCAGTCGATGCCTTCCTTCTGCAGCACTTCGGCGGCGCGAATGCCCTCCCAGGTCGAGGCGAGCTTGATCAGGATCCGGTCCTTCTCGATGCCGCGTTCCTTGTAGCCAGCAACGATCTGGTGGGCCTTCTCGATCGAGGCCTTGGTATCGAAGGACAGGTCGGCATCGACTTCCGTCGAAACGCGACCCGGAACCAGTTCTGCAAGGGCAGCGCCAACTGAGATTGCCATGCGGTCGGCGATCGCACCGATCACGGCAGCGTCCTGACCGCCCTTGGCCTTGCCCCACGTGATCGCTTCCTGGAAGGCTTCCTGGAAAGCATCGGTGCCCAGTGCCTTCAAGACGATCGACGGATTGGTGGTACAATCGACCGGCTTCAGGCGGCGGACGGCCTCGATGTCGCCGGTGTCGGCGACCACGGTCGTCATGGAACGAAGCTGTTCGAGTTTCGAGGTCATCAGGTCATCCTTCGGCTGTGCGAAAAGGGGTTGCGACCGCTGGCGCACCAACGGCCTTGTCGCCCGGACTATCACCGTCTGATGATGGCGAAGTCAAGACATTTGTCCTTTGAATTTGACATAAGTACCAACCAAACCGATAGTGCGGGTTGGAAGTTCCCGAAACTGAGAAGAAACTTGGCAAAACTCCGACGCGACACCCATTCAAGCCATTCGGACGCTGCCGCGCTCCGCATCCGCGCCGCCTGGCTCTATTACAACGAGGGCCTGACGCAGAAGGATGTGGCAGACAGGCTCGGCATCAGCCGGTCGACCGTAATCCGCATGCTGGAAGAAGCGCGGAAACGTGCCGAGGTGCAGATCTGGATCAGCGACGGCGTTGCCGATTGCGTCAATCTCGCGCTTCGGCTGGAAAAAGCCTATGGCCTGGACGAAGCCGTGGTTGTGCCCTCACCGGATGCCCAGGATGCTGCCGCAATTGCCAAGGCGGTGGGTCTGGCGCTCGGCCAGTTTCTGACCGAAGTGATCACCAATGACATGACGATCGGCGTCGGCTGGGGCCGCACCATGACTGCCTCGCTCGCCGGTTTTCGGCCGCCGAACCGCGAAAACTGCAAGGTCGTTTCCCTGCTCGGCGGAATCGTCGCCGTGCGCCAGACCAATCCGATCGACTATACCTGGCGGCTGGCAAGCCAGCTCGGCGCCGAATGCTACATGTTTCTCGCCCCGCTTCTCGTCGACAGTGTCGCGACAAAACGCGCGCTGATCGAAGACTGCGGGCTGAAGGCGATCTACGACCTCGCCGAGAACCTTGATCTCGCCATCGTCTCCTGCGGCGATATCGGCCCGCATTCCACCTCGCTCTCGGAGGGCTTCATCAGCCACCAGACGCTGACTGAACTGGTCGACGCAGGCTGCGTCTGCGACACCATGTTCAACTTCCTCGATGAGGAAGGCCGCTCCGTCGCCCACCCGATCAACGAGCGGGTGATGTCGGTTGACCTGGACACGCTGAAGAAGGCCAAACACATCGTGCTCTCCTCCGGCGGTGCACACCGCGCGAGAGCCATCCGCGCGACGATCAGGCGGATCGGGTGCAACACGCTGATCACGGATGAAGCGGCAGCGCGGGAACTGCTGGGGCTGGCGGGCTAGAGCTGCTCGGGCCAGGCGCGCGCGCCATGCTGCACGAAGAGCACTTCGACGTGATCATCCCGCACCCGGTAGGCGACGATATATCCTAGATCAGCGAGAACGAGTTCGCGCGTCCCTTCAATTTCGCCGCGGCGTCCCAGAAAAGCATTCTGCGTCAGGAGCCGCAGCGCCCTCCCGTGGATTGACCTCACGATCTGCGCGGCAGCAGCCGGGTTTCGTTCGACGAGGTAATCACCGATGGCCGCGAGTTCCTGTAGATAACGCCGCGTCCAGACGATACGCATAGCTTTAAGGAGCGTTGTATCTGTTCAACACGGCCTCGATTTCGGTATCACCAGCGAAGTCACCGCGATCGGCCTCGGCCAGCCCTTCCAGCACACCCGCCACCCACTGCTCTTGCCAAGCGAGCGAGCGTCCCTGGGCAAGGGCATCCTCCACGATCTGATCGCGGGACAGATTGCTTCGCTCGACGAGACTGTCGATCCGGCGGCTGATGTCGTGAGGGAGTTGAACTGTGTTGCGCATGCGCCATCATCTCACAGCTCGGCCATTTCCGGAAGCGCCCCCCTCACGCCTTCCCCGCTTCCCAGCCCAGCATGGCCCGCTTGCGCGTCAGCCCCCAGTGATAGCCCGTCAGCGCCCCGCTCTTGCCAAGCGCCCGGTGGCAGGGCACCACGAACGAGATCGGGTTGCGGCCGACGGCTGCTCCCACGGCGCGGCTGGCAGTGGGCTGGCCGATCTTGCAGGCAATATCGGAATAGGTCACGGCGCGGCCGAGCGGGATGGCGAGCAGGCTCTCCCAGACCCGGATCTGGAAATCCGAGCCGATCAGCACGACCCGCAGCGGTTCGTCCGCCGACCAGCGCTCGGGATGGAAGACACGCGCCGCATAGGGCGCGGTGGCCTCGACATCCTCCACATAAAGCGCGTTCGGCCAACGCTGCGCCATGTCCTCGAAACACGCGACCTCACCACCCGGATCAGCAAAGGCGAGCCCCGCCAGTCCGCGGTCGGTAATCATGACCAGCGCCAGACCAAAAGGCGACGGGTGATAGCCGTAGCGGATGGTCAGCCCCGCCCCGCGTGCCTTCCATTCCCCCGGGCTCATCGCTTCATGCGTCACGAAGAGGTCATGCAGGCGCCCCGGCCCGGACAGTCCGAGCTCGAGCGACGTCTCCAAGAGCGGCAACTCCTCTCGCCCGAGCAAACGCTTGGCGTGATCGAGCGTGACCGCCTGGAGAAAAGCTTTCGGTGAAAGCCCTGCCCACCGGGTGAAGGTCTTTTGCAACTGGGTCGGCGACTGGCCGAGCCGCTCCGCAATCAGTTCCAGCGAGGGCTGGCTTTGATAATCGAGCGTCAGCATCTCGATCACCTGCCGCACGGTCTCGTAGTCAGAGCCGTCGGGTGTGATGTCGGTAGTGTGGGAAAGATCGATCTGTTGGGCGAGTGTCATGGCGAAATCCTCATCTGATCAGGACTTCACCACGACCAGACGGTCGATACCACCCGATTCCTGCAAAGATCGGCGGCAAGTCAGATCCGTTGCTTGGCGGTGGCAAGAGCTCCCTTGAACGCTTTGGAAAAGCTCTCGCGGTCGTCAGGGTTGAGAAAGGAGCCGATATCCGTCACCCGGCCCTCGCCCGCAACACGCATGGCGGTGATGCCGAATTCCTCGTGCCGATGCACGAAGAACCGCGCCCACAAGGTTTTGAACCGGTGCTCGGTCATCCGCCCTGCCGGCGTGAACTTGCGGATCGACAGGTTCGTGCGCGACACGGTGACTTCCTCGCGCGCGCGCGCCGCCCGGTAATTTAGCCAGAAAGCACCGTAGAGCAGCAGGAAATCGAGACCGAAAAACAGGCCGATCGGCCAGGCGCCCGTCGCCATGAAGAAAGCGGCATGCACGGCACAGACCGCGCCGGTGATCGCGAACAGCACGCGGTAACCCTTGCGGCCGAGCGACCGATAAGGTGTCAGTTCCGCTGCGAAAATCGGCTGGTCCGCAGCCTGCTCGACATTGCCTTCCATGATCGCACCCGACTATAGATTTTGCATGACCGATCCGAAGCCGAAATCCAGCACCCAAACTTTGAAAAAGTCAAATCCGACGTCCCGTCGCAAGCCGGCGACACGCCGTCGCACGGCCTATTCCAGGGCCGAACTGGAAGAGATCTTCCGCCGCTTCTCGATCCAGAGGCCGGAGCCCAAGGGCGAGCTGGAACACATCAATCCGTTCACGCTGGTCGTTGCCGTGGCGCTCTCCGCCCAGGCGACCGATGCGGGGGTAAATAAGGCCACGCGTGCCCTCTTCAAGGTGGCCGATACGCCGGAAAAGATGCTGGCGCTCGGCGAAGAGAAAGTCCGCGATTACATTAAGACGATCGGGCTTTACCGCAACAAGGCGAAAAACGTTATCGCGCTCAGCCAGAAGCTCGTCGACGACTTCGGAAGTGAAGTGCCGCGCACCCGCGAGGAACTGGTGACGCTGCCCGGCGTCGGCCGCAAGACCGCCAACGTCGTCATGTCCATGGCCTTCGGCATTCCGACCATGGCCGTCGACACGCATATCCTCAGGATCGGCAACCGCATCAAGCTCGCCCCCGGCAAGACGCCGGATGAGATCGAGGATATCCTGATGCGGATCATTCCGGAGCAGTATCTCTTCCACGCCCATCACTGGCTGATCTTGCACGGACGCTACTGTTGCAAGGCACGCAAGCCCGAATGCGAACGCTGCGTCATCGCCGACATCTGCAAGTCGCCGGAAAAGACCTGCGATGTCCCCGCCCCGCTCGTCGAGCTGCCACCACAAATCTTCAACGCGAGCGAGGAATGAGCCCGTCGATCAGGCGAGCAATCGCGGCCTTGTAGAGCCTGGGATCGCCGCCACGCTCGATTTCGACAACCGCACGGTCGAAGGCGGAAGATAGCAGGTTTGTCAGCGCGCGGACTTCATCCGCCGATGCCGCCGCTCCGAGACAGTCTGAAACACCCTCAAGCAACCGATCCTCGGCATTGTCCCGGTCGATCTCAGCCGTCCGTTCGACACCCAGCACCGCCGGCGCTTCCAGCAGCATAAGCCGCGCACGGCCCTCCACCGCCATCGCCGCGAAATAGGCCGAAGCACCCGAGAGCAGCGCCTCTCTCGGCGTCACAGCCGGTGCAGCGCCGCGATCGATGTCGGATGCGACCGCCATCGCTTCCTCTACGATCACCGCCCTGAACAGTGCCTTCTTGTCCTCGAAATGATGATAGAGCGCACCGCGGGTCACACCCGCTGCGGCCACGATGTCCGGCGTTGCCGTCTCGGCATAGCCCTTTTCAACGAAGAGCCGTCTTGCCGCCGAGATCAGCGCCAGACGCGTCGCCTCGGTTCCTTCCCTGGTATTACGCGCCACCGCCACCCCTTTACATACAAACAGAATGTATGTTAATTGCAAAGATACATGCAGACTGTATGTTAAATTATCGCGGAGGGAAAGAGATGAGGACCACGAGCTACTACCCCGTCATCATGACCGATAATGTCGAAGCGACCGCAGCCTTCTATCGACGCCATTTCCACTTCGAGCCGCTCTTCACCGCCGACTGGTATGTCCATCTGCAGTCGACCGAAGACGAAAAGGTAACGCTCGCAATCCTCGACGGCCGCCATGAAACAGTCCCGTCGGCATATCGCGGGAAGGCCTCCGGCCTGCTCCTGAACTTCGAGGTCGAAGACGTGGACGCTGTTTATGACAGACTGAAACAGGCCGGCCTGCCGATGCTGCTCGACATCAGGGACGAAGAGTTCGGCCAGCGGCATTTCATCACCGCTGATCCGAACGGCGTTCTGATCGACGTGATCAAGCCGATCCCGCCGAGCGCCGAATTCGCCGCGCAATACGAGGCGTCAGCCCTGCCGCAATGAGGTCGCCGGATCCTTTGCCGTCAGCGCCTTGTGCAGATGCACCATCAGGCCTGCGGCAAAGAGCGGTGTCAGCAGGTTGACGATCGGCACGGCGAGGAAGAGCGCAATCACCAAGCCGGCCATGAACACCGTGCCGGAATGGCGCGAACGCAGGAGCTTCGCCTCTTCGGCACTGCGGAAACGCATGGCAGCGAACTCGAAGAATTCGCGACCCAAAAGGTAACCGTTCACCAGGAAGAAGGCGATGATGTTGATGCCGGGGATAAACAGGAGCATCAGCGCGATCAGGTTTCCGATGATCACGACGCCGAAGAACTTGATCGAGGCGACGATTGCCTCCCCCATCGGCATGGCCTTGCCGGGCGGGTCGTTCGGATAGTCCCGCTTCTCAACCACCTCAGCCACATCATCGAGGAAGAGGCCGGCGATGATCGCGGTGACCGGCGACAAGAGCAGTGCCAGCCCGAGCGCGAGCCCGATGCTGGCCAGGATCCCGAAGATCAAGGTGAGCCATCCCGCCCAATCCGGCAGTTCCGGCATGAAGCCCTGGATGAAGGGCATCACGAAGGCGATGAAACTCTCGCGCAGCCCGAACCAGAGCCCGATCAGAACGAGGAGTGTGAGACCGAGCGTCTTCCAGAAGACATTGCGCGTTTCCGGGGCAAACAGGTTGCGCAGGGAGAGCGCGGCGGCGTCGAAAATCATCGGAGTCTCCTTCGAACATCGCACAGGATGTAGGAGCGATCCCGCCGGGCTGCAATCACGACCGCTCGGTCCGTGTTTATCCGAGGCGGTAAAGCGCCGGACGCCGATCGGCAAAATAGGGGTTCTGCGCCTTTGCATCGACATAGGCACTCGTATCCACCTCCGCCACCAGCAGTGTCTCTCGCATGCCGGCCCGCGCCAATTCATCACCGTCCGGCGCCAGGATCACAGAGCGTCCACCGTAGGAAAGGTCGTTCTCCACACCGCAGAGATCCGCATAGACGAGGAAGACGCCGTTCTCGAGCGCTCGTGCCGGTACCACCGTATCGGCGATCCTCCGGCTGATATTGCCCTGCGGCAGGGCTGTCGGCACGATGACCAGTTCGGCCCCGGCGAGCGCCAGCGTGCGCACGTTTTCCGGAAACTCGACATCATAGCAGATCAGCATGCCGACCTTGATGCCGCCGATCTCAAAGACATGAGGTGGCTCGTCGCCGGGCGCGAAAGCCGCCCGTTCCGCGTCGCCGTAGAGATGGCTCTTGCGATAGAATTCCTTGCTGCCGTCCGGTCGCACGAGCACGGCAGAGTTGAACACCCGATTGCCGTCCCGTTCAGGGAACCCGGCGCAGATGGCAAGTCCACAATCGGCGGCGATCTCGGTGAGCGCACCGACGATCGATCCGTCCCGTCCCTCGGCCAGTTCCTCGAAGGCTGCGCCTTGGGCATAGCCGCTGGTGCACAGTTCCGGTGTCACGAGCAACTCTGCCCCCATTTCGGCTGCGGCCATCGCGGCCTGGGCGATCTTGCCGATATTGCCCGGCACGTCACCGGAAAGAGGCTGCATTTGGTAGAGAGAGATCAACATGCTGACACCTGTCGGACGGAGGGCTTGCGCGAGAGTTGAACCACTTGGATAGCCGAGACAAGCGGCAACTCCAAGGCACGTCCGACGGTGTTGTGAATTGGATCAAATTCGGTCCGCCGCCGGTGGATCAAATATCGCTGAGAGCCGTTATCTCGCCAGCGTTGCCAGCTTCGGCCGAAAATCGGCCACGCGGTGACAAGGGGGCGAATAATCATGGACAACCCGAAGACGGGCAATTTGGAAACGCTCGGCATTGCACCACATGCGGCAGATCCCACAACCGCCACCCGGATCTCTGGGCGCACTCTGCTGATCTTGATCGGGGTCGCGGTCATCCTCAAGGTCGGCCAGGATATTCTGGTTCCCCTCGCACTTGCCCTTTTGCTGACCTTCGCTCTCGCGCCCATCGTTTCGTTTCTGCGCAAACGCGCCGTCCCGAAAATCGTCGCCGTCATCTTCGCCGTGGTCTCCGCCTTCTGTGCCATCGCGCTCTTCAGCTTCATCATGGCCACCCAGGTGGCGAACCTGGCATCCAACATTCCGACCTATCAGCGCAATATCGTCGAGAAGGTCCAGGCACTGCGGGATGCGGGATCAGGCAACGGTGTGATCGAGCACCTGAGCCGCGTGGCCGAGCGCATCGGTTCGGAACTGCAGATCAACGCCGACCAGAGCCGGGAAAGCGCGGTGCCGCCGGTGGTCGATCGCGATCCGATGCCCGTCGAGATCATCACCCGCACCAATCCGATCAGGACACTGGGCAATCTCATCCTGCCGCTGATCAGCCCATTTGCCACCGCCGGTCTCGTGGTCGTGCTCGTCGTCTTCATGTTGCTCGAGCGAGAGGACCTGCGGGATCGTTTCATCCGCCTGGTCGGTCTCGGCGATCTCCATCGAACCACCTCGGCACTGCAGGACGCCGGCCGGCGCGTCGGCAGGTATCTGCTGATGCAACTCGTCGTGAACACGCTCTACGCGATCCCCATCACGCTCGGTCTCTGGGTTCTCGGCATACCGAACGCCATCCTCTGGGGGCTTCTCACACTCGTCCTCCGCTTCGTGCCCTATATCGGTCCGATCGTCGGCATGGTGCTGCCGCTGTTCCTTGCGCTGGCCATTGCGCCCGGCTGGTCGCTTGTCCTTTGGGTGGCTGCGCTCTTTGCCACCATCGAACTGATCAGCAACAACATGATCGAGCCGTGGCTCTACGGCTCTCACACCGGCCTCTCCCCGCTGGCGATCATCATCTCGGCGATCTTCTGGTCCTGGCTTTGGGGGCCGCTGGGCTTGATGCTGTCGACCCCGCTGACGGTCTGTCTCGTGGTGCTCGGTCGCCACGTGCCGCAGTTCGCCTTTCTCGATGTGCTGCTCGGCAACGAGGCCGTACTCGAACCGCATGAGAAGCTGTATCAGCGCCTCCTCGCCGGCGATCCGAGCGAAGCCACCGAGAACGCCGAGGAATATCTGGAGGAAGAATATCTCGCGGACTATTACGAAAAGGTCGGACTGCCGGCACTTCTCCTGGCGGAACTCGACCGACAGCGCGGCGTGATGACCGAACGGCAGTTGCACATGTTCTCCGCCAACTGCCGCGCCCTCGTCGACAATCTGTCCTACATCGCCGAGGAAGAAGAAAACGAAGAGGTTCCCATCGAAACCGGAGGTGAGGAAACTGGCGTCGAGAAGGCAGAAGCATGGCCGACGGGCGAGGGACGATCGGTCTTGTCCATGGGAGGCCGGGGCGAGATGGACGACGCCGCAGCCGCCATGCTCGCCCAGGTTCTCGAGGTCGAGGGTGCAACCGTCAGGATCGGCAGCCACGCGGATCTGATGGCACGCACCACCGTACCGCAGCAGATGGAAGGAGTGGAGACCGTCGTCGTGACGTTCCTGAACGGCAGTTCCAAGGCCCATGCGCGCCTCGTCGTTCGCCGCATCAAGCGCCTGAAGGCGGACCTGCGGGTCGGCATTCTGATCCCGCTCGCCAACGGCGTCGACAATCCGCGCATCGAGCCTTCTGAAATCGGCGCCGATTTCGTCTGTCAGACACTGCCGAAAACGATCGAGCAGGCATTGATCGCAGCCCCTGCCGTTTTGCTGCAGGTTCCGCTGCGCAAGACGTCCCGCCCCCGCGTGCGCCTGGTGAAGACTGTCGTCTGATAATGATGGACAGCCGACGCGTTGCCGGCGCATGCAATCGCCGCATCTTGGTTGTCTTTCGCCCGAAGAAGCTTATCTTCGGTTCATGACATCGTCCGACTCGACAGCAAGCATCTGATGGTCTGGATCGCAGCTTTACTGGCGCTGATCACCATCCTTCTTCTGCGCAATCGCATTCTGGCGATCGGGTTGGCGGTGATAATCGCGATCGCCGCGACTGTGGTATGGTTTTTCACGGCCGAGAATTCCGCACGTCAAAGCAATGAGGCGGCCGCCGTCGCGGTTCGCGCGGTTGCAGATCCGACGATCTGCGTCGACCCCGGGCTGCCCGTGGCCGTCTTTTTCACGAACAACGCAGACAAAGCGATTACACGGCTTTCCTTCGATCTGATCGGCATGCCGCGCGGCCAGTCGACGGTCGCCTATCGGGGTTACCTGCGGGACGACCAGATCGTCGCATCGGGACAGACCGTGACGCGCTGTTATGCCCTGCTCTTCCATGGCTTCGCCCACCCGCGTCCGGCCATCGTCGATGCAACCAAATATGACTGGACCGCCCGGATTTCGCTGCTCGAATTCGGCAACGGCCCATCTTCCTGATCAGCCGGCTTGCCGCTCCCCCCCAAACACCGCTAAATCTGAACGAGGTGTCCCGCGCCAACCTCACGATACTGTCGTACTGGAGGCGAATAACCGAGTGGCCGGATTGGGCTCTTGATTTCGTCCGTTGCGAGGTTGCGCTTTATCCGCCGACGCGCCGGATCCGGCACCGGCACGGCCGCCATCAGCTTCTTCGTATAGGGGTGATGCGGATTGTCGAACACCGCCTTGCGCGGGCCGATCTCGACGATCTCGCCGAGATACATCACGGCCACACGATGGCTCACCCGCTCGACCACCGCCATGTCATGACTGATGAACAGGTAGGCCAAATTGAAACTCTGCTGTAGATCGAGAAGCAGGTTACACACCTGCGCCTTGATCGACACGTCGAGCGCCGAAACCGCCTCGTCCGCAACGATGACCTTGGGGTCCAACATCAATGAGCGCGCAATGGCAATCCGCTGGCGCTGCCCCCCGGAAAACTCATGCGGATAGCGCGGCATCATCTCGGCGGAGAGACCGACGCGCTCCAGCAGGTCCGCCGCCTTGTCGCGCGCCTGCGCTTTCGTTCCCAACTGATGTTCGATGAACGGCTCCATCACAGCCTGGCCGACGCTCATGCGCGGATCGAGGCTCGCAAAAGGATCCTGGAACACCATCTGGATGCTGCGCCGCATCTTGCGCAGGGAGGATTGGTCTAGCCGCCCGACATCATAACCATCAAGCGAGATCTGCCCCGAAGTCGGCTCCACCAGCCGCGTGATCGAACGCCCGGTCGTCGACTTGCCACAACCGGATTCGCCGACCAGCGACAACGTCTCGCCGGGCCGAAGATCAAAGGAGACGTTCTCGACCGCGTGCACCGCGCCGCTCCGCCGCCCCAGCAGCCCGGAGCGGATGTCGAAACGGGTTGTCAGGTTCTTCACCTCGAGCAGCGGCCGGCTGCCTTTGTCGACACCTGCCGCTTCCGATTCCGCGACCAGCGTTTCGCCGCTCTTGATGTCGATAACGGGAAACCGCATCGGATTGTCGCGACCACCCATCGATCCGAGCTTCGGCACCGCCGACAGCAACGCTCGGGTGTACGGATGCTGGCCGCGGTTGAAGATGTCGTCCGTGGTGCCGGTTTCCACCGCCTCACCGCGGAACATCACCACGGTCCGGTCAGAGACTTCGGCCACCACACCCATGTCATGGGTGATGAAGAGCACCGCCATGCCCTCCTCGTCCTGCAGCGTTTTGATCAGGTCGAGGATCTGGCCCTGGATCGTGACGTCAAGGGCGGTGGTCGGCTCGTCGGCGATCAGGAGCTTCGGTTTCGAAGCCAGCGCCATGGCAATCATCACGCGCTGGCGCATGCCGCCGGAAAACTGGTGGGGATATTCGTCAAAGCGGTTCGTTGCATTCGGGATGCGCACACGGTCGAGCAGCCGCAGCACCTCGGTCTTGGCCTCGGCGCTGGAGATGTCGCGGTGGCAGGTGATGGCTTCGGCGATCTGCTTGCCGATCGGGAAGATCGGGTTGAGCGAGGTCATCGGTTCCTGAAAGATCATCGAGATCTGGTTGCCGCGCACCTGTCGCATCTGCTCGGCATCCAGGCTCAGAAGCTCGCGTCCGGCGAGTTTGACGCTGCCCTCGATGCGGCTTGTCAGTTGCGGCAGAAGCCGCATGATCGACAGCGAAGTGACGCTCTTGCCTGAACCGGATTCGCCGACAATTGCCACCGTTTCGCCGGCCGCAACGTCAAGGTTCATGTTGCGGACGACCGAGCGCCATTCAGTGCCGATTCTGAAGGAGGTTGTCAGCCCGCGAACCGACAGCACCGGTTCTGCACTCGCCTTCGCCCCCTGTTCCACCGCTGCCATATCCCGTTCCCCTGTTTTTATTCGTGTCGAGATGTGGTGTCGGCTCAGGCGGCGAGCGCCGTCTCCGCCAGCGTCACCCAATAGCTGATGCCATAAGGGATAGCCTCGTCGTTGAAGTCGTAAGCCGAGTTGTGCAGATTGGCCGTGTCACCGTTGCCAATGAAGACGAAGGAGCCGGGCCGTGCTTCGAGCATGTACGAAAAATCCTCCGCCCCCATGGCCGGCGGAAACTCGTCGCTGACGGCCTGATCGCCCGCCACCTTGCGCATGATATCGAGTGCAAAGGCCGTCTCGGCAGCATGATTGAAGGTGACCGGATAGCCGCGATGGTAGCTGACCTGCGCCTGCGCGCCCATTGCCATGGCAATCCCGGTCGCAATCTCCTTGATGCGGCTTTCAGCCATGTCGCGCAGTTCCGGAAGCAAGGTGCGCACGGTGCCGGAGAGCTTCACCCCGTCGGGAATGACATTGTAGGCATCGCCGCCATGGATCTTCGTCACGGTCACCACGACCGACTTAAGAGGATCCGTCTCGCGCGCCGCGATGGATTGCAAGGCGACGACTACCTGGGCCGCCGCCAGCACCGGATCGATCGATTTGTGCGGCTGGGCGGCATGGCCGCTGCGGCCATTGATCTGGATGTCGAACTGGTCTGCTGCAGCCATGATCGAGCCCTTGCGGGTGGCGAAAGTGCCGACAGCCATGCCCGGGTGATTGTGCATGCCGTAGACTTCGGAAATGGCGAAATCCTCCATCAACCCGTCGCGCACCATTTCGCGCGCACCGCCACCGCCCTCTTCGGCGGGCTGGAAGATCACGGCGATCGAGCCCTTGAAATTGCGCGTCTCTGCCAGATGCTTGGCCGCGCCGAGCAGCATGGCGGTATGCCCGTCATGGCCGCAGGCATGCATCTTGCCCGGCGTTTTCGACGACCAGGCCTTGCCGGAAACCTCGTGGATCGGCAGCGCATCCATGTCGGCGCGGAAGCCGATGACCGGACCGTCGCCTCGATTGCCCTTGATGATCCCGACCACACCCGTGCGGCCAATCCCGGTCTTGACCACGTCGCAGCCGAACGCCTTCAGTTTCTCCGCCACGAAGGCCGCCGTGCCGTGCACGTCGAACAGGAGTTCCGGATGCTGGTGCAGGTGCCGCCTCCATTCGGCGACCTCCGGCTGAAGCTCGCTGGCGCGGTTGATGACGGGCATGAAAGACCTCTTTTAGTCGTTGTTCCCTGCGGGATTTAGCGCATACTGTTTCTTCGATCCTCCACTTTGGCAAGCCGGAATTTTCCGTCTTGCATGGAAATTAGGCGTGTGGTTACATGGCCTAAATTTTAACCAGCCCGACTGAGGACAGCCTTGTCGGGAGCGGCTTACGCACCCCGAAATTCTCCCGTATTATGCGAATTTTTTGAGAAAATCCAAGAAGATAGACGGTTGACATTTGGTTCAGCCACGGGCCTCATCACAGGCTGGGAGCGGCAACGACCGCGCCTGAAAAAACAAGAACTGGGGAATGAGCACAATGAACAAACGGAACTGGATTCTGGCGGCCTCGGCTGCCGCCTTTGCCCTGTCGAGCGTCCCGGCCCTGGCCGAGCGCGGCACGGATGGCGACCTGAAGATCATCTTCTGGCAGGCCGTCTCGACCATGAACCCCTATCTTTCGGGTGGCACCAAGGAAGTGTATGCGGCCTCCATGGTCATCGAACCGCTGGCCCGCTACGACGAGACCGGCACGCTGGTGCCCATGCTCGCCGCCGAAATCCCGACCGTCGAAAACGGCGGTGTCGCGGCCGACCTGAAGAGCATCACCTGGAAGCTGAAGCCCGACCTCAAGTGGTCCGACGGCTCGGCAGTAACGGCCGATGACGCGATCTTCACCTGGAAATACTGCACCGCCCCGGACGGCGGCTGCGCTCAAGGAGCGTATTTCGAAGGTGTGAGCAATGTCGAGGCCGTCGATGCCTCGACCATCAAGGTCACCTTCGCTGAGCCGAAGCCTTATCCCTACAGTGCCTTCGTCGGCGCTCAGTCGCCGATCATTCAGGCAGCGCAATTCAAGGATTGCCTGGGCGCCAAGGCGCCGGAATGCACGACCGCCAATTTCGGCCCCATCGGCACCGGCCCCTTCGTCGTCAAGGAATTCAAGGCCAACGACGTCGTGACCTTCGAGGCCAATCCGAACTATCGCGATCCGGCCAAGCCCGCCTTCGCCTCGGTCACGCTGAAGGGGGGCGGTGACGCGGCGTCTGCCGCTCGCTCGGTGCTCGAAACAGGTGAATTCGACTACGCCTGGAACATGCAGGTCGAGCCCGAAATCCTCGCCCAGATGATGGCGGCCGGCAAGGGCAAGATCGAAGTCGCCTTCGGCACCCAGGTGGAGCGTATCGACATCAACCCCTACGGCGTCGACCCCTCGCTCGGCGACAAGCGCTCGACCAAGGAGGCAGGCCCGCACCCGGCGCTCTCCGACCCGGCCGTGCGCCGTGCGCTTTCCATCGCCATTGACCGCGACATCATCGACGAAGCCGGTTACGGCGACAACGGCAAGCCGACCTGCAACATCCTGCCGGCTCCGGATATCTATGTCTCAACCGCAGTCGACTGGTGCCTGAAGCAGGACATCGAGGGCGCCAACAAGCTGCTCGACGATGCCGGCTGGAAGATGGGTTCCGACGGCATCCGCGAGAAAGACGGCGTCAAGCTTTCCTTCCTCTACCAGACCTCGACCAACTCGGTCCGCCAGGGCACCCAGGCGCTGGTCAAGGACATGTGGAGCCAGATCGGCGTATCGGTCGAACTGCGCAACGTGTCCGCCAACGTCTTCTTCGGCGGCGACCCGGCCTCGCCGGACACGTTCCAGAAGTTCTATGCCGACATCCAGATGTACACCAACAACTTCGACGGCACGGACCCGGAGAAGTACATGGCCGGCTGGATGTGCGACAAGATCCCGAGCCCGGCCACCGGCTGGCAGGGTGAGAACATCGTCCGCTACTGCAACCCCGACTACGACAATCTCGTCAAGGAACTCGGCAAGACCGGCGAACTCGAGAAGCGTGCCGAAATCGCCAAGAAGCTGAACGACATGCTCTCCAACGATGTCGCCCAGATCCCGCTGATCCACCGCGGTCAGCCCTCGGCTGTCAACAACACGCTTGCAGGCGTGAAGATGAACGCCTGGGACTCCGAACTCTGGAACGTCGCCGACTGGTCGCGCGCCAAGTAATGCCCTCAGCGCCGGGCCCGCCTCCAACGGCGGGCCTGGCGTTCGCATTTTTGCCGACAGTCTGGAGACCAGCCGATGTTCACCTTCACCGTTCGGCGACTGCTGTTCGCAGTTCCGACGCTCCTGGCCATCAGTTTCATCATTTTCGCCCTGCTCGATCTCGCCCCGAGCGATCCGCTGAGCGACCTGCCGCTGACCATTCCGCCGGAAGTGCGCGAGCAGATCCGTGCCGCCATGGGCCTCGATCAGCCTTTCATCATCCGCTACATGAAATGGCTGCAGCAGTTCTTCATCAATGAACCGCTCAACATCTTCGAACAGATCACCGGCATCACGGTCGGCACCGGCGAGCGCATGCGCGTCCTCTCTTGGGCGACCCGCAGCCCCGTGGTCGACCTGATCGTCCAGCGCCTGCCGCAGACGCTCTGGGTCATCGGTCTCTCCTACCTCTTCGGCGTCCTGATCGCGATCCCGATCGGCGTCATCTCCGCCTATCGCCAGTATTCCTGGTTCGACCAGATCGGCACCTTTGTCTCGATGGTCGGCTATTCCGTCCCCACCTTCTTCACCGGCGTCCTGCTAATCGTGATCTTTTCCTCCTGGCTGCAGTGGTTTCCATCGATCTACGACACCACGCTGGTGGTCAACAGCTGGGAAAGCTTCGTCCTTCAGGTGAAGCAGATGTTCCTGCCTGTCCTGGTGCTGACCCTCTTCAACGTCTCGCAGATCAGCCGCTTCGTGCGCGCTTCCATGCTCGACAACCTGAACATGGATTATGTCCGCACGGCACGCGCCAAGGGCGTCAAGGAAAAGGTCGTGCTCCTGGTGCATGTGCTGCGCAACAGCCTGATCCCTGTCGTGACAGTGATCGCGCTCGGCGTGCCCACAATCTTCTCCGGTGCCATCATCACCGAACAGGTGTTTCGCGTGAACGGCCTCGGCCAGCTGCTGATCACCGCAATCCAGGGCGCAGATATCCCGCTCGTGCAGACGCTCACCTTCATCTTCGCGATCCTGATCGTGCTCTTCAACCTGATTGCCGACGTTCTCTACGGCATTCTCGATCCGAGGATCCGCTATGACTGATACCGCCATCGGGACCGCACCGGTAATGCCAACAAAACCTCAGAGCGGCGGTTTCTGGCCCATGCTCTGGCGCCAATTCCGCAGACATCCCGGCGGCGTTGCCGGCCTCATCGTCTTCACCTTCATCGTCTTGGCGGTGTTTATCGGCCCCTATATCCACACGATCGACCCGAACAAGATCGACATCCGCGCCAAGAACCAGGGCCCCTCGCTGCTGCATCCCTTCGGCACCGACAATCTCGGCAAGGACATGCTGGCTCAGGTGCTGGCCGGCGGGCAGATTTCGCTAGCCGTCGGCATGGCCGCCATGCTGCTGGCGCTCGTGGTGGGAACGCTGGTCGGCGTTCTCTCGGGGTACTCCCGCAAGCTCGACGGTCCGCTGATGCGCCTGACGGACCTCTTCCTGGCACTGCCGCTTCTGCCGCTGCTGCTCGTGATCATCATGCTGTTCCGCGACACGCTGCGGGCGGCCTTCGGCCCGGAAACCGGCATCTTCATCCTGATCGTCTTCGTCATCGGCATCACCAGCTGGATGCATACGGCCCGCATCGTCCGCGGCGATGTTCTTGCGATCAAGAGCCAGGAATTCATCCTGGCGGCGAAGTCGAGCGGCATGCGCGAACACCGCATCATCTTGAAGCACATCCTGCCGAACGTCATGTCCTCGATCATGGTCTCGGCGACACTTGGCATCGCGACCGCCATCATCACCGAATCCGCGCTCTCATTCCTAGGCCTGGGCTTCCCCCCCGACTTCCCCACCTGGGGCCGCCTGCTCTTCGACGGCGCCAACTTCCTGCAGATCAACCCTTCGCGCGTCCTCTGGCCGGGCCTGGCGATCTCGCTGACGGTCTTGAGCGTGAACTATATCGGCGATGCGATCCGCGATGCGCTCGATCCGAAGGCGTTGAAGCATTGAGGGGACGGCGCTCCTTTAAAGGAGCCTCAAAATTCTTGCCGTTCAGTTCATCAAAAATGAAAAACCTGCAAGCTTGTCGCATGCAGGTTTTTCTGTACCAACGAATGCTATTTCGGCAACCTTAAAGGCACGCAAGCACGTTAGGATCTCAACGCGCGGACGCTTGCTTTTCAAGCTTCAAATCTTTGTCATTAATCAGATATGGCCCCCTCTGATTTCCAGGGCGATCAAGAACGTTCTGTGCGGCATCTGTCATAATCGACCAAAGTTGCTGCCCTCTGGTTGTATCGGAGAACGCGCCACTCTTGACAGTTTTTACATCCGTCATCTTATATCCTCCACGGTGGTGCACGACTCAACCATACAATCAAAAGAGTGCACGCGGAATCGAAATTGCGCCGTGGTCGTTAAGTTCCAATTAAGGTGTGCTTTGAACACGAAATCTGTCGTAGACAATCCCGAATTGGTCATTGGACTAGTCGGCCCCATCGGCGTCGATTTGGACACCGTAATTGACCACCTGAAGGATGCATTGGCAAAAGTCCATTACACGTCTCACGTAATCCACATCACATCAGTCCTCAGCGACTTATTGCCAGCATTAAAGGCGAGTGATGCGACATACGGTGAGCGCTATCACTCATTGATAGAGAACGCAGATCGCGTTAGGCGCGAAACCAAGAATAACGCAGCGTTGGCATGTGTCGCCATCAGTGAAATACGTCGCATCCGAGCGGAATACGGCAACGAAGATATCGATCCGAAAGATGCCAGAAATGAACCCCTTCTGGGGCATGCATTCATCGTCCGGCAGTTTAAGCGCGTTGAAGAGATCACTCTTTTGCGTGAGGTCTACGGTCGAAAGTTCGTTTTGATATCAATTTTCGCAGATGCAGACGATCGCAGAAAGCTCCTGATTAAGAAGATAAAACAATATAGAACAAGTCTAGTAGAGGATTCAGAAGCGGAAAAGACCGCAATTACCCTTATCGACAGGGACAACCATGAGGTTGACGATGACTTTGGACAAAGGGTTTCCGATGCGTTTCACTTGGGCGACGTCTTCGTTCCCAGTGGTTCAGTAGCTGCGACGAAAGAAATTGTCGACAGGTTCATAAAGGCTTTCTTCGGCCATAACGGCATGTCACCGACAAAGCGTGAATATGGCATGTACACGGCTGCGGCAGCCTCTTTGCGATCCCTGGACCTTTCTAGGCAGATAGGAGCTGCGATATTCTCTGAACAAGGTGAGGTTATTACGCTTGGATGCAACGAGGTACCAAAGGCATTCGGCGGAACATATTGGTGCGACGATCCAAATATTGAAGCACATCGTGACTTCGAAGAGGGCGAAGACGGAAATCATGCTCGAAAAGTTCAACTGCTGTATGACTTAGTTGAACGTCTCGGAAAACTGGACTTCTTGTCTACGAAAATCAAAGATGCAGGCGATACCTACACTCAGGTCTCAAAATTGCTTTCGGAAAAACTTATATCCGAATCCAAAGTGATGGACATAATAGAGTTTGGTCGAATAATCCATGCAGAAATGTCAGCCATTACAGATGCAGCCAGAAAAGGAAAGCCACTAGAGAATTCTATTTTATTTACAACGACTTTTCCGTGCCATATGTGCGCAAAACACATAGTATCCTCTGGCGTCAGAAGGGTTGTCTTTCTGGAGCCGTATCCGAAGAGCCACGCGAAGGATCTTCATGAAGATTCGATCACTTTCTCCCCAACTGAAGCAAGCTCGAAAGTGCTGTTCGAACCCTTCATAGGGATTTCGCCTAGGAGATACAGGGATATATTTGAGAAAAAGAAGAGAAAGGATTCCAGCGGAAAAGCTCAAGATTGGGCCGAGGGAAGACCAGTTCCCCGAATAGAAGACAAGAGCCACTCATATATTGCTAATGAAGAGCCTGCGATATCGCTGGTGGTCAAAGATATCATTGAGTTCGGCGAACGCCTTAAACAGAACCCAACCAAAGAAACGCAAGTGCCTGACAACTAAACCAAGTTATCTGATGCAGCACTTGGTCGCCCCAGGAACCACCTTGCCGCAAACCAGGCTGCGCAGGCCCAGACCGTGCCCGCGGCCCAGCCCCCGAGCACGTCGGTCGGATAATGGACACCGAGATAGATGCGGCTGAGGCCGATGATGAAGGTGAGGAAGACGGCGACCAGCGGGAAGAAATAGCGCAGCGATGGCGTCTCCTCGATGCGCGACAGCATGGCGCCGAGCGTCAGATAGGTGATGGCCGACAGCATGGCGTGGCCGCTCGGAAAGCTCATGTCGGTGACCTCGACCAGATGCTGCACCACCTCCGGTCGCGGGCGGGCGATGCCGATCTTCATCGCGCTGCTCAAGGCCCAGCCGCCGAGGATCGAAACGGTGACGAAGGCGGCGGTGCGGAATTTGCGGCGAAGCACCAGATAGACGACGACGAGTGTGACGAGCAGCGTCAGCACCGTGACACCACCGAGCGCCGTGATGTCCACCATCATCTTGGTGAGCCAGGTCGGCCCGACCGGCAGGGCCGGATCGGTCGGATTGCGCAGCATCAGAAGCACGCCTTCGTCAAAAGCCCGCGTTTCGCCCTCCAGCACCTCGCCGGTCAGTTCGAACAGGCCATAGGCGACGACGGCTGCCACCAGCGCCGTCAACCAGACGCGGCGTTCGGTGGCAGAGGCGATGCGGGTGAGATGGTGCTTGAAACGCTGCATGGGCGGGGTCCTGATCGGTGGCTTCGGGGTCTACATCGCGTCGTACGGGCGGCTCGTCAACCGCTACCGCTGGAGCAAATGTGGGCGGATCGCGGTTGTTCCATCAACGTGTTGAACCATCCTCGTCACGCGTTCAGAAAGAAGCAAATGCCGGCTCCGCAAAGCGCGCAGCTTTGCGCCTCACCCTACCCTCTCCCCGCGCGCGGGGAGAGGGAGGCACGCGCGGTTGCCCCCCTCGGCCTTCTCCCCGCTTGCGGGATGAAGGTGCCCGCAGGCGGATGAGGGGCCAAAGATGCGGTTGCCGAGGCCCGATTGTGAGATGACCCAACCTCGCATACACCATATGATGTCGTACCGAACCGGAGCCCGAAACTTGCCGTTTGTCAGAGCCTTTGTCACTCTCATACTGGGGATACTTGCTGCCGCCTGTTTCATGGCAACCGCGCTTCTGGCCTTTGCCGGACTTGCCGCATGGTCCGACTACGGTTCCCGGGGGTGCCCCAACGGAACCCAATGCAGTGACGCGGTCTCCACTATGTGGATCACAGGTATCCTGACACCACTTGCACTCATACTGGCAATTGGCATCGCTCGCTCCTTATCGAAGACGAGCCCATGGCGCACTGGACGACGTGCCTGATCTTCGCCACTCTCCGCCCACCCATCCGGAGACATCCCCATGCCACACGGCCCTCTCAACCTCCTGACCGACATCGACGGCCTCTCGGTCGGCCATGCCACCGATCTGGCGCTCGGCTCCGGCGTGACTGTGATCGTCTTCGACGAACCGGCGACCGCTTCGGGCACCGTGCTCGGTGGTGCGCCGGGTGGGCGTGACGTGACGCTGCTCGATCCCTCGATGACGGTGCAACAGGTCGATGCCTTCGTGCTCTCGGGCGGCTCGGCCTTCGGGCTGGACGCAGCCGGCGGCGTGCAGTCGGGTCTGCGCGCTGCGGGTCGCGGCTTTGCCGTGGGCTCCGTGCGCGTGCCGATCGTGCCACAGGCGATCCTGATGGATCTGCTGAATGGCGGCGACAAGGACTGGGGCCTGCACGCCCCCTATCGCGACCTCGGCTACGAGGCCTATCATAACGCGACCAAAGGCGCATTCCCGCTCGGCACGGTGGGCGCGGGAACGGGTGCGACGACGGCCAACCTCAAGGGCGGCCTCGGCTCGGCAAGCGCCATTTCCTCGTCGGGCCATACGATTGCGGCCCTCGTCGCCGTTAATGCCATGGGTTCGGTGGTGATCGGCGACGGCCCGCATTTCTGGGCAGCTCCCTTCGAGGAGGGCGAGGAATTTGGCGGACTTGGCCAACGCGCACATGTCAGTGCAGAGGATCGGGCGATGCGCATCAAGGGTCTGCGTCTGACAGCAACGACCATCGGCGCCGTGGTCACCGACTGCGCGATTTCCAAACCCGAACTGCATCGCCTGTCGATCGCCGCCCATGATGGCCTCGCCCGCGCCGTTCTGCCGGCACATCTGCCGTTCGATGGCGACACGATGTTTTCCGCCTCAACGGGAAAGCGCGAAAGCAACGGCCCAGCCGACCGGATGGAACTCTGCCATCTGGCCACGCTGGTAACGGCGCGCGCCATTGCGCGCGGGGTGTTCGAGGCCGTGGCGTTGCCCTATGCGGAGGCGCAGCCGGCCTGGCGTGACAGGTGGGGGTGATCCTTTCTCCCCCTTGGTGGGGGAGAAAGCGATTTCGATGAATTAGGCGAGCGCAAGCCGCCTAAACATCAGAAATCGCAAGTGAGGGGGTCCGTTCGTCGTGCCACCATCACCGATCCCCTCACCGGGAAAATCTGAAGTTGAGGCGGCTTGCGCGCGCCTAAGCCTTCGATTTTCCATCCTCTCCCACAAGGGGAGAGGCTCCCAGCCCTCCACTTTCGCCTCATCCACCCTTGACCCAAGTCAAGGACAACCCACCCTCCACCGCAGAGATTGCCCGCCAAGCCCGGTCATGCCTCTGACGCAGACCGGCTGCAAAGTGACACGGATCGGGGGAGGACGGTTCGACAATGGAAGACGAAAGCGACATGGAAAGACCAGTCCTCACCAACCGCATGTTCGACGAGCTGAAGCTCGGCGATGCCGCCAGCCTCACCCGTGTCATCGGCCCCGATGACATCGAGCTGTTTGCGGCACTCTCGGGCGACAACAATCCGGTGCCGCTTGGCCAGTCGCTGATCCCGGCCGGCATGATCTCGGCGGTGCTCGACACCCGCCTTCCCGGCCCCGGCACCGTCTATCTCGGTCAGGACCTGGAATTCTGGAAGGAAATCGCGACCGGCGACCGGATCACCGCGACCGTGACGCTGATGAGCAAGGAAAGCGACGGCCGCACGCTGGTCTTCGACACCCGCTGCGTCAACCAGCACGGCGAGCCAGTACTCGTCGGCAAGGCCCGAGTCCGCGCACCGATCGAGCGCATCAGCTGGTCGGAGAACCTTCCCCCCGATGTCTCCCTGCAGCGTCACGACCGCTTCGACGCCATCGTCGCCGAGGCGCGCAGCCTGCCGATGGTGAAGACGGCGCTCGTCCATCCCTGCTCTCCGGAAGCGATCGAGGGTGCCGTCGAGATCCGCGACGAAGGCCTGCTGGAGCCGATCCTGATCGGCCCGGAAGCGAAGATCCGCGCTGCCGCCGAAAAGGCCGGGATTTCCATCGACGGCTTCGAGATCTTGAACACCGAACACAGCCATGCGGCAGCGGCCCTGGCCGTCGAGCTTGCGGTTGCCGGCAAGGTCGGCTCTGTCATGAAGGGCAGCCTGCATTCCGACGAACTGCTCGGCGCCGTCGTTGGCAGTGGCTCTGGGCTGCGCACCGAACGCCGCGTCAGCCATGTCTATGTCATGGACGTGCCGGCCTATTCCAAGCTTTTGATCGTGACGGATGCCGCGATCAACATCGCGCCGACACTCGAGCACAAGCGAGATATCTGCCAGAATGCCGTCGATCTCATGCATATGCTGGGCGTGGCCGAGCCCAAGGTCGCGGTGCTCGCGGCCGTCGAGACGGTCAATGACAAGATGCCGGCCACACTGGAGGCCGCAGCGCTGACGGTCATGGCAGCGCGCGGCCAGATCAAGGGGGCAAAGGTCGACGGCCCGCTTGCCTTCGACAATGCAATCAGCATGGAAGCCGCGCGCACCAAGGGCATCGTCTCCCCCGTCGCCGGCGATGCCGACATCCTGCTGGTGCCCGATCTCGAAGCCGGCAATATGCTCGCCAAACAGCTCCTCTATTTCGCCAATGCCGATGCCGCCGGCCTGGTGCTCGGCGCCCGTGTGCCGATCATCCTGACCAGCCGCTCTGACAGCTTGCGCGTCCGCATTGCCTCGGCAGCGCTTGCAAAACTCGTGGCTGCAAAGCGGGCGGCAGCCCTTGGTGGCAAGGCATGAGCCAGAAACTGCTGCTGACCTTCAATGCCGGCTCTTCCACCGTGAAGATCGCCATCTTCGCCCGCGAGCCGGAAGGCGCCAGACGCATCGGCAAGGGCGTCATCGACTTCCGCGCCGAGCCTTTGACCTTCCATCTGGTCGAGGGACCCCAAGTCTTCGACGTGCCCCTCGTAGCGAAGACCGATGATCTCTTGCACGACGTCCTGGAAGAGGTCTTCGACTGGCTCGGAGAACACTACGACCTCGACGCCGTCTCGGCGATCGGCCACCGTGTCGTGCATGGCGGCGATCTCTTCGCCGATGCGGTCAGGATCGACGAGACGAGCCTTGCCGGCATCGAAAGCCTGGTGACGCTGGCCCCGCTGCACCAGCCGCAGAACCTGCGCCTGATCCGCGCGATTGCCGAGCTGAAACCGGGCATGCCCCAGACAGCCTCCTTCGACACAGCCTTCCACCGCACGCAATCCGATGTCATCAGACGCTTCGCCATCCCGCGCGAGTGGTTCGACAAGGGCGTCAAACGCTACGGCTTTCACGGCCTCTCCTATGCCTATATCGCCGGCGCCCTGAAGACGCTCGACCCGGAGACGGCAGGTGGCCGCGCCGTGGTCGCCCATCTCGGCTCGGGCGCCAGCCTCTGCGCGCTCGAACATGGCCTGAGCCGCGACACCTCGATGGGTTTCTCGACCATAGACGGCGTGCCCATGGCGACCCGCTCCGGCGCCATCGATCCCGGCGTGCTCTTCCACCTGATCGACGCGCACGGGCTGAGCGTCAAACAGGTCGAGGAGATGATCTACAAGCAGTCCGGCCTGCTCGGCCTCTCGGGCCTCAGCGCCGACAGCCGGGTGCTCCTGGAAACGCCGTCGAAAGAAGCCTGTGAAGCGCTCGATGTCTTCACCTTCCGCATCGCCGGCGAAGTGGCCCGGCTCGCCGCCTCGCTGGGCGGCCTCGACACGCTCGTCTTCACCGCCGGCATCGGCGAGAACCAGCCAGCCATCCGCCGCTCGGTAATCGAGCGCCTGCGCTTTCTCGGCCTTCTCCTCGACGCTGACGCGAACGACCGCAATGAAGGGGTCATCTCCCGCGAGGAGAGCCGGGTGAAGATCCGGGTTATCGCCACCGACGAAGAACAGGTGATCGCCGACGACTGCCTGAAACTGCTGTCCTGATCCCGCCATTCGCCAGAACTGACACCAAAGCGTCATGAAACGCGCCTAGAGACGCTGTCGACGAAAGCGGATGGAGGCTCGGACATGCTGCGACAGACGGATGCGACGGGTGGAGCCCATGAAGCCACGCGCGGTGAGGTTCTGATCCTCTCCAATGCCCGCGTCGTGACGCCGGACCATGTGCTGCATGGCTCTGTCGTGGTCGAGAACGGTGAGATCGTAGAAATACACGAAGGCCCGTCACGCCAAGCAGAAGCGCTCGACTTCGCCGGCGACTATCTCTTGCCCGGTCTTGTCGACATCCATACCGACCATTTCGAGAAGCACCTCTATCCCCGCGCCCATGTGCGCTGGGATTTCATGCGCGCCGCCTTGGCCCATGATGCCCAGATCATCGGCGGCGGTGTGACCACCGTCTTCGACAGCCTCTGCGTTGGGGCCACCACCGACAATCCGGAGCGCGCCGAGATCCTCAAACCGATGATCGAGGCGCTGGAGCAGGCGCAAGCCGCAGGCATGCTGCGGGCCGAACATCTCGTCCACCTGCGCTGCGAACTGACCGACCCGGTGACGCCGCAGCTGACGGCCGAGAATATCGACCGCGAAATCGTCCGCGTCATCTCGGTGATGGAACACCTGCCCGGCATCCGCCAGAGCCGCGACATCGAGGCCTATGTGGCAAGAGCCTGCAAATCGACCGGCGAGAGCCCGGAACGCGTGCGCGAAAAGATCAAGATCCTCGTCGCCGACAAGAGCCATATCGCCGCTACCACCCGACCGGATATCGTGGCGCTGGCCCGCGCGCGGTCCATGCCGCTGATGAGCCACGACGACACGGATATCGCCCATATCGAGGAAGGTGTCGCCGAGGGCGTATCGATCTCGGAATTCCCCTGTTCGATGGAGGCGGCGGAAGCTGCTCGCACGGCTGGCATGCACATCGTCGCCGGCGCACCGAACCTCGTGCGCGGCGGCTCGCAATCCGGCAACATCGCCGTGCGGGATCTGCTCGCCGCACGGCTCGTCGATATCCTGGCTTCAGACTATGTCCCGCGCTCGATGCTCGATGCCGCCTTCATGATCGCGGCCGATCCGGGCCTCGACTACGACCTGCCAAGCGCGGTCGCCATGGTGACCCGGACACCGGCACTCGCAGGCAATCTGCCCGATCGCGGCGCCATCAAGACCGGCCTCAAGGCCGATCTGATCCGCGTCGACCTGCAGGACGGCCATCCCTTCGTGAAATCCGCCTGGCGCTCCGGCCACCGCGTCGCCTGATCACTGCCTCGATAGCCCGAGCTCAGACGCGCCGAAAACCCTCGCTCGCCGTCATCAGCTGGCGAGTGTAATCCGTCGAGAAATCGCCGTTGCGCAACTGCTCGACGCTGAGCGTCTCGACGATCTTGCCGGATTTCATCACCGCCAGATGCTCGCACATATGGCTGATCACGGCGAGGTCGTGGCTGACCATGACGAAGGTAAGCCCGCGATCTCGACGCACCTGTTCGAGGAGGTTGAGGATTTCCGCCTGGATCGAGGCATCAAGCGCCGAAGTCGGCTCGTCGAGCAAGAGCACCTTTGGCTCGAGGATCAGCGCACGGGCAATCGCGATGCGCTGGCGCTGGCCACCGGAAAGCTGGTGCGAGAAGCGGAAGCGGAAGCCGGCGCCAAGGCCCACTTCGTCGAGCGCGCGAGCGATGCGCGTCTCGGCATCGGCAAAGCCGTGGATCGTCAGCGGTTCGCGCAACAGCCGATCCACCGTCTGGCGCGGATGCAGCGAACCATAGGGGTCCTGGAAGACCATCTGCACCTGGCGATAGAATTCCTTGTCGCGCTTGCGGCCCTCATAGAGCCTGCCATTGACCGACAGGATTCCACTGCTGAAGGAGTTCAGCCCGGCGACCGCGCGGAGCAGCGTCGACTTACCCGAGCCGGATTCCCCGACAATGCCGAAGGAGGCACCGTCTTCCACGTCGACACTGACGCTGTCGAGCGCCCGGTAACCGTCGAAGCTGACGATCATGTCTCGGATGGCGAGAACCGGCCTCATAGCTTCCACTCCGCTTGGCGCGAAAGGACCGGCAAGGGATGCCGGTCGGCGGCGATCTGCGGCAGGCATTCGAGCAGTCCTCGGGTATAGGGATGTTGCGCTTCGCGAAGGCGCGTCGCCTCGATCTCCTCGACCACCCGGCCGGCATACATGACCAGCACGCGGTCACAGAAGGACGAGACCAGCCGCAGGTCGTGGCTGATGAAGATCAGGCCCATGCCGCGATCGCGCACCAGCGCGTCGAGGATGGCGAGCACTTCGAGCTGCACCGTCACGTCGAGCGCCGAGGTCGGTTCGTCGGCGATCAGCAGTTCCGGCCCGCAGATCAGCATCATCGCGATCATCACGCGCTGACCCATACCGCCGGAGACTTCATGCGGATAGAGATCGAAGACGCGCTCCGGATTGCGGATCTGCACCGCTTCGAGCATGGCCAGCGCCCGTTTGCGCGCCTCGCTGGACGACACCTTTTCATGGGTGCGAAGCGTCTCCATGATCTGGCGCCCGACGGTCATGACCGGGTTCAGCGAGTATTTCGGATCCTGCAGGATCATCGCCAATTGTTTGCCGCGCAGTGACCGCCGACGGGCGGAGCTCGCCTTGAGAAGATCGGTGTCGCCGAATTGCAGCCGGTCGGCCGTGATCCTGGCCTGCGGCGAGGTCAGTCCCATGATCGCCCGCCCCGTCTGCGACTTGCCGGACCCGGATTCGCCGACGATACCGAGCCGTTCGCGGCCAAGGGTGAAAGACACGCCGCGCACCGCTTCCACGAGGCCGGTACGGGTCGGGAAGCTGACGCGGAGGTTTTCGACGGTCAGAAGCGCACTCATTGACCGGCCTCCTTCGGATCGAGCGCATCACGCAGACCGTCACCCAGCAGGTTGAAGCCGAGCGAGACGATCAGGATGGCAAAGCCCGGCATGGCCGCGACCCACCACTGGTCGAGAATGAAGCGGCGACCGGAGGCAATCATCGCGCCCCATTCCGGCAGCGGGGGCTGTGCGCCGAGGCCAAGGAATCCGAGCCCTGCAGCCGTCAGAATGATGCCGGCCATGTCGAGCGTCACGCGCACGATAACCGAGGACAGACACAGCGGCACGATATGCGACAGCACGATCCGGAACGGCGAAGCGCCCATGAGCTGTACCGCCGCGATGAAATCCGAATTGCGGAAGGTCAGCGTCTCGGCCCGCGCGATACGCGCATAGGGCGGCCAGGAGGTGATGGCGATGGCGAGAACCGCGTTCTCGATGCCGGGGCCTAATGCCGCGACGAGCGCCAGCGCCAATACGAGCTTCGGGAAAGCGAGGAAGATGTCGGTGATGCGCATCAGCAGCCCGTCGACCCAGCCGCCAGCATAGCCGGCGACCGTGCCGACGATCAGCCCGACGGGGGCGGCGATGACGGCGACCAGTGCGACTACGAAGAGGGTGAGCCGTGAGCCGTGAATAAGACGCGAGAGGATATCGCGTCCCTGATCGTCGGTGCCAAGCAGATAACCGGCGCTGCCGGGGGGCAGAAGGCGGGCATTGCGCAAGTCCCCCTGGATGGGCGAATGCGGCGCCAGCACGTCGGCAAAGGCGGCGACGAACAGCAGGGCGAGCAGGATGGCAAGCCCCGCCAGTGCCAGTCGGTTTTCGGCAAAGCGCTGCCAGATGATATAGGCCCGGCCACAGCGGGCCTGCAGGCGGGATTGCGGCCGGTCGGAGGTGAGCCAGCCTTTCCAGCTTTGTTCGGAAGCGGAGACGGGTGTGGTCATCGGCTGCGCGTCCTCGGATCCAGCGTACGATAAAGAATATCCGACAGAAGATTGATGCCGATGAAGACGGATCCGATAACGATCGTCCCGCCGAGCACGGCGTTCAAGTCGGCATTCTGCAGCGAATTGGTGATGTAAAGGCCGAGCCCCGGCCAGGAGAAGATCGTCTCTGTCAGCACCGACCCTTCGAGCAGGCCGGCATAGGAGAGCGCGATGACGGTGACCAAGGGAACGGCGGCATTGCGCAGCGCATGGAACCAGATGATCCGGGTCTCAGACAGCCCCTTCGCGCGTGCCGCAACGATGTATTCCTGCGCCAACTCGTTGAGCATAAAGGAACGCGTCATGCGGCTGATATAGGCCATGGAGAAATAGCCAAGCAGACCACCGGGCAGAATGATGTGGCGGAATAGATCCCAAAGCACATCCCATTGCCGCTGCATGGCCGCATCGATCAGGAAGAAGCCGGTGACAGGCGTGAAACTGTATTCGTAGACGATGTCGACGCGACCTGGATAGGCGACCCAATTCAGCTTGGCATAGAAGAGCAGCAGCGCCAGAAGCCCGAGCCAGAAGATCGGCACGGAATAGCCGATGAGGCCGACGACGCGCACGATCTGGTCGGCGAGCGAGCCCCGCTTGACCGCAGCCAGCACCCCGAGTGGCACGCCAAGCACGGCCCCGATAATGGTGCCGACCGTGGCGAGTTCAATGGTTGCCGGGAAGACGCGGGCGATGTCCTTCATCACGGGATTGGTGGTGAGGACCGACACCCCGAAGTCGCCCGACAGGGCCTGCCGGACATAGATGATGAATTGCTGCCAGAGCGGCAGATTGAGGCCCAGTTCCTCGCGTACACGCTCGACGACATGCGCAGGCGCCCGATCTCCGACGATGGCGAGCGCCGGATCGATCGGGACCACGCGGCCGATGAAGAAGGTCACGGCCAAGAGGCCGAGATAGGTGGTCACCACCGTCAGCAGGAATTTGCCGACGGTGATGGCGATCGAGGAGACGCGCTGCGAAGCGCGCCTCCGGTCGACCTGGCTGTCAACTTGGGTCAAGGACGACTATTCCTTGGTGACCGTGTTGACATAGTTGGTGTCAAAGCTCGGGCCGAGCTTGTAGTTCTGCACCTTGCTCGAATAGCCGGCGATTTCCGTCTGCTGGAAGATCACGACGAACGGGCCGGACGCGAGCACCTGCTTCTGCAGGTCTTCGTAGATGGCCGCACGCTTGGCAGTGTCCTTCTCCAGAAGGGCAGCGGCCGTCTTGGCCGACAGTTCCTTCGGATCCCAGGCATTGCGCCAGGCGAGCGTCTTGTTGGTGCCTTCGTCGGAATTGTCAGGGTTGAAGGTGAAGGTCTCGGCGTTCGAGTTAGGGTCGAAATAGTCCGAGCCCCACTGGCCGATATAGATGTCATGCTGGCGTGCACGATACTTGGTCAGCGTCTGCTTGCCGTCACCCGGGATGATTTCCAGCTTGATGCCGGCCTGGGCGAGCGTCTGCTGGACGTTTTCGGCGATACCGGTTACGGGCTGGGTGTTACGTACATCCATGGTAACGGTGAAGCCGTCGGGCAAACCGGCCTTCGCCAGCAGTTCCTTGGCCTTGGCGACGTCGAGCTTGTAGGGCTTGTCTTCCAGTGCGCCCAGCTGGCCAGTCGGCAGGAAGGTCTGGTGGATTTCGCCGATGCCCTTGATCAGGGTTTCGCCGAGCGCATCGTAATCGACGAGATACTTGAACGCTTCGACGACTTCCGGCTTGGCTAGGTTCGGGTTCTTCTGGTTGAGGCTGAAGTAGTAGAGCGTACCCTTCGGCGCCGACGTGGTGGCGATGCCATCCTTCTTGGCAACAGCGTCAAAATCGTTCGGGTCGAGGTTACGGGCGACGTCGATGTCACCGTTTTCCAGGGCCAGGCGCTGGCCAGCACTTTCCTTCATGTAGCGATAGATGACGCGGGCGAGCTTGGCCTTTTCGCCATAATAGTTGTCATTGCGCTCGAGCACGACGACTTCATTGGCGCGCCATTCGCGGATCTTGAATGGGCCGGAGCCGGCATAGCCTGTTTTCAGGAATTCGTTGCCGAAGTCGGTGTCGTACTTGTATTCTTCCGTCGGCGTGACCGGCTTGGCGTTCTCCATCACCAGCTTCTTGTCGACGACGGAAGCAACGGTTGCCGTCAGCACGTTCAGAACGAAGCTCGGCGCATAGGGCTTGTCGACGGTGAGCACGAAGGTGGAATCGTCAGCAGCCTTGGCCTTGTCGGTAACGTTGTCGCCGGTCAGGCCGAACTGGGTCAGCAGGAAGGCCGGCGACTTGTCGAGCTTGATCACACGTTCGAACGAGAAGGCGACGTCAGCGGCGGTAATTGGATTGCCCGAGGCAAAAGTCAGGTTCGGCTTCAGCTTGAAGGTGTAGGTGAGGCCATCTTCCGAAACATCCCAGCTTTCGGCGATGTCGCTGACGATCTTCGATGTATCGGCCGGATCGAGCGCCACGAGCTTGCTGTAGGTGTTGGCCGTCACTTCCGCCGTCGAGATTTCGAAGGCTTCGCCCGGATCAAGCGAGATGATGTCATCGATCGCCCAGGCCTGGACGAGCGTGTCTGCAGGCGTCGCGGCATAGGCCTGCGGCGCTGCCGCGACCGTGAGCACCAGCATGGCGCTGGTCGCCAGAAGTTTCAGGCGCTTGTCGAACATTGTCATCGGTACGGTTCCCTTCTTGGTTTTTATGGACAGGCAAGTATGAACTTATTCGTGCCAGGCGGAAGCCAGCACGCGCAGCCAGTTGTCGCGGCAAATCTTGCGCAGGTCGTCGGCACTGTAGCCCGCCGCACGCAATGCTTCCACCAGTCGCTGGTTGCCCGCAGCATCGGCGATGGCGGCGGGGATCGTGGCTCCGTCAAAATCAGAACCAAGAGTCACACAATCGATGCCCATGCGCTCCACCAGATGATCGATATGCCGGACCATCAGCGAAAGCGGCGTGTCCGCATTGTCGCGCCCGTCCGGCCGCAGCATGGTGACGGCGTAGTTCAGCCCAACGAGACCGCGGCTTTCGCGGATCGCGTCGAGCTGCTTGTCGGTCAGGTTGCGGGCAACAGGGGTCAGCGCGTGCACGTTGGAATGGCTGGCAATCAGCGGCTGATCACTGAGCTTGGCCACGTCCCAGAAGCCCTGTTCGGTGATATGCGCGAGATCGATCAGGATGCCGAGCTTGTTGCAGCGGCGAACCAGTTCGCGACCGAGTTCCGTGAGACCGGGGCCGGTATCCGGCGAACTCGGAAAGGCGAACGGCACCCCGTGACCGAAGATGTTGTGGCGGCTCCAGACGGGGCCGAGCGACCGCAGGCCAGCCGCATAAAAGACTTCGAGCGCATCGAGGTTGGCATCAATCGCCTCGCAGCCTTCGATATGCAAGACGGCAGCAAATCCACCGTCGGCCATCACCTGACGGATCTGGTCGGTGGACTGGCACAGCGTCCAGGCGCCGGCGCGATCGAGCTTGTGGGCGATCGCGATCATCTCCAGAGCGATGTCGAGCGAGGGTGACCGCTCCAGCGGCGGATCGAGCGGTGTCAGATAGTGACCGTTCCCATCCGGCTCCTTCAGCACAAAATCATGCGGCGACGGGATGTAAACAGCGCAGAGTCCGCCGCCCAATCCGCCGCGCCGGGCGCGAGGGCCGTCGATATGTCCAGCACTTGTCCCCTTGGTGAACTCCTGAATCGGATCCACGCCGTCTTTGCGTCCGCGCCACAGGCGAAGGAGAACATCGTTGTGGCCGTCGAAGATCAGGTCCATGAAAATAAATTCCGCAGTTCCGTAATTTCAGGGAAACCATCCGCCCTCCGAAACCGGGGGCGAGACTGGATAAACAGTGGCTTGGCCACGGTTAGAAATCGTAGGGCCAAATCACACCCGCATTCAAGAGTGAAAAAATTTTACTTGGAACCATTCTGTGCAAAGATGTTACGCGAAGGCGTTCGGATCAGGGATCGGATTTCGGTCCAGCCAGTCGGTCGCCGCTTCATAACCGGCTGCGACCGAGAGCACGCGCGCATCGGCGCGTGGCGGTCCGATCAACTGGAAGCCGTTCGGCAAACCCCTGTCCGAAAAGCCGGCCGGCAGCGCGGCCACCGGCAGACCCGCCATGCTCGGGCCGATCACCACCTCCATCCAGCGGTGATAGGTGTCCATATGCCGCCCCGCAATTTCGCGCGGCCATGGAATGTCCGCATCGAAGGGGAATACCTGGGCTGCCGGTGCGATGAGGTAATCGAAGCGCTCGAAGAGCTTCAACATCGCCTGGTAGCAGGCGGTGCGGATGGCGGACGCTTCATAGACATCGGCGGATGAAACTCGAAGACCGCTGCGCACCTCGTAGAGAATTTCCGGCTTCAGCGATCCCCGGCGGGCCGGATCTTCGTAACTGTCGCGCATGCTGCCGGCCGTGAAGACGCTGCGAAGCGTCGTCCAGGCCCACCAGAGCCGCTCCATGTCGAACGCGGGGGTCGCGAGCTCGACGGAAAAGCCCAACGCCTCAAAGGTCCCGAGAGCCCTTTCGGTCAGGGCCAAAACACCCGGTTCGAACGGCAGGTGACCCGAGAAATCCCCGAGCCAGCCGATCCGCCCACCCCTGGCCGCAAGGCCGCAATCGAGCACGATCGGCTCGCTATCGAAAGAAGCTGGATCGCGTGCGTCGAAGCCTGACTGGATATTGAGCAGCAAGACAACATCCTCGACGCTGCGCCCCATCGGACCGAGCGTCGCCAGCTGATTGAGATAGGCATCGCGACCGGGAAGTGCTGGGATGCGCCCGAAGCTCGGACGAAAACCGATCACGTTGTTGAAGGCGGCGGGGTTTCGCAACGACCCCATCATGTCGCTGCCATCGGCAACCGGCACGAGCCGGGCCGCGAGCGCTGCCCCTGCCCCGCCGCTCGATCCGCCAGCAGACTTGGTCTTGTCATAGGAATTGCGGGTCACGCCGAAGACCGGATTATAGCTGTGCGATCCGAAACCCCATTCGGGGGTGTTCGTCTTGCCGATGATGATCGCGCCGGCCGCGCGAATGCGTTCGACCTGAATATCGTCGAAATCCGGAACGAAGTCGCGGAAGAGTGGCGACCCGTAGGTGCAGCGGATACCCTTGGCCTCGCTGAGATCCTTGATCGCGATTGGGATGCCGTGCAACGGCCCCGTTACCGCACCCTCGGCGCGCTCCCGATCTCGCAGCCGTGCTTCCGCCAGAAGATCCTCGTCCGGACGAAGGCTGACCAGCGCGTTGATCGCCGGATTGAGCGTCGCGATCCGCGCCAGATAGTCCTGCATGACCCGTTCTGCCGAAACTGATCCGGATCGAAGCACAGTGGACAGCGCCGCAGCGCCAAGACGGGTGGAATCGGTCACGGGAAACTCCAAGGCAGGTAGGATCGGCGCAAGCGCCTGATGGCATCGCCCGAGGATGGAGTGCCCCACAAAGCCATGTCAAGCGCACGGCCAAGCGCCTGCCGCAGGCCAGCCATGCGTCGACACAAATTTTCGCGGACCACGAAAATAAAAATGGTCATACGACCAATTTAGAGGCAACATGCCCCAAAATCAGGTGCGTGGCCTCGACCGGACCACGACGCCGAAGACAAGGGAACACCGGTCGAAGCGACGGGATATCGACAGAATCCGGTGTTTTACCGGCCTCTGCGGTCTCAAACGGGAGGGAGGCTCCACATGCATTCGAGCTGGCACACGACTTGCGTGACCAGACCCAACCGACGCGATTGGCAACGACGACTGCCACCATCGCTTCGCAACCAAGTCCATTGCGCATAACCCGAACGCCAGGGGGCACCGCTTGAATTCTGCATCTGATAAGGCAGCCATTGAGATCCGCGGCGTCAGCCGCATTTACGGATCAGGACACGACAAGGTCACCGCGCTGGACGGGATCTTTCTCACCATTCGGGAAAACGAGTTCTTCACCCTGCTGGGACCATCCGGCTGCGGCAAGACCACGCTTTTGCGACTGATCGCCGGCTTCGATTTCCCGACGACGGGTGAAATCCTCCTGCACGGCGAAGACATTGCCCCGCTTCCGCCTTTCAAAAGGCCGGTCAACACCGTTTTCCAGTCCTACGCGCTCTTTCCGCATATGACGGTCGCCGACAACATTGGATTTGGCCTGAAAATGCTGGGCAAGCCGGCAGCAGAGATCAAGTCTCGCGTCGATGAAATGCTGGAACTCGTGCACATGACCAAAATGCGCGATCGCCAGGTCAGCCAGATCTCCGGCGGCCAGCAGCAGCGCGTGGCGCTCGCCCGTGCCTTGGCACCGAAGCCAAAGGTCCTGTTGCTCGACGAACCCCTGTCGGCCTTGGACTATAAGCTCCGCAAGGAAATGCAGATCGAGTTGAAGCGTGTGCAGGCCGAAACCGGCATCACCTTCATCTTCGTGACCCACGATCAGGAAGAAGCGCTCACCATGTCGGACCGCATTGCGGTCATGTCGACGGGCAGCCTCCGTCAGGTCGGCTCGCCCTGGGACATCTACGACCGTCCGGCGGAACGTTTCGTCGCCGATTTCATTGGCGAGACGAACTTCCTTCAGGTCGAGGTCGCATCGGTCAATGGCGACAGAGCCAGTGTCAGATTGCGCTCGGGCCGCGAAATTCCGGCAACCTTTCCGGAGCGGACGACGCCTTCTGGTCAGGTCACAATCGTCATACGCCCAGAACATGCCGAGATTGTCGCTCCATCGCCGGAGGCCACCCTGCAGGGCACGATCGAGAGCATCGTCTACCTTGGCACCGACACCAACATCAACGTACGCCTCGACGGCGGCTCGCTGTTTACGGTACGCCAGCAGAACAGCCGTAGCGGCAGCTGCGGTTACGTTGAGGGTCAATCCGTCGGCATTCTCGTGAGCGACGATGTCGCCCAGATCCTGAAGGATTGACAATGAGCGCGATCCAGACGGCCCCCGAAATTGCCAAATCGCGCGACATCCGAAACCGCTGGCTTCTGAGCCTCCCGGCGCTTCTCATCATCTTCGTCGCAGCCATCGGCCCGCTCTTCGTGATGCTGGTCTATTCCTTCCTGGCCAAGGGCGACTATGGCGACGTCAAGCCCTGGGAGTTCTCGATGGAGGGGTGGTTCTCCGTCTTCTTCGAGCGCGACATCTTCGACGACACCTTCGGCCTCGCCAGTGCCCATCTTTCGATCATCTGGCGATCGCTCAAACTCTCTTTCTACACCACCATCCTTACCCTGATTCTCGGCTTCCCCACCGCCTATTTCATCGCCACGCGCCCTGCAAAGAGCCGTGAAATCTGGGTCTTCCTGATCACCATTCCGTTCTGGACCAATCTCCTGATCCGCACCTTCGCGATGCAGCAGGTCATCCGGAACGAAGGCATCGTCAACAACGTGCTCATCTGGCTCGGCGTCATCGATAGCCCCCTGCAGATCATCTATACCGACGTGGCGAACCTCCTGGGCATGACCTATGTCTACCTGCCGCTGATGGTGCTGCCGCTGTATGCCTCGATCGAGAAGCTCGATTTCCGCCTCGTCGAGGCCGGCTATGATCTCTATGCCAACCGGCTGCAGGTGCTGTGGCGGATCGTCATCCCGCTGGTGAAACCGGGCTTGATTGCCGGCTCCATCCTGGTCTTCATCCCCTCGCTCGGCGCCTATGTCATTCCACGCGTGCTGGGTGGCGGCAAGAACATGATGCTCGGCAACCTGATCGAGATGCAGTTCGGCTCCGGCCGCAATTGGCCGCTCGGGGCGGCCATGTCCATCACGCTGATGGCTCTGGTGATGCTGGCCCTCATCTTCTATGTCCGCAATGCTTCGAAGTCGGGAGCTGGCCATGTCTGAGCGTCGTTTCGACATCCGCAGCCAACCGGGCTTTGGCCTTGTTGCGCTCTTCACCTTCTTTGCGCTCTACCTGCCGATCGGCGCGCTGGTGGCCTATTCATTCAATGCCAGCGACAGCCTCTCGGTTTGGGGCGGCTTCTCCATGCGCTGGTTTGCCGCCGCCTGGCACAACAGTGCGGTACAGGACGCAGCACTCCGCTCGCTGATCATCGCGCTCTGGGCAGCCGGCCTCGCAACGATCGTTGCGACCATGGCGGCATTGGCGACCACGCGAACCGAGGGGTATCGCGGCCTCACGCTGAAATATGCGGCGATCAACCAGCCCCTGATGGTGCCGGAGATCGTCACAGCCGTGGCGCTTCTGATCGTTTTCTCGCGCATCAAGGTATGGACCGGCTACTCTGGCCTCGGATACCTGATCATGGCCCACACGGCGTTTTGCATCCCCTTTGCCTATCTTCCCATCCGCGCTCGTCTCGAAAGCATGGATCTGACCCTGGAACGGGCTGCAGCCGATCTTTACGCCACCCCCTGGCGGGCGTTCCGCTTCGTCACCCTGCCGCTGCTGCGTCCTGCAATCATTGCCGGCTTCATGCTCGCCTTCGTGATCTCGCTCGATGACGTCGTCATCACCGAATTCGTCAAATCCGGCGGGCAGGACACGCTTCCCACCTACATGCTCGGCCAGATCAGACGCGAAACGACGCCTGAGATCAACGCCATCGCCAGCATCTTCCTGGCACTGTCGACGGTGTTGATCGTGGCCTTCTTCTTCATCAACCGGCGCAAGCCGCAAGCCTGACAACGACTTAAAAACAGAGAGGAACGGAGAATGACAATGAAATGGATGACGACGACGGCTATGGCCACACTCACCCTGCTGAGCCTTGCGGGCGCAGCATCGGCCGCAGGCGAGCTCAACATCTACAACTGGGGGGACTACACCAGCCCTGAGCTGATCAAGAAGTTCGAGAAGGAATTCGACGTCAAGGTCACCGTGACTGACTACGATTCGAATGACACGGCGCTCGCCAAGGTCCGCGCCGGAGGCCACGGCTTCGACATCGTCGTTCCCTCCGCCAACTACATGCCCATCTGGATCAACGAAGGCCTGCTGCTTGAGTCCCGTCCGGACCAGATGGAAAACTTCAAGAATGTCGATCCGCGCTGGACGGATGTCGCCTGGGATCCGGGCCGTCACTATTCCGTTCCGTGGCAGTGGGGCGTGACCGGCATCGGCGTCAACACCAAGTTCTACAAGGGTGACCTCAACACCTCCGCTATCTTCCTGGATCCACCGGAAGAACTGGTCGGCAAGATCAACGTCACGCCGGAAATGAACGACGTGCTCTTCGCCACGATCAAGTACTTTGGCGGCTCGTGGTGCACCACCGACAAGGAACTGCTGCGCAAGGTGCGTGACAAGCTGGTCGAAGCGAAATCCAAGTGGCTTGCCATGGATTACAGCGTCACGGACAAGCTGCCCACGGGTGACTATGCCGGCGTCTACTACTGGAACGGCGCGATCATGCGCTCGCGCCTGCAGAACCCGGAAGTGAAGTTCGGCTATCCTAAGGAAGGTTATCCCGTCTTCATGGACAGTGCCGCGATCCTCAAGGATGCCAAGAACCCCGACAACGCCAAGGCATTCCTGAACTTCATCATGGCACCGGAAAATGCCGCGCTGCTGTCAAACTTCGCCAAATATGCCAACGGCATCAAGGGTTCGGAAGCGTTCATGGACCCGGCGATGAAGGACGCACCCGAGCTTGTCGCTCCGCCCGAACTGGAAAAGGCCGGCGAATTCCTGCTGACCTGCGAACCGGAGGTCGCACAGCTCTACGCGAAGATCTGGACCGAAATTCAGAAGTAACGTCGATCCGAAAACCACAAGAACGACAAGAACGGGAGGGCCAACGGCCCTCCCGCAGGAGGAGCATTTACGGATGGCGACGCGCTTTGCCGAGACCTATGGCTTCGAAAGGAATACGCTCACGCTCGCCAACTGGCGAACGGCGCCCTTTAGCCGTTTCAGCTTCGGCCATGCCGAGGAGTTGGTGCCGAGCGCCGCGATTGCCGCGACCGCAGAGAGAGCGGAAGGCGCGCCTGTCGCATCCGACCTGCTGCATCAGGCGCTGCCTCAAGGGCTGGCCGGGCAACCGGATGTCGGCTCCTATCTCGATTATGCCCACACCGATGCCTTCGTACTGATGAAGGCGGGCAAGATCGTTGCCGAACACTATGCGCCCCATGCGGGCATCGATCAGCGCCATATCGTATTCTCGGTCAGCAAATCGCTGACCGCCCTCGTCCTCGCAACGCTGGAATCAGACGGCTTGATCGACCCCGATGCCCCGGTGACCAGCCTGTTGCCGGAAGCCAGAGCCTCTGCCTATGGCGACTGCACCATCCGCGACGTGCTCGACATGCGCGTCAGCCTCGCCTTCGATGAGGCCTATCTGAACACGGACGGCGCCTATGCGCGCTATCGCCGCGCCACGCTGTGGAACCCGGCCGTCCCATCCAGCCCGAACGAAACCTTGCTCGCGTTCCTGCTGAACCTTCAGAAAGACGCCCACCCGCATGGCGGGGCGCATTTCTACGCCTCCCCCAATTCTGACCTGCTCGGGGTGCTGATCGAGCGCGCGACCGGCGATCGCTATGCCGATGCGCTGTCCAAACGCCTGTGGAAACCGCTCGGCGCCCGCCACCATGCAAGCGTCACCGTCGATGCCGAAGGCACGGCGCGCGCCGCAGGTGGCATCTCCGTCACCGCCCGCGACCTCGCCCGCGTCGGCGAGATGCTGCGCAACGGTGGCATGGTCGACGGCCGGCGCATCATCCCTGACGCTTGGCTCTCCGACATGCTGACCAGAGGCGATCACCAAGCCTGGGTCGACGGAAAATCCAACTTCTTCCCCAACGGACGCTATCGCAGCCAATGGTATCAGTCGGGCGAGCCCGATGGGGCCTTCTGCGCGATCGGCATCCACGGCCAATGGCTCTATGTCGACCCCTCCTCGGAGACGGTTATCGTCAAGCTCTCGTCCCAACCGAACCCGCTGGACGACGAATTGAAACACGACAACTTCGCCTTTTTCCGCGCGCTTTGCGCCTGGACCGCATGAAATCAAAGGACACCGAAATGGCAGCGACTGCAGACATCATCATCACCAACGGCCGTGTGCTGACCATGGACAAAGCGGCCCCGCGCGCCGAGGCCGTGGCGCTCTCCGGAAATCGCATCCTCGCCGTTGGCACGCGCGCCGAAATCGAGGCTTTGGCGATTGCGTCCACCCGCGTGATCGACGCAAGCGGGGCAACCGTGATGCCCGGCTTCAACGAAGCCCATATGCACATCTTCCCCGGCTCGGTGTCGCTGCGCCAGCTGAACCTCCACGGCGTTCAGGGTTTCGAGGCGCTGAAATCCGCGATCCTCGACTATGCCGCTAAGAACCCGGACGAGCCGCTGCTGATGGGCTTTTCGGCCGACTATTCGATCATCTCGCTGACGGAGCCCTGCACCCGCCAGCATCTCGATGCCATTCTGCCCAATCGTCCCTTCATGATGTTCGCACCCGATCACCACACCGCTTGGGCCAACACCATGGCGCTGGAAATGGCAGGTCTGCTGCAAGGCAAGGATGTCGGCATCGGCAACGAGGTCGTGATGGGATCGGACGGGCTGGCCAGCGGCGAACTGCGCGAAGGCAACGCCTTCGGTCCGGTCGCAGCACTCGCCTCGACCGGCGGTCGTGAAGAACTCGGCATGGTCACCGGCATGGATCCGGAGAATGTCACCCCCGAGCAGTTCGCCCTCGACCGCGCAATTCTCAAGGCCGGCCTCGATTACTGCGCCTCCTGGGGCGTCACCTCGATCCAGAATTTCGACGGCAACCATTATCAGCTTCGCCTGATGCGGGATCTCGAACTGTCCGGCGAGCTCTCCTGCCGCATTCGCATTCCCTATCACATGAAGAACTTCATGGCCCTGTCCGACCTGGACAAGGCAGCCGAATGGAAAAAAGAATTCACCACCGACATGCTGCGCGGCGATTTCGTCAAGGTCTTCATGGACGGCGTTCTCGACAGCCAGACCGCCTACATGCTGGACGGATATGGCGATCGTCCCGGATACACCTATGAGCCGCTGTTCGCGCCAGAGGCCTTCAACGCGATCGCCACGAAGGCCGACGCGCTTGGCTTGCAGATCGCTGTCCACGCGATCGGCAGCGCCGCGATCCGCCAGACACTCGACGGATACGAGGCTGCAGTGAAGTCGAACGGCAAGAACGACAACCGCCACCGCATCGAGCATATCGAGATCATCCATCCCGACGATATCCCGCGTTTCGCCGAACTCGGCATCGTCGCCTCCATGCAGCCGGTCCATTATCCCGGCGGCACCTGCTTCCCGGCCGAACCGACCACCGCCAAAATCGGCGAAGATCGCTGGGACTATGCCTATGCCTGGCGCACGATGAAGGAAGCCGGCGCCCCGGTCGTCTTCGCGTCAGACTGGCCGGTCTCCCCCGTCTCACCCTTCCAGTGCATCCAGGACGCTCTGACCCGCAAGCCCTGGAAGGAGGGCCTGAAGGACCAACGCTTCTCGCTTGAGGAAGCGCTTGAGGCCTATACCGCGATCGGCGCCTGGGTGGAATTCATGGAGGACCGCAAGGGCATGCTGAAGCCGGGATATCTAGCGGACGTCGTGACCCTGACGAAGGACATCGAAACCGTTTCCGCAGACCAGATCATGGACACCGTCCGTCCCGCCGTCACGATCTGCGACGGTCGCATCACATTCCAGGCCTGAGAAAGAACAATCATGAGCGCTGATATCATCATCCACAATGCAATCGTCCTGACCATGGATGACGAGCGCCCCAGGGCAGAAGCGGTCGCGCTGACTGGCAACAAAGTGACCGCAGTCGGTTCGAATGCCGAGATCCTTGCGCTCGCGGATGCGCAGACCCGCATCATAGACGCGAAAGGGGCAACGGTGCTGCCCGGCTTCAACGAAGCCCATATGCATATCTTCGGTGGTTCGGTTTCGCTGGGAGAACTCTCGCTTTTCGGCGTGAAGGGCTTCGATGCACTAAACAAAGCGGTGCGCGACTATGCGGCAGCCCATCCAGACCTTCCGCTGCTGGTTGCCCAAACGGCAGATTACACCATTCTCTCCGAGACCGAGCGGGTGACGCGCCACCACCTTGACCGCATCATTGCCGACCGACCCTTCCTGATGTACGCGCCGGACCACCACACGGCCTGGGCCAACACAATCGCTCTGGAAAAGGCCGGCATCATCAAGGGCGGCGACGTGGGTGTCGGCAACGAAATCGTCATGGGGGACGATGGCCTGGCCAATGGCGAACTGCGCGAAACCAACGCCATCAGACCGGTTGCCTCCATGGGCGTGACCGGAGCCCGGGAAAGCCTGGGTGTGGGCACCGGTGGTGACCCCGCGCACGTCACGTCGGAGGAACGCGCTGGCGATATCGCCGTATTGAAGAAAGGGCTCGCCTATTGCGCGTCTCTCGGAATCACCTCGTTCCAGAACATGGACGGCAACCTCTATCAGCTGGAGATGCTGGACGAGATAGAAAAGACCGACGGCCTGCCCGTTCGGGTTCGCATGCCCTACCACATGAAGAACTTCATGCCGCTCTCCGATCTGGAGGAGAAGGCCGCGGCCTGGAAGAAGCGCTTCGATACCGACAAGCTGCGCTGCAACTTCGTCAAGCTGTTCATGGACGGCGTGACCGAAGGCGAAACTGCCGTCTTCGTCGACGATTATGCCCACAAGCCCGGCTGGAAGGGCGAACCGCTGTTTTCCGCCGAGGCCTTCAATGCGGTCGCGACCGAAGCCAACCGCCTGGGCATGCCGGTCGCGGTCCATGCCATCGGGGATGGTGCGGTGCGGATGGTGCTTGACGGCTACGAAGCCTCCATTGCCACAAATGGCAAAAGCGACATGCGTAACCGCATCGAGCATATCGAGGTCGTGCACCCGGACGATATTCCCCGCTTTGCGGAGACAGGCACGATCGCCTCGATGCAGCCGACGCATCCTCCGGGCTCGGCCGGGCTGCCGCTCGAGCCTTACCTCACCTATATCGGTCGCGAGCGTTGGCCCTATGCCTTTGCCTGGAAGACATTGGTAGACGCCGGCGCCACCATCGTTTTCGCCACCGACTGGCCGGTCTCGCCACTGCCGCCCCTGAGCTGCATCGGTGATGCAATGACCCGTCAGCCTTGGGCGGACGATATGCCGGACCAGCGCCTGAGCCTTGCCGAAACCCTCGCCGCCTATACCCGCACCGGCGCCTGGGTCGAATACATGGAAGATCGAAAGGGCGTCCTGAAACCCGGCTATCTCGCCGATGTCGTGGTGCTCTCCGGCAACATCGAGACCACCCCGCCGGCCGACATCGCCTCGCTGTCGCCTGTGATGACCATCTGCGACGGTCGCGTCACCTTCGATGCCGGAGGGGGCCGATGAACAAGGCGGCAGACGCTGCGACTGACAGATCATCGGCCGACGCTTCCCGCGGACGCCCGGCCGGTGCAACACGCAAAGGTGTTGAAACCCGTCTGCGAATTATCCGCGGCGCGCGCGAAGCGCTCGAGGAAGGCGGCATGGAGGCGCTGACGACTCGGCGGATCGCGGCCTCGGCGGGCGTGAAGCTCGCGACCCTGCACTATTACTTCGACAGCAAGGAAAGCCTGCTGATTGCGGTCCTCGAAGACTTGCTGGCGGAAATGGACACGGCCTATCGCCAGGAAGTCGCCCTGCCGCCGGCGCCGGAGGACCGGGTGGAAGCCCTGATCCGAACAAGCTGGCGCTACATCCAGCGCACCCGCAACAAGCAGATCGCCCAGACCGAGCTTACCCTTTACGCGCTTCGCACCAAAGGCTCCGAATGGCTCGCGGCGCGGCAGTACAATGCATATATCGACTTTTACGGGCATCTGGTCTTCGAGGACGACAGCGATGACGAACTCCGGCGCATCGGCAGAGCCGTCGGTCGCCAGATGCTGATCGGCATCGACGGCATCATTCTGCAAAGCTATGCGCTGCAGGACCTGACCGCATCAAATGCCGATATCGAGGCGTTGATCGTGGCCATGCGCGGCTATCTGCGTCGACTGCTGGCCGAGCGCGACAAGCACCTCTAACCCAATCGCCACAGCTGCTTGGCATTTTCGGAAAAGACCTGTTCCTTTTCCTCGATCGTGCAGCCATGCAAGAGCGCCTGCGTGGTTGCGACCCAGGTCGACAGGCCTCCACCGAGGGTGCAGACCGGCCAATCGGACCCCCAGATGGCCCGATCGAAACCGAAGGCCCCGATCGTGTGATCGAAATAAGGTTTCAGATCTTCCAGCGTCCATGTTTCGCGATCGCCATAGGCGGGGATACCGGAGATCTTGACGCGGACATTATCTCTTTGCGCGATCTCCGTGATACCGGCCTTCCAACTCTCGTAACCATGCCCCTTGATGTCGGGCACACCGCAGTGATCCAGGATAAACGTAACGTCGGGCGCGAGATCGATCAGCGCCTTTGCCTTGTCGACCTGATGCGGGAACATGCAGAGATCGAAGGTCAGTCCCGTCCCGGAGAGACGCTTCACGTTTTCCCGGAACAAGGCCCCCTCGGACACATCGTCCGGAACGACATGCAGCACGCGGCGGAAACCCTTGACGAAGGGGTTGCAGAGCTGCGTCTCCAGATAGGCGGCAAACCCGGCCTCTTCCGGGCGGCACGAGGCAATCACGCCACGCAGGAGGCTTCCGGCTGAGTGCGACAATGCCTGGACCATATCGGTCTCGGCGGCGATATCGCCGGGTGCAACATCCACCTCCATGTGCAGCACCGAGGAAATCCCCAGCCGCCTTGCCTCTCGTGAATAGGTCTCCCAGGTAAAATCGGCATCGAGTTGCGGTTCGTCCCGGAGCCAGGGATAAGTCAGTCGGTTACGGTAGATCAGGTGAAGATGCGTATCGATGATCATGTCAGGCCCCTCCCAAGGCCGATGAAAGTCAATCTGTATCAGAGAACTCCGCTCCGAGGCCGGCTCCCACCAGCGCTGAGATCCGACGGGCGGTGTCCGTCAGTGCCTCGACCGTGCGGGTAATATCGGGCGCTTCGGGGGCATTGATGATCGTGATGTAAGGCACTGTGAGCGCCCCGATTGCCTCGCCGTCGGCGCCGACGATCGGGGCTGAAAGGTTCATGACCCCGGCCGTCTGCGCGCTCGGCATCATCTCGTAGCCGCGGGCACGGATCTGTTCCAGTCGCGCGGCAAACGCTTCGGTCATCCGGCCCTCCGGTCCGCCGCTTGCCACATGCTCCGCCACCATCATCGCCCGCACTTCGGGACTGCGAAAGGCCAGCAGCACGTGACCCGAACCGGTGTCGAACAAACCCATTCGAGAACCGACACGGATGGAAATTCCCCAGTAATTGGGGGCCTCGATCTGGGCGATCACGACCGGGTGGCCCCGGTCATAGACAACGATGTGGTTTTCCTGCTGCGTGACATCGGCCAGTTGCCGCATCAGTGGCATGGCCAGCGACGCAAGCCGGCGGGTGGGCGCATGCAGCTGGGCAAGACCGAACAGCTTCAGCGTCAGGACATAACGGTCGCCATCGAGCCGTGCGACGTAGCCTCGTTTCACCAGCCGATCGAGCATCCGATAGAATTCATTGGGGCTGCGATCGAGCTTCTTGGCGATCTCAGCCTGGCTCAAGCCCCCGTCGACGCCTGCCAGAAGCTCCAGAATATCGAGTCCCTTGTCGAGCGCCGGCGCCCGGTAGCGGTCCTGGTCAAGATCAGTCACGCATTTCTCTCCTTGAACCCGCCAGTGTGACCTTGACGATCATGAATAAATGTTTTGCATATGAATGAAGCTCGCATCCTCTGCCGGAATATGCAAGGGTCGAGTGACGAGAGATCGGCTGGAGGAGCCAAGAGGATGAACCTGCCTTTGAAGAACAAGCATGTGCTGGTAACGGCCGCCGGCCAGGGTATCGGTCGCGCCAGCGCACTCGCTTTCGCGCGCGCCGGTGCGACGGTCGTGGCAACCGACATCAACACGGACGCCCTGGCAACGCTGGATGGCGAGGCCGGGATTACGACCCGCAAGCTCGACGTTCTGAACGACGAGGCAGTGCAACTCGTTGTCGCCGAGACCGGTCCCTTCGACGTGCTGTTCAATTGCGCCGGTGTCGTGCATGGCGGCACCGTTCTGGACATGGCCGACAAGGATCTCGACTTTGCCTTCGACCTCAACGTGCGCGCCATGATCCGCACGATCCGTGCGGTTCTGCCGGCCATGCTGGAGCGCGGCGAAGGGTCAATTATCAACATGGCGTCTGTAGCAAGCTCGGTGAAGGGCGTGCCGAACCGGTGTGCCTACACGGTGACCAAGGCGGCGGTTGTCGGCTTGACCAAGTCAGTGGCTGCCGATTACGTGACGCAGGGCATCCGCTGCAACGCGATCTGCCCGGGCACCGTCGAAAGCCCGTCGTTACAGGATCGTATGCGTGCCCAGGGCGATTACGATGCGGCCCGCGCCGCCTTCATCGCGCGCCAGCCGATGGGCCGGCTCGGCACGCCGGAAGAAATCGCCGACCTCGCCGTCTACATCGCCGGCGCCACCTATACCTCAGGCCAGGCCTTTGCCATCGACGGCGGCTGGACGATCTAATTCTGAAGAAGGAAGAACACCATGAAACTGATGCGTGTCGGCCCGCTGGGTCAGGAAAAGCCTGCGATCCTCGACAAGGATGGCAAGGTTCGTGACCTCTCGGGCCACGTCGCCGATATCGGCGGCGCTGCCATCTCGCCGGAAGGCCTGGCCAAGATCGCGGCCATCGATCCGGCCTCGCTGCCGGAAATCACGGTGGATCGTATTGGCGCCTGCGTTGCCGGCACCGGCAAGTTCATCTGCATCGGCCTCAACTATTCCGACCACGCCGCCGAAACGGGTGCTACCGTGCCGCCGGAGCCGGTCATCTTCATGAAGGCGACTTCTGCGATCTGCGGCCCTAATGATGACGTCCTCATCCCGCGCGGCTCGGAAAAGACAGACTGGGAAGTCGAACTCGGCGTCGTCATCGGCAAGACCGCGAAATATGTCTCCGAAGCGGACGCCATGGATTATGTCGCCGGATACTGCGTCTCTCACGATGTCTCGGAACGTGCCTTCCAGACCGAACGTGCGGGTCAGTGGACCAAGGGTAAGTCCTGCGACACCTTCGGCCCGATTGGCCCCTGGCTCGTCACCAAGGACGAGATCGCCAACCCGCATGACCTCAAGATGTGGCTCTCCGTCAACGGCAAGATGATGCAGGACGGCTCGTCGAAGACCATGGTCTACGGCGTTGCCCACGTTGTTTCCTATCTCAGCCAGTTCATGAGCCTGCATCCCGGCGACATCATCTCCACCGGCACGCCTCCGGGCGTCGGCCTCGGCATGAAGCCCCCGCAGTTCCTGAAAGCCGGGGACGTGGTCGAGCTCGGCATCGAGGGGCTTGGCACCCAGAAGCAGACGTTCAAGGCGGATGTTTGATCCGCGACCGATACGAAACCCCCGCCAACATGGCGGGGTTTTGCGTTTCAAAGCCATGCGTGCCCGATGACAGCGTCACTCCGTTCGTATGGACTTGTCTTGGCCATCCCACTATCTTGTTATGAGGTATCACCCGGTAGTCTGGAGCGCCCATGGCGACCTCGCTGAAAATCGATGACGCATTGAAAGAGCGGGTGCAGCAACTGGCCAATGAGCGCAAACGCTCGGCGCATGGACTGATGCTGGAAGCGATTGAGCAGTATGTGGAGCGGGAAGAGGCGCGTGAGACCTTCACGCGCGAGGCACTTGCATCCTGGACGGCTTACAAGGCAACGGGTCGCCACCTGACGCTGGACGAGGTGAGCGACTGGCTCGAAACCTGGGGCACAGCCGACGAGAAACCGGTGCCCGAGTGCCACGAGTAATCGTCACGGAAGGAGCGGCGATTGGCTTGGAAAGATGCCGTCGCTTTCTTGAGGCAAGCTCACCGGAGGCCGCCGGAAAGGCAGCGAAAGAAATCAAACGGCAGTTTGAACTCCTTGCCAGCAGCCCGGAACGGGGACGGCCCCTGCCACGCTTTCCAGGCTTGCGAGAATTGACGATTGGGTTCGGCGCGAGTGGCTATGTCGCTCTCTACCACTACGAAAAGCCGGAGGATGCCGTGCGCATTCTGGCATTCAGGCATCAGAAAGAGGCCGGCTATTAAAGCCAGATTTTCACGAGGGCGCTTCGGCAGCCAACAAAAAAGCCGGGCGTCACCACCCGGCTTTCCTGCTTCTCAAATCGTACCCGCCTTACTTAATCAGCGGCAAAATACTGTCGATCGACTTCTTCGCGTCACCGTAGAACATCCGCGTATTCTCCTTGTAGAACAGCGGGTTCTCGATGCCGGAATAGCCCGTGCCCTGGCCGCGCTTGGAGACGAAGACCTGCTTTGCCTTCCAGACTTCGAGAACCGGCATGCCGGCGATCGGTGAGTTCGGGTCTTCCTGGGCGGCCGGGTTGACGATGTCATTCGAGCCGATGACGATGACGACGTCCGTCTCGGGGAAGTCCTCGTTGATCTCGTCCATTTCGAGGACGATGTCGTAGGGCACTTTCGCTTCGGCTAGCAGCACGTTCATGTGGCCCGGCAGGCGGCCTGCGACCGGATGGATCGCGAAGCGCACGGTCTTGCCAGCCGCGCGCAGCTTGCGGGTCAGCTCCGACACCGACTGCTGAGCCTGCGCAACCGCCATGCCGTAGCCCGGAACGATGATGATCGAGTCAGCATCGTTGAGCGCATTGGCAACGCCATCGCCATCGATGGCGATCTGCTCGCCGGTCACTTCCATCTGCGGGCCCGAGGTGCCGCCGAAGCCGCCCAGGATGACCGAGATGAAGCTGCGGTTCATCGCCTTGCACATGATGTAGGAGAGGATCGCACCCGAGGAGCCGACCAGCGCGCCGACGACGATCAGGAGATCGTTCGAGAGCGAGAAGCCGATGGCCGCAGCAGCCCAGCCCGAATAGCTGTTGAGCATCGAGACAACGACCGGCATGTCGGCGCCGCCGATGCCCATGATCAAGTGGTAACCGATGAAGAGCGCCAGAAGCGTCATCAGGATCAGCGTCCAGCTGCCCGCGCCGTTGAAGTAGAGCACCAGCAACAGGAGCGAGCCGAGGGCTGCACCAGCATTCAAGAGATGACCGCCCGGCAGCTTCTTGGCCTTGCCATCGACCTTGCCGGCGAGCTTGCCATAGGCAACGACCGAGCCCGTAAAGGTAACCGCACCGATGAAGACACCAAGGAAGACCTCGATCTTCAGGACGGCAATCTCGGGCCCGGTCTTCTCCGCGATCTTCAACGCAAAGCCGGTGAAATCCTTGAAAAGGTCGGTGTGGCCCGCCTGGATGGCGCAAGCGACCGCATTCACGGCCGGGTCACAGAAGGCGATGCCCGCATCCGCGATCGTGCTGGCAATCCGCCACATCTCGATTTCGGCATTGAAACCGATGAAGACGGCGGCAAGACCGACCAGCGAATGCATGGCGGCCACAAGCTGCGGCATTTCGGTCATCTGCACCCGTTGGGCGACGACCCAGCCGATGCCGCCACCGATGGCGATCATCACGACCGAGACGAACCAGTTGCCGGCGCCGGGACCGTAAAGCGTCGCGAGGACCGCGAGCCCCATGCCGACGATGCCATACCAGACGGCGCGCTTGGCGCTTTCCTGACCCGAGAGGCCGCCGAGCGACAGGATGAAGAGAACAGCTGCGACGACATAGGCCGCTGTGGTGAATCCGTATTCCATGTGTGTGTCCCCTCCCTTAACTCAAGACTTCTGGAACATGGCGAGCATGCGCCGGGTGACCATGAAGCCACCGAAGATGTTGATGCCGGCCATCAAGACCGACAGCGCAGCGAGGATGATTACCAGGAAGTTGCCTGATCCAATCTGCATCAGCGCACCCAGAATGATGATCGAGGAAATGGCATTGGTGATCGCCATCAGCGGCGTGTGCAGCGAATGGCTGACATTCCAGATGACCTGGAAACCGACGAAGCAGGCGAGCACGAAAACGATGAAATGGCTCATGAAGCTGGCAGGCGCATAGAGTCCGGCGAGCAGGATCAGCGCACCGCCACCGGCGAGCATCGCGACCTGATTGCGGGTCTGCGTCTTGAACGCGGCGATTTCCTGCGCCCGCTTTTCTTCCGCCGTCAGTTCCTTCACCTTCTCCTTCGGCTTGGCAGCGGCAATGGCCTGGATCTTCGGCGGCGGTGGCGGATAGGTGATCTCACCATCCTTGGTAACGGTGGCGCCCCGGATGACATCGTCTTCCATGTTGTGCACGACCACACCGTCCTTGGCCGGTGTGAGGTCAGTCATCATGTGACGAATGTTGGTGGCGTAAAGGGTCGAGGACTGTGCGGCCATGCGGCTCGGGAAGTCCGTGTAGCCGACGATGGTGACGCCATTGTCGGAGACGATCTTCTGGTCAGCGACGGTCAGATCGCAGTTCCCACCCCGCTCGGCGGCAAGGTCGACCACGACGGAACCGGGCTTCATCGCGGCAACCATATCGGCAAGCCAGAGCTTCGGCGCATCACGTCCAGGGATCAGCGCCGTGGTGATAACGATGTCCATTTCCGGCGCCAGCTCGCGGAACTTGGCGAGCTGCTTTTCGCGAAATTCCGGCGAAGACGGTGCGGCATAGCCACCGGTCGCCGCTCCATCCTGGGTCGCTTCGAATTCGAGGAATACGAACTGCGCGCCCATGCTCTCGATCTGTTCGGCCACTTCAGGGCGAACGTCGAAGGCATAGGTGATGGCGCCGAGCGAGGTGGCGGTCCCGATGGCCGCAAGACCAGCGACACCCGCGCCGATGACGAGAACCTTGGCCGGCGGCACCTTGCCGGCGGCGGTCACCTGACCGGTGAAGAAGCGACCGAAATTGTTACCGGCCTCGATCACCGCGCGATAGCCTGCGATATTCGCCATCGACGACAGGGCGTCCATCTTCTGGGCACGCGAAATGCGCGGCACCATGTCCATGGCAACGACGGTCGCGCCCTTGTCCTTCGCCTGTTCGAGCAGAGCGGAATTCTGGGCCGGATAGAAGAAGGAGATCAGCGTCTTGCCCGGGCCGAGACGATCCACTTCCGAGGTTTCCGGCGGACGCACCTTGGCGATGATATCGGCCGTTTCATAAAGCGCGGCGGCCGTCTCAACCACGGTCACACCGGCGGCGCGATAGGCGTCGTCCGAAAGTCCTGCTGCCTTGCCGGCGCCGCTTTCAATCACGCATTCATAGCCGAGTTTCTGCAACTGGGTGGCGCTATCCGGCGTCATCGCGACGCGAGCCTCGCCGGCATAAATCTCCCTTGGCGATCCTATCTTCAATCCCATCTCCGTGACCCTCGCTCCAACACACGTCATCCCGTGAGGTAGATCACAGGATTCTCCGCTGCGGAGACGAGCAGAAGAGGCGGCAGCTGTCCAGCCCGCATCCGGCCCCAAGTGTCCCTTTCCGTGGGAGCAGAAAAACTTAAAACGATTTTTGCTGCACTGCGTCAGCGACCCACTGCCCGGTGTGCGCATGGAACAATTGTTGCCGGTCCCTGTTTCCCCGATGGAACAACGAAAGGAACAAACCCATGCTTCACTGGATCCTGATCTTTCTCCTCATTGCTGCCGTCGCCAGCCTGCTGGGTTTTCGCGGCGTGGCTGGTGCTTCGGCCGGAATCGCCAAGATCCTCATCTTCGTGGTGCTCGTCATCCTGATCATCGCACTCTTCACCGGCGTGATCGTCGTGGCCTGATCAGCATAGACGGTGCTATGGCCTTCAATGCAAAAGGGCTCGCACTGACGGCGAGCCCTTTCTGTTTTGTGGCAAGATCATCTCAAATGAAGGGGCGTATCCGCAAATCGCCCGGCACCCAACCGGCGATCGCCCGCAGCCCCTCAGGATCCAGAATTTCACAGCCCCGGTCGCGCCACCGGATCAGCTCGCGGTCGGAGAGCTTTTTCAGCGTTTTGTTGGTATGCACGATGGAAAGACCGAGCGTATCGGCGAAATGCATCTGCGTGACGGGGATGTGGCGCCGGTTTTCGTCCAGCAGCCCGGCCAATACCCCACGATCGTACAAGAAGGCGAGCAGATAAGATGCCCGCTCCAGCGCCGAACGCCGGCCGATGCTGAGCAGGTGCTCATCGAGAATGACCTCCTCGCGCGCGGCGAGCCAGGTGAGGTCGAAACCGAGACCGGCATGACGTTCGAAAAGGGAGAACAGCCGGCTACGTTCGAAGACGCAGAGTGTCATGGCCGTCATTGCCTCCACGGAGTGCTGCATTTCGGCCATCACGGCACCCTGAAGGCCCACCATATCTCCCGGAACGACATAGTTGAGGATCTGCCGGCGTCCGTCTTCAAGGATCTTGTAGCGGAACCCCCAGCCCGACAGCACTGTATAGAGGTGCGCGCTTCGCGCGCCTTCCACCAAGACCGTCGTCCCGGGATCGGCCTGCAACTCGCCCCGTTTGAACTGCGAGACGAATTCGAGTTCCTCTTCGCTGAAGGGGCGAAACTGCTTCATCCGGCGCAAAGGGCATTCAAAACAGCTGACGCGAACGGGGTTTTGACGCGGTTCAGAAACCATACACGACCTCGCAGTGTGGCCACACTGTTCCCTTATGGAACTTCAAGGCCGATATGTCTTTTTTAAATGACGTTCCACCCCTCGAAGACCATAAAGCGGTCCCGAATGAAGGAGTGAACATGCCCCCATCTCCCCTCCGCGTGCTGATTGCGGATAACCAGTACCTGATCGCGATGGAGGTGGAACGGATGCTATCGGAAACCATAGCCTGTACGGCCGCCATCGCGCCGCTTGCCCGCATGGAAGAGCAACTCGCCACAGGCGAATTCGACGTGGTTGTCCTCGATGTCGCCGGAAACGAAGCGCTGAACGTATCGAGAGTGAATGCGATCTTGGCTGCGGGTGCCGAGCCGGTTTTTCTCTCGTCATATGGTGACCACGAGCAAAACCAGAGCATTGTCTCCCTCCATGCCGTGGTGACAAAGCCACCTCTGCCGGAGCCACTGGCTGCCGCCGTTATGGAAGCAGCCAGTCGCCGGAAATCAGACAGCAAAAGCCTTCTTGATGACCGCTGAACTGTTGGCGTCCGGCCCGTAATCACCTTCTCCGCTAACGCCGAGGATCTCCTGCAGCTTGTTGCGCGCACGATTGATGCGGCTCTTGATCGTGCCAACGGCACAGCCGCAGATCTCGGCGGCCTCCTCGTAGGCGAAACCCGATGCGCCAACCAGGATGATCGCTTCACGCTGGTCGCTCGGCAACTGGTCGAGCGCCCGCTTGAAATCCTGCAGGTCGAGCGATCCGTATTGCTGCGGATGAGTCGATAGCTGGGAGGTGAAAATGCCATCCGTATCGGAAACTTCGCGACCGCGTTTACGCATCTGCGAATAGAACTCGTTGCGCAGGATGGTGAACAGCCAGGCCTTCATGTTGGTACCGGGCTCGAAGTGATCCTGCTTCGCCCACGCCTTCATGATCGTGTCCTGCACGAGATCGTCCGCCACATGATGACGCCCGGTCAGAGAGACGGCAAAAGCGCGCAGATTGGGCAATGCAGCCAGAAGATCGCGCTTGAACGAATGGTCGCTCGACTTTGCGTCAACAGTCATCGAGCAGCTTCCCTGTTCTGAATGCTTTCTTCCGCACGGCGCTCGGCCATATCGAGCCGTTCCAGGAGCTCCAGGAAACGCTGCGGAATGCCTTCTTCCTGGACCGACTGGTAAAATTCGCGCAACTGAGCCGACACGCCGGGATGGAATGCCGCCATTCCGGGCAGACCTTCCGGCACTGTCACTTTCTTAGAGTTTTCTGTCATGTGGTCCAACGGGTTTGAGCGATTGTCGGCAACTAACGCCCGATCCACCACAAAGTTCCCGGCAAAACGAAATTTTCATCGCAAGCATATGGATTGTGAGCCTGTGTGAGCAAGAGGGAACAAAGAACGGCGGGGCACGTTTTTCCGACGTCGCAACAGGAGGACCCCAAATGCTCTATTACGCTCTCGTTTTTCTCGTCGTCGCCTTGATCGCTGGTGTTCTCGGCTTCGGCGGCATTGCCGGTGCATCTGCCGGTATCGCCAAGATCCTTTTCGCCATCTTCATCATTCTCTTCCTGGTTTCCCTCGCCATGCGCCTGTTCCGTCAGGCCTGACGTCCAAACCGCCCCAAAAAGGGAGGCCGTCGCCAAGGCGCGGCCTCCCTTTTTTTCGACTGATGACGAAAAGCAGACAAGTTCAGCGGGCGACGCGATTAAAATAGGATGAAGAGCAGCGCGACGATGGCAGCAACTAGCAGCACAACGATGATCTGCTGCGTGAAGCGACCGTAACCCGGAGGCACTTGGGATTCCAGGTCCGTGTCCAACCCCGCATTCTGCGCCAGACGCCTTGTCTGGGCGTCGATGTATTGGACCACGCTTTCCTCGGCCTTGGCACCGGATTCAGGGTCAGGCGAGGTCATCGGATATCCTGAAACCGTTCGATGGGAATAGGCACGCGGTTTGGAAGAGGCGGCGTGAGGGCCTGCGCTTCGACAGCGCCGGCCACTGCAGGTGCCGCCTTGAGAGCGGCAAGTTTCACCGGATCGATTTCCTGACGGATGGTTTTGCCGGCAACGAGATCCGCGTCGACCGGCACACAGTCCCCATAGACGAGTTGTGCCATGGTCTTTGCCCGCGCCAGCTCCTTGCTGAGCGAGGCGAAACATGCGTCGTCGCTCTGATAGGAAATCACTGCAACCGGCTCCTCAAGACAAGTCGCATCCTGCGGGTGGCAAGCTACGATGACCATTAGGGCTGCCATAGTGTTCATGACCGGTCTCCACGTTACTCAATCGTTAACGCGGAGAAACAGCCAGATGTTCCAGAAATGCTGGATTTAGACGGCTTGACTGGTCGAAGACGACCGGATCAGCTGGTTTATATAGTCGAGTTTCTCGAACACAGGTTGCGAGAGCACGAATGGATAAAGATCGGGCTGCCCCATGCTGCGGTTGATACTGTTGATCGCCAAGGTCAGCGGAACCCACGCCCGGATGAGAGATGTGACGGTGCCGGTGGCGTAGCTGTCAAATGTCCGCCGCAGCTCGATGCCGACGGCATCCGTTTCCACGTCGGGATTGGTGCGCAGGCCGAAAGCGTCCGCCGTATCGAGCGCATCGACGATATGGAAATAATGCGCAAAGGTTTCGGCGAAATCCTCCCAGGGGTGGCTCGCAGCATAGGCGGAGATATGGTTCAGCTCCCAGCCAGCCGGAGGCCCCTCGGCATAGTGTCGCTCCAAAGCCTCGCCATAATCCTGACGCTCATCACCAAAAACGGCGCGAAACGCATCGAAGGCGTCACGATCGCGGACCAGAACGTTCCAGTAGTAATGGGCGACCTCATGGCGGAAATGACCGAGCAGGGTGCGGAACGGCTCGCCAAGGGCCACCCGCCGCGCTTCCCGCTCTGGATCGGAGGCCTCCGCGATGTTGAGCGTGATGAGGCCCTCGGCGTGCCCGGTGAGCACATGCCCCTCCTCACCTTCCGCTTCCGGATCATCGGCGAGGAATGCGAAGCCCAGTCCTTTTTCCGGGTCCTCGCTTCGTGTCTGCAGCGGCAACCGGAAGCGCAGCAGCGAATAGAACAGGCCGCGTTTGGCAAGTTCGATTTTCTGCCAGTTCGCCAGATTTTCGGCCACGGTGAGGTCCGGAATGGTGACGTTGTGGCGACAGGCGACACAAAAGCCGGACGGATCGCCGTCGTCGACAAGCCAGTTGCAGCCGCCGAGGTCCGCATTTGAACACGACGCCACCGCGCCGATCGCGGACTGGCCAGGGGAGAGGATCGGCGTACCTTCAGCATCGAGCGCAATCATCTCCAGCACCGAGGGACGAAAAGCGAGCCGCGCACCGCAGGTGACACAGCCCGTGTTTTCAAAATGCACGACGTTGCTACAATTGCTGCAGGTAAACAGGCGCATGACGTGTCTCACAGCCGGAGGAGAAGGAGCCGCAGGGCGGATTTGGGTCAGTCGAACGTCTCGAGCGGGAATGTCAGTTCGTACCGCACCAGCCCATTTTTCAGGTCGTGCTTGGCCTGGCCGTTGACCGAAGCAGGGACGACCCGTTCCAGCACCGTGCTGCCGAACCGGCTCGCCTTTGCATCCTTGCTGTCATCGGGTCCGGAGAAGGGCTCTTCCCAGAGGATCGTGACGACCGGACCGTCGGGCAATTCCTGCCTTCGGCAGCTCACCGAGATGGGTTTGCGGCGTTGCAGGAAATCCCCATGACTGACGGCATTGACCGCCAGCTCATGAAGGGCAAGGCCAATATGCAGCGAAGCATTCGGCGTCAGAAGCACATCGTCGCCAGAGACGTGAACCAGATCCGCATTCTCCTGGATGTAGCGCTCAACCTGCTGCTTCAACAGATCGCGGAAATAGGCGCCACGCCAGCTGGAGTCCGTGATCAGGTCCTGCGACTGGGACAGGGCATGCAGCCGGCCACGGAACTTCCCGAGGAACATGTCGAGCGTCCCGGCATAACGCGCCGTCTGGGAGGCGATGCTCTGGATGATCGCCAATAGATTTTTCGAACGATGGCTCACCTCGCGCAGAAGCGCCCTGAGCAGCCGCTCGCGGCGCCGATCTTCCGTTCTGTCGATCAGCACCGTGATCAGATGAAGATCGTGATCGTCCATCTCCACCATGCGGCACCGGAACTCGAAGAAGGTGTCGTCGCCGGCTTCGATTTCCAGCTCCGCGCGGTCCCCGGCCTTGAGGAGACCCGCTTTCATCTCGACCAGACGTTCGCCAACCTCTTTTCCGAAGATGGACTCGTCGGTCGGGACGACCCCGGGCGTAAGCTTCCACCGGGATGGCAGGGTAGTAATACAGACATATGTCCCATCCCTGTCCTGCAGAATCAGACTGGCACCCATGTCGATCAGTGCGGTAATGAAGAACTCACGCAGCTGATCCTCGCCGCGCTGAGGTTCAAACCATGTCAACCGATGTACCAAGTGTGATGCTCCGCCGTTTGTCGGCACCTCGACCCACCGCAGCTTAAGAGCCTGCGGTTTCGCCGAATTCCATAATAATCGCGCGTTTTATGCCTGTTCGGATACCCGTTCGTTGAAAAAGAGGGCTTGGCTGATCAGCGCCTTGACCATGTCCGGATTGAACGGCTTGGTGACCAGGAAGGCCGGTTCAGGGCGTTCGCCGGTCAGCAGCCGCTCAGGAAATGCCGTGATGAAGATGACCGGAACGGTATCGACCTTGAGAATGTCATTGACGGCATCGATGCCCGAGCTGCCGTCGGCGAGCTGGATGTCAGCCAGCACCATCTTGGGATTGGTGCGCTTGTAGAGGTCGACGGCTTCCGCATGGGTGCGGGCGATGCCGGTCACCCGGTGGCCGAGGTCCTCGACCATCTGCTCGATGTCCAGCGCAATCAGCGGCTCGTCTTCGATGATCATGATATCGGTTGCAACCTGGCGGGAAATTTCCATCGATGCCTCGTTGAACAACCCGTTGAACTCGGCCTCCGAAACCCCCAGAACACTGGCTGCTTCCGATGTGGAGAACCCTTCAACCGTGATCAGCAGGAAGGCATGGCGGGCGCGTGTGGGAACTGCTGCGAGATTGGCTGCCGCACGCTTTTCCCAGGCGAAGGGCGAAACGATCTGTGGCAGCTCCACCTTGGTCGAGTCATAAATGGTGACAAACAGCCGGTAGAGCGCGACCCGGTCGTTGCCGGTATCGGGAAAAATCGAAATATCGGCAATCAATGCCTCGAGGACTGCGGCTACATAGGCGTCACCCGAGGTCTGCGAACCGGTGACGGCGCGTGCATATCGCCGAAGGTAGGGAAGATGGACGGCGACGCGGGCAGTAAGGGACATGCAGTTCTCCAATCGAAGAATATTAAGGTGCGGACTCGGCCTAAAACGCGCGGCTCAAAAAAGAGTTCCGTCGTCCGGAACTTTTTTGCATGATCGAACTTATCAGGCTAATGCTCACCCGCACAATCTCGTCCCGGGATAATGGCCGGGAAAACAATGGAACGTGAACAACATGGCTGGCACCCCTCCGGACAAACCGGAAAAATCAAAGACACGCTCCGACACACAACGCCAGAACGCCAATGCCCTTATCGCCTCGAAGCTCCGCGGTTACTACGACGGCATTATCAACGAAGGCACGCCCGCCCATCTTCTGGATTTGCTGGAACGCCTGCAGGAAGCAGAAACCAACGCAAAGAAATGACCGCGAATGGAAGGATCAAGCTCTCTCGACGTGATCCTTCTCCAGTCGCCCACTTAGTCGCGATAATCACGATCTGAGTTCTGCAGACGGGTAACGCCATAGACAAGCGCCGCCACAGTCGCCACTCCGATCAGCGAACGCCCTTTCAAGAGCGCCGGAACCCCCGCCAGCAACTGCAATGTCACGGGATCGGGAAGCCTCGCCTTGGCCGCTCTCTGGCGCGCTTCCGCCCTCAGTTCGGTGCGACGATTCATCGATTGAACCACCGCCACGACGATGAGCGCACAAACACCTGCGACAGCTGCGACAATCAGCGCAGCCAGCGGGCCGCCGAGCATCTCCGCGAGATAGAGCCCGAGTGCAATGAGCAAGCCCACATAGGCCGTGAGACCGAAAACGGCAGCCACCGCCCCACCGACCAGAAGGCGGGTGAAGCGGCGAGCGGTCGGCTTCACCTTACCAAAGGCGAGGATGCCGATTTGCTGAAACAATGGCAGCATGATCAGCGCCGGCTGAGGAGAGCGAGAACATAGCCCACACCAGCAGCCATAGCGAGCGACTGCAACGGCTTGGCGCGCACATAGGCTTCGAGATCTTCCTCGGCATTGGCAAGGGTTTCCCGGGCACTGTCCATATACTGCTGGGACGTCTCGCCGGCCTGGCGGATCTTGCTGCTGCCGAAGGAGGCAACGGTCTGGGTCAGGGCAGCGATGTCGCTGCGGAGCGTTTCAAGCTCGGCCTGAATATCACTGCCGGTCGCCGGCGAATTGGCGCTGGAGCTGGCGGACGCGGCAGCATCGATGCGATCGGCGACATTGTCTGCTGCGCCCTTGATCTTGTTGTTCGAAGCGCTCGGTACCTGAGCCATGATTGCTCTCCCTTGGGTGATTGATGATCGGGTTCGCAGTCAAAACGTCAGACGATCGAGAGTGTTCCATCGTCGGCCGATTTCTTGACCGAAGCGCATGAGAGTCCAACCAAGCCGGAACAAGAAGATGATGAAGACGATGGAACTTCAAATGCTGGTCCACGTTCTCTGGGCCGAGGACACGACGCCTCGACCATTCACCAGACACGGGAGAACACCGATGAATTGGAATCAGATCGAAGGCAATTGGGAGCAGTTCAAGGGCAAGGCCCAGACCCAGTGGGGCAAGCTGACGGGTGACGATCTCGACGTCATCGCCGGCAAGCGCAAGGAACTGTCGGGCAAGATCCAGGCAGCCTATGGCAAGACCCAGGAAGAAGCCGATCGCGAGATCGACGACTGGATGACCCGCAACTAAGACCGTCAGGTTTTTAGATGCCAGAAACCCGGAAGCCCCCCGCTTCCGGGTTTTTTGTTGCCTGAAGTCAGGCGGCCACTGTCGTCGCCCCGTAAGTCACGCCCTTTTCCTTCAGCCAGCGGCGATAGGCGATCGACGAGGCATCCGCGCGGGTCGGGATCTCCTTGCGCGGCTCAAGCGGCAGAAGCACAGGCCGCTGGTTTTCCAGAATGATCCGGTCCTGCAGGAAGATCATCTGCTGGAAATGAATGAGTTCCGTCGTCGTCGAGACATCGTCGATCAGATACATGATCGGATGCGCCCGGCAGCGGCCGGGATCGAGCGGCTGGACGAAGAGGCCGATGACATCCCAGCGATTGGCCGCATTCGGACAGGTCTTGTAGAGGATCGTCGTGAACGGCGTCATCACCCGGTACATATATTGCGTGGTGATGCCATCAGTCGCAGACAGCGCGGCCTGTGGCTGGAAGAAGGTGCAGTTCGTCGCCCAGACCTCGTCCTCTTCGCGCCGGATCTCGACATTGTAGCTCTGCACTTCCGTATGCGGCTCCGCACCGAGAACATCGGTATGCACAAAGGGGAAATGCGCCATGTCGAGAAAGTTCTCGACGATGCGAAGGCCGGATGCCTTCACGGTCACGACACCGCAGGGCACGTAGCGTCGGTCAGGCTCGTCTGCTTCCGGCAGCGGAAAAATCTCGCGCTGGGGCTCACCCAGCGTCGCCCAGAGAAAGCCGAAGCGATGGCGCAGCGGCAGCGGCACGGCCCGCCCCTCGGCAAAGACTTCGATCGCCCCATCCGCCTGTTTGACGACGGTGAGATCCGTCCCGAGCAAGCGGTTCTGCGATCGGCCCACGGGGATCACCGCCTCGGTATCGAGCACATACCACTGATCGAGCGACGCCTTGTCGATACCGTTCTGCATAGTCTGTCTTTCCTCTGGAGCACGGGAGAAACCGCTTGAAACCCAATCGCGCCCGCCGGTAGATTGCCCAAAAATTAGAGCGCGCACAATTGCAAGGCAACACTGATCCCCATCCGATGACGGCAAAGGCCGACCAGATGACCGTCGGCTTCACCTTTTCCGGAAGGTTGGAGCCGCAGGGTTTTGTCGCGTTTGCCGAACATCGCGCGACCCGCCTGTCACTCGGCCTGAACATTGCCTCCTGTGACAGGGACCGCTGTCGCCTGACGCTGTCGGGCCCGGAAGCGCTGATCGATGCCTTCGAAATGGCGGTGAGCCTCGGCCCCTATGACAGCATCGTGCTCGACGTGACGAGATTTCAAACCGACGAAGACCTGCCCGCAAAGGCCGCATCATGACATCAGCCTCTCCCTGGATCCCCGTTGCTCTTTCCGCCGACATCGAAGCCGGAACCTCTGCCGGAACGCTCGTCAACGGCGAGGAGCGCGTCGTCTGGCGTGACGACAAGGGCGCAATCCATGTCTGGGAGGACCGCTGTCCGCATCGCGGCATGCGCATGAGCTTCGGCTTCGTGCGCGGCGACCACATCGCCTGCCTCTATCACGGCTGGCGCTACGACACGGGCGGCCAATGTCGCTACATTCCGGCCCATCCGGATCTCGATGTACCGAAGACCATCAAGGTCCCGACCTTCGCCGCAACCGAACACGCCGGCATCGTCTGGATGGGACCGGAAGGGGCAAATACAGCGGACCTCTCGGCACTTCCCGAGACGGCTGAACCCGTTCGCAGCCTGTTTCTCGACATGCCAGCGGAAGCGGCGCTTGCGGCGGTCACGACAGCGCTGCCGGAAGGTTACAGCCTGGGCGCAACCACTGCCACAACAGTGAGCCTGCAAGGAAACGGCACGACCGTGCTGATCGCCGCTCAGGCCCGAAATGCCGAGCGCAGCGCACTCCACATGACCGTCACCGGCGACATCTCGATGGCCACCCGCCGCAGCCTCGCGCTCTGGGCCACGGATCTCCGCAACCGCATCGAAGCCCGCTCGATGGAGGCCGCGTGATGATCAGGCTTTACGATTACCACCTCGACGAAAACGGTTTTCGCGTCCGCCTTCTCCTCTCCATGCTCGGCCTCTCCTTCGAAACCGTCGCCGTCGACAAGGCGCCCGGCCGCGAGCAGGAAAAGCCGCATATGCTGGCGCTCAACCCGACCGGTACGCTGCCGATCCTCGAAGACGGCGACGTCAGGCTCTTCGGCACCGCCGCGATCCTCGTTTATCTCGTCCGCGCCCATGCGCCTGACAGCCCCTGGCTGCCCGCCGATGCCGCAGATTTCGGACGCGTCCAGCAATGGCTGGGCTTCTCCACCCGCGAGCTGAAACCCGCCGTCGACGCCCGCGAGGCGGCGCTCTTTACCCCCGAGGGCGCCAGCGACAGCGATCTCCAGGCTGCCCGCAAAGCCTTCCGCATCATGAACGACCATATGACGCTGCGGCAGATCGAAGGTTTTGACTGGTTCGTCGGCGACAGCCCTACGCTGGCCGATCTGGCACTCCTGCCGAGCTTCGCGCTTTCGCGTGACTGCGGCATAGACCATGACGAATACCCTGCCCTTCGCCGCTGGCTGCGCCGTTTCCGGGCGCTTCCGGGCTTCATCACCATGCCGGGCGTACCGGATTACCATTGACCTGCCTTGCTGGCCGAAAGCCGCTCGGCTAGGTCAATTGCAACGCAGGGAGGTCCGCCATGATCCGCATCGTCTTTCTCGACCGCGACACGCTGTCGCCGCAAACCGTGGTCCGCGCGCCCTCCGTGCCGCATGAGATGGTGGTCCATGCCCGCACTGCCGCGCATGAGGTTGCTGAGCGCATCCGCGATGCCGATGTGGTGATCACCAACAAGGCCCCCGTCCGCGCCGAGGCCCTGGCCGGCGCCACCAAACTCAAGCTGATCGCCGTCTCGGCCACCGGCACCGACATCGTCGATCTCGCGGAAGCCAAGGCGCGCGGTATCGCCGTCTGCAATATCAGGAACTACGCCAAGCACACGGTGCCCGAACACACCTTCGCGCAGATGCTGGCGCTGCGCCGCTCGATCCTGCCCTATCGCCAGTCGGTCATCGAGGGCCGCTGGCAGCAGGCGGCGCAATTCTGCTATTTCGATTACCCTATCGCGGATCTCGGCGGCTCGACGCTCGGCATTATCGGCCATGGTACTCTGGGCCAGTCCGTCGGAAAGATCGCCGAGGCCTTTGGCATGACGGTGCTGGCCGCCGGTCGTCGCGGCGCAACAGACCTCAAGCCCGGCCAGACGGCCTTCGACGAGGTCCTGAAGCGCTCTGACGTGATCACCCTGCATTGCCCGCTGACGCCGGAAACGCGCGGCGTGATCGGTGCGCGCGAATTCGGCCTGATGGAACGCAAGCCGCTGCTGATCAACACCGGCCGCGGCGGCCTCGTCGATGAATTGGCCCTCGAAAAAGCCCTCGATGCCGGCCAGATCGCTGGCGCCGGCTTCGACGTCACCGATGGTGAGCCGCCCGCAGCAGACAGCCCGATGATGCGGATCGCGTCACGCGAAAACGTCATCCTCACCCCGCATGTCGCCTGGGCAAGCCGCGAGGCAATCCAGGCGCTGGCCGACCAGTTGATCGAGAACATCGAGCTGTTTCTCGCGGGAACCCCGCGCAATCTCGTCGGCTGATCCAGCTCAGGCAGTTCAAGGCTGTCGTGTGGGGATACCCCCCTCTGTCACTGCGTGACATCTCCCCCACAAGGGGGAGAGCGGAGCGCCGCGTTTTCCGATCCCATTGCGGCTCCTAAGGAACGTGAGGGCCGGCCGTTCAGCCAGTCTCCCCCCTTGTGGGGGAGATGCCCGGCAGGGCAGAGGGGGGTGCGTTTCCCATGCAACGCCCTTGCCCTTTCCCCGCGACGCATATCTAACTCTCTCAAAAGACAAGGGAGGACGGCATGCGGTATCTGGAGGCGGACTATCAGGGCGAGGAAATCCTGACGGGAAGACAAGGCGCGCTCGGGCTGATCGCCCTCAACCGGCCGCGTGTGCTGAACAGCCTCTCCCACGACATGGTCCTCGCCTTCGGCAAGGCGCTCGATGCCTTCGAGACCGACCGCCAAGTGGCAGCCGCCCTCGTCACAGGCGAAGGCGAACGTGGGCTTTGCGCCGGCGGCGACATCAGGATGTTTTACGAAAGCGGCAAGGCCGGCGACGGCAAGGCATCCGCATTCCTCAAGGCCGAATACCGCCTGAACGCCCGCATCGCCCGTTTTAGGAAGCCTTATGTCGTCGTGATGGACGGCATCACCATGGGCGGCGGCGTCGGCGTATCCAGCCATGGCAGCCACCGCATCGTCACCGAAACCACGAAACTCGCCATGCCCGAAACCGGCATCGGCTTCTTCCCCGATATCGGCGCCACCTGGCTTCTCTCCCGCGCATCCGGCGAACTCGGCACCTGGATGGGGCTGACTGGCGAGGCGGTAAACGGCGCGGATGCCATCACCGCCGGCTTTGCCGACTGGTATGTGCCGCAGGACCGCGTGGCCGAGCTGCTGGAGCGGATCGCCGCCCTGCCCGCACCCGCGCTCGGGGCAACCATGGCCTCGATCATCCGCGACTATACGGTAGACGGACCGACCGGCATCTTTTCCGAAGGCCGCGCCATGATCGACCGCTGCTTCGCCTTCGACACGGTGGAAGAGATAATCGCCGCCCTCGAAAAAGAACAGTCCGACCTCGCCACCCGAACGCTCACCGCCCTCAGCGCGAAATCGCCGACCAGCCTCAAGGTGACGCTCAGGATGCTGCGCGAGGCCCGCCGCTCCAGGGACCTCGAAACCTGCCTCGAACGCGAATTCGCCGGCACCCTGCAGGTGGTGAAAGTCCCCGACTTCTATGAAGGCATACGTGCTGCGATCATCGACAAGGACAGGAACCCAAAATGGGCGCCTGCGACGCTGGAGGATGTGGCGCCTGAGAGTGTGGAGGCGTTTTTTGTGGCGCGGGATGAGCGGTTGTTTGGGTAGGGTTGGAGAGGCTAGAGTTCTTGAGCGACTGGCTGCAAGCAAAAATGGCAATCGTGTGGTACCATGAGCCGTGTAGGAACTACCGCTTTGCGCCAATAGGAGACATTGGGGCTTCCAAGATGGGCTCCATTGCCGCGATCTGCCCCGGTTGGAGTGACACTCCACCAATGGAAGATATACTCTCTAACTGCTCGGAATTCACGTTTCGCCATGACAGGAGACGCCGCTTGACCTCTGACATCCCTCAGCCAGAACACCTGCAGTCGAAGGATGCTGGCAAATTCCCAGGGGTACCGCGGTGGCTGGTCACTATAGTGGTCGCACTATTGCTCACTTATTCGGGATACAGGTTGTTCTATCCGAGCTTTACCTGGAGCCAGACGACGACGGTGACCGTCTCCACCCCGAATGGACTTCGGAGCGGGAGTTCGACGGTCAGAGTCTCCTGGTGGACTGCACCCTCGATTTTGCCGAACGCACGCAGCACGTTTTACAACACGGTGGGTGAGGCGACAGTGGTGGATTTAGGCGGCGGACGTTATCTCTTTGCGCTGATATCTGACGCGGAGTCGCGCGGATTGCAGGTTTTTGCAGGAGTGGAAACTGTGATGAATCTGCCCCTCCGACGTCTTATCGATGCAGCAAGAATTGTGAACGCAAGCAGCGGACAAACCCGGGAACTCCCGCGCAGTCTTTATCCTGTGCTTGTCACATTCGATAACATCGAAAATCCCGCAAGTGTCCGTCGTTTGAGCCCCGCAGACCTCTCCGCAAGCTTTGGCGCGGGCTACCGGCTCGATAGCATTACGATGTCGATAACCAACGCGTCGCCGACCGCTGGCGGTGTGTCGCAGCTTCTCGGCTGGTTAAGTGTATATCCAGAAAGAGGCTTGAGCCAAGCTAAGGGCGAGACCGAAAACATCCCATTTTCTAGACGTGTTTTCCACGGCGATTTTATTAGGAGATAGGCAATGGCAATATCGAATGGGCTTTTGCGAGTAACCTGAGCCGCGAAAATTCGTCTCGTATCTGGGTTACTAAAGGGGATGCGGCCACGACCGTGATTGCTGTCTCTTTGAGGGCCATTCCTTCGATGAGGCCCGGAAGCAAGGGGGCGCATGCCTATGTAGCCACGCGACCATGTCCGCTTCGGGCCAAATGCGACCGACGATGCGCCCGGTCCCAACCAGACAAACGCCCTCACTCAATCTCATAGGGCATCGGGTTCCGCACCCGATGATCCACCACCAGCTTTCTTTTCAGCGGCGGAACGGCGCGGCTGGTGCATTTGATGCGTTCGCAGATGCGGCAGGAAATGCCGATCGGGTCGAAGGCGCCGCGGTTGGAGAGGTCGAGGTCGTCGGCATAGACGAAGGCGCCGGCATAGGAGATCTCGCAGCCGAGCGCCAAGGCGTAGCGCGGATTGGCGGCGCGGAAGCCGGCGGAGCCTTTTGACACTTGCGTCGCGATGCAGAGATAGCGCACGCCGTCGGGCGTTTCCGCCGTCTGGCGGATGATCCGGCCCGGCGTCTCGAAGGCCTGATGGGCATTCCACAGCGGACAGGCAGCACCAAAGCGGGCGAATTGCAGGCGGGCGGCGCTATGCCGCTTGGTGATGTTGCCGGCCCGGTCGATGCGGGCAAAGAAGATCGGCACGCCCTTGAGGCCGGGCCGCTGCAGGGTCGAGAGACGGTGGCAGACCTGCTCCAGCGAGGCCTCGAAGCGGGCGGCGAGCAGTTCGATATCGTGGCGGAGATCCCGCGCGGCAGTGAGGAAGCTGCGGTAGGGCAGGATCAGTGCGCCGGCGAAATAATTGTAGAGCCCCATGCGACAGATCTCGACCGCCTCTTCACTGCGGAAATTCGCCTGTTTCAGCACCTGGTCGATCTTCGTGGCAGCCGCGAGCTGGGCGATCTGGATGGCGATCTGGAAATCGCGAGTGGGGGCCGAGGCATAGCGGCTGACGGTCAGGATCCGCCCCACCGGATCGAAGCGGCGGATCGCCTCGTCGCCCGCCTCGCCGCGCACCACGCGCACGCCGTGGCGCGCTTCAAGATGACCTGAAAGAGCCGCGTAATTCTCCCCCTCCCCGAGCTTCAGTTCCGTCGCAAGTTGCTCGGCGGCGAGGTCGAGATCGTGGATGTAATTGTCGACGAAGTGGAAGAAGTCACGCACTTCGTCATAAGGCGTCACTTCCTGGCTGGGTGCTGCCCCCAGCCGGTCGTCGAGGCTCGCCAACTGCTCGTTGCCGCGCCTGTAAGCCTGGTGGGCTGCAATCAGCGCATGGGCAAAGCCCGGCGCGTTCTGGGTGACGAGTTTCAGCTCCTGCAGGCTCGGCGAATAGGTCTCGAACAGCGGATCGGAGAGTGCCTCCGTCAGCGCCGACAGCAGCCGGTCGTTTTGGCCGGAGGAAAGCTCGGTGATATCGATACCGAACTTTTCCGCCAGCGACAACAGCACCGAGGCCGAGACCGGGCGCTGGTTGTTTTCGATCTGGTTGAGATAGCTGGTGGAAATGCCGACCATATCGGCAAACTGCGCCTGGGTGGCCCCGTTCGCCTGGCGGATGTCGCGGACCTTGCGGCCGATGAAGAGTTTCCCGATGGCCATTTCGCAAATTCGCAATTTTCACATTGCAAATTCATAAATCCACAGATGCACCTGTTCAACCGTTTTCTTCTGCGGCACAGTGGACTAGGTGTCACACAAGGCTTGAAAGCCAAACAGATCATTCCGGAGGAAGCATGTCGACGATCCTGGACCAGCTCGAAGCGCGCCGCGCGGAGGCCCGCCTCGGCGGCGGCGAAAAGCGCATTGCCGCCCAGCACGGCAAGGGCAAGCTGACGGCCCGCGAGCGCATCGAGGTCCTGCTCGACGAAGGCTCGTTTGAAGAATACGACATGTATGTCACCCATCGCGCTGTCGATTTCGGCATGGCCGAACAGAAGGTGCCGGGCGATGGCGTCGTCACCGGCTGGGGCACGATCAACGGCCGCCAGGTCTATGTCTTCTCCCAGGATTTCACCGTGCTCGGCGGCTCGCTGTCGGAAACCCACGCCCAGAAGATCTGCAAGATCATGGACATGGCGATGAAGGTCGGCGCGCCCGTGATCGGCCTCAATGACTCCGGCGGCGCGCGCATCCAGGAAGGTGTGGCCTCGCTTGCCGGTTATGCCGATGTCTTCAAGCGCAATGTCGACGCGTCAGGCGTCATCCCGCAGATCTCCGTGATCATGGGCCCCTGCGCCGGCGGTGCCGTCTATTCGCCCGCCATGACCGATTTCATCTTCATGGTGCGCGATAGCTCCTACATGTTCGTCACCGGCCCCGATGTGGTGAAGACCGTCACCAACGAGATCGTCACGGCGGAAGAGCTCGGCGGCGCCTCGACTCACACGAAGAAATCCTCCGTCGCCGATGGCGCCTATGAGAACGACATCGAGGCGCTGGAACAGGTCCGCCTGCTCTTCGATTTCCTGCCTTTGAACAACCGCGAAAAGCCGCCGGTCCGCCCCTTCCATGATGACCCCGCCCGCATCGAAATGCGCCTGGACACGCTGATCCCCGACTCATCCAACAAGCCCTATGACATGAAGGAGTTGATCTACGCGCTGGCTGACGAGGGCGATTTCTTCGAGATACAGGAAGCCTTTGCGAAGAACATCATCACCGGCTTTATCCGCATGGAAGGCCAGACGGTCGGCGTCGTCGCCAACCAGCCCATGGTGCTGGCCGGCTGCCTCGACATCGATTCATCGCGCAAGGCCGCCCGCTTCGTCCGCTTCTGCGATGCCTTCTCGATCCCGATCCTGACGCTGGTCGACGTGCCCGGCTTCCTGCCCGGCACCGCCCAGGAATATGGCGGCGTCATCAAGCATGGCGCCAAGCTGCTCTTCGCCTATAGCCAGGCAACGGTGCCGATGGTCACCCTCATCACCCGCAAGGCCTATGGCGGCGCCTATGACGTCATGGCCTCCAAACATATCGGCGCCGATATTAACTATGCCTGGCCGACCGCCGAAATCGCCGTGATGGGTGCCAAGGGGGCGACCGAAATCCTCTACCGCTCGGAACTCGGCGACGCCGAGAAGATCGCGGCGCGGACGAAGGAATACGAAGTCAACTTCGCCAATCCCTTCAAGGCCGCCGAACGCGGCTTCATCGATGAGGTGATCATGCCGCATTCCTCCCGCCGCCGTATTGCCAAGGCTTTCGCCAGCCTCCGCAACAAGCAGGTCGGCACGCATTGGAAGAAGCACGACACGATCCCGCTGTGAGGCACGCCCAAACGACCGCTGAATTATTTTGAATTGACGGACAAAAAGGAGCTCGATCGAAGTATTGCGATACGACATGCCTATATGTGTGGCGTACCGCATTCCCTTGAACGAGAAAGGATCCTCCCCCATGAGCGACGAAAAATTCCCGCCCGAGAAGAACCTGCCAGCAGGCTATGTCCCGCCAAAAGTCTGGACCTGGGAGCAAGGCAATGGCGGCCAGTTCGCCAGCATCAACCGCCCGACCGCAGGCGCGCAGACAGAGGTCGAACTGCAGGTCGGTAAACATCCGCTGCAGCTTTATTCTCTGGCCACCCCGAACGGCCAGAAGGTGACGATCCTGCTCGAAGAGCTGCTGGCGGCCGGTCATACCGGCGCTGAATACGATGCGTGGCTGATCAATATCGGCAAGGGCGACCAGTTCGGCAAAGGCTTTGTCGAGATCAACCCGAATTCGAAGATCCCGGCGCTTGCAGACCATGCGCCTGTCGACGGCGGCAAGCCGGTTCGGCTTTTCGAGTCGGCCTCGATCATGACTTATCTCGCGGAAAAATTCGGCGCCTTCCTGCCGACCGACCCGCGCGCCCGCGCCGAAACGCTCAACTGGCTGTTCTGGCAGATGGGCTCGGCCCCCTTTGTCGGCGGCGGCTTCGGGCACTTCTTCTCCTATGCGCCAATGAAGATCCAATACGCGATCGACCGTTACGCCATGGAGGCCAAGCGCCAGCTGGACGTCCTGAACCGTCAGCTTGCCGAGAACGAATTCGTCTCCGGCAGCGAATACACCATCGCCGACATGGCGATCTGGCCCTGGTACGGCCGTTTGGCACTGGACGAATCCTATCCGGATGCCGGCACCTTTCTGTCGACGCACGAATACAAGAACGTTCTGCGCTGGGCAAAGCAGCTCGCAGAACGCCCGGCTCTGAAGCGTGGCGCCATGGTCAACAAGACCTCCGGCCCGCTCTCCGAACAGCTGCATGAACGCCACGATGCCTCCGACTTCGATACGAAGACGCAGGACAAGATCGCTGCGGCGTAAGGAGAGACCATGCCAAGCCTCCCCGACATGACCAAACATCGCGGTTTCCCCGGCGGCATGCCGGGGACCGGTGTGCAGTTCACCATCCGCCGCGCCAATCCACGCGGCGTCACCCCGATCAAGGCGCTGCCCCGCAAGGCGCGCCCCGGCACCAAGGAACACCGCATCGATGCGGCCTTCCTGCATGCGCTCTGGCACCATTTCGGCACGGAACCCTTCGAGCGCGGCAATCTCGATGCCGCGCGCCTGAGCCTGCTTTTCGGCCGCGAAGTGGTGCCCGCCACCAAGGAATTCGACCCTCTGTCCTACGAGGCGATGCTGGTCATCGACGAGAAGGTGGCGCGGAAGAACTTTCCCGAATCCTTCGAAGACGTGTTCGAGGTGTGAACCCATGGCAAAAGATCCGCTCATGCCGAAACACCAGGGCTTTCCGCTCGGTCTGCCTGGAACGCAGTGGCAGTATACGATCCGCCGCGCCAATCCGAAGGTGACGCCGGTGACCAACTGGCCGCGCCACCGCACCATGGACCAGACGGTGGCACTCGCCGACCTCGGTTTCATGCAGGCGCTCTGGCAGTATTTCGGCACCGAGCCCTTCGAGCGCGGCAATCTCGACGGCGAACGCCTCTGCCGCCTCTTTGGGCGGGAAGTGATCGCCGCCGAACGCGGCTTCGATCCGCAATCCTACTTCGCCAAGCTGAAGATCAACGAGCCGCTGGCGCGGAAGAACTTTCCGGAGGCATTCGGCGAGGTCACGAGTGAGCAGAGCGTGGCCAAGGGCTTGAAGAAGAAGGGCATGGAATAGGTTTCACAAAAGATAAGCCTGGACATTGGGTTGACATAGCAAAGCTGGAGTGGCCGAGAGGAAAAGAGAATGATCACAGGCATCTGCCGATATCTGGCCGTGATGGCCATCACGCTCCATGCTTCTCTTGTCAACGCTCAGGTAATCCCCATGTGGGAAGGCGTCACGAAGAACGAGCAACAGCTCGAAGCTGACAAGCAACTGCTGGCAGACGCGCGCAAAGCCGGGGGCGGCTCCCTAGGCCAAGCTACTTATCGCGCAATCCAGTTAGGTTGGCAGTTTGTGGCGCAAGGCGATCCTGACATGGCGATTAAACGGTTCAACCAGGCTTGGCTGTTTGAACCCGACAATCCTGACATTCACTGGGGTTTTGCCGTTGCAACGGCAATTCAAGGCGCGCCTCTAACCACGGTTGAGCGGCATTTCAAAAAGGCGGAAAGCCTCAAGAAAAACGATCCGGCGCTTTTGGCTGATCATGGCCGCATCCTACAACAGCGCGGCGAAAACGGGCTGGCGATTGGATTGTTCAAAAAAGCCCTCAAGCTCAACCCTAATCATCGGGATGCACATGTGGGAATGGTCCTGTCCTCGGCGGCGCTTGGCGACATGAAGACAGCGGAAGAACATCGAAGGTTATTAGGCAAATGATCCAGAAAATCCTCATTGCTAACAGGGGCGAAATTGCCTGCCGGGTCATCAAGACCGCCAAGAAACTCGGCATCAAGACGGTCGCCGTCTATTCCGATGCCGATCGCAATGCGCTGCATGTCGAGATGGCCGATGAGGCGGTGCATATCGGCCCGGCGCCATCCAACCAGTCCTATATCGTCATCGATAAGATCCTCGATGCGATCAGGCAGACCGGAGCAGACGCCGTCCATCCGGGCTACGGCTTCCTGTCGGAAAATGCGGCCTTTGCCGAAGCGCTGGAAAAGGCAGGCGTCACCTTCATCGGCCCGCCGGTGGGCGCCATCCAGGCCATGGGCGACAAGATCACCTCGAAGAAGCTGGCCGCCGAAGCCGGCGTTTCGACGGTACCCGGCCATATGGGCCTGATTGCCGATGCCGACGAGGCGGTAAAAATCTCCGATCAGATCGGCTATCCCGTGATGATCAAGGCCTCGGCCGGCGGCGGCGGCAAGGGCATGCGCATCGCCTGGAATGCCGAAGAGGCCCGCGAAGGCTTCCAGTCCTCGAAGAACGAAGCGAAGAACTCGTTTGGCGACGACCGAATCTTCATCGAGAAATTCGTCACCGAGCCGCGCCATATCGAAATCCAGGTGCTCGGCGACAAGCACGGCAACACGCTCTATCTCGGCGAGCGCGAATGTTCGATCCAGCGGCGAAACCAGAAGGTCATCGAAGAAGCTCCCTCGCCCTTCCTCGATGCCGCCACCCGCAAGGCTATGGGCGAACAAGCCGTGGCACTGGCAAAAGCCGTCGGTTATCACTCGGCAGGCACCGTCGAATTCATCGTCGATGGCAAGCAGAACAAGTTCTACTTCCTCGAGATGAACACCCGCCTGCAGGTCGAACATCCCGTCACCGAGCTGGTGACCGGCCTTGATCTCGTCGAACAGATGATCCGCGTCGCGGCGGGCGAGAAACTCTCATTCGGCCAGGATGACGTGAAGCTCAACGGTTGGGCGATCGAGAGCCGGCTTTATGCCGAAGACCCTTATCGCAACTTCCTGCCCTCGATCGGTCGCCTCACCCGCTACCGGCCGCCGGCAGAAGGCACGACCGCAGAAGGCACCGTCGTTCGCAACGATACCGGCGTCTTCGAAGGCGGCGAGATCTCGATGTATTACGACCCGATGATCGCAAAACTCTGCACCTGGGCGCCGGATCGTCTCACAGCGATCGACGCCATGAGCGAAGCGCTGGACAGCTTCGAGGTCGAAGGCATCGGCCACAACCTGCCCTTCCTCTCGGCAGTCATGAACCAGGACCGCTTCCGCTCCGGCAAAATCACCACGGCCTATATCGCCGAGGAGTTCAGGGACGGGTTTAGCGGCGTGAAACCAGATGCCGCGTCTGCCGAAAAGCTCGCCGCGATTGCCGCCCTCATCCATCATCGCCTGCAGGCGCGCGCGATCCAGATCTCGGGAACGATCGGCAACCACGCCCGCAAGCTCGGCAGGGACTGGGTCGTCAACCTCGCCGGATCGGACCATGCCCTTGAAATCAACGAAGGCACCGGCAACACCCGTGTCTCGCTCGCCTCCGGCACAGAGCTGGTGATCGCCACCGACTGGCAGCCCGGCCAGACGCTGGCAACCGTCGACATCGGCGGTGAGACGCTTGCGGTGAAGATCGACCTCAAGGGCCCCGCCATCCGGCTGCGCTGGCGCGGCATGGATTTGACCGCCCGCGTCCGCTCGCCGCGTGTCGCGGCGCTTGCCAAACTGATGCCGGAAAAGCTGCCGCCGGATACCTCCAAGATGCTGCTCTGCCCGATGCCCGGCGTCATCACCGGGGTTGCGGTGAAGGAAGGCGAGACTGTGGAAGCCGGCCAGGCGCTCGCCACCGTCGAGGCGATGAAGATGGAAAATATCCTGAAGGCCGAACGCCGCGGCACCGTGAAGAAGATCGTCGTGAAGCCGGGCCAGAGCCTGGCGGTGGATGAACTGATCATGGAGTTTGAGGGGTGACGTCCGTCGCGGGAATCCCCCCCTCTGTCGGCTACGTCGACATCTCCCCCACAAGGGGGGAGAGTGACCGCTTGCGTTGCGAACGCCTCACAAAATCCAAGTTACCCTTCGGGCAAAAGGCCGGCCCCACCCCGCTCTCCCCCCTTGTGGGGGAGATGTCCGGCAGGACAGAGGGGGGTATCCGCGCGGTACACCTGCAAACGATGCAAAGCCGCCTAGGACAGCCGCTTCAGCATATGCCGCTGGTGATCCTGTCCGCCGAAGAAAACGGCGAGCAGCCGGAGCATCTTCTGCGTTTCTTGGATCTGAAAATAGAACACCACCTTGTTCTTGGTCACGTGCCTCACAGCTTCAAATCCTGCGTAAGAGGTCACAGTTCCCTGATATGGTGCACGAGCGATCGACTGCAGGTCGCGCTCAAGTCCATCCATGCGTCGCAACGCGCGATCGGCTGCCTGCGGGAGCTCATCTCCCAGCGCAACATAACTATCGATGAGGTGTCGGAATATGATCCTGAGATCTTCAGTACTCGCCTGAGAACGGACGATCCTAAAGGCCATAGGACGCCTTCACCTCGGCAATCATCTCTTCGATCTGCACCCGGCTCTCTTCTTCCGAGAGAAACGGACCTTCCATGCGTCGCAGAAGGAGAGCACGCAACGCCTCCTGATCCTCATCCCGCATCTCCGTCTCTTCGCGCACCAGATCCAACCCTCGCTCGACGACAGCTGCGAGGCTCGGGAAATGGCCGTCCTCGACCAGCTTGCGGGCGAATGCTGCCTGCTGCGGCGAGAGCGAGACAGAGGCTTTCACGGTCATGGCAAGGCACTCCGGTTGAGCCTCAAAGAATAGCCCCGACCGGAAACCCCGTCAAACTGACTTCCCTCGGCGAAACGCCGAACCGCGCAGCCTTCAGATAAGGATCGCATCGATGACCAAGAAAACCATCGCCGACTGGCAGGCGCTTGCCGAGAAGGAACTGAAGCGTCCCGCCGAAAGCCTCGTCTGGGAGACACCTGAGGGCATTCCGGTGAAGCCGCTTTATACGGCAGAGGATATTGCTGGCATCGGCCATCTCGACAGCCTGCCGGGCTTTGCCCCCTTCGTGCGCGGACCGCGTGCCACCATGTATGCCGGGCGGCCCTGGACGATCCGGCAATATGCCGGCTTCTCGACGGCGGAGGAGAGCAATGCCTTTTACCGCAAGGCGCTGGCCGCCGGTCAGCAGGGCGTCTCCGTCGCCTTCGACCTTGCGACCCATCGCGGTTACGACTCGGATCATCCCCGCGTCGAAGGCGATGTCGGCAAGGCAGGTGTGGCGATCGACAGCGTCGAGGACATGAAGATCCTGTTCGACGGCATTCCGTTGCAGGATATCTCGGTGTCGATGACCATGAACGGTGCGGTCATCCCGATCCTGGCGAACTTCATTGTTACGGGTGAGGAGCAAGGGGTATCGCGCGAAAAACTGTCTGGGACCATCCAGAACGACATCCTGAAGGAGTTCATGGTCCGCAACACCTATATCTATCCGCCCGAACCCTCGATGCGGATCATCGCCGACATCATCGAATACACGGCGAAGGAAATGCCGAAGTTCAATTCGATCTCGATCTCCGGCTATCATATGCAGGAGGCGGGCGCGACGCTGGTGCAGGAGCTTGCCTTCACGCTGGCCGACGGGCGCGAATATGTCCGCGCGGCCATCGCCAAGGGGCTGAATGTCGATGAGTTTGCCGGTCGCCTCTCCTTCTTTTTCGCCATTGGCATGAACTTCTTCATGGAGGCCGCGAAACTCCGTGCCGCCCGCCTGCTCTGGACCCGCATCATGCAGGAATTCGAGCCGAAGAAGGCGTCGAGCCTAATGCTGCGCACCCATTGCCAGACCTCCGGCGTGTCGCTGGCCGAACAGGACCCCTACAACAACATCATCCGCACCGCCTTTGAAGCCATGTCGGCGGCGCTCGGCGGCACGCAGTCGCTGCATACCAATTCCTTCGACGAGGCGATTGCCCTGCCGACGGAATTTTCCGCCCGCATCGCCCGCAACACCCAGCTTATCCTGCAGAACGAGACGGGCGTGACCAAGGTCGTCGATCCGCTCGCCGGCTCCTACTATGTCGAGAGCCTGACCAACGAACTGACAGAAAAAGCCTGGGCGCTGATCGAAGAGGTCGAAAGCCTGGGTGGCATGACCAAGGCCGTCGATGACGGGTTGCCGAAGCGCCTGATCGAGGAAGCCGCCACCCGCCGCCAGGCCGCCGTCGACCGGGGCGAGGAGGTGATCGTCGGGGTCAACAAGTTCCGCCTGGAAAACGAGGCGCCGATCGACATCCTCGAAATCGACAACACCGCCGTTCGGCTGTCGCAGGTCAAGCGCATCGAGCAGACGCGCCGCCAGCGTGACCCGAAGCGGGTCAGCGAAACCCTCGCGCGCCTCACCGAAATCGCCCGCACAGGCGCGGATAACCTGCTCGAGGCCGCTGTCGAGGCCGCCCGAGCGCGCGCCACTGTCGGTGAGATTTCGGATGCCATGCGCGCCGTTTTCGGCGATCACGTTGCCGTGCCCGAAGTCGTGCATGACATCTACGGCAAGGCATACGAGGGCGATCCGGAAATGGAGACGCTGTCGACCCGCCTCAAGGATTATGGCAAGGCCGCGTCCAAGCCACGTATCCTGATAGCTAAGCTCGGCCAGGATGGCCATGACCGGGGCGCCAAGGTGATTGCATCCGCCTTTGGCGATATCGGCTTCGATGTTGTGGCAGGCCCCCTCTTCCAGACACCGGAGGAAGCCGCAGACTTGGCCGTCGCCAACAAGGTGCAGGTCGTCGGCATGTCCTCGCTCGCCGCAGGCCACAAGACGCTCGCCCCGCAACTGGTCGAGGCGCTGAAGGCCAAGGGCGCAAACGACGTGATCGTCGTCGTCGGCGGGGTCGTTCCACGTCAGGATTACGACTTCCTGCTTGAGAGCGGCGTCTCCGCCGTCTTCGGTCCGGGCACCAATGTCATGGATGCCGCACGCTCCGTGCTTGACCTCCTGGAAGGTCGCCTGCGAAACAGTTGAGAGGCGGCCGCTCGGGGAGGAGCATGGAAACCTACGATTACATCGTCATCGGCGCCGGCACGGCCGGCTGCCTGCTCGCGAACCGGCTCTCTGCCGATCCCACGCGCCGTGTGCTGCTTCTGGAAGCCGGCGGCAGCGACAACTATCACTGGATCCATATCCCGGTCGGTTATCTCTACTGCATCAACAATCCGCGCACCGACTGGTGCTTCAAGACCGAAGCCGAGCCGGGCCTCAACGGTCGCGCCATCGGCTATCCGCGCGGCAAGGTGCTCGGCGGCTGCTCCTCGATCAACGGCATGATCTATATGCGCGGACAGGCGCGCGACTACGACCAGTGGCGCCAGATGGGTTGTGACGGCTGGGGCTGGGACGATGTGCTGCCCCTCTTCAAGAAGACGGAAGACTTCCACCGGGGCGCCGACGACAAGCATGGCGCCGGTGGCGAATGGCGGGTGGAGAAGGCCAGGCTTCGCTGGGACGTGCTTGAAGCCTTTCGCGAGGCGGCCAAACAGGCCGGCATTCCGGAGACCGACGACTTCAATCGCGGCGACAATGAAGGCTCCGGCTTCTTCGAGGTCAATCAGCGCTCCGGCATCCGCTGGAACACGGCCAAGGCTTTTCTGAAACCGATCCGGCACCGGAACAACCTCACGATCCTCACCCGCGCCCATGTCAAGCGCCTGACCATAGAGGGCGACCGCGTGACCGGTGCCGAAGTGCATCACGACGGCGAGTTGAAACGCTTTGCCGCCAGCCGTGAAGTGGTGCTCTCAGCCGGCGCCATCGGCTCGCCGCAGATCCTCGAACTCTCCGGTATTGGTCGTGGAGATATCCTGCAAAATACAGGGATCGAGACCGTTCGCGAGGTGCCTGCCGTCGGCGAGAACCTGCAGGACCACCTGCAGCTCCGCCTCGTCTTCAAGGTGACGGGCGTACCGACCCTCAACGAACGTGCATCGAGCCTTTTCGGCAAGGCGATGATCGGGCTGGAATACGCGCTACGCCGCTCAGGCCCGATGTCCATGGCGCCGAGCCAGCTCGGCATCTTCACCCGCTCCGGCCCGGACAAGGAGACCGCCGATCTCGAATACCATGTTCAGCCGGTCTCGCTCGACAAGTTCGGTGACCCCGTTCACCCCTTCCCGGCGATGACGGCGAGTGTCTGCAATCTCAGACCCGAAAGCCGGGGCTCGGTGCATATATCGGGGCCGGACTTCGCCGCCCAACCGAAGATCGCGCCGAACTACCTCTCGACGCCTGGTGACCGCGACGTTGCCGTCCGCTCGATCCGGCTCACCCGCCGCATCGCCGCCCAGCCCGCCTTTGCCCGCTATCAGCCGGAGGAGTACCGCCCCGGCTCAGCGCTCGAAAGCGATGCCGAATTGGAAAAGGCGGCCGGCGATATCGGAACGACGATCTTCCACCCCGTCGGCACCTGCCGCATGGGGGCGGATCCGGACAGCGTCGTCGATCCCCGTTTGCGGCTGCGCGCCCTGAAGGGCCTGCGCATCGCCGATGCCTCGGTCATGCCGACGATCACCTCGGGCAATACCAATTCCCCGACCCTGATGATTGCCGAAAAGGCGGCCGCGATGATCCTTGAGGACCACCGCTGACCGCTTGAACCCGCCATTGGCTTGGAAATGGGTGTCCGCTTGGTGTAGCACTGGCCTTCTTGCCGCAGCGCCTGACCCGACTCGCGAGGAAGCATTGCACCGACAAAGGACAGACCATGCCCGCCGCCCCCTTCAATCCGCTCGTCGCTGATCTCTCGGCTCCGCCGGTCCCCTCGGTCTTTGCCTGGGCGCGCGCCTATGACGGTGCTTGCGGCCCGATAATCGATCTCAGCCAGGCGGTGCCCGGCTATCCGCCGCATCCCGATCTCTTCGCGTGGCTGGCGGAAGCCGCTTCCGCTCGGGCGAATGCCGGCTACGGCCCGATCGAAGGCGAGGCGCCACTGCGCGAGGCCTATGCGGCCGAGCTTGCTGCCGTCTATGGCGCGCCTGTTACCGCTGAGAACATCCACATCACCGCCGGCTGCAACCAGGCCTTCATGGCAACAGTACAGGCAATCGCGGCGAGCGGCGATGCGGTTGCCCTAACCGATCCATTCTACTTCAACCAGGAAACCACGCTGGCGATGATGGGCATCCGCCGGGAGTTGATCCCGCTCGATCCGGCGACCGGCTTCGTGCCCACCATTGAGGGCGTCGAGGCGGTCCTGGCGAAGGGCGTCAAGGCCGTGGCACTGGTCTCGCCGAACAACCCGACGGGTGCCATCTATCCGGCGGACCTGCTGCACCAGGCCTTCGAGGCCTGCCGCAAAGCCGGTGCCTTCCTGATCCTCGACGAGACCTATCGCGACTTTCTGCCGGGCGGCGATCGTCCCCATGATCTGCTGTCGATCCCGGGCTGGGAAGAGAACCTCATCCTGCTCTATTCCTTTTCCAAATCCTTCTGCATTCCCGGCCATCGCCTCGGCGCGATCACCGCCGGTACTCGGGCCGTGTCGGAAATCGCCAAGGTCATGGACAACCTGCAGATCTGCGCGCCGCGCGCACCGCAGGCGGCTGTGGCCAAGGCCATTCCGGCGCTGAAATCCTGGCGCGAGGACAATCGCATCGAGATCCTGAAGCGAGCCGAAACCCTGAAAGGCGTGATGACCAAGCTCCCCGCCTGGAAGATGGACTCACTCGGCGCCTATTTCGCCTTTATCCGCCATCCCTTCACGGGCGAAGATTCCGCTCATGTCGCGGAAAGACTGGCGAAGAAGGCTGGCGTGCTCTGTATCCCGGGCGCCTATTTCGGCGACGACTGCCAGGACTACCTGCGCTTCGCCTTCGCCAATGCCGACAGCGCGACGATCGAAGGGCTGGTCTCCCGTCTTTCGACCTTCAAGCCGGACTGATCACTGATGAAGAAGAGCGTGGCGATCATCGGCGGCGGCCCGGCGGGCCTGATGGCGGCGGAACATCTTGCCTGCAAGGGCCATCGCGTCACCGTCTACGACGCCATGCCGACGGCGGGTCGCAAATTCCTGCTAGCCGGGAAGTCCGGCCTCAACATCACCCATGCGGAGGACTATGCCCGCTTCGTCACCCGCTATGGCGCGGCCAACGACAGGCTACGCCCGGTGCTGGACCTAATGACACCCGGCGCGATCCGCGTCTGGGCAGCGGGGCTAGGGACGGAGACCTTTGTCGGCACCTCCGGCCGCGTCTTCCCGAAAGTGATGAAGGCCTCGCCGCTCTTGCGCGCCTGGCTGAAACGGCTCGAAGGCATGGGCGTGTCCATTCTCACCCGCCATCGCTGGAAAGGTTTCGACGCTGACGCCCTGACCTTCGACACGCCAGAGGGTCCAAAACGCGTGACGGCGGACGCCACACTTCTCGCACTCGGCGGCGCAAGCTGGCCGAAGCTCGGGTCAGATGCCGCCTGGGTGCCGCTGCTGGAAGCCGAAGGCATCGATATCACACCTATCCTCCCAGCCAATTGCGGCTTCGACTGCGATTTTTCCGAAAGCTTCGACACCCGCTTCTCCGGCCAGCCGGTCAAATCGGTCAAGGCCACCTCGGCGGCAGGCACCACCCAGGGCGAATTCGTCATCAGCCGGGGCGGCATCGAAGGCAGCCTGATCTATGCCCATTCGGCGGCGCTCCGAGACGCGCTTGACCGGGACGGCCAGGCCGCGCTGATCCTCGACCTCGCACCGGGCCGGACGGCGGAAAGGCTTGCGGCCGACCTTGCCCGACAGGATGCCAAGGCGAGCTTTTCGACACGGGTGAAGAAGGCAACGGGACTGGATGGGGTCAAGCTGGCTCTGTTGCGCGAGGTCGTGCCTGAAGTCAGCAGCCTCTCTCCCGATTATTTGGCATCACGGATCAAAACCTTGCCGCTCCCGGTCAAGCGCCCCCGCCCGATCGCCGAAGCAATCTCCACAGCGGGGGGCGTGTCACTCGACGCCATCGGTGACGACTTCATGCTCAAGGTTCAACCCGGCACCTTCGTGGCAGGCGAAATGCTCGACTGGGAAGCACCGACAGGCGGCTATCTGCTGACCGCCTGCTTTGCGACCGGCATTGCCGCCGCTAACGGCATAGAGCGTTGGCTTCAGCGGTCACAGGATTGAGGCCTCAGCGGCTTGCCGTCTTGTGCGAGTAACCCGGCTTGCGGAACTCGACGGTGGTCTTGGCGACCGGGATGCCGAACTTGGTGACGAGCGCCGTGTTCAACACCGTACCGTCCTGGCGCAGCACCATCTTGTCCCAGAAACGCACCTTGTTGCCCTGGGTCTCGGAGCTGAGATAGACGAGATAGTTGAAGCGCGCGACGGCACCATTGAGCCGCACGGTCGTCTCGCCGATCACGTCCTCGCGGGTGCCGCTATAGGTGGTCGGGCTGGTCTTGGTGAAGCGCCAGGTCTTGCGGTCCTTGGTCCCGTCATCGAAGACGAAATCCTCGCGCAGCGTCAGGGTCTTGCCGTCCCACTTTCCGGTCAGATCCACAGTGAAGGTCCGCTTCACGCCATTAATGGCACTGAACGAGCCGACCGCCTCGGTGCGGCCGGTGAAATAGTCTTCAAAGGTGAATTTGTCTGCTGCCTGTCCGGCGGACGGCAGCAGGCTCAGGGCGAGCCCGACAAGGGCAAGGCTGAACTTCGGCATCGGAGCGTCTCCATCGTTGGCGCGTTTGTGCACCCACTACGGAGAGGATCAGCAAGCGGATTTGGAATTGTTCCTGGAAGACGCTTTCGTGAAGACGAAAGCGTCTTCCAGGCGCTTACTTGCTGTCGCGCTGATAGATCCAGTCGTGATCCGGATGGTTCTCGAAGCGCCATTTGCGCAAGGGGCCGGCCATCACGTTGAGATAATACATCTCATAGCCATGCGGCACACCGCAAGGGTGATGCCCCTTCGGCACCAGCACCACATCACCATCCGACACCGCCATGGTTTCGTCGAGCGAGCCGTCTTCGGTGAAGACACGCTGGAAGCCGAAGCCCTGGGCCGGATTGAGGCGGTGGTAATAGGTCTCTTCGAGATAGGTCATCTCGGGGAAATTGTCCTCGTCATGCCGATGCGGCGGATAGGACGACCAGTTGCCCGAGGGCGTAAAGACTTCCGTCACCAGCAGGCTATCGGCGACATCCCGGTCTTCCATGGCGATCGGATAGATATGCCTTGTATTGGCGCCTTTGCCGCGCTCGACGAAGGAAATCCCCTCCGGCCCGATCTGCTGCGCCTCGCGGCCCGGCATCGCCGGTGCAGTGCAGATGGCAAGCACGCAGTCCGTCGTCGCCTTTGCCGACCAGTCGGCACCCGCAGGCACGTAGACGCAGTGTGGCGGGGTCTTCTCGAAGACGGACATGCGCTGCCCGAGTTCGCCAAAGTCCTTGCCACCGCCTGATATCGTGGCCTTGCCCTCGACGAGCACGAGGATGACCTCTGTCTCGCCGGTCGACTCGGCAGCGATTTCACCTGCTTTCAGGCGATAAAGCCCGAAGCCGACATAACCCCAGCCAGCGCTGGCCGGCGTGATGTCATGCACCTTGCCGGATTTGCCGGCAGGCTTGCGCAACAGATCGGTCATTCCTCGTCTCCCGTTTCTTGCTCAATCGTCGTCGGAGCGTTCGGCCTCTGCCGCGATCCGCGCCCGTTCGGCTTCAGCCTTGGCCGCCGCCTTTTTCATCGTGTTATCGTACATGAACAGCAGTTCGTAACCGGCATAGAGACCGGTCACGACGAAGATCATCGCCCAGCCGGTCGCACCGTTCGAATACTCCACCCCGGCCCAGGCCAGTGGCAACACCGTACAGAGAACGCGGATCCACAGCGGCTTGAAAAAGGGATGGGTCGGATCGAGGATCTGGAACTTCAAGGTCTGCTCCCGGCAGTCAGAGTTTTAAACGTCGCCTGCAATAGAGCCCAAAACCGCGATCTGTCAAAACACGAGGCGGAGGGTGTGCTCCGCCTCGTGGTGTCATCAGATCAGGCCCGCTTCCTTGGCGAAGCCCTTGAGCGACTTGAGACCCAGGCTCTGATACTCAAAGGGATTGCGCACATCCGGGTCCTGCTCGGCCTCAATGACGATCCAGCCCTGATAGCCATGCTCGGCCGCGATCTTCAGCACCGGCGGGAAGTTCACGCCGCCTTCGCTGTCGCCGGGAACGGTAAACACGCCGCGACGAACGCCTTCGAGGAAGGAGAGCTTCTCGCTCCGCACCTGATCGGCGATCACGGGACGAACATTCTTCGCGTGGATATGGCCGACGCGGTTCATGTATTTCTTCGCGACCGCTTCCGGATCGCCGCCGCCGAAGAAGCAATGGCCGGTGTCGAGCAGCAGCTTGGCATGCGGGCCGGTGTGTTCCATCAGCTTGTCGATCTCGGCCTCGCTCTCGACGACCGTTCCCATGTGGTGGTGATAGACCAGCGAGATGCCCTGGGAAGCCGAGAATTCGGCCAGCGCCTCGACCCCGGCGCCGAACTTGGCCCATTCGGCATCGGAAAGCACAGGACGGTCGGCAAGAGCCGTGTCATCGGCGCCATGGATGGCGTTCGAGGTTTCGCAGACGATGATGACCTTGCAGCCCATGGCCTTCAGCACATCAAGGAAGGGCTGCATGGCGGCCTTTTCTTCCTCGATCGTGTTGGTCAGCAGGTTCAGCGAATGCCAGCCGGACACGAATTTCAGGCCGCGCGGTTCGAGAACCGACTTCAATCCCGCCGGATCGGTCGGCAGCTTGTGGCCCTTTTCGATGCCGTCGAAACCGATCTTGGCGGTTTCGTCCAGGCACTGTTCGAGGCTGATATGGGCGCCGAGGCGGCGGTCGTCGTCATTCGACCAGGCAATCGGGTTGGTTCCGAAAAGGATCATGATCAGGTTCTTTCCTTCAGAGCCGCTTCATAGGCAACGCGGGCTTGATTGACTTCGGCGCGGGCGGAGACTTCCGGCACCGCGACATCCCACCAGGAACCGCCGGCTCCGGTGGTCGGGTAAGGATCGGTATCGATGACGATAACAGTCGTCTCGGTCGCTGCACGGGCGGCGTCCAGGGCTGTTTCCAGCTCAGAGATCGACGACACCTTGTGGGACCTCGCGCCCATCGACGCCGCATGAGCGGCAAAATCGATGGCGATGGGGCTGACATTCGAATGGGCATAGAGGTTGTTGAACTGCGCGCCGCCGGTGCCCATCTGCAGCCGGTTGATGCAGCCGTAGCCCCTATTATCGGTGATCACGAGCGTGATCTTCACGCCCATGCCGACAGCCGTTGCCAGTTCCGAATTCATCATCATGTAGGAGCCGTCGCCGACCATGACGATGACGTCGCGATCGGGCTCGGCCATCTTGATGCCGAGACCACCGGCGATCTCGTAACCCATGCAGGAGAAGCCGTATTCCATGTGATAGGAAAGCGGCAGCTTCGACTTCCACAGCTGATGCAACTCGCCCGGCATCGTGCCAGCCGCGCACATGACAACCGTGTTGTCGCGCGAAGCGCGCTGGACCGCGCCGATCACCTGCATGTCGGTCGGCAGCGCATTGCTGTCGGTGGGTGCTGCCGTCACGGCATCCGCCTTGGCAAACCAGGAGGCCTTGAGACCGGCATCAGGTGCGGCATACGTGTGATCACCAAGCGCCGCCGAAAGTTTTTCGAGCCCGATCTTCGCATCCGCCACCAGCGGGATCGCATCATGCTTGGCGCTGTCGTAAGGCTGGACGTTGAGCGCCAGAATTTTCCGGTTGGGGTTCTTGAACAGCGCCCAAGAGCCGGTGGTGAAATCCTGGAAACGCGTGCCGATGCCGATGACGAGATCGGCCTTTTCCGAAACGACATTGGCGCTTTCGGAACCGGTCACACCGACAGGGCCGAAGTTCAGACCATGATCCCAAGCCAGTGCCGACTTGCCGGCCTGCGTCTCGACGACGGGGATCTGGTGCTTCTCGACAAAGGCCTTCAGCGTGTCAGTGGCGCCCGAAAAATGCACGCCGCCACCGGCAACGATGACAGGGTTCTTTGCAGCCTTCAGCGCCGCAACCGCTGCTTCGAATTCCACGACATCGGGTTCCGGACGACGGAAGCGCCAGGTCTTGCTTGCAAAGAAGCTCTCCGGATAGTCGTAGGCCTCGGCCTGCACGTCCTGGCAGAAGGCAAGCGTCACAGGACCGCAATCGGCAGGATCGGTCAGCGTCCGCATGGCGCGCGGCAGCGCAGTCAGCAGCTGCTCCGGGCGCATGATGCGGTCGAAATAGCGCGAGACAGGGCGGAAGCAGTCATTCGCCGACATCGTGCCGTCGCCGAAATCCTCGATCTGCTGCAGAACCGGATCGGGGCCGCGATTGGCAAAGACATCGCCGGGGATGAAGAGCACCGGCAGGCGGTTGACATGGGCGAGTGCGGCCGCCGTCACCATGTTGAGCGCACCGGGGCCGATGGAGGAGGTCACCGCCATGGCGCGGCGACGGCCAAGCTGCTTGGCATAGGCGATTGCCGCATGCGCCATCGACTGCTCGTTCTGGCCGCGATAGGTCGGCAGTTCCTCGCGGATGCCGTAAAGCGCCTCGCCGATGCCGGCGACATTGCCGTGACCGAAGATCGCCCAAACGCCTGCGATATAGGGAACGCCATCTTCGTTGAGCTGGTTGGCGAGGTAACGCACCATCGCCTGGGCGGCGGTCAGCCGGATCGTCTTCATGCTTTTCCTCCCTTGGCGGAAACCGCCTTCTGCCGCGCGGCGTCCCAGATCGCACAGAGGCTTTGGTAACGCGCGGCCATATCCTCCACGGCAGCGGTATCGCTCAGCGAACCGGCGAGCCACTTGCGCGCAGCATCACCGAAGATCGTGCGGCCGACGGCGAAACCCTTGACCAGATCGAAGCCGGCGGCAAGCTGGAAGCTCGCCTCAAGCTCCGCCTGCGGCGCATCAAGGCCGAGCACGACGATGCCGCGCGTATAGGGATCGTTGCGCTCGATCGCGTTGCAGGCATTGGCCCACGACGCCACCGTCTTCATCGGCTCAAGCTTCCACCAGTCGGGATAGACGCCGATTTCATAGAACCGCTCGATGATCTTGGCGGTGGTCTCCTCGTCACAGGCGCCGACCTTGGAGGGGATGACCTCCAGCAGGAACTCGAGGCGATTGCGGCGCGCCGCATGGAAGAGCCTGAGCACCGTCTGCTCCTGCTCGGCCTTCATCTCCACCGTATCGTCAGGATGATAGAAGGTGAGAACCTTCACCACATGATCGACAGGCCACTCGACCAGACCGCCAAAATCGGGACCGATTTCCGGCTCCAGCGTCAGCGGGCGCGAACCCGGCCATTCCACAGGACGACCGATCCACAACCCCGTGCCGGCGGCGCGGTACAGCGCATCGCGACCCAACCGGCTGTCGCAGAGCAGGCCGTAACCGGCTTTGCCATCGGACACCTTGAGGGCGGCATCCAGGCAGAGGTTCTTGAACGCGCCGATCCGATGCTCCGAAACGCCAGCCTCTTTGGCCATGGCTTCGAGCTGCATGCGGTGGTCGAAGGCAAAGACCCGCATGGTCGACCAGTCACCCTTGCGGTTGGTTGACCAATGCACCTGCTCCAGGGCCGCATCCTTGCGCAGCGCCTTGTTCTGGATGCCAGTGCGGAAGAAGTACTGCAGCTCTTCCCAGCTCGGATAGGCCGGCGTGCAGCCGTGGCGGGAGACGGCAAAGGCGCCGCAGGCGTTGGCAAATTTCAGCGAGGTCGACCAGTCTTCGCCGGTCAGCCAGCCCTTGAGCAGACCCGACATGAAGCCGTCGCCGGCGCCAAGAACATTGAACACCTCGATCGGGAAACCTTCGCCGGTCTGCCCCTCATCGAGACTGTCGGGAATGGCATCTTCGAACACGACGGCGCCCATCGGCCCGCGCTTGCAAACAAGCGTCGCCGGCGAGACCTGGCGCACGGCGCGCAGCGCCTCGATCGTATCGGTGGAGCCACCGGCAATATGGAACTCCTCTTCCGTGCCGACGATGAGATTGAACAGATGCAGGGTCGACTGCAATTTCCGCGTCACCTTCTCGGATTCGACGAAACGGCTTTCGCCATCGCCGTGACCGGCCAGGCCCCAGAGGTTCGGGCGGTAATCGATGTCGAGCGCGGTCAGCCCGCCATATTCGCGCGAAATCGCCAGCGCCTTGAGCACTGCCTGTTCCGTGCGCGGGTTGGACAGATGTGTGCCGGTGACGCAGACGCAGCGCGCCTCGGCGACAAAATCCGGATCGATATCGTCTTCCGACAGCGCCATGTCGGCGCAGTTCTCGCGGTAGAAGATCAGCGGAAACTGGTGTTCGTCGCGAATGCCGAGCAGCACCAGTGCGGTCAGCCGCTCCTTGTCGGTTTTCACGCCGCGCACATCGACGCCCTCGCGCACAAGCTGCTCGCGGATGAAGCGACCCATATGCTCATCGCCGACGCGGGTAATCAGTGCCGACTTCAAACCGAGGCGCGCAGTGCCCGCCGCGATATTGGTCGGCGAGCCGCCGATATATTTGTTGAAGGAGGCCATATCCTCCAGCCGACCACCGATCTGGGCCCCGTAAAGGTCCACGGACGAGCGGCCGATCGTGATCAGATCGAGCGAAGCCAAATTGTCCTCCCTACTGCGGGATCTATCTGCCCCGCTCTCCACCGGCCATTCCATGGAATGGAACGGCCATTCTTCAAAATGGACTATAAATTCTATTTTTCAGAATTTCAATACGGACGTTCAATCTTCCTGCCGCGCCGTTCCCACGGCAACAGACAGAGTAATGGCGAGACAAAGCGTCGCGGAGAGCGACCGGAAGGCACCGAAATCCACTTCCGAGACCGACAGTAAAGTGGCATTCATCCGACGCAGCGGACTGACGACCGTATCGGTGACGGCAACCACGGGAATCCCCCTGCTCGCGACATCCTCCACGAGATCCAGCGTCTCGGCGGAATAGGGCGAAAAGGTCACGGCGAGCAGCGCATCACCCTCCCGGATGGCATGGTGATTGTCGAGCCGCCCGACCACGCTGTGCAGCATGGCCGGCACGCCCATCTTCTCGAAGGCATAGGCCATGTAGCTCGCCACCGGAAAGGAGCGGCGAAGGCCAATGATATGGATCATCCGCGCCTTGGACAGCAGCCCGACAGCCGTCTCAAGTGCCTGGGGATCAACGGTTTTGACGAGATTTTCCAGCGACATGCGGCCGGCTTCGACGAATTCGGCGAGAAGCGCAGACGGCGTGCCTTCCTGCATCTCCCGCAGGTGCTGCAGCCGCGTGGAATAATCCGGCCAACCTCCGACAAAGCTCTCGCGAAACAGCTTCTGCATCTCGGAAAAGCCGGTGAAACCCATGATCTGGCAGAAGCGCATGAAGGCCGAAGGCTGCACGCCCGCCCCTTCCGCCATCTCCGCCACGGTTGATACGGCGATGCGGTCCTTGTTGGCCGCCACATAGTCGGCGCACTGCTTCAGGCGCTTCGGCAGCGTGCTCGACACCTCCAGCAGCCGGTCCTCGAAGGCCTTGATCGTCTGTGGCCCGACACTCTCGTTCATCCCGCCCCCGTTTGCCTGAACTTCGCTTGACATGATCAGTGTCACGATCTAGCAAAATAGAACATATATTCCAAATCGTCACATTTGCCAGCGCGAAATGGAACAGAGACAGGGCGCTCGCCGCAAGCGCCTGACGACACCACAATCGCCTCGTCTGCGAGAAGACCGGGCACAGGGAGGAATGATCATGGTCACGAAACTGGCCCTTCTGGGCGCAGGCCGTATCGGCAAGGTGCATGCCAAGGCAATCGCCGAAGACAAGCGCGCCAAGCTGGTTGCCGTTGCCGATGCTTTTGCCGACGCCGCAAACGCCATCGCCGCCCAGACCGGCTGCGCGGTGAAGACGATCGAGGAGATCGAGGCCGACAAGGACATCGACGCCGTCATCATCTGCACGCCGACCAACACCCATGCCGACCTGATCGAGCGCTTCGCCAAGGCTGGCAAGGCCATCTTCTGCGAAAAGCCGATCGATCTGGATGTCGCACGCGCCAAGGCCTGCCTGGAGACTGTCCGCGCAGTCGGCGGCAAGGTCATGCTCGGCTTCAACCGCCGCTTCGACCCTCATTTCCAGGCCGTGCGCAAGGAGATCGACAAGGGCTCGATCGGCAAGGTCGAGATGGTGACGATCACCAGCCGCGACCCGGGCGCACCGCCTGCCGAATACATCAAGGTCTCCGGCGGCATCTTCCGCGACATGACCATTCATGACTTCGACATGGCCCGCTTCCTGCTCGGCGAAGAAATCGAAACGGTCCAGGCCTCGGCCTCCGTTCTCGTCGATCCTAAGATTGGCGAACTCGGCGACTACGACAGCGCCTCGCTGATCCTGACGACGAAGAGCGGCCGCCAGGCGATCATCTCCAACTCGCGCCGCGCATCCTACGGCTACGACCAGCGCATCGAGGTGCATGGTTCGCTGGGCTCGGTCTCGGCCGAGAACCAGCGCCCGGTTTCGATCGAAGTCGCCAACAAGGACGGTTATACCCGCCCGCCGCTGCACGACTTCTTCATGACCCGCTACACGGCCGCCTATGCAGCCGAAATCTCGGCCTTCATCGACGCGCTCGACAACGGCACGCCGATGGCACCGTCGGCTGAAGACGGCCTGATCGCGCTGGCGCTCGCTGATGCGGCCGTCAAGTCGGCCAAGGACAAGTCAGCCGTGACGGTCAGCTACTGAACCACAAGCTCCCGCGTGGCCGAGAGGTCACGCAGAATGGAAACGCCGCCCGAACCTCCTCGGGCGGCGTTTTCGTTTTGACGGCGGAGGTCAGACCGCCAGTTCGCGACGCTCGACTTCTGTCAGCATGGCGAGATCGAGGATCTTCTGCAGATTGGCCGCATGCCGGAAGCTCGGCTCCTGCGTATAGCCGGACTGGATGGCGGCGATGAACTTCTGATAGTTCGTCTGCACCGGATCAACCTCAATCTCGCGCCAGACGGCCTTCTCGACATCTTCCTGCAGGCAGGCCCGCAGGCGCGAGCCGTCGAGCCGGTGGATGACCTCGAGCGCGCCCTTGTCGCCATGCACCCTGAGCCGAAGCTCATTCAGGTGGCCGGTCGCCCAGCGGCTGGCATGGATGACACCCATGGCCCCGTTGGTGAACTCGGCCGTCATGGTGAAGCTGTCATTGGCGTCGAGATCATATTCGCCGATCTTGTTGCCCGGCGCCTTTTCGAAAGCCTTCATCCGGGCAAAGACATGATCGATCTCGGTGACCGCGCCATAACCGACGAAGTCGAGAATATGGATGCCGACATCGCCGAGCACACCGTTCGATCCGTGTTTGGTCGACAGGCGCCAGAGCCACTGGCTCTCGGTTGCCCAGTCGCCCCAGGCTTTCGAAACGAGCCAGCTCTGCAGATAGGAGGCCTCAATGTGGCGAACCTTGCCGATCTCGCCGGCCAGTACCATCTGCCGCGCCTTCTGCACCTGCGCCACGTTGCGATAGGTGAGGTTGACCATGTTGACGAGGCCGGAGGCTTCCGCAGCCGTCGCCATCTCGTCAGCCTTGGCATAGCTTTCGGCCAGCGGCTTTTCGCACATCACATGTTTGCCGGCGGCGAGCAATTGCAGCGTCGTGGCATAGTGAATGCGATCGGGCGTCACATTGGTGACCGCATCGAACTCGCCCCAGGCGATTGCCTCCTCCAGACTGGTGAAGGTGTTGGGAATGTCATGCCGGGCAGCGAAGGCGCGAACCTTCGCCAGATCGACATCGACGGCGGCCACGAGTTGGACGTCAGTGATGGTGGAAAAATTCATGGCATGGGTATTGGCCATGCCGCCGGTGCCCAGCACCAGAAGCCGGATAGGACTGCTCATTTGTAGCCTTCCTCGCCGGCCTGGTGGAGACGCGGGCCGCGCTCGGTGATCGGCTCGAGCGCCTTCTCGACCGGGACGTTCGGGGCATCATGCACGGCACCGTAATGCGGCATCGGGTTGTAGGCCCATTTCACGCCGTTGCGGATGACCTGCTGCACGGTTGCATCGTGATAGGTCGGATAGGTTTCGTGGCCGGGGCGGAAGTAGAAGATATTTCCGGCACCACGCTTCCAGGTGAGCCCTGAGCGGAAGATTTCGCCACCGGCAAACCAGGAGATGAACACGGTTTCGAGCGGCTCGGGAACGGAGAAGAACTCGCCGTACATTTCCTCGTTTTCCAGCACGAAATTTTCAGGAATGCCGGCTGCGATCGGATGTCCCGGATTGACCGTCCAGATCCGCTCGCGCTCGCCCGCCTCGCGCCATTTCAACGCGCAGGGCGTACCCATCAGCCGCTTGAACGGCTTGGAAAAATGGCCGGAATGCAGAACCAGCAGACCCATGCCTTCCCAAACACGCTTGGCAACGCGTTCGACGATCTCGTCGGACACCTCGCCATGCGCCTTGTGGCCCCACCAGACCAGCACATCCGTCTCTGCCAGTCGCTCGACCGACAGGCCGTGTTCCGGCTCCTGCAGGGTCGCGGTGGTCGCCTCGATCTCGCTGTCGGTATTGAGGGCTGCCGCTATCGTCGAATGCATGCCGTCGGGATAGATCCCCCGGACGATGGCATTTTCCCGCTCGTGAACGTTTTCACCCCAGACAACTGTTCTGATCGTCATCTGAATTCTCCTTCAGTATCGATCCTCCGCCATGGAGGACCGTATTTCATCATGGCGCTCAGGCGGCGCCTTTCATCAGGCCGCGGCCGATGGCGCGGCCATCGCGGTCGAAACGGTGCAGTTCATGCTCAACAGGCGAAAGCGCGACGTTTTCACCCGGCTTCAGTGTGGCGGTGCCCTCCTGCCGAACGACGATCGGCTCGGACGTGCCGATGTCGACATAGACATAGCTGTCCGACCCGAGCATTTCGGAATGCACGACAGAACCCCGCCAGCGGCCATCTTGTTCAATCGAAAGATGCTCGGCGCGAATGCCGATGGTATGGGCGCCCATTTCGTCCGAAAAGCGCCCATCGAGGAAATTCATCTTCGGTGATCCGATGAAACCGGCAACGAAGAGCGAATTCGGGCTCTCATAGAGTTCGAGCGGCGTGCCGATCTGCTCGACCACTCCGTCCCGCAACACGCAGATTCGGTCGGCGAGTGTCATCGCCTCTATCTGGTCATGGGTCACATAGATCATCGTCGTACTGTGCATGCTGCGATGAAGCTTGGCGATTTCGAGGCGGGTGGCGACCCGAAGGGCCGCATCGAGGTTGGAGAGCGGTTCATCGAACAGAAACACGCGAGGGTCTCGAACGATGGCGCGACCGATCGCCACACGCTGTCGCTGGCCACCCGAAAGCTGCCGGGGCAACCGCTCGAGATACGGGGTAAGCTGTAGCATGTCCGCCGCCTCCCGCACTCTTCGGTCGCGCTCCGCCTTGTCCTGACCGGCAAGCTTCATGCCGAAGGCCATGTTGTTGAACACGGTCATGTGCGGATAGAGCGCATAGGACTGGAACACCATTGCGATGCCGCGTTTCGCAGGCGGCAGTTGGTTCATCACCTCGCCATCAAAGGCGAGCGTGCCGGAGGAGATGTCCTCCAGGCCGGCGATCAGGCGCAGAAGCGTGGACTTGCCACAGCCGGAGGGGCCGACGAAAACCATGAATTCGCCGGAACGGATCTCCATGTCGACGCCCTTGATGACCTCAAGCGCCCCGAAGGATTTGCGGATATTGCTAAGCTGGATATGGGCCATGGGGTTATCCTCCTATCCCTTGACGCCGCCGGCGGTGAGGCCGGAAATGATACGCCGCTGGAAGATCAGAACGAGTATGACCAGCGGTACGGTGACGATGACCGAGGCAGCCATGATGTTGCCCCAGGGGATTTCGAACTGGCTGTCGCCGGAGAGCAGCGCGATGGCGACCGGCACGGTGCGCTGTGTGTTCGACGAGGTAAAAGTGAGCGCGAAGAGGAACTCGTTCCAGGCGGTGATGAAGGCGAGCAGCCCGGTCGTCACCAGTGCCGGCCACATCAGCGGCATGAACACCTGGGTGATGATCACCCACGACGAGGCCCCGTCGACGATCGCCGCCTCCTCAATCTCGATTGGCAGATCCCGCATGAAGGTGGTGAGCACCCAGACGGTGAACGGCAGCGTGAAGATCATGTAGGAGAAGATCAGCGCGATCGGCGTGTTGAAGATCCCCATCCAGCGAATGAGTTCGAACAGGCCGGCGAGCACGGCGATCTGCGGGAACATCGAGACCGCGAGGATGGTGAGCAGCAGCAGTCCCCTTCCCCGGAACCGGACACGGGCGAGCGCATAAGAGGCGGTCACCGCCAGGAACAGCGACAGCACGACCACCACGGTGGCCACCAGCAGCGAATTCCCGAGACTGCGCACGAAGCTGCCGCGCGACAGCACGCTTTCATAGCTCCCCAAGGTCACGTTCCTCGGCCAGTAGCTGATGTCGAAGAGCGCGCTACCGGGTTTGAGGCTTGTGATGATCGCGTAGTAGAACGGGAATACGGCAATGACGACGATGATCGCCACGAGCAGGTAGAAGGCGGATTGTTTGACGAGAGTCGGCATTAGCGATCCCCCGAAAGATTGACGCGGCCGAAGACGATGTAGAGCACCGTAATCGAGGCGATGATCAGGAAGAGCATGGTCGATGCGGCTGCCCCATAGGCGAACTTATCGAACTCGAACAGGTTTTCGCGCGCCATGACCGACATGGTCTTGGTCTGCGAATTGTTCGGCGTCAGCACATAGATGAGGTCGAAGATCCTGAGCGCATCCAGCATACGAAAGATGATGGCCACCATCAGCGCCGGACGAATGAGGGGTAGCGTGATCCGGAGGAACACCTTGACCGGATGCACCCCATCGATCTTCGCCGCCTCGTAGATATCCTGCGGCACCATCTGCAGGCCCGCGAGAATGAGCAGCGCCATGAACGGCGTCGTCTTCCAAACGTCGACGATCAGAACCGCGACCATCGCCGTCTCCGGATTGGCCGTCCAGGCGATCTTCTGGCTGATCAGGCCAAGATTAAGGAAGATATCGTTCAAGATGCCGAACTGGTCGTTGAGCATCCAGGCCCACATCTTGGCAGACACGATGGTCGGGATGGCCCAGGGGATCAAGATGGCGGCACGCACGAGGCCGCGGCCGGGGAAACTTGCGTTCAGCACGAGCGCCACGATAAGACCGAGCACCGTCTCGATCGAGACCGACAGAAGGGTAAATCGCAGCGTATTCCAGACTGCACCCCACCACGCAGGGTCGACCAGCAGCCCGCGCCAAACGGTGCGGCCGCTCTGCAGCGTGATCCAGGTGAGGTAGTTATTAAAGCCGATGAACTCGGCACCGGCGAGGTTGTTGAGCGTAGCGTTGGTGAAGCTGAAATAGATCGTCCGGACGAGCGGCCAACCGGCCACCATGGCGAGAACGAGAAGGGTCGGGGCGAGAAAGATCCAGGCGGAGCGGGTACGCTGGGCGCTCAGATCGGAGCCGGCTGTCGCTCTGGCCGTAACCGGCCGGACGTCTCTCTGGATGGGGATGTCGGTCATGGGCAGTCCTCCCGAAAAGCGGTGAGAAGCCGGGCGGCAGAAGGACCGCCCGGCCAAAACATCACCAGCCGTTGCCCATGAGTTCGTTCAGCTCGATCTCGAGCAGTTCCAGGTTTTCTGCAGCGGTGCCGGAGCCCGAAAGCGTGTTGTGCACGGCGCCCCAGAAGCGCGAGGACACCTCGTTATACTTGACCTTGGTCGTCGCGGATGGACGCGGTACGGCATCCTGGAAGATCGGCTTCCACTGCGGCATGAAGGGCTGGGCGGCTGCGACGTCGGCGTCGTCATAGAGGGCCGAACGCGTGGGAAGGTTCGAGAGTTCGATGGCGCGCCGCTTCTGCACCTCGGCAGAGGTGAGGAATTTGACGAGTTCGATCGAGGCTTCCTGCTCCTCCGAATACTTGGACACGGCAAGGTTCCACCCGCCAAGGGTCGAGGACGGCTTGTCGCCGGCCGCAGCCACGGGAAGCGTCGTGACATCAAACTTGCCCTTCACCGCGCTGTCGTCGCCATTGCCGAGCGCGAAGGCATAAGGCCAGTTACGCATGAACACGGCATTGCCGGTCTGCCAGACCCCACGAGACTCCTCTTCCTGATAGGCGAGCACGCCGGGTGGCGAGATGGTGCCGATCCACGACTTCGCCTGATCGAGAGCAGCAGCGGCTTTCTCATTATTGACTGAGATTGTGCCATCCGGCTCGACGATCTGGCCGCCGCCCGAAGACTTGATCCATTCGAGCGCATTGCAGGTCAGTCCTTCATAGGCATTCGCCTGGAAGACATAGCCCCAGAGATCCTTCTGGCCGGCTTCGCGCTCCTTGTCCTGGATTTCCTTGGCGACTGCAGCCATGTCGGCCCAGGTCTTCGGGACGTCTTTTCCGTATTTTTCCAAAAGATCTTTCCGGTAGAACAGCGCCGGTGCGTCCGTATAGAGCGGCATTGCGACGAGGCGGCCATCGACGGTCTGGGACTCTATGATCGACGGGAAGAACTCATTGATCGCCTCGCCGGCCGCCGGCTTGAGGTCAACGAACTGGTCAGCGAGCTGCGGCGCCCAGACGACGTCCGTCTGGTAGACGTCCACGTCCTTGTTGCCGGCAGCAAGCCAAAGTCGGTACTGGGCGAACTGCTCCGAGCTGGATGGCGGCATGGTCACGAGCGAGATCTTGTGACCACTCTTTTCCTCGAACTCCACAAACAGCTTGCGCAAGAAGTCGAGGTTCTTGCCGGTCGAATTCGCTGCGACCGAAATCTCCGCAGCCTGAACGCTTCCGCACAACGCAGTGGCCGCGATCAATGCGGCGCTCAACAGTGTTTTCATCGATATCTCCTCCCGAGAAACCAAAGCCGTTTCCGCTCTCCACAATAAAATTGAAAACGCTTTGGTTCCAAAACACTGGCAAAAAACACCAACCGAGTCAAACCATGTTCCATCATGCCCAAAGACATCATATCAAATAACTGATATTCATGTTTAATTTCAAACCATCCCCAAGCATATGACCTCGTCGAATCCCGCAAACGCACCATGACGAGGCTACGAAAATACAAAATTGTAATCGCTTTAAATCGCGACGGGCGAAACTTGCCAGATCCGGCGTGCTCGTGGGATAAGCATCTGGGGGAGCCTCCCGGATATCCCGACGGAGGAAACGGAACGCATGAAACTCAAGGATTTCGCCCAGCACATCGGTCTGTCGCCGACAACCGTCAGCCGCGCCTTGAGCGGGTATCCGGAAGTCAGCGAAGCGACGCGCACCCGTGTCGCGCAGGAGGCTGCCCGTCTCGGCTACCGCCCCAACATCAATGCCGTTCGGCTGGCGACCGGACGTGCCGGCGCGATCGGCGTCGTGATGACCAAAGCAGGCGACTATCAGTTCTCCGAATTCATGAGCGGCATGGCCGAGCGCCTGAGCGGCGAGGACATCGACATTCTCATCACGCCGATGGTCGAGCACGACGCACGTGACGAACAACAGCTTTATCGCAGGCTCGTCGAAAGCCGACGCGTGGATGGTGTCGTCATCCACTCGCCCCGTCCAGATGACCCCCGTATCGCTCTGTTGAACCAATTGAAACTGCCCTTCGTCGTCCATGGCCGCTCGGCCACCGACGTCCCACATGCCTGGCTCGACATCGACAACGAGGGCGCAATCCGTCGCAGCACGGAGCATTTGCTTGACCTCGGTCACCGGCGCATCGCATTGCTGAATGGGCGCGCGGGCCTCACCTTCACCACGCATCGGCTCGCCGGCTTCAAGGCCGCACTTGCCGAACGCGGCGTCGAATTCGACCCCAAGCTGGTGACCCACGGCAATTTTACCGACGAGATCGGCTTTCGCTTCGCCCGCTCCGCACTCGAACAGAGGCCACGCCCGACCGCCTTCGTTGCCGGCTCGATGATGACCGCCCTCGGGGTCTATCGCGCCGCCCGTTCGATGAACCTGGTCGTTGGGCGCGACATTTCCGTCATCGCCCATGACGACGTCTTTCCCTATCTGACGGCTGAGAACATGGCGCCGTCGCTCTCCACAACGCGGTCGTCGATCCGCTCCGCCGGCACCCGCATCGCCGACCTCCTCCTGCAGATGTTGAGCGGCCGCCCCGCCACCGACATCGCCGAACTTTGGCCGGTGGAACTGATCCTGCGCGAGTCCAGCCGCCCCGTCCCCAAGGATGCCGAAGAATGAAAGCGGCGACTGCGGAACGCATCGTTGTCATCGGCCACGTCAACCACGACCGCATTTGGCAGCTCACCGAACCTTTGCAGGCCGGAGGGCGCCTGTTCTGGAGCAGCCGTGAGACGCGCCTGGGTGGCGGCGGCTATTTTACCGCACGCCGGTTGCACGATCTCGGCCATCCGGTGGCGATCCTGTCGAACCTGATGACCGATGGCCACGGCGATCGCGCGATGGCCGACCTCGACGCCCAGGGCTTGGACACCGGACTGATCACCCGCGTGACCGGCGATACCGATTTTGCCGACATCCTGCTCGACCCGAAGGGCGAGCGGACCATCCTGTCGAACGAACGACGCCTGTCGCGGGAATTTACTCTGGCCAGGCCCCTCTCTGACGCCGTCTTCTACGTCAATGCGCCACTCCTACCCGAGACGATCAGGGCCTCCCTTGACCGGGCACGGTTGGTCGTATCGCAACTACCGCTGCGTCGGGCCGATCAGCGACCGGCCGATATCATGATCGGCTCCAAGGCGGATGTGCCCGGTAGAGGCATGGCCGATCTCTGGTCGCTCGCGGTTACTCTGGCTGGCGAGCGGCTTCGCCATCTCGTGATGACCGATGGACCGGAGGCCATTTCCATCTATGACGGCACGCGGGAAATGACAGTGGTTCCGGCAGAGCGGGTGCAGGTTCGCGACACAATCGGCGCCGGCGACAGCTTCAGCGGCGGGGTGATTCACGCTCTCCTTCGCGGGGCAGATATCGCGGCAGCGGTGCGCATAGCCGCCGACTTGACCGCCGATTGGCTGGCCGCGCGTGAGCAGGAAACGGCGGCAATGACAACTGAAAAATCAACGCTGTAACCAATTTTATTTGACTGCCCCTCCGGAACTCTACGCAAACCTGGCGAGTTTGTGGGTGCCATACGGAGGAAGGCATGACTGAATACGATTTTACCTGGAACCGCCCCGTGGAGTTGGAACTGCCTTGCGGCCTGACACGACGTTTCCAGAACGCCTATGATGCCCTGGATTTTCTCGATGCCGAATGGCCAACACGGCGCGGACCGGCTTACGAACGCGCGATGCGTCTATGCCGGAACGCCCTTCGCGGTGTCCGCGCCGCCGAACTCGCTCGCGCAGCTTTCATTGCAGCTGCTGAAGAAGCGGGCATGCGTCTGGCCAGCGACCCCGGCAGGCTGGTGAGTTTCCTGCCGCAGCGCCGCAACGCGGTGGCTTGAGAACCAACTAGACATCGAATTGAGGGTGTGGCCGCATTCTGGACACACCCTCGCGCCGACAACAGGCAAATCTTCACCCATCATGTGCCTTGCTGGTGCCGCGCCGGCGTGCAGGCTGCTGCCGCCGACAGCAAGGATATTGGCGGCACCCGTTCCCTCGTTCATTGCGATCAACGATAATCCGTCACGTGCGCTCCGCTGAGAGTATTGCCACGGTTTGCCCGTTGAGCACTTCGCTCATCAGCAGCTTGGCCCCCGCGCAAATGGCACGGTCCGTGAGGGCATCACGCCAGCAGACCTCTACCAAGCCGTCAGGGAACGCCACCGATGTATCGCCCCAGAACTCGGCTTGCCCAAGGGCCTGAGCCTCCGTCAGCATCGAAAGGGGCAGGCGGCAGGCGACAGTGACGACGGCCTCCTCGCCAAGCATCCGAGCAAAGGCGACGATGTGGCGGCTTCTGGGTCCAGCGGCAACCAGCGGCACATAGCTCCCTTCCGCGAAGAGCTGGGGAAGCCGGTTGCGCAGACGAAGCCCGCGCCCGACCACAGCCTGTTTGACCCAGCCTGAGGCCAGAGCCTGAGGGTCCGAAAAAGCGATCGGGGCATCCGGGTCGAACTGGGCAAGCGTCGAGAAAGGCGGCGGGCGACGGTTGTCCGGATCCACAAAGCTGAGATCAATCCCTTCGCTGCCCTGATAGATATCCGGGATTCCCGGCGCCGTCAGCTTGATCGCCGTCTGCGTCAGCCCATTGACGAGGCCCGCGACAATGAGTGGTTGGATCTCGCCGACAAATTCCGTCACGAATCCCGGGTGGTCAAGCAGCAGACCACGCACATAATCTTCGGCGGCTGTCTCGTACTCCTCATTCACCGCGTTCCAGTCGCTGCGGAGTTTTGCCTCGCGAAGGGACTTTTGGACGAAGGCGACAACCCGTTCTGCAAACTCGGCGACGCCTTCGCGATGCTCCGCGCGCAGATCGACAGGCCAGTGCCCGATCAGCGCCTGGAAGATCATCCATTCGATCTCCGGCTCCGGCGCCGGACCGTCCTGTAACGGCTTCACTCCTTGCTGCGCCATCTGCCGCCAACGCGCGATCCGCGCCGCCATGGCGGTCGCGTCTTCAGCAAAGGCGAAGAGCCGCGCCCGCGCATCCTCACCGCGCTTGGTATCATGCGTCGAGGAGGCGGAAAGCCCTTGTGGCTGCCCCTCGGCACGCCGCGCCATTTCCTGGTGGAAATGATCGAGCCCCGCCTCGGGCGGCTCCAGTTCGCCCCCCACCTCGTTGAGCGCCAGGAATTCGCCGTGACGGAAAAACAGGGTGTCTTCCAGGGACTTCGCCATCAACGGCCCAGTCAGCTGCTGGAATCGCCGACGGAATTCGGCAATATCCTGGTCATGCCCGGAGGCGCCTCCCTCGCCTTTCAGCTTAGCGGCAAGACTGCGCGCGGCATCAGCCTCGTCATCGGAGAGGCTTCGGCAGGCGTCGCGAAGAACCTCCTCCAGCAAGGCGCGATCGCCAGCCGGAATGGCGTCGTCCCGGCCGTAGGTCCGGTAGCGCGGAAAGCAGAGCAGCAGCTCTTCGAGCGCCCCGCGCAAGACTTGGTTGTCGAACCCGGTCAGCCGCACGCCTTGCCGCAGCAGAGCGTTCACCTCGCCGGCGAAATTCACCCGGATCATCTGCCGCTTGGCGGCCCGCATCTCCAGAGCGATGTCGGAAGCGCCGCCGCTGACCTGCTCATAGGCCTTGCGGACAGCACGGAACCCGTCTGCGTCAAGCAGAACCGGGACCTGGGACGCAATGAATTCGTAGCCAGTTGTCCCCTCGACTGGCCAGTCTGAAGGAAGCGTTTCACCGGGCGCCAGGATCTTCTCGACCACCAGATAGACATCCTCGCCAATGGCCGCGCGAAGTTTGGAAAGATAGGCTGAAGGGTCGGCGAGGCCATCGACATGGTCGATGCGTAACCCTTGCAAGACATCCCTGCGCACCAGATCGAGAACCGTCTGGTGCACATCGTTGAACACCGTTTCGTCTTCCACCCTCAACCCGACCAGTCCCGCGATCTCGAAGAAACGTCGATAGTTGAGCCCTTGTGCAGCCTCCGTGAAATGCATGAGGCGCCAGGGCTGAAGGCTGTGCAGGAAAACGAGGAAATCGGCATCGCGGGCGCGTGTTTCGAGCGTCCGCAGCAGCGCCTCGCAGTCCCCACCTTGGCAAAGGTCGAGTACGGCGCGATGAAAGGCAGCGGCCTCTTTGCTGTTGGCGGCACGCCCCAAATCCGCAAGCCGCGTCGCCATCGGATCGGTCGTTTCGCTCAAGACGGCAGGATAGGTTTGAGGGTTCAGCGGATAGAGGCTGTCGAAATATTTGAGTGCCAGCCCTCCTACGGACCGATCGAGCACGAGCGATAGCGAACCGTCCATCACCACCTGTTCAAAGCTGGAGCCGAGAAAGGGCAGCGTCAGCTTCTGGGTCCAGTCGATGTCGAAATGACGCGCAAAGGGGCTGACCTCACCCCAGGTCACGACACTGCGCCACCAGGGGTTTTCCAGGCTGGCCGCCATGTGGTTTGGAACGATGTCGAGGATAAGGCCGAGACGCGCAGCTTTGAGTGCGTGCGACAGCCGCTCAAGCCCCTCCCGGCCACCCAGCACAGGGTCGACGAGATTGGCATCCGTGACGTCGTAACCATGGGTAGACCCCTTAGTTGCGGCGAAGATGGGAGATGCATACACGTGGCTGATGCCGAGCCGTTTCAGATAGGGGATCAGGCCGATGGCACGGTCGAAGTCCATCCCGCCTCGAAACTGCAGACGGTATGTCGAGACGGGAATGGGCATGCGGGCATCCTCGGGAGAAGTTTAGGCGACGCTGCGTAACGCCGCCCACCCGGGGTTGTTCCCAGCAGCTCGTCTCAGTGGAGCCTGAATTCTCCGTCCACCTTGCGCCATTCGTTGGGGCCGATCAGGCGCTTGTGGCTGAAACGCACCGAATGAAGGTCGCCATCGAGATTGGTGCGCCAGAACTCCAGGAACTTCGTCATCTGCGGGAAATCAGGGGCCAGATCGTAATCCTGCCAGAGGAAGGTCTGCAGCACGGAGCGAAAGTCCGGCATGCGGTAGAGGATATGCGCGGTGGTGAGCCCGTACCCCTCCATCTGGAGGGTGAAGTCATGCGAAGGATTCATGCGGTTTCCCTCTTGATTATGGACGAGAAAAGTTTGCCGAAAAATTCGCGACAGGCAACAAAAATCATCTTTTTCTCATTGAATTCAGAATGTTAGCAGCAGAACTCACTGAGTGCTGATTTTTTCGTGAAGCCCTCTTGAAACGAAAAAACGGAAAAACCAAATCTTCGCGCGCCGGATGCCGTTGAAGGGTCCGGCAACCCGTCCGGACCGCATCCGGTCCGGCCTTTGGGGACGTTCCATTTTTGTTTGTCCAGGAGGAAAACATGAAGTTCCGTCCGCTGCACGACCGCATCGTCGTCCGCCGCGTTTCGTCCGAGGAAAAGACCAAGGGCGGCATCATCATCCCCGACACTGCCAAGGAAAAGCCGCAGGAAGGCGAAGTCGTCGCCGTTGGCCCGGGCGCCCGCAACGAGCAGGGCCAGATGGTCGCCCTCGACGTGAAGGTCGGCGACCGCGTTCTCTTCGGCAAATGGTCCGGCACCGAGATCAAGATCGACGGCGAAGAGCTGTTGATCATGAAGGAAGCCGACGTCATGGGCATCATCGAAGCCCAGGCTGCCGAAAAGAAAGCCGCCTGAGAACCATCAGTCATCATTTGCCTTTGAGGAGTGAACCATGGCTGCAAAAGAAGTGAAATTCCACACCGATGCCCGCGAAAAAATGCTGCGTGGCGTCGATATCCTCGCCAATGCCGTGAAGGTGACGCTGGGTCCCAAGGGCCGCAACGTCGTCATCGACAAGTCCTTCGGCGCCCCCCGCATCACAAAGGACGGTGTATCGGTCGCCAAGGAAATCGAGCTTGAAGACAAGTTCGAAAACATGGGCGCGCAGATGCTGCGCGAAGTCGCCTCCAAAACCAATGATCTCGCCGGTGACGGCACCACCACCGCGACCGTGCTCGCCCAGGCCATCGTCAAGGAAGGCGCGAAAGCCGTAGCCTCCGGTCTCAACCCGATGGACCTCAAGCGCGGCGTCGACCTCGCCGTCGAAGCTGTCGTGGCCGAACTGAAGGCCAATGCCCGCAAGATCTCCAACAATGCCGAGATCGCTCAGGTCGGCACCATCTCCGCCAATGGCGACACGGAGATCGGTCGCTACCTCGCCGAAGCGATGGAGAAGGTCGGCAATGACGGCGTGATCACCGTCGAGGAAGCGAAAACCGCCGAAACCGAACTCGAAGTCGTCGAAGGCATGCAGTTCGACCGCGGCTATCTCTCGCCCTACTTCGTGACCAATCAGGAAAAGATGCGCGTCGAACTCGACGATCCCTACATCCTGATCCACGAGAAGAAGCTGTCGAACCTGCAGGCGCTGCTCCCGGTGCTCGAAGCCGTCGTCCAGTCGGGCAAGCCGCTGGTCATCATTGCCGAAGACGTCGAAGGCGAAGCGCTCGCAACCCTCGTCGTCAACAAGCTGCGCGGTGGTCTGAAGGTTGCTGCCGTCAAGGCTCCGGGCTTCGGCGATCGTCGCAAGGCGATGCTCGAGGATATCGCCATCCTGACGGGTGGTACGGTCATCTCGGAAGACCTCGGCATCAAGCTCGAGAACGTCACGCTCAATATGCTGGGCCGTTCAAAGAAAGTGTCGATCGAGAAGGAGAACACCACGATCATCAACGGCGCCGGCTCCAAGACCGAGATCGATGGTCGCGTGGCCCAGATCAAGGCGCAGATCGAGGAGACCTCCTCCGACTACGACCGCGAGAAGCTGCAGGAGCGTCTGGCCAAGCTCGCCGGTGGCGTTGCCGTCATCCGCGTCGGCGGCTCGACGGAAGTCGAGGTGAAGGAGAAGAAGGATCGCGTCGACGATGCCCTGCATGCGACCCGTGCAGCCGTTGAGGAAGGCATCCTGCCCGGCGGCGGCGTGGCGCTCCTGCGCTCGGTCAAGGCACTCGACAATCTGAAGGCGCCGAATGACGACCAGCGCGTCGGCATCGACATCATCCGTCGGGCGATCGAAGCCCCGGTGCGCCAGATCGCCGAGAATGCCGGTGCCGAAGGCTCGATCATCGTCGGCAAACTGCGCGAGAAGTCTGAATTCGCTTACGGCTGGAACGCCCAGACCGGCGAATATGGCGACCTCTTCGCCCAGGGCGTCATCGATCCGGCCAAGGTCGTGCGCACGGCACTTCAGGATGCGGCCTCGGTTGCCGGCCTCTTGATCACCACGGAAGCGATGATCGCCGAGAAGCCGAAGAAGGAAGCCGCCCCTGCCCTGCCGGCCGGCGGCATGGACTTTTGAGGACGTTCCGGACTTGAGACGTTGTGGAGGGCCGCTCGTCGAGCGGCCCTTTTGCCATCGGGTGATCGCTCAGGCGGCGATCGACACGGGGCTCAAGCCCTCGAAAGTCGGGCGGGCGATGTAGTAGCCTTGGATCAGATGGACGCCGAGCTCGGTCAGCACCTGCAGCTCGCCCTCTGTCTCGATCCCCTCGCAGACCACGGTGATGCCGAGATCAGCCAGCATGGCCAGCGTGTGACGCACCACGACCCGCTTCACCGGGTCGGTATCAATGCCACGGATCAGATCCATGTCGAGCTTCACAAGGTCGGGCTGGAAGCGGGCGAGCAGGTTGAGGCCGGAAAAGCCTGCGCCGAAATCGTCGATTGCCGTTTTGAAACCGATCTCCCGGTAGCTGCGCAGGATATTGAGGATGTGATCGGTATCGAGCTTTTCGACTTCGGTGAATTCGAAGATGATGCGATCGAGCGGAAAGTCGGTGCGCCGGGCAGTCTCCAACGTCTGGCGGATGCAAGCGCGTGGCTCATACACGGCATTGGGCATGAAATTGATGGAGAGATACGGACTCTCTGCGCGCGGAAACAGTTCGCTCGCAAGCTCGATCGCCCGCACCCGGCACAGCTGATCGAAGGCGTAACGGTTGGCCGGATCCACCATCGACAAGACGCCATGGGCGCCGCTGCCATCACCGCCCCGCACCAGGGCCTCATGCGCAAAGACCCGCTTCGAACGTAGATCGACAATAGGCTGGAACGCCATTGAAAACGCTAACGGAAATTTGGCTCTGCCTCGGCAACCCTGACACGACACAATGCATTCTCCATTATCGCAAACCTCGATAAAAACACGGACGGCTTAAGGAAGGCTGAAGCCGCTACGAAAGCGGTTCCGAATATTGCAATCCCCTGCGAATCGTTATGCCTGATCATTTTTGGGCGCCGCTTCATAACTCCATTTTATTCAAATATGCTTGATTTCGTGGCCGATTCGGGATTCGGCGCGGGCTAAATGACTTAGCTGGGGATGCGGACATGACTGACCATACGGAAATCGAGACCTGGGCAATGGTGCGGGCGCAGCAGATCGTCATGCAACAAGGTGCCAACCTCGTCGTGGCGGCCCAGAGGCTGGACCATAAGAAGACCACCGCCAACACCTATGCCCTGCGGGCAGCGATCGTCAAATCGCTCATGGAAGCCCTGTCGGCACCTCCCTCTGCGACGATAGGCCAGATGCAGGCCGGAGAATGAGAGCCCCCAAACGATAGACGCCGCGTCTGCAGGGCAGAACACGGCGTCTCGTCCTTGGGAGGATCGGCGACAGGCCAGCAGAGACTGCCGGCCGTGAATGTTACTGGGCAGACGCTTCAGCGGCCGCAAGCTGGCGCCGGCGCTTCGCCCGCCAGCCGAGCAGAACCGGCAGGACCGCCACCGCGATGGCAAGGACCCACAGCACCAGCGAGATCTTGCTCTGAAACAGGATGGAGATATCTCCTCCGCTGATCGCCAGTGCATTGCGCAGATTGACCTCCATCACCTTGCCCAGCACGAAACCGAGAATGATCGGCGCCATGTCGAAGCCGGCCTTTCGCAGCAGCCAGCCGGCAATGCCGATCGCGAGCATCAGGTAAATCGCGAAGATCGAGGCATGGGTTGAATAGACGCCGATGACCGAGAGCACGAGGATGCCGGGAACGAGGATCCAGTTCGGCATGGTCAGCACGCGGGCAAAGATGTTGACCAGCGGCAGGTTGAGCGCGAGCAGGATGAAGTTGCCGACGAACAACGAGGCGACGAGACCGCCGACAATTTCCGGCCGCTCGACGAGCAGCATCGGCCCGGGCTGGATGTTGTAGAGCATCAGCGCGCCGAGCATGACCGCCGTGGTCCCGGAACCGGGCACGCCGAGTGTCAGCATCGGCACGAAGGCGCCGGCCGCTGTGGCATTGTTGGCCGCCTCGGGTGCGGCCAGACCACGGACGTCGCCATGGCCGAAGGTGCCCTCGGTGTCGGAAATCCGCTTTTCGGTGGTATAGGATACGGCGCTCGAAACTGAAGCCCCAGTGCCCGGCAGGACGCCGACGATGAAGCCGATGAAGGAACCGCGCAGGGTTGCTCCCATGCTCTTGATCACATCGGACATTCGCGCCGTCATGCGACCGAGTTCCCGGATGACGGTGACGCCATTGGTCTGATGCTCGAGGATCAGCATCGCTTCGGAGATCGAGAAGAGACCAATGACCAGCGTGACGAACTCGATGCCGTCACCGAGTTCCGGCTCGTTGAAGGTGAAGCGATAGGCGCCGGAGGTGGCGTCGAGACCGACAGTGGCCAGCATCAGTCCGAGCACGCAGCCGATCAGCGTCTTGGTGGGCTGCGAGCCGACCATCGAACCAAGGGTGGCGAAGGCGAAGACCATCAGGACGAAGTATTCGGCGGGGCCGAAACCGATGGCGAGGCCAGAGAGCAGTGGCGCGAAGAAGGCGAGACCGATCACGCCGATGATGCCGCCGATAAAGGAAGCGATGCCGGAGAGCGCCAGCGCTTCGCCGGCGCGGCCTTGTTTTGCCATGGGATAGCCGTCCATCGCCGTCATCACGGCACCGGCATCACCGGGCACGTTGAGAAGGATGGACGAGATACGGCCGCCATATTCGGCGCCGCAATAGACCGACGCGAGCAGGATCATCGTGCTTTCGGCCGGCAGGCCCATGGAATAGGCGATCGGCATCAACAGGGCGATCCCGTTGATCGGCCCGATAGCCGGAAGAGCGCCGACAAGTGTGCCGATGAAGCAGCCGATGAAACCGATCAGCAGGTTCTGCCCTGTGAGGGCCACGCCGAAACCGTGCCAGAGATATTCGAAACTCATGGAAGTATCCTTTCAGGTCTGCGACGGTCAGCCGAAAATGGCGCCGGTTGGCAGATAGACCTCGAGCAAGAAGGAGAAAATGAACCACCAGAGGGCGGCGTGGACCACGGCCGCGATGATCGACAGCTTGGGTGATGCGCCAAAAATCCAGCCGGTGACCGCCGTCAGAAGGAAGATCGAGATGGTAAAGCCGAGCGGCTCGAACAGCGCAACGCACACGATCAGCGTTGCGGGCACAGCGAGAACCCGAAGAAGCGCTGATTCGGTCGGGAAACCTTCGGCCGAACCCGGGAACTTCAGATAGAGCAGCGCGAGCAGGCCAAGCAGAACCGCAAGCATCACCGGCATCACGCGTGGACCGAGCGGATCTGAGGAGAAGGCATATTCGATCATGCTGCCGCCAATGCCATAGGCGACGGCAAGCAGAAGAAGGACAAGGGCGCTGATGCGCCCGATCAGCAGGGTGGTTCTCGTGTTATCAGACATAGGTTCTCTCCCGCACCCGGAGCGACCACCACGTTCAACGGGACGGATGTCCAGGGTCATGACGCCAGCAGCCTCTGCTGCGGCAGGTGTTACGCGTTCGGCATCCCCGACCCATCGGCCCAGGGGAGAGGGATGCCGCCCGAGAGCGGCATCCCGGCCAGGTCAGAAGCCGGCTTCCTTCGCCATGACCTTGAACTTCGCCACGTCGCTCTTGACGCGATCATCGAAGTCCTTGCCGAGCATGGTGAATTCGAACAGGCCGCGAGCGTCGCGCTCCTTGGCGAATTCAGGCGTCTTGCTCATGGCGTCGAAGGCCTTGACCCACCAGTCGTAATCCGCGTCGGAGACATCCTTGCCGACATAGTAGCCGCGCCAGACGGGCCACTCGATGTCGTAACCCTGCTCCTTGGCAGTCGGGATGTCCTTCAGTTCACCCGGCAGGCGCTCGGGCGACATGACGGCGAGAATGCGGACCTTGCCGGCCAGGTGATGCTTGCCCATTTCGGCAGCATCGCCGGAACCGACCTGCACATGGCCGCCTTCGAGAGCGGTCAGAACGGCGCCGCCGCCTTCAAGCGCGACGTAGCGCATGGACTTCGGATCTTGTTCTGCAGCCTTGGCGATCAGCGAGCCCTTCATCCAGTCCTGCGAACCAACGGCACCGCCGCCGGCGATCGCAAAGGTGGTCGGGTCGGCTTTATAGGCAGCAACCAGGTCAGCCATCGTCTTGTAGGGCGAGTCGGCATTGACGACGATCACGCCGAAGTCGGCGCCGAGCGCGCCCAGCCAACGGACGGCGTTTTCATCGTACTGGCCGAACTTGCCCTGGGCGAGCAGCAGGGCGGAGCCGGACGACGCAGCCGTGATCAGGTTCGGATCGCTGGCACGCTTCGAGATCACGTGGTTATAGGCCACCGCGCCAACGCCGCCTTCCATATAGGTGACGGCCATCGGCTGGCTGATCTGCTTGGTTTCAAGCAGGGCATTGGCAGCCAGTCGGCAGGTCAGGTCGAAACCGCCGCCCGGCTTGGCACCGGCCAGGCATTCCGGCTTCGTCGGCTCGGCGACGGCAGCGGTCGCGGCAGCAAGGCCGATCAGGGCGGCGCCGGCCAGAAATTTCATCGTGTTGCGGATCATCATTCTCTCCCGAATGTCTGAGCGTTCCTCGGACAATCCCGACCCTGGCCACAACAAGAGGCGTTCACGCCAGACGAGCGTCCGCGTGGTCCTGGTGGCGATGGCGTCGGGATCCTCCCCGAATGCCGGCTTAAGCTCTCTCCCTATGCCGGCTGACCATTGATAGGCCCCAATCCTGTCACGATCCTGTCAAACCCGTTAACGGCGGGATGGGCACGACGCAGCTTGATCACCGCTCAAAGACATGCGACCGATAGGAATGCGCATTCTGCTCGTGGAAGACACGCTCGACGTGGGCGAGGCGATCAGTCGCCGCTTTGAGACCATCGGCCACACGGTCGACTGGCAGACGGACGGTGGCACCGCCTCGGAAATTCTCGATTTTACCGAGTATGATCTGGTCATCCTGGATGTGATGCTGCCGGGCCTCGACGGCTTTTCCATCCTGAAGCGCCTTCGGCAGAACAAGAACCCCGTCCCGGTCCTCGTCTTGACGGCCCGCTCGGAAATCGACGATCGGGTCGGCGCGCTTGATCTCGGCGCAGACGACTATCTGGTCAAACCCTTCGACTTCCGCGAACTGGAAGCACGCGCCCGCGTCCTGATGCGTCGAAGCAGTGGCGGCGAAGCCACCAACGTGATCGCCTGCGGCGACGTGCTCCTCGACCGGTCGCAGCGGTCCGTGCGGGTCGGCAAGCGCGAGGTTCAGTTGAAACGCCGCGAAATGACCCTGCTCGAAATCCTGGCAAGCCGCCCCGGTCGCGTGTTCAGCAAGGAGCAGCTTCTCGACCAGCTGTTCGGCTTCGAAGAAGCGGCGGGGCCGAACGCCATTGAGCTCTATGTCGGCCGGCTGCGCAAGAAGCTGGAGGGCGCCAAGGCCCGGATCGTGACAGTGCGCGGCATGGGCTATCAGTTGGTGTCCGATGCAGAGGACTAAGCCGTCCCTCTTCTCCCGCCTCGTTTGGCGCGTCGCGCTGGTTCTGGCCGGAGGCGCGGCCGTGCTGATGACCGCGGCCTGGCTTTACGCCCGCGCAGCGGCCGACGAGGCCTATGACCGGCTGCTGCAGGGAGCGGCGATCCAGATCCTCGAAAGCCTCGTGGTTGAGGACGGGCATATTGTCGTGAACCTGCCTCCCAGCGCTTTCGAACTTCTGGGCCTGGCCTCGCGCGATCGCATTTTCTACCGGGTCATCGCCCCCGACGGCAGCACGCTCACCGGTTACGATGATCTGGCTGCGAACACCGACAGGGACCATGCGCTGAGCACGCCACTGTTTGAAACCACCCGCTACCGCGACCAGCCGGTGCGTCTCGTCCAGACCAGCCGGGCGATCTCGGACCCGAGCGTCGGTGGCTGGGCTCATGTCCTCATTGCCCAGACGACGGAAGCACGCCAGGCCCTCACGACGGAGCTAACGACACGCGCGCTGATCCTCGTGATCATCATGAGCCTGCTGGCACTGGCGGGCACGGTGCTCGCGGTGCGTTATTCGCTGCGGCCACTCGATGTCCTGGGGGTCACCCTGCGCCGCCGCGACTCCCAGGATCTCACCCCGCTGGCCGTCGATGTTCCCCGCGAACTGGCGCCTTTCGTTGATTCAATCAACCACTTCATGCGCCGCCTCGATGAACGTCTGAAACTGCTGCAGCGCTTCATTGCCGACAGCGCCCACCAGATCCGCACGCCGCTGACCGCGCTTTCGGCGCAGGTGAGCCTGATCGATGAAGACTCGCTGTCCGAGACCGACCGCCGCCACCTGAGCCGAGTGCGCAATCGCACCAACGAGCTTGCGCGCTTCACGACGCAACTGCTCAACCACGCGATGGTCATCCACCGCTTCGATTCCGCCCAGCTTTCGCCACTCGACCTCACGGATGTCGCCCGCAAGGCGTTTCGCGCGGCAGTACCCATTACCATCGATCCGGATACGGTCGTCTCCTTCGAAGCGCCAGATGAGACCCTGACCATCCTCGGCGACGGCCTGAGCCTTCGCGAAGCGATCGTCAACATCATCGACAACTCTCTGCGCCACGGCACTTTGTCCAAGCTGGAGGTTCGGGTTACGCGACGGGGCGATTTCGGCCTGGTGGAGGTCGAGGACGACGGTCCCGGGATCCCGCCGTCCGACTGGGCCCATGTCACCCAGCGGTTCGTCTCGTCGAAATCCGGTGAAGGCAGTTCCGGCCTCGGTTTCGCCATTGCGTCGGAAGTTGCCGGAGCGCTCAAGGGCGCCCTCTCCTTCCGCGAAAAAACGCCGGAACGAGGCTTTACCGTGGTGCTCGAGCTGCCGTTGATGCGAAAGGAAAGGCCATGACGGTGCGTCGCATCGTGAAGTCAACCTTGTGTCTCGGCGCCGGGCTTCTGGCGACATCTCTGCAGGCGCTGGCCCTGGAGGGCGAGCAGACAGTCTTCCCGTCCATCGCCACGGAACAGGCGCGTCTCGTCGTCAAAGGCGCGACGGACGTCGATGCAATGAAACCGCTGATCCTCGATTTCCAGCACCTGGCACCGGAGGTGACCGTCGAGTTCAACGACTACGTGACCAATGACCTCTTCCGCGAGGCCGAAGCCGCCTGTCTCAACGGGAGCGCTTCCGGCGACCTGCTCCTGTCGTCATCGGTCGACCAACTCGTCAAACTGGCCAATGACGGGTGTGCCCAGGACCATCGCTCACCCGAGACCGAACGCGTCGCCGACTGGGCCAACTGGCGCGACGAAGTCTTCGGCTTCACATTCGAACCGGCTGTGATCGTTTACGACGGTCGACGCGTCCCTCCGGAAGACGTTCCGCGATCACATGTGGAAATCGCCGAACTCCTGCGTGCCAAGCCCGATGTCTACCGCAACAGGATCGGCACCTATGACGTGCGCGCCTCGGGCATCGGCTATCTGCTGGCCTTCCACGATGCGCTTCAAGCGCCCACGACCTATGGGCGATTGCTGGAAAGCTTCAGCCGTGCCGAGGTCGTCACCCGCTGCTGCAACAGCGAGGTGCTGGGAGAAATCGCCAATGGCCGGCTTCGCATAGCCTACAACGTGCTGGGCTCCTATGCCTATGCCGCGTCGCGCCGCAATCCGGATCTCCGTGTGGTGATCCCGCGCGATTACGCACTCATTCTGTCGCGCGGCGCGCTCATTCCGAAGCTCGCGGCAAATCCCGGCCTTGCACAGCGTTTTCTCGATTATCTGCTCTCGGCGCGGGGCCAGAAGGTCGCTCGGGAGAAAGCCTTCTTCTTCTCGGAGGGCGCGGCCCTGCCACCGGATGTCGATGGTCCCATGTCCCTGATCGAGTCCGGCGTGGGACGGCCGATCCGCATCGGACCGGCCTTGCTGGCGGCGCAGGACCAGGCAACCCGTGAGCGGTTCATCAACAACTGGTCCTCGCTCTTCGAAACCGGCTCCCCGCAACAATAAGAATGGCCGGCGTCGCCACCGGCCATGGGAATTGCCAGATGAAGACCTCAGTCTTCTTCCTGGAAGACCTCTTCGCGCTTCTTCTTGACGCTCGGGAGGAAGACGATGACCAGAACCGCCAGCGCGATCAAGAGCAGCGTCAGGCTGATCGGACGCGTCACGAAGGTCGACGGATCGCCGCGTGACAGGATCATGGCGCGGCGCAGGTTCTCCTCGAGCAGCGGGCCGAGCACGAAGCCGAGCAGCAAGGGCGCCGGCTCGCAGCGCAGCTTGACGAGCACATAGCCGATGAGACCGAAGAAGGCGACGGCATAGAGGTCGTAGATGTTGCCGTTGACGCTGTAGACCCCGATCGAGCAGAAGGCCATGATGATCGGGAACAGCACGTAATACGGGATCGTCAGAAGCTTCACCCAAAGCCCGATCAGCGGCAGGTTCAAGACCAGCAGCATCAGGTTGCCGATCCACATCGAGGCGATGATACCCCAGAACAGCGCCGGCTGTTCGCTGGCGACATTCGGGCCGGGCACGATGCCCTGGATGATCATCGCCCCGACCATCAGCGCCATCACCGGATTGGCAGGGATGCCAAGCGTGAGCAGCGGGATGAACGAGGTCTGGGCACCGGCATTGTTCGCCGATTCAGGGCCCGCAACGCCTTCGATCGCCCCATGGCCGAACTCCTGCGGGTTCTTCGCCATACGCTTTTCGACGGTGTAGGAGGCAAACGAGGCCAGGATCGCACCGCCGCCCGGAAGGATGCCAAGCGCCGAGCCGATGCCCGTACCGCGCAGCACGGGCCAGATCATGCGCTTGAAGTCATCGCGCGTCGGCATCAGTCCGGTGACCTTGGTCATCAGCACCGAACGATTGCGATCGCTTTCGAGGTTGCGCAGGATTTCGGCGACACCGAAGACACCCACGGCAACGGCAACGAAGTTCAGGCCATCTGCATATTCGGTGATGCCCATCGTGAAGCGGGGCGTGCCGGAATAGATATCGGTACCGACGAGCCCGAGCAGCAGACCGAGCGCGACCATGGCGAGCGCCTTGATGATCGAGCCGTGCGCAAGCGCGATCGACGAGACGAGACCGACGATCATCAGCGAGAAGTATTCGGCCGCGCCGAACTCCAGTGCGATCGATGTCAGCGGCGGCGCGAAGATCGCGACCAAGAAGGTCGAGACCGTACCGGCGAAGAAGGAGCCAATGGCCGCGATGGCAAGCGCCGCCCCGGCCCTTCCCTTGCGGGCCATCTGGTAGCCGTCGATCGCGGTCACCGCCGAAGAAGACTCACCCGGCATGTTGATCAGGATCGCCGTGGTCGAGCCACCATACTGCGCGCCGTAATAGATGCCGGCGAGCATAATCAGCGACGAGACGGGCTCGAGCTGGAAGGTGATCGGCAGAAGCATGGCGATGGTCGCCGTGGCACCGATGCCGGGGAGAACGCCGATCAGCGTGCCGAGAATGACACCGATCAGGCAGAAGAACAGGTTCTCGATGGAACCGGCCGTCGAAAAACCAAGGGCGAGATTGCTGATGAAATCCATGGCCGCCTCCTCAACGGAACCAGGGGCCGAAGCGTTCGAACGGCAGGCCGAGGCCGTAGCTGAACACGAGGACCGAGAAGAGCGTGATGCCGGCGGCCAGCGCGAGCGCCGCGGGGACCCTCAGCCGCTCCGAGGCGAAGCTTGCGATGAAGGCGGCGACGAACAGCGCCGGGACGAAGCCCGCGCCGCGCACCAGAAGGCCAAAGACGATCGGCGCCGGCAGGATGAAGAGCATGCCGCGCCAGGCAATCGCACCGATCACCTCACCGGTGACCTTCACGGACTGCACGAGAATGACGATACCGAGCAGGGTCAGCACACCCGCCAGCACGAGCGGAAAGTAGCCCGGCCCCATGCGGAAAGCGGTTCCGAGTTCCAGAGACAGAGATTGCAGGACGAAGAAGAGGCCGAGACCGATAAACAGCAGACCGCAGATGAGGTTGGCCGTGTCGAAGCGTAAGGATTTCATGATGTCCCCCGACAAAAGGCGCGGACGGGCCTGGGCGGACCGACCGGCACGACAAGTCGCGGACCCGGTCGTCAAACCGGATCCGCGCAGATGTGGATGGATCAGTCGGCGTACTGTCCGGCCGCTTCGATGACCGGCTTCCAGCGGGCGATTTCGCCTTCGAGCTTAGCCTTCAGCGCTGCCGGGGTGACATCGGCGTCGGGCGACGGAGCCGTGCCCAGTTCGGCGAAGCGGGCAACGACATTCTCGTCCTTGAGTGCCTTCTTGAGCGAGGCATTGAGCTTGTCGATCGCTTCGGCCGGCGTGCCCTTCGGCACGTAGACGCCATGCCAGATGCCAACCTGGAAGTCGTTGAGACCACCTTCGGCAGCGGTCGGCACATCCGGCAGCACCGGCAGGCGCTCGGCCGATGTGACCGCATAGGCCTTGATCGTGCCGCCCTGGATCTGCTTGGTCGTATTGGTGGTCTGGTCGCACATGATGTCGACCTGGCCGCCGAGCAGATCGGTCATGGCCGGACCGGTGCCCTTGTAGGGAACGGTTACGAGCGGGGTCTCGATCTGGCTCATGAACAGCATGCCGCAGAGATGGGAGGCCGCACCAATGCCGGCATTGGCCACGGTGACCTTGTCCTTGTTGGCCTTCACATACTCGACGAGACCCTTGAGATCGGTCGGCTCGAAGTCCTTACGGGCAACGATGGTCATCGGCACATCGGTGACGAGACCGACATAGTCGAAGGCATTGAGCGGATCATAGGCGAGCTTGCGATAGAGGGTGGCACTGGTGGCCATGCCGATGTGATGCAGCAGGACGGTGTAGCCATCCGGCTCGGAGCTCGCCACGCGGCCGGCGCCCAGCGTGCCGCCGGCGCCGCCGACGTTTTCGACAAGAACCTGCTGGCCGAGATCCTTGGACATGGATTCGGCGACGAGACGTGCGACCGTATCGGTCGGACCACCGGCGGCGAACGGCACGACCATGGTGATCGAGCGCTCGGGATAGGTCTGAGCCGATGCGGCTGCGGCGATGAAGGTTGCGGCAATGGCAGTCGCGCTGAAGAGCGACTTGAAGAAAGTCATGAAAGCCTCCCGGTTCGATGGATCCTGCCGGTTCGGCTCCTCCCGCCCGGCATTGGATGGCCCGATCTTCTTCAGGTGAGGCCGGGTCACAATTGCCCCGGGCACAGAGTGCTGAGCTTTTCTCGACTGTCGCACCGCAACATGGGTAGGTTTCCGCCCAAGTCGGTTTTCCGATGTGTGGATTTCCACCCATCGAACGACGGGAGACGCCGGATCCGGCAAGTCAGTCGCGCGGATCGATGGCGAGACTCTTGTCCAGCCCGTGCTTCTGCATTTTCTCGTACAGCGTCTTGCGGGAGATGCCGAGTTGCTCATAAACGGGCCGCAAGGCACCGCCGTGAGCCGTGATCGCATTGGCGATCAGCTGTTTTTCATAAGCCGCGACCTTGTCGGCAAGCCGAGTATTTGCACTTTCGAGAGCCGCCGCACTGTCGAGCCCGGTTTCAAGCCCGAGCACCAGACGGTCGGCTGCATTGCGCAGTTCACGCACATTGCCCGGCCAGTCGCGCTCGGCGATCTCGGAGAGGATCTCTGGCTCGACTTCCATGTCATCCCGCCCATAGCGGGCGCAGGCTTCGCGCACCAGATGCAGGAAGAGCAGCGGGATATCGGCCCGCCGCTGGGCCAGAGACGGAACCCGAAGTGTCACGACATTCAGTCGGTAGAAGAGATCAGCCCGGAAGCGGCCAGCCGCCACCTCGCCTTCCAGGTCCACCTTGCTTGTTGCGAGGAAACGCACATCGAGCGGTACGATCTCGTTCGATCCAAGGCGCGTGATCGTCCGTTCCTGAAGGACCCGCAGAAACTTCGCCTGCAGATCGAAAGGCATGGAGCCGATTTCGTCGAGCAGGATGGTCCCGCCACGGCCGTGTTCGAATTTACCGTAGCGAGGACGGAGTGCACCCGGAAAGGCACCGGCCTCGTGCCCGAACAGTTCGCTCTCGATCAGCGTCTCCGGGAGCGAGGCACAGTTGATCGCAAGAAACGGTCCCTTCGCCCGACCACTGACATCGTGCAGGCCGCGCGCGACGACTTCCTTGCCGGCACCCGTCTCACCAATGATCAGCGCATCGGCCTCCGTCGCCCCGATCGCCCGGACACGGTAGCGCAGGTCGACCATGACGGGTGTCCGCCCCGGGAGGCGCGTCTCAATATCGTCGCGTTTGCCGGCAACGGCCCTCAGGCGCCGGTTTTCAAGCACCAGCGAACGACGGTCGAGCGCATGGCGCACCACCCCCGCCAGCGCCTGACTGGCAAACGGCTTCTCAATAAAATCATAGGCACCGTCGCGCATCGCCTTCACCGCGAGCTGCACCTCGCCGTGGCCGGTCACAAGAATCACCGGGATTTCGTGGTCGAGCTCACGGATCCGATGCAACAGCGTCATCCCGTCGATGCCGGGCATCCGGATGTCGGTAACCACGACACCATCGAAGCCGAAGCCGACACGGGCCAGCACCTCTTCTGCCGAAGCATAGGCCTTGACCTCGAGGCCGTGCAACTCGAGTGCCTGGCTGGTGGAATAGCGCAGTTCCTCCTCGTCATCGACGAGCAAGACCAGTCCCGAATTCATTCTGCTGCCTCGTTCAATGCCTCTGCTTCGAGCAGTTCGATGCGAAACAGAGCTCCGCCGCCTTCACGCTGCCCGACTGTCAGGCTGCCGCCGAAATCCTTGATGATGTTGTAGGAAATCGAAAGCCCGAGACCAAGCCCCTTGCCGACACCCTTGGTGGTGAAGAAGGGATCGAAGATGCGTTCCATGATCGCCGGTGGCACACCCGGGCCCCGATCGCCGATTTCGATGACCACCCGTGCCTGCTCCCGCCGGGCCGAAAGCTCGATCCTGCGGTCATCGAGACCTTCGACCGCGTCACAGGCATTGGTGACGATGTTGACCAGAACCTGTTGCAGTCGAACCGAGCCGCCTTGGACGCTCGGCAGCCCTGGCTCGAAGTTCATCGACAAGGTCGCATCCGCTGTTCCGAGCCGGGCGGAGACGATCTCGAGCGTTTCCTCCACCACCTCCTCGATCGAAATCGGCCCGAGTTTCTCGTTCGGCTTGCGCGCAAAATTGCGCAGGTGCCGCGAGATCGAGGCCATGCGGTCGATCAAATTGGAGATCCGCCCGAGATTGTCCCGCGCCTCGGGGATCCTGTCGCGATCGATCAGCATGGTCGCGCTGTCGGCATAGGTTTTGGCGGCAGCCAGCGGCTGATTGAACTCATGCGACAAGGCGGCCGACATCTGGCCAAGGCCTGCGAGTTTGCCGGCCTGGATGAGATCGGCCTGGGTCTGGCGCAGTTGCAGGTTGACCCGCGCCAGATCCGCCGTGCGCGCCTCGACCCGCCGTTCGAGCTCGGCCTGAGCCTCGATCTGCATATGCATGCGCTCTTGCAGTCGCGCTCGGCGCTGGATGACGACGGCAAGCCCCAGCCCCAAGAGGCAGAGCGACAGGAGAATGGCAACCAGCATGGTGCGCGCCTGGGCATGGATCGTGCCCGTATCGAAGAGCACCTTCACGGTCCAATCGGCGCCCGGCATATATTGCTCGAGCACGAGATATTCCCGCGAGCCACCGGCCTGACTGACAGTCATCAGCACATGTTCGCCGAGTGTGCTGCGCTTGATCGGCAGTTCGCGCAGCGCCGCATCGGCATAGCGGCGGGAAGCCGAAGTCCGCTCCAGCCGCTCCGGAGTGAGAGGCTGCACCGAGGAATACAGCCATTCCGGATCTGCGGCCATGAAGATGATGCCCTCAGGGTCGTGGACGAGGATCTTGTATTGACCACCCCGCCAAGACGTCTCGATCCCCTCGACATCGACCTTGAAGGCAATCACACCCCGCACCGCGCCATCCACTTCGATCGGCGAAGAAAAGTAGTAGCCGCGCTTCAGGGACGTCGTGCCGAGCGCGTAGAAGCGTGCCTGCTTGCCGGCGGCCGCCTCGAAGAAATAGGGCCGATAAATGAAGTTCTCTCCGATGAAGCTTGCCGGGGCGTCGAAATTGCTGGCCGCAATCGTATTGCCGTCCATGGTCATCACATAGATGTCCGAGGATTCGAGCAGCGTATTGATTTCCTTCAGATAGAGATTGGCCGCTTGGCGCAGGTTTGGATTGCCGGGATCCAGCACCAGTTCCTTCATGTCTTCATGGTCGGCGATGAGGGCCGGCAGGGTCTCGTAGCGACTGAGATGACCGGCCAGCGCCGAAGTCGCCAGACGCAGAGCACTGTCCGCCTGCAGGGATGCCTCCGCCATGACGTTCTGCGTCAGGAAGCGGTTTCCGACGGTCATCAGCAGGATGCTGGCCGCGACAAGGACGAGGACCAGCGCGACGATCATGCGCCGCGCGACAGCCAGTCGCCGTTGGGGTGGTAGCGTTCCGCTCGTCAAATCCTCAGTCCTCCTCCGGCGGAAGGATAGCGGTCCGGCCGGCGCTTTCCAAGACGGCGCGACAGAGCTCAGGAAAAGGAAAAGCCGCCGGGGGCGTCCCGGCGGCTCGCAGCTCGAAACCCTGGCGTTCCTATCAGGCCGCGCGGCTATGCGAATGCTGAGCCTGCCGACGCCCTTCCGGTGCCAGTTTGAACTGATTGACCAGTTGCATCAGCGCATCCGCCTCGTCCGCGAGCTGCCGGGTTGCGGCATTGGTCTCTTCGACCATTGCAGCGTTGCGTTGGGTCATCTGGTCCATCTCGTTGACCGAGGAGTTGACCTCCGCCAGCGCATTCGACTGGTCGCGGCTCGCCATGGCTATGACCGAGACACGATCGGCGACCGTGATGATGTTGGCGGAGATCTCGGCGAGCACCGCGCCCGTCTGCTGCACGAGCTTTGCGCCCGAGGAGACTTCGGTGCTCGACTTGTGGATCAGGTCCTTGATCTGCTGGGCAGCGCCGGCAGAACGCTGGGCGAGCTCGCGGACTTCCTGTGCGACGACGGCAAAGCCCTTGCCGGCCTCACCGGCACGGGCGGCCTCGATGCCCGCGTTCAGTGCCAGAAGGTTGGTCTGGAATGCGATCTCGTCGATGACATCGATGATCTGCACGATCTGGCCCGAGGCGTCCTCGATCCGGCCCATGGCATCGATGGCGCTGGCAACGACCGTAGACGAGGTGTCCGCCCGACCCTTGGTATCGGCAACGATATTGTTTGCCTCCTCGGCCCGCTCGGCGGACGACTTGACGGTGACGGTAATCTCGTCGACGGCAGCCGCCGTTTCCTCGAGAGACGCCGCCTGCTGTTCGGTACGCTTGGCAAGCTGATCGGCTGCACTGCTCATTTCGGCCGCGTTCCGCTGAATCATGTAGGTGTTCGAGCGGATCTGCGTCATCGTATCCTGCAGATGCTCCAGCGACTGGTTGAAGTCGTTGCGCAGTTGCTCCAGGCGACCGTGGAACGGCGTGTCGATGGTCTCCGAAATGTCGCCCTTGGCAAGACGGCCGAGACCGGTGGCGAGCGCATTGACCGCGAAATCGATCTGGCGGTCGATCTCCTGCTTCTCGAGATCGTTGCGACGACGCTCTTCCTCGGCCTGGGCCCGTTCGGCTTCGCTGCGGCTTTCAATTTCGATCTTCGACAGCGCATTTTGCTTGAAGACGCCGAGGGCACGCGCCATCTCGCCGATTTCGTCGACGCGCGCTTCACCGTTGATCTTGGTGTCGAGCACGCCTTCGGCCAGACGACGCATGGCGCCGGTGATCTGGCCGATCGGGCCCTTGAAGGTGAGCACCAGGCCAATGCCGGCGAAGATGGAGATCAGGATGCCGATACCGGTGGCACCGATGGAGATGGAGTTGGCGTCGCGACGCTCCTCGCCGGCCGAAACCTTCTGCATCTCGGCAAAGGTCGTCAATTGCTTCCAGATCACATTGAGGTCGACGCCGGCCTGATCGTAGCTCGCCTTGCGTGCCTGGCTGACCTTGACGAGTTCGGCGCTGGCGGCGGCCATACTGTCGATCGCGGGCGCGAGTTCCGCCGTAGCCTGCATGAGGAGCGGCTGATCCGCCGCGCTGGTTTCAAGCGTATCGAGCGACGTCTTGAGCGCCACAAACTGCTGATCGAGACGACCGCGATTTTCGTCTGTCGGCTCCAGCAGGAAGCGGGCCATCATGATCTGCAGACCATAGCCGGCGGACATGAGCTGGCGCCCATCGACAATGACGGCCTGCGCCTTGGCAAGCGGCGCATCCAGTTCGCCGAACTTGATGGTGGCGTCCTTCATTTTCTGCTGGGCAGCCAAACCCAGGTAGGAATTCAGCTGGGTGAAATTGCGCAGCGTGCCCTGCAGATCCGTGATGACGGCATCAGAGCGGTCATTCGCGTCGAGAACCGCTTTCAGCTGACCGGCAATCTTCTCCAGCGTCTTCGCGGCCGACTTGTTTGCCTGGGGCAGAACATTGGCCAACATCTGCTGGCGCGACACGAGTTCGGGAAGGCGGCTGGAAATGACGGCGAATTTTTCGTCCGGTGTCTTGGCCTTCGTGAAGGCAGAATTGGTTTCGCTGAGGAAGGTACCGGAACTGCGGATCCCCTCGGCGTCGCGCAGCATGGACTTGGCAGATGCATCATCCGCCTGCACAGCCTTTTCCAGGTCCGTCATGGCTGACGTGATCTTCTCCTGGGCCGTGACCACCTGCGCGGTCCCCTGCTGAAGCGTGGCGATCAGGGTCGATTCAGACTCGTGCAAACGCCAAAGCTCATCGATCCGGCCCACAACCGTATCGACCAGCACACGAGCCTGTTCCAGTTCGGCACGGCCATCGGCATCCGGGGAAAGCTGCGACAGGGTAGTCTGCAGGTCCTGCTGCTGTTGCTTCAGCCGGGTCGTCACGTCTTCGCGGGTTTGCGCAGTGGTGTTTTCCAGGAAGTCCGTCATCGAGGCCGAGACATCGCGGAAGCCGCTCAAAGACTGCAATACGCTGTTCGAAATCTCGATTCGGCCCTGCAGCAGTCCGGAGGCATAAAGACCTGTAAAACCAACGGCGGAAATGCTGATGACGAAGGGCAGGATAAAAATCAGCACCTTGGTCTGGATATTGAAGCGGGACAGGATGCGATCGATGAACACGGTTGAATTCTCCTCCGACGCAGACATGGCAATGAATGCGATGCAACGCCTTAATCAACCCTTCAAGAATGGACGGGGAAGACTAACAACGACTTAATTAGAAACATGCGAAGTCGCATGCTTTACCGTAACCTGCACGCAAGACGCAGGTGGTGGGTGGGCGACAACGGCAATCCGCTATTGCCGCCCAACCTTCTTGGGTTTCATACACTCAGCACGCTTCCACCAGAGGTTCCCTCTCCAGGTTTACGCCACCCCTCGATTCCACCCAGCATCCCTGCCCCTCGTAGCGCCAGGCCATCTGCCCCTGCTCGTCGAGCGTGAAGAGATGCAACCAGCCATTGTCGAAGAGGGCGCGAACCTGCGCATGCCGCTTCAGGATATCTGAAATCGCCTCCTTGGGAGCCTCGACGGCAACGGTCAGGCGCAGCGGCTCGTGGACGAAATTCTCCCCGTCATGCACCGACTGCCAGGGAAGCCCGGCGCGCATATTGCCGCCATTGCCCTCGACGACACCGATGCCACCGACGACATTGTGCAGGAGCTTGTTGCCAGCACCAAAGAGCGACGGCGCAACGCAGGAGCCGAAATACTGCAGGCTGATCCAGCTCGCGACGACAACGGGAGCCGTCAGGATGAGTTCGAGGATCTTGAAGCCCTCGTCCTTCTTCCACACATAGTCGTGCAGGAAGGCCTGACCTCCCAGCGACCGGCCCGCCGTCCGCGTGCGCGGTGCCGCGATAAAGGCGCGGCAACCGGCAAGCCCGAGCTCTGGCCGGACTTCCGACCAATCCTTGCTGCGCTCGATGACACGGTCAGCCGTCGCCCGCGGCAGACGCCGCGCCCGCTCTACCCGCGTCAGGCTGCCGGCCTGGGCAAGCCACTGGCGGATCCGAACGATGTCTTGAGGCAGAATGTCGTTCTCGAGGTCATTCTCGAACAGCGTCACCGTATCGGTGGTCGTATCGTGCAGGCCGCCGAGGAAGACGGTGTCGGCCGGGATGGTGATCCCGCTGGCGACAAGCTTTTCCCGCACGGCGCGATCGTTCAAGAGATCGGCCAGCAGACGCGCGTTGACATCGCCCGCATAGCCGCCGCAGGCGCCGCAGTGAAGCGCGCTGGCATAGGGATTGTTGACCACATTCGCCCCATGGCCGGCGATCAGCACGAAGCGGCCGAAACCTTCCGTCAGCGACATCGCCTTCAGCACCGTTTCGGCGACCACCGCACGGGTGTCCAAATCAAGGCTCGGCGCAAAGCGCGGCTTGGCAGCATCCGGTGCCTTGCTCTTGTGGAAGCCGAGACCATCACGCAGCAGCTTGCCGGCATAGACGGGCCCCATCGCCTCGACGAAGGCGAAAGAGGAGACGGCGGCCAACTTGAACCGGCCCCAGGCGCGGGTGGCACGCGCGCTGAACCGAGCCTGCTGATCGGCTTCCTGATCATGATCGACAGCACTGCAGCTGAAGACAGAGGGATTCAGGAGAACCGGCAGACGATGCTCCGCAACGTCGGAGGCAAAACCCTTGTGGCTGGCGCCCAGACCGAAGAAGCCGGCAAAGCCGAGCGTGCGGACAGCAGGATCGACGCTTTCGAGCGAGCGCCGAAAAACTTCCGAGCGCACGTCGATGCAAAAGGCCGCCTGCAGGACCGGCCGCAACTCGGCGACCTTGACCGTCGAGGGTGCCGCGAGCTTTGCAGCGAGCTTGCGTTGTGTGGCCCGCTCCGCCGCCATCTGCAGCAGCCCGTCGATGGTGGTGTCGAAATCAGGGCTGACCGGCTCGGCATGGCTCCGCCGCACCTGCTGCCACTCGCTTTCGATGGCGGTCTTGTGCTGGGCATAGAGCGCCTCTTCGAAGACCAGCCGGATCGCGAGCAGCTCGAGCGCCGTCGTATCCGTGCGGCCCTCGACCTCCGCCTTGAACTGGATGTGGCGCGCATATTGCGCCCAGCCGCCGACAGTCAGCAGAAGCTGATGGAAATAGGTGCCGGGTTCGGCGCCGAGGCCGAGCGACACCGCCGCCCGCTCGATCGCCCCATGCGGGGTCTCCGGCGTTTCGTCGACATGAATGCTGAAGCCCTTGAAGCCCATGATTTCCGGGGTCAGGTCGTGGGTGGCAAAGGCGCGCCAGGCGGCATAGAGCCCGTTGCGCCGGGACGCGGCCCAGAGTGCCTGGCCCTGATCGAAGAAACCGGCCGCGAAGCTGCCGATCCGCTCAGAGACCAGCCCCGGCCAGTCCTTGCCCGTGGCCCGTGCGGCAAGCTCCGCAATGGTCGGGAGCGCGGCAACCGCCTGCGGCTCTTCGGCGAGGGCAGCCTTCAGCGCCGGCAGATCGATCTGGTTGAACAGCGTGCTCGACTGGAGTGCTGCCACCAAATCGTCGTCCGTGATCTCGCCCTTGGCGAACAGGTCGGCATAGTGCTTGCGTGGCAGCGCCAGCCGGACGCCAGCGATCCGGCCCAGCCGGGCCGCGGTCTGTTCAAGCGTTTCGCTGATCTGGCCGAGGAAGGGATTGACGGCGACGGTCGCCGTCAGCGGCCAGGCCGGCGGGATCGCCCGCACTGCCTGATCTGCCGCCCGAGCAAGAGCTTCGCCATGCAAAGTGTCGATTGTGGTCATCTCGGTCATCGGTTCACTCCTTCACGGAAGCAGGCGTTGCGGAGGTGGTGCGCGGAAGCGTCCAGCCACCGAGCAGGCGATCGAAGAGGGCATTGACGTAGAGGCCGTTGGCGAGATGGACGCGCAGGCCCGCCGCTGCCGGATGATAGGCCCAGAGCGGGAAGAGCGACTGGGCAACGGCGACCACGCCGAAGGTGACGACCGCAAGCAGCATCAGCGTCCATTCCAATGGCCCGGGCTGCGGGGTGGCCGGCAGCGTGCCGAGCATCAGCTTGTCGGAAATCCGCTGCAGGGCGAAGTAGGCCGTGGCCGCAGAGATCGAGTACAGGGAGGTGCGCCAGGTCAGCGCCCGGGGCGCTGCATCCGCCAAGCCTTGCGCGATCAGATAGGCGACACCGAAGATCAGGATCGCACCGAGCGCCAGCGCCTGCGGCGGCTTGTCGGCGAAACCGAAGAGCACACCGATGACGGCATAGATGGTCAGCGCCAGCAGGAAGGCTCGTCCGACCGCCTTGGCATTCGGGATCGCGACCGGACCGGGACGCTTGATCGAGGCGACCGTCTCGATGGCGGAGCCGGAGGCGAGGAAGGCATGAGCCTTGTAAAGCGAGTGGGCGACGATGTGTAAAAGCGCGATCGGGAAGAGAGCCAGACCGCATTGCAGGATCATGAAACCCATCTGCGCGACCGTCGACCAGGCGAGCGAGGACTTCACCGCCGACTGGGTGAGCATCACCAGACTGCCGAACAGCGCCGTGAAGCCGCCGACCATGACCAGCACCGCCAGCACCACCGGCGCCTGCAGCATGACATCGGCAAAGCGGATCAAGAGGAAACCGCCGGCATTGACGACACCGGCATGCAACAGGGCAGAGACCGGGGTCGGCGTTTCCATGACTTCGGTGAGCCAGCCATGGGTCGGGAACTGCGCGGACTTGAGCAGCGCGGCAATGGCAAGCAGTGCAGCAGCCGTGATGGTAAGCGGCAGGCCCTCGCCTTCTCGTGCAGCGGCAAGGATGGTGGCGATGTCACCGGTGCCGAAGGAAATGGCGAGCAGGATGACGGCGCCGATCAGCGCGGCATCACCGGTGCGCGAGACGATGAACTTCTTGCGCGCGGCGCGCTGGGCAGCAATCCGCTCAGGGTAGAAGAGCAGAAGCTGATGCAGGAGCAGGCTGGTCGCGACCCAGCCGACAAGGAGCTGGAGCAGCGTGCCAGATTGGACGAGCAGCAGGACGGCGGCCAGTGTCGCCGTCATCCAGCCGGTGAATGGTCCCTGCCGCGCTTCCCCGTCGAGGAAGGTGCCGGCATATCGCAGCACCACCCAGCCCATGAAGGAGACGAGCAGCAGCATCACCAGGCTGACAAGGTCGAGCCGCGAGGCCAGCGCGAAGTAGCTGTAACCGATCGCCGGGCTCGTCCCCGGACCTTCGAGATAGAGAACCACACCGGACAGGATCGCAACGACGATCGATCCGAGCGCGGCGAATTCCGCAACGCGGATGGCGAGACGCGGGCGAAGCCCTGGCGCCTTGAAGGCATAATAGGACGCACCGGCAAGCAGCAGCGGTGCAAGAAGCGGCAGCATATGGATCACTAGATGTCTCCGGGCTGGGCCACTGCTTGGGAGGAGGCAGCGGCTATCTCACGGACCTGTTATCAGCGGCGTGATCGCAAGAAAAATTCATTGTTTCTCTAAATTCGTTCTATAAAATAGAATTATGGCCGAGCTGAACTATCACCATCTGCGCTACTTCCGCGCCGTCGCCCATGACGGCAACCTCACGCGTACGGCCGAACGGCTGAACCTGTCGCAATCCGCACTCTCCATCCAGATCAAGCAACTGGAGGAGCGGTTGGGCCATTCGCTCTTCGAACGCCGCGGGCGCCAACTCTATCTGACGGAAGCCGGCCGGATCGCGCTCGACCATGCCGACACCATCTTTTCGGCCGGCGAGGAACTGGTCGAGACGCTGAAGGAAACCGGCAGAACCCGCCGTGCGATACGCATTGGCGCGCTCGCCACCCTCTCCCGCAACTTCCAGATGGAGTTCCTGCGCCCGATCCTGGGACGCTCCGACGTCGACATGATCCTGCGCTCCGGCAGCACCAGCGAGCTACTCGGCGCGCTCGAAGCGCTGAACCTCGACATCGTCCTGCTCAACCAGGCGCCGATGGCGGATTCGGTCACGCCCTTCATTGCACAGCACGTTTATCAGCAGCGGGTCAGTCTCATCGGCAGGCCATCTTACGGCAAGCCCGGCGCGACGCTCGCCGACCTGCTGGGCGAGCATCCCGTGATCCTGCCGACGCTCGAAAGTGGCGTACGCTCGCAGTTCGAAGCGCTAGTCGCACGTCTCGGCATTACCCCGCAGATTGCAGCCGAAGTCGACGACATGGCGATGATGCGTCTTCTCGCCCGCGAAGGGGCGGGCCTCGCTGTCCTGCCGCCGATCGTCGTCAAGGGCGAGCTCGAGGCCGGCACGCTGGTCGAGTTCGATGCGCTCCCCGGCATGATCGAATCCTTCTTTGCCGTCACCGTGAAACGGCGTTTTCCCAATCCGCTGATCCGGCCATTGCTGGAAGCGAGCGAAGATGGCAAAACCGCCGACGCCTGAACAACGTAAAGCTCAAACGCATCAAGCATTTGAGAAGGGCATCGCGTGAAGACATCCATCGCCATCATCGGGGCCGGCATTGCTGGCATCACGCTCGCCCGCAATCTCTCCGCTCACGCCGAGGTCACCGTGTTTGAAAAGAGCCGAGGCCTCGGCGGCCGGATGGCAAACCGGCGCCGCGAGGGCTTTGCCTTCGACCACGGCGCCCAGTATTTCACCGCGCGCTCGCCGGCATTCAAGGCGGTCGCGGAAAGCGCCGCGGCAGACGGTCATGCCGGTATCTGGCCAAAATCGGTTCATACGCTGAAGGCAGACGGCCTTGTGAGCGACACGCGCCCACCGGAGCCGCGCTATGTCGGCACTCCCGGCATGAGCGCTTTTGCCCATGGATTGGCTGAAGGGCTCCACATCCGCAAGGAGACGACCGCGGCGGAGATTTCAGCTGCCGACGGAGGCTGGGCGCTCGGCGACAACGACGGCAACGATCTTGGCCGCTTCGATCTCGTCATCTCCACCGCCCCCGCTCCGCAGACCATCCGGCTGATGCCGGAGACTTTCAGCGGTCATGCCGCCCTCAAGGCTGCCGAAATAAGCGGCTGTTTCACCCTGATGATCGGCCTGGAGGAGCCACTCGACATCGGCTTCGAGGCTGCCCGCATCGAGGATGACGTCTTGAGTTGGATCGCCGTTGAACCGAGCAAACCGGGGCGGCCCGCGAAAACTGCGCTCACCATTCACAGCCGCAACGACTGGGCCGAGGCCAATCTGGAGCGCGACCGTGATGCCGTCAAAACCGAGATGCTCCAATCCCTCGACCGTATTCTCGGCAAGGATTTCTCGACTGCTCCATGGCTCGATCTGCACCGCTGGCGTTATGCCAATGTCGAGAAACCCATCGGCCAGCCCTATCTGTTTGACGCAAGCCTTGGCCTCGGCGCCTGCGGCGACTGGTGTCTCGGCAACCGGGTCGAGGCGGCCGTGGAGAGCGCTCAGGCGCTGTCGCAACTGCTGACCCAACGCCTGCAAGGAGCTTGATATGTACCGCGATCCGACGCTCACCAAAGTCCTGACCTATTCCGGCGCCTTGCCCTTCTGGGCGCTCGGCCTCGCGCAGGTGCTCGGCTATCAACCCGCCCTCGCTGCTCAGGCCTTCATCGCTTATGGCACCGGGATCGCCAGCTTCATGGCGGGCACCCTGTGGAGCCAGGCACAGATCCGCGCCCAGGATCCGAGGATCATGCTGATCGGAAGCAATGTCGCCGCACTGATGGCGATCGGCGGACTTCTTATTTTCCCGCTCGCACCTGTCATCACGATGGCGCTGCATGTGGCGGTCTTTCTCGGCCTGTTGCCTGCCGACCTCAGCATTCACCGCAGAGGCGATCAACCCGCCTGGTATCTGGCGCTTCGGCGCAATGTTACCCTGTTGGTGATTGCAGCCTATGCGGTGGTCATGATCCTGACATGAGATTTTTTTGGTCCATGCTGTAAGATCGGGATCGCGACGCGCGACAAAGGTGAGCGCGCTGTGTGGCGCACGGGATCTTGGCAGGCGCGGACGATGTCCGGGGGATCATGATGAGGAATCTGGGTGAGCACGAATTGAACGGTGGGACGAGTGCAGCGGCACCGTTTCTCGCCGATGCGGTCTACATGGCGGAACTGCGCGAGCGCATGCTGAAATTCGCAAGCCTTCAGCTGGCCGATCCGGGTCTGGCCGAAGATGCGGTGCAGGAGGCGCTCGCGGGTGCGCTGCGAAACGCCAAGGCCTTCGCCGGTCGCTCCGCCTTTCGCACCTGGGTCTTCGCCATCCTGCGCAACAAGATCGCCGATCAGATCCGCTTCAAGCGTCGACAGTCGCAGATGATTGCTATGCCGCTTGGCCATTTTCCGGATGAGGACGAACCCCGTTATTTCGACGCCAAGGGGCATTGGGCGCCAGAAAATCGGCCGAGCGACTGGGGCAATCCGGAGATCGAGCTCCTGGGCAAGGACTTCTGGCGCGTCTTCGAAGCCTGCCTCGATCATCTGCCACCGGATCAGGGCCGCGTCTTCATGATGCGGGAATTCATCGAGATGGAAACATCAGAGATCTGTGCGGAGGTCGGCATCACCACCACCAATCTGCATGTCCTCATGCATCGTGCCCGGCTACGGCTGCGCAACTGCCTAGAAGGCCACTGGTTCGCGCCGAAGGAGAGCCTGTCATGATGTGTGAAAACGCCACGAAACTGGCTTCCGATGAGCTGGACCGGCGCCTTTCCATCCGTGAGACCGTCGGCCTCCGGCTGCATCTGATGAAGTGCGGTGCCTGCTCGGGCTTTGCAAAGCAAATCGGGGTGTTGCGCAAGGCAACCCGTCGCTATGTCGCGACAGACACGTCGGATCCGGGCGAGCGCTGATCAGCGGTCACCCATCTCCTCGACCGACTGGAGGAGATCAATGGCCAATCGTGTCGAAGCCCCCGCGGCGATCGCCATCTGCGGCAGGATCATCCATTCGAGTGTCCAGGCAGCGCCCGATCGCTCCTGCTCATGCACGAGCGCCTGATGCAGGCCGGAGATCTGCACGGCATTGAACCGCGCAAGCGTGACGAGGACCTCGGCCTTCACCGGATTGCGCTTGTGCGGCATGGCGGACGATGCACCGCCGCCACCAATGACCGCCGTACCATTATCCGCCATCAGCGCGAGATCCTGACCGATCTTGCCCAGACTGCCGGTGACCTGGGAGAACAAGCCGCCGATCTCAGCGATCACCGCCCGCTGGCTGTGCCACTGCGGCCGGTCCGACAGCTTCAGGATGTCCGACAGTCGCGCGCGAACCGCGACAGCCTTGTCGCCGAGCTTCTCCAGCGTACCGGCAGCACCGCCGAACTGCAGCGGCAGACCGGCCAAAAGCATCTCCTGAACAGCCGCCTGATGGCCGACAAGCGGCGTTTTCCAGCTCGACAACCGATCGGCGACATGGATCGGGATCGCCGCTTGCATGCGGGTACGGCCCATCAGCGACTTGCCACCGAACCGCCCGTTCAGACCGTCGAGGGCTGCGATGACGGCGCCGAGGCGCTGATCGAGGATCGACAGCACTGTCGTCAGCCGGAGCATCAGGCCCGTATCGATGGCGTCCTGGCTGGTGGCACCGAAGTGGAGATCCTTGCCCGCCTCTCCCAGTGTAGCCCGCCATTGCCGCACGAGCTCCGGAATGACCACGCCATCACGCCCAATCGACTGCTTGAGCGCATCGAGATCCGCCGTGAACGTCTCCTGCAAAGCGGCGATCGTGGCAGGTGCAGCGCCAGAGATCAGCCCTTCTGCGGCTTCTGCTTCGGCAAGTGCCACCTCGAAACGCAGCATGGCGGAGAGTTCGGCGACGGCCGCAAACTGCGCGCCGATTTCCTCGTCGCCGAGCAGGCCAGAGAGGATCGGGTGGTCAAAGACGGATGCGGTCATGCTGTTATCGAGGCCCTTCTCAGATATCGAAGAAGACCGTCTCCTTCTCCCCCTGCAGGTGGATATCGAAGAGATAGGTCGAACCGTCCCGCTGCGCAATCAGGGTCGGCACACGCACCCGGTGCTCGATACGCGCGAGGATCGGATCCTCGGCATTGGCGGCTTCTTCATCGCCGAAATACAGGCGGGTGTTGAGGCCGAGATTGATGCCGCGCGCGACGATCCAGAAGGAGATATGCGGCGCCATCAACCGGCCATCGCGAAACGGCACGCGGCCCGGCTTGATCGTCTCGAACCGGTATTCGCCAGTCGTGAGATCACACGGGCATCGGCCCCAGCCGGTGAAGTTCGGATCGGCACTGCCGCGCGTCTCCGACGGACTGTTGTAAAACCCCTCGGCATCCGCCTGCCAGATCTCGATCAGCGCATCTTTGAGCGGCGTACCGGAGCCATCGATGACGCGACCGGTCACCGTGATACGCTCGCCGCGCGTCTTGTCGTTGACCATGGCAGTGCCGAGATCGGCCGGATAGACGCCCTCGATGTCGGCGAAGTTCGGCGTGAGGCCGATATGCACGTAAGGGCCGGCCGTTTGGCTGGCACTTTCTTTGAGGTAGCCGAGATCTTGGACCATCAGTTGCCCTCCATGCGATTTTCAAACAATGTCGAACGGCGCCCGCGCAGCACGATGTCGAACTTGTAGGCGCGCGCATCCATCGGAATGGTGGCCGACCAGTCGAGCGCGGCGACGAGTTGCTCGATTGCCGCACGGTCCGGGATCGTCAGCACGATCGGACATTTCCAGATCATCGGATCGCCCTCGAAATACATCTGGGTGATCAGGCGCTGCGAGAAGCCATGGCCGAAGATCGAGAAATGGATATGCGCCGGCCGCCAGTCGTTGACACCGTTTGGCCAGGGATACGGCCCCGGCTTGATGGTGCGGAAGGCATAGTAGCCGTTCTCGTCGGTGATCGTGCGCCCGCAACCACCGAAGTTCGGATCGAGCGGAGCAAGATAGCTTTCTTTCTTGTGGCGATAGCGCCCGCCGGCATTGGCCTGCCAGAACTCGATGAGGGCGCCGGGCACAGGCCGACCGCGCTCGTCGAGCACGCGGCCATGCACGATGATCCGCTCGCCGATCGCGCTCTCGCCGGGCTTGGCGAAATTGTGGATCAGGTCATTGTCGAGTTCACCCAGCATGGAGTGTCCGAAGACCGGGCCCGTGATTTCGGACTTGGTACCATCGAGCGAAAGCAGCGCCTTCTGCGGCGAGCGCAGGACCGATGTCTTGTAGGTCGGCGTATAGGCCGGCGGATGCCAGTTGCGGTCGCGCGGGAAGAAGGCGCCCGTTTCCGGCTTCTTGTTCGACAGGTCAGTCATGGCTCCCTCCCCCGGTCTCGCCGGCATCCATCTTATCAAACACGTGCTTGGCGATCTTGAAAGCCCTGTTGGCGGCGGGAACTCCGGCATAAACAGCAACATGCATCAAGGCTTCCGTGACATCCTCACGGCTGGCGCCGGTATTGGCCGTCGCCCGCACATGCATGGCGACTTCCTCGTCGTGACCGAGAGCTGCGAGAAGCGCGATCGTGATCATCGAGCGCTCGCGAGGGCTGATACCGGGGCGCGACCAGACCGTACCCCAGGCACCCTCGGTGATCATCTCCTGGAAGGGCTGATCAAACGGCGTCGCAGAGGAGGACGCACGATCGACATGCGCATCGCCGAGCACACGCCGGCGGGTCGCCATACCCTGTCGGTATCGATCGGATGGACTGCGGGCATCAGCCATGGGCTGCCTCTCCTGAGATGACGGGCGCGAGAAAGGCCTCGATGATTGTGGTAAGCATTTCCGGCTGCTCCACGCAGGGAATATGGCCGGCGTCCTCGATGACTTCGTAGCGGGCGCGCGGGATGAGCTTCGCCAGCGAAAGAACAAGCTCAGGTGGCGTCGCCCCATCCTGATCGCCGACGACGCAAAGCGTTGGAACGGCAATTTCGCCGGCGGCGGCGGTGTAATCGGCATCGCGGATCGCAGCACAGGTGCCGGTGTAACCCTCGACCGCCTGCCGCAGCATCATGTTGCGATAACCTGGAAAGGAGGGATCGCTTTCGCGGAAGGCCGGCGTGAACCAGCGCTCCATCACGCCATCGACGATCCCATCAAGACCGCTCTCCTCAATGGCGGCGATGCGGGCGGCCCACATGACTGCCGTACCGATCTTGTGCGCCGTATCGCAAAGGATCAGCGCCTTCACCAGATCCGGCCGTCGAGCGTAGAGCCCCTGGGCGATCAGCCCGCCCACGGAAAGCCCGCAGACGACGGCATCGCTCACCTTCAGATGCTCCAGCAACCCGATCAGATCATCGACATGGTCGTCGATCGAGTACGGGGCTTGACCGACATCCGACAGACCATGGCCGCGCTTGTCATAGGTCAGCAGCGGATAGCTGCCGGCGAGCCGCACGATCACGTCGCGCCAGATACGGAAGTCCGTTCCCAGCGAATTAATGAAGACGATGACGGGCTTGTCGCCCGGCCCACCGATGATCTGGTGATGCAGGCTGACGCCGTTGACCTGAACGAACTGCACGGGATCCTCCTCCGTTGCCTCCATATTGCTCATGCGATTTGGTTAGGTAAAATGATGTTTTCCACGAAACACCTAACCGTAGGGTTATGCTTTCATGATCGACAACCGGGTGAAGTTTCGCCACCTGCAGACCTTCGTCGAAGTTTCGCGCCAGAAAAGCGTCATGAAAGCGGCGGAGCTCCTGCATGTCAGCCAGCCTGCAGTGACCAAGACGATCCGCGAACTGGAGGAGGTTTTGGGCGTCGCCGTCTTCGAAAAGGACGGTCGCGGCATCCGCATCACCCGCTACGGCGAAGCCTTTCTCAAACATGCCGGCGCCGCCCTGACCGCGCTCCGCCAGGGTTTCGATTCCGTGTCCCATGCGCTCCATGCCGACGCCCCGCCGATCCGGATCGGCGCATTGCCGACAGTCTCCACCCGCATTATCCCGCAGGCGATGACGCTGTTTCTGAAAGAGGACGTGCCGGCCCGCATCAAGATCGTGACGGGCGAGAACGCCGTTCTGCTCGAACAGCTTCGGGTCGGAGACCTCGATCTCGTGGTCGGACGTCTTGCGGCCCCCGAGCAGATGACAGGCTTTTCCTTCGAGCACCTGTATTCCGAACAGGTTGTCTTCTGCGTCCGCGCCGGCCATCCGCTTCTGTCAGCGGGGTCGGATCTGTTCGGCGAACTCGAGCGCTACCCTGTGTTGATGCCGACACGGGCTTCGATCATCCGGCCTTTCGTGGAACGCTTCCTGATCGCCAACGGCATTTCTGGCCTGCCAACGCAGATCGAGACGGTCTCCGACAGTTTCGGCCGCGCCTTCGTGCGCCAGACCGACGCAATCTGGATCATTTCCACCGGGGTCGTCGCGACCGACATCGCGGATGGGACGCTGGCGGCACTTCCGATCGACACCAGCGAGACCAAGGGACCGGTCGGGCTGACAGTCCGGGCGGACGCCATTCCCTCCATGCCACTCGCCCTTCTGATGCGCACCATCCGCGAGGCAGCAGCAGAAGCGGCTAAGGCCTGACGCTCACGGCAGCAGCGGCCTGAGCCTCGCCTGCATCTCCAGCATCGCCGGCAAACACTGGGAAGGCAGATCGGCGGCAGGCAGGATCGCAGCCGGCGCACCGACATTGATGGCAGCCACCACCCGGCCCCGATCGTTGCGGACAGGAATGGCAATCGAACACAGACCGATCTCCAGTTCCTGGTCGATCACGGCGTAACCCTGCTGCCGAACCTTGGCGATCTCCTCTTTCAGCAAAACGGGATCGGTGATGGTACGCGGCGTATTGGGCTTCAGCTGGGAGACCTGAAGGATGGCGTCCACTTCGGCATCCGAAAGCGCTGCCAGCAGCACCCGCCCCATCGACGCGCTATAGGCCGGCAGCCGCGACCCCGGCATCAGATTAATCGACATGACCCGCTTCTGGGCGGCACGGGCGATGTAGACGATCTCGGTATTGTCGAGGATCGAGGCCGAGGCGCTGTGGCCGACGCGTTCCGACAGTTGATCGAGATGCGGTTGCAGCAGAACCGGCAGCGGCGTGGCGGACAGCCAGGCATGGCCGATCCGCAGGATCTTCGGCGTTAGCGAGAAGAACTTCCCATCATAGTCGGCATACCCGAGCTCTGCGAGCGTCAGCAGACAACGCCGGGCGGTTGCTCGATCCAGTCCGCTGAGGTCAGAGGCATCCGTGATGCTGAGCCGCTGATGATCCGGCCCAAAGGCTTCGAGCACCTTCAGCCCCTTGGCAAAACCACCCATCAGGTCCCGCTCTCCGACCGCCATACCCACTCCGTATTGTGCGATTATCGAACAAATATCAATTATCGCACAAACCGCTTGCTGTCGATGGTGGAGCGGACCTATTTGTTGGTGAGGACGCGGCATGTCCGCAGCCAGAGGAAACGGGAGTTCCCATGGACAAGACAATTGCAAGCCTGGCGGATGCGGTGGCCGAGATCGGCGACGGCGCGACCGTCATGATCGGCGGTTTCGGCGGCTCCGGCGCGCCGATCGAACTCATTCACGCCCTGATCGACAAAGGCCCGAAGAACCTGACGGTCATCAACAACAATGCCGGCAACGGCCGCATCGGCATTGCCGCGATGATCGACGCCGGTCTCGTGAAGAAGATGATCTGCTCTTTCCCGCGCTCCTCCGACCCTCGAGCCTTCACCGATCGCTATCTTGCGGGCGAGATCGAGCTGGAACTGGTACCTCAGGGCACGCTGGCCGAGCGCATTCGCGCTGGCGGCGCCGGCATCCCGGCCTTTTACACCCCGACCGGGTTCGGCACGGAACTGGCCGAGGGCAAGGTGATTGCGGAGTTCGATGGCCGCAAATATGTGCAGGAACGCTGGCTGAAGGCCGATTTCGCCATCGTCAAGGCCCATCTCGGTGACACCATGGGCAACCTCACCTATCGGATGGCCGGCCGCAACTTCAATCCGCTGATGTGCATGGCCGCCGCCAAGACCATCGCCCAGGTTTCGAAGATCGTGAAGCCCGGCGAGATCGATCCCGAGCAGGTGATCACACCCGGTATCTTCGTCGATGGCGTCGTTGAAGTCGCCAACCCGCAACAGGAAGAAGCGCTGATCCGCGCCGGAGTGGTTTACGCATGAGCGACGCAGCTGCAATCGACACCCGCGAGGACATCAAGCTCTCCAACGCCCAGATCGCCTGGCGCGCCGCCCAGGACATCGCCGATGGCGCCTATGTGAACCTCGGCATCGGCTTTCCGGAAATGGTGGCCAAGTTCCAGCCGGAGGGACGTGAAGCCATCTTTCACACTGAAAACGGCGTCTTGAACTTCGGCGAGGCACCACCCGCCGGCGAGGAGGACTGGGACCTGATCAATGCCGGCAAGAAGGCGATCACCCTAAAGCCGGGCGCTGCCTTCTTCCACCATGCCGACAGTTTCGCCATGGTGCGCGGCGGCCATCTCGATGTCGCGATCCTTGGCGCCTATCAGGTGGCCGAAAACGGCGATCTCGCCAACTGGCGCGTCGGCTCCAAGGGCGTTCCCGCCGTCGGCGGCGCGATGGATCTGGTGCACGGCGCCAAGCAGGTCGTCGTCATCACCGAACATGTCACCAAGGACGGCAAGCCGAAACTGGTCGAACGCTGCACCTTCCCGCTGACCGGCGTCGGCTGCATCACCCGCGTCTATACGAGCCATGCCGTGATCGACATCGTCGACGGCAAGTTCGTCGTGCGCGAAAAGCTTGGCCCCATGACCATGGACGAGCTGCAGGCCATGACCGGCGCCAAGCTTCATACCGACGGTCCGGTTGCCGACCTCGTCGTGCCCGCGCTGTAAGGAGTACAAGTCATGACCGAAGCCTTTATCTGCGATTACATCCGCACGCCCATCGGCCGTTTCGGCGGTTCGCTCTCCTCCGTCCGTGCGGATGATCTCGGCGCCGTGCCGCTGAAGGCGCTGATGGAGCGCCATGCGGGCATTGACTGGGAAGCCGTCGAGGACGTGATCTTCGGCTGCGCCAACCAGGCCGGCGAAGACAACCGCAACGTCGCCCGCATGTCCGCTCTACTCGCGGGCCTGCCCGTCTCCGTGACCGGCACCACGATCAACCGCCTCTGCGGCTCCGGCATGGATGCCGTGATCACGGCTGCCCGCGCGATCAAGTCGGGCGAGGCCGAGCTGATGATCGCAGGCGGCGTGGAAAGCATGAGCCGCGCGCCTTTCGTCATGCCCAAGGCGGAAACGGCCTTCTCCCGCAATGCCGAGATCTACGACACGACCATCGGCTGGCGCTTCGTCAATCCGCTGATGAAGAAGCAATACGGCGTCGATTCCATGCCGGAGACCGGTGACAACGTCGCGATCGACTTCAAGGTCTCCCGCGAGGACCAGGACGCCTTCGCCGTTCGCAGCCAGTCGAAAGCAGCGGAAGCGCAGGCCAATGGCCGGCTGGCGAAAGAGATCGTGGCCGTCACCGTGCCACAGCGCAAGGGTGACCCCGTGATCGTCGACCGCGATGAACATCCGCGCGCGACCTCGGTGGAGGCGCTCGCCAAGCTGAAGCCGGTCAACAAGATGGACGGCGCGACCGTTACCGCCGGCAATGCCTCCGGCGTCAATGATGGCGCCGCCGCCCTGATCATTGCCTCGGAAGCCGCCGTGAAGAAATATGGCCTCAACCCGATCGCCCGCATCCTCGGTGGCGCAACCGCCGGTGTGCCGCCGCGCATCATGGGCTTCGGCCCCGCCCCGGCCTCGAAGAAGCTGCTCGCCCGTCTCGGCCTCACGCAGCAGCAGATCGACGTGATCGAGTTGAACGAAGCCTTTGCGAGCCAGGGCATCGCCACGCTCCGCGACCTCGGCATCGCCGACGACGACCCGCGCGTCAACCGCAATGGCGGCGCGATCGCGCTTGGCCATCCGCTCGGCATGTCGGGCGCCCGCATCGCGGGGACGGCAGCCCTGGAACTGAAGGAAACAGGCGGCCGCTATGCGCTCTCGACTATGTGCATTGGCGTCGGTCAGGGTATTGCAATTGCCCTGGAACGGGTTTGATATCAGATGGAAGGCGCCCCATGCGGGCGCCTTTTTGTGGTCAGGGATTGAGGAAGGCGAGGATCAGTTGATGCACCGCACCGCCCGGTGACATCTCGACCTGATCATATTCGCTGTGGCGCGCCACATGCGCATCCGAAATCGGCTTCAGCTGGGCTTGGAGTGCTGCACGGACTTTCTTGCACCCCGGATCGTTTTCGTCTCTAAGACCGATCGACACATCCTGGATCTGCTGGGTCAGGTCCTTCATGAACTGCCCATGCAGTTTCTCGTGCTCCACGATGCCGTTGTAGAAGGTCTCCCACTTTGCCACCACATCGGCCGGCAACTTCTGAGAAGGCTTCGGCAGGGTATAGGTAATGATCAGTTTTGGTTTTGCGGATGCAAGCACGCAGGCCCGCCCCTGCTGCTGGTAATCCCGCTGCCACGTGAGCTTGAACGTTGTGTGGGCGATCACGCGGCCACCACCAAGCTTTGGCCCACGCTCGCCGATAGACTGATAAAGCGCCAGCGGCGAGGCGCCGCTCACCTTATAATGCTCGACTTTCTCCGTCGGCTGCCATTCCTGGGCCATGACCGGCACAGCAGCCAGAAGCAGACTGAACCCTGTGATCTTGCGAAAATGCGAGGCAAGTTTGGTCACGCGCGGCTCCCTTCAACGAGCGTCTGATAGCGGCACCGCAGTATCCCTGCAACGAAGATGTCAGGCGAGGTCATACCGTCCCCGGTTTTTATGACATGGCTTTCCGCAATTTTAACGGAGTCTCATATAGATCTTTCAAACTGGATACAGCAAAAGGAAGCGAGTAGCCGTGGACATTCAGCGGACAACGCAGACGCGTCTGGCACGGTGGTTCGACCTTCTCAAGGTCCCGAACCACAATCCGGCGCTGACGGCAGCTCAGTTCGAGGCATTCTCCAAGCAGGTGCCGCTCCTGTATTTCATTCTGTCCACCAACATGATTTCCCTCGCCTGGACCCATCAGGGTGCAGCGCCAGACTTTCTCGTTTTGTATCTGCCGATCGTTCTGACCTCGCTGTTCGCCCTGCGCTCGCTGATCTGGCTGAAGGGCCGCAAACGCCAACGCACGCCTGAGCAAGCCTACAAACAGCTGCGCGGGACAAACATTTTATCCTTCCCGATCGCGGTCTTCTGCACGGCCTGGTCGATCTCCCTCATCCCCTACGGCGATCCGTACCAGAAGGCGCATGTGGCTTTCTTCATGGCGATCACCGTCATCGGCTGCATCTTCTGCCTTATGCATCTACGCTCGGCAGCCCTGATCGTCACCGTGACGGTCAACTTGCCGTTCTTTGTGGTCATGTGCCTTTCCGGCGAGCCGACCTTCATTGCGACCGGCGTCAACGTCATTCTCGTCACGATGGCGATGATCATGATCCTGATCTCGCATTACCGGGATTTTCGCCAGCTGCATGAATCGCGCAACGTGCTGATGCTGCAGCAGCAGGCTCTGCAGGAGCAGAACAAGGCCATGCAGGTGCTATCGGATGAGAACCTGCGCCTCGCCAACCTGGATAGTCTGACCCTGCTCGCCAACCGCCGGAGCTTCTTTCACGTGTTGGATGAGGCCTTCACGCGGGCCAGCAACTCGGGTGGCAAGCTGGCAGTCGGCGTGATTGACCTCGACGGCTTCAAACCGGTCAACGATCTCTACGGCCATTCCGCCGGCGACAAGGTGCTGATCGAAATCGGCAACCGCCTCTCCACCATCGCCGACCCGCGCCTTTCCGTTTATCGTCTCGGTGGCGACGAGTTCGGTCTGCTTCTGCAGGGCGAGGTGGGTGAGGATAGCGCGGCCGCGCTCGGCGCCAAAGTCTGCGAAATCATCGCAGAACGCATCAACATTGGCAGTGGCATGGTTCAGGTGACGGGTTCCGTCGGCTTCGCCATCTATCCCGATGTTGGGCAAACCGGACAGGAAATCTACGAACTCGCCGACTATGCCCTCTATACCGCCAAACGCCGTCACCGTGCCGGCACGGTGATTTTCAACGCTGTTCAGGCGAACGAACTCAATCGCCAGAAAGTGGTGGAGGATGCTCTGGTGGCCGCGGACCTCGACAAGGAACTCTCCTTGGTCTTTCAACCGATCACCTGTGTTGATCGTCGGATCTGCATCGGCTTCGAGGCACTGGCGCGCTGGGAAAGCCCACGGATCGGTCAGGTCTCCCCGGCGGAATTCATCCCGGTGGCCGAGCACAACGGTCGCATCACCCTGATCACCCGCATGCTGCTGGGAAGGGCCTTGAAGACCGCAGCACGCTGGCCGGAGGGGGTCTATCTCTCCTTCAACCTCTCGCCGCATGATCTTACGGCGCCGGAAAACACACTCAAAATAGTCGCCATCGTCTTGAAGAGCGGCTTCGACCCGCGGCGCATCAATTTCGAGATCACGGAAACGGCCGTGATGCACGACTTCGAGCAGGCCAGCGCATCGATCCAGATGCTGAGGGAATTGGGCGCCGGCATTTCACTGGACGATTTCGGTACCGGTTATTCGAGCTTGAACCATGTCCACAAGCTCCCGCTGACGAAGATCAAGATCGACGGTAGCTTCGTGCGCAACATCCACACCCGCAAGACGAGCTTCAACATCGTCAAGTCGGTTTTGGCGCTCTGCGCCGAGATGGACTTGGAAGCGATCGTGGAGGGTGTCGAGACTGAGGAGGAACTGCGAATCCTCGAAAATCTGGGCGTCCGTGCCGTGCAGGGCTATTACTTCGGCAAGCCGATGACAGCCGATGAAACCCTCAAACGTCTGGCTGTGCAGGACGCCCAGGCTCTGGCGTCCTGATTGCCTAAGACTGTGTCCGGCTTATCGAGGCTTTTAACTGACGCACGGTTTCGGCATCGGTTCTCCGGTTTTCGTCTGCTTCAAATCCCAGCTCAACCAGCCTGCCGTCTCCCCGGACCGCCTCGCTGCACGAGGCATGCAATTCCATAACGCCGGGGATTGCCAGAAATTCCCTGGCATTTTCTGGCCGCACGCCGGCGCCGGGCATAATGGAGATACGCTCGGCTCCTTTGACCGCAAGCCGCCTCAGCGTTTCGATCCCCTCTGCAGCATGCCGCTGACCGCCGGACGTCAGGATGCGGGAAAAGCCGAGCGCAACAGCAATCTCGAGCGCGGCATCCATATCAGAGACCACATCGAACGCCCGATGCAGGGTAAGGTCGAGACCTTTTGCTGCTGAAATCAGTCGACGGATCACGGCGACATCAAGCGTCGCATCTGCAGTGGTCGCACCGATGACCACACCGGCAAGGCCTGCATCGCGAGCGGCGATGATGTCGGCCTCCATGACCGCGATTTCCGCCTCGGAATAGGTGAAACCACCGGCACGGGGGCGGATCAGCGCATGGCTCGGGATCGGTGCCTTGGCAGCGATCGCCATGAAACCGCACGAGGGGGTCAGCCCCCCCGACCCAAGAGCAGAACAGAGTTCGATACGGTCAGCGCCGCCGGCAATCGCCGCATTGAGCCCGTCGATGTCGTCGACGCAGATCTCGAGCAGCGGTTCTGAAGCTGTTTTGCGGAACGTCGAGACCACCTGATCCTTACCCTCGTGCATTTGATTTCGGCACCCGATCGAGCAGCCAGAGCAGGCCGACGCCCGAAGCGCCGGCGACCGAGGCGATGATCGCCGTGCCCGCATAGTCGCTGATGCTGGTGCCGAGCGCAAACATCAGAGAGGCCATGCCACCGCTCAGAAAAATGTTGACGGCAATCAGCGAGCTGCCAAGGCCCGCCCGGTCCGCGATCAGGTTCTGAAGATAGGTGATGGGGATCGAGATGATGCCTGCCGCCCCGAGGCCAGCCACCAGCGTCAGCAGATAGACATCCATCGGCCGATCGGCGAGGCCGAGGAAGACGAGGTAGCTGCAATAGATCAGCGCCGCCGTAACCATTGCAAAGAGAATGGAAGTTCTGGCTTCGACCCATCCCCAGAAGAGGATGAAGATGATCTCCAGAAAGGCGACGATACCGACGATAACCCCGACATCAGCCGGCGTTCCGCCGGCTTTTCCGGTAACGATCAGCGGCAGGACGGTACCATTGGCATGCAACATCGCCGAGATCAGCGAGACCGCCAAAAGTCGAGGCAGCACGCTCCCGGATCCAATCTGCCGGATGGACCGGAAAAAGGCGTAGTGTTGTCGCTCACCTTCCTGCGCCGGAGGTCGACGGTCGAGGCCGAACACGAACAGCAGGAGACAGACGAGACAGGCAAGGCTTGCCAGCAGGAAGGCCGGCAGCATGCTCGGCTGACCGACGAGCAACGCCCCGACGATCCCGGGCACCAGGACCCAGGAGGCGGAAAGCACCGCGCGGACGGCAGAATTTACCGCCATCAACTCGCGAACCGGCATGTCGGTCGAGACAGCACGGACATTGGCGAAGATCAGCGAGTTGATCGTGCCAAAGACCGGAATGAGAACGAGCGTCGCGACGCCAAACATCACCGGCGTCGGCACCACGTAGACAAGCCCGAAGCCGCAAATGCCGAAGATCGAAGCAAGGATCATCGGTGAGCGGAAATGACCAAGTCGATCCGCGACAATGCCCGCCGTCACGCTGGCCGAAACATTCACCACCGCCGCCAGGAAGATCAGCACCGAATAGACGGCGTCGGACAACCCGAGTTCCCGGATGCCGATCAGCGACATGTAGGGCGACGTCGCAGCGCCAGAGAAGCCGAAGAAGAAGATCGCGGCCGCACTGACCCGGATCGGCTTGTGGCGATAGACCACCGAAAAGGAGGACAACATGAAGAGAACTATCGGTTCGGGGTTCGGGCCGCCGGATGGACGGCACGGCAATCAGTGTCTCAGGAGAATCGCGTGGAAAAGAACACCTTCGGCGTATAGCTGAAATCCTTGACGAAGGGATAGCTCGGCTGATGACGTCGATGGCTCGGCAGGTTCTCGATATCCTGATTGATCACACCATCCGTCAGCGCCATCAGGTTGGGATTGGCGATCGGCGCAAGCTCCGGCGAGAGGTAGCCCGACTTGACGACGAGCAGCCGAACCTTGGTCGGATCGAGACCAAGACGGGTGAAATCCGCGATGTTGTGATAGGGCCTGCGCCGCGACGCGAGCACCAGCGTAATGTCACCGATCCTGACGACGGCCTGCTGTTCGGCCGCCGCACCGGGATCGTCTAGGAACACCACATCCGCGTCCACCTCGACTGACGGGCTTGCCGGATCGAGCGAACCGCCAACCTTCAGCGATACCCGTGCGCCTGCACCGGCTGCGAAGCAATGCTCGACGGCGGGGCGATCCGTGATGCCGGCAATCAGGACCTCATCGATCGACCGCGTCAGAAGCGCCTTGAGCACATCTGCCCGGTCGCCCACCCCACCACCGGTCGGGTTGTCGCCGGAATCCGCCAGAATAATCGGCCGTGTTTCCGTGCGCTCGGCAATGTCGAGCATGTCCTCAAGCGGACCTGTGACCGGGCCAAAGCGGAAATCCTCGCGCGCGTCCCAATAGGACTGCGCGATTGCAGCCGTGATCTTTTCCGCCGCCGCCTTATCGACGGCCGTCACGACGGCACAGGCCGTGCCGCGCGGCTCGTCAGCCCAGACATAGCCGACCATCAGGTTGGCATCCCAGATACCGGGCACGGCGTCATGCTCCGGCAGCTTCAGATAAAGGCTCTTTGCCGGCTCGTCCTCGGTCGAGGTGCGCTCACCGGGCAGGAGAACAGGCACCGGCGCCCAGGCAACGCCCGGCTTCTCGCCGGTCTTCAGCGACCGCACCAGCATTGACCAGGCCCGGACCATGGTCTCCCGCACATCGATATGCGGTGCCGTGCGATACCCGGCGAAGATATCGAGCTGATCGACGATTTTCTGCGTGACGTTACCATGCAGGTCGTAGCTCGCCGCAACCGGCACATCAGGACCGACAACGGCGCGAGCCGCAGAGATCCAATCACCCTCGGCATCATCCATGCCCTCGACATTCATGGCGCCATGCATGGCAAGATAGAGACCGTCGATCGGCAATGCCGCCTTGAGCCGGTCGAGAAACTCCGCCTTGAATGCTTCGTAGGTGGCACGTGCCACTGGGCCGCCCGGCACTGCACGCGCATGCAGCAGCGGCAGATGCTCGACGCCATCTGCATGGAGAAAGTCGAAGTATTCATGTGCCAGCAGGTCCGCCCCGCGCAGCACGCGAAAATCCTCCGGCTGCATCAGGACGGGAGACGAGGTTGAGCATTCGGTATGGATACCGCCGACGGCGATGCGGAAAGTCATGAGATTCAGATCCTCAGTAGCGGGGGCTCAGGCGGACGATGGCCGCAAAGCGCAGCCAGTCCTTGTTCTCTTTCGGCGTCCACGCGGCCTCGGCAATGGCCGGAAGACGCGGGAAGACGAGATGGTTGAAATAGTCGCGTGTCAGGAAGTGCTCAGACCAGATGCAGGCCTGGACACCCCGCATGCGCGGCGCAAGCTCCGACGGGAACTCTGCGACCGCTTCATAGGTATAGGTATGCTTGGGTGGCACGGTCCCGGCCCAGCTGCCACCCGGCTCCTGGAAGGACTCGTCCTGCACCATGTCGAGATAATAGGCCTGTCCCGGTGTCATCACGACGTCATAGCCCTGACGCGCCAGTTCCAGCCCGACCTCCGGCTTCTGCCAGGCCATCAGCAGTGTGCCATCGGGATCGACACCGCCGCCATGGCTGACTTCATCCCAGCCAGCGAGCTTGCGGCCGCGCTCGGCGAGCATCTTCTGGATCCGCTTCATGAAATAGCTCTGCAGCCCGAAGGTCCCTTCGATCCCTTCCTGCTCCATCAGCTTGCGCGCAAGCGGTGAAGCCATCCAGGTATTGGCTGCAACCTCGTCGCCGCCGATATGGATGAGCTCGGATGGGAAGAGCGCAACCATCTCGTCGAAGACCTTGCCCAGCACTTCATAGGTATATTCGATCGCCGGGTTCAGCGCATTGTTCGGATAGCCCTGCACCGAGCGATAGCTGTCCGGTGCTTCCTGTCCATCGACCAATTCCGGCAGTGCCACAAGCATCGCTGTACTGTGGCCTGGTATGTCGATCTCCGGAACCACCTCGACCTGAAGAGCTGCCGCATGGGCAACGATGTCGCGCACCTCGTCCTGGGCATAGAAACCACCGACCGGCTCGGCGCCATTGCCGAGCTGCGGCAGGAGCGGTTCGTCCGGTCCGCGCAGCACGCCAATGGTTGTGAGCTGCGGGAAAGCCTTGATTTCCAAACGCCAGGCTTCATCGTCGGACAGATGCCAGTGGAAGGTGTTCATCCGGAACCAGGCCATGATGTCGATCAGCCGCTTGACGTCAGCGACCGGGTAGAATTGGCGGGAGACATCCAGATGGCAACCGCGCCAGCCGTAACGGGGCTTGTCGGTGATCGTGCCCGAGACCGGAAAGCGGAAGGTACCCGGCTGCGTGCGGGCGCCATGCAGCATCTGGGCAAGCAGGGTGAGCGCGTATTGCAGCCCGGCGACATCGCCATAGGTCAGCGTGATGCCGTCAGCGGCAAAAGTGAGCGTGTAGGCGGAGGCGCCCAGCGCCTCGTCGGCACGGAACGTGATCGCCCGCCCCTGATGCACCGGGGCAAGAGACAGAGGCGCATGACCGGCGGCAAACAGGCGGCAGAAGAGCCGCAAGACATTTTCGACTTCCCGCAACTCGACGAGAGAAGAACCGCTGGCGGGATAGAGCGCGACGGGCAAGCCGTCGCCCGCCACAAGCTCGGAGGAGACCGGCCAGGGCAGCATCGCGAAAGGCTGCGTGACCTGCCCCTCCGGCAGAAGCGGCGGCGGCGGCGCGCTGTCACCACCCCCGAGCATCAGGTCAGCAACCGCCACAGCCGCATGTTGACCAGTCGACAGCGTGATATAGGCGGACTTCGCACCATCCGTCCGGTGCTTGGCTGCGCGCCAGAGACCGCCGACGCGGAAGGTCCAGGAGGCGCCGGGTTCGAGGACAAAGCCCGCTGGCGGCGCAAATTGATGGAAGTTTGCATTGCGCTTCAGGAAGACGGCATTCTCGAGGATCGGCTCCTGCGTATCCTTGACGCGGGTCAGCGACGTGTAGGCGAGCTTGAAATCGGTAAGCGCCACATCGGAGAGATTGACCAGCGTGAAGACGAAGGCGCCGCAGTCGTCGCCCTCCACCGGATGCCACGCGTTTTCGAGACGGAACTGAACGGCTGTTGCCATGGGGAATGCTCCTGGCTTTTCGGTATCAATAATTGTCGGATTGCGAGAAGGTTCGGGCGAGCTCGGCCTGACCGGCCGTCAGACCGCAATCGACGGGCAGGCAAACGCCGGTGATGGCCGCCGCCTGATCGCTGGACAAGAAGAACACGGCATTGGCGATGTCCTCAGCCGTCGCGATCCGGCGCAGCGCATACCAGCGCTTGGCTTCCTCGAAGACTTGCGGATTGGCGGCAGCGCGCGCCTCCCAGGCCTGGGTGCGAACCGTGCCAGGGGCGACCGCATTGGAGCGGATGCCGTATTTACCGTATTCGACGGCAATCAGCTTGGTGAGGTGAATGAGCCCAGCCTTGGCGGCGCTATAGGCCGGGTGACCGAAGATGGCCATGCCATTGACCGAGGAAATGTTGACGAGCGCGCCCTTCGACGCCTTGAGCGCCTCCTCAAACGCGCGGAAGCAGAGAAAAGGAGCCTCGAGATTGAGCGCATTATCCTTGCGCCAGATCTCGCCGTCGGTGTCGCCAAGGCTGACGGCGCGCGCAGCACCCGCATTATTGACCAGCGTATGAACCAGCCCCTGGCCGGCCACGCGAGCAGCGGTCTCGGCCAGATACTTCTCGTCCGTCACGTCGCAGGTGAGCGGCACGAAGCGCGGATCGCCACCGAGCTCAGTGATTGCCTTGTCCAATGCCGGACCATCGAGGTCGAGCAACACAACGACGTCATGGCTGTCGGCCAGACGCTTGGCGATCGCCCGTCCTATATCGCCGGCAGCACCGGTTACCACGGCAACCTTATGCGTCACGGCGGATCTCCGACAAGGATGCGAGCATGGGATTAGTCTCCGAGAAGTTGCCGGTCGTCCCCGCCATCGCGGTGTTCGATCAGCTGTTGTTTGATATGGCGCAGCGTCACCTGCGACTGCTTGCGATTGCGATAGGCGACGAGGCTGGCGATCACATCGACGACGGCGAGATAGGCAAAGCGGGTGGAGGTCGGCCGGAAAATGTTGTCGCCCTCCGGCAGGTCGATGCCGATCACAAGTTCGGAGGCCTCCGCCACCAGACTCTGGCTCTGGGTGAGCGCAATGGTGGTGATCCCGTTCTCGCGTGCGAGCCTGAAGCACTTGACCAGCTCGCTATTACGCCCAGAGAACGACGAGCCGATCAGAACGTCGTTAGACCGCGCGGCGGCCGTCAGCATCAATTGCATATTGTGGTCGGCAGAGGCCGTGACGCGAGACCCGAGACGGAAGAGGCGATTCTGGATCTCGCTTGCTATCATCGAGGAATTGCCCCCGGAGCCGAAGGCATAGACCATTTCGGCCCGGGCGAGCCGGTCCGCAACCTTGTCCAGAACAATGGGATCGAGTGCCCGATGCACCATGAACATGGCATTCTGGGCCTTGGTGATCACGTCGGTCGCCACATCGGCGGGATCGGTGCTCTTCGTTTCCGGATTGAGATAGCGCACCCCGACATAGGCCGTGCGCGCCAGGTTGACCTTGAAATCCGCAAAGCTCTGGCAACCCAGCCGCCGGCAAAAGCGCGTCACCGTTGGCGGCGACACTTCCGCCCGCTCCGCAAGTTCGATGATCGAGGCATTCACGGCGAAGTCGAAGGAGTTGAGCAGGATATCCGCAATGCGTTGCTCGGAGGCAGAAAACTGCCCCACTTCTTCCTGTATGCGCGCGAAGATATCCAATGCCCCAACCCCTCAGCTATTTCGAGGGTTTGTAAGCTACGCAGTCGATTTCGACCTTGCAATCGACCATCATGGACGCCTGTACACAGGCGCGCGCCGGGGGATGCTCACCGAAATACTGCTGGTAAATCTTGTTGAAGGTCCAGAAGTCCCGGGGATCGTCAAGCCAGACGCCACAGCGCACGACGTGTTCGACGCCGTAGCCGGCCTCTTCGAGGATCGCCAGCACGTTGGCGATCGTCTTGTGGGTCTGTTCAATAATACCGCCGGGAATGATCTCCCCGTCTTCCATGGCGACTTGACCAGAGACATAGAGCCAGCCGTCAGCCTCGACCGCGCGTGCAAACGGAAGCCGCTGCCCGCCTGCTCCTGCCTTCTCCGCTCCGTAACGCTTGATCGTCATTCGCCCCTCTCATGCAAATTATTTTCTTCGATCGTTGACAAACCACCATAGAAAACGGATTTTGACCAGACAAAAACGGTGATCATGAAAAGAATTTCAACACGGGGATGAAATGCGCGATCCTTTCCTCAATCCATTTCCGGCATCCGACACCGCACGTCACGCCATCTGGGAAATGCTGGTGCCCCGCGACATCGACGCTTTCCTGGCTGCCGACTGGAGCATGGTTGCCGGCGATTTCGTTGAAGAGGGCTTCATCGGCATCAGCGGCAATCGCGATCCGAACCCAGACAACTGGCGCCTTGCCTTTCCCAATCTCGCCGCCTACCGCGACGAATGGCTGAAGCAGGCAAAGGATTTTGCCGCACAAAGTTACGGAGAAGACCCGCGCAGGGCGATCTTCTCCACCACGACCCTGGAAGAGATCGAACTATCGGGTGAAACCGCGCTGGTGCGCAAGAAATTCGACGGCGGCATCAGGAAGGCCGACGGCAGTCTGGATGTCATGCGCTGGCAGACACTTTATTACTGCCGCCTGCACGACGGCCGCTGGAAGATATCCGGCTTCACCGGCTATCTGCCCAACCCGATGGGCAGGCCATAACGGCGCCCTTCCCGTTCATCACTTCAGGAGGTCGACCCTTGCGCATCTTCACAGCCGCGCTTGCAACGGAAACGAACACATTCTCCCCGATCTGCATCGACCGGCGCGCCTTTGAGGAATCGCTCTACGCCCCGCCTGGACAGCATCCCGCAACCCCGACGCTCTGCACGGCGCCGATCACCGTTGGGCGAAAGGTCTGCGCCGCAAAGGGCTGGACGCTAATCGAGGGTACGGCGACCTGGGCTGACCCGGCGGGATTGGTCAATCGGCAGACCTTTGAGAGCCTGCGCGACGAAATTCTCGGCCAGTTAAAAGCGGCCATGCCGGTCGACGCAGTGGTTCTCGGCCTGCATGGCGCCATGGTCGCAGACGGATATATGGACCCGGAAGGCGACCTGCTGACACGCATCCGCGAGATCATCGGCCCGGATATCCTGCTTTGCGCCGAACTCGATCCGCACAGCCATCTCACGGCCAAGCGCGTGGCAGCGGCCGATTTCTTCGTCGTCTTCAAGGAATTCCCCCACACGGATTTCGTCGATCGTGCCGAAGATCTGTGGCGCATCGCGGTCGACACCCTAGAAGGCCGCGTGACGCCGGTCATGTCGGTCTTCGACTGCCGAATGATCGATGTTTTCCCGACATCGCGCGAACCGATGCGCAGCTTTGTTGACAGGCTTATGGCCATGGAAGCCGATGATCCCGAGATCCTTTCGCTCTCGGTCATCCATGGCTTTATGGCGGGCGACGTGCCGGAAATGGGCACAAAGACCATCGCCGTGACCGATGGCAACAGCGCAAAGGGAGAGGCGCTCGCCCGCGAACTGGGATTGGACCTCTTCGCCAAGCGCGGCACCTTCATGATGCCGCAGATCGACGAAAAGGCTGCACTCGACCAAGCGCTCGCCATCACCAAAGGTCCGGTGGTCATCGCCGATATGTGGGATAATCCCGGCGGCGGCACGGCCGGAGACGCGACTGTGATCCTAGAGGAAATGCTGGCGCGCGGTGTGACCAATGCCGCCGTTGGTATGATCTGGGACCCCATTGCTGTGCAAATCTGTATGGCAGCCGGCGAAGGCGCCGAGATCCCGCTGCGCTTTGGCGCGAAATCGGCCCCCGGCACCGGGCATCCGGTCGATGGACTGGTCAAGGTGGTGAAGGTCGTGCCCAACGCCGAGATGCGCTTCGGCGACAGCATCGCCCCGTTTGGCGATGCCGCCCACATTCGTCTCGCCGGTATCGACATCGTGTTGTCGAGCGTGCGAGTCCAGAGCTATGACCCGTCACTCTTTACCGCACTCGGCATCGATCCGACGCAAAAGCACCTTCTGGTGATCAAGTCCACCAATCATTTCTACGCCGCTTTCTCCAAGATCGCATCCGAGATAATTTACTGTGCGGCGGGGACGCCCTATCCCAACAATCCGGCCAAGACCGCCTATCGCCATGTACGTCGGGACATCTGGCCGATCATGGCAAACCCGCATGATGCACCCCAAGGCAGCGAGGCCGCATAATGGAACGCCCATACCCGAAAATTGGCCAGCCGATTTCAAGTCTGTCGACACCGCTTCCTTTGATTGACGAAGATCGATTGGGCGCGAACATTGCGCGGGTGCAATCCTATATGGACGGCCACGGCATTGCCTTCCGCCCGCACATCAAGACCCACAAGATCCCCTCCATCGCTGCAGCACAGATGCAGGCCGGCGCCAAAGGCATCAACTGCCAGAAGATTACCGAAGCCGAGGTCTTCGCTGACGCCGGTTTTGAGGATCTGCTGATCACCTTCAACATTCTCGGCAGCGAAAAACACCAGAGATTGATCGCACTGAATGCCCGCATCTCCGGCCTGAAAGTCGTCGCAGACAGCGAGGTAACCGTGCGCGGCCTTTCCTGCGCCTTTTCCCAGACGCGCCCGCTCACTGTTCTCGTCGAATGCGACACCGGCGGCGGTCGCTGCGGCGTGCAGAGCCCGCAAGCCGCCATTGCGCTGGCCGAGATAATCGCCGCCGCCCCCGGGCTCACCTTCGGCGGCATCCTCACTTATCCCAAGGCGGACAGCGAAGAAGCCGTCGAAGCCTTCTTCGCCGCCGTCATCGCCGGCCTGTCCGCGCGCGGCATTGCCTGCCCCATCGTCTCCAATGGCGGCACTCCCAGCCTGTTTTCCGCACACAAAGTGACCTCGGCCACCGAGCATCGCGCCGGCACCTATGTCTACAACGACCGCGCCATGGCCCGCTCCGGCCACTGCACGCTGGACGACTGCGCCATGCACATCCTCGCCACCGTCGTCTCTCGCCCGACGGAAGATCGCGCCATCCTCGATGCTGGCTCCAAGGCCCTGACCTCCGACCTCCTCGGCTTCACCGATTACGGGGTCATCGTGGAGTATCCTGAGGCCTTGATCACAGGGCTTTCGGAAGAACATGGCACGGTCGACCTCTCGAAAGTGGCTGGCAGCAGACCCGAGATTGGGGAAAAGGTGAGGATCATCCCAAACCACACCTGCGTCGTGTCCAACCTCTTCGACATCATGACATTCCACCGTGACGGCGTCGTCACCCGTGTGGAGCAGGTCGCCGCACGCGGCTTGGTCTGGTAGCGGCTTGCAGACCGGACGTTCTTCCCGATAGTTTGACGCCGGGAGAACGATGATGGCAATCGAGATGAGGTCCGGAAAGGCCAAGCGTCTGAGGGGTGGCTGCATGTGCGGTGCCGTGGCCTACACGGTCTCCGAGAAGTTTCTCTACGCAATCAACTGCCACTGCTCGAAATGCCGCCGCACGACGGGCTCCGCCTTCAAGCCGATTGCCGGCGTGGCGGTCGAGGATTTCAATGTCACAGAGGGACGGGACAGTCTCTTTCGCCACGGCGATCCTGACGGTATCCACGACATGCACTGCCGGACCTGCGGTTCGCTGGTCTATTCGTGGATTGCAGAAAACGGCACGGTGAAAGTGCATGTCCCAATGGGTACCTTGATCGACACACCGTCGATGAGGCCCTCCATGCACATCTTCGTAGGCTCGAAGGCGCCCTGGTATGAGATCCTGGACGACCTCCCGCAATTCCATGGCTTCCCGGATTAAAGCTACGAATGTCAAAGGGAAAAAAGGTCCGCCCGAGGGCGGACCAGGTTTGGCCTTGGCCGGGAGGAGATTATTCGGCGGCGGTCACCGATGCGGGAAGTCCGAGCGTGCGCCAGTCGATGCGGCGCTCCAGTGCCTGCCCGTCGGCGTCGAAGAGATGGCAGTCGGCCGCCATGATACCCGTCGTCATCGGCTGCTCGGCGCGAACCGGGGCCGATCCCGGAAGCAGCGCGCAATAGGGTTCGCCACTGGACAAAGAGGCATAGGCGATGGTGTTGATCCCCAGCCGCTCGATGACGGCGGGCGTGACTGTGATGTTGAGGTCACCGTCACTCAGCCGCGTATGCTCAGGCCGGATGCCGAGCGAGAGGTTCTTGCCAACGAGATCGGGACGGCCATCGACCGGGATCAGCACAGTCTGGCCATCGTAGGAAATCGTCACGCCTGCTGCGTCTACGCCGACACAGGTAACCGGCACGAAATTCATCTTCGGATTGCCGATGAAGCCCGCGACAAAGATGTTCTGCGGCTTGTGATAGAGTTCGAGCGGCGCACCGACCTGGGCGATGTTGCCGGCATTTAGCACCACGATCCGGTCGGCCATGGTCATGGCTTCGATCTGGTCGTGGGTGACATAGATCATCGTTGCTTCGAGATCGCGATGCAATTTGGTCAACTCGATGCGCATATCCGCGCGCAACGCAGCGTCCAAGTTCGACAGCGGCTCGTCGAAGAGGAAGATTTTCGGTTCGCGAACGATCGCACGGCCGATCGCAACGCGCTGGCGCTGTCCACCGGACAGCATGCCCGGACGTTGCTCCAGGCGATGCTCAAGCTGCAGGATCTTGGCGACCGCCCCGACCTTCTGCCGAATGGTTTCTTCCGGGAGTTTTTCGACGCGAAGCGGAAACGCGATGTTCTCGAAGACCGACATATGCGGATAGAGAGCATAGGACTGGAAGACCATGGCAATGCCGCGCTCGACCGGCGGCTTGTCATTGACCCGCTCGGCATCAATCACAATGTCGCCATCCGTTGTATCGTCGAGGCCTGCGATCATCCGCAACAGCGTCGACTTCCCACATCCCGAGGGACCGACGAAGACGACGAACTCACCGTCCTTCACTTCGAGATCGACACCCTTGATCACCTCGAAATGCCCGAACGACTTGCGCACCTTGTTGAGAAATAGCTGTCCCACGACTTCTGTCCCCGCGTGCCGGTCTGTCAAAGCGACCGGCCTGATCATTGTCAATTAAAGTCCGCGGGCCGAAGCCGGCCCGCGGAGCCTCGTCCAGACGAGATTACTTGTACTGTTCGAGTTCGCCGGCAGCCTTCTTGAGGGCAGCCTCCGGCTCGGCCTTGCCGGTGACAACCGACTGGACCATCTCGATCATGACGTTCTGGAAGCCCTTGTAGTCGGTGAAGAGCGGCTCCGGACCACCATAGGCGATACCGTCGATGAACGGCTTCCAGAAGGGCTCGTTGGCGACGAACTGGTCGACGACAGCACCCGGGCGCAGCGGGGTGAGGCCTGCGCCTCCCTGCAGCTCGTATTCATGCTGGATATCGGTCGAGGTGATGTATTTGGCGAATTCTGTAGCCTTTTCCTCGACGCCCGAACCCTTGAAGATGGCGAGGCTGTCGGTGATGAGAAGCGTGCCTTCACCCTTCGCAGACGGACCCTTCGGCAGCGGAGCCACGCCCCAGTTGATCTTGGTGTCCTTCAGGCGATAGGCGGCGCCCGAACCGGCCTGGATCATGCCGACCTTGCCATCGAGGAAGATGGCGCGGATTTCGTTCTGTTCATAAGCGGTCGCACCTTCGACGGAGTAAGGCGTAATGTCCTTGTAAGCCTGCAGAGCGGCCAGAACTTCCGGGCTGTCGATGACGATCTTGTCGCCGTCGATGACCTTGCCGTTGTTGGTGTAAACCCAGTGCATGAACTGGTGCATGGTGTTGTCGAAGGTCTTGGCCGGCAGACCGTAACCGGCAGTCCCGGTCTTTTCCTTGATCTGCTTGGCGAAGGCAATTTCTTCTTCCCAGGTCTTCGGCGGGGTTTCCGGGTCAAGGCCGGCAGCCTTGAACAGGTCCTTGTTCCAGTAGAGAGCCTTGGTCGAGAAGGCGACCGGAACGCCCCACTGGGTGTCTTCGAAAGTCACGGTGTCGACGATGTTCGGATAATAGGAAGCCTTTTCCTCATCCGTCATCGGAACCGGAACGATCAGGTCGTTCTGGGCGAATTCCTTTAGCGTGCGCGAGCCGACATAGGCCATGGCAACCGGGGTGCCGGCAACGGCGAGCGTCGTAGCCTTGTCCTGGCACTGTTCCCAACCGACAACTTCCGGCTTGACCTTCCAGCCTTCGTTCTTGCCTTCCCATTCCTTGATGTACTTCTCGTGGATCGGGTCGATCTTATCGCCGCAATAGATCCAGGAAATCTCCTGGTCGGCAGCCAGCGTCGTCAGCGCCGAGCTGGCCAGCAGGACAAACGAGCCTGCGAGCATGGTCAGTTTTTTCGTCATCGGTAATTCCCCTTTGTTGACAGGTTGAAGGCGTCCGGTTGACCCGAATTTTATTGGCAGCTCACTTGATCGCCCCGGCGGTCAAGCCGCTGACGAGATAGCGCTGCAGGAAGAAGATCACGATCATCGCCGGCGCAATGCCGACGAAGCTTGCGGCCATCAACTCGTTCCAGATGACTTCCTGCCGGCCGAAATAGGCAAACAGCCCGATCGGCAACGGCATGTATTCCGTCTTGGAGTTGAAGGTGAGGGCGAAGATGAACTGCTGGGCATAGGCGCCGATGAAGGTCGTGATGGCGACCACGGCGATGCCCGGCGTGGCGAGCGGCAGGACCACGCGCCGGAAGGTGTAGAAATAGCCGGCGCCATCGACATAGGCCGCCTCTTCCAGCTCGCGCGGAATGCGCATCATATAGGTGCGCAGCAACCAGATGGCGGACGGAATGAGGAAAGCGACACCCGGCACGATCATGGCGAAATAGGTGTTGAGCACGCCAAGCGACCGCATCAGCCGGAAGAGCGGGATCAGCAGAACCGCGCCCGAGAACATGTTGACGGCGAGAAACGCACCGAGGAGCTGACCGCTTCCCCTGAATTCGAAACGGGCAAAGGCATAGGACGCCGGAACGACGAGGATCAAGACCACTACAGTTGCGACGGTCGAAATGAAGAACGAGTTGAAGATGTAACGGGCAAAACCGGGCACGCTGACCCACATCGTCCGGTAGGCTTCGAACGAGCCGTTTTCCGGCCAGAAACGGTAAGGCGAGGAAAACAGCTGGCTGAGCGGCTTCAGCGACACCAGGAAACCTTCGACGAAAGGCGCGAGCACGAAGGTCAGGAAGACGGCGATGCCCGCATAGATGCCGATCAGCTCATACCACTTGTAGCGATTGATCAGGGCTGTCTTGTCGTAGCTCATCGGGCGTGCTCCTGGGAAAGCCGGCTCGTCACACGGAAATAGGCAAAGCAGAAGATCGACAGGAAGATGCAGATCAGCACGGCGCGTGCGGCACCCTCGCCATACTTCTTCGAGCCGATGGCCGTGTGATAGGTATCGATGATCATGGTGGTGGTCTCGCCGCTCGGGCCGCCGCGCGTGAGAATCCAGATGATGTCGAAGGAATTGAAGGTCGCGATGAGTGACAGCATCGACATGGTGATCATGGCGGGCAGGATCAAAGGTAGCGTGATCCGGCGGAAGCGATAGCCGCGGCCGGCGCCATCGGTCCAGGCAGCCTCATAGAGGTCTTGCGGGATCGCCTGCATGGCCGCCAGCATGTAGAGCGTCACCATCGGCACACCGATCCAGACATCGGTGAAAATCGTCGCCCAGAAGGCCGTCGAGCCATAGGCCAGGAAGGCAACGGGACCATCGACCAGGCCCATGCGCTGCAACACGCCGGAAATCATGCCGAACTGGCCGTTATACATCCAGCCCCACATGAAGATGCCGATCGCCATGGGCACAATCCAGGGCGGCATCGTCAACACACGGAAAAGCGTACGGCCGGGGACCGCCGAGTTCAGCATTGCCGCGCCGAATGTACCGATGATCATCTTGATGGAGACGGAGAAGAAGGTCCAGATGAAGGTGCGCACGATGACCGTGCCAAAGGTATCGTTGAAGATCTTCTCGTAATTTACCCAGCCGACCCAGTTGGTCGTCTTCTTCAGCGACGCATCGGTAAAGGAGAGGATGAAAGTCTCGACCAGCGGGTATGCAACGATAACCGTGATATAGAGAAGAGCCGGCGCAATCAGCAACCAGGCAAAGAGGATGGCGCTTCGGCGAGCTTGCATCCGACCGCCCCCTTAAGCCGACCGCGCGCGCACAGCGGCAGTCTCACCATGAAGGCAGGCGTCGAACTTTTGCCAGACGGGCTGCAGATCGATGACCTTGCGACCGAAGCGCGCCTCGTCCATGGCGAGCGCCAGGATCCCGGCTTCGAGCGCATCGATCGCCGACACCGGCTGCTTGGCACCGGTTTGCACAAAGGCAATGACATCTTCGGCCATCTGCTCGTCGGCCCCGTAGTGATGGGACTGCGCCGACGGCGCTTGGTACTTGTTGGCGACGACCTTTTCATTGGTGCGGGCATCATGCACATCCATGAAGCCGCGCACGAAATCGCCTTCCGCCATGCCCTTGGAGCCGATCACGCAGAAACGGCGAAACTCGTCGGGCACATTGAGATTGGTGTGGAAGGTCATCGACACGCCATTCTCGTATTCCACGATCGCGGTCTGGTAGTCGACGATGTCACCATCGCTGTCGAACACCTTGTCGGAGCCTTCCCAACCGCTCGGCTTGCGGTGATAGACCTCCATGTCGTTGATGCCGGAATTCTGCGGGGCATTCGCCGGAACGAAGCTTTTGCGCCCGCCGAAGCTTGCCACGAAACGCGGCCGCGCACCGACCAGACCATTGTAAAGATCGAGGTCGTGGCAGCACTTCTCCAGCATGAAGCCGCCGGCATAACGCCCGTAGCGGCGCCAGTCGCGCATAAAGAAGGCTCCATGATACGGCTGGATATGCTCGGAGGCCTCGATCGACACGACATCGCCGAGGCGCCCTTCCGCCTGCGCCTTCCTGAGGTCGCGGTAAAGCGGCGAGTAGCGCAGGACGAGGCCGACCAGCAGGCGGTCGTGACCATAGGTGTTGAGCAGCGACGCTAGCGCATAGCTCTCTTCAACACTGGTCACGATAGGCTTTTCGGTGAACACCGTCAGGCCGGCCTGCAGCCCCAGACGGATGTGATCGAGATGCATGTGGTTGGGCGAGCCGATCATCAGGAGATCGAACCCACCAGCAGCAATCAGAGCTTCGGGAGTGTCGTAGGCCGCGCCGGCGGAGACACCGTTTTCCGTCAGCGTGGCCATGCCGGCGGGCGCGGGATCGACATAACCAACGATCTCGAAGCTCGGATCGAGCTCTCGAAACACCCGACCCAGATACCCGAGACGGAATCCGAGTCCGATTATGGCGACCTTCATGATAATTCCCCTGCTTTCGTAATTCTTTTTCGCAGACTGCGTCAAAAAACGAAGATCGTCAACATATGCCGCAAAATTCGGCGCGATGATGAAAATCATTTTCAGGGCACTGCGAAACGGGCAAAGGTACCGAACCAAACCCTTCCTCCTGCGAGAGCCCTGCACGAGTGCTGGAGCAGCGAGGGGAGCCGGGATGACACCCTTGGACCATTTGTTAATTTACAATACCAAACAAAGTCCAATCGTAAAGCCAATTTCGCAGAAATCAGACGATATCTCGCCAAATATCTGGAATTTCAGCCGAAATTCGAGGTGAGCACATGTTTGCACAGCCATAATTCAAAACCATTTGCGCAATAGGTTTTGAGTTGGTATTGTTTTCGTCAAAGTTCACGGGACACCACCATGTCAGACGACATCTGCGCATACGGCTTGAGACGCCGCCTGCTTGCCGGCAACAGCCCAGGTGGACGCGCCGCATGACCCCAGCTCTTCCCTTGACCGATCTTCAGTCCATACGCGGCGGGCCGCTTTATATGAAGCTGCGCATGATGATCGAACATGCCGTTGCGTCCGGCCAGCTCAAGCACGGAGACGCCTTGCCGGCCGAGCGAGACATTGCCGAGGCGGCGCAGATCAGTCGGGTCACCGTGCGCAAGGCGATTGACGAACTGGTCGACGAAGGCCTCCTCGTACGACGTCGAGGCTCCGGCACTTTCGTCGTCAAACCCGTACAGCGCATGCAGCAGCCGTTGAGCCAGCTGACCTCCTTTACCGAAGATATGCGGCGACGCGGGATGGTGGCCGGTTCCCGCTGGCTGGGCCGCGGCTTATTTTATCCAACAGCCGAGGAAACGATGATGCTGGGTCTGGCCGGGGGCGCCCGCGTCGCGCGCCTGGACCGCTTGCGCACGGCAAACGACATGCCGATCGCCCTGGAGCGCACGAGCCTGCCGGACGATCTACTGCCCGATCCGGACCGGATCGAGGACTCGCTCTATCTCTGCCTGCTCGACGCCGGCATCCGGCCTGTTCGGGCCAACCAGCGCATCTCCGCCGTATTGTTGAAGGACGATGAGACCCGGCTGCTCGGCGTGCCGCCGGGATCCGCCGCCCTTTCCGTGCAGCGTATCGCCTATCTCGAAACCGGGCGGGTCATGGAAATGTCCACCGCCCTCTATCGCAGCGACGCCTACGATCTGGTCGCCGAGCTCGGCATCGGCTCGCCAATGAAGCCGCAGAGCTGACGCTCTCCCGGAAATGCAATACTGACAGCCCAAAATTGAAAGCAAAGATATGACGACGAAAATGCGAGAGGAGATCGACGAGATTCCGGCAGCGGCCGCTCGTCTCCTCGACAGGTCCGCCTCGACAATAGCGCATTGCGCTCAAGCCCTGCGCGACAAGAGCCCTTCCGTGGTCGTCACGGTCGCGCGTGGCTCCTCCGACCATGCAGCCTTCTTCTTGAAATACGCGATCGAACTGCAGCTGGGCCTGCCCGTGGCCTCCCTTGGCCCCTCGCTAGCCTCGATCTACGAACAACCGATGAAGCTGCACAACGCCGCCGCCTTTGCGGTCTCGCAATCGGGGGCAAGTCCCGACATCGTCGCCATGGCAAAGGGCGCTCGGAACGGCGGAGCGACCACCATAAGTCTCGTTAACACCCTGCCCTCGCCGCTCGCTGAGGCGGCAAACCACGCCGTTGACATCATGGCCGGGCCGGAAATTGCGGTCGCCGCGACCAAGTCCTTCGTTAATTCCATCGTCGCGGGTCTCGCCATTCTGGCGGCCTGGGGTGAGGACCGCGAACTCGAGCGCGCGGTTGCGGCGCTGCCGGAACACCTCAACAAAGCCCTCGCGCTCGACTGGAGCGCCCTCTTGGACCCACTTCTGCACGCGGATTCGCTCTACATGCTGGGACGTGGCCCCGCTCTCGCGATCGCCGCCGAAGCCGCCTTGAAATGCAAGGAAACCTGCGAACTGCATGCCGAGGCCTATTCCTCAGCCGAAGTCCTACACGGCCCCGTCTCGATTGTGGGACGTGACTTTCCGGTCGTCGGCTTCGCAGCGCGGGACAAGGCGGAAACCTCGATCGTGCAGACCATATCGAAACTGTCGGCGGGCAATGCGGCCTGCTTCATGACATCGGCTCTGGGCGAAGGCGGCCACCGCCTGCCCTTTGTTGCGACCGGTCACCCGATCACGGATGCACTGGCGTTGATCGTGCCCTATTATGGGTTCATCGAATCCCTGTCGCGCGCCCGGGGTTTCAACCCGGATAAGCCTGTCGCGCTGAAAAAGGTAACAGAGACCCAATGACTGCCGCCTTTGCCGTCACCGCGCGCCGCATCTTTGACGGCAGCCGCATGCATGCCGATTCAGCTCTCGTGGTAGAGGATGGCAAGATTCGCGCCATCACCTCCCAGCCGGACCTGCCGGCCGGCATGCCGCGATCCGGGCCGCCGGTGGCTCTGATCGCCCCGGGCTTCATCGACCTGCAGGTGAATGGCGGCGGTGGCGCGCTGTTCAACAACCATCCGAGCACAGCTGGCATCCGGACGATCTGCGAGGCCCATGCCCGCTACGGTACCACGGCTCTGATGGTCACCTTCATTACAGACCGCCCGGAACTGAAACGAGAGGCGATCACCGCAGGTGAACAGGCGGCCGCCCAGGCGTTGCCCGGCTTTCTTGGTCTGCATTTGGAAGGGCCGCATCTGTCGGTCGCCCGCAAGGGCACCCATGACCCCGCCCTCATCCGGCCCATGACGGAAGCCGATCTCTCGTATCTCGAAGGCGTCGCCGGCCGCTTCGGTCTGGCGATGATCACGATCGCCCCGGAAAGCGTGTCGCCCGAGCAGGTAGAACGGCTCGTTTCTGCCGGCTACCGCGTGAGCCTTGGGCATACGGATACGCCATGTGCCGACGTCCCGCCCTATGTTAATGCTGGCGCCGGGATGGTGACCCATCTGTTCAACGCCATGAGCCAGCTCGGCAACCGTGAACCCGGCCTGGTCGGCGCGGCCCTCGCCTCGCCCGCCCTTCATTGCGGTCTGATCGCCGATGGCTTCCACGTCGATCCGGTCTCGATGCGCATTGCGCTCGCCGCCAAACAGGGACCGGCGCACATTTTCCTGGTCACGGACGCCATGTCGACCATCGGCTCGGAGGAAACGAGTTTCGACCTCAACGGGCGAACTGTCTACCGCCGCGACGGCCGGTTGATGCTTTCCGACGGAACCCTCGCCGGGGCGGATATCGACATGCTCTCCTGCATCCGCTTCGTCCATGAAAAACTCGGCCTGCCGCTTGAGGAAGCCCTACGCATGGCGACGGTGTATCCGGCCGAAGCCATCGGCGCGGGTGATCGCGGCATCCTGGAAGCCGGAAAGCGCGCTGACTTCGTCGTGCTCGATGAACAACTCGACCTCTTGTCCACCTGGATCGGCGGATCTTGTGTCCATAAGTCGGGTTCCTTCGCCGACAGGGCCACCGCATGATCGTATGCTTTGATATCGGCGGCACCGCGATCAAGGGCGCGGTTGCCTACTCACCGGAAGATATCCGTCCCTTCCCGCGCCAGCCGACCCCACTTCATGACTTCGACGCCTTCGTCGCCACGCTATCGGCCCTCATCGCCGCGGCGGAAGAACAGGCCGGCAAACGCCCCGATTGCATCGCGTTGTCGATCGCTGGCGTGATCGATCCCGACACGTTGCATGCCGTGGTTGCCAATATCCCCTGCGTGCACGGCCGGCCGCTGCAGGCAGACCTCGAACGAGAACTCGGGCTTGCCGTCGTCATTGCAAATGATGCCGATTGTTTTGTTCTGGCAGAAGCCGGCATCGGCGCCGGGCGTGGCCATCGTGTCGTCTTTGGCGTAATCCTGGGCACCGGCGTTGGCGGCGGCCTCGTCATTGGTGGCAAGCTGATCAACAGCACAGGCGGCTTTGCGGGCGAATGGGGCCATGGCCCCGTACAGGCCACGGAAGCCGGCACCCCTCCGGTCCATATCCCCCGTTTCCAGTGTGGCTGCGGCCAGATCGGCTGTATCGACGCCATCTGCAGCGCTCGCGGTCTTGAGAAGCTGCATCGTGAACTGCATAAGGAGACCCGCACGAGCGAAGACATTCTCATCGATTGGCAAAAGGGCGATGCGACCGCCGCCCGCACCATCGACGTTTATGTCGACATCCTGACCGATGCCCTCTCCATGGTCGTCAATGTCACCGGCACGACCATCTTGCCCGTCGGTGGCGGGCTGTCGAACGTGCCGACCCTCATATCGGCGATTGATGTGGCCCTGCGGCGACGCATCTTGCGCAAGTTCGCCCACCCGATCGTTGTGCCGGCGACCTGCCGGGTCGAACCCGGCCTGATTGGCGCGGCCATTCTCGGCCTCGGTTTGGCAGCCGAACATCGGGAGATCTGACATGGCAGCCGACATGCTTGTGAAGCTTTACGATCTGGCACCGGACCCGGCATTGGACAAACGCATGGCGGATCAGGGCATCGTTCTGCGCCGCGCACTCGTGCCCGAGCGCACGCCGATCTGCGACTGGATCCGCCCCCGCTTCGGCGCCGGTTGGGCGGACGAAGCAACAGCCGCCATCCTGCGCCAGCCCGTCACCTGCTGGATTGCCCATCAAAGCGAGAGGCTCCTAGGTTTCGCTTGCCACGAGGCCACGATGAAAGGCTTCTTCGGCCCCACCGGGGTGGATGAGAGCGCACGTGGCAAGGGGATCGGTCACGCACTGCTGCTGAAAACGCTGCTCGACATGCGGGATCAGGGTTATGGCTATGCCATTATCGGCGGGGCGGGGCCTGTCGACTTCTACCAGCGAAGCGTGGGCGCCACCCCGATCGAGGGCTCTTCACCCGGCATTTATCGCGGCATGCTACCCACCGCCTCGCCATCCGGCATGTCGGACTGACGACTAACCCAACTCCAGGCTGGTGATTGCGTAGACACCGGAGCGCTGAATCTCGGGGGCCGCGCCGTAATACATCCGCGCGGTCTTAAAGCCGGCTTTGAAACCGAGGCGCCCGAGAAGATAGCCGAAACCCTTCTGATAGCTCGGGACGTCCAGATGGACCTCCGCACCCGTGACACTGGTGAGGCAGATCTTCAAGAGATCCTCGGCCGTGCGCCCGTCGACGGCAAAGAGCGGCCCGATCTTGTAACCGCTGAGACAAGGCCGCACCACCGCATAACCGGAAACAGCCCCCTGACGCCGGCAGACAAACGCACGCCTGGGAGGCTGCAGCCAGGTGGCAACAAAGCTCTCCCTGCGTTCGGGGAAATAGGCACGATCGAAGGCAAGGATTTCCGGAACATCAATGTCTCGCACAGCATGGCAACCGGCATCCGGTGAGCGGAGTGTCGCCACACGGTCGATGCTCCAGCGCAGCGTGTCATAGGCGGAGACGAAACCCATCCGCCCATAATTTGCCTGCTGCTCCACGACACCGTCGAGCCCCACGACCCGGTCGGCAAGATGTGCCATGCCGGCCTCCCACACCTGCCGCCCGAGCCCCTGCCCCCGAAAATCCGGATGGCAGATGTAAAGACCGATGAAGCCGAAACTGGACCCATAGCGCACAGCCGAGATTCCGGCAGCGAGCCGCCCGTCGACGAAGCATCCGAAAAAGCCATCCGGATCGGCTGACCGGAAGGCTGCGGCATCGCCATGTCCGGGGTTCCAGCCCTCCAGTGCTGCCCAACCGACAAGGTCCTCGACCTCGCCGGCCTCAAGCACGCGGATCTCCGCGTCATCCGCCACGCTCAAGCCTCCATCGCCTGGGGCGCAAAACGCGAGAGATCCCCGCCATAGGTCTTGTGAACGGGGCTCGCATAAGCGCCGCGTTTGGCCGTGGAAAGGCCCTGCGCAATCAGGCTTTCGGCCTGTTTGACGGCAGCAGCCACGCCGTCGATGACCGGCACGCCGAACTCCTGCCGCAGCGATGCCGTCAGATCCGCCATGCCCGCACAACCGAGCACGATCGCCTCGGCCCTGTCGTCCTTGAGCGCTGCGGAGATCTCGCTGCGAAGCCGGTCCCGCGCGTTCGAATTCGGATCCTCCAGCGACAGCACGGGCACATCCGCCGCCCGCACCTTGCAGCGACTGCCCATGCCATAACGATGCACGAGATGTTCGACCGGCAGCCGCGAGCGCTCCATGGTGGTGACGACTGAGAAGCGTTGGGCGATGAAGGACGTCGCAGAAAGGGCGGCCTCACAGATACCGATGACCGGGATGCCCGCCAGTGCCCGCGCCGCATCGAGCCCGGTATCGTCGAAACAGGCGATCACGATCGCATCTGCCCCTTCCCGCTCGGCCTTGGCGATCTCGACCAGCAGGCCGGGGATAGCGAAGACCTCGTCGTAATAGCCTTCGATAGACACCGGCCCCATGGACGAAGTAACCGCCAGGATCTCGGTATCCGCATGGGCGACACGGCGCGCCGCGTCCGCAATCGTCGCGGTCATGCTGGCAGTCGTATTCGGATTGATGACGGCAATCTTCATGTGGCTATGCCCGGCCCCGGCGACGGTTCATGGCCATGATGACGCCGAGCGTTCCGGCGATCACCAGGAAGGAAAAGAGCGTCGTCACCGTACCGAGTGCATAGAGCACAGGCGTCGTGACATTCGTGGTCATACCGTAGATCTCCAGCGGCAACGTGTTGTAGGTGCCGGACGTCATGAGCGTGCGAGCGAATTCATCATAGGAAAGCGTGAAGCCGAACAGGGCGACCCCGATCAGCGGCGGCGCGATCATCGGCAGGACAACATGCCGAAAGGTCTGCCACGAACTGGCCCCAAGATCGCGCGCGGCTTCCTCGTAGGACGGCGAAAAGCGGTTGAAGATCGCAAACATGATCAACACGCCGAAGGGGAGCGTCCAGGTCAGATGCGCACCAAAAGCGGAGGAATACCAGGCCGGTTGCAGGCCAAGTTGGCTGAACAATACGCCGATGCCGAGCGAAATGATGATCGAGGGCACAACCAAGCTGGCGATGGACAGATAGAACAGCGGGGTCGCGCCGATGAACTTGCGACGGAAGGCAAGCCCCGCCAAGAGCGACACGACAACGGTGACGACCATGACCATCAGTCCGAGTGCGAAGGACCGCCGGAACGAGCCGCCGAAATCGCCAACGGCTTGCGTTTCGAACAGGTTGCCGAACCAGTGCAGTGACACCCCGTTCAACGGGAAGGTCAACCCTCCGTTTGGCCCTTGGAAGGACAGGATAACGATCGCCGACAGCGGTCCGTAGAGAAACAGCACGAAGAGGGCGAAGAAGGCAGCGAGCACATAGAATTCGCGCGGGCGCTTGTCAGAATTCATCTTCACAGTTCCTTCCGGATATCGACGACGCGGAGGATGGCGGCGACCATCAGCAGAACGAGTGCCAGAAGCACCACGGCATTGGCAGCGGCGGCGGGATATTGCAGCAGCGACATTTGGTTCTTCATCATCAGCGCCACCGAGGCGCTCTGGCCGCCGGACATGACCTGCACAGTAGAGAAATCGGCCATGACGAGCGTCACGACGAAGATGGTCCCGATCGCCATGCCGGGTTTCGACAGGGGGATGATCACATTGGTCAGGATCTGCCAGCCGCTAGCACCGGCATCGCGCGCCGCTTCGAGCAGCGACCGGTCGATGCGCATCATGGTGTTGAAGATCGGGGTCACCATGAACAGCGTGTAGAGATGCACCATGGCGAGCACCACGGCGAAATCCGAATAGAGCAGCCACTCGATCGGCTGCGGAATGATGCCGGCATTGACGAGCGCCGAATTGATCAATCCGTTGCGCCCGAGCACCGGGATCCAGGAGATCATGCGGATGATATTCGAGGTCAGGAACGGCACGGTGCAGACAAGAAAGAGCACGCTCTGCATCGCGGATGTCCGGATGTGGAAGGCGAGGAAATAGGCGACCCAGAAACCGACGAACAGCGTGATTGCCCAGACGATGACGGCAAACTTCAGCGTATTGAGATAGGTCTTCCAAGTGACCCAGGAGCCGAGTGTCTCGGTGTAGTTGAACGTGACGAAGTCAGGATACATCTGGGCAAAGTCGTAATCCCAAAAGGACACGGTCACGATCATCAGGATCGGCAGGAGCAGAAATGCTCCGAGGATCAGCGCCAGCGGCGTCGCCTGCAGATAGGAGACAAGCCCGAGCGGCACGCGGATCACGCGCTTCGGCTTCGGCTCGCCGACGCCCAGAAATCGCACTTCCACCATGATGTTAGGTCTCCTGTCGCTTCGGAAAGAGCGGGCCGGGAAGGTTGCCCCTCATCCGGCTGCCGCCACCTTCTCCCCGTAAGCGGGGAGAAGGGAGCATATACCTCCCCCTTGAGGGGAGAGGTCGCGGCGAAGCCGCGGGTGGGGGTGATCCACGAGAAGCGTTCACCCCACCCCGGAGCTTCGCTCCGACCCTCCCCCTCAAGGGGAGGGTGGAAATCAAGCCGCGATGAACTCGTTCCAGCGACGAACCATGTAGCGGTCCTCGTCCATGACGGAGTTCCAGCAGGCGACTTTGCCCATGCGCTCTTCGAAGGAGCCGCCGTCGCGGACCGCACCGGCCTTCTCCATCACCTTGCCTTCCGGCGAGAGAATGTCGCCGGCCGCAGGCTTTCCTTCGATCCAGTAGCCCCACTCGTCCGCGGACATGAATTCCTTCGCGGTTTCCATGCAGGCGGAGTAGTAGCCCTGGCGGTTGAGATAGCCGCCGACCCAGCCGGAGGTATACCAGTTGATGTATTCATAAGCCGCGTCGAGCTGCGCGCCGGAAAGGTGCGACGCGAGACCCAGACCGCCACCCCAGGAGCGATAGCCTTCCTTGAGCGGCTGATACTTGCAGGCGATGCCCTTCGAGCGCACGGCGGCAACGGCCGGTGACCACATCGACTGGATGACGACTTCGCCGGACGCCATCAGGTTGACCGACTCGTCGAAGCTCTTCCAGAAGGCTCGGAACTGGCCGTCCTGCTTGGCCTTGATCAGGAAGTCGATCGTCGTGTCGATCTCAGCCTTCGTCATGTTGCCCTTGTCGGCATACTTGATGATGCCCATGGCTTCGCAGATCATCGCGGCATCCATGATGCCGATCGAAGGAATGTTGAGGATCGAGGTCTTGCCCTTGAAGGCCGGGTCCATGATGTCGGCCCAGGTGGTGATCTCGCGACCGACCAGATCCGGACGGATGCCGAGCGTGTCGGCATTGTAGATGGTCGGCATCATCGTGAAGAGCTCGGTCTCGCCCGAGGCGAAGGTCTTGGCATCCTTGCTTTCGACGTAACCGACGGTGTGCGGTGCCGTCCCCTGTGCGATGACGCTGTCCGGCAGCAGCTTGCCGGTTTTGAACAGCGGTACGACCTTGTCGTAGTATTTCAGCTTCTTCGTTTCCATCGGCTGGATGACGCCGGTCGGATAGACCTTCTTCAGGATCCAGTATTCGATGTCGGCGATGTCATAGGAATTCGGCTGGGTAACGGCGCGCTGAGCGGCCGCGTCGGAATCCGTTGCGGTCATTTCAAGCGTGATACCGAGATCCTTTTTGCACTGCTCGGCGATCGCATTGATGTTCGAAACGCCGGTGCCGAACTGGCGCAGCGTGATGTTGGACTGGGCCCAGATGGTCGGGAAGCCGGTGATGGCACCCGAACCTGCGGCGAGGCCGGCCGCCGCCGACGCGGTTTTCAGGAATGTACGGCGCGATACGCCTTTGGGGGTCTTGCTGGCAGTCATTGCTGTTCTCCTGGTTTTATTGGTTTTGGTTTCACTTCTCGACACGTCCGAGGACGATCGAATCCTGCTTGTCCCATGACAGGGTCACGCCCTCGCCGACCTTGACCGGCGACGCGAAGAACGCCGCATCGCTGAGCACGGCGGTAAATTCATCAGTAAAGGCCGTGGTGACCGTCAGCTTCACCTTGGCGCCGAGATATTCGACGTTGGAAACGATGCCGTCGAAGCCAAGACCATCGACCGCCGAGGAGCCGATGCGCACGTGGTCGGTGCGAATGGCGATCTCTGCAGTGTCCTGCTCGATGGGTGCTGTGCCGCCGGCATAGAAGCGCCCGCCACCGACCACCTCGATGAACAGCCCTTCGTCGGAGCGCTCCACAATGCGTCCCGAAAGCACGTTGTGATCGCCCATGAACCGGGCGACGAAGGCCGTGGCAGGCTTCTCGAACACCGTGCGCGGCGTCGCCGCTTGTTCAATCCGGCCTTCGTTCATCACCACGATGAGGTCGGCCAGCGCCATGGCCTCTTCCTGGCTGTGCGTTACATGCACGAAGGTGATGCCAAGCGAAGTCTGCAGCTTCTTCAGCTCAGCCCGCATACGGATCTTGAGGAAGGGGTCGAGCGCCGACAGAGGTTCGTCGAGCAGCAGCGCCTCCGGCTTGGTGATCAGGGCCCGGGCAAGCGCCACACGTTGCTGCTGCCCTCCGGACAGCTGGGCGGGTCGACGGCTCGCATAGGGCTCCAGCTGCATCAGCTTTAGCATCTCCAGCGCTTCGCGCCGCCGAGTCTCCTTGTCGACACCCTTCATCTTCAGACTGAAGGCAACGTTGTCGACAAGATCGAGATGCGGAAACAGCGCATAGGACTGAAACATCATCGCCGTGCCACGGCTGGCCGGCGGAAGATCGGTCACATTGGCGTTGCCGAAAAGTACGTCGCCAGACGACACGCTTTCATGGCCGGCAATCATCCGGAGCGTCGAAGTCTTACCGCAACCGGAAGGCCCAAGCAGGCAGCAATAGGTTCCGGCAGGCACCTTGAGGCTGACGGCATGCACGGCCGTGGCGGCTCCATAGACTTTCGAGACAGCTGCAAGTTCGATCTCGGCGGCTTTCGTCATGACGGCTCCTTCTGCTGCCGTAGACGATGCATAAGCCGTGCCAGTTTTGCCGGACGCCGCCAAACCTTTGAAATACCTTTTGTCGCGCTCTGCAGCGCTGCAGGAATGTGCAGCCCGCACGAATGCATGCACACGAATTAATCGATTGCGATCAATTGCCGACGCGGATTGTATGCAATCCTGCGCACCAATATTTGCCGATGGTCTTCCCCTGGCGTGCGATGCTGGCTAAAAAGGAAGGACGACACGGAATCGACCTATGACCGCGAAGAGCACGTTGCGCCGACATCTTGACCCAAACCAGGAAGACCGCGCCCGTGCAATCCGGGATGCCCTTCGGGATGCGATCGTCGACCGTCGTCTCGCGCCTGGCACAAAGCTGTCTGAGGCCGAGGTCGGCACCCTGTTCGACGTAAGCCGCACAGTCGTTCGCGATGCGTTGCAAATGCTCGCCTTTGAAGGACTGGTCCGAACCGAGCGCAATCGTGGCGCCTTCGTTTCCAATCCGAGTACGGAAGAGGCCCGCCAGGTTTTCGCGTCCCGCCGTTTGATAGAGGCGGGTATCATTGCGGCCGCCGCCGAGCGCATCACGCCCGAAGAAATCGCAGCACTGCGCGAACACTTGAAGGAGGAAGCGCGGTACCGCGCCGGACGCGGCGCCTCTGCCCGCCGCGCAGAGATCAAGGCCTCAGGCGATTTTCACCTGATGCTGGCCCAGGTCGCCGCCAATCAGGTGCTGGAAAAGTTCATGGACGAACTGGTGGCACGTTCGTCGCTGGTCATAGCGCTTTACGGGCGCACGGGCATATCGAGCTGCGGTCATGACGAGCACGATGAGATCCTGAACGCGCTCGAAAGGGGGGACGTCGAGGAGGCCACGGATCTGATGCTGCACCATATCGATCATATAGAGGCGGATCTCGATCTCTCGCTTGCCGAGACACGGACACTGAAAGACGCCCTGGAACTCTGAGAAGCGTTCTCGCTCCCTGGATCCGCGCAGTCAGCCGCGCAAGGCAACTTGGCGGTCGTGCTCGATCGTATCGAGCATTGCGACCCGCGCACCCGCCTCGTCGCCATATTCGATCCGTTCGACCAGCATCTTGTGCTTGCCGAGAATGTCGAGCAGTACGTCTTCTTCCGGCGTATCGACCAGCCGCTGATACGCGAAGGCATGGGCAAGCTCGATGACGCCGTAAAGCGCCCGAATGAAAGGGTTGTGTGCTGCATCGACCACGATGCGATGCAATTCGAAATCGGCCAGCGCGAAGTTCTGCGGCGAGGTCAGCGATGTTTCCATCTGCCGGATCCAGTAGAGCATCAGGCGGATCTGATCTGCCGTCCGCCGTCGCGCCACTTCGGCTGCGGCAATCGGCTCCAGAGAGCGCCGCACCTCGTGAAGACCCGCGAGGAATTCCGCATCCGGCGGCGCATCGAGATGCCAGGCGAGCACTTGGGGGTCATAGAGGTTCCAGCGGCTTTTCTTCGCCACTTTGGTTCCGACCTTCGGCCGGGCCTCAAGCAGCCCCTTCGCCTCCAGCGTCTTCAGGGCTTCGCGCAGCACGGTGCGGGACACCTCGAAATCCGCCATCAGTTCGGCATCGTTCGGCAGCGTTGTCCCGATCGGATAACGGCCGGAGATCACTCCGGCCCCGATTTCGTTGATGACATGCGAATGGAAGTTTCGTGCCGTCGACCGCCCGGACAGGGAGCGAAGAAGGCTCCCCGGCTCGCTCATGCAGGGCCCTTCTTCAGCCGGCCCCGCCCGGTCTGTGCGTTGAAGACCAGTTTCTGGAGCAGGATAAACATGAACAAAAGGAATCCGATGGCGATTTTAGTCCACCAGCTGGAGAGCGTCCCGTCAAAGACGATGTAGGTCTGGACCAATCCCTGCAGCATGACCCCGATCAGGGTTCCGAAGATGAAACCGTAACCGCCCGTCAATAGGGTTCCGCCTATCACCACGGCTGCAATCGAGTCAAGTTCGATGCCGACCGCGGCCAGAGGATAGCCGGCCGAGGTGTAGAGAGAATAGACGATACCCGAAAGCCCGCCCAGGAAGGACGAAAGTGCATAGATGCCGATCGTCACACGCCCCGTCGGCACCCCCATCAGCGAGGCGGAGGTCGCATTGCCGCCGATCGCGTAGACATAAGAACCGAAGCGCGTCTTGTGGGCGATGAAGCCGCAGATCAGGAAGGTTGCGAGCATCAGGAGCCCGATGGCGCTGAGACGCCCGCCACCCGGCAGCTTGTAATACAGGCTGGAGATCGTCCGGTAGAAGTCGTGGTCGATCGGGATCGAATCCTGGCTCAGCACCGAGGCAAATCCGCGAGCGAGGAACATGCCGGCGAGTGTCACGATGAAGGGCGGCACCTGCAGGAAGTGGATGACCGCGCCCATCGAGGCACCGAATGCGGCGGCCAGAACCAGCACGATGGCGAAGACGGCCAGCGGATGCATACCGACCCATGAGATCAGGATGGCGGTCACCACACCCGTAAGACCGATCACCGCACCGACGGACAGATCGATCCCGCCGGACAAAATGACGAAAGTCGCGCCGACAGCGGCGATGCCGAGAAACGCATTGTCGGTGAGGAAATTGCCGAAGACGCGGGTCGACCACATGCCGGGATACTGGAAAATACAGACGGCATAGGCGATCACGAAGATGAGGGTGGTCGCGGCGAGAGGGCGATAACGCGGATTCATCGTGCCTGTCCCGATGTTTGGCTTGAAGTCTGGGGCGTCGGGGTGGCCGGCTGGCGCGGGCCGAATTTACGTCCGAGCACCTGGGCGATCCGGGCCGATTGCAGAACCAGGATGATGATGATCATGCCAGCCTTGACGATCAGGTTGAATTCCGGCGGGAAGCCGGAAACCAAGACACCGGTGTTCATCGCCTGGATGATGATGGCGCCGAGCACCGACATCGGGATCGAGAAGCGTCCACCAAGCAGTGACGTGCCGCCGATGACGACCGCCAGGATCGCATCGAGTTCGAGCCACAGACCGGCATTGTTGGCATCCGCCCCACGAATGTCGGCAGCGGCGATAATGCCGGCCGTTGCGGCGCAGAAGCCGCCGAAGGCATAGATCGCGAGCATCACCACTTTGCTGCGCAGACCGGTATAGTTGGCAGCAGACAGATTGGTCCCGATCGCCTCGATAAAGAGACCGATCGCGGTACGGCGCATGACGAGATGCGCGGCGATCATCAGAACAATCGCGATCACCGCCGGCATCGGCAGGCCGAAAAGCGAGCCCGTGCCGACAAAGATCAGCGCCTGATCCGAAAAGGTGACGATCGAGCCCTCTGTGATGAGCTGCGCGACCCCTCGCCCGGCTACCATCAGCACCAGCGTCGCAACGAAAGGCTGGATACCGAGATAGGCAACGAGGATGCCATTCCAGATACCGCAGAGGATACCGACGGAAAGGGCCGCAACCAGCGTCACGACCAGCGGCTGGCCGGAGACCGCACAAGTTGCGGCGACCGCGCCGGCAACAGCCATGACCGCGCCGACCGATAGATCCACGCCTTTGGTGGCGATGATCGCGGTCATGCCGATGGCAAGGATCGCGACGGGGGCGCCACGATTGATAACGTCGATCAGGCTGCCGAACAGCCGGCCATCCTGCCAGGTAATGTTGAAAAAGCCGGGAAAGACCAGCCAGTTGAAGAACAGAACACCGGCAAGAGCCAGGATCTGCGGGGAAATGATGCGGGACATGGCAAGCCTTTTCATGCCTCGGCCTCCGCCGGCTGGGCGGCAATGGTCTGGACGATGACGCCGGGGGTGATGTCGGCGCCGTGCAGTTCGGCGACCATCTTGCGGTCGCGCATGACGACCACACGTGAAGAGTAACTGACGATTTCGTCGAGCTCGGAAGAGATAACAACCAGCGCCAGCCCGTCTTCCCGCAACCGGCTGATCATGCGGACGATCTCGGCATGCGCGCCGACATCGATGCCGCGGGTTGGCTCGTCGAGAATGAGGAAACGCGGATCGGTGGCAAGCCAGCGGGCAAGGATCACCTTCTGCTGGTTGCCGCCGGAGAGCAGCTTCACCGGCAGCTCGGCAGACGCCGTGCGGATGTCGAGCGCCTCGATGAAATTTCCGGCGATCTCGAGCTGTTCGTCGCGGTTCAACGCCTTGAACCAGCCGAGCCGCGCCTGCATGGCGATCACGATATTCTCGCGCACGGAGAGATCGCCGAAGATGCCATCGATCTTGCGATCTTCCGGGCAGAAGCCGAAGCCGAGCTCGACCGCCTCGCGGGGATTGCGGACCTGTTTGTTCACACCGTCAATCTTCAACGCGCCGCTGTCGGCCTGATCGATACCGAACATCAGTCGCGCCATTTCCGTTCGGCCGGAACCCAGCAGGCCGGCGACACCGACCACTTCGCCACGATGGATCTTGAGATCGAAGGGCTGGACGCTGTTTGACAGGCCAAAACCCTCGAAGGACATCAGCGTTTCGCCGACTTCCGCCTCTTCTCCCACCACATCCGAATGATGGAAAGCGAGATCCTTGCCGAGCATCATGCGCACCAGGCTGGCGCGGTCGAGCGAGGCGATCGCCTCTGTACCGACGAGACGGCCATTGCGCAAAACCGTCACCCGATCCGACAGTTCGAAGACCTGATCGAGGAAGTGGGTGATAAAGACGATGGCGAGACCACGATCGCGCAACTGTCGGACGATCCCGAACAGCTTTTCGACTTCGGAACGGTCGAGGCTGGCGGTTGGCTCATCGAGAATGAGAACCTTGCCCGACAATTCAACCGCCCGCGCGATCGCAATGATCTGCTGCACGGCGACAGAAAAGGTGGAAAGCTCGGCCTTGACGTCGATGTCGAGGCCGTAGGTCGCAAGAATCTCGCGGGATTCCCGTTCCATGCGGCGCTTGTCGACGAGACCAAAGCGATTGGTGGGCTGGCGACCGATGAAGAGGTTGTCGATGACGGTCATGTTGGGCAGGAGGTTGACCTCCTGGTAAACGGTCCCGATGCCCGCCGTCTGGGCCTGCTGGGGCGTGGTGAAATTGACAACTTCGCCGTCGACCGTGATGGTCCCGCCATCCGGGATATAGGCGCCTGTCAGGATCTTGATCAGGGTCGACTTGCCGGCACCGTTTTCTCCCAACAGCGCATGAACTTCGCCGCGATGGAATGCGATATCGACCTTGTCCAGCGCCGTATGATTGCCAAACGTCTTGATGATGCCCGCAGCCGCGAGCACGATGGATGGATTGTCGGTCATGTGCCTCTTCCCCCTCTCCCGGAAAACTATCCCCGATCGATGCCGGGAGAAAGCGGCAACGACCCCGCCACCTGTAAATGACGGGGTCGCGCCGGGAGGGTTACCTTAGTAACCGAGGCCCTTGCGGTTGTCGTACTCAGCCTGCGGATTGTCAGCAGGCGTGTAGAGCTTCGATTCCGTGATGATGAACTTCTCCGGCTGCTTGCCGTCCTTCAGGAACGCGTCGAGCGCGTCGAAGGCAGGACCGGCCATGTTCGGGGTCAGTTCCACGGTGGCATTGGCTTCGCCGGCGACCATGGCGGCGAAGATATCCGGAACGGCGTCGATCGAGACGACGAGGATATCGGTGCCCGGCTTCAGGCCGGCGTCCTTAATGGCCTGGATGGCGCCGACGGCCATGTCATCATTGTGGGCATACATCGCGCAGATGTCCTTGCCGCCGTTTTCAGCCTTCAGGAAGCCTTCCATGACTTCCTTGCCCTTGGCGCGGGTGAAGTCACCGGTCTGGCTGCGGGCGATCGTGATGTTCGACTTGCCGGCAATGGCTTCTTCGAAGCCCTTCTTGCGGTTGATAGCCGGCGTGGAACCAACGGTACCCTGAAGCTCGACGACCTTGCACGGCTTGTCGCCGACGGTCTTGACGAGCCACTCACCGGCAACGCGACCTTCCTTCACCTGGTCGGAAGCGACCGAGGTCAGGTAGAGATCCTGCGGAGCATCAACGCCACGGTCGAGCAGGATGACCGGGATTTCGGCTTCCTTGGCTTCCGTCAGAACGTCTTCCCAACCGGTGGCGACGACCGGAGCAACCAGGATCGCGTCAACGCCCTGGGCGATGAAGCCACGGATAGCCTTGATCTGGTTTTCCTGCTTCTGCTGTGCGTCGGCGAACTTCAGTTCGATGCCGCGCTTTTCAGCCTCGAGCTTGGTGACGGATGTTTCAGCAGCGCGCCAGCCGGATTCCGAACCGATCTGCGAAAAACCGACGGTCAGGTCTGAAGCAAATGCAGCGGTGCAGCTAAGTGCAATCACACTCGCGCTAAGCGCGAGTTTGCGTACAATATTCATGATGTCCTCCCTAAGAAAGACACCGCCTCCACGGTGTCTGTCATTATGCATAGGCAAGACTTCGCAACCTGTAAAGACCAAAAGTACTATTATATGTTGTGCACCGCAGCATGGATCCATCTGCCATTCTTTGCCGTCATTTAACTTAGACGCCCCAGGGCCATGAGGTCGGTTGCCCTCGCGCAAACGCACACCCCAAAATCTCGTAATGGCTTGTTAACCACGTTTGCTTATATCTGACCCCGCACGATGCCTGTGCCTTGGAGAGCGATTCGTAGCTCGATCTTCACGCAGCAGGATTAAGCGATGGCAGTAATCACTTTTGCCAACACCAAGGGCGGCGCCGGCAAGACGACAGCAGCTCTTCTCTTCGTGACCGAACTCCTCCATCGCAAATATCGCGTCTGCGTTATCGACGCCGATCCGCAACGCTGGTTCTCCCGCTGGTATCAGGGCGCAAGACTGCTGCCCAATTTCACCATCGAAACCTATGTCTCGGCGCCGACGATCCAAAAAACCATTCACGAGCGCCGCAGCCAGTTTGATTTCGTCGTGGTGGACCTGCCAGGCATCCAGTCACCTCTGCTCGCCGCAACCGTCGGCCTCTCGGACCACGTCCTCGTTCCGATCCAGGGAAGCAGCATGGACGCCCAGGGTGGAGCGCAGGTACTCGACCTCTTGCGCTATCTCGATCAGAAAGCTGGAATTCGCATTCCCCATTCGGTGGTCCTGTCCCGCGTCAACCCCATGATCACCACGCGCTCCATGCAGGCAGTCAAGCGTCTGCTCTGTGAGCAGAAGATCAACGTGCTCGACACGCCCATTGCCGAGCGCGCCGCCTTCCGCGAGATGTTCGATCTGAGCCGTCCGCTGCGCGACCTCCCGGATACCCAGGGACGCAATGTCGAGAAGGCGATTGCCAACGCCTCCGACTACACCGATGACGTCCTGGCACTGATTGCAGCGGGCACGGCCGCAAAACCGGCCTCTCCTGCCGAGCGCAACCTGGCACGTTTCGAAACCGCGGCCTGACCTCTGGACAGCACAACTCAGCCGTGAATTACATATATCGGGAGGCACCGCTTCCCGATGAATTTCCTCGCGCCTTCCTGTCCAGAAAGCGACAAATCTGTCGCTGCTGCATTTTCGCCCGATACCGTCCCTAGGGTCCGGCACCGCGACACGTGATTCACGTCAATGTGTCCGCCGGAAACTTCGAAAGGGACCACAGGATGACGATTAACCGCAGGCGACGCGTCGAAACCACCATATTCCCGCCGCATTTCACCTCGGTCAGCGCCCCGATTAGAGCCGATTTTTTATCCGTAAGTCCTTCAGGATCCACTTCGAATACGCGCGAATTGGCTCCAAATGAAACAGTTTCAGCATGCTCAAGATTGCAGTGCAACACGATCACAATCACGAGATTGCCAGACGCCTTCTCGGCAACCTGCTGTTCTGATTTGTTCTTTGTTGATGAATGTGACGGCGGACATGCCCGATCGATGTTGCACAACAACAATTTGCCTTTAATTTTCGCGGCAGCGCAACATCTTGACACCCCTGACGTTCTCTCTGAACATCGGGGACAGAGCTAGTGGACCACGGAGCCGACAGAAAGCGTCCGATGGGTTCGAGGGATTTGTGGCATTGTCGAGAGATTGGAGCTGCAATGGAGAGCACTGGCAAAATCAGGGTTCTGGTATTGGACGATAATCCGGTGTTGGTGGATGGGTTGAACTTCCTGGTCAACTCGACACGTCAATTGGCGGCGCTGACGCTCAGCAACCGAGACCAGAAGTTGCATGAAGCCGTGACGCGGCTGGAGCCTGATGTCATCGTGGCAGACCCGGTGCATCTGGAGCGCACGCTCGAAGAGTGTGACATGGATCTGTTCGCACTGCGAGCCAAGGCCAAGCTGATCGCCTATTGCGACGTCCGTGACACGCAACCCGGCGAAACCTATGTCACCCGTGGCTATAGCGGCGTGGTAACCAAATCGGTTGCCAGTCCAAGGCTGCTGCGAGCCATCAAAAGCGTGCATGCTGGCGATGTGGTGATCGACGAAACGGTCCTGGCACTTTCCGACCAGAGGCCACTGGCGATGGATCCGATCCAGCGAAAATTGTCGCTGAAGGAGGAATTCGTGCTCCGGCATGTCGCCCTAGGCAAGGCGATGAAAGAAATTGCAGCCGACATTCAACTGAGTGCGAAGACAGTTGAGACCTACAAATACAGGGCAATAAAAAAGCTTGACTTGAGGACTAGATCCGACATCGTCAGCTACGCCATCAGTGTCGGGTGGCTACAACACTAATATAAATTGCAAAACATCAAGAAAGCCGCAGTCGCAAGATTGCGGCTTATTTTTTGTGCTAAATTACAATATTTATGCATTCCGAAAATATGCGATTTTTGTCAGGGAAATTCCTGACAATTCTCTAATTTTCCTGACTTTGTCTGCAGGAAAAGAGCTGCCAATCCTATGGTCGACATTAACAGATGTTAACCAACGGCGGGTCCGCGAGCGGGCCTCCCTCCAGGATAAGAGGCAGCAGATGGCTAGGATCAGCGTTTTCGGAATCGGGTATGTCGGCGTGGTGGCGGCGGCCTGCCTGGCAAAGGATGGCCATGAGGTCGTGGCGGTCGACATCGATTCTGCAAAGGTCGATACGATCAATCGTGGGAAGACCCCGATCGTCGAGAAGGGCCTTGAGCCGCTGATCGAGATGACGGTCGCGAGCGGCAAGCTGCGCGCCACCCTCGACATCGACGAGGCCATCGCTGCAACTGATCTTTCCTTCGTTTGCGTCGGCACGCCGAGCGCTGCTGACGGTTCCGTAGGTCTGACCTACGTCGTCAAAGCCTGTGAAGCGATCGGTGCTGCCATTGCCCGCAAGGATGGCTTCCACTCGGTTGTTGTCCGCTCGACCATCGTGCCGGGAACCATGGACAAGGTCTGCATTCCGGCACTCGAAGCAGCGACAGGCATGATGGCAGGGACCGATTTCGGTGTGGGTTACTATCCCGAATTCCTGCGTGAAAGCACGGCGATTGAAGATTACTACGACCCCGGCCTGATCGTCTTCGGTGCGATCGACGAACGGACCGACGCGATCCTGCACGAGATCAACGCCGGACTGCCCTGCGTTTGCCATTCGGTGCCGCTCGCCACTGCCGAGATGATCAAATACACCAGCAATTCCTGGCGTGCGGTCAAGGTGACCTTCGCAAACGAGATCGGCAACATCGCCAAGGCCTGCGGTGTCGACGGCCAACAGGTGATGAAGATCCTGTGCTCGGATCTCAAGGTCAACATCTCCCCCTACTTCATGCGTCCGGGCTTCGCCTTCGGCGGCTCCTGCCTGCCCAAGGATGTCCGTGCACTCCGTCACCTCGCCAAGGAAGCCCATGTCGAGAGCGCTCTCCTGGATGCGGTTCTCGAAGCGAACGAGGCCCAGATCGACCGCGCAGAGACCATGGTATCCCAGATGGGCGGCCAGACCGTCGGCATGGTCGGCATCAGCTTCAAGACCGGCACCGACGACCTGCGCGAAAGCCCGCTCGCAAGCCTTGCCTCGCGCCTGATTGCCAAGGGCTATGATCTCAAGATCTACGACCCCTTCGTCCAGCAGGCCTATGCCGAGGGCATGAGCGGCGCCGGTCGCGGCAATGACACGGCGATCGACCTGAAGAACCGCCTTGTCGGAGAACTCGACGATCTCATTGACACGTCTGACGTCATCCTTGTCGGCAATCATTATGCCGAGGCCATGCCGATGCTGCAGAAGTCGAGCGACACGATCCCGATGGTTGACCTGCTGCGTATCAGCCCCGGCATCCGCTCGTCCGGCACCTATCAGGGCATCTGCTGGTAAGGAGCGCGCAGATGTTGGCCCACGTCATCTATCTCCTGTCCATGACGATCCTGGCGCTCAGCGTGCCCCACCCGACCGTATCCGCGGTCTCCGGCACCCTGATCACTGTCGGTCTCATCGGAGCCTGGCGTTATGCCTGGGCCGGGATCAACCTGGCGCGGGCCGCCTACTTCCTCAACTTCGCCTATCCTCGGCGGCGGCGTCTTGCCGCCGAGGCTTATGCCGCCCGCGGCCTGAAGGATCACGCCTATTTTCTCGTAACGACCTACAAGATCGCGCCCGAGATCTCGACCCGCGTCTACCGCTCCATCTTCGAGGCGGCCTACACCGCAGCCGGCGGAGCGACCATCGTCGCTTCGATCGTGGACGAAGCCGATGCACGTCTCATCCGTCGTGTGATGGAATCCGTCGCCGCCCGCCATCCCGGCAGCAAGGCCATGGTTGGCCTGAAGATCGACAAGATCGCTGGTACCGGCAAGCGGGATGCCCTCGCCACCTCGCTGCGCTCCATCGCCAAACTCAATCCCGGACGCAACGATATCGTGGTCTTCGTCGATGGAGACAGCTGCGTACCGATCGACGTGGTTGACCGCAGCCTGCCCTTCTTCACGGATCCTGCCGTCGGCGCCGTGACGACTGATGAACTCAGCGACACGCAGGGTGGCCGGCTCTTCCGCGATTGGTTCGATCTCCGCTTCTCGCAGCGCCACGTCATGATGTCGTCCATGTCCCTCGGAGAACGGGTGCTGACCCTGACCGGCCGCATGTCGATCTTTCGCGCCAGCCTCGCCACCGATCCGGGTTTTGTCGAACTCGTGCGCCACGATTTCATCGATCACTGGCGCCTGGGTCGCGTCAACTTTCTGACCGGCGACGACAAGTCCACCTGGTTCTGGCTGCTGCAGCGCGGCTACAAGATGCTCTATCTGCCGGATCTCTGCACGCTGTCGATCGAAACCCAACCCTATCCCAGCTTCTTCGGCTCGGCGATCGTGCTGATGACCCGCTGGTTCGGCAACATGCTGCGCACCAACGGCCGCGCACTTGCCCTGCCTGCCTCCCAGATCGGCTATTTCACCTGGTGGTCCGTGCTTGATCAGGCACTGTCGATCTGGACCACGCTGGCAGGTCCGGCGAGCATCCTGCTCGCAGCTGCTTTCGTCAGCCCCTGGATCCTTCCCATCTATTTCGCCTGGGTCATGTTCACCCGCTACGGCTTCTGCACCGTCATCATGGCGTTCCGTGGCCGCAGTTTCCCGATCACCTTTCCTTTCCTGCTGTATTTCAGCCAGGTCGGCGGTGCCGTCGTGAAGAGCTTCATCCTCTTCCGCCTCGATCGCCAGAAATGGACCCGCCAGACGACCTCAGGCGGCGGAAAGCCCCTCCCCGTCGGCCAACGCTGGCGCGCCCTCAGCTCCACCTACATGCACTGCCTTGCCCTCGGATGGCTCATCCTCGGCGTGGCCTATGTCGGCAACATCATCTAACCGCGAAGGATAGAGACCATGGAAATCGATACGAAAGCCGCCCGCGACACCGCCCCTCAAACCTTTGCGCAGCCGTCCACCGGTTTTCCGGTCCTCCTGGACAACGGAACCGAGCATCCGAAAACGAACATTCCCTTTGCCGCCGTCATCGACGGGCGTCATTTCAACGGCCAGAGCCTTTCACTGGTTTCCGCTACCGTCTCTGGCCTCGCCGGACCGGAGTTGGAAGGCCGGGAGCGCATCGCCGTTCTGCGCTTCGATTTCGACGGCTACACTATCTCGCTCCAAGTCAATGTCCGCATCAGCCGCATTCATGCCGAGACCGGCGAATTGCGCCTCGATTTCCTGGAGCCCACCGGCGATCATCTGCCCACCCTGCGTTATCTGCTCAACAGTCACATCGCCGGCGACATCACCTCGGTCGACGGCATCATCAGCCTGCGCGAACGTGCAACCGTTGCGGGAAGCAAAAGGCAGGGTGGCCAGGCCACAATCGGCAACTTGATCGGGCGTACCGTCAAGGTGGTGGCAACGGTTGCGCTCAGCCTGACGCTGGCCGGTGTCGCGGTGAAACTGGTCTATGAGCGCGTCTTCTCCAAGGAGGTGCAGCAACTGGCAGTTCTCTCCACCGGCGGCCAGGCTCTCAGGGCCGTGGCCAGCGGCCAGATCTCCTATCTCAATCTCGGCGCCAAGCGCGGCGAAGTCCTCTACACCCTCCAGTCCGTTTCCGGCACGACGCTCAGCATCAACATGCCCTGCAACTGCAAGGTTCTCCCCATGAACGCCGGAGAGGGTTCGACCGTCATGGCCGGCGACACCATTGTCGAGGTCATCGACAAGGCAACCGCTCCCGTGGTCCAGGCGGTCGTCACCGCCGAACAGGCCAAGCAACTCGTCGCCGGCGACATTGCTGAACTGAGCCTCGCCGGCGGTGAGGTTGCCTATGGCACCTTGGCACGCGATGCCCAGGCCCTGAAGCCGGTCGGCAATCAGGGCGAAGTTCGGGCGCTGATCGCCCCACAGGCGGACCTCACCGAGGCCGCGATCGGCGCACCGGTCTCTGTCCGCATCATCAACAGGCACATTTTCGCCGCCAGGCAGAAGGTCGCCCAGTGGTTCGACGCCAAGTCGACGAGCTGACCGACACGTCTAGGCAGATCATCCGCGCAATCACTCCAACGAGTTATCAGGAGCAGCCATGTTAGACGTTCACCCACTCATCCTCTGCGGCGGCATCGGCACACGGTTATGGCCCCTCTCGCGCACGGAACACCCCAAGCAGTTCCAACGCATCGACGGCAATTCCGAAACCACTTTCTTCCACGCCACCGTCGAGCGCCACCGCGCCCCCGGCTTCGCCGATCCGATCGTGGCAGTCAGCAGCGCCCATGTCGCGACCGTTCTGCAGCAGCTGAACGACCTGAAATGCCCGGCCCGCGTGATCGCGGAACCGATCTCCCGCAATACCGGCCCCGCCGTGCTCGCGGCCGCCCTGATGCTCGCCAAGACAGATCCGGCTTCGCTGATCTGCGTCATCCCCTCGGACCATATCGTCAAGGGTGACCTCCCGGCCAATGTACTGGCTGCCCGCAAGGCCGCCGAACAGGGCCATATCGTCCTCTTTGGCGTGCCCCCGGAATATCCGGAAACGGGCTATGGCTACATCGTCGATGGTGGTGAGCTGGAAACGCTCACCTGCGCCCGCAAGGTCTCGAGCTTCATCGAGAAGCCGCCGGTCGAGGTCGCGACGTCCCTCATCAATGCAGGAGGCGCCTACTGGGCCTCCGGCATCAGCCTCTTCCGCGCCGACGTCCTGATCGGCGAATTTCAGCGGCTCGACCCTACGACCTTCGACGCCGTAACATCGGCACTCGAGCTCGCGCGGCACTCGGAACATGCGCTCTATCTGAACGCCGAAGCGCTTGTTCCCGCCGCCAACCTGCCGACGGAATCCATCGTCTTTGAACATTCGCCGCGCACGGTCATCGCACCGCTGCTCGTCGCATGGAGCGATGTCGGCGCTTGGAACGCCCTGCACCACATCGCCGAGAAAGATGAGGATGGGAACGTGCTGAGCGGCGATGTCATCAGCATCGACACCCGCAACTCCTATGTCCGCGCCTCCAGCAAACTGGTCGCAGTGGTCGGCATGGAGGATGTGGTCGTCGTCGATACGGACGATGCGCTGCTGATCACCACCCGTGACCAGGCACAGCAGGTCAAGCAGATCGTCAAGAAGCTCGAGACGATCAAGCGCCGCGAACTTGCCCAGCATATGCGCAACCAGATGGCCTGGGGCGAGGTCCGCCGTGTCCAGAGCGGGCCGGGTTATGAACTGCGCATGATGACGCTGCGCCCGGGAACGATGCTGCCCATGGCACAGAACCCCGCCGTCCATCGCATGGTGACGGTGACCACCGGCTCCGGTCTCCTGAAAACCGGCACCCAGACCCGGCCGGTCAGGGTCGGCGACAACTTCGAAGTCGCGGCCGGCGACAGCGCCGTCATCTATTGCGGCCCTGAAGCGGAGATGCAGCTCGTGGAAGTGGTCTGCGACGTCGCTGTCGAAGTCGCCGACGCACCGGTCACCCTGCAACTCGTTCATAGCTGAGGGAAAAAGATGCGGAAGGGTCTTCCCATTCTCCTGGCGCTGATGATGGCCTCGACCGCTGTCGGCGCCCGCGCCGAACAGATCGGTCAAGCCGGTCTGGCGCGGCTGACCGAAACGATCGGCCATATCGGGCGGCGCCTCGCACCGATCGACGCCCGAAAGTCCGATGCAGCCGCCCTGCTGACCGACGAGCTGGGGGACATTGGCGTCTGGAAAAAACGGCAGACCCCGCCCCTCGACACCGTCCCGGGACGGGCGACACTGCACACGATCCCGGTGGATTTCATGCTGGCGCAGCTGCGTCTCCAGACCGGCGGAAGATTTGCGCCTGACACCCAGAAAGCTGTTGCTGACAAGGATGCGACTGCCCTCTTCGTTCGAGGCGGCTCGATCGCGCTCGGCGAGCTCGCAAGGCTCACCGAGAAACAACATCCGGGAGCGATCGAACGTCGTGGTGGAGCCTATGTCGCCCATTGGCCGATCGTCATCTGGTCGGACGCAGCCCTGGTTGTGGAGCCCGGCCAGACGCTGGAACTGTCGACCCGTGAGGGCGCGTTCATTCTCAATTCCGGCCTCTTGACCATCAACCAGGCGGGTCTGGCCTCCACACCGGATACCAATGCATCAATGCCCGCCTTTCGTCCTTTCCTCGCCACCGCCATGACCGGCGCGATCCAGGCGCAGAAGGCCCGGTTCGCCAATCTTGGCTACGGTGAGAACAGCGTGACCAGCGGGCTGTCGATCATCGGCGCGGCGCTCTATCCGGCAAAGTTGCAGACCCACTTCATCGACAGCAGTTTCGTGAGCGTAAGGGCGCTGACCTTCGAAAATGCGCGCGATATCTCGATCGTTGCCAACCGCTTCCAGAACATGGCCGGTCCCGCAATCGCCTTCAGCGGCATCACGCGCAGCCGAGTTCTAGACAATGTCGTGACCGGCACCGCAAAGGCCCAGGCGATCGACGTGCAGAATTCCAGCTCCGATGTCGAGATTGCCGGCAACATCATCCTCGGCAATCGCGGCAGCGGCATCTTCGTCGCCAATAACGTTCGAGACGTCACGATCACCGGCAATCTCCTCGCAGGCAATGGTCGCGGCGGAATTTCGGTTGTGCGCAGCGCCTGTATCGACGTGGCCGACAATGTCGTTGTTTCAAACGCCCAGGTTGGCATCAAGATCCGGTCAGGCGATGCGCTGACCCTGTCGAGAAATCACCTGATCGCCAACGCCGGTGCCGGCGTTTCCATCCTCGACCAGCAGAAAGATGCGGTGATCACGGTCGCCGACAATGCCTTCTCATCCAACAAATCGGGCGTTTTTGGCGGCTCCGCCAGCGAAGTGACCCTGAACGCCAATGATTTCGCCGGCCAGTCACCCATCCTGCTCGACGGCGAATTCTCAAACTACGTTCCCGCACTTCTCCGCGCCTCCTCGTCTCCCGAGGGTGTGCAGCAAGCCTTCACCATCCACCCCAACGCAACGTCGACAACCGGGCCAACATCCCGGCCTGACTGCAAGACTGGGAGCTAGTTCATGGTCTTCTCCTCCGAGACTTTCCTCTTCCTCTTCTTACCCCTGTTCCTGTCGGCCTATTACCTGACGCCGGAACGCCTGCGGTCGTGGACGATCCTTATCGGCTCCTACATCTTCTACTGCTGGTGGCGCGCCGATTTCCTGCTGCTCTTCATCGCGGTCACCGCCTGGGCCTATGGCTGCGGCCTGTTGATTGATCGATGGGAAGGCCAGGCCCGCGCCAAGACGACACTGATCGTCGGCGTCATCGGCTGCCTGATCGTGCTTGGCATCTTCAAGTATCTGAACTTCTTCATGGACAGCTTTGCTGCCCTGATTGGAACGACCCCGGAAGAACTCGGTTACCACTGGCAGCTGATCCTGCCGATCGGCGTGTCCTTCTACGTCTTCCACGCCATCGGCTACATCGTCGACGTCTACCGCAAGGATACGCCGGCGACCCGCAGCTTCGTCGACTTCGCCGCCTTCATGGCCCTCTTCCCGCACATGATCGCCGGCCCGGTCCTGCGCTTCCGTGATCTCACCGACCAGTTCATCAAGCGCGAGCATTCGCTGCCGATTTTCACCTCCGGCCTCTACATCTTCACCATTGGCCTGGCCAAAAAGGTGCTGATCGCCGACACCGTCGCTCCGATCGCCGATCAGGCCTTCTCCATGGCCAACCCGACGGCCGTCGAATCCTGGCTTGGCGCCATCGCCTACATGCTGCAGCTCTATTTCGACTTCTCCGGCTATTCCGACATGGCGATCGGCCTCGCGCTGATGATGGGCTTCCGCTTCAAGCAGAATTTCAACACGCCCTATCTCAGCCTGTCGATCACCGAGTTCTGGCAGCGTTGGCACATCAGCCTCTCCACCTGGCTGCGCGACTACCTCTACATTCCGCTCGGCGGCAATCGCAAAGGCTCGGCCCGCACCTACGTCAACCTCTTCCTGGTCATGCTGCTGGGCGGCCTGTGGCATGGTGCTGCCTGGACCTACGTCATCTGGGGTGCCTGGCACGGTGGCTGGCTGGCCATCGAACGCTACACCGGTTGGGCCAAAAAGGCACCGCCGCGCCTTATCTCCCTGCCCATCACTCTGGTGCTGGTGCTCATCGGCTGGGTCATGTTCCGGGCAGCGACTGTCGAAAGCGCCTTCACGGTCTATGGCGGCATGCTCGGCCTGAACGGTATAGCACCCGGTATCGAGTTCCTCGCCAACGTCACCCGCGAGAACATTCTCTTCCTGGTCCTGGCGATCATCGCGGTCTTTGCCGAGCCCTACTTCAAGAAGCTGACCGATGCCGAAATCTCGGCGGAAGCCCACGGCTTCCAGGTGACCGGCAATGGTGTCGCGGTTGCCCGCCCCTCGCTCGCCTATCCGATCGCCATGAGCCTGCTTCTCGTGGTCACCGTCGCCCGGCTCTCCGAGCAATCGGTCTCGCCCTTCCTCTACTTCCAGTTCTGACGGGAGATTGAACATGAGCAAGCTACGCCAGCACACCGCAACCCTGCTGCTGCCGACAGTCTTCTTCGGTTACGCGATCTATGCCAACTCCACCATGCTCCTTGACACGCCAACGGATGCCAAGGGAAGCAAGGTCAACGATCTGTCGCTCTCTTATGTCATCGACGGCGAGGCGACACGGGATCTCGACGCGCTGTACAAGAGTGAACTGCCGCACCGCGACCCCGCCGTCGGCGTCATCGGCAATGCCCGCTACGCCCTTCTTGGCTCCGGTCGCAGGGGTGTCATCATCGGTGAGGACGGTTGGTTCTTCACCGGTGAGGAGTTCAAGCGCGTCAAGCCCGCCGACATCGACAGCGCGGTCGCGAAGATCGATCAGGTCAGGGCCACTCTGGCAGAGGCCGGTATCCAGCTGGTGATGGTCCCCTTGCCGGCGAAGTCTGATATTTATGCCGAGCATCTGCCAGACGTCATGCGCTCCGATGCCATGCAGGTTGCCTATGCCGACTTCTCGGCCGCCTTGAAGGCGAAGGGCATGACGGTGGTCGATACCCGCGCCGCCATGCTCTCCGCAAAGCAGTACGGCGAACTCTTCCTGAAATCCGACACCCACTGGACGCCCACAGGCGCCAAGATCACTGCCGAAGCAGTCCAGTCGACGATCCAGGCATCGGGCATGTCCCTGCCGCCGGAAACAGTGACGGCGAGTTGGCAGACACCCGTCGATATCTGGGGTGACCTGACCACCTACATCACCTCTCCCGATTATGCCCCGGGCATCGGCCTGAAGCAGGAGAATATCCCGATCTACCGGACAGCGGTCGATGCCGATGCGGCAGGTACCGATCTTTTCGGTACCGAAACCAAGGTTCCGGTCATGCTGGTCGGGACCAGCTACAGCGCCAATGAAAACTGGTCCTTCGTCGACTTCCTGCGCCAGTCGCTGGTGACCGATGTCGTCAACGTGGCGAAGGAAGGCCTGGGGCCCGGTGTCCCGATGATGGATCTTCTGGAAGGCACAGCCCTTCAGGACACCCAGCCAAGCGTCGTCGTCTGGGAGTTCCCGATCCGCTATCTCGGTACATCGACGCTGTGGGAACGCAAGAGCCAGGGTGGTGGCGGCGGTCATCATGGCGGCGTGGGAGACAGCAATGTCTGATCACGCCAGGAAGCTCTTACCCCGGAGCGCGCTCCTTTCCGCTCTCATCGGTGGCCTGCTGATGGCAGCCCCTGCCGAAGCCGTGACCCCATTCTTCTCGACGAAGAAGGAAGAACCGGCGAAACCGGTCAGGAAGAAGACGATGGGGCCAGCCTCGCATCTGCCGCTCGCGCTGCAGGCGACGCGCAAGAACCTGCTTGCCGGCAAGCGCGTCACCTATAAGCAGCTCCAGGCTCTGGCTGACGCCGGCGATGGCGTGGGTGCTTTCAAGCTGGCCGAACGCATCCAGAAGCAGGCAGACCCGAAACTCGCGACGCATGCTCTGCATTACTTCTCGCTCGCGGCCTATGACGGCCGCAGCTACGCCGTGCGTCATATGCTGAACATTCTCGCCAACGATCAGCTGGAATTGTCCCCGTCGCATTTGGCAAGCGCAGAGGCTGCCCTCCGCGCCCAGGCCAGGAAGGGCAATGCGGTCGCGGTCGATGGGCTTATCGAGCTTTACAGCCTGGGACGCCCCTTTGGCGAAAAGCGTGATGAACTGGAAAGCCTGCTGGCATCCGGCGCCGGCAGGAAGAACGGCGACACCGCCTTCCGCATGGCGGTCATGCTCCTCTCACAGCCAAGCCGCACGCCTGAGCAGACAGAACAGGCGACCCGCTACCTCGACATCGCACGCGACAAGGGCAGCGTCGGGATGAAGGCGGCGGCCAGCAACCTGCTGGCGCAACTGACACAGCCGGCCACCGGCACCAACGCGGAGGTTCAACAATGACCAGAACTCGCAAACAAGCGTATCTAGTGGGGACGGCTCTCACGGTGCTGAGCCTTGCTGCAACGACGAGCGCCTTTGCCGCCGGCAGCAGTGACCCGGATCAAACCGGCTCCTCCTTCGGCTGCAGCGGTCTTGAAGAGGTGTCGGAGCTTCAGATGATCGAGGGCAAGGACGGCATGTTCTTCCGTATCCTCGCCGACCTGCGCCTGCAGCACGCCTTCACCGAACAGACCATCGACAATCTGGCGGCCATGGCAAAGGCGCTGGAGAAGAACGGCACGACGCTGATATACGTCCCGCTTCCGACCAAATCGCAAGTCTTGCCCGAACTGGTGCCGGCCCGCGCCGCGCTTTATGGCTTTGACGCGAACATTGCCGCCGAGATCTATGACGACGTGGTCCGCCGTCTGGAAGCGAAGGGCGTCGCGGCGGTCGATATCGCAACGCCGATGCGCAACAACAATCGCAACCAGTTTGGCGAATACGCCTTCTTCCAGGCCGACTTTCACTGGACCGCTCATGGCGCTGGGATCGCGGCCAAGGCTCTCGCCGACAAGATCAAGACTTTGCCGGCGTATGAGGACGTCAAGCCGGTTGGTTTCGCCATGCAGGAGGTCAAGCCAGAACCGGAATATTCCAGCATGCGCGAACTCCTGCAGAAGCACTGCGTCACCCATGTACCCACGGTAACAGCCCATGCCTATGAGGCCGTGCGCGAGGAAGCTGCGGCAGACGCCGGCTCGATGGACATTTTCGGGGGGGGCGACGAAGCGACCATAGCCCTTATCGGCACCAGTTACTCGGACAAGCCGATCAGCAACTTCGCCGGCTATCTGGAACACTGGACGGGCATCCCGGTCGATAACTATTCGATCTCGGGCGGCAACCAGTTCGGCTCGATCCTCTCCTACGTCACCTCGCGTGAATTCCAGGAGCAGCGCCCGCGCTTCATGATCTGGGAAAACCCGATCTACAACAATCTTGGTCAGTTCGGGGCTGCCCCTTGGGCCGAGATCATCGCTGCATCGCTTGGCGACTGTGGGACACAGATAGACGCGAAGCCGGTCGACGAAAAGACGGTTGCTGGTGATCTTTCCTCCCTGAAACTCGGCGGCGACGACGTGCTTCTCGCCGACATCGGCAGTGATGTCAGTCGAAATGTCACTTTCACCTTCACCGGCGCGGACGGCACCGTTCGCACGCGCTCCATGGAACGCGGCGACCGCTTGCGCGCAACCGGCCGCTACTTCCTCTCGCTCGGCGGAATCCCGGCTGATGCCTTCGGCAAGGTTTCCGTCTCCTTCGACGCCCCGGTCGGCGAAACGACCGCTCTATCGGTCTGCAAGACCAAAACAGGAGAACAGTCATGAAGACCTGCATTACCCCTATTCTCACGCTCGCATCCGTAGCCGCAACCCTCGCGTTCAGCGTCCCGGCTCATGCGGATGACGGCGGCCTCTATGCAAAACCGCTGGATCCCAATTCGGCTTTCGTCCGCGTCATCGCACCGGGTGCTTCAAACGCCACGGTCGGTTCCAGCTCCTTCAACCAGCTTGAAAACGGCGTCTCGCCCTATGTTGCTGTCGCCCCTGGAGACATCGCGGTGACAGCAAGCGCGGGTCAGGGCAGCGTCAAGGCAGCGGCCGGCAAGTTCTATTCGGCGATCCTGACGGAAGGCGACGTCGTCACGATCGAGGACGACATGACCAAGAACCCGTCCAAGGCAACGCTCAGCCTCTACAACCTGACGGAAAAGGCCGACATCGACCTCTTCGTGCCCCAGGCCGGTGCCGAAGCAGTGTCCGACGTCGACAGCGGCGCGTCCAAGTCGGTCGCGCTCAGGGCGCCGCTCAATGTCGACCTTGTCGTGCGCGAAGGCGACAAGGAGATCGCCAAGCTCGACAAGGTCGAATTCAAGCGGCTTGCCGGCGTCACTGTGGTCGTGACCGGCGCCGGCGACAAGGTCGGTGCCGTGGCCGTCCCGAGCACCATTTCCCGCTAATTCGCAAAGACAGGTTCCGGAGGTTTATCATGACGATTGCAAGACTGGCGAAATCGCTGCTGATGGCAGGCGTAGTGACGATAGCCGCCGGAACTCCCGGAAGAAGCGAACCCATCGACGTCCGGTTCATGCCGCCGGACGTCGAACTTCCGAAGGCGCCGATCTGCAGCCCGCCCGTTCGGGATGAAGACATGATCGCGGATTGGACGACCTGGGATCGAAAGAGACTGCCCAAGCGCGAGGTCTATACCATCACGCGCGACATGAACCGGCTGCGCGACCTCGACGCCCGACGCTTTGAACCCGTCATCAGCCGCGTCCAGGAGCTTTTGCCGACCATCAAGGCGAACTATGGCGAAAAGGATTCCCTGTTCGACAAAGTCAAACTGATGGTCGCCATGGGGCAGACCGACGAGGTAAAGAGCCAGGGACTGGTTCAGAAACTGCTCGACATGGGTGGCCATAGCGCCGGCTCGCTGAACACGCTGGCAGACTTCCTCCTGGATGGAAAGGGCATCACGGCCGATCGCCAGAAGGGCCTGAAACTGAAGGTCGAGGCCGCCTATGGAGGGAACGCCGACGCCATTCTCGATCTGGCCCGCATGACGAAGGACGGTGAGCAGATCGACGGCTGGCAGATCGAACCGGAACTGGCGGTCAACATGGCGTTCGGCACACTGGTCGGTGTCCTGGACGAAGGCATCTGCGACCGCGTCGGACGTGTTGCACGGGAGTACGACGGCGGAGAGATTGTCGTCCAGGACCCCAACCTCAGTCTTGCCTGGTACCGTTTCGCAGCAGATCTTGGTGACACGACTGCCGCCTGGAAGGTCGCGGAATACAACCTTCTCAGCGAGAAGGTGCAGAAGAACAACGATGTTCTCGTCAAATATCTGAAGAAGGCTGCAGATGGCGGCAACATGTCCGCGATCCTTGAAATGGGCCGCCTCTACGCCGAAGGTGCACTCGTGCCCCAGGATCGCCAAAAGGCTTTCGCTTACTTCAAGACCGCCGAGCAGCAGGGCAACCAGGCCGGCCTGATCAAGCAGGCGCAAATGCTGGAAGCGACCCGCGACACATCACCGGAAGATGCCGCAGCCTACGAAGAGATCGTGCATAAACTGATCGAAAGGAACGACCCACCGGCCTGGGCGTTCACGCGCCTTGCCCGTGTCATTCAGGGGCGTGAAGGTCTTTGGAAATCCGCCCCGGCGGTTCGCCCGCTTCTCGAAGAAGCCGTCAAGCGTGGTGACATCGAGGGCGGCATCGATCTGGCCGAACTGTTGTTGCGCACGGATCTGAAGCCGACCACGATCGCCCGCTCCGCCGACCTGCTCACCAACGCTACGCATATCAACGGAGACATCAACGCGATTGCAAAGCTGCAGCGCGTGTATCTGTGCGTCGACCCGGCGGGTCCGAATTTTTCGACGGCCGACTACTGGGCAAACATCGAGGCGGGTGCGGGCAACAAGACGCTCGATCTGGAGCCGGATCAGATTGATCAACTGCCCGAACTCAAGGATCCGCTCGTCATCGCGGCGATACAGACCCAGGCGCTTTACGGCCGCGCCAGCGCCTTGGCCATTTACCAGCGCTACCTGAAGGGCGCCGGCTATTCCGATCAGGTGCTGAAGTTCTGGGCTGAGCGGGCAGAAGTGCGTCGCGGTGCAACCGTCGAGGCGGCCTTGCTCGAGTTCAAGCAGAACCTCGAAAAAGGCAACGTCAACGAGGCGAGGAAAACCATCCAGATGACCGGCGAAGGCATGACGGTCGATGCCGGTCTGAGCTTCGCCCGCTTCCTCGTCAAGAATTACGCGAGCGATGCGGAAAGCATGGCCCTTGCCCGCGAAATCCTGTCCCCTCTGGCGCAGAGCGGTTCCGGCCGCGCGGTCAAACTCCTGGAAGAAATCAGCGGATCGGATCTCAATCCGCTCTCGTCACCGCTCGACACCTATGCCGCCGTCCTGCGCGACCGTGGCGACATGGCTGCCCAGCTTCTCCTGGCGGAAAATGCGCATAGCGAAGGCGAACGCAAGCTTTATTACGACCGCGCCATCAGCACCCAGCGGTGCGATTACGATGACAGCATGGCCCTTGCCGAATTCGCGATGCGTCATGAGCCGGAAGACGCCCAGCATTGGCTGACCATCGCCTCGCACATCGCCGGCGATGACGCCTGGCGCAAGGTGAAGATCGGCGACATGTACATGGCACTGAATGCGCCGGACATGAAGAACACCGCTCTCCAACTTTATGCCGAGGCACGCGAGGCTGGCGAACCGGCCGCCTTCTATCGCCTCGTCAAACATTATGCTGACAACACCGGAACGGCCTACGACCCGAAGAAGGCGAGCGACATCTTCGTCGATCTGGTTGCCCGGTCCGAGCCGGAAACGGTGACCGACAAGCTGGTAATGTTGTCGAACATGAAGCCAGAGATCCGACGCATCGTGACCCAGCGCATCGACGTGAAGGAACTCTACCGAAAGGCGGCCGATCTCGGCCAGCCGGTCGCCATGCGGGAACTGGCAAAGCTGATGCGTGACGACCCGAAAGACGACAAAGCCGTATTTGCGTCTTTCGATTGGCTGAAAAAAGCCGCGGAAGCCGGCGATGGTGAAGCCATGTTCCTTCTGTCACAGGCCTATGCCTACGGCTCCGGGACGAAGCCCGCACTCGACGCAGCACAACACTGGATGGCCAAGGCCGCAGAGGCCGGCTACGCGCAGGCTACCTACGTGCTGAAGCTCAACAAGGCAGGAACGGAGGGTTGATCGATGAAGCATGATGTTGAAGGCAGGCTCGCTTTAGCCGCAGCGACGGCGCTGGTTTTTGCGGGCACGGCGCTCGGCGGCGCAACAACCGCAGGAGCGGCCGAGCAGACCTGCTTCCCCGCCCCCAAACCCGTCATGAGCCTCGGCTTCGGCAGCCGCTATGAAGCCGCTTCGAAGTCCCGCTCCGATCTGGACGAAGACAGCGACGCAAAGGTGACGAAAGCACTGAAGCCGATCGACGAATTCATCCAGGATCTCGCCAAGCAAGTGATCAAAGCGGGCACCGAGAAAGACATCGCGACACGGCGCCTGTACCAGCGCTGCGTCATCGACAACGTCTATGTCTGGGCCAAGGCGGACGCTTTGAACGACATGAAAACGCCCAACGCCAAGCTGTCGGTTCCCTCACGGATTGGCGGCATCGCGATTGCCTATGCCGAGGCCCGCAACCAGGTGCCGGGTCTGGGCGACAAGCAGCGAACCATCGAGTCCTGGCTTCTCAAAAGAGCCCGCGAGACGGTCGAATTCTTCGACAACGAGGCGACCAAGGGCGCTTCCCGTAACAACCTGCGCGCCTGGGCAAGTCTCGGCGTGGGTGAAGTCGGTATTCTGACCGAGGATCGGGCTTTGGTGGATTGGGCGATCATGAGCAACAAGACCATGATCGACGGCGCATCCCCGGACGGCAGTCTGCCGCTGGAAATGAACCGCATGCGGTATGCGCTTCATTACCAGTTGCACGCTATGACGCCGCTGGTCACATCCGTCGCAAGGCTGTGTGACGCCGGCTATGGAAAGGGAGGTGCGGATATCGGCAAACTGGGAACGATGGCGCGTTTCTCCATCGAGGCCGTCAAGGATCCCAAACTCGTCCAGAAAATCAACGGGAAGAGCCAGACGGTCAAGCCGGGACTGAAAGCCAACTTGTCATCCCTCGCCTGGCTCGAACCCTATGTGGCCCTGAGCAACGATACGAAGATGGAAAGGGAACTCGGATCGATCCGTCCGCTGAACAATTCGAAACTCGGCGGAAATCAAACCGCCCTGTATCAGGGGCGCCGCATCAGCTGCACCATAACGGCGCAGAATTGAACCGAGAGTCACTCGGACGAGAGTCGGATGCGGTGATTGATAAGCGGCCCATCGGCGCGGACGGCTTCGCCGGCGCCGTCCTCGGGACGACAGTCGTCGTTCCACTCGGCGACTTCGAGCGACACCAGAGTCCGCACGGCGTCCGCCGAGAAGGCACGGCCATGCGTGCCGGCAAGCGCATCTTTCAGGCGCCCGAGCAGTTCTTCGGTCTGGGTATTCGGGGATTGCGTAGCCACGATAGTCCTCCGACATCATCCTGCGCCAAAGATGGGAATTGCGAAAGCGCCATACGAGGAGATTTGCGCTCGAAATCTTTAAAAAGTCGCAATTCTTCGTGAGCGCACCCTTTAGGTGGTGCCTCGTTCTGTCACCATGGCAAATAAAGTATGACGAACAGCGCGCAAGATGGCGCTTCCCTTCAATGAGGGGAGCAGGCTGGCGGTCAGTCCGCCAGCCGCTGGGATCAGGCCGCCATGCCCCAAGAAGACGGATCGTCTTCCCCGAACATACGCTCCAGGCTGAGGAAGCAGATCATGCTCTTGTCGTGGGCGATGATGCCGTCGGAGAAGGCGGCACTTGGACCGGTCGCAGCCGGCAGCGGTTGCAGCGTGCTCCCTGCGACGGTCAGAATGTCAGAGACACCGTCGACCAGCAGACCAACGGTCATCCCGTTGACTTCGGTAACAACGACGGCGCTACGCTCGGTCGCCTGGGCAGCCGGCATGCCGAGCTTCACGGCGAGATCGACGATCGGGATGACGGTGCCACGCAGGTTCATCACGCCAAGAACTTCGTAGGGAGAATGGGGAATGGGCGTGACCGGTGCCCAGCCGCGGATTTCGCGAATGGATGTGGTCTTTACGCAGAATTCCTGTTGGTGGAGACGGAACGCGATGATCTCGAGAGCATCAGCGGCATTCGACGTGGTATTCATCTGGGGTCCTCCCGCGGAACGCTTCAGGCACTTTCCCTGTGTATCGATGACTCCGGCAACTCGACACAGCCGGACCATAGCTTGGGTGCGCAACTGGAATCACTCTACGCACCAGCACTTAATGAATTTCTAAATTTATGTACGAATCCCGCGTGCCGGTGAAAATTTCAACCCTGCAGATCAGATGCGAGGCTCGTTTCGGCCAGCATGCGATAATGCGCCATCTGGCCGGCGCTCCAAGTGGCAAATTCAGTGACAAAAGCCGGTGAAATCGACTGAAGTTGGCCAGCCCTGGTGATGAAGACCCCGCTTCGAGCCGCATGGGCCAAGACGTTCCCGACATGCTGACGCGACACATGAAAACGCTGGGCGAGCGCATCATAGCTCAGCGGCAGATCCCATATCCGCCCCGTGGACTGGGACAGATGGGCCCCCATGACAGCGGTGAGGATCAGGTAACCGCTGTCTCGGCCGGTGAAATCGACCACGGTAGCGAAGGGCCCGAAGAGCGCATCCTGCTCTTGGTAGTGCATGACCGAAAGGCCGACCACATCCGCCAGCATCACCGGATCGGCCCGCAAACGGCCCGCCAGTGAGGACGCCGGCGGCAGGAGACACTCCGAGGCAGCCAGAAAGGCAAGCGGAGACCGCGCCACCTCCTGCACCAAGGCAGGTGTGGCCCGCAACTCGACCGATCGCCGATCCGACGCGCTCCGCTCCGCGAGCACGTAGCCGCCGGCCCGCAAGCCGGCGATGAGATCGCTCACCTGGCGAGAACTGCCGGGCACCACCGCCTGCAGATCGCTGATGCTGGGTGCGGGCGCCAATCCCATCCGGGCACGTCGTTCGAGGCCGATCAGCATGTAGCAGGTGAGGTAGCGCATCTTCTGGGCGAAGATCTTGTTGGACGGCCAGCGAAAGCTGCTGGGCTCGACCATCGCACGGCAGTATTGCCATACGGCATCTTCGAAATCCTCGTGCTGAAGAAGAGCCGTTCCCCGTTTCCACACAGGGAGCATCAGATATGGTTCGACACCGGGATGGATCGGACGGTGCCCCTGTCTGGCGGCGGCCTGCGCATCGTCCATGGTTCCACTCCCTGCGATCGGCAACATAACATGACGATTCGCAAGGCGGCGTCGACTGCAAGTTCTTGCGTTGCCCGGCCGCCCCGCTGTCAGGCCGCGAACTCCCGTCGGTATCCGGTGTCGATTACCACTGTCCCGCCGCAGACGCGCGAAACACACGCGCACATCTTTGCTGCCGCATGACGTTCCTCGGCCGAGAAGAACACGTCGCGATGATCGATGGTTGCAGTCGCCTCCACCACCCCCACGGCGCACAAGCCGCATTCGCCCCTGCGACAATCGTAGATCATGTCGACACCAGCTTCCATGAGGGCATCAAGCATGCTCTCGTCCGCGCGCACGCTGACGCGGCGTCCGGTGCCGGCCACTTCCACCTCGAAAGGCTGCTCAATGAAGCGTCCGCTGTCTCCGAAGACTTCGAACCTCAGACGGCTCATCGGTCGCCCGCTCTCTTCCCAGACTGTGCGGGCGGCTTCCAGCAGCCCGTGAGGGCCACAGATGTAGACTTCGCCGTCCGGCGGAAGGGCAGCAAAGGCAGATTTGAGATCGAGCATCTGACCTTCGTCCTGAAGAAAAGCGGTCATCTCCAGGCCCGAAAGGTCTTCAAGCTCGCGAATGAAGGGCATCTGGGCACGACTGCGTGCGGCGTAGAGAAGATGGACCGATTGCCCGCGCGCGGTCAGCGCCCGCGCCATGCCGTAAATGGGCGTGATCCCGATCCCGCCTGCGACCAACAGGTAGTGCGACGCCCGCCAGGACAGTTCGAACCGGTTCTCCGGCTCCGTCATTTCGGTTTCGTCACCGGGCTTCAATTGCCAGATGAAAGCCGATCCGCCGCGGCTGTTCGGATGCAGCTTCACCGCGATCTTCAGCGTGCCCGGTGCACTGGGTATGACCGTATAGGTCCGCAGTGCCGGTTCGCCGCGAATGGTAACCTTGATATTGGTGTGCGAACCCGGGTCGAAACCGCTTCGCAAACCATCGACGGTGAAGGTGACCGCCCGCACATCCTCGGCCGGTGTTTCGACATCGGTGACCACGGCACGACGCCATTCCAGTTTCGACCGCATGATTCCTCCTCCTCATTCTCCTCGACCAACCGTCTCCCGAACGGCGGTCACCCCGACATCAATGCCAGCGCAAGGACTTTGCCGCGCAGGTCCGGCTGCTCCTCCAACACGAAATCCAGATTTTGCCGCGCCAGTCGCGCATGTTCCCGGGCGAGCGCTTCGGCACGCGACCCTTCCCTGAGCGAGATTGCCGCCACGATCGCTTTGTGTTGCGCCTGGGCGACCAGCAGGCTGCGATGGAAGGTTGGGACATCCATCTCCGTGTTGACGAACGCGTTCGGGCTGGCGAAAGGCAGGCTCGTCATCCGCTCGATCTCGCCCCGCAAGACTTCGCTGCCACAGAGACCGGCCAGCAGCCTGTGAAACTCGGCGTTCAACGCCTCATAGCGTCCGAAATCCATCGCGGATGGATCCGTTGTCACCACGCTGTCCAGCGCCTCCACCACGGCCGTAATCGCTTCAAGCCTCTTCGGATCGACGCCGCGTTCGGCGGCCAGCCTTGCCGCCGTTCCTTCGAGGACACCGCGCAGTTCGATCGCGTCGATCACATCCTGGCGGGAAAAGGATCTCACGGAGTAGCCACCGGACGGAATGAGCGTGACCAGCCCCTCCTGCTCCAGCTTCTGTAGGGCGGACCGAAGCGGCGTCCGGGAAACCTGAAGCCGCGCGGCCAGTGCGACTTCCGACAGTCGTTCACCCGGCTCGATTTCCCCTTTCAGCACCAGATCGCGAAGACCCGAAAGGGCCTTCAGCGTCTGTTGTTTCGGCACCGATTCCGTTGCTTGTGTCATATCACTCCGCCGCTGCAACATGCAGGCGTGCAGGCCCCTGCTCCGCTTCGATCATCCGGTCGATCAGTTTGCGGGCCCACATGGATCCGGCATCGATGTTGAGATTGTAGAACTGATGGTCCGGATTCGCATCGATTGCCCGCTGCTGCGCCTCCAGAACCTCTTCGTCTTCACGGAAGACGCCTGCCACGCCTTCGCGCAGTTCGTGCGTACGCGCCTGGTTCTTCAGGTCGTAATTCCGGGCAAAGGCCCAGAAATAAAGACAGGTCTTGTCCGTGGAAGGCGTAATCGTGTTCAGAACATAACCGTTGACCCCCTTCGACCGATCGCCCTGCGGCGCACCAGTCCCGGCTTCGGCAACGCCGACATCGATCGTGACCGTACACGGCGCCTCGAAGCGAATGATCTGCCAGCGATCGACGCGGCCCGGTTTGCCATATTGCTTGCGCCAGAAGGGGGGTGGGTCGATGTCTTCCATCCATCGGGTAATATAGGCGAACCGATCGGAGTGACTTGCCTCGAAAGGCGCCTCCGCCACGGCACGATTGCCGATCGAAGATCCATGCACGAAGGTCTCATGCGTCAGATCCATCAGATTGTCGACGACGAGGCGATAATCGCACTTCACCTCGATGAGCTTCCCATCCGCGGCCCAGTCGGGGTCCTGGTTCCAATGCATGTCGGGAATGAGCGCCGGATCCGCCAGCGCCGGATCACCCGGCCAGATCCAGATGAAACGGTGTTTCTCGGCGATGGGATAGGATTTCACGCAGGCCGAAGGATTGATCGTCTCCTGCGAGGGCATGTAGACGCAACGGCCGGTTTCGTCATACTCAAGACCGTGGTAACCGCAAACCACATTGTCGCCGTCAAGCCGCCCGAGCGACAGGGGCACCAAGCGGTGCCAGCAGGCATCGGCAAGCGCGACCGGGCTGCCATTTTCCTTGCGATAGAGCACGACGGGCTTGTTGCAAATCGTGCGCGCCAGAAGCGAGCGCTTTAGCTCGACATCATAGGCAGCCGCGTACCAGGCATTCAACGGGAACGTGGGTTTGGACATATCTGCTTCCTCCTCAGACGCTCACAGTGAGCCACGCTGTATACAGAATGTCAAATCCCATTGATGGAAACGCCGGAAAAGTTGATGAATGTGCCTATATAGCCGGTGAATGTATACACCGATGCCGTGACGCACTTCGCCTACCGGCAGGTTTGCCCTGAAGAGACAAGGCCGAAGTCACCGGACTGAAAGGGCTTGAATATCCGAAGGATGGATATATATTCGTATATATGAAGATAGACGCTGAATCGATGAAATCCGGTGCCGATATGGCGAGCGAACTTCTGAAGTCGCTTTCAAACCGCTACCGACTGCTTATTCTTTGCCGCCTTGCAGACGGAGAACACTCCGTGGGGCAGCTTGCGGAGTTTCTTGGAATCCGAGACAGCACTGTCTCGCAACACCTTGCCCTCCTGCGACGCGAGAAGATCATCGCCGGGCGCCGTGACGGTCAGACCATTTGGTATAGGATCGAAAGCGGACCGGCGCGCGCTGTGATCAGCACCCTTTACGAAAGTTTTTGCAAATCCGGCACCTGCGCCGAATAAGCCGACCCGGCCGGAAGCATCCCTCTCCAAAGTCTCAGACTAGCATTGACTTTCTTTTACCTAATATATACGTAGTGTCGTAGATACAAATCTAGGAGAAATAGCATGTCAGTAGATCGCGCCGTCCTCGCCTTCGCAGGCCTCATGGTCCTGTGTTCGGTTCTCCTCACCCACTTCGTCCACCCGGGATTTGTCTGGTTCACGGTCTTCATCGGAGTTAATCTGATGCAATCGGCATTTACCGGATTTTGTCCCGCAGCCGCGCTGTTTCGCAAGCTCGGCATTCGCCCAGGCGCGGCCTTCTGAGGTATAGCCAATGAAAGCGTACTCTCTTGTCGTCCTGACCGTTGCTCTTTCTACCCATTATGCGATGGCGGCTCAGGCAGCCGAGCTCCCCATCAAAAGCACGCTCGTTCCGGAAATGAAGGCGGTCTACGGCCAGATCCAGCCGCGCAACAGCGTGGCCGCCCGCGCTCGGTTGAGCGGCAGCGTTGCAGAATTGCGGGTCACGGAGGGAGACTTCGTGGAAGCGGGCGAGATCATTGCCGAGATCAAAGACGACAAGCTCGACTTCCAGATAAAAGCGATCGACGCTCAGTTGTCCGGCCTTCAGGCGTCGCTGAAAGACGCAAGGTCGGAACTCGACCGGGCCGAGCGGCTGGTCCGCAGCGGCGCCACCAGCACACAACGCTTGGACCAGTTGCGCACCCAGGCCGATGTGATCGCCAATCAGATTGGCGCAGCGGAAGCCCAAAGGTCCGTCATCATTCAGCAATCGGCCGAAGGTGCCGTCATAGCCCCATCGTCCGGTCAGGTGGTCGCCGTCCCCGTGACAACAGGCGCCGTTGTCATGGCAGGAGAAACCATTGCCGCTATCGCCGGGGGCGGCCTCTTCTTGCGCTTGACCATTCCCGAGCGCCACGCACAGGATCTACGTCAGAGCGCTCCGATCCGGATCGATGCAGCCGGCAAGCCGCTGACCGGGACGCTGGCCAAGCTCTATCCCTCGATTGAAGGAGGAAGGGTAACTGCGGATGTCGACGTCCCAGATCTCGAAACGCGGTTCGTTGGCGGTCGGGTGTTGGTCGAACTGCCGATTGGTCAAAGGCAGGCGATCTTAGTCCCGAAAGCCGCCCTCACCACCCATGCGGGCGTCGATTTCGTCACAGTAAAGCAGAACGATAGCAACGTTCAACGCGCGGTACTCGCTGGCGAAGCCGTGGAGACTGGTGGAGATGCGGCGATCGAGATCCTGTCTGGTCTCGCCGAAGGCGACATCGTGGTGACACCATGACCAATCCGACAAAGCAGGTGCTTCCAGAGTCCGAAAAGGATGATACGCCGATGGCCAACCTGGGCATCGCCGGTAATCTGACACGTTTCTTTATCATATCGCCGCTCACACCCCTGTTTCTGATCGCTGCGCTGGCCTTCGGCCTCGTCGCGTTGATGGCGCTGCCGCGTGAGGAAGAGCCGCAAATCTCCGTCCCCATGGTCGACATCACCGTCCAGGCACCGGGGCTCAAAGCCGACGACGCGGAAAAACTGATCACGCAGCCTTTGGAAACCATTGTTAAGAGCATCAATGGCGTAGAACATATCTATTCCCGTTCGATGGACAATCAGGTCGTCGTCACGGCCCGGTTCCTCGTAGGCACGTCACCGGATGCCGCCGTGCTCCGTGTGCATGACAAGGTCAACGCCAATCTGGACAGGATTCCCGTTGGCATTGCCGAGCCCAAAATCGTGGGTCGCGGTATCGACGACGTTGCCATCACGACGCTAACCTTCCGGCCGGCGACCGGCGCGCAAGGTGACGTCTCAGCCAACGATCTCACTCGGATCGCGCGGGAGGTTCGCAACGAAATCGCCAAGGTGGACAATGTTGGATTGACCTACCTGGTTGGCGAGACGAATGAAATTCTGAGAATCGCACCTGAACCTGAGCGCCTGGCGCTCTACGGCATCACCCTTCAGCAACTCGCCGCGAAAGTCGGCGGTGCGAACTCGGCCGTCCCGGCCGGCGAGGTCCGTGCAAATGGGCAGCAGATCGACGTCATGGCCGGTGCCACTCTCTCGTCCCCATCCGACATAGGCAATCTCTTGCTGACGGCACGGGATGGCAGGCCAGTCTATGTCCGAGACGTGGCAACGATCGGCCTTGTCACGGGAGCCAGCGACGCTCTCGTTTCGACCGTGATAAAAGAGGGAGACGAGATCAAACGCGTTCCCTCCGTCACCCTTGCGATTGCCAAGCGCGCGGGTGCAAATGCCGTCGTCGTTGCGAACGCGGTTCTGGATCGGGTTGAAGGCCTCAAAGGCAAGCTGATCCCCGATGAGGTCGTTGTCGAGGTCACGCGGGACTACGGCCAGACAGCCAACGATAAGGCCAACGAGCTTCTCTACCATCTGGGCCTTGCGACCGTTTCCATCATTGCTCTGGTCTGGCTGGCAATCGGTCGGCGGGAAGCCTTCGTCGTCGCGATTGTCATCCCGGTCACCATTCTCCTGACCCTGTTTGCGTCTTGGCTGATGGGCTACACGCTCAACCGTGTCTCGCTTTTTGCGCTGATCTTCTCCATCGGCATTCTGGTCGATGACGCGATCGTCGTAATCGAAAACATCGCCCGCCACTGGGGAATGAGCGGAGACCGTTCGCGTCGCCGAAGCGCGATCGAAGCGGTTGCCGAGGTCGGCAATCCCACCATAGTCGCGACTCTGACGGTCGTCGCCGCCTTGCTGCCAATGCTCTTCGTTTCCGGCTTGATGGGCCCTTACATGAGCCCCATCCCTGCCAACGCCTCGGCCGCGATGGTGTTCTCCTTCTTTGTCGCGGTCATTGTAACACCGTGGTTGATGTTGAAGGTGGCCGGCAACGTGCCTGTCCACGGTCATGGGACCGATCACGAAACCGGCGGTCGGCTCGGACGCATTTATGCAAGCGCCGCACGTCCTATCCTTGCCACCAAGACCCGCAGCTGGGTGTTCCTTGCTCTCGTGGGACTGCTCACACTTGGCTCGCTGTCACTTTTCTATACGAAGCACGTCACGGTAAAGCTGCTTCCCTTCGACAACAAATCCGAACTTCAGGTTAGCATTGACCTTCCGGAAGGCTCGACGATGGAGACGACGGATGCCGTGGTGCAATCGGTCGCGCGACTGGCACTAGACCTGCCAGAAGTGATCTCCGTTCAGACCCACTCCGCAACAGCAGCACCCTACAATTTCAATGGGCTTGTGCGTCAGTCCTACATGCGCTCGGCATCGCATCAGGGCGATGTCGCCATCAACCTGACGCCAAAGGATGATCGGGACCGCACGAGCCACGACATTGCACTCGACATCCGCGAGCGCATCAAGGCAATCTCCGTTCCGCAGGGAACCAGCCTTAAGGTCGTTGAACCGCCACCCGGCCCGCCGGTCATGGCTACGCTGCTTGCTGAAATCTACGGCCCCACTCCAGAAATCCGCCGCGCGGTTGCGGCAAAGGTGGAGGACGCGTTTCGCTCGGTCCCTTTCATCGTGGACATTGACAACTCCTACGGCGTTGCGGCTCCGCGCAAGCGTATGGTCATTTCGACAGATGATGCGGAGTTCTACCGGGTCGAGGAGAGCGACGTCTTCGATACGATCGCCATCCTCAGCAATGGCAAAACGATCGGTTACTCCCATCGTGGGGAGGGGCACCCGCCGATACCGATCCGCCTGGAACGCCCTCGCAGCGACAAAGTGATCGACGAGCGTTTCCTGTCCACCCCGATGCCGGCGAATGTCCTGCCGGGTGACAAGGGAGTTGTTGAACTCGGAGATGTCGTGCGCGTCCGTGACGAAATGACGGCGCTGCCGATCTTCCGCCACAACGGCATCAACGCCGAAATGGTGACGGCTGAACTGGCCGGCAGTTTCGAGGCACCGCTCTATGGCATGCTTGCGGTGCAGCAGGCGATCGACGCGCAGGATTGGACCGGGCTGCCGAAGCCTGTCATTGCCCTGCATGGCCAACCGCACAGCGAAAACGAGCCAACACTGCTCTGGGATGGGGAATGGGAAGTCACCTGGGTGACCTTCCGCGATATGGGCGCTGCCTTCATGATCGCCCTGCTCGGCATCTATATCCTGGTCGTGGCGCAGTTCGGCTCGTTCAAGATCCCGCTCGTGATCCTGACACCCGTTCCGCTGACCTTTATCGGGATCCTCGGCGGTCACTGGCTGTTCGGCGCGCCATTCTCCGCCACTTCGATGATCGGTTTCATCGCACTCGCGGGCATCATCGTGCGCAATTCCATTCTGCTGGTCGACTTCATTCGGCACGCGAACCGGGAGGGACGCACGCTGACAGACGTGCTGATCGAAGCAGGTGCCGTTCGGTTCAAGCCAATCCTCTTGACCGCCCTGGCCGCAATCATCGGGGCCGCCGTGATCCTGACAGACCCGATTTTCCAGGGACTGGCAATCTCGCTCCTGTTCGGCCTGATCTCCTCGACCCTGCTGACTGTCCTGGTGATCCCGGCCATCTACCGCGTCTTGCGGACGTGACATCACGCGACTTCCCATACTCCATCGGGGTTTGGGAATGTCGAATTCCCACACCACCCTGAAAGACCGGTTTGGCCCGACGGCAAAATCCGCTAGAAGCCGAACGGCGAACCGGGGAGAATGGGATGGCGAGTAGCGCGAAGGACAGAAGAAACCCTGGCAAGGCGGGCGGTAACCCAGGTGCGGCAGCGCTCGCGCAAGATCCGCATGCCGTACGCGAGCCACGCGCCAACAATCTCGAAATGGCGATCGGCCACGAGGTGCGCACCTTCCGCAAGAAACTCGGCATCACCGTGGCCGATCTTGCAGCCGCCACCGGCATGTCCGTCGGCATGTTGTCGAAGATCGAAAATGGAAACATCTCGCCCTCTCTCACAACGCTACAGTCGCTTTCGAAGGCTCTGGGGGTCCCGCTCACCGCGTTTTTCCGGGGGTTCGAAGAGCCGAAGTCCGCAAGTTTCGTCAAGGCGGGGGAAGGTGTGAACCTGGAGCGCCGGGGCACCCGCGCCGGTCACCACTATAGTCTGCTGGGCCATATCGAGAACAATACATCCGGTGTCGTCGTTGAACCCTATCTGATCACGCTGAACGCCGAGTCTGACGTCTTTCCCACCTTTCAGCACGAGGGCATGGAGTTCCTCTATATGCTTGAGGGTGAAGTGGTTTACCGCCATGGCGACCGACTTTATCGCATGGAGGCTGGCGACAGTCTGTTCTTCGATGCCGATGCTCCTCATGGACCTGAGGAACTGGTGAAACTGCCCGCGCGATATCTCTCGATTATCTCGTACACGCAGCAGAAATAATTACTCCTGAGGAAAAATAGTTTCCTGAGCATTGATCGATTGTCTGGGCGCTGCTACTCCTTGTTCGGTGATAAGGAGGGTCTTGGCCATGTGTGGAATCGTCGGTCTATTCCTGAAGGACAAGGCGCTTGAGCCTCGCCTCGGTGACCTGCTCTCGGATATGCTGATCACCATGACCGATCGGGGACCGGACTCGGCCGGCATTGCCATCTATGGTGGCGTGGACGGCAAGTCAGCCAAGGTCACCATCCAGTCCGCAGCGCCGGAAAATGATTTTGCGGGCCTCGCCGAGGATCTGGCAAAGACCGGAATTGACGCCGAAATTGCCCTGAAGAGCACCCATGCCGTGATCTCGATTAATGCGAGCCAGCTTTCTAATATCCGGACGATCCTCGCCGAGATCCGTCCCAATGTCCGCATCATGGGCTCTGGCGAAAGCGTCGAGATCTTCAAGGAAGTCGGCCTTCCCAAGGATGTCGTCCAGCGCTTCGGCGTCCGCGCAATGGGCGGCACCCACGGTATCGGCCACACCCGCATGGCAACCGAAAGCGCCGTCACGACGCTTGGCGCCCACCCCTTTTCCACAGGAGCGGACCAGTGCCTCGTGCACAATGGCTCGCTGTCGAACCACAACAACCTGCGGCGCGAGCTCATCCGCGAAGGCATGTCCTTCGAAACCCAGAACGACAGCGAGGTGGCGGCAGCCTATCTCACGGCCGAAATGGCCAAGGGCAAGGATCTCGGCGAAGCGCTTACCGGCGCGCTAGACGATCTCGACGGCTTCTTCACCTTCGTCGTCGGCACCAAGACCGGCTTCGGCGTCGTGCGCGACCCGATCGCCTGCAAGCCCGCCGTCATGGCCGAGACCGACCAGTATGTCGCCTTCGGCTCGGAATACCGCGCGCTCGTCAACCTGCCGGGCATCGAGACGGCCCGCGTCTGGGAGCCGGAGCCCGCGACCGTCTATTTCTGGGACCACGAAAAGGCTGCCTGATCCGCGACATACCAAGAAAGCTTGCTGAATGCCGACCTTCGATCTCTCCCATACCCCGCTTCGCGAACTGAACAGCGCCCTGCACAATCTCGGCGCCGGCTCGAACGACACCTTGTTCGAAGTCGTGAACCCGCGCGGCCACCATGCCGTCGCTGTCGGAATCGACGCACCCGTCACCGTCGAGTTGAAGGGCTCGGTCGGCTACTACTGCGCCGGCATGAATGACGGTGGTACCGTCACCATCCATGGCTCTGCCGGCCCGGGCGTCGCCGAAAACATGATGTCCGGCACAGTGGTCATCGAGGGCGATGCGAGCCAGTATGCCGGCGCCACCGGCCGCGGCGGCCTGCTGGTGATCAAGGGCAATGCCGCCTCCCGCTGCGGCATCTCGATGAAGGGCATCGACATCGTTGTCCATGGTTCGATCGGGCATATGTCGGCCTTCATGGGGCAATCAGGCCATCTCGTTGTCTGCGGCGACGCGGGCGAAGCGCTGGGCGACAGCATCTATGAAGCGAAGCTCTTCGTTCGCGGCTCGGTGAAGAGCCTTGGCGCGGACTGCATCGAAAAGGAGATGCGCCCGGAACATCTCGAAAAACTTGCCGAGCTGCTCGCCAAGGCAGGCGTGACCCATGCGAAACCCGAGGAATTCAAGCGCTACGGTTCGGCCCGCAAGCTCTACAATTTCAACATCGACAATGCCGACGCGTATTGAGGCGAGGACAGGCCATGAGCTACCACAACCCCTTCACCCCGCCGCGCAAGTCCGCCACCTTCGATGACCACACACTCGCCGAAATTCGCCGTGCGGCCGCCACCGGCATCTACGACATCCGCGGCGGCGGCACCAAACGCAAGGTCCCGCATTTCGACGACCTGCTCTTCCTCGGCGCATCGATCTCCCGCTATCCGCTCGAAGGCTATCGCGAGAAATGCGACACTTCGGTGGTCCTCGGCACGCGTTTTGCCAAGAAGCCGATTGAGCTGAAGATCCCGATCACCATCGCCGGCATGAGCTTTGGCGCGCTCTCCGGCAATGCCAAGGAAGCGCTGGGCCGCGGCGCGACGCTTGCCGGCACCTCGACCACGACAGGCGACGGCGGCATGACGGACGAGGAACGTGGCCATTCGGAAAAGCTCGTCTACCAGTATCTCCCCTCCCGCTACGGCATGAACCCGAAGGACCTTCGCCGCGCTGACGCGATCGAAGTCGTGGTCGGCCAGGGCGCCAAGCCCGGCGGCGGTGGTATGCTGCTTGGCCAGAAGATCTCCGACCGCGTCGCCCAGATGCGCAATCTGCCGATGGGCATCGACCAGCGCTCAGCCTGCCGCCATCCGGACTGGACTGGTCCCGATGATCTCGAGATCAAGATCCTCGAACTGCGCGAGATCACCGACTGGGAGAAGCCGATATACGTGAAGGTCGGCGGCGCCCGCCCCTATTACGACACGGCGCTCGCCGTGAAGGCCGGCGCCGATGTCGTGGTTCTTGACGGCATGCAGGGCGGGACAGCGGCGACCCAGGACGTCTTCATCGAACATGTCGGCATGCCGACGCTGGCCTGCATCCGCCCTGCCGTTCAGGCGCTTCAGGACCTTGGCATGCACCGAAAGGTGCAGCTGGTGATCTCCGGCGGTATCCGCTCCGGCGCCGATGTGGCAAAGGCACTGGCTCTCGGCGCCGATGCGGTGGCGATCGGCACGGCAGCCCTCGTCGCCATCGGTGATAACGACCCGAAGTGGGAAGAGGAATACCAGAAGCTCGGCACCACAGCCGGCGCCTATGACGATTGGCATGAGGGCAAGGACCCGGCCGGCATCACCACCCAGGATCCCGAGCTTGCCGCCCGTCTCGATCCGGTCGCAGCCGGACGCCGGCTCGCCAATTATCTCAAGGTCATGACGCTGGAGGCGCAGACCATCGCGCGCGCCTGCGGCAAGAACAAGCTGCACAACCTGGAGCCGGAGGACCTCTGCGCGCTCACCATGGAAGCCGCCGCCATGGCCCAGGTACCCCTTGCCGGCACCAGCTGGTATCCCGGAAAGGGAGGTTTCTAACCACCTGAATGGCCGCATCCGACTCCCACGGATGCGGCCATTCTTCTTTCAACCGATGTGTCTCAATCCATAAAAACAGGGGAACGACGTGACACAGGATCTGGCAGGCTTCGCCAAGGAGCGAGGTATCAAATATTTCATGATCAGCTACACCGACCTCTTTGGCGCCCAGCGCGCCAAGCTGGTCCCCGCACAGGCCATCGCCGATATGCAGAAGGAAGGCGCAGGATTTGCCGGCTTTGCCACCTGGCTCGACCTGACACCCGCCCATCCCGACCTTTTCGCCATCCCTGACGCCTCATCCGTCATCCAGCTGCCCTGGAAGCCTGAAGTCGCCTGGGTCGCAGCCGACTGCATGATGGACGACCAGCCCGTCGCCCAGGCGCCGCGCGTGGTGCTCAAGAAGCTGGTAGCGGAAGCGGCTGAATTAGGGCTTCGCGTGAAGACCGGGGTCGAAGCGGAATTCTTCCTGATCTCCGCGGACGGCAAAACGATCTCGGATCAGTACGATAACGCCGAGAAGCCCTGCTACGATCAGCAGGCCCTGATGCGCCGCTACGATGTGATCGCGGAGATCTGTGACCACATGCTCTCACTGGGCTGGAACCCCTACCAGAACGACCATGAGGACGCGAACGGCCAGTTCGAGATGAACTGGGAGTATGACGACGCACTCAAGACCGCCGACAAGCATTCCTTCTTCAAGTTCATGGTGAAGTCGATTGCCGAAAAGCACGGGCTGCGCGCAACCTTTATGCCGAAACCCTTCAAGGGCCTGACCGGCAATGGCTGCCATGCGCATATCTCCGTCTGGGATCTCGACGGTAAGGTGAATGCCTTCGCCGACAAGGACATGCCCTTCGGCCTCTCGGCCAAGGGCAAGACCTTCCTAGGCGGCATCATGAAACATGCCTCGGCGCTGGCCGCGATCACCAATCCAACGGTCAATTCCTACAAGCGCATCAACGCGCCGCGCACCGTCTCCGGCGCCACCTGGGCGCCCAACACCGTCACCTGGACCGGCAACAACCGCACACACATGGTCCGCGTACCCGGCCCCGGCCGCTTCGAACTGCGCCTGCCCGACGGCGCGGTGAATCCATATCTGCTGCAGGCGATCATCATCGCAGCAGGCTTGAGCGGCTTGAAAAGCAATGCCGATCCCGGCCCGCATTACGACATCGACATGTACCGCGATGGCCATACGGTGAAGGATGCGCCCCGGCTGCCGCTGAACCTCCTCGACGCGCTGCGGGCCTACGAGATGGACGAGCAGTTGCAGTCGGCCCTCGGCTCCGAGTTTTCAAAGGCCTACCTGAAGCTCAAGCATGACGAGTGGAACAGCTATTGCAGCCACTTCACCGCCTGGGAGCGCACGACGACGCTCGACGTCTGAGCTCAAGCCTATACTGCCCGCTCAACCGACCCTATGCAGCGCCGTCGCAACCCGGTGGATGTGTTCGGCCCCAATGCCGCAGCAGCCGCCGATCATCGTGGCACCGGCGTCTGCCCATTCGCAGGCGAACCGTGAATAAACGTCACCCGTCAGGTCTTGGCGGGTGTCGTGCAGCCCCTCGTTGGCCGCCTTTTCCTCCGTATCGGTTTCGAACGCATTCGCGTAGACGCCGATTTTCAGATCAACACTCTTCTCAGCAAAGACGCTTGCCGCCGTTTCGACGGCCTTTTTCATCACTTCCGGCTTGGCGCAGTTGAACAACAGTGCTGCTGCACCAGACCCGGCAGCCCACTCCGCGGCCGCCCTGACCGTTTCTCCCGAACGCAGCTTGGCCTCGCCGCCGGCAACCTGGGCTTCGTCATCGGCCAGTGTGAACGAGATCCAGAAAGGTTTGGGATGGGCCTTGATCGCCTCGCGCACGGCCTCACCTTCCGCAATCAGGCTCAGCGTTTCGCCGAGCCAGACATCGACATGCGGAGCGAGATTGTCGACCAGCACCTTGAGATAGTGTTGCACCCGCGACGGATCGAAATTCTCCGGTTCATAGGAGCCAAAGATCGGCGGCAGGGAGCCTGCGACCAGAACCTTGCGGCCGCTCGCACCCGCAGCCTCCCGGGCAAGACGCCCCGAAAGCGCGATCAGATCTGCCCCATCCCTGGCAAAACGCTCTTCGCCGATATGGAAAGGAACGAGCGCGTAGGAATTGGTCGTGACGACGTCAGCGCCGGCGGCGATGAATTCCTCATGCACTTGGCGAACGATCGCGGGGCTGTTCATCAGCGCCAGCGCCGACCATTCGGGCTGCTTGAGTTCGGCACCAAGCCGCAAGAGCTCGCGGCTCATGCCGCCGTCCAGGATAAGAGTGTCTGCCATGGGAAAATCTCCGTCAGATGCGGTCAGGGAGTGAGTGCCTGGTCGAGGTCGCCGATGATGTCATCAGGCGTTTCGAGGCCGATCGACAGGCGGAAGAGCCCGTCGCCGGCGTAGGCGCGGTAGTCTGCAAGCGGCTCACCTGTGAGCCGATAGGTCGATGCCATCATCTCGTCCGTGTCCAGGAGGACGACGAGACTACGCTGATGGCCGAGCGAGAAGGCGTAGTGAACGACCCGAAGCCGTTCCGCGAGCCTGCTGGCCGTGGCCTTCGGATCACGCGTTCGAAAGCCGATCATGCCGCCGAAAATATCCATCTGGCGTTTGGCCAGATCGTGTTGCGGATGCGACGACAGACCGGGATACAGGACCCGCTCTACCTGCGGATGGCTCTCGAGGAAGCCGGCAACCGCCATCGCCGTGTCGGAGGCCATGCGCATGCGCGGATAGAGCGTGTCGATCCCACGCATGATCAGCCAGGCGGAGTGCGCCGAAAGGGTGGCGCCAAGATAGACCCCGGCGCGGCCACGGATCTGCGCCACGAGTTCGCGCCGACCGATGACGGCGCCGCCAAGCGCATCGCCATGCCCGTTGATGAACTTGGTCAGGGAATGAATGACGAGATCGACACCGAGTGACAGGGGGCGCGTGGCAACCGGCGTCGCGAAGGTGGAATCCACGGAAACCAGGAGACCGTTTCGGCGTGCGAGGACCGAAAGTGCTGCAAGATCGATGACCCGCAGAATCGGGTTGACCGGGCTCTCGCAATGGATGAGCCGCGTATTCGGCCGGATCGCCGCTTCGACCAGGTCGAGCCGCGCCATATTGACGGCCGTGACCTCGACACCGAATTCCGGCAGCACCCGCTGCGTCAGTTCCGCAGCCCCGGCATAACAGACGTCGGACACGATCAGGTGGTCGCCGGCCTTCAGCAGCGTGAGCATCATCCCGGCGATCGCCGCCATGCCCGTCGCACTGGCAAGCGCATCCTCGCCGCCCTCGAGTGCCGCCAGCCGCTGCTCGAGTTGGCGGACGGTGGGATTGGTCCAGCGGGCATAGAGATAGGGGAGAGCCGCGAGGTCCTCCACGCCATCGGCTGAAAAGGCGCCGTCGCCCGGCATCAGTGCATTGTTGACCGACATCGAGATGTTGGGCGCAATCGCACCGGTTGTCGGATCGATGAGCAGACCAGCATCAACCGCGCGGGTCTCAGGACCAGCGGTGGACGGCAAGGCATGCGTGACGAAGGAATTCGGCATGGCTGTTCTTTCGGGATCGCTCAGCGACGGCTCGGCACCTGCGCCTCGACGATGCCGAAGGCACGGGTGATGATGGTGGTCAGCAGGACATAAAAGAGGGTCACGACGAGCAGAGGCTCATACACAAGGAGCGTATCCTGCCGTACCTTATAGGCGACGGCATAGAGATCCATGACGGTAACCGTGAAGGCGAGCGGGGTTGCTTTCAGTTGCAGCACGACTTCACCGGCGATGGTGGGAAGAGCAGTACGGATGGCGCGTGGCAGCCAGATCCGACGCACCAGAAGGAAACGGCTCATGCCGAGCGCGCGGCCGGCCTCCAGCTCGCCCTTCGGCACCGAAAGCAAAGCGCCGCGCAGAACCTCCGCCTCATAGGCTGCATAGTTCAGCGTGAAGGATACGGCCGCGAAGAAGAACCCTTCCCTGAGCACAGGCCAGAGAAAACTCTGGCGCAGGCCGGGCACCATCGGCAGCAGCGAACCGATCCCGTAATAGAGCAGCCAAAGCTGGATGAGCAGCGGCGTCCCTCGAAACACCGTCGAATAACCGCGTGCCAGATTGCGGGCGACGGGGCCGCCACTCACCATCGCAAAGGCCAGGCCGATTGCCAGGATGAAGCCGAAGACGACGGAGATGACGAGCAATGCCACTGTCTGGATGGCGCCGTCGATCAGAAGCGGCCAGTATTTTGTCAGCCAGTCGAAGGTCACAAGCGCCTCCTTACGTCATCAACCGCTGACCCCGGCGCACACGACGCTCGAGCCAGTGGAAGACCAGGTTGGAGGCAAGCGTGATGACGAGGTAGAGCACGGCCGCGGCCAGAAAGAAGAGAAAATACTGCTTTGTGTTGGCGCCTGCGAGCCGGGTGGTCAGCGCCAACTCCTGGTAGCCGACGACCGCGACGAGCGCGCTGTCCTTGGTGACCGACATCCAGAGATTGGCCATGCCGGGAAGCGCATTGGGCAGGAGAGCCGGCAACGTGACCCGACGGAAGCGCAAGAAGGGCGACATGCCGAACGCGCGCGCCGCCTCGATCTGTCCCGCAGGAACAGCGAGAATGGCCCCACGCAGCACCTCCGTCATATAGGCGCCCTGGACGAAACCGAGAACGGCGACGGCCGCGACGAAACCATTGACTTCGACGGGAGGCATCCCCAAGGCGAGCAACAGGCGGTTCAGACCGTCTGTGCCGGCATAATAGAGACCGACGATCAGGATCAGTTCCGGCACCGCGCGAATGGTGCCGGTATAGAGCTTCAGAAGTAGACCGACGGGGCGGTTTCCGGAGAGCTTGCCCATGGCGCCGAAGAGCCCGAAGACGAGCCCGATCGCAAAGGCGGATGCCGAAATGGCGACCGTGGTGACCGCACCTGTCAACAGCGCGCCGCCCCAGCCAGGAGGCTCGAGCGCCAGCAATTGCCAGGCCGTCATTGATCCGGTCGCCATCTCGCCTGCGGCCCCCGCCGATTACTTGCCGTAGACGTCGAAGGTGAAATAGGCCTTCGTGATCTCGTCATACTTGCCCGAAGCGCGAACCGCAGCGATTGCCGCATTCAGCTTCGCCTTGAGTTCGGTGTCTTCCTTGCGCAGACCGCCACCGATGCCAACGCCGAGAACGGCCGGGTCATCCGCGACATCTCCCATGTCGGCGCAGCAATCTTTGCCGAAATCGGTCTTCAAGAAATCGGCAAGCGGGATGGCGTCGCCGAAGACATAGTCGATGCGGCCGGCGGCGAGATCCTGGAAGGCCTCGTCCAGCGTCTGGTAGGTCTGCTCTTCGGCCTTGTCGGCGAAATACTTCTTGAAATACTCGGACTGAACGGTGGAGACCTGGATGCCGATGGTCTTCCCCTCGACGGCTTCCGGCGAAGCACCCGGCGTCGCGTCCTTCGGTCCGATCAGCTTGCTCGGCGTGTTGTAGTACTTATCGGTGAAATCAATGGTCTTCAGGCGCTCATCGGTGATCGACATCGACGACCAGATGACGTCGAATTTTTTCGTCTGCAGCGCCGGGATCAGACCGTCCCACGAGACATCAACAATCGAGCAGGTCTCTTTCATCTCGGCGCAGACCGCGTTCATCAGATCGATTTCCCAGCCCTTCCAGCTGCCCGATGCATCCTTGGCGAAGAAGGGCGGGTAGGCCTCGTTCATGATGCCGAAGCGGACTTCGGCCTGTGCCGTCACGGCGGTTGCGACAAATGCTGCCCCGGCGAGAAGAAGAGAAAAGAGTTTCATGGCGGATTGTCCCCTTTGAGTGGATGGTGTTCGGATGGACCGGTCAGAAGCCTGCAGCACGACCGGACAGACTGCGGGTGAATTCGCGGCAGCGGGCGCTGGTCGGATCGCCGAACACGCGCTCCGGCGGCCCTTCCTCCTCGACACGGCCGCGATCGAGAAACATGACATGGCTTGACACATCGCGGGCAAAGGCCATCTCATGCGTAACCAGGAGCATGGTGCGGCCCTCTTCTGCGAGATCGCGAATGACCTTCAGAACTTCACCCACCAGTTCGGGATCGAGCGCCGACGTCGGCTCGTCGAACAGCATGACCGCCGGATCGACGCAAAGCGCGCGCGCAATCGCCGCGCGCTGCTGCTGGCCTCCGGAGAGAAACGCCGGATAGGCATCGCGTTTGTCATAGAGCCCGACCTTGGCAAGCAATGCTTCCGCCTTGTCGATCGCCTCGCGCCGCGGGACCTTCAGAACATGAACGGGCGCTTCGATGACGTTTTCCAGGACGGTGCGGTGGGCCCAGAGATTGAAGCTTTGAAACACCATGCCGAGCCCGGTGCGCAACCGCTCCAGTTGCTTGCGGTCTGCGGCCTCCAGACCACCCTTGCGCGATGGCTTCAGGCGCAACTCTTCGCCGCCGACGATGATCCGTCCTTTGTCCGGCGTTTCAAGCAGGTTGATGCAGCGCAGAAAGGTGCTTTTTCCAGAGCCGGACGATCCGATCAACGAGATGACGTCCCCGCGTTTCGCGGTCGCCGACACGCCCTTCAGGACCTCCAGAGGGCCGAAACTCTTGTGGAGGTCGGTCACGGAGAGCGCAGCGCTGTCGATTGTCGTCATCGGGGTCCTTCAATCACTCGGATGGTGCAAGACCATAGATGGGCATCCGCGCCTGTTTTCTTCGCATTTCTTGCCTTTCGTGCGGAATTCCCGCAGAAAGACGCAGCCGGCGCACGTGATCGGCGCGGGCGCCCGCAAGCGTGCTTTCCGAGCGCGGAACGGCCGCCCGACGAGTTGAGGAGAGGAGAGCCATGGTCGAACAACTGGATCAATTCGATCGCAGCATTCTCGATCTCCTGCAGCGGGATTGCCAGATGAAGGCCGAGGCAATTGCCGACAAAGTCGGTCTGTCGCCATCGGCCGTGCAAAGGAGACTGAAACGGCTGCGCTCCGACGGCATCATAACCGCCGAGATTGCTGTTGTCGCCCGCAAGGCAACCGACTACCCGATGACCTTCATCACCGGCATGGAAATCGAGCGCGACAATTATGATGCACTCGCCCGCTTCCGCGCCTGGGCCGACAGGCAGGACAACATTCAGCAGGTGTATTATGTGACTGGCCAGGTTGACCTTGTCGCCATCATCACCGCCCGCGATGTCGAGCATTACGACGACATCAGCGCGCAGCTGATGTCGGAAAACCCGCAGATCAAGCGCATGAACACCAATGTGGTTTTGCGCGACATCAAGATCGGCTTACAGATCCCGATAAAGCCGTAAACGCTACCGATCCCGATCGGGTAGAAACGGCCCCTGCCGCCAGACGATCGCCTTTTCGTGACGCTCGATGATCGTCTTCAGGTCTTTGAACGCCCGCACAATGTGCTCCTGAAACTTCCGGCTTGCCGGATTGGGATAGGCTTTGCGGCGCGTGATGATACCCAGCGTACGTTCCGGCTGAGGAATGTCGACGGGCACAATCGAAATCTTGTCCTGCCCGCGAAAGGAAAAGACCACCGAATGCGGCAGGATCGCCAGCGCATCGGTGGAGGCGACATAGTTCAGCACCGACAGAAGAGACCCGCCGGAATAACGGATCGCGAGTTCCGAGATCCCGAGCGTGATCAGGATGTTATGCAGGTCGAGCACAAGCGGCGAGCCCGGCAGCGGCGCGACCCATGGATAGGTTACGATATCTTCGATGCTGAGCGTGCGTTTGCGCAGCAGCGGATGACCGACCGCACAGGTCAATACATTGCGCCCCGGCAGGAGCGGCTGAAATTGGAAATCGGCCCTCAGTTCGGCGCTGCCGATCGGGGTGATCGCCATGTCGATCTGACTGGATTCGAGTTCGTTCAACAGGTCGGGCATATTGCCATAGGACTGCTCGACAAGGATGTCGCGCTCCCGCATCTGGAAGGAGCCGATCATCTGCGAGATGACGGCGTCCATGAAAAAGGGAACGCCGCCGACCTTGATCCGTCCCGAGGTCCCGGACTGAAAGCTGCGCACAATGTCCACCGCTTTGCGCGAGGCAAGCAGGATCGAGCGCCCCTGAATCGCCAGCTGTTGACCGAGCGGCGTCAGCTGCATCGGCCGTTTGCCCGGAATGAACAGGGGTTCGCCGACTCGTCGTTCCAACATCGACAGCGTGCGCGACACGGCGGGCTGCGTCATGCCCAGCATGGCAGCGCCTTCGGTCACGCCCCCGGTTTCCGCGACGGCCGCCAGCTGCACGAGATGTCTCTCATCGATTTTCATAGCAATTTGCTATATCGGACATAAGCAATTTTATCAACAGAGCCCGTCGGACGCTGTATCTTCTGCGTGCATAGGGAACATCCTGCAGGAATGACGGGCTCGAGAGATACGCGCAGCAAGCTGCGGTATGGGAGACGATTGCAGCCGGTCTTCGCGTTCCAGGCTGTTTCCCGGTGCTTCGTGTCTGCGGACCCTGCTTGTCCGCACGACGGCATTTGGAGGAGGAAAACCATGTCATACATTTCCGGCTATCACCATCTGACGCTGAGTACCGACGGCGCACAGGAGGATTATGACTTTTACACCAAGACGCTGGGTCTCCACTCGATCAAGCGTACGGTCCTCTTTGACGGTGTGATCCCCGTCTACCACCTGTATTACGGTGCCAAGAATGGCGACCCTTCGACCATCGTCACCACCTTCCCGTTCCGAAAGCCGGGCATTTACGGCAAGCGCGGCACCAACCAGTCGAAGATCATCCAGCTATCGATCCCGCGTGGCTCCTCGGAATTCTGGGTCAACCGGCTGAACGAGCGCGGCATCAAGGCCTCGATGACCAGCCGTTTCGGCATCACCCGCGTCGCGCTCGCGCATCCCTGCGGCATCGAGCATGAACTGGTGGAAAGCCCGGCGGATACGCGCGAGCCGATCACCAATGAAAAACAGGGCATCGGCCCGCACCATGGCATCCGCGGCATCTATGGCGCCGCCGTAGCGGTGTTCGACCGAACCTCGATGGACGATTTCCTGACGATCGCCATGGGCATGAAAAAGGAAGCCGACAGCGACGAGGGGCTGATGTTCTCCGTTCCCAATGCCGGCGGCCCCTCCAGCATGGTGGAAGTCATCCATCAGCCCACGGGTCCCCAGGGCACCTGGACCCTTTCGGGCGGCACCATCCATCACCTTGCGCTGAATACAGGCAACGAAGAGAACCAGCTGAAGCTCAAAGCCCATATCGAAGGCCTAGGCTTCACCGACGTTTCCGATCAGAAAGACCGAAACTACTTCAAATCCTGCTATGTCCGCTCGCCCGGCGGCGCACTCTTCGAAATCGCCTGGTCGGTCGAAGGAGGTTGGGCAAAGGATGAACCGGCCGATGCGATCGGCACGACCCTCGTCTTCCCGCCATGGTTCGAAGACCGCAGGGAGGAACTGATCGCCGGCCTCGAACCTGCCGACTTCTGAGGAGGAAGTCGGCATGGCAACCCATGGCGAGCCGCATCGCTGCGGCGTATCCCCGGCCGAGGCCGAGGTTCTCTGCGTCTTCGTCCACGGGCGCACTCAGTCGCCCGAAGACATGATGGAGCAGGTCATTGGCCGGCTCTCCGTTGGCCGGGTATCCTATTGCCTGCCGCGGGCCGAAGGAAACAGCTGGTATGCGGCACGCGCAACCGACGCCCTTCTCGACGGCACGCGGACCGAACTGGGCCTGTCCCTCGACTACCTGCATGCCTTGATCGAGGACATCCGAGAGCGTGGCGGCCGCGACAAGCCGCTCCTGCTCGGCGGCTTCAGCCAGGGGGCCTGCCTGTCGCTGGAATATGCAATGAAATTCGGCCCGTGGAACGGCGCCATGGTCAACCTGACCGGCTGCCGTGTCGGTCAGCCCACGGACGAGAGGCCCACCGCCGATCTCGACGGCCTGCCGGTTTATCTCACCGGGTCGGACCAGGATCCCTGGATCCCGGTCTCGGCCTTTGCCGAAGCTTCCGAAGCGCTTGGGAGGGCGCGGGCGAGGCTTCGGTGCGAACTCTTCCCCGGGCGCCCACATCAGGCCTCCGGGATGGAGGTCGCGGCCCTTGACGCGATACTGACGGACCTTGCAGCCGGCAGTCGGCCTTTTGGCCGCATCGCCGCCTGAGAACCAAACATCAAAAAGGGGAGGACAGCATGATCACGCGCAGAAAACTCTTGAAGGCAACCGCAGCAGGCACCCTCGCTTATGGGTTCGGTGGGCTGGCGGCCCCCGCCATCGCCCAAGGCGCCAAAATCAGGATCGGCTACGTCAGTCCGCAGACGGGCCCCTTGGCAAGCTTCGGTGAAAGCGACGCCTATAACATCGCCTCGTTCCTGGCGACCGAAGCAGGCAAGAATTTCGAAGTCATCGTCAAGGACAGCCAGTCCAACCCGAACCGTGCAGCAGACGTTGCCAAGGAACTGATCCTGTCTGACGAGATCAACCTGATGCTCGTCGCATCCACGCCGGAAACCACAAATCCGGTTGCGACCACTTGCGAAGCGGAAGGTGTCCCCTGCATCTCGACGAAGGCGCCCTGGCAGCCCTGGTTCATCGGACAGCAGGGTAATCCCGGCGACCCGCAGAGCTGGAAACCGTTCGACTTCGCCTACCACTATTTCTGGGGTCTGGAAGATGTCATCGCAGTCTTCACCAATATGTGGAGCCAACTCGACACCAACAAGAAGGTCGGGGGACTGTTTCCCAACGATGCCGATGGCAATGCCTGGGGCGACCCGAATGTGGGACTGAAGCCGGGTCTCGCGCAGGCGGGCTTCGAACTCCTCGATCCCGGCCGCTACCAGAACCTGACGGACGATTTCACCGCCCAGGTGAACGCCTTCAAGGATGGTGGCTGCGACATCGTCACCGGCGTGGTCATCCCACCTGATTTCACCACCTTCTGGAACCAGGCGAAACAGCAGGGCTTCACGCCAAAGGCTCTGACGGTGGCAAAGGCGATCCTCTTCCCGCAATCGGTCGAGACTTTGGGACCGGCGGGCCACAATCTGTCGTCTGAGGTCTGGTGGTCCGCCCAGCATCCGTTCAAATCGTCACTCACCGGCCAGAGTGCCGCCGACCTCGCTGCCGACTTCACCGCCAAGACGGGACGCCCCTGGGCCCAGCCGATCGGCTTCATCCATTCGCTGTTCGAAATGGCAACCGATGTCATGGGCCGCGTCAGCGATGTGACCGACGCGGAAGGCGTGGCCGCAGCGATTGCCGCCTCCAAGGTCGATACGATCGTCGGCCATGTCGAGTGGAACGGTCAAGGCGTTCCGCCTTTTGCCGCAAAGAACGTCACCAAGACACCGCTGGTCGGCGGTCAGTGGCGCCGCAAGGACGATGGAACGTTCGACCTCGTCATCGTCGACAACAAGACCGCGCCAAACATTCCCGCTGCCGGCAAGATGGAAGCTCTCAGTTGATTAAGGCGGCATAACTGAGATGACCGCGCCGGGCTGCGTCCCGGCGCGGAACGGCCCATGGAGCACGGTTACGTTTCCCAACTGCAACACACGGCGAGCGCGGCATATGTGCCATGCGTCATAAGTCTTGCCCGGCACGGCGGGACTGCCCTATATGGCCCGATGACGACTGATTCAAAAATATTCGTCGGCCTCCGGTCGACAAAGAAAAAGCCTGTAGCGCAACGCGTTGAAAGCGGTCCCAAGTGCCAATGGGACGGATGCGAGAAGCATGGCGGCCATCGCGCACCCGTCGGCTGCGATGGCGATGGCCTTTACCTGCTCTTCTGCCAGGAGCATGTGAAGGAATACAACAAGGGCTACAACTACCAGACCAGCCTGTCCGATCCGGTTACGGCGCGCTATCAGCGGGAAGCCGCAAGCGGAGCCCGCGCGACCGTTGGCACCGCGACGACGCAGTCGAAGGAAATACCCCTGCCGCTGAAGACCCGCTCCGGTACGGCCAAGGCGATCAACGCCCGAAAGAGCGCCGCCGAACGGCAGGCAGCCGCAGCAGATCTGCAGCGTCGCAAGCTGAAGGTTCTTGAAGCAAAGGCCTTTGAAAAACTCGATCTCTCGCCCGAGGCGACACCGGAAGAGATCCGGCGACGCTACAAGGAGCGGCTGAAAATCTACCACCCGGACGTCAACCAGGGCGACCGGGACTCGGAAGACAAGCTCCGCGCTTCGATCGATGCCTACAAGATCCTCAAGTTGAACGGCTTCTGTTGAAGTCAGGACCCTTTTGCTGCGGCGGAGCGTTTGCCAAAGCGATAGAAAAGGTTTGGCTCGGCGACGATGAACACGTCGCCGTCGGGACCGACTGCGACGCCTTCGGCCTGAGCGATGGAGGCGGAAAGTCCATTCATGCCGCGCCAAAGCGGCAGATAGCTCAGAACCGTTCCATCTGAGGCAAACTCCACCAGAATCCGGGACATGTGACTAAGCAGGATCAGGTTGCCGGTCTTCTCGTGTAGCGACGCAGACGACAGATCGAGCATGAAAGCGCCGGCAATCCCACCTGGCTTCCATTCACCGACGTCAAGTCTCATCCCCGAAGCGTCAGAACCCAACCCCTCCACGAGCAGGACACGGGCGGGGAACATTTCCTGCGCGACATACAGTCGGCTGCGTTGGGCATCCCATGAAAGCCCCTCGAAACCCATGTTCTTCACGACACCCACATTCAGGCTCAGACGATCTTCTCCCTCGGCCGTCACCCGGGCCGCGTCACGCCCGATGGAGATCCAGTGCAAGCTCTGGTCGCGTTCGCTGGAAACGATGAAGCGGTCACCCTCGACATGGGTGAGGCCCTCCGGATCCTTCACGCCATCGAGGTCGATCATGCGCAGCAGTTTCCCGTCTGTCGAAAGCTCGACGATCCGAGGCGGCCGATTGGCAGCGGCGAAGAGAGTTCCTGTCGTCGGAGAATAGGTGAGACCGGAAATGTCCCGACTGAGCCCGGTGATCGTCCGTGCCTGGACTTCAGCCTCATAGTCTCCGAGCGAGAGCGTCGGGCCGGCGGGTGGCGCAGCGAACACCAGGCTTGCCTGGAAATAGGCGAGTGCCGGCAATCCCGAAATCCAAACAGCGGCGCCGACGGCCACGAAGAGGAAGAGCGCGATCGCCTTGCGACGTAATCTCGGGCGACCGGAGCCTGTGAGCCAGCCACGCTTGGCGAACCTAAGAGATGGCATGCTGCACAGCCTCAAATCCGGAAACTCGAAAGAAGCCGGCACAAGTCAAACCACTTGGCAGATTGTTCCGCCCTTGGGAGCATTCCGTAACCATTTCAATTCTGCCTGACAATCCCGCGCATTTCGCCGCGACGAACCCAGCACCCGGAAGAATTCAGGCGGGCTATCGGCGGCTGAGAACTACGTCATTGTCCGACAGCTTCACGGCTATTTTTTGCAACGTTCCTCGCCACCGCCTGCCGACGGCGATCTCGATAGGCGACAAATTGGGTATCAGCGATCACACCGACAAGGATCACGGCACCCATCACCGCAAAGTTGAGCGAGGACGGGATGCCGAGCAGGTTCACAAGATTCTGAAGCACCTGCAGCAACACGACACCGAGCACAACACCGACGATAGACCCCTCCCCGCCGCGCAGCGAAAACCCACCCAGAACGGCGGCGGCAATGCCGTAAAGTTCATAGAAATTGCCGTGCGACGATGGCTGGACGGACTTCGTATACATGGCAAAGAATACTGCCGAGACGCCAGTCAGGAACATGCAGAGCATGTAGGCACACAGAATAACGCGCCGCGTATTGATCCCGGAATAGCGCGCCGCCTCTTCATTCTTGCCAACCGCCATCAGATGGCGTCCGAACACCGTCCTGTGCAACAGGGCCCATGCCAGGATGGCAAAGACGGCAAAGGCAATGACCGAATGCGGTATGCCCGCCGTGCGACCGACGAACAGATACTCCAGCATCGGCAGATCGGTCCCGAAGGTGAACCCGGCGGTCCCGTCCTTGGTGTAGAAGCGAGCGACGCCGCGATAGATCAGCAGTCCGCACAGCGTCACGACAAAAGGCTGCAGCTTCAGTCGGGTGATCAGCCAGCCATGCAGGAGACCGATCAGGACGGACAGTAGCATGACGATGATGAGCGCCGCTGGCCAGGGCACGCCGTAGGAGGCAATCAGGTCAATGAAGATGACCCCGAGCAGCGCGATGACCGAACCAATCGACAGCTCGATCCCGGCCGTGACGATGACGAACGCCTCTGCAATGGAGAACAGTCCGAACAGGCCAATCAGGTTGGCGGTGTTTGCAAGATTGATCGGGGAGAGGAAGCGCGGATTGACCGCAGCGACGATCGCCCCGACGGTCACCACGAGAACGGCAAGCCCGATGTCTTTCTTGTGCATGTGCCCTTCCTTTACTCGACGGCAAGCCGGAGAACGGCTTCCTCGCTGACATCTTCACGTTCCAGCACTCCGGCGATCACACCGCGGCGCATGACCGCGACCCGTGTCGACACACCGATCACTTCCTCCATGTCGGAAGAGATCATGAGGATAGCGCACCCCTCCGCAGCCAACTCACGCATGAGACGGTAGACTTCGGCCTTGGCACCGACATCGATGCCGCGCGTGGGTTCATCAAGAATGATAAGCCGGGGTTCAAGCCCCAGCCATTTGGCCAACACCACCTTCTGCTGGTTGCCGCCCGAGAGTTCGGCAACCGGTCGATCCAGCCGCTTCGCCTTGATTGCCAACCGCTCGCGAAATCCCTCCGCAATCCGACGCTCGGTCACCTCGTCAACGAAACCGCGCTTGGCCAAAACCTCCAGCCTCGGCATCACGATATTCCCGCAGATCGAGAAGTCGAGAAACAGGCCTTCCGTCTTCCTGTCCTCTGGCACGAGGCAGATACCAGCCCCGATCGCAGCCTGCACGGAACCCGGCTCGACCGTCTGCCCACCGATCTCCACCTGTCCGGCCACAACCGGGTCGATACCGAACAAGGCGCGCGCAAGCTCGGTCCGCCCCGCCCCGACCAATCCGGCCAACCCCAGAATTTCGCCGCTGCGGATGACGAGATCGACGGTCGCGTCCGGATAGGTCGCGGTCCGGAGGCCAACCGTCTGCAGCACGATCGCCCCACCCTCGCGATCCGGTGGCACATAGAACTGCTTGACGTCGCGTCCGATCATCAGCCGCACCATCGCATCCTTGGTGATGGCGTCACGCGGTAGTTCTCCGGCATTGCGACCGTCCCTGAGGCCGACGACCCGATCCGCCACCTCAGCCACTTCCGCCAGCCGATGGGTAATGAACAGGATGGCGACCCCCTCGTCGCGAAGCCGCCGGATGACTGCGAGCAATCGCTGTGTTTCCGAAAGCGTAAGGCTTGATGTTGGCTCGTCGAGAATGAGCAGACGCACATTGATCGACAATGCCTTGGCGATCTCCAGCAATTGTTGATCCGCGAGAGACAATCCGGACACGGCCGTAGAGGCGGTAAAACGTGCGCCGAGCATGTTCAGCAACGGGCGAACACGGTCTTCCATCGCCTTGCGGTCGATGAAGCCGAAGGGACCGCTATGGATCTCACGCCCCAGCAGGATATTGCCGGCAACGTCCAGATTGGCGAAAGGATTGAGTTCCTGGTGAACGAAGGCGATGCCATGCGAGACCGCCGCCGCCGGCGTCATCTCCGTCACGGGGGCGCCGTCAATGACAATTTGTCCCTCGTCGGGCGCGATGGTACCGCCAAGGACCTTCATAAGGGTCGACTTGCCTGCCCCGTTTTCACCGATCAGTCCGACGACCTCCCCTCCGCGGATGGACAGAGATACACCGTTCAGCGCAACAGCGCTTGGATAGACCTTGGTGATCCCGACGAGGTCGAGAGCGATACGGGTATCGGGGGACATTCGCGATGCTCCTCGGCAGCAGAACACTGGTCTGCGCGGACACGTGGTCCGCGCAGACCGTGGGTATCGACGGCACCGGATCAGCCGCCGATACGCTCCTTGAGCTGCTTTTCGAAGGCATCGACATTGGCCTTGTCGATCACCTGCGTCGGCACGATGATCAGCCCGTCGGCAGGGACCTGCGACTTGTCGCCTTTCACATAAGCCGCCATCAGCTTCATGCCTTGATAGCCCCACTGATAGGGATCCTGAACGACCGTTCCGGCAAAGCTACCCTCACGGACTGCACCAAGGGTGATCGGGTCTTCGTCAAAGGCGATAACGGTGATCGCGCCGAGTTTGCCCGCCGCCTGGAGCGCTTCGTAGATCTTCGGCGGATTATAGGAATAGAAGCCGACCATGCAGTCGATGTCCGGGTTCGCGGCCAGCACGTCGTCGACATTCGAGCGCGCGCGGGCAAAGTCCACATCATCGCCGCGCACGTCGACGAGTTCGATACCCTTGCCGTCGACAGCCTGCCGGAAGCCGTCGATGCGCTCCTTGGCATTGTCGGCACCGAGGAAACCGACGAAGCCCATGCACTTGCCTCCCTTAGGCAGCGCCTTCACGGCGATTTCGCCGGCCTGGATGCCCGCTTTGGTGTTGGAGGAACCGAGATAGGCAATGCGCTTCGACTGCGGCGCATCGCTGTCCGTCGTGAACAGCGGGATCTGCGCGGCGATCTTATTGAACGCATCAACCGAATTCTTCGGATCGACCGACGAAATCATGATCGCATCGGTGCCGGCGGCCACCAGATCGTCCATCAGCGCGTTTTGCAGCGCTGCGGTCCCTTGAGCCGGGTAGCGGAACTGCAGCTCGAAATCGGGGAGCTCCGCCTGCGCCGCCTTGACGCCGGCTTCCGCCAATTTCCAGAAGTCGGAAGCTGCGTTCACGACGAAAGCGAGTGCCTGTTTCTCCTGCGCCAAAACCGGCGACGCCGCGAGTGTGAGAGCGGCCGCAAGAGCCGTGATCGATAGTCTCTTCATCTTATCCTCCCGCAACCCTCTCCATGGGCTGCCATCATGTTGAACGGCAGCATGCGGGACGGCCCCTCCCGGACCGTCCGCATGCCGATTGAATGGCGCAGAGAGCATGGCTCCCCAGCCGTCACATCAGTTGTCCTTGCAGAAGCCCGGGTCTTCCGTGTTGCAGACGTCGAGACCGGTAAACAACGGGTCATCGACCTTTTCGCCCTTGATGAGCTGGATCATCACGTCGGGTGCCTTGTAGCCCATTTCGAACGGCCGCTGGCCAACCTGGGCATGGCTACGGCCTTCCCGGAAGGCCTGCGTCTGCGGTGGCAGGGTATCACCGGCAACGATGATCAGCTCCTTGGACTTGAGTTTGTCCATCACCTGGTCGGTCACCTGCGTATAGGCCTGGGGCGCAAACTGTGCCCAGCCGCCGATCAGGATGAAGGCGTCGAGATCCGGATGCGCGGTAAACACGTCCGACATCTGCTGGTTGGCGAGATCGGCCTGGTCGTTCGTATAGACCGGGCAGCCCTCGATCTCCGTCCAGCCGTTCTGGCCGGTCAGACGCTCGACATCCTTTGCACCCGCAATGGTGTCGCGGAAGCCCTGGGCGCGAGCATTGATATTGGCCGCTGCGACGTTGCCGAGCTGCAGGCACACGGACCCACCCTCTGCTTTCAACTTCTTCGCCTCTTCTGCCATCTTGACGCCCATCAGATAGTTGTCCGTACCCAGATAGGTCTTGCGCAGGTCATGGTCCTTTTCGAGAAAATCGGCGTCGACGGTCATGACCGGAACGGATGGCGCGATCTCGCGGACGCGGTTTGCCATGGCCGGCGCATTCGACGGCGAGATGGCGATCGCCGCCACGCCGCGGCTCAAGAGATCGTCGACGATCTGCACTTCGCCCGCCTCGTCCGCAGAAGATGCCGGACCCGTATAGAGGCATTCGTATTCGCTGTCGGGGTTTTCAGAGAGCCACTTTTTGCAGCCCAGATTGATCTGCTCGAAGAACGGGTTGTCGAGACCCTTGACGACAATCGCCAGCGTCTTCTTTCCTTCGGCAGCGCTTTCCCCGGCCAGCGCCATGAGAACAGGTATTGCAGTGAATGCCAGATAACGCATTTTCATTGCTCTTCTCCTCCTCCAAATTGCCGGCGAAAGCCCTCCTGCTCAGCCGGGATACCAGACGATGCGCGGATCATCTGCCGCGCGCCGATAATTCCAGGCTCGCTCCACGAGCGCGTCGAGATCGACCTCGGGCCTCCACCCGAGGATTTTCCGCGCCTTGGAATTGTCGAGCCAATTGCTGTGGAACGGCGTATCGATCTCGGCCGGCTTTAGACCGGCGACAGCCCTCATTCGCTCGGAAAGGCGGCCGTAATCGACGGGCTCGTCCATGGCGATGTTGAACAGCTGACCGAAGGCCCGGGGATTGTCGATCGACGACAAGATTGCCCGCACGAGATCGTCCACATGAATGAAGCTGCGCTTCAAATATCCGCCACGCGCATCGCGCATGACCGGAAAGTACCCGCCCTTGCTAAGCTCTTCGTGCCGCCGCGGACCGACCAAGCTCGACCACGGCGGTCCACCAAACTGCTCCTCTCCAAGCGCAAAAGCATGACGGAAATCGTCTTTTTCCATGATCCAGGGTGCGCGGAGTGTTGTCCATTTGAGACCGGACTGGATGCCGACCTGTTCGATCATCACCTCTTCGAGAACCTTCGTCAGGGCGTAGACGCCGGGATAGGCGCGAAGCGGCGACTGCTCGGTAATCGGCTCCGGATAATCCTGAAAGATGTGCCCAACGACGCAATCGCCACTCAACAGGATGAACTGTCTGGCGTCATCAAGCCGACAGAAGCGATCGAGCAGCAGATAAAGCCCCTTCAGCGCCACGTCGATCGCCTGCTCCGGTGTCTCCTTGACCGCAGCCAGATGCAGGACATGCGTCACGCCGCTGAGCGCAGCCGACACCACTTCGGGATCCGCCACCGACCCCTTGACCACCGAAAGCCGTTCCCGTGGCTCAATCACCCGGTTGTTACACAGGGCCACGACGTTCCAACCCGCAAAGCGCGGGTCTTGCAGGAAGGCAGGCAGAAAGGCCTGCCCCACCTTTCCGGTGGCGCCCGTAACAAGCAACCTCATTCCACGCCTCCCTGGCTCCCTCATTCCCTGGTTGCTGGAATTAATATTTAGTAATAATATTAAGTCAAGCATCATTAATATCATGCCTGTCGTTGACCACCCGGGAGGCAAGCGGCATTCTGATGCGGGAGGAGAAAACGATGGGGGAGGAACACGCGTGTCGCGTCTCACTTTGCATGGAATTTCAAAAAGTTACGGCGCCATCCAGGCCTTGTCTTCGGTCGCCTTGTCGATCGAACCGGGGGAGGTTCTGGGTTTGATGGGAGACAATGGCGCTGGCAAGAGCACGCTTGTGAAGATCATCGCCGGCAACTTTCCGCCCACCACCGGGGAGATGATGATCGACGGAAAACCAGTGAGCTTCTACAACCCGCGCGACGCTCAGAAGGAAGGAATAGAGGTCGTCTATCAAGACCTCGCGCTGTGCGACAACCTCTCGGCCGCCTCCAATGTCTTCCTGGGGCGCGAGGCGACGAAACGGCTGGGACCCTTTCGATACGTAGACTACGGCCACATGAACAGGGTCGCTGCAGACCTGTTCCGACAACTCAAATCCGAAACCCGTCCGCGCGATCTGGTGCGACGCATGTCCGGCGGCCAAAGACAGGCCGTAGCGATCGCGCGCACCCTCCTCTCAAAGCCCAAGATCGTCATGATGGACGAACCGACGGCAGCGATCTCCGTGCGTCAGGTAGCGGAAGTGCTCGATGTCATTCGGCGACTTCGCGATCAGGGCATCAGCGTGATTCTGATCAGCCACCGCATGCCCGATGTCTTCGGCGTTTCCGATCGCATCGCCGTTCTGCGTCGGGGCGAACTCGTGGCAAACAAGAAAGCGGCCCAATCCTCGCCCGAGGAAGTGACCGGACTGATCACCGGCGCAATAGAAACCGCGTGAGGAGAGGATAAAAACGATGACCACTCTGGAAGACGTCATTTCGAGAAGCGAACACAGGAACTGGCTGTCGCGTGTCGCGAGCCTACAACTGTTCTGGGTTTTTCTCGCCGCCATCCTCGCCTGTCTTGCCTTGACTTTCCTGACAGACGCCTTTGCCAGCGAGCGCAATCTGTTCAACGTCGCGCGTAACTTCGCTTTCGTCGGCATCATCGCCATCGGCATGACGGCCGTCATCGCCTCTGGCGGGATCGATCTTTCAGTAGGATCATCGGTCGTGCTGAGCGCCATGGTTATCAGCGTCACGATGGCGGAGGGCGCCCCCTTCCTGCCGGCGGCTTTGATGGCCCTGGGTGCGGCCCTTCTCGTCGGATTGCTGAACGGCGTGCTGGTCGCTTATGCCGGCATGCCACCCTTCGTCGTGACACTCGGAACGCTCTCGGCCGCGCGTTCGCTCGCCATGGTGCTCTCCGACAACAAGATGATCTGGGACTTTGGCCCCGACCACAACATCCTGATTTGGGTCGGGGGCGGATCCACGTTCGGCATACCGCACCCGTTGTACGTCCTCGCCGCAATGACCATTGTAATGTCGCTCGCCTTCAAGTGGACGCGCTGGGGCCAACACCTCTTCGCCATCGGGAGCAGCGAGAACGCGGCTCTGCTGACCGGCATCCCGGTGCGGCGCATGAAGGTCAGCATCTATATGTTCTCGGCATTCACCGCAGGCCTTGCCGGCATACTGATGGCCGGCTGGCTTGGCAGTGTGACGACCAATCTCGGCCAGGCCATGGAACTGACGGTAATTGCGGCCGCGGTCATCGGCGGGGCAAACCTGGCGGGCGGAGAGGGCAACGCGCTGGGCGCCGTCGTCGGCGCACTGTTGATAGAAGTGATCCGCAACTCCCTGATCCTGCTAGGCATCTCGACATTCTGGCAAGGAATGTTCATAGGTACGTTCATTGTGGTTGCTGTCGCGTTCGACCGGATCAGGCATTTCAGGTCCTGACATCCGTTCCGACCTGCGGCAAACACGGTGTTCGTCATGGAGAATGCCTTGAAACCGACGATGATGGATGTAGCGGCACTGGCGCGCGTTTCGCAGGCGACCGTGTCGCTCATTCTGAACGGCAGTTCCGGGGCCCGCTTCAGCGAAGCCACCCGAAAACGCGTCTTCGACGCCGCCGAACAGCTCGGCTACCGGCTGTCCAACAAATCGGCGGCGCCCGCCAACACGGGCAGCCGGGTCATCGTCTTCGTCGTCGATGAATTGACCACCGACCCCTGGATGGCCATGGCGTTTGAAGGCGCGCGCGAAAAGGCCCTGGAACTTGGAATCATCGTCACCCTCGGCGTCTTTCGCAAGGGCGAGGATCCGGATGGCGGCATCTTCTCCGTCTGTGATGGACAGGTGCTGGTCGGCTATATCTTCGGCACGATTTTGACCCGCAAGATCGAACCGCCCGAACCGTTGTTCCGCGCCCCGTCGGTGCTCGTCAACTGCTACGACCAGCAGCGCAGGCTGGCATCGATCCTCCCCGGCGACGTTGCCGGCGGGCGGGCTGCGACCGAACGGCTGATCGCCGCCGGTCGCAAGCGCATTGCCCTCATCAACGGGCAGGAAGGCCTGGACAATCCACGCGACCGGTTGCGCGGCTACAAGCAGGCGCTGGCCAGCAACGACATCACCTACGACCCCGATCTCGTTCACTACGGCAACTGGGAGCCCTCTTCCGGCTACGAGAAGACCCATGCCCTGATGAAATTGCCAGCCCCCCCGGATGGCATCTTCTGCGCCAACGATCTCATGGCGCTCGGCTGCATCGATGCCCTGAAGGAACTGGGCAAGACCGTCCCCGGCGACGTTTCCGTCGTCGGCTTCGACAACCGCGATATCGCCCAGTTCACCATGCCGCCGCTGACCACGTTCCATCTACCGATGTTCGAGATGGGCGCCATGGCCGTCGAGGTGATTTCCGACATCACCGGGGGCCTCAACAGCTCGCACGACCAGTTGAAGGTCGAATGTCTGCTGGTCGAGCGAGAATCGGTCTGAAGTCTAGGGCGCTGGCGACCCCTCCTCATGCATTCCTGTCCTGCCACCATAACGCCCCGTTGATCAAACCCGAATTCCTGATATAGATCCATGATCACGGGGAGGATCGATGTGAGCAGCCGATTTTTGATGATCACGCCGGAGGACGGCAAGGACGTGCTGAAGAGCCTCGCCGCTCCCGCCAGGCTCTCCATTCTGGAACTCCTGCACGCACGGGGTCCCCTTAACGTCAACGAAATCGCCGAAGTTCTGGAACTGCCGCAATCGACGACGTCGACGCACCTCAACCAGATGGAAGATGCGGGCCTGATCCGCACCGAAGTGCAGAAGGCGCGCAAGGGCAGCCAGAAGATCTGCCACGCGGTCCATGACGAGATCGTCCTGACCTTTGCCCGTCCGAAGGAATCTTCGGACGAGGCTATCGAAGTCTCGATGCCGGTCGGCCTCTATAGCGGCTATGACGTCTACGCCCCCTGCGGCATGTGCGGTCCGGATGCGATCATTGGCTATCTCGACAACCCCGACACCTTCCTCTCCCCCGATCGCATGAAAGCGGGCCTGTTGTGGTTCACCAGGGGCTATGTGGACTATCAGTTTCCTAACAACGCACGGATAAAGGGCGCTCCGATCCGCGAACTGGAACTGCTCCTGGAACTCTCCTCCGAAGTTCCAGGAACCTCGGAAAACTGGCCGTCGGACATCACCATCTCGATCAACGGCAAGGCCATCGCAATCTGGACCTCGCCCGGCGACTTCGGCGACCGGCGCGGAAAATTCACACCCGACTGGTGGAAGCTGCGCGGCAGCCAATATGGTGTTCTGAAGAGTTTCCGGGTGACGGAAAACGGCACCTTCATTGACGGGGTACGCGTGTCGGAAACCACGCTCGGCGAGCTGGAATTGCTCGACCACCGATCGATCCGCGTTCGGATCGAGGTGCCTGAAACGGCCGAACATCCCGGTGGAATCAATATCTTCGGTCGCGGCTTCGGCAATTACGATCAGGACATCGTCCTGCGCATCAAGACCTGACCAACCTCGGAATTTCCCGTGCATATTGCCGGATTGACCTCCAGACGAACCCGTGTATCATATCCTCAATTATGATAGATATCCGAAAAACGGATATATTTGGAGGAAATGCACATGCGGGCTGTCGGCACCGTTCACCGCGACTATAAGATCAGCACGATCGATCCGCGTCTCTATGGCTCCTTCGTCGAACATCTCGGCCGCGCGGTCTACACCGGCATCTACGAGCCCGATCATCCGACGGCTGACGAAAACGGCATGCGCCAGGACGTCATCGACCTCGTGCGCGAACTGGATGTTCCCGTGGTCCGCTATCCCGGCGGCAACTTCGTCTCGGCCTATAACTGGGAAGACGGCATCGGCCCCAAGGAAGAGCGCCCGGTCCGCCTCGATCTCGCCTGGCATACCTCGGAATCCAACCAGGTCGGCATCCACGAATTTGCCGATTGGGCGAAGGCCGCCAACACCGAGATGATGCTGGCCGTGAACCTCGGCTCTCGCGGCCTCGACGAAGCCCGTGCCTTCCTCGAATACGTCAACCACCCCGGCGGCAGCTACTGGTCGGATCTGCGCCGCAAGAACGGCCGCGAGGAGCCCTGGAACGTCAAGCTCTGGTGCCTTGGTAACGAGATGGACGGCCCCTGGCAAATCGGCCAGAAGACGGCGGAAGAATACGGCCGCGTCGCCTTCGAGACCGCCAAGGCCATGCGCGCCTTCGACAAGTCGATTGAGCTTGTCGTCTGCGGCTCGTCCTCACCGAAGATGCCGACCTATCCGGCCTGGGAAGCGACCGTTCTCGACTACACCTATGACAGCGTCGATTACATCAGCCTGCATATGTATTTCGAGAACCACGCCGGCGACACCGCCGCCTATCTGGCGCAGAACGCCCGCCTTGATGACTACATCGAGACCATCGCCTCCGTCATCAAGGTGACCAAGGCGAAGAAGCGCTCGAAGAAGGACGTCTATATCAGCTTCGACGAGTGGAACGTCTGGTACCATTCCAACGAAGCAGACCGGAAGGTTCTTGAGGGCCGCGATGGCTGGCCGCATGCGCCGGAACTCCTGGAAGACATCTACAATTTCGAAGACGTGCTGCAGGTTGGCTGCATTCTCAACACCTTCATCCGCCGCGCTGATGTGGTGAAGGTCGGCTGCCTTGCGCAGCTCGTCAATGTCATCGCGCCGATCATGACCGTACCCGGCGGCCCGGCCTGGCGCCAGACGACCTACTACCCCTACCTCTTTGCCTCCCGTTATGGCCGCGGCACCTCCTACCAGCTGTCGATCGATAGCCCGAGCTATTCGACGGACTTCGCCGAGACCGTTCCCTATCTCGACGTGTCCGCCGTTGAGAGCGACACGGATGGAGCCCTCACCCTCTTCATCGTCAACCGCCACCAGACGGACGCCATCACCCTCGACATCGCACTGGAAGGTTTCGGCGACCGCAAGGTGACCATGGACAAGGTGATCGCAGGTCACGCGCTGAAGGCCGTGAACGGTGCAGACAAGCAGACGGTCGCGCCTGCTGACGGCAGCGGCATCAAAGTCGAGAGCGGACGCCTCACGGGAGAGATCGCGCCGCTCAGCTACCGGATGATCCGGCTCGGCCAGTAACCAATCGACGACGGGGAGGAGAAACCATGTCGGCTTCGATTGAAATTGACAATGTGACCAAGCGCTACGGCGCGCTGACCGTGCTGGACGACATATCGCTGTCGATCGGGGCGGGCGAATTCGTGGTCTTCCTTGGTCCCTCGGGCTGCGGCAAGTCCACGCTGCTGCGGATGATCGCGGGCCTGGAAGACGTGACGCAAGGCACCATTTCGGTGGCCGGCCAGCGCGTCGACACACTGCCCCCGGGCAAGCGCGGCGTGGCCATGGTCTTCCAGTCTTATGCGCTCTATCCGCATATGACGGTGAAGCAGAACATGTCCTTCGGTCTCGAGAACATCGGGATGGCCAGGGACGAGATCGAACGCCGCGTGCTCGCCGCAGCAGAGACGCTCGAGATCGGTCATCTGCTTGACCGCAAGCCGGCAAAGCTCTCGGGCGGCCAGCGCCAGCGCGTCGCCATCGGCCGCGCCATCGTCAAGGAACCGAAAGCCTTTCTGTTTGACGAACCGCTGTCGAACCTCGATGCGGCCCTGCGCGGCCGCACACGGCTCGAACTTGCACAGCTCCACCATCGCCTCGGCTCGACGATGATCTTTGTCACCCACGATCAGGTGGAGGCGATGACGCTCGCCGACCGGATCGTCATCATGAACGCGCGCAAGATCGAGCAGATCGGCACGCCGATGGATGTCTATCAGCGCCCCGCCAGCAAATTCGTCGCAAGCTTCATCGGGTCTCCCGCTATGAACTTCCTGCCGGTTACGGCCTGGGAGAATACCGCTACCGGTCTTGCCGTCACCACATCCGGCCTCGGTCGCGTGGAGACCGGCTTCAAGGTGACCGACGGGACAAGCCATGACGGTGCTACGCTTGGCATCCGCGCGGAAGATATCACCGTGGTGACAGACGGACGCCCCGGCGTGCCGCTGACGGCCGAAGTGGTCGAACGTCTGGGCGATCGATCTCTCGTCTATGGCGTGCTCGATGACGGTACCAAGCTTGTGGTGGAGGCCGACGGTCGCTCGCATATCAAGGCAGATGATCGAGTGACGGTTTCGGCCGATGACCACGCCTTCCATCTGTTCGGCGCCGATGGTCGGGCTTATCTGAGGGAGGCGGAGTGATATGGCCGAAAGCTATCGCCGCAGCCAATGGAGCAACGGACTTTTCATCCTACCCTATCTCCTGGTGTTCATCGCGCTGCTCGTGTTTCCCCTCTTCTGGGGCATGTGGCTCAGCCTGCACAAGGTCGATCTCTTCGGGCCAGGCCGCTTCGTCGGCCTGACCAACTACATCCGCGTGGCGGGTGACGCAGTCTTCCTGCAGGCGCTCGGCAATACCATCGTCTTCGTGCTGGTGAGCGTGCCGACACTCGTGGCGCTCGGGCTCTTCCTGGCGCTCGCCCTCAATCGCACAACGCGCACGACGAGCTTCTTCAGGGGGCTCTTCTTTTCATCCTCGGTGCTGTCGGTCACCATCGTGACCCTCATCTGGCGCTTCGTCTTCATCCCCGGTGACGGCCTTCTTTCCGTGCTTTTCACGCAGGCCGGCATCGAGCAGATCAATTTCATCTCGACCAAAGGCTGGTCACTGTTTGCCGTCGGGGTCGCCACCGTCTGGTGGTGTGTGGGCCTGCCGATGATGCTTTTCCTTGCCGCCCTGCAGCAAGTTCCGCAGGACCTTTACGAGGCGGCAGCACTCGATAATGCCAGCCCATGGAAGGTGTTGACACGGATCACCCTGCCCTCGATCGCCCGCACCATCATGCTGGTGACCATCATCCAGATCGTTTTCCAGTTCCAGCTCTTCGGGCAGGCTCAGCTGATGACCAATGGGGGCCCGAACGGGACCTCGCGTCCGCTCGTCATGTACATCTATGAGGTCGGCTTTGTCCGCTGGGACGTCGGTCGTGCGGCGGCAGCCTCACAATACCTCTTCCTGATCATCCTCGTGGCGGCCATGGCACAATATGTCGTGTCCTCGCGCAAGACGGAGGACGGAGCATGAGCCATTCGAACGACACCTACAAACCAGACGTGTTGACGGCCAATCGGCCACTGCTCTGGGGCGCCGCTCTTCTCTCGGTCGTCATGATGGCGCCGGTCGCCTGGCTGGTCGGTCTCTCGATCAAGAGCAATCAGGACCTGATGATCGGAACGGACTCGGTGTTCCGGGCGCCCTATACGATCGCCAACTACCTGAACATCCTGCATTCCTCGCAGGTCTTCGGCTGGTTCTTCAACAGCCTCGTCGTCGCCACCGGCGAGACGGTGATGGTCCTGGTCCTCTCGTCGCTGGCCGGCTACGGCTTCGCGAGGCTGGAATTCCCGTTCCGGCGGACCCTGTTCATCATCGTGCTCTTCGGGCTCGCCGTTCCGGAACAGGCGGTCATCATCGCCCGCCACCAGATGTTCAACTGGTTCGGCCTGCACAACACCTATCTCGGCCTGATGCTGCCGGGCATGTCCGGCGCCTTCGGGGTCTTCCTGATGACGCAGTTCTTCCGGGCAATCCCCAAAGAGATTGACGAAGCAGCCCTGCTCGACAACGCCTCGCAGTGGCGCATTTTCTGGAAGATCATGCTACCGCAGACCCTGCCGGCCCAGGCAACGCTTGGCATCTTCACCTTCCTGCACGGATGGAACGACTACTGGTGGCCGCTGATCTCGGCGACCAAGAAGGAAATGTACACCCTGACGGTCGGGCTTGCCTCGTCGCAGTCGAACTTCGCCCAGAGCGAGGGGCTCGGCTTCCTTGCGGCCCAGGCTGTGTTTGCAAGCGTCCCGGCACTCATCGTCTACATCATCTTCCAGAAACACATCGTCACAGCCGTCTCCGGCGGCGCTGTGAAGTGAAGCCTGCCCGGCCGGGGAGGAGCTGGCCGGTTTCTTTTCAACAGGGCAATCAGCCCGATTTAAGGGAGTGAGACATTATGAAACGCATTCTTCTGACCACCGTCGCCATGATCGCGCTGGGCTATGGCGCCTCCGCCCAGGCACAGACCAAGATCGAGCTGCAGCGCTTTTTTGGTGCCTGCGAAGCGGACTATGGCAAGGTCACGGACGTGTCCGCCGCCGTCGGCGAATGCGGCATCATCACCGCACTGGTCAACAAGTTCGAAGCTGACAATCCGGATATCGACGTCAATGTCACGACGGTCGAGTGGCCGGGCTACGACCAGCTCAACGCACAGATGGCATCTGGTGCAGCACCCGATGTGGTCTCGATGCACTACTCGGCGATTTCCGATTATCAAAGCCGCGGCCTGATCGAGCCGATCGATGAAGTCCTGGCGGCACAGGGTGTCACCCCCGACAGCTTTACCGATGCCGGCCGCAACGGCGTGACCAAGGACGGCCAGCTCTATGGCCTGCCCTTCGACAACTGGACAATGCTCTTCCACGTCAACCTGAACCTGATGAAGGAAGCCGGGCTCGTCAACGCTGACGGTACGCCGATCCTGCCGAAGTCGGGCGAAGAGCTGATCGCCCAGGGCAAGCAGTTCAAGGAGAAGACGGGCAAGCCCTATCTGATCCAGATCATGGCCAACGAAACGGCCTCCTATACCCGTATCCTCTACACCCTGCTGCAGCAGCAGAATTCGGACTTCTTCTCCGACCCGACCGCCATCAAGCTCAACACGCCGGAAGCCAAAGCCGCCGTCGAGCTGATGAAGGCGACCAAGGATGAAGGCATCTCGACCACGGGTCTCGACTACGCAGCCGCTGTCTCGGGCTTTGCCAACGGCGAAGGCGGCATTGCCGTCAACGGCACCTGGCTGATCGGCGATTATGTCGCCCAGTCGGAAAAGGACGGTACCGCCCTCTCCAAGGGCTATACCGTTTATCCTGTCCCGCAGCTTTTCCCCGGCCAGGACAGCACCTACGCTGACGGCCACAGCTGGGTGATGCCGAAGAAGGACCGTTCGCCGGAGCAGATCGCCGCCATCGGCAAGCTGTTCAAGTTCCTCGCCGACAACGACTTCCAGTGGGCACGCACCGGTCACCTTCCGGCCGCCAAGGCCGTCTTCGACATGCCGGAATTCAAGGCACTGCCGCATCGCGACAACATTGCGAAGATCGCTCAGATCGGCCGCCCGCTGCCGGCTGAGGTTCAGCGCCAGTTCCCGATCCAGGACATCATCGGCGAAGAAGTTGGTGCTGCCGTCAACGGCGACAAGTCGGTCGACGAGGCGCTCGCCTCGGCCGAAAGCCGCGTCAACGAACTGCTCGGCGATCTCTGATCAAGATGAGGCACGGCGCAAATCGCGCCGTGCCACCTCCATGCTTCGTTACGGAGGCAGCAGCCGGAAATCGGCACCCTCGGGAAGCAACTGTCCTCCGTCCACGACGATGGTCGTCCCAGTAACGTAACTCGCGTCATCGGAGGCGAGGAACAGAAAGGCGTTGGCGACGTCGCGCGGTGAGCCAAGACGGCCGAGCGGTATCGCCGCTTCCATGTTGCTGATGAACGCCGCCCCACGATGCAGCTGGATGGCTTCGGTCAGGATATTGCCCGGCTCGACCCCGTTGACATTGATCCCGTAGGACGAGAATTCCAGCGCCGCGGACCGGATGAACCCGTTGATGCCTGCCTTGCTCGCTGCATAGTGCCCATGACCGGGGCTGGTGACATAGGGGCCGGTGATGGAGGAGGTGAAGAGGATCCTCCCCGAGCCCTGCGCCTTCATCGGCGCAAGTGCGGCCCGCGCTGCGTTGAAGCAGCCCCTGAGGTTGACCGCCATCACACGGTCCCAGTCATCGGGATCGGTGTTTTCGATGAGCTGCCACGGATAGATCCCGGCATTCTGAACGATGATGTCCAGCCGGCCATGACGCTCGACGGCAAACGATACCGCCGCGACGGCATCCGCCATGCGCGAGATATCGGTCAGAATGAAGTCGGCACCGAGTTCTTCGGCTGCATCCCGGCCTTCCTCAGCCTCGTGATCGGCGATGACGACCTTCGCTCCCTCTTCGAGAAAACGCAGTGCGACTGCCTTGCCGATCCCCCGGGAGGCCCCAACGACGAGGGCGACTTTGTCTTTCAATCTGTCTGTCATGCGAGCCTCTGGCGGAGCCGTTGTTTGAACGTGTCGAGAAGGACGGCGGCGAGCACCAGGAAGCCGTGAATGACCTGGGTATAGTTGGCTGGCAACCCCATCAGGTTGATGGCCGTGTTGATCGAAGAGAGCAGCAGCACCCCTGCATAGACGCCTGGAAGCGCCCCCACCCCACCCTTGAGGCTGACACCGCCGATAACGACGGCCGCGAAGGCGTTGAACAGCAAGCCGACACCGAGATTGGCGGTGGCACCGGACGTACGGATGGCGAGCAGCCAGCCGGCGAGCCCGGCGATCGCCCCCGCCATGACGAAGGCGATGATCAGATTGCGGGTGACGCGGATGCCGGCGCGATAGGTCGCCGTCTCGTTACCGCCGATCATGATGAGATGTCGGCCGAAGGGCGTCTTTGCCATCATCACCGAGAAGATCAGGAAGCAGGTTATCGCAATCCATGCAGACAGGGGGATACCGGCGAACCGTTCGATGGCAAACCAGCGAATGGCCGGGTCGAGATCCTGGGCCGATCGCCCGCCCGAGACGGCGAGCACGATCCCGCGCACCCAGATGAAGGAGGCGAGCGTGATGATGAAGGCGCTCATCTTCAGCTTGACGATGAGGAAACCGTTGAACAACCCGATCAGCGCCCCGATGGCGCACGCGATCGAGAGCGACACCGGAACCATCAGCCATTCGGGACTGAGTTTGATCCCGAGCCCGATGCCTGCAGAGCAGAAGAGGATGCCGACGGCCATGGCCGAAAGGGCTGCAACGGACTCGACCGACAGGTCCATATGTCCGGTAATGATGACCAGTGCGAGACCGATCGACATGACACCGAGCACGCTCGACGCCTCGATGATATTGGTGAAGATGCCGATCTGGAAATAGTTCGGGATGAGCGCCGAAAACAGCGCCAGAACCACGATGAGCATGAACCAGACGAGATTGTCGAGAATGAACTCGAGAGTGGTGCGACTACGCGGGTGCATACGGCCAATCCATAGTGAAGGAAGGGAGGTCCCGGGGCCCTCGGACCCCGGGTGGAAAAGCCGTCTTACTTGACGGATTCGACCGTGGCGGTCGGCGGCTTCAGGTTGCCCCAGAAAGCCGGATCGTCGACATTCTCCTTGGTGATGGCGGCACCCGGAATCTTGATATTCGGACCCCAGGCTTCGATGGTCACCACGCCCTTCAGGCCAAGCACATCATATTCGCCGGCCTTGATCTCCTGCTTGCCGACAATCTTGTCCATGAACATCGCAACGGCTGCCGCCTGTGCATAGAGCGGTTGCTCCACTTCGGTGTTCAGCCAACCCTTGCGGATCAGGTCGAGGCCGACGGGCGCGCCGTTTGAGCTCATCATCATCACGTCACCCGGCTTCTTGCCGGCAGCCTCAAGCGAAGCGACGGCTGCGACCGAGAGATGGGCGGCATGCAGGAAGATCAGATCGATATCGGGATTGGCCAGCATCTGGTCCGACACGATCGTGCCGGCATTGCTGGCTTCCCATTGCAGCGCAGGCACCGAGATGATGGTCACGCCCGGAAAGGCCTTCATCTTCTCCTCGAAACCCTTCTGGATGTCGAGCGTGTAAGGGTCGCCCGGATCGCCGAGAACCTGCAGGATTTTGCCGGAAACGTCACCCTTCTTGGCCTTCAGCATGGCTTCGGCCTGATCGGCTGCGACGTGACCGATCTCGATTGTACCGGCAACAGAGGTGAAGTCGGACATGGTCGAGGTGATCTGACGGTCAAACTCGACCACCGGAATACCGGCTGCACGGGCCGCTTCGATGGATGGCTTCAACGCATTGAAGTCGACCGCCGCGAGAATGATCGCACTGGGCTTCAACGCGATGACATCGTTCATCTGCGACTGCTGCATGTCCGTCTTGTTGTCGGCATTGAGCGTCTTCATCTCATAACCGGTCTGCTTCAGGAACATTTCCAGCGCACTGACGGATCCGGTCTGGAATTCATCGAGCAAGGTGGGAACGAGGTAGTAGACGACGCCTTTCGACTGAGCGGCAGCGGTCGTGAGCATGGATAGGCCGAGCACCATAACGCTCAGCAATGCAAGCATCATTCGCTTTATCATTGTTCTCTCCAGTTTGAGCCGGACCCCTTTTCATTCTTTACCCACCGGTCCGGCGCCAGTGAGGGCTTGCCCTGTGATCATCTCGATCACTGCATCCGGGCTTGTCTTGGATCGCTCGACATCGCCGGCGACGACGCCGTGGCGGATGACGACGATACGATCAGCGACCTGAAAGGCCTGCTGCATGATGTGCGTGATGATGACGACGCCGATGCCCTGGCTCGCGACATGGCGGATCATATCGAGCCCCCGTCGGGTCTGTTCGACGCCAAGCGCCGCGAACGGCTCGTCGAGCAGGACCAGCTTGCCGCCCCAATGAACGAAGCGGTTCAGCTCGATGGCCTGTCGTTGGCCGCCGGACAGGTGCTCGACCTTCGTCCGCATCGACGGGATGCGGGTGCCGGCACTGGCGAGCGCCTTGGAGGTCACCTCTTCCATTGCCTTCTCGTCGAGAAACGGAATCCCGGCAATCTTGCGCGTGATTTCGCGCCCCATGAAGAAATTGCCGACCACGTCCACATTGGTGCAGAGCGAAAGGTCCTGGTAGACCGTCTCGACACCCGCGGCCTTCGCCTCGGCAGGCGTTCTCGCCTGATAGTCCCGTCCCTCGAACAGCATGCGGCCGGATGTCGGCTGCAGGCCACCGGAAATGATCTTCACGAGGGTCGATTTTCCAGCGCCGTTGTCGCCAAGAAGCGCCACGACTTCGCCTTTGCCGATCGAGAAGCTGACGCCCTTCAGGGCTTCGATCGCCCCGAAATGCATGCGGATGTTATCCAGGACGAGCAGTTTCTCGGTCATCAGGCGGTCCCCTTTTCCAGTGTTTCGAACATTTGCCCGTATCGCGGCGAGAGCACGCCGAAGACGGCGAGCGCCGCCGCGCCACGCAGAGCCGCGTGCTGGCAATCGCTGGCCATCACGACACGCGGCATCGCCCGGTTGGCCCGCGCGGAGATGGAATTGTCCAGCCCGTCGACGAGTGTCGCCAACTGGCCGATAAAGGCATGCGGGGCGAGCGCACCGAGCACGATCGTCTCGGGATCGAAGAGGTTTTCGATTGTCCTTACGGCGCTGCGGAAGAAGGGCGCGACCTCCGCAACCCATTCGCTGGCAGGCAGACCGCGACGCTCATAGGCATCGAGGGAGAGATAACGCTCGAGGCAACCGCGATTGCCGCAGGGACACGGCTCCCCATCAGGAACCGCCGGGATATGGCCGATTTCACCGGCGTTCCCCCAGGCCCCCCTCACCACGGCTCCGTCATGCATCATGGCGCCGCCCAGACCGACGCTGAAGAACAGGTAATAATAATCGGACAGCTGCTGCCCGAGGCCATAGAGCTGCTCGCCGAGAGCGGCCGCCGCCATATCGTTCTCGATAAAGGCAGGCAATCCCGTCGCATCGGCCAGATGCTGCCGTATATCCAGATCCTTCCAACCCGTCATGGTGGTAGAGCCGACGAAACTCATGGACTCCACGTCGAACGGCCCCGGCAGCGCCAACCCCGCACCAAGCAAACGTCCGCACCGCTGGCTCTCTTTGAGTTGCCCCACCATCTCCGCAATGACCGAGAAGGCCGTTTCGGGAGCGGCGTTGAGGACATCGCGACGCACACTTTCAACCACATCGCCCCGCAGGTTGACGAGGGCTGCCTCGATCCCGAGCGGCGTGACGTGAATGCCAAGGGCATGACCGCCGTCCGGATTGATCGTCAAGGTCGACGGCGGAATGCCTCTGCCTTCGGGAGCCTTCTGCGCAGAAAGGATGAGACCCTCATCCTCGAGTTCGCGGACGATCGTGGAAACGGTCTGAACGGTGAGGCCGACACTGCGCGCGATGTCGCCGCGCGTCACAGGACCACGAAGCCGGATTGCCTCCAGTACAATCCGTCGATTGTACGGCCGACCCGTCTCCTGGTTTGTTCCCCGCAATGCCATGGAAACCTCCGCTGATACCCGAGAGTGACAGCGGAATTTGATTTAGTCAAACCATTTTCAAAAAACGTCCAAACCCTTGGCAGGCATTGGCATCAGACGCAGTTGCAACGGAATGAGAGAGTTTTGTTCCGGGAACGAGCTGGGCGATCGCCCGGAGGAGAACTGATACTGCCCCCGAATTGGCATTCGCAGGCGCGCCGGCCTGTGCACCCATTGTGCTTCATCGAAAGATGATCGCGAATAAACACGACAAGGCCCGCCTCGCGTAAGCGAAGCGGGCCATAGACACGCAGTCGGGAGGATCAGCGCGGCTTATAGATCTGGTCGAAGATGCCGCCGTCGCCAAAGTGCTCGGGCTGTGCCTTCGCCCAACCGCCGAACAGCGGGTCGTCGATCGACACAAGCTTGATGTCGGGAAGCTGCTTCAGAAGCTCGGGCTTCACCAGTTCGGGTTTCGACGGACGGTAGAAGTGCTTCGCGGCGAGGTTCTGGCCCTCCTCGGAATAGAGATACGCGAGATAGGCTTCCGCCTGCTTGCGGCTACCCTTGGCATCGACATTCGCGTCAACGACCGTCACGGGCGGCTCGGCGCGGATGGAGATCGGCGGAACGATGATGTCAAAGCTGTCGGCCCCGAATTCCTGGCCAGCCAGATAGGCTTCGTTTTCCCAGGCCAGCAGCACGTCACCGATCTGGCGTTGGGCGAAGGTCGTCAGCGAGCCGCGGGCACCCGTATCGAGAACCGGGGCGCGCTTGTAGAGCTCGCCGATGTAGGCCTTGATCTTCTCCTGGTCACCACCGAATTCCTCGTTGGCCCAGGCCCATGCTGCGAGGTAGTTCCAGCGTGCGCCGCCTGACGTCTTCGGGTTCGGCGTGACGATCTGCACGTCACCCTTGACCAGATCACCCCAGTTCTGGATGCCCTTCGGATTACCCTTGCGCACCAGGAAGACGATTGTCGAGGTATAGGGCGAGGAGTTGTTCTCCAGCCGGCCACGCCAGTCTTCCTTGATCTTGCCCGTCTGCTTCACGATCTCATTGATGTCGCCTTCGAGTGCCAGCGTCACGACATCGGCATCCAGACCGTCGATGACGGCACGCGCCTGCTTGCCGGAGCCGCCATGCGATTGCTGGACGCTGACGTCCTCGCCGGTCTCTGCTTTCCAGTGCTTGGCAAAAGCCTCGTTATACTCCTTGTAGAATTCGCGGGTCGGGTCATAGGACACATTGAGCAGCGTCGTCTGCGCAAAGGTAGACGTTGCGCCAGACAGCGCCAGACCAAGGCTCAGTGCGGCCACCAGGCTTTTGGAGATGAGAGACATCCGTTTCCTCCGTTATCAGGTGGGGAAAGCCTATGGATTCAGTAGACATAGTCAATTGACCAAATCGTCAACAGAAAACTCATTTCCTTTGGACGACCTTCTTGGCAAAGCCTTCAGATCCGGCCCCGTCTATCAGCAAGACAAACCACGAAAGCGTTTCAACCCAGAAAGCTGTTTCAGGCAAAAGGACCTAATTCTCCCGCCCGGCCCCGCTGCCGGGTCCTTGACGTCGTCAATTCGGTTCGGACTGTTCGCCGGCCTCTGCCCCATCCTTCGGCACCGAGGGGTTTCCCTCGGCACGGTCGCGGTGCAGAGCCGCCCGGGCGAGCAGGATCAAAGTGACCGGGGTCGTCAGTGTGACAAAGATGCCGATCAGGATCTCGTGTAAGACAACGCGCGAGCCGACGATCGAGAAGAAGAGGATAGAGGCCAGCATGATCGCACCGACGCCCCAACTCGTTCCAAGCGTCGGGGCATGAATGCGCTCGTAAAAATTGGGCAGTCGCAAAAGCCCGATGGCACCAAGCAGGGTGAGACCGGAACCGAGCAGCAGCAGGACCGAAACGACAAGCACCACCCAAAGCGGAAGGTCGGCGACCGGCATCGTCATTCGATCACCTCCCCGCGCATCAGGAATTTGGCGAGCGCCACCGTTGCCACGAAGCCCATGAGGCCGATCACCAGTGCCGCCTCGAAATAGACCGTAAGACCGCTGCCGATTCCAAAGGTCACGAGCAGAAGCATGGCGATGACATAGGCGGCATCGAGAGCGAGGATGCGGTCCTGGGCACGCGGACCGATGAAAATACGGACAGTCGCAATCATGAGCGCAACCGCCAGAAGCATCTTGGCGATCGAGACGGCAGTGAAGAGAATGATGACACTCATTCGATGATCTCCAGCAGCAGGCTTTCATAGCGGAGCTTGATGTTTTCCACCCAGGCGTCCTCATCGATCAGGTCGAGGACATGGATCAGGACCGTCTTGCGGCGCCCGTCATAGGCAAGCCAGGCAGAACCCGGCGTGCTGGTCAGGATCACGGCCATGATGGCGAGCGCCATCGGATGCTCGATTTGAAGCGGCACCGTGATGAAACCGGCCGTGTGCGTCTGTCGCTTGCCACGCAGGACCAGAAACGCGACCGCGATATTGGAGCGAACGACATCCGTAAAGACCCGCCAGAAGAGCTTGGGCAGCAGATACCACTTCTTCATCTTCGGCTTGTCGGGCCTGAGCGATGCCATCGCCCAGCCGCCAAAAACGGCAACGACCGAACCAAGGATCAGATGGCCGAGTGTGACATCGTTGAGCAGAAGCCACATCGCGAGCAGGGATAGGCTCAGCAGCGGATGGGGGATCACGGCGCACCTCCGCTATTGGCCGCGCCGGCAGCATTGGGCGGATCGACGACAGAGGCATTGCGGACGGCATCGACATAAAGCGCGGGCTTCGCCAGATTTCGGATGGTGGTGTCCATGTAGCTCATGGCGGGACCCGCCTGGATGGTGAGCGCAAGCGTCAGCGAGAGCAGCAGCATGATCGGGACGAGTTCCACGACGAGCACGCGCGGAACGGCGCCCTCGATCGAACCCCAGAAGGTCCGTATCCCGGCCCGGGTCATCGAAATCAGCGCAGCCAGACCCGAGAGAATGACGAGCACGATCAGCGCCCAGACGGCAGCGTCAGGCGTTGTGCCGATCGATCCCGTGCCCATCATGGCGGACAGCATGGCGAATTTGGCGATGAACCCGGACAGCGGCGGCAAGCCCGACAGCAGGATACCGCAAGCTGCAAAACATATGCCGAGGATCGCCATCGTGCCCGGCATCGGCGTGCCGCCGCCATCCTCAATATCCGCCTCCTCCCCATCACCATAGGCTTCCATCGTCACCGCGAGAACATTGGCGCCGGCGTCCTGCCCGCGCTCGACCAGCTCGATAAGCATGAAGAAGGCACTGATCGTCAGGGTGGAGCTGACGAGGTAGAGCAAAGCCCCAGACGAAACCACGCCATCGTTGATACCGAGAACCATCAACAACGTGCCGGAGGAGACCAGCACGGAATAACCCGCGAGACGCCCCAAAGCCTGGGAAGCCAGAACCCCGATCGTTCCGAAGATCAAGGTCGCCATGCCGCCGATGAGCAGGATTTCGGCACCGAAACCGGCCGACGGCCCCTCACCGAACAGCAGCATGGTGAGGCGCAGGATGACATAGATGCCGACTTTGCTCAGGATCGCGAACATGCCGGCGACCGGCGCCGATGCTGCGCTATAGGCGGTCGGCAGCCAGAAGCAAAGCGGCCACATTCCAACCTTGATGAGGAAGGCCACGCCCAGAACAGCGGCCCCCGCTTCCATCAGGATCAACCGATCCGGCTCCATATCGGGCATGCGCAGCGCAAGATCGGCCATGTTCAGCGTACCCGCCGTGCCGTAGACGAGACTGACGCCGATCAGGAAGAACAGAGCCGCGACGAGGTTGACGGCAATGTAATGAAGCCCCGCCTTGACGCGCAAGGTGCCGGTGCCGTGCAGAAGCAGACCATAGGAGGCCGCCAGCATAACTTCGAAGAAGACGAAGAGGTTGAACAAATCGCCGGTCAGCAGGGCTCCGTTGACGCCGACCAGCAGCAATTGGAACAGGCTGTGAAAATGCGCCCCGACCGCATGCCATTTGGCAAGCGAGAAGGTCAGCGCAGCAAGACCCAGGATCGCGGTCAGCAACAGCATCATCGCCGACAGACCGTCGATGACGAGCACAATGCCGAAGGGGGCCGCCCAGTTGCCGAGCAGATAGACATTGTCGAAGCTGTTCGGCCCGCTCTCGACCGCGAACAGGATTACGGCATTGGCGAGCAGAAGCACGACAGACGCCAGGCTGACGAGCGCCTTCGCCGTTCTGTTGCGCTCGTCGATGAACAGCAACAAGGCCGCTGTCATCATCGGCAAGAGGATCGGCGTGACGATGAGATGGTGGCTCCAGTGTGTCACGGCTATTCGTTCCTCCCGTCGACATGGTCGTTGCCGGTCAGCCCGCGGGCAGCCAGCAGCACGACGAGAAACAGAGCAGTCGTGGCGAAGCCGATGACGATGGCCGTCAGCACCAATGCCTGCGGCACGGGGTCACTGAGCGTCGTCGAGACGACGCCGTCCTCGAGGATCGGCGGCAGGTTGCTCTTCACGCCACCCACGCCGAAGATGAAGAGGTTGACCGCGTAGGACAGCAGAGACAGCCCGATGATCACCTGATAGGTGCGCGGGCGCAGGATGAGCCAGACGCCACAGGTGGTCATCAGACCGATGGCAAGCGACAAGACGATTTCCATCAGCGTTTCTCCCCCTTGGCATCAAGGGCCCTGAGGCGGTTGATGCGGATCGACTGGTGGGCGAGTGCCACGAGGATCAGGACGGTCGCGCCGACGACAAGCGAGAAAACTCCGAGATCGAAGAGCAGGGCGGACGCGGCCGGTACCTTGCCGATCAGCGGTATTTCCAGATAGCGGAAATGCGAGGTAAGGAAGGGATAACCGAGAAGCAGGGCGCCGATACCGGTAATTGCCGCCATCAGAATACCGGCCCCCATCCATCGCAGGGGCAGGATACGGATGCGATCTTCCGCCCAGCGCGTGCCGCCAGCGAGATATTGCAGGAGGAAAGCGATCGACAGGGTCAACCCAGCCGAGAAACCGCCGCCGGGCATGTCGTGGCCGCGCATGAACAGGTAGACGGCGAAAGTGATGATGACAGGAAACAACCACTGCATCAGGACCGAAGGTACGAGCAGATAGTCGCGCATCATGTCGCCAGGCGATCGCTCCGGCTGTTCGGCATCGAAGCGGTTTTGCGTCAGCTGCTGCTCCGGCAACTCCATGCTGTCCTCGGCCGGACGGAAACGGCGGAGAAGTCCATAGACCGTGAGGCCCACAATACCGAGCACGGCGATCTCCCCGAGTGTATCGAAGGCGCGGAAATCAACGAGGATCACGTTGACGACATTGCGTCCACCGCCTTCGCTATAGGCATTTTGCAGGAAATAGCTCGCAATGGCGTCCGGTACCGGCATGGTCATGACGGTAAACGCCACCACCGACATGCCGACACCGCAGGCAATTGCCAGTGAAAGGTCCCGGAAACGGCGGAAACGGCTCTGCAGGGTCATCACCTCGCCATGGTCGAGGCTCCGTTTTGGCAGCCAGCGCAGCCCGAGCAAGATGAGAACGGTGGTTACGATCTCGACCAGCAACTGGGTGATCGCAAGGTCGGGCGCCGACAGCCAGACGAAGGTCATGCACACGATCAGCCCGACACCGCCCAGCATGATCAGCGCGGCCAACCGGTGGTATTTCGCAGAGACCGCCGCGCCGATGGCCAGTGCCATGCCGATCAGCCATAAGAGACCGAAGGCCGGATCGATGGAGGAAAAGACGGCGGGTCGGCGTTCAAAGCCCGAGAGGTAGAGCGGAAGGGCGGCTGCAACGAAGCCGGTGACCACGATCCATCGCAACTGCGGCTGGAGATTACGGGTGCCAAGCCGACTTTCCGCCAGACGCGCCCAGCGCCATGACACCGTCACGAGCACGCGCTCGAAAAGCCGCTGCCCCCGCAGACGGCGGAGGTAGGGTGGCCCGTCCTCACTGCGGGACAGGTAGTCGCGCATGGCAACATAGAGCGCAAAGCCGCCAAGAAGCGCGACAAGGCTCATTATCAGCGGAACATTCACACCATGCCAGATGCTGAGGCTGTATTCGGGGGTCCGACTGCCGAGGACACTCTCAACTGCCGTCTGCAGGAAAGGTCCGATTGAGATGGTAGGCACGATGCCCACGACGAGGCAGACGACCACGAGAACCTCGATTGGAACACGCATCCAGCGCGGCGGTTCGTGGGGCGTCTGTTTCGGCAGGTCCTGCGGCAAGGGGCCGAAGAAGACGGTGTGAATGAAACGCAGCGAATAGACAACGCTGAACACCCCGGCCAGCGTCGCGACATAGGGCAAGATGACGTCGAGATAGGAATCCGCATGGGTCTCGACGGCTTCGGCAAAGAACATCTCTTTCGAAAGGAAACCATTGAGCAGCGGCACCCCGGCCATGGCGGCGCTGGCAACCATGGCAAGCGTCGCCGTCGCCGGCATGAAGCGATAGAGACCACTCAGCCGCTGCATGTCGCGCGTTCCGGTTTCGTGGTCGATGATGCCGGCCGCCATGAACAGCGAAGCCTTGAAGGTCGCATGATTGAGCATGTGGAAGATAGCCGCCACCGTCGATAGCGGACTCCCGAGGCTCAGCAGAGTGGTGATCAGGCCGAGATGGCTGATGGTGGAATAGGCAAGCAACCCCTTCAAGTCGCGTTGGAACATCGCCAGGAAGGCACCGAGCAGGAGGGTCGAGATCCCGGCAAGCCCCACCAGCATGAACCATTCATACGTCCCCGACAGCACCGGCCAGAAGCGCACCAAAAGGAACACGCCGGCTTTCACCATGGTCGCAGAATGCAGGAAGGCCGAAACCGGCGTCGGGGCCGCCATCGCATTTGGAAGCCAGAAGTGAAAGGGAAACTGCGCGCTCTTCGTCAACGCCCCGAGCAGAATGAAGATCAGCGTCGGCAGATAGAGCGGGTGCGCCCGCACGACATCGCCGGACGCGAGGATCTTGTCGAGATCGTAGCTGCCGACGATCTTGCCGAGCAGCAGCATGCCGACCAGCAGGCAGAAACCGCCGATGCCGGTGATGGTCAGCGCCATGCGAGCCCCGTCGCGGGCCGCAGCACTCGTGTGCCAGTAGCTGATCAGCAGGAACGAGAAGATGCTCGTGAGTTCCCAGAAGATCGACAGAAGGATGACGTTGCCGGAGACGATAATGCCAAGCATCGCGCCCATGAAGGCGAGCAGGAACGAGAAGAAACGCGGGATCGGATCGTCCTTGCCCATGTAGTAGCGGGCGTAGAGGATCACCAGTAGACCGATCGACGTGACCAGCATGGAGAAGATCCAGGCGAAGCCGTCCAGGCGCAGGGAAAAATCGAGTCCGAATTGCGGAAGCCATTCCGCCGTGAAACGCAGAACGCCGTTATGTCGAACGAAGGGATAGGCCGCTGCGGTGAGGATCAGCGTCACAAGGGTGGTGGCGCCCGCCACGAAAACCGGCAGGTCGCGCGAGGTCGTGTTCAGGATGAAAGCCGACGCCAGGCTGCCGACAAACGGCAGCAAGAGCAGCAGAAGCAGGATGGTCGAAGCGTCCAACGTTATCCCAAATTTCGTTCCTCCGGCATGACCAGCCCTCACGCGCACGCCCGAGACTGGAAAATAAATGAATCTCACCCTAAATAGGCAATATCACCCTAAATGGGCAATTTTAACCATGGTTCAACCCGATAACGACATTGTTTTTTCGCCTGCGCTCTGTCGGGCGGCCCGAGGCTATCTCAACTGGACCCAAGATGACCTGGCCAGCCGATCGAATGTGTCGCGAAGCACCATACGCGACTTCGAAGGGCAGCGGCATGGTCTGCATCGCTCCACCGAAGCGCAGTTGCGGCAGGCCTTCGAGCGGGAAGGCTTGAGCTTCCTGCGCGTGGCTGGCTGCCCAGGGCTGCGCTGCCTTTCGCAACAGGAGTAACGCGGGCGAGGCGGAAAATCCGCCTCGCCCGCTGTTCTCAGACAGCCGGCTGCTCCTCGACACGCGCGCCCAGGCGCGCCTTCCGACGTGTCCGCCAGTCTCCGAGGAACAACAGGATCGGAGCCGCGATGAACACCGAGGAAGACGCGGCGATGAAGATGCCGAACACCATCGGGACAGCAAAGCTCTCCACCGCACTGCCGCCCCAGATCGCCATGGGCACCATCGCGAGGAAGGCCGTGGCTGAGGTGTAGAGACTTCGCGCCAGCGTTTCGTTGATCGACAGATTGATCAGATCCCGGAATGGCATGGCTTTGTAGAGCCGCATGTTCTCGCGCATGCGGTCGTAAACCACGACCTTGTCATTGACGGAATAGCCGACCAGCGTCAGCAGCGCGGCGATCGCGGTGAGATTAAAGTCGAGTCCTGTCAGCGCGAAGAAGCCGATCGTCTTTGTCACGTCGAGGATGAGGGTCGCAATCGCCCCGACCGCGAATGGCCAGTCAAACCGGACCCAGATGTAGACGAGCATCGCGAGCGAAGCGAGAATGACGGAGGTCAGTCCGGCCGTGGCCAATTCGCCGCTTACCTTGGGACCAACCACCTCCGTCCGCTCGATCTTGGCGGAAGCATCGAGAGCTTGAATGGTCTGACGCACCTTCTCGACAGCATCGGTCTGCGCCGGCTCACCGCCCGGCTGGCGTTCGAGGCGCAGCATGACATGGCTGCTGTCTCCGAATTCCTGAAGCGCCACCTCTCCGAGGTTCAATGCCTCGATGCCTGAGCGCAAGCCTGCAAGATCCGCCGGCCCGGTCGTCGAGAGCTCCAGCTGGATGCCGCCCTTGAAGTCGACGCCGTAGTTGAGACCGGGCGTAATGAACAGGATGATAGACGAAATCGACAGAAAGGCCGACACGCCGATGCCGATCAATCGCGCCTTCATGAAGTCGATCTTCGTGCCGTCCTTGATCAGCTTGAACGGCAAAAGCGGCTTGATGGTGATCGATTTCAGCTTGTAGCGGCGGGCGATTGCCACCATCGCCACCCGCACGACGGAGACTGCCGTGAACATCGAGATGGCAATGCCAAGGCCCATGGTGACGGCAAATCCGCGCACCGGGCCGGAGCCGAACCAGAACAGCAGGACGGTCGCAATAAGAGCCGTGACGTTGCTGTCGATGATTGTCGAATAGGCTTTTGAGAAGCCGTGATCGATGGCGGCAAAAGCCCCTCGCCCCTTTCCGACCTCCTCGCGGATACGCTCGTTGATCAGAACATTGGCGTCAACGGCGAGACCGATCCCGAGCACGATGCCGGCAATACCTGGCAAGGTAAGCGTGGCACCGATCAGAGTGAGGCCGGCAAAGGTCAGGATCACGTTCAACGTGAGCGCCAGCACGGCAAGCAGGCCCCAGGCGCCGTAGAGGCTCAGGATGAAGACGACCACGAGGCAAAAGCCGGCGAGACCCGACATGATCCCCATCTCGATCGCATCACTGCCGAGATCGGCACCGACGGTGCGCTCCTCGATGACGGTAAGTTTCGCCGGCAGGGCACCCGCCCTCAACAGAGCAGCGAGCGTATTGGCTTCGTCGACCGAAAACGCACCCGAGATCTGCCCGGCACCGCCGGTAATCGGTTCACGGATGACCGGCGCGCTCAGCACCTTGTCGTCGAGCACGATGGCGAAAGGGCGACCGACATTGTCTCGGGTGATGCGGGCAAAGCGATCCGCCCCCACGCCATCGAAGCGGAAGGAAACAACGGGCTGGCCGCCCTGCGGATCGAATTGGGCGCGTGCATCGGTCAGCCGGTCACCGGCCAGCAGGACGGTCGACTGTACCGGATAGCTGCGACCGCTCTCGTCGGCCAGCATCTTGACGCCAGCGGTTCCGGCTTCGCCCAGGAGATGGAAACTCATCTTGGCGGTGGTGCCGAGAAGTGCACGCAGCCGCGACGGGTCTTGCTCCCCCGGAAGCTGCACGAGAACACGGTCGGCGCCGACCCGCTGGATCGTCGGCTCGGCGACGCCGACCTGATCGACGCGCTGGCGGATGACTTCGAGGCTCTGCTCGACGGCATGGCTCATGCGGGACGTGATGCCCTGCTCTGTCGGGGCCATTCTCACGGTACTCGCCCCGTCCGAGGTGATGGCGAGTTCCGGAGAACCCGTACCCGTCAGCGTGACGGCGGGGTTGTTCAGCACCGCAAGTGCCTCGATCGCCGCCTGGCTTTGCGCGGGATCGGCGAGGACCACGGCGACGGCACCGCTATCGCGGCGGACGCTGCGGGTCTGCACGCGCGCCTCGACCAGGGTCGACCGAGCCTCCTGTGTAAGGCTCTGCAGCCATTCGTCCACCAGAGCCTGCCGGTCCACTTCAAGTACGAGATGGGAGCCGCCGCGCAGGTCAAGACCGAGAGACACACGCTGATGCGGCATCCAGGAGGGAAGTCGGGAAAGGGTCGAGTCGGGCAGAACATTCGGCAAGGCGATGAGCAAGCCGAGCAGGATGACGAGCATGTAGCCCATCACCTTCAAGAGGGAGTTTTTCATTATGAATCCAGCATGTTGCCACCACAGCCATCAAGGCCGCAGTACAAACGGGTCGAGCCATCCAATCGATGGCGGCGATACGGTCAGGCGGTGAGCTGGATTTTGGGTGGTGCACGCGACCAATAGGGTTGCGGCGCATCAAGGCGCGTATTGGCGACCGAGAAACGCTGCATCAGGTCGCCATGGCGACACATCCACAAGGTCGAAATATCCGGTACAAGACAGCCATCGCCCGAGGCCCAGGGCCGCATTTTCGGGCGAGCAGACTGATCGGCGGAAGTCAGGAAGCGTGTTTCGCCATGACCGCCGGCCACCACCTGCCCATTGTCCGAACGCGAGATGGCGCCGGCGGAGGACATCCCCGGGTGGAAACGGCCAAAAACATCACCGCCACACAGAAGCAGCAGAGACGCGAACAGGCTTACGATGACGGCTGCGAGATGTCTGGGCTGCCGGAGCCGCGTGTCATCTCTCAGGTTTGCATCTTCCATGATCATCCTTCCACGGATGCATGTGGCACATTTCGCACCATTTTGCCACCCGCGAGAGGAAAGGATCCATGGATTGACCCGCGGCTGATCCTTGGCAGCGCTTTCTGACCAGTTCTCGGCGGTTGTCGCTGGCCGCATAGCAGGCAGAGAAAAGATCCGGCCGGCAACGAAGCCAGCCGGATCATGTTCTTCTTACTTCGTCAGATCGGTCCAGATTCGGGCGTAGATCTGCTGGACATCGGTCGGGCAAGTCACCTGGAAGTGGGCCGCAGTCTTGAACTCGGCCGGGATATTCATCTCCGGTGCCTTCGGCAACTCGGGATCCATGAACTTCTCAGATCCGACGATGGCATTGCCATAACGCGTGTAATTGGAAATCAGGGCCGCATTTTCCGGGTCCATGATGAAGTCTAGGAACCGCTTGGCGTTATCGACATTCTTCGCGTCAGCGAGGATCGCAACGTTGTCCTGCCACAACGAAAAGCCTTCCTTCGGATAACCATAGGCGAAGCCCGGGTTTTCCGCGCGGATACGCATGGCCGCCCCCGACCAGAAGATCGAGGCATTGAGATCTTCCTTGATGAATTTCTCGAAGCTCGCATAGTCGATCGAGGCCCAGTAGGGCTTGGCAGCCATCAGCTTGTCACGGGCGGCTTTCAGGATCGCCTTGTCAGTCGTGCAGGCCTCGCCGCCGACATAGTTGATCGCCATGTCGATCACGTCGTTCATCTGGGGAACGACATTGATCTTGCCCTTGAGCTCTTCCGGCGGATCGAAGATCACGGCGGTGGTGTTGATGTCACCCTTATACACCTTGGTGTTGACCATCACCCCTGTCGTGCCCCAGACCCAAGGAACCGTATAGTGGCGACCGCTGTCCCAGGCGACATCGACCCATTCGGGGTTTACGTTCTTGAAGTTCGCCATTTGATTGGGCTCACTCTTCAGAAGCAGACCCTTTTCGATATAGATCGGCACCACCGAAGCGGAGGGCACGACGATGTCGAAGCCATGACCACCGGCCTCGATCTTGGCCATCGCGGTCTCGTTGGAATCGTATTCGGTGAGGGTGACCTTCACGTCGTATTTTTCTTCGAATTTCTTGATCAGGTCCGGCGGCGTGTAGAGGCCAAAATTAAAGATGTTCAGCTGCCCTTCGGCAAAGGCAGGGATTGCCGTCGTCAACAGGAGACCTGCTGCGGTGGCCAGTCTGCATGTCATGTTCATTGCGTTCTCCTCTGAAAGTTCAGTCTTTCTTTCGTGTTGCTACCCATGACCCGGCCACGATCAGCACGCTGATCAGAAGAAGAAGCGAGGAAATGGCGTAGATTTCTGAGGTGAGATTCCGCCGAAGTTCACCCATCAGATAGGTCGGCAGGGTTTCCTGCCCTGGAGATTTCAGGAATTCAGTCATGACGAGATCATCAAGCGAAACCACGAAAGCCAGCATGAAACCGGCCATGATACCGGGCATGAGCAGGGGAAGTGTCACCCGCCTGAACGCATAGAAACGGCTCGCATAGAGATCGGCGGCAGCCGTCTCCAGGCTGATATCCATGCTCGCCAGCCGTGCACGGATCGGCAGATACGCAAAAGGAATGCAGAAGGTGGTGTGGGCCGCGATGAGAAAGCCGAGCCCGGTATAGCCTGTGATCTGCTTGATCTGGCCGATGATGATGAGCAATGCGATCGCCAGCACGATTTCAGGGACCATCAGGGGTTGGTTCAGGATGACATGAACGATCCCCTCTCCGCGAAACGCGGCAGTCCGGCTGGTCGCCAGAGCAGCCATTGTCGCCATGATGGTCGCGAGAACCCCCGCCGTCGTTGCCAGGATGAGAGAATTTACGGCCGCATCCATGAACGCCTGGTTCTGGAGCGCTGCCTCATACCAGCGGATGGAGAAGCCTTCCCAGTTGCCGATCACCTTGCCCGAATTGAACGAGTAGGCGACCAGGATGACCATCGGAATATACAGGATGACGAAGCAGGTGATTGCCAGGAATGCCGCCCCGGGCAACCGTTTGACGCTGAAAGTGCCCTCAGCCATGGCTGCGCTCCTTCTTTTCGGAGGTGATGCGCGTGTACCAGATCAATGCAAGCAGGACGAGAACGGTCAGTGTGATCGCCAGTGCCGCACCCAGCGGCCAGTTCCGCCCTTGACCGAACTGCATTTCGATCAGATTGCCGAGCATCATCGACTTGCCTCCGCCCATGATGCGCGGCGTGACATAGGCTCCCAGTGCCGGCACGAACACCAGAATGGAGCCCGCGATGATGCCGGGTCGCACCAGCGGCAGGATGACTCGGCGAAGGCAATAGAAACGCGAAGCGTAGAGATCGTAACTCGCTTCTGCGAGTGTGAAGTCGAACTTCTCGATGGCGGCATAGACCGGCAAGACCATCAGCGGCAGGAAGACATAGGCCATCCCCAGCAGCACCGCGAAGTTGGTGAACATCAACTGCAACGGCTGATCAATGATGCCCACCGCCAGCAGGATCCGGTTCAACACGCCTTCGGACCGGATCATTTCCTGAACCGCGATGGTGCGGACCAGGAGGTTTGTCCAGAACGGGATCGTAATCAGGAAGAGCCAGAACCCGCGCTGGGATAGGGGTCGTGTGGCAATGAACCAGGCCGTCGGCAGGCCGAAAATAAGAGTTATGATGGTGGTCGCGAGAGAAAGGCCGACGGAACGGCCGAGAATGGCCAGATTGGCCCCCGACACTGTCACGGAGTCATCGAAAATGTCCCGCTCGAAAAGCACGGAGAACCAGCCGTTTGTCGAGAAGATCCAGTTGACATTGCCGAAGTCGCCGGGAGTGAGGAACGAATAGAGTAGAACGACACCGAGCGGCAGGATCGAGAACAGCATGATCGTCACGATCGCGGGCAACAAGAGGCCCCAGCGGCGGGACGTCTCGGACAATTTCATCGACGCGCCTCCTCATCGGCAATGATCCGCAGAGCCTCCGCCGGCAGCGCGATCGAGATCGCCTGCCCCTCAGTGAAGTTGCGATCCCCGTTGAGACTGTTCTGCACACGAGCAACGAGCGCAGCTCCATCGGGCAGAGCGAGATGCACATGACTGTCCGTGCCGAGGAACACGATTTGGGAGATGGTTCCGGAGAGGTTGAGCCCATTCGGAAGGTTCGCCCCCAGCGCCACGTGCTCCGGCCGAACCATCAGCGTGAGCTCACCGTTTGTCGCGCCCGGCAGCGCGATCTGGCCGGCTCCGACCGTGACAAGACCGTTTGCCGCCTGACCTGTCAGGAAGTTCGATTCACCGATGAAACCGGCGACGAAGCGGTTGGCCGGTTTTTTGTAGAGTTCACCGGGAGACGCGATCTGCTGAACGCGCCCGCCGCTCATCACGGCGATGCGGTCCGACATGGTCAGCGCTTCTTCCTGGTCGTGCGTCACGAAGATGAAGGTCAGGCCCGTTTCGCGCTGCAGGCGTTTCAATTCGACCTGCATCTCCTTGCGCAACTTCATGTCGAGAGCTGACAGGGGTTCATCGAGCAGGAGTATCCGCGGCTTGGCGGCCAGAGCACGGGCCAGTGCCACGCGCTGCTGCTGCCCGCCTGACAGTTCCACGCTCTTTCGATGTTTAAGATGCGACAGCTGCACGAGCGTCAGCATGGCATCGACGGCAGGATCGATCTCTGCACGAGGTCGCCCGAGCGCCTCGAGTGCAAAGGCGACGTTCTGGCCCACCGTCATGTGCGGAAAGAGCGCATAGTTCTGGAACACCGTGTTGACGGGGCGCCGGTTGGGCGGCATCTGGGCGATGTCCTCCCCGTCAAGCACCAGGGAGCCGCTACTTGGGCTGCTGAACCCGGCGATCAACCGCAGGAGCGTGGTCTTGCCACAGCCCGAGGGTCCCAAAAGAGTAAAAAACTCGCCCTCTGCGATGGAGAAACTGACTTCGTGCAAAGCAGTGACCGTCCCGTTCCCGTGACCGAACCGCTTCGATAATTCTCGGATATCAAGCATGCGCCTCTCGTTCCCCAAAGGTCTTTTTAATATGCGTATTGACAAAATATCTTTAGTCAATAAAATTTTTTATCGTAATAAATATTTTATGGCGAAATGCACATGACCGACGTATCGACCCCCGTAATGCCAGGGGAACCAGGGCTGAGAAGTCGGAAGAAGGCCAAGCGGCGCGATGAAATCATTGCGGCGGCCAGGAGATTGTTCGATCAGCAAGGCGTCGACGCGACCACAATGGCCGATATCGCCGCCGCAGCAGGCATATCGCCTCCGACGGTTTTCAATTATTTCGGGTCGAAAGACGGAGTGCTGATCGCGCTGATCAGTGAAGGCACCACCGAAGCCCGCGAACAAGACCGCAACCTCCATTGGCGCGAAGGGGTCGACCTCGGAGAGCTCTTGGTCGGATTTTTTCTGCGTGTATCGCTCCGTACACTGGAAATTGCAGACAAGCGGGTCTGGCGCTACGCGGAAGCGGCAGCCATTCGCCAGCCGGCCACGGAACTCGCCGTTCAATATCAGAGTGTTTCAGAAGCACTGGTGAACGTGGTCGCGGAATACATCGCAGACCTCGACATCCATACGCGGTCGGGAGGAGAGGTTTCACCTGCCTTCATCGGGAGATTGCTTCACGACGTCTGGATGCCCTGCTTCATCAGCCTGATCACCAATGAAGATCAGAGCCTTGCCGAGCATGAAGCCGTCTTGCAGACGCGGATCCCGCCCCTCGTGAACCTGTTGTTCGATGAGCAGAGCATCAAATCTCCCAAGCGCAAAGGACAACCCGCATGACGGCATCGCTGCTCTTCATCAACGCCCGCATCCTGACGATGGATGCGGACAAACCGCATGCGAATGCGCTTGCCGTTGCTGGAAACCGCATCATCGCCGTCGGTGATGAGAATGAAGTCCGCAGTCATGCCGGCGCGGAAACCCGCGTCGTTGATGCTCAAGGCGCCACCCTAATGCCGGGTTTCGTGGAAAGTCACGTGCACATCTTTTCCGGTGCCTATGGACAGACCCTGCTGCAACTCGCCGACATCAGAGGCTTCGAGGCGATGAAGGCCGCAGTCTCCGCCTTCGCCGCAGACCGTCCAGATGAAGGCCTGCTGTTCGCGCAGGGTGCGGATTATGAACTGCTCGGCCCCGGCACCCGCCTCGACCGCCATGCCCTCGACGCCATGTGCCCGGACCGTCCACTGGCCGTCATGGCCTACGACTTCCATACACTGTTTGCCAATACTGCGGCTCTCCAAGCCGCCGGGCTGCTGCATGGACGCGACTTGCCTGTCGGCAACGAGGTTGTCATGGGCGATGATGGTCTGGCCACGGGCGAATTGCGGGAAAAATTCGCATTGGTTCCGGTGCTGGAACTTCGCACGTCAGGTGGACGCGAAATGTTCGGCATGTCCGGCATTGAACCACCGATCCCGCCGACCGAGGCGGAATGGCGGGAGGACGTGGAGATCCTCAAGTCAGGCATGCGCTTTGTCGCATCCAAGGGCATCACCTCGATCCACAACATGGACGGGAACCGCCACCTGCTCGAACTGTTGCGCGATGTCGAAAAGGAAGACGGACTGCTGGCCCGCACCTCGGTCCCCTTCCACCTGACGCGTGAGATGCCACTCTCTGAGCTCGAACGCGCCTCCGACATGACCCGCGATTTCACCGGGGACAAGCTGAGCTGCGGTCGCGTCAAGATCTTCGTAGATGGCGTGATAGAAAGCGGCACGGCCTCCATGCTGGCCGATTATGCCGACCGTCCGGGTCTGCGCGGCGAGCCCATCTTCGATCGTGAGAGCTTCCGGCAAGCGGCCATTGAAGCCGATCGCCGCGGTTTGCAGATCACCGTGCATGCCATCGGCGACGCTGCTGTCCGCATTGCCCTCGACGGCTACGAGGCGGCCCGTGACGCGAACGGTCGGCGTGACAGCCGCCACCGCATCGAGCATGTGGAAATGATCGATCCTGCCGATGTGCCGCGGTTTGCCGATCTCGGCGTCATCGCCTCGTTCCAGCCGCTTCACGCCCCGGTCGGAGAGACACCGACCTCGCGCAGCATCGGACCGGAGCGGGCAGCACATGCCTACGCCTGGCGCACCCTTGCGGAGGCCGGTGCGACCGTCGCATTTTCCTCGGATTGGCCGATCGTGCCGGTGGACCCGCTGCTCGGCATCCAGACGGCGCTGACCCGGCAACCGCACCTCCCGGGCCTCCCGGACCAGCGGCTTCCGCTTCACCAGGTTCTCGAGGCCTTCACCTGCAACGGTGCCTATGCGGGCCACATGGAACAGAAAACGGGACGTCTCAAAGCCGGGATGCTCGCCGACATCGTCCTGTTGTCGGGCGACATCGAGTCAACGCCGGCGGAAGAAATCGCCTCGCTCGGCATCGTCATGACCGTGTGCAATGGACGGATCACCCATGAAGCCTGAAGACATCACCTTCGACATGACGACCCTGGGCGCGGGCCGGAGCCTTGATGCGCCGACACTCGCCAAGGCCTGCGTGATCCGCGCCGATATCGGTCCTGCGATCGAGTATCCAACAACGGAGGGCCACGTCCGCGCCTATTTCCCCATTACCGGTGGTGAGGCAAAGGGCAGAGCCTTGACTGGGCGCATCCTGCCAGGCGGAGCAGATTTCGCCATCGCTCTGCCCGACGGTTCCTACGCCGTAGAGGCACGATACGTCATCGAACTGGAGGATGGAACGCCGATGATGGTCAACAACGCCGGCAGGATGGTGCGGCAAACCGATGGCAGCTACCACGGACGCACCCGGGCGACGTTGGAGGTCCCAGAAGGACCCCACGCCTCGCTCGGCAAGGCTGTTTACTTCGGCACGGCGCTCGCCGAAGCCGACGATCAGGATCACGTTTACATCGAACTGTGGGAAGCGTTGATCTAACCGCACGCGTTTAGGGCCGGACAGGTCGGCGGCCCGCCGACCTGCCCGGCGTGCCTCCTCGGAAGGTGCCGTGACGCTTCGCCCATCCGAAATTGTGGAGAGCGGCCGAAGCCACTGCCGTTAGCTGTTCAAGAAGTCGTCGGTGCTCACGACATTCGCATAAGCGAACGCCAGTGCAGCCATGAAAGACGCATGCACGTCGGCGGCCGATACGGTTTTCCCGCCGAACTCCAGATCGCGGGTCGCCACCGCATCGTGGAGCACCGTCACCGCATATCCGAGGTCCGACGCCGCCCGGACGAGGGCATCAATGCACATGTGGCTCATGGCTCCGACGACCACCAGGTCCGTCACGCCCTGAGCGTCAAGGATCGCCTTAAGATCGGTCCCGAGAAACCCGTTGATGTTCGCTTTTGTCACCACCGTTTCGCCTTCGGCGGGAGACACCAGGGTGTTGATATCGGCACCCGGCGTGCCCGGAACGAAGAAGGTCGCGTCTTCTTCACCCGCATGATGGCGGATATGAACCACCGTTTCTTGATTGGCACGGAATCGATCAAGCACCGTGCGCGCTTTCGCGGCCGCCGCGGCGGTACCGACGAGCGTGAAGGCTCCACCCTCGAAATAATCGTTCTGAAAATCCACCAGGACCAAGGCTGTCGCGGTCATATCTGCTCCCTGTTGAGTCATTTGGTTGATTGCCGGATCGAGAGAAGCAATGGCATCCGCGTCATCTCCCGTCCACCCAGAAGGGAACGCTTGGTGTCGGCGGGATAGTCCCACTAACTGTCCCCTCGCGATCCATTGATCCCTTTGTATGATGGCGACGTAGCGAGCGCTTAGCCAATCAGGCCGCCGGATTTGGCATCGGCATAGGTCAGGTCGATCACCTTACTGGCGATCGCCACAAGTTCGTCGGCTTCGGCATGGCTCAGTGTGAAAGGCGGCGCGATCACCATCCGGTCGCCGACCGCCCGCATGACGAGGCCATTCGCAAAGGAATGCTCGCGCGCAATCATACCGATGCGGGCATCCTCGTCGAAGCCCTGACGCGACGACTTGTCCCTGGTAAACTGGAAGGCTCCGATCAGGCCTTCCATGACAGCCTCCCCGACAATCGGGTGCTCGACGAGCGTCTGCCACTTCTCCTTCAGATAAGGTCCGATATCGTCACGAACGCGGTCGACAAGTTTTTCGTCGCGCAGGATCTTTAACGTCGCGATGGCTGCCGCACAGGCGGCGGGATGACCAGAATAGGTATGGCCATGTGCGAACTCCCCGCCCTTTTCGATGAGAACCTGGGCCACCCGATCCGACACAGCAACTGCACCGAGCGGGATGTAACCGGACGTGATGCCCTTGGCCATGGTAAGGAAATCCGGCTCGGTTCCCATCAGTTCACAGCCGAACCACTGCCCGGTGCGTCCAAATCCGCAGATGACCTCGTCCGAAATCAATAGGATATCCCGTTCCTTCAGTCCGGCCGCCAGCACCGGCCAGTAGGTCTTCGGCGGGATGATGACGCCGCCAGCGCCCATGATCGGTTCACCGATCATCGCACCGACACGATCAACGCCGATGGCATCGATCAGTGACAGCGTCTGCTCTGCCACATGACGTCCGAACTCGTCCGGGCTCATTTCACCGCCATAACTCCACCAGTCCGGCGATGGGGCATGGTAGATACCCGGGATCGGGAGGCCGCCCTGCTTGTGCATGGAGCCAAAGCCCCCAAGGGACGCGGCGGCGACGGTGGAGCCATGATAGCCCCCGCGCCGCGATATGAAGACGCTCTTTTCCGGCTTGCCCATCAGCTCCCAATAGTAGCGGACGAGGCGGAATATGGTGTCGTTCGATTCCGATCCGGAGCCAGTGTAATGGAAATAGTTGAACTGGGGAGGCGTGATCTCACTCAGCAGGCCCGAGAGCTCCGCGACCGAAGGATGTGTCGTGTTGAAGAAGGTGTTGTAAAAGGTCAACTCTTCGAGCTGCCGGGAGATGGCGTCAATGATATCACGGCGCCCATGGCCGGCATTGACGCACCACAGACCGCTCATCCCGTCCAGAATACGATGGCCTTCGGAATCCTGCAGGTAAACCCCTGACGACTCGGTGATGACCCGTGCACCTCTGGCGTTCAGTTCACGGGCATTGGTGAAGGGATGCAGGTGATGGGCTGCGTCGAGGCGACGGATCGCTACCGTGGAATTCGAGAGGGACAAGGCAATCTCCTATTCTTGCGATGGAGGGGGAGAACGGAAAAGAGGCGACAAACGAGAGCAGCGCCGTCTACGCACCCGTAGCGCGCCTCAAGTGAAGCGGTCCGGCGCAAACCGCATCGGGCCGGGAGCTCAACCTGTGCCTCACAACCTTCGGGCCCCGGGCCACAGGCTCGACCGGCAGTCGCCTCAATCCTCGACATGACACCGTCACGAAACAGATCTTCGCACTCGACATCGCCGGCTCCAAATTTGATCAAATTATTTTTACGATCTGCGATCGCAATTTTCAAGCGGCCGGAAGTCAGCGAGTCAAAAAAAGAGCGCCCATTCGGCGCCCTCGGTGTTCAGTCGGGATAGGCCGTTGGCCCCGTCAAGGATCCGCAAAATCGGCATTCTGCAGAAGGAACGCAAATCCCTCGGAAATGTCTTTGTGCATCAACTCGGCTGCGGCCTTGCCGTCGCCGCGAGCCAGGGCCTCAACGATCTCTTCGTGATAATCAAGCTCGAGGATACCCGAGAGATTGCCTCCAAACCGTCCGCCGAACTGCCGGAGGAAAGGCCCGACCTGTAGCCAGATCGTCTCGATGAGGAAGAGCATGCTGTCGGAAGAGGCGGCGCGATAGATGCTGAACTTGAACTCGTAATTGTGAAGAAGGTAAGCGTCGATGTCCTGATCCCGGGCCGACTGCGTCAGGGCGGAAGCCTCTTTGCGAATGGCACGAAGATCGGCGGCCTTGATATGGCGCGCAGCAATCTCGGTCAGGGCGGGTTCACAGATCATGCGGCTCTGCACGAGATCGGAAAAACGCTCCCTTGTCATCGGCGGAAGCACGTGCGAACCGTTCGGCAATTGCTCGAGTGCGCGCAGCGCCTGAAGCTTGGTGAGAGCCGCACGAACGGGCATGTCGCTCGTGCCGAGCTCCTTTGCCAACTTGCGCGACGTCAGCTTCTGTCCCGACCTGATCTGTCCGGCCATTAGGGCCTTGTTCAGCCGCTGGTAGACCACTTCATGCAAAGGCGTGAGGTCGACTGTTCCAAGTCCGATAATCGCAGGTGGCTTCACCGCTTACTCCCGTCTCGATGCGTCTGCCGAGGACACGTCGAAGCCTTGCCGCCGGCAACGTAGATGTCCCCGATATCACCGAACGACGGGATAAGACAGAGACACCTTCGCTGCAACGACGTCAGGCCGCGTCGGGCCAGCCGCTGATCGCCTTGACCTCGAGATACTCCTCGATACCCCAGACGCCACCCTCACGTCCGATACCCGACTGTCCGAAACCACCGAACGGGGCACCGTAAGGCAGATCCGTTCCATTCAGCCGCACCATGCCTGCACGCAGTTTGCGGCTCACGCGACGGGCTTTTTCAGCATCGTTTGTCCAGAGGTAGGCAGCGAGGCCGTAGACACTGTCGTTGGCAATCGCGATCGCTTCTTCTTCCGTATCGAAGGGAAGAATGGTGAGGACCGGCCCGAAGATCTCTTCGCGCGCGACCGTCATGCCGTTATGCACGTCGGAAAAGACCGTCGGCCGGATGAAGTAGCCGCCATCGATCCCTGGTGGCAGATCGGGGCCGCCGGCAGCGAGCTTGGCGCCCTCCTCGATTCCGGCTTCGATCAGGCTCCGAATACGGCCGAACTGGCCGGCATTGACAACCGGACCCATTTCGATGCCGTCTCGCGCCGGGTCCCCGACGCGAACCTCGTTGGCAACCCGCGCCGCAGCCGCCACGGCGCGATCATAGACGTTGCGCTGGACCAGCATACGCGAAGGCGCATTGCAGGACTGACCGGAGTTACGGAACATGTGACGGGCGGTCGCTTCGGCTGCCACATCCACATCGCAGTCATCGAAAATGATGTCGGCACCCTTGCCGCCGAGTTCCAGACCGACACGCTTGACCGTTTCGGCAGCGGCCTTGCTGACGGCGACACCGGCTCGGGTGGACCCGGTCAGAGAAATCACCGCAACGTCCGGATGGCTCGAAAGCCGTTCGCCGACAGCCGCACCCGTGCCGTGGATAAGATTGAACACCCCGGCCGGGACACCCGCCTCATCGAGCACTTCCGCGAAGAGCGCGGCGGAAAACGGCGCGAATTCGGAGGGCTTCAACACCATGGTGCAACCAGCCGCCAAAGCGGCGCCGACCTTGAGCGTCACCTGGTTCATCGGCCAGTTCCAGGGAGTGATGAGCGCGGCGACCCCCTTTGCCTCAAGCACGATCCGGTTGGATTTGTCGCCAGGAAAAAGCGGGCGCTCCCAATGAACGTCGTCCATGGCCCGAATGAAGTCCTCGAGATGCCCCAGCCCCGAGCCCGCTTGGGGACCACGGGCCAGCGCCTTCGGCGCGCCCATCTCGATGGTGATTGCGTCTGCAATCTCGTCGTGGCGCCGGCGGTACACCTCCACGATCCGTTGCAGCACGGCCTTGCGCTCGGCCGGCGTCGTGGCACTCCAGCTGTCGAAGGCACGAGCGGCAGCCGCAACGGCACGATCCACGTCAGTCCGGTCGCCGAGCGCCAGCCTGCCACAGACAGTCCCGCTTGCAGGATTGATGATATCCATGGCGTCTGTGGAGTTCGGCTGGACCCAGCTGCCATCGATATAAAACTGAAGGGTGTTCATATGTGTCTTCCCGAATCTGAACGGCCTGACCGTCGCACTAGGCCTCGACCTGCAGCAGCAATGATCGGTCGCGCAACGCTCGACCAATCCTCGCAGCTCAACATCCGCATTATCGCCAAATCGAGCCGAACTTCCAGCCAAATTTGCGATCGCAAATCGCAATGTTTTGAATTTGACTTTCAGAACGCCACCGTCAGTTAGACGGACTTTCTAAGGAGGCCATCAACTCGATAGAAGGAGGTGGTAGAACCGGTCTTTACAACACCGGTCCTGCCACCCCGTCCAGCCGCCCCCTTCGGCAGCCGCCATCAACCGAAACGGAAGCTCGACAGCCCGAACGGACGTTCGATTGCGGGGCGCTCGGCTGCGATCGGATTTTCCATCGCATCGACAGCAACTGGAACTCCCGGCACATCGAGCCCGAAACGCCCGCGCCGCCCTGCAACTTCCGAAAGCCTAAGTATATAGTTCTCGCCGGCGTCGGCTGGTTTCAGCGCGTGGAAGCGGACCTGCTGGCCGGAGAACGCGACGGGGCGAATTTCGTAAGCCCCGTTCCCGCTCGCTGGCACAAAGCGCAGCGGATCCGCCACCAGATCCGCCTGAGCCTGCACGGCTTCGCTCCACCATCGTCCGTCATGGGCCATCAGCGCATAGGTAAAGCGGTGATGGCCCTCATCCGCAAGCATGTCGGGATAGGTTGGCCCGCGTATCAGGCTGATCGTCATCACGTTGTTGCGGGCAGAGAAGCCATACTTGTCCGCCGACAAGAGGACCGCCCCCCAATCCGTTTCCGACATCGATACGAAACGGTGGCCACTTCCCTCGAACTGCGCCCGCTGCCAGGTCGTATTGGCATGCGTTGGGCGACGGGTAACGCCGACAGCCTGGTCGTACACCGCTTCGTCCGCATGAACCGTGACCGGGAAGGCGGCTCGCAAGTAGGTGCGCCGGTCGTGCCAGTCGAGATCCGATACGATCTCCAGGCGCGGTGAATTTGACCAGAGGCGCAGGCGCTGGACGATCCGGCTCGCCGAATGGCTCCTGGTAATCGTGATTTCTGCAAGATGCGGCCCGCTGGCACTGATCGTCATGTCATCAAGCGACAGCCACTCCTCCTCCCCAAGTTCGAATCCCGGCTCGATATCCCATGCGTCGAAGTTGCGCGGCAGGTCGTTGCGGTAGAGCATGAGCCGGTTGCCGGGGCCCGCCATAAGCTCGCGGCCGGACCCTTTGTCCACATAGCTGTCGATGCGACCATAAGCGTCGAGCGCGATAGCAACGAACTCGTTTTCCAGTCGGTAGCGACCACCCTCCACGGCAGCTGTGGCTGTACGCTGGGAAGGCTCTGCGACGAAACCAAGAGAAAGCGGCGACAAGGACCGATCAACAGCGGTGACATATCCGTCAACCGTCGCCTGTGGGGCAAGCGATGCCGGGAGCAGGTCCGCGCTCGTGATCTGGAAGGCGGATTTGGCGGACCCGGAGAGGTTGGCAACGAGAAGGCCTTCGTCCGCCCCGCTATGCCGCGCTGCGATCGCCGACAATCGATCCGCGACCACCGCAGTCGCACGGGCGACCACAGCCTCAAGCTCCGGCTCAGTTTGCTCATAGACCTCGCGAATGGAGGAGCCGGGCAGGATGTCGTGAAACTGGTTCCTCAGCATCATCTGCCACTCGGCGGACAAATCCGGCATCGGTGTATCTCCACCATCGAGCCGATCGATGACGCTTGCAGCCTCGGCTGCCACGAGACCGTATTCGGCAAGCCTGTTGAGCTGCTTCGTGCGGCCCTGCGTGGTCAATGTGGCGCGGTGATATTCAAGGTACAATTCGCCTGCCCAGACCGGGACCGCGAGAGACTTGGCCTGCCCGGCCAGCATTTCGATATGTGGTTCGATGGCGGCATGCTCGATGTGGGGAATGGCCGGCATGGAATTGATGATCGGGATGCTCTCGATCTGATCCGGGTCCGGGCCGCCACCACCATCGCCCCATCCATAAGAGGCGATCACCGCATCTGTCATGTCCTTGGCAGAATGCTTGTCCCAGACCTCCTGAAGGGCGGCCGGCGTCATCAGCATGTTGTAGCCGTCATTGTCGTAGGCATCGAACGTGTGAACAAGGACACGCGAGCCGTCATTGCCCTGCCAATGAAAGAGGCTGTCGTCGAGCTTGTTTGTTTCGTTCCAGGAAACCTTGATCGTCACCATCTTGTCGACGCCGGCGTGAAGCATGATCTGCGGCATCGCAGCCGTAAAGCCGAAGGTGTCGGGAAGCCAAGCCACCTTGCTTTCGACCGAGAACTTGTCGCGGAAATAACGCCGTCCGTGAATAAACTGACGAAGGAAGGCCTCTGCGGACGGCATGTTGGTGTCGCATTCCACCCACATGCCGCCAATCACCTCCCATCGCCCTTCAGCGATGCGGGCACGGATCTGCTCGAAAAGCGCGGGATCTTCCTCTTCGATATGCCGATAATAGAGTGCGGAGGACTGCAGGAACCGAAAATCGGGATGCTTCTGCATCAGCGAGTTCACACTGGCGAAGGTGCGGTTGATCTTGCGCACCGTTTCAGGCTGCGGCCATAGCCAGGCGTAGTCGATATGCGCGTGCCCGGTGGCGAGAACCTTCCCTTGCTTGGGATAGGCGCGACGAAGGTCTTCGAGCATCGCATCCAGCTTGGCAGTCGCAGCCACCACGGTCGCGAGTGCCTCATCGCCGACGGGAGCCGGCGTGTCCGTCGGCTCGAAGCTCCTTTCCCAGATATCGAGTGTCCAGGTCCGCGTGGCAAGACGCGGGCCTACATCCTTGGTAACCGTCGGCAAACGCAAACCGGCGAGCGCGACCTCCCCCGCCTCGAACAACGCGCGCGCCAGCGCCTTGTCATGGACCGTATCCGCGGCATTGCGCAGAACCTCGATGCGGCGCCGCAGGGCGCGCACTTCGGGATGAAAATAGTGCACGGCGGCTTCACGCAATACCGGCTGGCGGTTCGGAACCCCAAAAAGGCCGCGCGCGACAGACTGCGCTTCGATGGTGAACGCAATACCGCGCGGCGCATCGAAGCGCTTGTGACGCTCGTTGCCGGCAAAACTGTCGATCACCCGTCCCGCGCTGTCTACCAGACGGATCAGCGTTTCTCCGCCGAAGTCGAGACGTAGCTCGACACCAGCCCCTTCTGGCAATGTGACCGGCGCATCGAGGAAAAAGCGATGCACCCCGAAACGGCCCGCCCAGGACGCACCGGGCGCTACAACCGAGGCTGCTCCGTCTGGAGAAAGTTCTCGGATCGGGCCTAACGGGCTGAGTGCGCGTGTCTCGAAAGCACCCAGCTCGTCGGCCCACACCTCCATATGGCGGGAAAGCTGCTCGAGGTTGCGCTGCCGGTCGCGATAGGATTTCATCAACATATCTCCATCGGCCGACATAGAGCCGGCATATTTAATCCCTTGCGATGATTAAACATGTTGCCCGCATTTCCGCAAGCTCACAGACAGGTAAATCACAGAGCATTCGGGCCCCCTTGCCCAATTTGGGCAGACCTTAAAATTTTGGAAAATAGTACTTTTATTTCAATAATTTGCCAGAAATACAACAGAACAAAAACAGCGCAACAAGCCCGCTCCCGCAGGTGCGAACTTGCGCGAAAAGCTGAAGCCAAGAGACACTGAAAACTCCCTCTCCGATGTATTCAAGCTGCGGCCATCCATCAGAGCCACGCTTGACAGTCCCAATATAATTCACAATAAGTATTTAAAAAAAGAGGGGAGCGAGCCACAAGATCGCATCCTATCGACTGTGGGAACAAGGTCATTGCGAGCCGACTTGCGAGGACCATGACAAATGGAGGACTTTCATGAATTCACCTATCCGCATGGATCGTCGCGACTTTCTCAGATTTTCCGCGGCGGGCATGGCCATCGCTGCCGCAGGCTTGAAGCCTTCGAGCTCCGAAGCCGCCGAAGGCACGCTGGACATCTTCTTCAATTCCGACACCAATATCATCGACTTCTGGACGAACGTCATCAAGCCCGGCTTCGAGGCTGCAAACAATGGGCTGACCCTGAACCTCGTTCCGGGCGGTGGCGGCTCGGGGGTCAATGCTCTGGCTGATCGCGCCATGGCTGCCTTCCAGGCCAAGAAGGACCCGCAAGTCGACATGCTCGAGGCCACATCGCCCTTCTATCCTGCAGGATCCATTGAAGCGGGCCTTTGGGTCAACTTTGAAACCGCCGGCCTTTCCAACTACGCCAAGGTGAACCCCGTCACCATGCAGTCGCCGTTCCTGCTGCCCTATCGTGGGTCGCAGGTCGTCCTGATGTATAACGCCGAGCAAGTGAAGGACGTCCCGACAACCTTCCCTGCCCTTGTCGAGTGGATCAAGGCCAATCCCGGCAAGTTTGCCTACTCCCGTCCCGATCTCGGGGATTCCGGCGCTTGCTTCGTGGAACGCGCCCTCCAGGAAGTCACCGGAAAGAAGCCTGAGCTTTTCCTCCCGGAAAACTACACCGACGACTATGCGAACCCGATGTTCGAAAAGCTCTGGCCGCTGCTTCAGGAGATCAAGCCGTCGCTGTTCAACGGAGGCGAATACACCTCCGGCAATACCGCCTCGATCCAGCTCCTCGCCTCCGGCGCTATCTCGATGACGGTCGCCTGGTCGGACATGGCGCTACAGGCGATGAGCCAGGGCGTGGTTCCGGAAACCACTGCGGTGGCCCAGCTGCAGGATCTGGCGTTTACCGGCGGCTTCTCCGGCGTCGTCGTGCCGAGTGTTGCCCTGAACAAGGACGCTGCGATCAAGCTCGCCGACTATATCATCTCGGCAGAAGTGCAGGAGAAGGTGGTGACGGATCTGGGTGGTTTCCCGTCGATCGGCTGGGAAAATCTCTCGAAGGAGCTTCAGGAGAAGTTCTCCAAGGTGGCGCCGAAATCCATCCCCGTCTTCCCCGGCACCTGGGAACCGAAGCTGTTCGAAGGTTGGTATCGCAACGTCGCCTCCGATATTGCTCGCTAAGGAGTGCTCATGGCCGGGACGAAAAAGACCGATGGCATCGACTGGCTGGGTTACGGCTTCATCGCCATTCCCGTCATGGCGATCGTTATCTTCCTATTCTATCCCGCCGCACTTGCCATCTTCGGGACGCTCTTTCACCAGCGTCCCGAAGGCGGCGTAGCGCTGGATTTCTCAAGCTACGTCTTCTTCTTCACCGACCCCTACTCTCTCACCAACCTGTTTCGCACCCTCTGGACGACGATTGCCGCTCTGGTCCTGATTATCGCGGTCAATCTGCCAATCGCCCTTTATATGCGCTTCACCAAGGGTTGGCTGGCGGCGTTGATCCAGGGCCTTGCGCTCTTTCCAATGTTCGTGCCGGGCATCATCATCTGCTATGCGCTCATCCGCTACCTCGGGCCGAATGGCTGGCTGCAGAGCCTGCTCGCCGCGGTCGGCATGACCCATTACGCGTCCCCGATCACAACGCCCTGGGGTCCGGTCATCGGGCTCATTTGGGACGGTATGCCGATGACGCTGCTGATCCTGATCTCGGGACTGTCCAGCATATCCGATGCCTCGATCGAGGCCGCAAAGGATGTCGGGGCCGGCAGGCTGCGCCTTTTCCGGTCGATCATTCTGCCGCAGATCAGTCATTCGATCCTGATCGTCTCGGCCCTTAATTTCCTTGGCTTCTTTGGCCAGGTCCTGATGCCCTTCATGCTCGGACCAACCAATCCGGAAATGATGGGACCCTTCATGCTGCGCACCTTTGTCTCCGTGCGCGATCCCCTGCAGGCAGCGACCCAGGCGACGATCACCTTCCTGATCTGCTCGCTCGCGGGGCTCATCTACATACGCTCGCTCGCTGCACGCAAAGAGGAGCGCTGACATGTTCACGACCCGGCGTAACGATGTCTTCGGCCCGCTGATCCTCATTTTCCTCGTCTTCTTCATCGTTCTACCGGTGGCGACCGTTTTCCTCTGGGCATTTGCGGAACAGTGGTTCTACCCCTCGGTCTTGCCGACGCGCTGGGGCTTTCGCTTCTGGGAACAACTCGTGTCGCGCCCCGAGGTCTGGCAGGCATTCGTGACATCGATCAAGCTGTCGACCACGGTCACCGTGCTTTCAGCTGTGGTCTGCCTTCCCGCGGCCTATGCATTCGCGCGCATGGACTTCCCTGGAAAGTCTGCGTTCATGATGTCTTTTCTGATGGCCAATGCCTTTCCGCGCTTTGCGTTGATTGTATCGATCGCCGTGCTGTTCCTGACCCTTGATCTCGTCGGGACATTCCAGGGCGTCGTCATCATCCAGTTTCTGAACACGCTGCTGCTGATGATCTGGCTGCCAAGCGCCGCATTCCGTGCCATACCGCGTGAGACGGAAGAAGCAGCACGCGACGTCGGCGCGTCCCCGCTTCGCGTCTTCTGGCACATCACCCTGCCTCAGGCTTTCCCCACCATCGCCGCCGCCCTGCTGATGACCTTCGTCTGGACCTTCTATGAGACAGAAGGCGCCTGGCTGGTCGGCGCGCCCCGCATCCGCACCATGCCCCTGTTGATGATGTCTATGATCAACAATCAGCTCGTGGTGCAATACGGTGCGGTGCTCTCGGTTATGCTCTGGGTTCCCTCACTGATCGCCATCGTGCTGGCCAGACGCGTGATCGGTGGCGACGCTTTCGCCAAAGGTCTCGGCGGCTAGTTTCTGTTCATTCTTGTAAGGCTCATCCATGTCCACGCTTGATCTCATCGACGTCACGAAGACTTACAGCATCGTGACCGCCATCGAGCCTCTCTCGCTCAAGATCGGTGATGGTGAACTGGTCTGCCTGCTCGGGCCGTCCGGCTCCGGCAAGTCGACGCTGCTGAGGATCATCGGCGGCTTCGAGACGCCAACCTCCGGCAAGGTCCTGATCGACGGTGTGGACGTTGCATTCGATCCGCCGGAGAAACGGCCCACGGCCATGGTGTTTCAGAGCCATGCCTTGTGGCAGCATATGACGGTTTTCGAGAACATTGCATTTGGGCTAAAGCTGCGAGGGTTCAGCAAGACGGAAATCAGCCGTAAAGTGGAGGCCGGCCTCGCGCTCGTCGGGCTTCAGGACTATGCCAAGCGACGGCCCAGCCAGCTTTCGGGCGGGCAGCGCCAACGCGTGGCCATAGCACGCTGCGTCGTTCTGGAGCCAAAGATCCTCTTGATGGACGAACCCTTCGCAAGCCTTGATCAGCATCTTCGCGATCGACTGCGCGAAGAAGTCCGACAGATCCAGAAAACCCTCGGCATCACAACCGTTTTCGTCACCCACGGACAGGACGAAGCACTCTCCGTCGCCGACAGGATTGTGGTCATGAGCATGGGACGCATCGAACAGGTTGGAACGCCCGGTGACATCTACGCCACACCAGCGACCCCCTTCGTCGCCAGCTTCATCGGCGACATGAACATGATTGACGTGACCGTGGCGAACGGCGGTATCGACATCGGGGGCATCACTCTACCTGCAACACTCCCGGACGGGCCAGCGACCTTGGCTGTACGACCGGAGGACATTGTTCTCGGTGCCGGCAATATGACACCCAAAGCGGACGTCCTGCGCATCGTGAACTACGGCTCCTTCATCAAGATCACGGCAGCGCTTAACGGTGTTCAGTGGAAAGTGCAGGCTCCGAAGACGGCGTCGATCACCGAGGGCGCCGCACTTCCGATGTCCATTGTCCGCTACCAGATCTTCCGGGATGATCGGATCGCTTATCGTTCAGATGAAGCCTGAAGGCCACGCCGCCACCAAACGCAGCTCCGCGCAAGCATCACCGCTCGGTGCAGCCTAAGATGAGATGCATGATGAATCGGCCGGCCGGTTACTAACGCAGGCCGTGAGGCCTCTTCATGCGCCGCCGCCCGATATCTCGAACGGCCGCACCTCCGCGAGATTCTGACGGATATAGAGATGTCGGAAATTGTGGCTGGTGTTGATGAAGATAGGCAGCATGGCCGCCCCCGTTACCGCAGCATCCTCGCTGAGCCGTGCCGTGACCAGACGCGGATGAACACGATCATGCCGGGCAGCAGGTGTCGGCCGCAACGGATAGGCGCGGTCGACCAGTCGCTCGATCAGGGGCTGCGGCAAAGCACCGCCAACGGCGATAAAGGCCGGATCGTACATCACCTCGATGATGGCCACCACGTCACGCATCAGGCGTGCGGCCGAAGCCAGCCAGTCCATCAACCTGTGGTCTCGAATGGCCAGCAGGTTCAGGATCTGCTCCGGCTCCGGGCTGAGGCCAAGACCGCATGCGAGACCGAGACCACCGATGGAGATCAGCCCGCCCTGCGCAGCCGTTTCGTCCGGTGTCTCAGGCCATGTCTGCGAACCTCCCAGCCCCGCGAACGGAAGTAGCCCGATTTCTCCCGCAGCGCCCCCCATGCCCTTGTAGGGATAGCCATCGATAATCAAACCGGCGCCGGAGCCATGGCCGATATAATAATAGACAAAGGTGGCTTCCTGCGTGTCCGGCCGGTGGATGCGCTCTCCGATAGCGGCAGCCGTTGCATCGTTCTCCACGAGCACAGGAAATCCTGTCAGCCGCTGAAGTTCGTCTGCAAACGGAAAATCGCGCCAAGCCTGCCAGTGCCGCATGGAAAAATCGAACTCGTCGCCTGCCGATCCGAATGTCGGCAGCACCAGCCCGACACCCCACACCCGTTGTGCCGGCAGGCCATGCGAATTGAGCAGAGCCGGCAACACGGCCGCAAGTTCACGGACCGCAGCCGCGGGGTCGCTTGTGTCGACGCGGGCGATGCGCCGGGCACGCTCCTTGCGTGTCAGGTCGAAGACCAGGATGTGACAGAAATTCTGGTCGAGATGCACCCCGATGGAGAAACCGGCTTCTGCATTTGGCTCAAGATAAATCTGTGGCTGTCCCCGCATGCCGGACGACCGTCCCGCTTCAACGATAAGTCCCTGCTCAAGCAGCTCGCGGGTGATGGAAGAGATGGTCTGAGGCTTCAGTCCGATGATGGAGGCAATCTCCACGCGGCTGATCGGCCCCCGCTGAAAAATCGTCTCGAAAACGAGGCGCCGGTTGTGTATCCGCGCATCTTCGATCCGGCTACCGGCAATACGTCCTTCGCCCTCGTCGCCGGCACTCGGACCGGAGCCTGCCCCGGCCTGATTCAAACTCGTCATCTCACCTGCTTCCCGCCGATCACAGCCCCAGGGCCTTCAAGGCTTCCCGGTTGCGTTTCGCAATCGGCAGAGGCTTATCCGGCGGGCAAGGATACATGTCCTGCTCATACACCACATAGCCTCCATAGTCGCGTGCTCTGAGAAAATCCACAACCGCGCGGAAATCCACCATCCCCTTGTCCAGTTCGCACATCACGCCCGATTGGAAGCCCGTGATGAAATCGATGTTTTCGCGCTGGATCTTGTCGAGCAGCACCGGATCGACGTTCTTGAAATGATAGTAGGGAATGCGCTCGGCATAGCGCTTCATGAAGGAGATCGCATCGGCACCCGTATAGGCATGGTGACCGAAGTCGAAGCAGAGACCGACGAGCTCTGGAGGCGTTTCGTCGAGCAGCCGGATGACTTCGGATTCGGTTTCAACCCCGGACCCGACATGCGGGTGGAAGACGAGCGAGAGCCCATGCTCCCCGGCTACGTAACGGGCAGCTTCGGTCACGTTGGCGATCATGCCCCGCCAGCTTTCCGGCGACAGCGCCCTCTCCTTGCCAGGAGCTGGAAGATCGCTGTCGTCCATCAACACGACCCATTCCGCGCCCATCGCTTTTAAAAGGCCGCAGGTCTGCTCCAGTCGCGGCCGCAAGGTTTGCATGGCGTCAGAAGGTGCCAGGAGATGAACGAGAGCCGAGCCGCAGATGCTGAGGCCTCGCGCCGATAGCGCATCGCTCAATCGCCCGGGATCCGTCGGCAGATAGCCCCAGGGACCAGTTTCGGTTGCCGTAAATCCGGCGTCGCGCACTTCGTCCAGATACCGCTCCCATGGCGTCTGCCTAGGGTCCTCAGCATACCAAACTCCCCAAGCGTCCGGCGCCGTTGCCAACTTCATCATCATCTCCATGGCCTTAAGTTCCGACTGTTACCATAATAGATCCGCCCAAATGTTGAAAGGGACAAAATACCGCAAAATTCACATCACGCTGATTTTCATCAATTTTTCCGTCACAAAAGGACCCGTTACGGAAAAGAGGTCACGGAAATCCTCATCCACGCGATAACTTCAGTCCCATTCTATCGGATTTCATCTTGATAAAATCTCTTTTACGTATTTATTTGTCCGCAACAGGTGCCGGTGGCCAACCCGCCTTTGCCGCACCATCAGCAACGGGAACTTCCATAATGATCAGATTAGGCCTGCTCGGGCTCGGCGAAGTCGCACAGCTCATTCATCTGCCAATCCTGCAGCGTCTCAACGAACTCTATACGCTGGCCGGCGCCTATGACCCCTCGCCCTCTGTCAGCCAGGCAATCGGCGCCCGCTGGGGCATCGAAACACTTTACAATTCAGCCGAAGACATGTTCGCGGCAACGGACATCGACGCGGTGATGGTGCTGAGCCCCGACCAGTTTCACGGACGGGACGCACGCGCAGCGCTGAAGGCTGGCAAGCATGTGTTGATCGAGAAGCCCTGCTGCCTGGAACTTGAAGACCTTCAATCGCTCAGCACAACGGCGGACGCGTCCGGCAAGGTGGCCATGGTTGGGTATATGCGTCGCTTCGCGCCGGCCTTCCTGGACGCGAAGGCAAACCTGCCGGCAATGGAAGAGATCACCTATGTGCGGGTCCGCGACGTGATCTGCGAGGGACCCTGGTATTTTCGCCAGACTGATGGGGTGGTCACGCCACAAAACGACCTGCCGCAAGACATGCTAGCCGCTGGCGGCGCGCTACGCAGGGAGATGTTGGACCGCGCACTCGGCGCAGACGCATCGGCGGAACTCAGAACGGCCTATACCGTACTGACCGGACTATCCTCTCACTCGCTCTCGGCGATGCGCGATCTGTTCGGCGCGCCGAAATCCGTGCGGGCTGCTAGCATCAAGCAGGGCGGCACACAGATTACGGCGCTTCTGGACTATGGTCATTTCACGGCGCTGTATGAGTGCATGATCGGCGATGTCGTTCGTTTCGAAGCGGGCTTTGAAATCAACACGCGCTGGAAGCGCATCGCCTTCGAATACCCGACACCCTACATCCGTAACCTGCCCATGACCCTTGACATCCAGACATCCACAGAAAGCGGAAACAGCTTGACGCGGCTCGGACCATTCCACCAGGATCCCTTCGATGTTGAACTTCGTGCCTTTCATGCCGCCGTCACAGCAGGTGGCGAAAACCGCACTCCACCTGCAGAATCGGCAGCAGATCTGGCACTCTTCAAGGCCATCATCGAGGCGGCACGCACCTGAGCGTCCTAAAAATGGAAACAGAAACTCAAAAGCCACTCATCGTCATCGGCAACCTCAACATCGATATCATCATCGGCCCGACGACATGGCCGGACGTCGGAACGGAGGTTTTTGTCGACCAGGATGAGGTACGTGTAGGCGGGTCGGCCGGCAACACGGCGCTCGCGCTCCAGGCTCTCGGCCACCCCCACCTGTTCATTGGATCTATTGGGGCAGATGTCTTCGGGACGGTGCTGGAGCAAGCCTTTGCCCCGGAGACTTGCCGCCTGGTCAGGTGCCCAGCACGCACCACTTTGACGGTGGGCATCACCCACCCGGACAGCGAACGCACCTTTTTTACGACCCGGGGACATCTCACCCATTTTTCGGCTGACGAGGCAATCGCACAACTGGATACTGTCCATATTGCCGGTGGAACCGTGCTTCTGGCGGGCGCCTTTCAAACTGAGCGACTGATGGAGGGTTATGGGCGTCTGATCGAAAACGCAAAAGCGCGAGGAGCAAAGATCGCGATCGACCCAGGTTGGCCGACCGAGGGGTTCACCCCCGCAGCACGCCGGTTTCTCACAGACCTCGTCTCAGCCAGTCATTGCGTCCTGCTGAATGAAATCGAAGCCATGCATCTGAGCGAAACAGACACCCTGGAAGCGGCAGCAAACGCCATCCACGCCCTCCAGCCGATCGGAGCCGAGACTGTCATAAAGTGTGGCCGCAGCGGAGCGATCGTCCTCGATGCCGCCGGCACGCTTCACCGCGCGCCCGCACCGGAGGTCGAAGTGATCGACACCATTGGCGCCGGAGACGTGTTCAATGCGGGCTACCTCTCGGGGCGCAGCCTCGACCAGACGCCGCAGGTCAGCCTCGGGCGAGCCGTCGCGATCGCCTCGCGTGTAATTTCGACACAGCCACGGCGATACGAGATCGAATAGGCGAGCCAAGCAATTCCCGACACGGTAACTCGACCATCCGGCCGTTCATCGAGAGCACCGAACAAGCTGATCTGCTTCAGCCTGTCTAGGGGATACGGATCCGCTTCTGTTGAAGCTCGCCGGTTGGATCAACGTGCCAGCCGTCTCTGCCGCTCTTCCCCAGCAACACCGAACCTCGCGCTCGGCGTCGTCCCGTCGACACGAGCGCTGGCCTCGACCTCTTTGCCGAAGACAGCGCCGATACCGATCAGGACCGGCTCGGCAACGCCCATCGCGAGCATGGCATCTGGCAAGCTGCCCAGCCTGCCAGCCCAGCGGCGCTCCCGCGCACGGCTGACGGAAGACATGACGACGACGGGCGTTTCGGCATCCATGCCGTTTTCCCTGAGACGCTGCTCGATTTCGCCCGCCATGCGTCCGCCCATGTAAAAGACCGAAGTCTGGTTTGGCCCGGCAAGCGAGGCCCAGTCCACGGTGCGCGGCAGTTCACGATGTTTGGAATGCGCCGTGACGAGACGGACCTGCTGGGCATGATCACGATGGGTGAGCGACGTCTTGAGCGAGGCAGCCATCGCCGAGGCGGCGGTGATGCCGGGCACGATATCGACCGCGATACCCTCATCTTGCAGCCGGGCGATTTCTTCCCCGGCGCGACCGAAGATCATCGGATCCCCCGACTTGAGCCGGACAACCCGTTTGCCCGCCTTGGCGAAGCGCAGCATCATCTCGTTGATGTCGTCCTGGCGGCAGCTTTCCCGCCCGCCGCGTTTGCCGACCAGGAAGCGTCGTGCTTCACGTCGCGCCAGTTCCAGCACCTCTGCCGACACGAGATCGTCAAACAGGATGACATCGGCCGCCTGCAACGCCCGCATGGCTTTCAGCGTGAGAAGCTCGGGATCGCCGGGACCGGCGCCGACCAAGGTCACGGACCCGACGGGCGGCGCAGAGGCGATCTGCTCTACCGTCGCGAGCAGGTCATCAGCGGCTTCTTCGGTGGGCGTCTCGTTGGTCGAAAGGCTCCGGGCCACGAAGCGCTCCCAGAAAAGCCGTCTTGCAGCACCCGGTGCCAGGCGGCGGTTGACCGCCTCTCTCAGGGACTGCGCAAGTCCTGCCCATTGTTTCAGCGACGTAGGTAGCAATGTTTCAATCCGCTGGCGGATCGCCTGGGAAAGGATCGGTGCGGCCCCATCGGTGGAGATTGAGACGATCACCGGAGAGCGATTGACAATCGACCCGAACTGGAATTGGCAATAGGCCGGCTTGTCGATGACGTTGACCGGCACGCCAGCCGCACGCGCTGCGCAGAAGAAGGCGTGGGCCTCGTCATCGGTCTCGCAATCAGCCAGCGCCAGGGAGGCTCCCGCAAAGACCCCGCAATGCCAGGGATGCGCACGGTATCGGAGGTCGGTGCGCGCAATGAGCGCCGTCATCGTCTCGCTCAAATCATCGGTTTCGCAATAGACTTCGACCGTAGCACCACAGGCCTGCAGCAACTCGGCCTTCCAGGCGGCACCATCCGATCCCCCGGCGATTACAGCCCGTTTGCCCTGAAGATTCCAAAAGACCGGGAGCTTGGCGAGCGCCGAAATGCGCTCCTGCCCGTCACTCTGCGGCAATGGGTTGTGTCGCATCGAGGATTCTCCTGATTTCGGGGCGGCAGGAGCCGCAATTGGTTCCGGCATTGAGTGCTGCACCGATTGTCTCGACGGAACGGCACCCGCCGCGGGCGGCGGCATTGATCTCGTTGGCCCCGACTGAAAAGCAGGAACAGACGATCGCGCCCTTGTCGGGCCGACCGGCAGCCGGACGGCCGGCGAGAAGCGCGAAGCGCGCGGCGCGATCCGGATGGCTTTCCGTCAGTTGATCGACGGCCCATTGCCGTGACACGGGAACGGGTTCGGACGCGACGAACAGAGCCGCCAGAAGCGTCTCTCCATGAAAGGCGAGCACACGGTGGCCACCGGCTCGCTGATCGATGTAGCCAGAGATTTCAAACTCATCCGCAAGCTGCAGGTTGCCCCGCAGCCAGGCCTCCCAGCCCTCAGCCGGTGGATCCCCCGCAAATTCGACACGATAACCACCTTCAGTCCTCGCAATCGCCCAATAGCCAAATGGCAGGTCACACGGCCGGGTCGCCGTGACCAGGAAACCGTGAACCTCAGCCAAATGGCGGACAACGGAAACGCGCGACATCTTCAGGGCCGGCTGTCCGGAGATCGGATCCCTGCGGGAGGCGACCAGCGTGTCGACCCGCGCGCTCGGTGCCGTCTCTCCCGTCCAGTGCATGGGAACGAAAACCGCGCCCCTTATCTGGCGTTCGGTCAGAAGAGCCCGGACGATGATCGACCGGCCATTGGCGGCGTCGATGCGCACCAGATCGGCATCGTCGATGCCGGCCTTAGCTGCATCTGCGGGATGGATCTCGCAGAAGGGTTCGGCAATATGCGTGGAGAGGCGCGCGCTCTTCCCGGTCCGCGTCATCGTATGCCAGTGGTCGCGAATGCGGCCGGTATTCAAGGTGAAGGGATGACGCTCATCGATTGGTTCCGGAGCGGGTGTCGTCACCGGCACAAGTCGTGCCTTTCTGTCCGTGGTGAAAAATCCACCATCGGCAAAGAAACGGATAGCCGATGACCCGTCTTGCCGCATAGGCCATTGGAACGGCACCAATTCCTCGTAGACCGGCGCGCCGATGCCGGCATGGGCGCCGATATCGAAATCACGCTCGCCACTATTCTCGAAGGCGGACAGCGCCGCATGTTCGGCATAGATTGCGGCCGGACCATCATAGGCGAAATGCCGAGAGTAACCCATCCGCTTGCCGACTTCCGCCAATTGCCACCAATCGGGGCGGGCCTCGTCCGGCGTCGGTAAGAATGGCCTCTGCCGGGAGATCCGCCGCTCGGAATTGGTCACGGTGCCGGACTTTTCACCCCAGCCGGTGGCCGGCAGCAGGACATGGGCGAGACGTGCGGTGTCGGTATCCTTCTGAATGTCGGAGACTACCACGAAGGGACAGGCCGCAAGGGCTGCCTTGACCGCATCAGCGTCGGGCATGGAAACGACAGGGTTCGTCGACATGATCCAGATCGCCTTGATGCGCCCATCGGCCACCGCCTCAAACATGTCGACGGCCTTCAGGCCGGGTTTGTCGGCAATGACAGGGGCCTTCCAGAAGCGCTGCACGCGCTCCCTGTGAATAGGGTTTTCGATCGCCATATGCGCAGCCAGCATGTTGGCGAGACCGCCGACCTCGCGTCCGCCCATGGCGTTCGGCTGACCGGTCAGCGACAAGGGTCCCATGCCGGGTCGACCGATCCGGCCTGTCGCCAAGTGGCAGTTGAGGATGGCGTTGACCTTATCAGTGCCGACGGCGGACTGGTTGACGCCCTGACTATAGCAGGTGACGACCTTCTCAGTCTGGGCGAAGAGTCGGAAGAACTGGCGGATGAGCATGCCGGATATGCCGGTTGCTTCGGAGAGGTCTGAGAGACTTCCATGCGAAGCGGCAAGCAGGGCTTCAGCGAAACCTGAAGTATGCCTGCCAAGGTAGTTTTCATCGATCGTACCGGTCTCGGCCAAGTGGGTGAGCAGACCGTTGAATAGGGCGATATCGCCGTCGGCTTGTACCGGCAGATGCAGATCGGCGATGTCGCAGGTGGCAGTTCGGCGCGGATCGATCACGACCACCTTCATTGCCGGACGGGCAGCCTTGGCAGCTGCCAGTCGCTGGAAAAGGACCGGATGGCACCATGCCATGTTGGAGCCGACGAGCACGACGAGATCGGCGAGTTCCATGTCCTCGTAACAGGCCGGTACGGTGTCAGCGCCGAAGGCACGGCGGTGGCCGGCGACGGACGAGGCCATGCACAGGCGCGAATTGGTGTCGATATTGGCAGAGCCGATGAAGCCCTTCATCAGCTTGTTGGCGACGTAATAGTCCTCGGTCAGCAATTGCCCTGAGACATAGAAGGCGACCGAGTCGCGGCCATGGGTGGCAATGGTCTGCTTGAAGGTGCGCGCCACCATGTCGAGCGCGAGGTCCCAGTTCGTGCGCTCGCCCAGGATCTCCGGGTAGAGTGCGCGACCGTCGAGCCCGAGCGTTTCGGCAAGGGCCGAACCCTTGGAGCAAAGCCTGCCGTAATTGGCGGGATGATCGGGGTCACCCCGGACACTGACTTTGCCCTCATCATCGACGGCGGCGATCACGCCGCATCCGACACCGCAATAGGGGCAGGTCGTCTTGGTTTCACAGGGCATGGCTGCGGCTCCGCGCGTTGGTCATTCCGCTTACTCGGCCGCGACCAGCATGCTTTCGAGCATGATGGACAATTGACCGTCGATGTTGCGGACCGGGATGGTCTTAACTTCTCCTTCGTCGGCACCCAGCGCCTTGCCGGTTTCCAGCGAGATGACCCAGTTGTGCAGCGGGCAGGTCACCGCCTTGCCATGGACGATACCCTGCGTGAGCGGGCCGCCTTTGTGGGGGCAGTGATCCTCGATGGCGAAGACCTCGTTCTCGGCCGTGCGAAACACCCCGATCTTGCCCTCAGGCGTCTTCACGCAGCGCGCGCCACGTAGCGGGATGTCGTCAATGGTGCCGATTGCAATCCAGTTCATGGGTAAGCTCCTTGTTGTTCAGCGCTTGCGGATGTTCACCCTCCCCTTGAGGGGGAGGGTCGGACCGCAGGTCCGGGGTGGGGTGAACATTCGGGCTAACGCGGATCACCCCCACCCGCGCGTTCCGCGCGACCTCCCCGCTCAAGGGGGAGGTAGTCACTCCGCCGCCGCCGAAAATCCGATCGTCGCCATCGGCTTGAACTCGTGCTTGTCCTTGCCCGAGACGCGCTCCGACCAGGGATCGACCTGCGCGAATTTCTGGCTGAAGACGAAACGGTCGTAGTAAGCGCGGCGCTTGTCGGCATCCCCCATGATCTGGCGGCGGATCTCGTCATGGCCGATGCGTTTTGCCCATTTGTAGATGCGCTCGAGATAGCGACCCTGCTCGCGGTACATCTGGGTCAATGCCACGATATGCTCGAGCGCCTCGTCCTCGGTCTTGACCAGGCCCAGAACGTCCGTGCCCTTGATGTCGAGGCCGGCAGCACCAGCGAAGTGGATCTCGAAGCCACTGTCCACGCAGATGACGCCGATATCCTTGCAGGTCGCTTCGGCGCAGTTGCGCGGACAGCCAGAGACGGCCAGCTTCAGCTTGGCCGGTGTCCAAGAACCCCACATGAATTTCTCGATGCGGATACCAAGCCCGGTCGAATCCTGCGTGCCGAAGCGGCACCAGTCGGAACCGACACAGGTCTTCACGGTGCGCAGGCCCTTTGCGTAAGCCTGGCCTGACACAAAGCCGGCCTTGCCAAGATCGGCCCAGACGGCGGGCAGGTCTTCCTTCTCGATGCCGAGCAGGTCGATGCGCTGGCCGCCAGTCACCTTGACCATGGGGATTTCGAACTTGTCGACGACATCGGCGATGGCACGCAATTCGGCGGCGTTCGTCACGCCCCCCCACATGCGCGGGACAACGGAATAGGTGCCGTCCTTCTGGATATTGGCGTGGACGCGTTCATTGATGAAGCGCGACTGGTAATCGTCGGCATATTCGTCGGGCCAGTCCGCGACGAGATAATAGTTGAGCGCCGGGCGGCATTTGGCACAGCCGCAAGAGGTCTTCCATTCCAGTTCCTGCATGACGGCGGGAATGGTCTTCAACCCCTTGGCCTTGATCAGCCGGCGCACGTCGTCATGGCCAAGTTCGGTGCAGGTGCACATCGGTGTGACGGCGGCGGGATTGTAGGCGTCGCCCAGCGTCAGCGCCATCAGCTGCTCGACCAAACCAGTGCAGTTGCCGCAGGAGGCAGACGCTTTCGTGTGGGCGCGCACGCCGTCGAGCGTCGTCAGGCCTTTCCCCGTGATCGCGCCCGTGATCTTGCCCTTGCAGACGCCGTTGCAGCCGCAGATTTCCGCATCATCCGGCAAGGCTGCAACGGCCGCCATAGGGTCCAGCGGGGTGCCCCCCTGGTAGGACTGGCCGAAGATCAGTGTGTCGCGCATCTCAGTGATATCGGTTCCGCGCTTCATCAGGTCGAAGAACCAGGAACCATCGCCCGTTTCGCCATAGAGGACGGCGCCGAGGATCTTGTTGTCCTTCAGCACGAGGCGTTTGTAGATGCCTGCCGAGGCATCGCGCAGCACGATTTCCTCGCGGTCCGGGGCTTCGGCGAAGTCGCCGGCGGAGAAGAGATTGATGCCGGTGACCTTGAGCTTCGTGTTGACGACGGAGCCATGGTATTCGCTGGTGCCGCCAGTCAGGCGATCGGCAAGAACGCGGGCAGCTTCGTAAAGCGGCGCGACGAGGCCGTAACAGGTGCCACGATGTTCGGCGCATTCGCCGAGCGCAAAGACATTCGGGTCCGAGGTCATCATGCCGTCGTCGACGACGATGCCGCGGTTGACGGCGATTCCGGCTTCCTTGGCGAGACTAGAGGCCGGGCGGATGCCGACGGCCATGATCACCATGTCGCCTGATATCACGCGGCCATCTTCCAGCTCGATGCCCTCGACCTTATCGGTGCCGAGGATCTGTTTGGTGTTGGCCTTGGTGATGATCTCGATGCCACGTTCGGTGAGTGCCTTTTCGAGGAGATAGGCGGCCGCCGGATCGAGCTGGCGCTCCATGATCGTCGGCATCAGGTGGATGACGGTGACATCCATGCCCTGCCGTTTCAGGCCATAGGCCGCCTCGAGGCCGAGCAGGCCGGCGCCGATGACGATCGCCCTCCCCTTGCCCTCTGCAATTGCCAGCATCTTCTCGACATCGTCGAGATCGCGGTAGGCAAGGACGCCCGGCAACTGATGGCCGGGAACCGGGATGATGAAGGGCAGCGAGCCCGTCGCGATAACCAGCTTGTCGTAGGGGGCCGTGATGCCGTTGGCCGAGGTGACCGTCTTGGCATGGCGGTCGATCTCGGTGACCTTGGCGCCCTTGTGCAGGGTCACACCATGGCTGGCATACCAATCGTCATTGTGGATGACGATGTCTTCATAGGCCTTCTCGCCCGAGAGCACCGGCGAGAGCATGATGCGATCGTAGTTGACGCGCGGCTCGGCGTTGAAAATGGTGACGTCGAATTGGCCTGGGGCCTTTTCGAACAGTTCTTCCAGCATGCGCCCCGGCGCCATGCCGTTGCCGATGATGACGAGTTTCTCAGCCATTGATGTTACTCCGCGGCTTCGACGAAGCGGTGGCGTTCGTAGAGGAACTTCAACACGGCTTCGCGGGATTTGAGGTAGGTGCGGTCGGCGGCGAGGGCGATGCGGTCGCGCACCCGCGGGATCGGGACGTCAAGCACCTCGCCGATGCGGGCGGCGGGGCCGTTGGTCATCATGACGATGCGGTCGGACAAGAGCACCGCCTCGTCGACGTCGTGGGTGATCATGATCATCGTATTGCCGAGGCGGGAATGGATCTCCATCACCGCGTCCTGCAGGTGGGCGCGGGTGAGTGCGTCCAATGCCCCGAAGGGTTCGTCGAGCAGCAGGATCTTCGGCTCCATGGCGAGCGCGCGGGCGATGCCGACACGCTGCTTCATGCCGCCTGAAATTTCCGCCGGACGCTTGTCCTTGGCATGGGCCATCTGGACGAGATCGAGGTTGCGCATGACCCATTCATGCTTCTCCGCCTTCGTCTTCTTACCGGCGAAGACCTTGGAAACGGCAAGGTTGACGTTTTCGTAGACGGTCAGCCAAGGCAGCAGCGAGTGGTTCTGGAAGACGACGGCGCGTTCCGGACCAGGTTCATTCACCTCGACGTTCTCCAGGAGGACGGCGCCGGCGGAAACCCGTGTCAAGCCGGCGATGAGGTTGAGCAGTGTGGACTTGCCACAGCCGGAATGGCCAATGATCGAGACGAACTCGCCCTTGTCGATGGTGAGCGTGACGTCCTTCAAGACCTCGGTCTTCTGGCCGCCGCGTTCAAAGCTTTTGTCGATATGGTCGATCTTGAGATAGGCGTTCATGGTCGCTCTCCTCAGTTCTTCGCGGTGCCGCGGGTGATGACGTTGCCGAGGAGCGCGACGAGTTTGTCGAGGACAAAGCCGGTCACGCCGATATAGGCGAGCGCCACGATGATGTCGGAGAGACGCGAGGAATTCCACGCATCCCAGATGAAGAAGCCGATGCCGACTCCACCGGTCAGCATTTCCGCGGCAACGATGGCGAGCCAGGAAAGGCCAACCCCGATGCGAAGGCCGGTGAAGATGTAAGGGGCGGCGGCCGGCACCATGATGCGGATGAAGAATTCCATCGGGTTGAGGCGAAGCACCCGGGCGATGTTGCGGTAGTCGTCCGGGATGTTGCGGACGCCGACGGCGGTGTTGATGATCACCGGCCAGATCGAGGTGATGAAAATGACGAAGATCGCCGACGGGTTAGAATTCTGGAAGGCTGCGAGCGACAGCGGCAACCAGGCGAGCGGCGGGACCGTGCGCAGGATCTGGAAAATCGGGTCGAGACCGCGCATGGCCCAGACCGATTGGCCGACGACGGCACCGAGGAAGACGCCGACCACGGCGGCGAGACCGAAGCCGATTGCCACGCGCTGCAGCGAGATCAGCACCCGCCAGGCAAGGCCAATATCCTGCGAGCCATAGTCGAAGAACGGATAAGCAATGAGATCATAGCTGTCGATCCAGACCTGCGACGGCGGTGGCAGGGTTGCTCCCGGACTTGAGCACGCGATCTGCCAGATGGCCAGCAACGCAATCAGCACCACAAACGGCGGCAATACATTGCGACAGATGGCCGCCAGCGGCTTCCGGATGTCGAGCTTAGCGGCTGGGCGCTGTGCGATCATGACGACCGTGCCTGTTCTGGTGGCTGAAATGGCCGTCGCCTCGGCGGTATCAGTCTTGCGGGCGGTTGCGGTCATGGTGTGGTCCCTTTAGGCGGTTGGTGTTCAGTTCATGTCGAGAGATTGCCCCTCACCCGGCTGCCGCCACCCTCTCCCCGCAAGCGGGGGGAGGGGAGTCAGAGCGCCGGCCTTTCCACTTGCCCCTTCTCCCCGCTTGCGGGGAAAAGTTCCCGGCAGAGGGATGAGGGGCAGGCAAACTAAGCCCCGGCCTTGATCGTCAGGCTGTCGAGATAGGCTTTCGGGTTTTCCGGATCGAAGACCTTGCCGTCGAAGAAAGTCTCTGGGCCGCGCGAGCTCGAGGCCGGGATATCGGCGGCGGCGATGCCGAGGTCGGCGGCTGCCGCGCGCCAGATGTCCTCGCGGTTAACCTTGTCGACCAGCGCCTTGATATCGGTATCGGGTGCGAACTTGCCCCAGCGGATGTTTTCGGTGAGGAACCAGGCGTCGTGGCTCTTGAACGGATAGGAGGCGTGGTCCTTCCAGAACTTCATCTCGAGCCCGGTGTTTTCCACGAGGCGGCCATTGCCATAGTTGATCGTGCCCTTGAGGCGACCGGCGACATCCTTCGGCGGCACGTTGAACCATTGGCGCTTGCCGAGGATCGCCGACATCTCTTCCTTGTTGTCCATGCTGTCGGCCCAGATCTGGGCTTCCATCACCGCCATCATCAGCGCCTTTGCGGCGTTCGGGTTCTTCTCGATCCAGTCGGTGCGCAGGCCGAGCGCCTTTTCCGGATGGCCCTTCCACAGCTCGCCGGTGGTGCAGGCGGTAAAGCCAATGCCCTGGTTGACGAGCTGCTCGTTCCAGGGTTCGCCGACACAGAAGGCATCCATGTTGCCGACCTTCATATTGGCGACCATCTGCGGCGGCGGGACGACGATGGTGGAAACATCCTTGTCCGGATCGATACCGCCGGCGGCCAGCCAGTAGCGGATCCAGAGATCGTGGGTGCCGCCGGGGAAAGTCATCGCGACCTTGATCTCTCCGCCCGCAGCCTTCTTGGCGGCAAAGGCCTCCTTCAGCTTGGAAGCGTCGAGCTGGACGCCGGTCTCGGCGTACTCCTTGGCGACCGAAATGCCCTGGCTGTCGAGATTGAGCCGCGCGACGATCGACATCGGCACGGGCACGTTGTTCTGCGTAACCTTGCCGGTCGAGATCAGATAGGGCATCGGGGTCAGGATATGCGCGCCGTCAATGCCGTTCGCCTCGCCGCCGAGCACGAGGTTGTCGCGGGTCGCACCCCAGGACGCCTGCTTCAGCACTTCGACATCGGGGAGCCCATGCTTCTCGAAGAGGCCCTTTTCCTTGGCGATGATCAGAGGTGCGGCATCGGTCAAGGCAATGAAGCCGAGCTTGACGCCGGTCACTTCCGGCCCGGCGCTTGCAGCGAATGCGCCTGATGGAAATGCCATGCGAGCCGCGCTCGCCAGAGCGGCAGCAGAACTGATCTTGAGGATTTGGCGGCGGCTGATGCCTGTTGCTGTGGTCTTGGTCATGACTGAGTGCCCCTCTTTGTGTGACGGAGATCCGGAAAACGGAAAAAACGCCGCGTGCTTTCCTGCGAGGTCCTGGCGGGAGGAGCCGGACAGCAAGAAGCCTGCGACGTCATTGTCTGATGGTTATCTGCGCCTCGAAGGCGCTCATCCGTCCTGCGATCGCCGTTGACCGTGGACAAAAATAGGAAAGCAAGCAGCGTGCCAGTTTCAGACGGCGACTGCTAAACTCGCGATTTACAAGCGCTGTTTTCCAATCGCGGCTATAAACTGCAACTCTGCGGGAGCGAGGCTTGCCCGTTACGAGGACTCAACAAGGATGCAAATGCCTCACGTTTGTGCAGTGCATCCTATCAAGCTTCTGAAGCCCCGTACGGCGCTGCCGAGGTCGAGCGGACTGGAAAACGCTCGACATAGGCCTCAATCTTGCCGGGGTCGAACGGCTCACCATCCATGAACCCCTCGTAACCGCGGCTTCCCTTTTCGCTTGCCTCATCCGGTATCGCAGCATCGCGACCGAGCGCGACCCGGTAGAGATCGGGGCGGAACGCCGTCCTGGCGCGCGCCAGCCCCTCCGGGCTGAACTCGGTCTGGCCCCAGCGGATCATCTGGCTGTAGATCCAGCTTGCCTGATCCGGCCGGGGATGGTTTGCCGCGCCGCGATGAAAGAGGAAATAGTCGGGAACGACCCGCTTGGTTCCCCGCGCGTCGAGACTGAACTCCCCGCTCAACACGCTCCTGATGATGCTGGTCGGTGCGGCGATGTATTCCGGTGCGCTGAGGATCTCGGCGAGTTCATTGTGGTTATCCGCGTCATCGCACCAGCGGGCGGCGCGATCGAGCGCGACGATCAGACGGGAGACCGTATCGGCATTGGCCGCCGCCCAGTCGGGACGCAGGCCCAACACTTTCTCAGGCGCCAGCGCCCAGATATCCTGCTTGGCCGCGACGATGCGACCCGTGCCGCGCTCCGAAGCGATCATGTTCCAGGGGGCTCCGACGCAGAAGCCGTCGATTGCGCCGGCGGCAAGCGCATCGGATGTCAGCGGCGGCGGAACCACTACCAGCTTGACATCGCGATCCGGATCGATCCCACCAGCAGCCAGCCAGTAACGGAACTCGTAATTGTGCGAGGAGAACGGATAGGTCATGCCGAGTGTCGGCACGGCTTCGCCGCGCGCCCGCATGTCGGCCAGCAAGGCTGCGAGGGCCTTGGCATTGGCAAGCGAGTCCGCGTCGTCCCCGAGCCCGGTCAAGGATTTCATGCGCTCGAAGATGCGCAGCGACAGCGTAATCGCATTGCCGCCACGCCCAAGGGAAAAGGGCGCGATGGTGGGCGACGGGTTGGACCCCAGCCCGAGCATGGACGCGACCGGCATGGGCGAGAGCATGTGGGCAATGTCGAACTGGCGGAAGGCGAGCCTGTCACGGACATTCGCCCAGGAAACGTCGCGCACCAGTTCGAGACGCAGGCCTTCTGCTTCGGCGAAACCAAGCTCTGCAGCAACAATCAGGATCGACGCGTCCATCAGCGGAATGTAGCCCGCTCGCAGCACTCTCTGCTCCTTGCCATGCACGCGGGCGGGTACAGGCACCGACACGTCACCAGATTGGGTCGAAACCATCTCGTTCACCAGCATTCTCCAATCCATTCTGCGCTCACAGCAGCAGTCCAGCGGCCGTCACGACACTCTGGGCGATGTCGGCCAGCTTCTTCTTTTCGTTCATGGCGGTCTGCCGCAGCAGGGCGAAGGCCTCCTCTTCGCTCAGGCCCCGCATCTTCATCAGAATGCCCTTTGCGCGTTCGATGACCTTCCGCTCCTCCAGCGCGTTGCGCGCCTCGGCCAGTTCGCGCTGCAGCCGGCTGAAGGCGTTGAAGCGGCTTACGGCCATGTCGAGGATCGGCTTCACGCGCTCCTTCTTCAGCCCATCGACGACATAGGCCGAGACCCCGGCATCGACGGCCGCCTCGATGGCGGCGCTGTCGGAACGGTCGACGAACATGGCGATCGGTCGCGAAATCATCCGGGTGAGCTGGAACATGTGCTCCATCATGTCCCGGTTGGGATTCTCGATATCGATGATGATGACATCCGGGTCCATCGTCTCGATCAGCCGCGCGACGCCCTGCATCTCATGGATCACTTTGACATTGACGTGCCCCGCTTCGTTCAACCCCTCCTCGATGATTGAAGCCCGGATGGCATTCTCGTCGATCACGAGGATCGTCAGATCGGTCGAGTTCTTCGACATCGTCAGGTCACACCATAGACCGGCAGCCACGCGAACGCCTGCGGTAGTGCTTGGCGATCAGCCGTAACGTTGTGGCGACGGAAATGGAGCGCGCATGGACGGACAATGATTTCTCCCGCTGAAAGACTTGTCCAACAGAAGCAATTCTCGCGCCAAATCCCCGCAACGAAACCGTAAGGGCGGCAATGAACGAAGAAGCCACTTGACGAAGCTCGGGCGCGATGATTGGATAATTGGATATAAAAATTCAGTGAGACAAAATGTCGAGCTCATTCGCCAACAATGCGCCACTCGCCTCGACTGCAGAGCAGGAGGCCTATGTTCACCTTCAGCGGGCGTTGCGCCTCGGACGCTACAAACCCGGCGACCGGCTGATTCCGGAAGAAATCGCCTCTGAGATCGGCATGAGCCGGATGCCGGTTCGCGAAGCATTTCGCCGCCTCGCAGCGGACGGATTGGTCACTTTGCGTCCCAATCGCGGCTGTGTCGTCGCAGGGCTGACGCTTGACGAAATTCATGAGACTTTCGAAATCCGGTCCGTGCTGGAAGGGCTCGCGGTCAGGCTCGCAACGCCGCGCATGAATGCAGAGTTCTTCGAGGAGCTCGAGGGCCTGCTCGACCGCATGGAACGTGACGGGCGGTCGGGCGGCAGCGACTGGGTTTCCCGCCATCAGCAATTTCATGCGCTGATATTCAATCTCAGCCAGCGACCAAAACTGATCCGCCAGATCACGGCCCTCCATGTGGTCATCGAGCCCTACATGCGCATTTGGTTCGACTATGTGAACAAGCCGCTGTCGGCACGGGAAGAACACCAGACACTGATCGACGCCTTGCGGTCCGGGGATCCGGACCATGCCGAGGCCGTGATGCGCGAACACATTATTGCGACTGCGGACCTGCTGGCCGACTACGCCAGTCCGGGACGCTGAAGATCGCCCGAAAGATTGTCCGTAGCCGGAGACGACATCCGGCACGGGCGGGGAACCGCCGTCACGAACGGCTCAACAACGAAGAGGAAAAGTCATGACGATCCGTCGCATGGCCGCGCTGGCGGCTGCTCTCATCACACTGACATCTGGGCAGCTGGCCCATGCGCAGAGCGCACCGACAGAAATCAAGATCGCCACCGAGGGCGCCTACGCTCCCTGGAATTTTACCAATGCCGATGGTGAGCTCGACGGGCTCGAGATCGAGCTGGCAAATGATCTCTGCGCCCGGATGAAGATCAAGTGCACGATCGTCGCGCAGGATTGGGACGGGCTCATCCCCTCCCTCACCATCGGCAAGTATGACGTCATCATGGCAAGCATGTTCATCACGCCGAAGCGCCTGGAAACGATCGACTTCACCCAGCCTTATGCCGTCGACCCATCCGGCTTTGCGGTTGCCAAGGACAGCGAGTTGGGCAAGCTCGGCGTCTCCGCCGAAAAGTTCAAGCTTGAGGATGAAGCGGCGGCGATGGCGGCCATCGACAAGCTCAAGCCGCTGCTCAAGGGCAAGATCGTCGGCGTGCAGGCGGCGACGACCAACCTCGATTTCGTCAAGAAATACTTCGGCGACACCGTTGAGATCCGCGAATACAAGACCACCGAACAGCACGACCTCGATCTCGCCGCCGGACGCATCGACGCGCTCTTTGCCCAGCAGACGGCCCTTGCGGCCACGCTCGCCAAGCCGGAATTCGCTGATTACACCATTGCCGGCCCAGGCTTTGTTGGGGGCGTCTTCGGCCTCGGCACCGGCGCTGGCCTGCGCAAGGACGACACCAAGCTCAAGGAAATGCTGAACGCGGCCATCGATTCGGCCATTGCCGATGGAACCATCAAGCGCATCTCGGAGAAATGGGTCGGCACAGACGTCACTCCGGTCAAGTAAATTAAGGCGAACCGATGCAGCCGGAGTTCCCGCAACTCCGGCTGCAGCAATGACATAAAGGGGTTTCGCCCGCATGCTTGAAAAACTGTATCTGCTCGGTTTCGCCGAAGGCGGCTGGGGCCTCGCCCTGCTCAGCGCAGCGGGCATGACACTTTTGCTATCGGTGTTGGGCTTTTTGCTGGGCGCTGCCTTCGGTGCCCTTGGCGCAAGCGGCGGACTGTCCTCCAGACGGCTGCCGAGATCGCTGGCCTCGGTTTACGGCACCATTTTCCGCGGGGTCCCCGATCTTCTCACCATCTACCTATTTTACTACGGCGGCAGCGTGGCTTTGACAGCGATTGCCAAGGTCTTCGGCTCGGACGGGTTTGTCGGCCTTCCCGCGCTTGCGACCGGCGTCATCGCCATCGGCATCATCTCAGGCGCGTATCAAGCCGAAGTCTATCGGGGCGCCTACGTCGCCGTAGAGCGGGGGCAGTTCGATGCGGCAAAAGCGCTGGCCCTGTCGCGGTTCCAAATGCTGCGGCTCGTGATCATTCCCCAACTCCTGCGCCACGCAATCCCCGGTCTTGGCAATGTCTGGCAGCTCGTTCTCAAGGACTCCGCCCTGATCTCCGTGATCGGTCTCGTCGAACTGATGCGTCAGTCACAGATCGGTGCGGGGTCCACGCGCGAGCCCTTCCTGTTCTATATCGCGGCGGCATCCCTCTATTTCGCCATTGCCGGGATCACCGGCCAGGCCTTTCGCATCGCCGAGACCCGCACCTCACGAGGGATCCTGCATCGATGATCGACGTTCGCTTCTTCTTGCAGATCCTTCCGCAACTTTTCTCCGGCGTGCCGCTCACCCTCCAGCTGGCCGGCACTTCCCTGCTGCTCGGCTTCGCACTGGCACTGCTGCTGGCGCTCGCGCAACAGGGCGAGCATCGCCTTCTGATCTGGCCGATCCGCACCTTCGTGGCCGTCTTTCGCGGAACGCCGCTGCTGGTCCAGATTTTTCTCATCTATTACGGACTCGGACAGTTTCGCCCTGCATTGCAGACCATCGGGCTCTGGGGCCTGTTTCGCGAACCCTACTGGTGCGCAATCCTAGCTTTGACCCTGAACACCGCCGCCTATGGCAGTGAGATCCTGCGCGGTGCGATCAAGAACGTCCCGCGCGGGCTGGGCGAAGCAGCCCAGGCGCTCGGCATGACCCGCCTTTTGACCCTCCGGCTGGTGATCCTTCCGATTGCACTTCGTCAGGCGATCCCGGCCTATGGCAACGAAATCATATTGATGGTCAAAGGCACATCGCTTGCCTCGATCATCACGCTACTGGAGGTCACGGGCATTGCGAGAAACCTGATCTCCGAAAGCTACCGCGCCATCGAGGTCTTTCTGGCAGCCGGCGCGATCTACCTGTTCCTGAACTTCCTGATTGTCCGGGCACTGGCCCACCTGGAAGTTCGCATGACGCCATACCGCTCCCGCAGCTGAGGACCGGTGCAACTGACAATACGAGGAGACTGACAAGGATGCGCAATTTTGAGAAGCCGACGCGGTCGGTGGCCGTCTCGGCCAAAGCCATGGCTGCGACCTCCCATCCATACGCAACGCTGACGGCGGTCAACATCCTGCAGGCCGGCGGCAACGCGATGGATGCGGCGATTGCTGCCTGTGCCGTTCAATGCGTGGTCGAACCCGGTTCGACAGGCATCGGAGGGGATTGTTTCGTGCTTTACGCACCAAAGGGTGGTGAACGTGTGCTGGCGTATAACGGCTCCGGCCGGACCCCGAAGGCGCTGACCGTTGACTGGTTCGAGGAGCGCGGTCTGACCGAAGTTCCCCGGCAGTCACCGTCTGCCGTCACCATTCCGGGTGCAATCGATGCCTGGACCCGCCTGCATACTGATCATGGTCGCCTGCCGCTCGCAGACGTTCTGGCCCCGGCGATACGCTATGCGGAAGACGGCTATGCCATTACGCCGCGCGTTCACCGCGACTGGGCGAAGGAGGAGGAACTTCTCGCCGCCGACAAGGCAGCAGCCGAGATCTTCCTGCCCGACGGACGCGCGCCTCGGATCGGTGAAATGCATCGGCAGCCAAAACTCGCCGCCACGCTGCGCAAGATCGCAGCGGAAGGACGTGATGGCTTCTACCGAGGCTCCGTTGCAGAAGACATGGTCTCGCATCTGAAAGCGCATGGCGGCCTGCACACGCTTGAGGACTTTGCAGCGGCGAAAGGTGAGTATGTCGACCCGGTTACCACCGATTTCCGCGGCTACACCATCCATGAATGCCCGCCGAACGGTCAGGGCATCATCGCGCTGCTGATCCTCAACATCCTCTCCAACTTTGACAACGCGTTGGAACCTCAGTCCCCCGATCGGCTGCATCTAGAGATCGAAGCGACCCGCCTCGCCTATGCCGCGCGCGACGCCTGGATCGCCGATCCGGCTAAGGCGAATGTCCCGATCGACGAACTGCTGTCGCCGGGCTTCGCACGCGGTCTCGCCGAGAAGATCGACTTGACCCGCGCCCTGACCGAACTGCCGGACTTCGAGATGCCGCTGCATCGCGACACGGTCTACATTTCAATCGTCGACGAAGAACGCAATGCGGTGAGCTTCATCAACTCGATCTTCGACAGTTTCGGCACCGGGCTTGTCGCACCCCAATCCGGCGTGATCCTGCACAATCGCGGCCAGAGCTTCTCGCTGAAGCGTGGCCACCCCAACATGATCGCGCCGGAGAAGCGCCCCCTGCACACCATCATCCCCGGCATGGTGACTCGAAACGGACGTACGGAAATGTCCTTCGGTGTGATGGGCGGCTACTACCAGGCCATGGGCCATGCCCATCTCATCTCTAAAGTCGTCGACTACGACATGGACATGCAGGATGCGATCGACCTGCCCCGCCTGATCCCGGTCGGCGGCCAGGTGCCGCGTGTCGAGGTGGAACACACCGTTTCGCCGGAGACCCTCACGGAACTGACTCGCCGCGGTTTCGAAATCGTGCCCGCGGAAGATCCGATCGGTGGCGCACAGGTCATCCGGATCGACTGGGACCATGGCACCCTGACGGGGGCATCGGAGTCCCGCAAGGATGGGATTGCCCTGGGGTATTAAAGGAAGAGGGAGGACGTCCGGCGGGAACGACCTCTCGGCCTGCCCGCCACTTCGGTCACAGGTTTTCCTTGAGCAGGATCTCGATACGGATCTTTTCCTGGGCAGCAAGCGGCTCTCGGGCGTCGGACCGGGCACGCATGATCCGAATGGCGCTGCGCACCGCATGGCCCGGATCCTGGGCGATCACGGCATCGAGCAGGTCGTCGCGCAGCGCCTGTTCCGTAAAGGGTGTTCGCTCGTGGACGACCACGGCGATGCCACCGAGCTCGACGTTTCCGGCAGCCGCCAAGATCGGCGCCCGGGCCTCGGCACTGAGCACGTAGATGCCGGAAACGTCTCGATTACCGGCAAGCACCCGGGACACCACTTGGCGGGTGCGTGCCTCGTCGGCATGGGTCTCAATCGACGGAAGGCAGATCAAGTGCGGAAAGGCTCTGTTGATCACCTGATCGAAGCCGAGGCGACGTTGAATGCTGTCGAGCGACTGCATGGTCTCGGCAATCACCATCACCTTACCCGGCTGTGAACCCGCGAGCATCCCCATCAGCTTGCCTGCGGTCGCGCCAGCCGCGAAATTGTCGATGCCGACAAAGTCTGCCTCGGGCAGCTTTTCCTGGCCGGACAGGAATTGCACGACCTTGATGTTGCGCTCCAGGAGCCGGGCCATGGCGTCGCGGACCTGGGGCGATTCCGGGGCCATCACGGCAACGCCGTCAACAGTCTCCTTGTCGAGGCTGGAAAGCAGCTTGGCGAGACCGTGCGCGTCGTCGGTCTCGATCTGGCGATACGAGACTTCGGTCAGGTCGCCCTTGAGCGCACTCGTCAGTTCCTCCACATGGCGCAGCAATTCCCTCAGGTAGAGATCACCGCTGTCGGGCAGCAGAAAGAGGAAGCGGTAGACCTTGTTCCGAGCAAGGCTGACGGCGGCAGGATTGCGGACGAAGCCGATCCGCTCGATCGCGTCATTGACCAGCCGGGCAGCCTTCGGGCTCACATTCGGCCGATCGTTCAAGACACGGTCGACGGTCGCAAGGCTGACGCCTGCAGCCTCGGCCAGATCTTTCGCTGTTGGACGCATGATGACTTCCTGCTGATTTGCGCCTCAGAGCTTTCCTTCAAAACAGTCGTAAACGCAAGAATTGATGTGCGCACCTCAAAAATTGCTTGCGTTGAGGTGCGCACATCAATTAGCCTCCCTGTTGGTTCGGGGGGAGATGCATTCACTGCAGCCCGTTCCGCTGGAGGAGGCCGGCCAGAGATTAGGGTTTGGAGCCGGCATGTGGCCCGCAAGGGCGTTTCGCCATCCGCTGGGAACCGGACGGCGCTGGGAGGATGACATGATGAAATCGCTTTACGTGAAAGGCCTGCTTGCTGCCGGAACGGTCGCCTGTTCGATGAGTTTCGGCGCAGCGACGGCCCATGCCGACGAAAAGGAATTGACCCTCTGCTGGGCCGCCTGGGACCCTGCCAATGCGCTGGTCGAACTCAGCAAGGACTTTGAGGCTTCGTCCGGCATCAAGATGAAATTCGAATTTGTGCCGTGGCCGAACTTCGCCGACCGCATGCTCAACGAACTCAATTCGGGCGGCAAGCTGTGCGACCTGATGATCGGTGACAGCCAGTGGATCGGTGGCGCAGCCGAGAACGGCTGGTATGTGAAGCTCAACGACTTCTTCGACAAGGAAGGCATCAAGATGGATGCCTTCGTGCCGGCGACCGTGACGGGCTATTCAGAATGGCCGAAGAACACCCCGAATTACTGGTCGCTTCCGGCCTTCGGCGACGTGGTCGGCTGGACCTACCGGAAGGACTGGTTCGAGCGCCCGGAAATCCAGACCGCCTTCAAGGAAAAATTCGGTCGCGACCTGACACCGCCGGCCACCTTCGACGAGTTAAAGCAGGTCGCGGAATTCTTCCAGGGCCGCGATATCGACGGCAAGACCGTCTATGGCGCCTCGATCTACACCGAGCGTGGCTCGGAAGGCATCACGATGGGCGTGATGGACGTGCTCTATAGCTATGGCTTCAAGTATGACAATCCGGAAAAGCCCTATGAGATGGAAGGCTTCGTCAATTCGGAAGGCGCTGTGAAGGGCCTCGAATTCTACAAGTCTCTCTATGATTGCTGTGTCGCACCGGGTACGTCCAACACCTACATGGGCGAAGGCATCGACGCTTACAAGTCGGGTCAGGTCGCCATGCAGATGAACTTCGCCTTCACCTGGCCGGGCTTCGAGGCGGATCCGAATGTCGGAGGCGGCAAGACCGGCTATCTTGTCAACCCGGCAGGCCCGGGTGGCGAAAAATTCGCCCAGCTCGGCGGCCAGGGCATTTCGGTCGTCGCCAATACCGACAACATGGACGGCGCACTGGCCTACATCAAATGGTTTGCCCAGAAGGACGTGCAGGACAAGTGGTGGTCGAAGGGTGGCTTCTCCTGCCTGCGTGCCGTCGTCGAAGACCCGAACTTCGCCAAGAGCCAGCCCTATGCGCAGACCTTCCTCGACAGCATGGCGATCGTGAAGGACTTCTGGGCCGAGCCGTCCTATGCGACGCTCCTCCAGGCCTCGCAGAAGCGCTTCCACGACTATGTCGTGGCCGGCAACGGCACCGCGAAGGAAGCGCTGGACGGCCTGATTGCCGACTGGACGGAAACCTTCGAGGACGAAGGCAAACTCTGACCCTTGGAAGGGCTGCCTCGGGACAGCTATCCAGAGGCATGCGCCAATCTCTTCCCCGGCCACGCCGGGGAAGAGCTCAAAGCCAGCGTTGCCGCCGGCATCGACCTCTGAAACTCTTGAAGCCTGCCGGCACAACCGAGCTTTGCCATGTTGTCTCATGGGGCACGGCACCGCATGCGGCTGCTCTTTGGAAACGCAATACGGATCCAGATGATGACCGACACACCCGCAGACCGCCTCGCCCGCGCGACGCCACAACCGGTTGCCAGACGCATCCGGGGCTTGAGCGACCGGGCCATCGCCTGGATCTTCGTAGCCCCCACGATCTTCCTGCTTCTGTCGGTCAACATCTTTCCGCTGATCTGGACGATCCGCCTGTCCTTCACGAACTTCGCCGCGAACAAGCCCAACGCCGAGGTCAAATGGGTCGGATTGCGCAACTACGAGCGCATCCTGACCGACGCCGACACCTGGGCGAACATGCAGACGACAGCCCATTTCCTCATCTGGACGATCATCTTCCAGGTGCTGATCGGCTTTTCCCTGGCATGGCTGATCAACCGCAAGTTCAAGGGCAACGACCTGGTGACGACGCTGATCGTCATCCCGATGATGCTCTCGCCGGCCGTTGTCGGCAATTTCTGGACCTTCCTCTACCAGCCACAGATCGGCCTCGTGAACTACGCTGTCGAATTCCTGACCGGCATTCCTGCTGACAGTTTCTCGATGCTCGGCCCGGGCGGCTGGGCGCGCTGGGCGATCGTCATCGTCGACACCTGGATGTGGACGCCCTTCGTCATGCTGATCTGCCTGGCCGGCCTGCGCTCCATCCCCGACTACATCTATGAGGCAGCCGAAGTCGACCGGGCTTCGAAGTGGCGACAGTTCTGGACGATCACCCTGCCTATGGCTCTGCCGTTCCTGATGCTTGCGGTCCTGTTCCGCGGCATCGAGAACTTCCGGATGTTCGACCTCGTGGTTCTTCTGACCGGTGGCGGGCCGGGGGACGAGACGCTGCTCGCCTCGATCGACCTGAAGCGCGAGGCCTTCGAGAAATGGCGGACCGGCTATTCCAGCGCCTACGCGATTGTCCTCTTCGTCACGGTATTCGGCCTTGCCTCCATCTACGTGAAGGCCCTGAACAAGGTGAAAGAACGATGAGTGCTCATTCCGTCACCGAACCGTCGACCGCCTCCAAGTGGCTTGCCGGCATCCTGGTCGGACTTTACGCGGTGATCACGCTGATCCCGCTGCTCTGGATCATCTCGACGAGCTTCAAGTCAGGCCCGGATTCGATCAGCTATCCGCCGAAGGTCGTCTTCCAGCCGACGCTGGAAGGTTATGTGAACCTCTTCACGACCCAGTCCCGCCCCTCGGCGGAGGACCTGGCAAAACTGCCGGCACCCACCACCTGGTACGACAAGATTACCCGCGAAAGAGGCATGATCATTTCGGGTCCGTCGCGCTTCGGGCAACGTTTCCTGAACTCGGTCATCATCGGCTTCGGCTCGACATTTTTGTCGATCTTCCTGGGAACGCTGGCCGCCTATGCCTTTAGCCGCTTCAAGGTGCCGCTCAAGGACGACCTCCTGTTCTTCATCCTCTCGACCCGCATGATGCCGCCGATCGCTGTCGCAATCCCGATCTACCTGATGTTCCGCCAGCTCGGGCTTTCGGATACGCACCTCGGCATGATCCTGCTTTATACGGCGGTCAACCTGTCCCTGTCGGTCTGGCTGCTCAAGGGTTTCATCGACGAAATTCCGCGCGAATATGAGGAAGCGGCACTCATCGACGGCTACACCCGCTTCCAGGCGTTTTACAAAGTGGTGCTTCCGCAAGCGGCAACGGGCATAGCCTCCACCGCGATCTTCTGCTTGATCTTCGCCTGGAACGAATATGCCTTCGCCGTCCTGCTGACGAGCGGCAATGCCCAGACGGCGCCGCCCTTTATCCCGACCATCCTGTCGGTCGGCGGCGGCATCGACTGGCCGGCGGTCGCGGCGGCTGCGAGCCTGTTCCTCATGCCCGTCGTCATCTTCACCGTGCTGCTGCGCAAGCATCTGCTCCGTGGCATCACCTTCGGAGCCGTGCGCAAATGATGAACTTTCTTGCCCGCCTCAGCCGGTTTCGCCGGTCCGAATGGGAACTGCTCGCCTCGGGCCTGATCGCGCTCGGCGTGGTCATGCTGATGCAGCCGCTTTCACTGACGCTCTTTACCTTCTCCTTTCCGGTGACGCTGATCGGAACCGTCATGTTCATCGTCGTCAGTCATTTTCCGGAGTAGGTCATGGCCCAGATTCGCGTTGAAAACCTGCGCAAGGACTTCGGAGCCTTCAATGCGGTGAAGTCGTCCACTTTCACTGTCGAGGATGGCGAGTTCTTCATGCTGCTAGGCCCATCCGGCTGCGGCAAGACGACGACGCTGCGCATGATGGCCGGTCTTGAACTGCCGACCAGTGGCGAGATCTACATCGGCGGCGAAGAGGTCGGCATGAAGCGTGCCAGCGAGCGCGACATCGCCTTCGTCTTCCAGATGTTCGCGCTTTATCCGCACATGAACGTGCGCAAGAACATCTCCTACCCCCTGGTCAGCCAAGGCGTATCACGCGCGGAGGTGGATCGTCGCGTCGCCGAAGTCGCCCGCATCCTGCAGATCGAAACAATCCTCGATAAACCGGTCGGAGGTCTCTCGGGTGGCGATCGCCAGCGCGTCGCCCTTGGCCGCGCGATCGTGCGCGAGCCCAAGGCCTTCTTCATGGACGAGCCCTTAGGCGCGCTCGATGCGGAGTTCCGCGAACATATGGCAGAGGAGTTGCGCGCCCTGCATGACCGCATGGGGGCGACAACCGTCTACGTCACCCATGACCAGCTGGAAGCCATGCAGATGGGCGATAAGATCGTCGTCATGAACCACGGCGTGATCGAGCAGTTCGGCAAGCCGCAGCAGATCTACGACTGGCCGGCGACCAAGTTCGTAGCAAAATTCATCGGCTCGCCACCCATGTCCTTCCTCGACTTCGAAGGCGCCATCGATGAGGGAGGCAATGTGGTGACGATCGGCGGAACCCGCATCGAGGTCCCCATATCCCGCGAAGGCCGCAAGGGTGCGCTGACCCTCGGCGTCAGGCCGGAACATGTCCGCCTGTCGGATGCGGCCGCCCTCCGCGGACGGGTGGCCGCCGTCGAATATCTCGGCACCACCCAGATCGTCACGATCGAGACTTCCCATGGCGAGATCAAGGCGCGAACGGCGTCGAGCGATGCGATCCGAACGGACGCTTCCGTTGGGCTCGAATTCGATCGCCGCTCACTCACCCTTTTTGATGCGAAGAGCGGGAGAGCCCTCGTGTCCGAAGCCAATGAAGGAGTCCTCACCCGTGGCTGAAGTCGTCCTCTCCAGCATCGGCAAATCGTTTGGCACAACCTGTGCGCTCAACGACGTGACGATGACCGTTCCAGACGGCTCCTTCGTCGTGCTTCTCGGCCCGACCGGCGCCGGAAAAACCACACTTCTGCGCCTGGTTTCAGGCCTAGAAACACAGGATAGCGGCGACATCCGGATCGGTGGTCAGTCCATGACCGGGCTGACGCCCGCACAGCGCAATGTCGCGATGGTCTTCCAGCAATATTCCCTCTACCCGCACATGACGGTGCGGCAGAATCTCGAATTTCCGCTGAAATCACCATTACTTCGCACGCCGCAGGCAGAGATCGAGCAGAAGGTGAAGGCAATCGCCGAGGTCCTGCAGATCGCCCACAAGCTCGACAACCGGGCAACCGCCCTTTCGGGCGGCGAGATGCAGCGTGTGTCGATTGGTCGGGCGCTGGTCCGCAATCCGCAGATCTATCTGATGGACGAGCCGCTGAGCTCGCTCGACGCGAAACTCCGCGCCGATCTTCGGGTCGAACTGAAGAATATCCAGGCCCGCTCAGGGGCCACCTTCCTCTTTGTGACCCATGACCAGATCGAGGCGATGACCATGGCGACCCATGTCGGCGTGCTCAAGGAGGGACGCCTGGTGCAGTTCGGATCGCCGCGCGAGATCTACGAAGCCCCGGTCAGCATCTACGCCGCGACCCGTCTCGGCCAGCCGCGCATCAACGTGCTGCCTGCAAACCTCTTTCCGGGAACACCCGCCAGGGCCCATTCGATCGGCCTGAGACCCGAGCATATTCGCCAGGGAGAGGGCCAGGAGACGAAGGTGATCCGGGTCGAACATCTCGGTGATCAGACGCGTTTGCATCTCATACTCGGGGAACACCCGATCATAACCGTCACCGATGCCCATACCGCTCTCAAGGGCGGCGACATCATCAAAATTCAGCCGCACGAGCCGCTTTATTTCGACGCGGCCGGACAGCGTCTCGTCTAAGGGAGGATCTCATGTCTCAATTCCTCAACAGCAGGGAAAATGCCGTCACCGAAGCGATCGACGGCGTGCTCATGGCCTCGGCCGGAGCCTTGAGCCGTCTCGACGGCTATCCCCATATCCGCGTCGTGGTGCGATCCGACTGGGACAAGTCGAAGGTCGCGATCGTCTCGGGTGGCGGATCGGGCCATGAGCCGGCCCATGCCGGCTTCGTCGGACGCGGCATGCTGACGGCGGCCGTCTGTGGTGATGTCTTCGCCTCGCCGAGCGTCGATGCGATCCTGGCCGCCATTCTTGCGGTGACCGGCCCGCTGGGCTGCCTGCTGATCGTCAAGAACTACACCGGCGACCGCCTGAACTTCGGGCTCGCGGCCGAGCGGGCCCGTGCCTTCGGGCTGAATGTCGGCATGGTGATCGTCGACGACGACATCGCCCTGCCCGATCTGCCGCAGTCGCGCGGCGTTGCGGGCACGCTCTTCGTGCACAAGATCGCCGGGGCCATGGCGGAGAACGGCGCGAGCCTCGATGCCGTCATCGACACGGCGCGACGGGTAATCGCCCATACCCGCTCGATCGGCATCTCGCTCGACACCTGCACGGTGCCGGGCTCCCCGAAGGAAGCCCGCATCCCGCCCGGCCGCGCCGAACTCGGTCTCGGCATCCACGGCGAGGCCGGTGTCGAGCAGATCGATTATGACGGCGTCCGGGGCGCCGTGGCCGCCATGACGGCAAAACTCGCCGCAGGCATGGAGAACAAGCCGCATGTCGTTCTCTTGAACAATCTCGGCGGCACCTCCGTCCTGGAAATGGCCGTCGTCGTCAACGAACTGGTGCAGTCCGCGATCGGCACGCGCATCTCGCATATCGTCGGGCCGGCGCCGATGATGACCTCGCTCGACATGCACGGCTTTTCGATCTCCGTCATGCCGGCGGAAAAGGCTGATCTCGACTTGCTGGCCAAGCCCGTCGCGCTCGCAGCCTGGCCGGGTGTCTCGGCCATCCGACCCGTTAACATCATCGCCCTGCCCGATGGCCTGACCCCGATTGCACCGCTCGCCTCCGAGCACCTGCCAACCCGTCAGTTCCTCACCGAATGCTGCAAGCTGCTGATCGAGGCCGAAAAGGACCTCAACGCCCTCGACGCCAAATCCGGTGACGGCGATACCGGCTCGACGCTTTCAAGTGCTGCACGCGCCCTGATCGACGCCCTCGACCGCCTGCCGCTCGCCGATCACACCCAGCTGCTGCGGGCCATGGGCCAGGAACTCAGCCAGACGATGGGCGGCTCATCGGGGGTTCTGCTTGCCATCTTCTTTGCCGCCGCAGGCGACGGTGCCTCCAGCGGACTGAGCATGCACGAAGCGCTCAAGGCCGGCCTTGCCCGCATGCAGGAAATTGGCGGTGCCCGTCTCGGCGACCGCACGATGGTGGATGCGCTGGCTCCGGCGCTCGAGGCCTTCGACAAGGGCTTCGCCGCGGCGGCAAGTGCAGCCCGCGCCGGCGCCGATTTGACCGCCACCTATGTCAAAGCCCGGGCCGGTCGGGCGGCCTACATCAACGCCCGACAGCTGGAGGGGCATGTCGATCCCGGCGCAGAGGCAGTTGCGCGCCTCTTCGAATTCCTCGGACGTCGTCATGGCGGGACGCAAGGCAACGCTGCAGAGTGACGACCTCAAAACGCCCCCACGGCGTCACTCAGGCGATTACGGCCCTCGTTTGCATTCAGATGAGTTCAGACGGCAATCCGATCACCGGGGAAGTCCGCTAGGCCTGAGATGTCGCTTCAACGCCGCGATACGGAAGATGGCATTGGGCGCGCCGTAACCGGCATAGCCACGTCGTTCGACGATCTCGAAGAAGAAACCTTCGCCATAGGTCGGCGAGTAGAGCTGGAAGTATTCGCCGGAATCGTCCCGATCGTAGAGGATGTTTGACGCCTTCATCCGTTCGACCACTTCCGGGGCGAGGCCGAAACGGGCTTCGATATCGTCGTAGTAGTTCGCTGAAATCACGAGCGACTTGAAACCGTTTTGCGCCAGCGCAGCAGCGGTCGAGAAAATGTCGTCCGTTGCGAAGGCAATATGCTGGATGCCCGAGCCAAAGGTTTCGGCGATGAAGCGTCCGGCCAGCGTATTGCGGTTTTCAGCGCCGTTCAGCGTGATCCTCAGGGTTCCGTCTTGCGTCTCGACAACTTGGCTGCGGACAACGCCGGCCGGGTCGATGATGTCCACCATCGGCGTTTTCCGCGTCGCAAGCTGCGAGGTGTAGAAAAGCAGCCAGGTCAGCATTTCTTCGTAACGCGTCGTCTGCGCGAGATGATCGATCCGCGTCAGACCGACGGGAGCACGGCTTTCCTCCTGATCGACAACCGCTTCGAAGTCGACGTCCCAAATGTTGGCGAGCGCGCTCTTCTGGTCGAGGAAATAGACGATGCCGCCTCCGACGCCGCGAATGGCTGGCACCTGCATCTCGCCGGGCCCGACCGTCTGGCGGAAGTCTTCCGACCCAAGTTCGAGCGCTCTTGCTTGAGCCGCCGCGGCATCGTCGACCATCAACCCGAAGGCATAGGCATTGGCGCCATGGACGAGATAGGACGCGTTGGCGAAACCCTTCTCCTCGCGATTGATGACGAGGTTGATGTCGCCCTGCCGCATCAGCGTCACGGCCTTGGCGCGGTGGCGGGCAAAGGTCCTGAAACCGAGGATCAGAAGCAGAGCCTCGAGTTCGCGCCCATCGTCATCGCCCACGGCGAATTCAACGAAGGCGATGCCGGAGACTTCACTGCGTGCAGGCATATCCGGGACCGGGATCCGCATGTCCGGCTCGATGCGCCGGACCTGGTCCATGAGATAGACCAGCGAGCGGCGCCCGTCGCGGGAGATCGCCTCGGGCGATCCACCACGGAACTGGTCGTTGAAGATCTCGAGCGAGAGATAGCCGTCATAACCCGTGGCAGCGATCGCCTGCATGAAAGGGGTCACTGCGAGGTCACCCTCGCCCGGCATGTTGCGGAAGTGGCGCGACCAGTAGAGCAGATCCATCTCGATCTGCGGCGCATCGGCGAGCTGGACGATGAAGATCCGGTCACCCGGGATCGAGCGGATCGAATTGACATCGATCTTGCGCGCCAGCGTATGGAAGCTGTCGAGGATCAGGCCAATATTCGGATGATCGGCCCGACGGACGATTTCCCAGGCATCGCGGTGATCATAGATGTGACGCCCCCAGGCCAGCGCCTCGTATCCGACACGCAGGCCGCGTTTTGCCGCGCGCTCGCCGAGTTCGCGGAAATCGGCTGCTGCCCGGTCGATACCGCCGAGCGAGACCGGCGAGGTGTTCGAGCAGATCAGCATGATATCCGTGCCAAGCTCGGCCATCAGGTCGAACTTCCGCTCGGCGCGGTCGAAGTTGCGACTGCGAAACGGCTCCGGCATGCCTTCGAAGTCGCGGAACGGCTGGAACAGAGAGACCGTCAGCCCGTGATCACGCACCATATGACCGACTTCGGCGGGTGAGCGGTCGAACGCCAGAAAGTCGTTCTCGAAGATCTCGATCCCGTCGAAACCGGCTCGCGCGATTGCCGAGAGTTTCTCTTCGAATTCGCCGCTGATCGAGACCGTCGCAATCGAGGTTTTCATCGCCGCATTCTCCGTTTCGCCCGTTGGCGTTTCACCGTTTGCCTTCCGCGACAAGCAGCTTCAGAGCTCTGACCGCATGGGGGTATCCCGTCGCCCCGAGCCCTGCCATGACGGCCGTGGCCGTCATCGAGACGAGGGATTTGTGATAAATCTGCTCGCGCCTGTGCACGTTGCTGATGTGGAACTCGATGATCGGTCCTTTGAACATCTTCAGCGCATCGAGAAGCGCGAGCGACGTGAAGGTAAAGGCGGCCGGATTGATCAGGATCCCGGAGCCTTCATCGATCGCGTCATGAACGGACTCGATCAGCATCTCTTCGCTATTGGTCTGGCGGAAGACGATCGGCCATTCGCCTGCAGCCTCACGGCACCAGTACTCCACGTCCGCCAGCGTATGGTGACCATAGATCTCCGGCTCGCGGCGCCCGAGCCGATTGAGGTTTGGACCGTTCAGGATGAAGAGTGGCTTATGCTCCGGCATGGTGGTCTCCTCAGCCCTGATAACCGAGCAGGCGCGGCAGCCACAGAACCGTATCCGGAATGAAGGTGATTATGCCGAGGCAGAACACCATCCAGAGAATGAAGGGCCAGGCGTCGCGGACGATATCGCGCAGCGGTGCGCTCGAGATCTTCGCCACGATGAAGAGCAGCAGGCCATACGGCGGCGTGACAAGCCCCAGCATGATGTTCACCACGACGACGACGCCGAAATGGACGAGATCGATGCCAAGTGCCTGCGCCGTCGGGATCAGGACCGGAACGACGATCAGGAGAATGGTCGTGCCTTCGAGGAAGCAGCCGAGCAGCAGAAGCAGGATGTTGACGAAGATCAGGAAGACGACCGGCGACATCTCCCAGCTCGTCAGGATCGCCTTGATGCTCTCGGGGATATTCTCGATCGTTACGACATAGTTGAACACCAGGGCGCCGGCGATCAGCATGCCGATCGAAGCCGTGGTCTTGCCGCTCGTCAGCAGCGCACCGTAAAGCGCATTCCACGAGATGCTGCGATAGATGACGGCGGAGATCAGCAACGCATAGGCAGCGGCAAGCGCGGCAGCTTCGGTCGGCGTGGTGATCCCGGAATAGATGCAGCCGAGCAGCAGAACCGGCATGAACAGCGCAGGCAGCGCCCGCCAGGTAATGCCAGGGATCTCGCGCAGCGGCACCGGTTCTTCGACCGGGAAATTCTGCCGCCGGGCGGTGATCGCAACCTGCACCATCTGCAGCCCGGCCATCAGCAGGCCGGGAACCATGCCGGCAAGGAAGAGATATCCGATCGAGGCATCGGAGACGAGCGCATAGATCACCATCGGGATCGACGGCGGGATGATCGGGCCGATCACCGAAGTCACTGCCGTCAGCGCGGCCGCAAAACTCGGCGTGTAGCGGTTCCCATCCGTCATCAGCTTCTGCATCATGCTGCCGGTTCCCGCAGCATCGGCGATGGCCGAACCGGACATGCCGGCGAAAATGATGCTCTGGACGACATTGACCTGAGCGAGGCCGCCGCGAAAACGCCCGACGAACACGTTGCAGAATGACAAAAGGCGCTCCGTCATGGAGCCAATGTTCATCAGCTCGGCTGCCAGGATGAAGAGCGGAACGGCAAGGATCACATAGTTCGAATACATGCCATTGAGGAACTGCTCGGCCACGATCCCCATGTCGGCGCCTGAAAGCGCCAAATAAAGGATCGATCCGCAGAGCATCGAAAGCCCGATCGGAAGACCGAGAAAGGCAAGTACCGTGATGACGACGATCGAAAGGGAAAAGGGGCTGGCAAGATTCATACGCCGGAACTCGCTTTGGTCGGGTCGAAGCCCTCGGGCGCCTTGCCGCGGATCGCCAGCTTGCAAAGCCACAGATGGCGCACGATCATGGCAATCGCGAAGACGACATAGATGGAATAGAGAAGGTCGAAGCGGATCTTCAGGTATGCCGTGCTTTCGACGCGCATGAAGCTGACATAATCGATCACAGCCGGCAGCGACCAGGTGAAGAGCGCGACGAGGCTTGCCGAACCGATGACCTGCATCACGCGAAGCCCGCGTGCCGTCGCCGCCCCCCAGAACAGATCGAAGCGAATTTCATCGACCTCCCGCACCACGAAGGCGGAGCCAAACAGCACCATCCAGATCCAAAGCGCCGCGCTCGCCTCGTGGGTCCAGCCGATCGACAGGTTGAAGAGATAGCGGGATAAGATCTGCAGCAGGAAGATCAAGAACATCGCCAAGAGCATCATGGCGAGCAAATTTTCCGCCCGATGCCTGAGCCAGCGTCCGATGGTGGCAAATCGAGTGTCCATAGGCCGAGCCTTTTCTGATGGGCCGGGAGCCGGAATGTTTCCAGCTCCCGGGTATCAATGGGATAAGCTCAGAGTGCGCCGACCTTGTCGAGGATACCCTCGGGCCAAGACTTCGCCAGATCGGAAGCCAGATACTTCTCCTGGGCGAACTTCCGGAAGGCAGCAACATCAGGCTCGTAGATCTGAAGGCCGGCAGCCTTGAACTCTTCGACCAGCGTCTTTTCCTGGGCGATGTGCTGCTCTTCGCTCCACTGCATGGCCTTGTCGGCGGCAGCCTGCACCTTGGCCTGCTGTTCCGGCGAAAGCGACTTCCAGGTTTCGGCAGAGATGGTCAGCAGGTCGTAGCCGATCAGATGCGAGGTCATGACGATCTGCGACATGACTTCGTAGAATTTCATATTCTTGACATTGGGCAGCGGATTGTCCTGACCGTCGATCGCACCCGTCTGCAGTGCGGTGTAGACTTCGGCATAGGCAACCGGCACCGGATTGGCGCCCAGCGCCTCGCCGAGGAACTGCCAGGCATCGCCACCCGGCATGCGCAGCTTCACGCCCGAGAGATCGGCAGGCGTCATGATCTTCTTATCACCCTTCAGACCCACCTGACGGGCACCGAAATAGGTCGGTCCGAGAATGTGCACACCGGCCTTTTCCTCGGCCATCTTCTTGAACTCAGCACCGAGCTCGCTGGCAAAGAAGGCACGAACATGAGCGGCGTCCCGGAAGAGATAGGCCGAGGTCAGCACCGACCATTCCGGCACCTGCTTGGCGATATCCTGCGGCGCGATATTGCCCATCTGCAGGTTGCCGCGCTGCAGCGCGACCAGTTCGGTCCCCTGCTTGAACAGCGTGCCACCGAAGAAGGGCTCGACCTTGAAGCCGTCCTTCAATTCGTCGGCAAACATCTTGACCATGCCGGCGCGAATGTCCTGCTCGGAGAACACGGCCGACAGCTTGAGCGCCACCGGCTCCTGGGCAAGTGCAGGCCCGGAGACGGCCGTCATTGCGCCGAGCGCGACCGAACCGGCCAGAAACAGGCGGCGTGAAATTTCCATCATCATGTCTTCCTCCTCTTATCCCTGCCCCTCCTCGGGCTTTGGGATCCTCTTCTCCCTGACCGGCGGGGGCCGGTCGACGAAACACGTCTCATGCCGGCGCAAGAGGCCGGCCTAGTCTTATCGCGTCAGGCAAGCCGCGCCAGAGCGATCTCATCGGTGCCGGTGAGCTCGGCGAAATGCGCGAGCATGCGCTGCGCATTCGGCACCAGTCCGGTAAACAGGCCAAAGGCCCCGACCGCCTGGAAAACCGCCATCCCGCCACCATTGGCGACCCGGCAGCCGCGCCGCCTCGCAGCCTGCAGGAGCGCAGTCTCCAATGGGAAATAGACGACCTCCGCGACCCAAAGCGGCGGGCTCAAGAACTCGGCCGCTAGGGGCAAGCCCGGATGCTTGTCCATGCCCATGGGCGTTGCATGCACCAGACCGCTGGCCAATGCCATGGCGCTTTCGAGATCTTCGCCGGCAACGATGCAAGCCTCAGGAAACAGCCTGGCCATGTCAGAGGCGAGTTCCGCGGCGCGCGCCACGTCGATGTCGAAGATGGTCAGCCTCCCCGCACCCATCTGGAGCACGGCGAAGGCCGTTGCCGCCCCGGCGCCACCCGCGCCAATCTGAACGACGGAGGAAAGATCGGCATCCGGCAACTGCCGGCGCAACCCTTCGGCAAAACCTGACCAGTCCGTGTTGTGACCGATCCGCTTTCCGTCCGTGAGGACGACCGTGTTGACAGCGCCGAGACGCCGGGCGTCATCTGAAACCTCGGTCAGAAGCGGCAGCACCCGCTGCTTGCAGGGATAGGTGATATTAAGCCCGCAAAAGCCCCGCGCCTCGGCCTCCGAAATCAGGGCTTCAAGATCGTCGGGGGTCTTCTTCAGCTCGTTGAGATCGATGAGTTCGTAGGTGTAGGCAAGGCCATGAGCAGCCCCTTCACGCATATGCATGGCCGGGGTGAGCGAACGCTGGATGCCAAAGCCAATCAACCCGGCTCTTGCCTCTTTGCGCTGCTGCGTCATGCCCGCTCCCATAACTCCTGCATGATGCCTCTGCCACCATGCGGCCTCCCAACCTGATCACAGCAATAATGTACTAACTAGTTAGTGTCAACACAGCGAAGGCTTGAAGCCTTTGGGCCGGAGTTCTATGAACAGATGGCTCGGCGCGCGGAACAGGGGACCGTGCAGGCTGACACGGGGTGGAGATGCATGGCGAAGACGGCGAAGGATACGCGCAGGAACGATCCTGAACGAACCAGGGAGGACATTCTCGATGTGGCGACGGAGGAGTTTTCCGAGTTTGGCCTGTCGGGCGCACGCGTGGATTCAATCGCCGAGAAGACGCGCACCTCGAAGCGCATGATCTACTATTATTACGGCAGCAAGGAAGGCCTTTATCTGGCCGTTCTGGAACGCGCCTATCGGAAGATCAGGTCGCTGGAATCAGACTTGCAACTGGCCGAACTCCCGCCCGACGAAGCGCTGCGTCAGCTGATCGGCACGACCTTCGACCACGACGAACAGAATCCTGATTTCGTCCGACTGGTCAGCATCGAAAACATTCACCACGCAATGCACATGAGACGCTCAAGCGAGATCGCCGACCTCAACGTCTCCGTCATCCGGACCATCCAGGACATCGTCGACCGCGGGCTGAGAACCGGTGTCTTCAAGCGCCGCGCCGACGCGATCGACGTGCATATGCTGATCAGCGCCTTTTGTTTCTTTCGGGTTTCGAACCGCTATACCTTCGGCACGATCTTCCAGCGAGACTTGTCGGACCCCGCCACTTACGGGCGCCACAAGATGATGATCACAGATGCGGTGCTCAGCTACCTGCAGTCGAATGATAATGATCACAGCGCATAGTTCAGAGAAAAGACTGCGCTAGGCGACCAGCGGCGCGAAGATGGGCGTTCCAGTAGCAAAAACAGAACCGCGAGCATCGTTTCGGAAACAATTCCGACCCACGTCAGGTTCGCGTTCTTCGTTTCGGAACTCGCACCAGATGCAATGACCGGCGGCATCACGCAGAACGTAAACGCAACCGAAATCATGACGACGGGCCACAGACGTAGGCGTGAAGCTCCGACGACCGCGTCAGTGGGACAGCCCCATCCCTCTTGGTTTTGCGCGCGAGCTTGACGAACACCGTCTGTCACCTGTCCAGACTCTGGAACCGCACGCGCTCCAGCATCGCGATCACGGCGCAACGGCGATACGGAAGAAGGTGCCGGTTTGCGACGAAGCAATCAGCCGCTGACGGCGACCCCATAGCGCTGAAGGATTTCGGCAATTTTCGCGTCCTGTTCCGGATCTGGCAGCAGCGCCGGCTGTCGGCTGGCACCGACGGTCGTATCCTGCAGATAAAGAGCGCGCTTCACCATGGCCGGCGCAAAACCGAGAGCATAGAGATCGGTGCGAAAGGCCGTGAAAATTGCCTGCTGGCGCTCGGCTTTCGCAATGTCACCGCTGTTGTAACCCCTGAGAATGCCGGCCAAGACATCCGGAAGAGCGTTCCCGAGGCCGGAGATGCAACCGGCAGCGCCGTTCTGCAGCGCCCAGAGCACCAGATGGTCGGGGCCGGAATAGACATCGAAGCCAGGCATGTCGCGAGAGACTGCGAGATAGGCCTCCAGCGTCTCCTTGGCGCCGCCCGAGTCCTTGATGCCGGCGATATTACCGTGAGCGGCGAGCTTGCGGGCCGTGTCGGGCTCGATGTGGTTCTGGGTACGGGCCGGGATATCGTAGAGATAGATCGGAGTCTTCACGGCATCGGCAACCGTCGAGAAATGCCTGACGAGGCCATCCTGGGTGCAGGCGATGAAGAAGGGCGTGATGACGGCGATCGCGGTCACGCCAATGCGGTCGAACTCCTTTGCCAGCTTGATCGTCTCGAAAGTGGCGGGCATGCCGGCATTGACGATGACATCGACCTTGCCGCCAACCTCGTCGACGACCGCCTCAGCTAGCTTCACCTTCTCCTCGAAGGTCAGCGCGCTGAAATCACCATTGGTGCCGGCACACATGATGTTGTTGCCGGCTGCCACCTGACGGCGAAGCTGCGCGCGCGTGGCTTCGAAATTGATCGTCTCGTCCTCGTTGAAACAGGTGACGAGCGCGACGAAGGCCTTTTTCGACATGGTGGTGTTCTCCGGAATTGTCTGACTTAGGAGGCGCGGCTGAGACGCGTGACTCGGTTCTGCGCCTGCACATCGGGGTCGGGATCGAGCCCGGCGGCGAGCAGCGCCTGGGTATAGGCTTGCTTCGGGGTCTCGAAGATCTCGCGTACGGTTCCGAGCTCCACCACTTCGCCCTTCTGCATGACCATCACATGGTCCGCAAAGTCGCGCACGACGGGCAGATCATGGGCGATGAAGATGAAGGCGATGCCCATTTCCTTGCGCAGCTTGTCGAGGAGCGCGATGACTTGTGCCTGGACCGAAACGTCGAGCGCGGACACGGCCTCATCGCAGATGATCAGTTGCGGCTCGAGCGCGAGCGCCCGGGCAATCGCGATACGCTGGCGCTGACCGCCGGAAAACTGGTGTGGATAGCGGCCCATATGCTCCGGCCCGAGCCCGACCTGGGTCAAAAGCTCGGCGACGCGATCTCGCCACCTGGCCCTCGGCAGGATGTCCGGGTGGATGACCCAGGCTTCCGAGATCAGCTGGTAAACGGTCATGCGCGGATTGAGCGACTGGGTTGGATCCTGAAAGACCATCTGCAGGTCGCGGCGCAGTTTGTAGAGTTCGGCCGGGGAGAGCTGGAAAAGGTCCCTACCCTTCCAGAGGGCAGCTCCAGAATCCGGCTCGTCGAGGCGAAGCAGAATGCGCGCGAGCGTCGATTTGCCGGAACCGCTTTCCCCGACGACGGCCATCGTCTCGCCCGCGAGAAGGTCGAAAGAAACGCCTTTGAGCGCCTTAAAGGCACCGTAACTCTTGCGCACGTCCCGCACGCTCAAGACCGGCTCGGCACCCTTCAGCGGCTCGTGCATCTCGCCCTTGCCGGGTGCCGCCGCGATCAGCTTCCTCGTATAGGGATGTTGCGGGTTCTTGTAGACTTCGCGCACCGTGCCGGCCTCGACCAGAACGCCCTTTTCCATCACCACGACACGGTCCGCGATCTCGGCGACGACGCCGAGATCGTGTGTGATGATGAGAACGGCCATCCCGGTCTCGCGCTGCAGCTCCTTGAGAAGCGCCAGCACTTCGGCCTGCACGGTAACGTCGAGCGCAGTGGTCGGCTCATCCGCAATCAGGAGATCGGGACGCAACGCCAGCGCCATCGCGATCATCACGCGCTGGCGCTGACCACCTGAGAATTCATGCGGGTATTTGTCCAGCGCATGAGCCGGATCGGGGATGCCAACGCGGCCGAGAAGGCGAAGGGCCTCCGACTGGGCTGTCGTATTGTCGGTGCCATGCGTGGTCAGCGCCTCTCGGATCTGCCAGCCGACCGTATAGACCGGATTGAGATGGCTGAGCGGATCCTGAAAGATCATCGCAATCTTGCGACCATTGACCTCACGCCGCTCAGCGAGCGGCATCTTCAGAAGGTCGGCGCCGTCGAGCAGGATTTCGCCCGAGCTGATGCGCCCCGGCGGCATGTCGATGAGGTTCATGATCGCCGACGATGAGACCGACTTGCCCGACCCACTCTCACCGAGGATCGCGAGCGTCTCGCCGCGATCGAGATGATAGGACATGTCACGCACCGCTTTGACCACGCCGACGGCCGTATGGAACTCGACAGAAAGGTTGCGGACTTCGAGAAGGTGGTCAGCCATGCTTGGCCCCTTTCATTTCCAGGCGCCAGCGCTGCACCGGATCAAGCGCAATCCGCATCCAGTTCGAGAGAAGGTTGAGCGACATCGTCGTCAGGATGATCGCAAGGCCCGGCCAGAAGGAAAGCCACCAGGCATTGGTGAGATACTGCCGACCCTGGCTGATCATAAGGCCCCAGGTGATCTCCGGCGGCTGAATGCCGATGCCGAGGAAGGAAAGCGCGCTTTCGGCCAGCATGACATAGGCAAAATCGAGCGTTGCCAGCGTGGTGAGCGTGGGGAGAACCACCGGCAGGATATGCCGGAAGAGAATGCGTTTGCTCGATGCTCCCATGACGCGGGCGGCCTGGACGAACATGCGTTCGCGGATCTCCAGCACCTCCGCTCGCGTGGTGCGCAGATAGACGGGGATGCGCGTGATCGCGAGCACCATCATGAGGTTCAGGATCGACGAACCGAGGATGTAGAGCACGATCACGGCGATCAACAGCGACGGGAAGGACATGATGACGTCGGCCAGCCGCATGATGATCTGACTGACCCGCGGCGAAGAAAAACCAGCGATCAGGCCGAGAACCGTGCCGGTGATGGCCGATATCAGCACGGCACCGGCGGCAACCATGACGGTGTTCTGGGTGGCGACGATGATGCGCGCGAGCAGCGGACGACCAAGCGCATCGGCGCCCATCCACCAGACCCAGGCCTTCTCGAAATCGAACGGGGCGGCGTTTCGCCCGCGCAGGTTCTGCTTGGTGGCAAGATCGCCAAGCCAAGTCGGACCGATGATCGCCATGACCACGATGACGATCAGGAAGATTGCCGCGCAGAGGGCAAACTTATCGGCCATCAGCATGCGGAACATGCGCTTTGCCGCATGGGGCTCATCAATCAAGGCAGTTGCTTCGATAGACATGTCCGCCTCCTCAGTTCCGGATACGCGGATCGAGCAGCGCATAGGCGAGGTCGATCAGCAGGTTCATGAGGAAGATGGCAAGCGCCGTCACAAGGATCGCCGCCAAGACCACGTTGAAGTCGCGTTGCAGGATGGAATCGATCATCAGCTTGCCCACGCCGGGAAAGCCGAAGATGGTCTCGATGATCACGGCCCCGTTGAGAAGGCTGGCGGCCTGGTCGCCGATAACAGTGATGACCGGGAGCATGGCGTTGCGCAGCGCGTGTACAAAGATGATCGGGGTCGATTTCACCCCCTTGGCCCGCGCAGTTTTGACATAGGCAGATGACAGCGCAGAAATCATCGACCCGCGCACAACCTGAACGATGATGCCGAAGGGCCTGACGAATAGGACGGATATCGGCAGGATCCAATGCCAGATGGTGCCGGTGCCCGATGTCGGCAGCCAGGACAGGTTCACTGCGAAAATGACGATCGCGACGATGGCCAGCCAGAAATCAGGGACCGAGGCTCCTACGAGCGAAACGATGGACGAGAAACGGTCAAAGAAGCCGCCGGCCCGGAAGGCGGCGAGTGAACCGACAACGATGGCGGCGGCCGTGACGAGGCTCATGGTGATCACCGCCAGCCACAGCGTCCACACGAAAGCTTCCAGCACGACGTCAAGGGCCGGCCGCGCCTTGCGGAGGGACTCACCCAGATCCCCGGTTGCCACGTCGGCGACGTAATGACCGAACTGCACCAGAAGTGGATCATTCAGACCATGGAGTTCCCGGAACTGGTTCTTCATCTCCTCCGAAGCTTCGACCGGCAGGAAGAGAGCCGCCGGGTCGCCGGTCAGACGGGAGAGGAAGAAGACCATGACGACGAGCCCGATCAACGAGATCAGACTGGCCACGGCGCGTTTTCGGATGAAGCTCAGCATGGCACCCTCGGAGAAAACGATGCGGCGGGATCATCCCGCCGCATGACTTGCGTTGCGCGGGCGGCGATGCCGCCCGGTAGTTACTTTATCTTGATCTCGGACAGCTGGAGCATGGAATTCGTCGCCATGGTCGGCTTGAAGTCCAGACGCTCGGAGACACGCGAGAAACCAACCATGTGGAAGAGAAGCACATCGGCGACGACATCGTCATGCAGATAAGCGATCAGCTCAGACCAGAGCTTCGCGCGCTCGTCGCCGACGGCAGCCGACGCACGCTTGATCAGGTCATCGACCTTGGGGTCGGAGAAGCCAGATTGAGTACCGTCAGTCGCATACTTGAAGAACATCGAGAAGGATGGATCGCCCTTCGAGTTGTCGTGCATGGCAGCGACAAGCTGCGGACCGCGGCCTTCGGCGAAGGGCTTCGAGTAATACTGCTCGTGCTCGGCGACTTCCACGAACTTCAGATCGACCTTGAGGCCGACTTCCTGCAGCTGCTGCTGGATGGCTTCCATGATTTCGGTGACGTTCGGGAAATTGGCCGAACGGGCGATGATGGTGATCGGGGTATCGACCTTCACGCCGTCAGCCTTGGCTTCCTCGATCAGCTTCTTGGCTGCCTCGGGATCATAGGCCGGCACCTTCACGTCCTTGTTCCAGCCGAGTGTCGGCGGCGGCACGATGGCGGTGGCCAGCAGGGCGCTGTCCGGCAACAGCGTCCCGAGGAAGGCCTGACGATCGATCGCAAGGTTCAGCGCCCGGCGGATCCGGATATCGTTCAGCGGCTCGATGTTGTGATCGATGCGCAGATAGACGGTTTCACTGTCAAGATAGGAGAAGTCGGTTGCCGGATTGGTGGCCTCGACCTGCGAGATCGACGGCGAAAGATCGGCTTCACCGGCCTGAACCATCGCGGCGCGGACAGCAGGATCGGCGCGGAACAGGTAAGTCGCTTCGGTCACTTCCGGCTTCGCACCCCAGTAGTCGTCGCGGCTGGTCAGAACGATCTGCTGGCCGGGCGTCCAGTTGGACAGCTTGTAAGGGCCGGTACCGACAGGTTCGCGGACGAATTCGAGCGGCGTTTCCTCGGGAACGATGGTCACCAGCGTGAGCAGCAAAGGCAGGATCGGCTGAACCGGATCAGCCTTGAAATCCACCGTGTAGTCGTCGACCACGGTCGGGGTCACCGTCATGCCGCCGAAGTAGCGACGCGACTCGCAGGTGTTCTTGTCACTCATGATGCGGTCGAAGCTGTGCTTGACGTCCTTGGCATCAAAACCCGTGCCGTCGGAGAACTTCACGCCCTGGCGGAGATGGAAGCGCCAGCTACCGTCGGCATTCTGCTCCCACTTCTCAGCGAGACGGGGCTGAACACCGGTGCCGCCACGGATGTCGAGTTCCGTCAGCGTCTCGCTGACATTCTCCATGATGATGCGGCCAATGTTCGAGCGGGTCGCCATGCAGGGCTCGAGCAGGTCGGCCTCTTCGGCAAGCACCACCTTGATCGGACCGGATCCGGCATAAACAGGCGATAGGGACGTCCCCATAACCAGGGCACACAACAATGCAGTCTTTCTCATTTCCATTCTCCTCCCAGATGAATTCAGTTTGAAGCTTTCACGCCTCTCGAGCGCGCAGCCATGAGCGCAGCGAGGCAGATCAGAACGGCACCGACCACGGTCGTCAGGGCGATGGCTTCCTTGAACAATGCAAAACCACCGAGCGCCACGAGGGGCAGCCGCAGAAAGTCGACTGGCGCGACGACACTTGCGGGGGCAAGCGACATGGCGTGGGTCATGAGACCCATGCAGCTTGTGCCGACCACGCCCTGGAGGGCCAGCAATGCCAGCTCCCGATTTCCGGGCACGGCGAAAAAGGGCACAGCCATCACAAGCGATATCGGCACGGTGAGCAGCAGATTCCACACGACAAGGGTCGAGGTCGCATCGCCGCGTGACATTGATTTCAGGATCAACTGGATACCGGCCTGCAGAAATGCACCGACGAGAGCGAGACCGATGGCCAGCGTGAAACCCGAGGCAGATGGACCGACAACGATCATCGCCCCTGAAAAACCAACCAGCACTGCACAAAACATGGCAAGCCCCGGCCTTTCGCCGAGCACAAAGGCAGCCCCGAGCACGACGAAGATCGGCGACATGAAGGCGATAGCCGTCACATCCGCCAGCGGCCCCATGCTGAACGCAGCGAAAAAGGCAACCATCGCCAAGAGCTTGAACAAAGCCCGCAAAGCATGCTGACCAAGCCTAAAACTCGAAATAAGCACCCGCGGCCTCAGAGCCAGGAAAGGCAGCACAAGAACGACGCCAAAAAGAGCCCGGAAAAACGCGATGACAAACGGATGGACGGCGCCATCAAGGGCACGCACGATCACGGCGTCGGATGCCGCGAGCGCAGCAGCTCCGATCGCGAAGAGCACTGCTGCGGAAACCCGTTCGCGCCTCTCTTCACATTGCATGACACCCTCCCAGACCGACCTCCTCGTCGGCATGTGCGAACCATCCAACTTCCTCTCTTGTTTGTCAAATGATTTTGCTATGTAAAATTCAATCAAGTCGGACCATTTAAATATCTATATGTATATCAGATATTTAGATTTCACATCTCAAAAAAATTCGCCTCATTCCAACATAAACAAACTTGACAACTTTATCGAAAAGGCGGAATTCAGAGACTGAGAGGAGTGCTCCATGACCCCTGATGATATCGCCCGGCGCATGACCGGCGCACTCACCGCGACCCACGAAGGCCGGATCGAGGCATTCCTGCCATCACCGATGATCCAGAACCATGCCTCTTTCCTGCACAGACGGGCTGACGGCAGCCTCATCTGCGCCTGGTTCGGCGGATCACTCGAAGGCAAGTCCGATATTTCCATCTACGCCTCGGTATTGCCGAAAGGCGCGTCAACCTGGGGACCACCGCAGCGCCTGAGCTCCGATCCCAACCATTCCGAGCAGAACCCTGTCCTGTTCCAAGCACCCGACGGCCGTCTGCTCCTGATCCACACTTCGCAGCCTTCGGGAAATCAGGACGAATGCCGGATCAGGATGACGGAGATTGCAATGGATGCCGCCGACTCGACGCGACTGACCGCTGCGGAAGGGCGCTATCTCGACCTGCCTCGCGGCAGTTTCGTGCGCGCGCCCGTCGTCGTCCGCGCCGACGGCGCCTGGCTTCTCCCTATCTTCCGATGCATCCCGCGCCCCGGGCAGAAATGGAATGGCAGCCACGACACGGCAGCTATCGGCATCAGCAGAGATGCAGGCGAGACGTGGTCACTCGATGAGCTCCCGAATTCCATCGGCTGCGTGCACATGTCTCCGGTGCCCCTGGACGCGACTAGGACAGCCGCCTTTTTCCGCCGTCGTCAGGCAGACTTCGTCTATCGCACCGAGAGCATGGATCAGGGCCTCACATGGGCGATCCCTGCACCGACCGACCTGCCGAACAACAACTCTTCCATCGCGGCGATCTCGCTCGATGACGGCCGGATTGCGATTATCTGTAATCCTGTCAATGCTGCAGCCTCGCCGGACCGTCGGACCTCTCTCTACGATGAACTCGGAGAACAGGATGACAGGCCGGAGGCGGACCCAACGGGGGGCTGTGCGCCCGTCTGGGGCGTGCCACGAGCGCCAGTCACCGTCTGCATTTCGAGCGATGGCGGACTGACCTTCCCGCAGCGTATCCAGATCGAAAATGGTCCGGGCACCTGCCTTTCCAACGATTCGACTGACGGGCGAAACAAGGAAATGTCCTATCCCTGGCTGCTCGCCGATCAGGATGGTTCTCTGCACATCGCCTACACCTACCACCGGCGCGCGATCAAATATGTCCGTCTCGCCCCCGGCTGGGATCGCACCGAAAACGGAGAATGACATGAGCGGCATCATCGGCATCACCATGGGCGATCCCTGCGGCGTCGGCCCCGAAATATCAGTCCGCGCTCTGGCAGAAATGTCGGCACCGGATCGCGCTGCCACGCGGATCTACGGTAACTTGGCGACACTCGAAGCCGCCCGCACCGCACTTGGGCTTGATCTGGACCTTTCGCCTCATGTCGTCGACATCGAGGTTGAAGGCGCACCCCTGCCCTGGGGAACGCTGAGCCCGGTCGCGGGTGATGCTGCCTTTCGCTTCATCGAGAAAGCCGTGCGCGACGCCGAGGCCGGCAAGATCGACTGCATCGTCACCGCTCCGATCAACAAGGAAGCGCTCAACCTCGCCGGCCATCATTACGATGGCCATACCGGCATGCTGCGAAGCCTGACGGGCTCGAAGGCGGCCTATATGCTGCTCGCTTCAGAGCGATTGAAAGTCATTCATGTCTCCACCCATGTCTCTCTGCAGGAAGCCATCCAGCGCGCCACGACGGAGCGTGTTCTGGCAACGATCAAGGCGGGCCATGATCACCTGAAGCGCATCGGTTATGACAAACCGCGCATCGCGGTGGCAGGCGTCAATCCGCACTGCGGCGAAAACGGCCTCTTCGGCACGGAAGATGACAACCAGATCGCGCCGGCCGTCGCCGCGGCGCGGGCTGAGGGCATTGATGTCCAGGGTCCGATCTCCGCCGACACGGTGTTCTACCGCGCCTATTCCGGCGCCTTCGATCTCGTCGTGGCCCAGTATCACGATCAGGGCCACATCCCGATCAAGCTGGTCGCTTTCGACACGGCCGTCAACGTCTCGGTAGAACTGCCGATCGACCGGACTTCGGTCGACCATGGCACAGCCTTCGATATCGCCGGCAAGGGCATCGCCAATCACGGCAACATGAATTCCGCCATCGCCTATGCCCGCAGGCTGGTCGCTGGAAAAACCAATCAAGGATGACAACGATGACTGCATCCATCACCCTTCACCAGCCGCGCCGACTGCTCGTCGGCGCCGGTACAATCGGCGAGGTCGGCGGCCTCGTATCCGACGCAAAATCAGCACTTGTCATCGCCACACCCATCACAGCAGGTTTCGTTGACCGGCTGAAGCTGCCGGCCAAGATCGAAATCTTCGACGCAATCCCGGGTGAGCCCGATGTGGCGACCCTTGAGGCGGCGCTTGCCGCGGCGCGTCGGGTCAAGCCGGAGGTGGTCATAGGCCTCGGCGGTGGCTCCGTGCTCGACGTCGCAAAACTCGTGGCGGTTCTCTGGGACAGCGAACAGACACTCGCCGACGTCGCGGGCCCCAACAAGGTGGCCGGACGCAAAACCCGGCTCGTGCAGGTCGCAACCACGGCAGGCACCGGGTCCGAAGCCGGCATCCGCTCGCTGATCACCGATCCGGTGAAGGGCGCCAAAATCGCGGTGGAAAGCCCCCACATGATCGCCGATATAGCAGTCCTCGATCCGCAGTTGACCTTCACTGTCCCGCCGGCGGTCACGGCTGCCACGGGCGTCGATGCCATGGCCCACTGCGTCGAGGCCTTCACCAACAAGCGCGCCCATCCGATGATCGACGGCTTTGCCCGCATGGGTTTCCGCCTGGTCGGCAAATATCTCGCCCGCGCGGTCAGGGATGGCTCGGACACGGAAGCCCGCGAAGGCATGATGCTCGCATCCTACTATGGGGGCATCTGCCTCGGCCCGGTCAACACCGCGGCAGGCCACGCGATCGCCTACCCCCTCGGCACCCGTCTTGGTCTGCCCCATGGTCTGGCCAATGCCATCGTCTTCCCCCATGTGCTCGCCTTCAACCAGCCGGTGGTTCCGGACAAGACAGCCGAAGTCGCCGAGGCACTCGGCTTCGGCACGAGTTCGGCAGGGGCTCTGCTCGAAAACGCTTGCCGTTTCTGCACCGATCTCGATATCGAGATGCAGCTTTCCCGTCATGGCGCGAAAGAAGACGCTCTGGCAGCATATGCAGCGGAAGCGCATGCCAATCGGCGTCTCATGGACAACAATCCCGCCGACATGGCAGTCGAGGACGTGCTGGCGATCTATCGAGCGGCTTATTGAGCCGTCGGCATCGCAATGAAATGATTAGGGGCCTGTCGGCCCCTTCTTCTTTCCGGATTTGGCCTGCCTGGCGGCAGAAACTCAACCTTCCAGCGAAGCTGTAAGTGAGGCACTCGTCTGGAAGAGCCGTGCACGCGAACCGGTCAGATGGGCATGCATGAGTTCTTTGGCCCGCGCGCCTTCCCCTGCCACAATCGCCGTCGCAATCGCTTCGTGCTCGGCAAACACCCGCGACAACCCGGCCGTGTCACGCTTGACCGAGACGCCGTGGAAACGCATGCCGACGGCAATATGGTCCTTTAGGGCCTCCATAGCGGTCGAGAAGTACGTGTTGTTGGCGGCCCGTGCGATGGCGAGATGGAACTGGAAATCCGCATCCTCCCGATGCGCCTGGCGATTGGTCGCGTCTCGCATGAGTTCGAGAGCCTCACGGATCGCTAGGAGTGCGGCCGGCGTATGGCGCATGGCAGCCGCTTCTGCCGCAGCCGGCTCAAGCGTCAGGCGAAACTCGTAGCAGTTGAGAAGGTCCGCGACATTCTCCAACTGCCCGAAGCCGAGAGGCTGTTTCATGCCGACAGACCGCACGAAGCTGCCGGCACCACGCCGCGAGTAGATGAAACCCTGCTCCCGCAGCCGGCGCAGGGCTTCACGGATAATGGGACGCGACACTTCGAACTCGATTGCCAGATCATGTTCGGTCGGCAGCCGCTCATCCGGCTGGTAAGACCCCGACTTGATCGCCCGATGCATGCGCTCGAAAACCAGATCCGCAAGGCTCTTGCGCGCTGTTCCGCTCTGCAGTCCCATTGTCAGCGCCTGCCCCCATGCAGTTTTTCGGCGAGCTTCACCAAGGTGTCCGGCTGCCCGAATCCACCGGACTTGGCGATGATACACTGGCCTTTGGCATGAGCCAGCCCCAGACCCGGCATGCATTCGCCCTCCAGACGGAAACAGTCGATGCCCATATGATCCAGAACAACTTCGGCCGTCGCCCCGCCACACAGGAGCACGGTTCCCGCCTTGCTCGTCAAGCGCGGATGGACGCTCAGCGCGAGGTTTTCCGAGACCGTCTCGGATGAGATCTGCGCTTCACCCTTGGTCGCCTGTACAAGGACCGCAGGGGCCGAATTTTGCGCAGAAGGCGCCACGACACCGTTTGGAGCGGGATTGTAGCCGACCATATCGAGACGCCGCAATTGCTCGACCTGTTCGTTTGTAATCCGATCATGCGAGCCAATGACGAAGAGTGCAGCTCCCACAGGCGGAGCGATCAGCTCCGCATCGGCCCGCCCCGTCATGCGGGATGCGAGTGCCTCGGCAAGCCCCCTCGCTCCAACCAGAAGATCGACATCGCTGGCCTCCGCCACATACAACGCCCTGACCAGGTCATCATCGTCCACCGTATCGGGAATGAGCGCGCGGGCCGCATGGTGCCCCAGCATGTCCGCAATCGGGATCGGAGCGGCAACGCCGAAGCCCTCGATCGATCCGTTGCGAACGATCCGTTCGAATGCAGGAATAGCAGGGGCGACCAAGGCACGCCGATAGGAAATTGCCTCCAGTTCAGCGGAAATGTGACCCTTCAGCCGAGAATCGATCTTCTTGAACAAACGAACGCGCGCAGGAAGATGCTCGATAACCTGCCGCATCGACTGGAAGGCCTCCTGCGGAGACTTCTCACGGCTCGCCAAGTTGATCGAAAGGACATCCGGTGACAAAGCCAGGGCATCAGCGACAGCACCGAGTTTCAGGGCAACTTCCGTGTGAAGTCCACGCGCCGCGAAAGGCGCGGCCGTATCCAGTGCGCCGGTGAGATCGTCGGCAACGATGACGAGCACAAAAAGCTCCTAGTTGTTATCTTTGTGCAGAAAAGATGCCTTTATTTTCATAGGAATGCAATCTGCCACTAACAAATCTTTGATGGAAAAATCAGTGCGCGCTTGTCTGACATACCCCCAAGAAATTCGTCCCGACTTGCATTGTCCATTCATAGTTCCTGCGGAAGAGAGTGAAATCTGATGGAGCCAATGCAGCGCTGATCGGGTTCGTTCTGAAGCAGGGGGTGGACAGCTCACGGGTTGGCCAGGTCCGCGGGAAAGCGGGCATTTCTGATGCAACCTCCTGCAATCGGCACAAGAAGAATTCAGGTCCGATGCCTCCCAGATGAAGCGGATGCGCCAGCTTGAGGAGAAGAATGCAAAGCTGAGGCGGATCGTCGCCGGACAAGACCATGTTTCAGGAATGTTCTATCGAACGAAATCTGAAGCCTGCCCGCAGTCGTTCGGTCGTTGACAACATCCGGTCCGACTGGAAGCGACGGCAAACGGTGAGGGCGCGCTGACGAAGCCCAGGCTCCAGCGCTCATTGGGGCGTGAGGGCAGAGCCAGAGGACGCCTCGTTCCCAAGGCCCGCTTTCTGCCACACGCTTGCGCACCGTCAGCGTCTCCTACCGATAGAGACGTCGAAGCTTCTTCAGGTTCATGACGATCCCCTGTCGGTCGGGCATGACGTGGATGCGCCGCCTGATGGTGATTGCTTTGCAATCACCTGACGGCCAATGGATAATCGAAGCGCCACCGCTCGGATGCCACCTTCTTCATCGCCTCCCGAATGACCGCATCGTCAGGCCGCACACGGCGATATCGCATGCTCGACCGATCAGACGATAGAACCTCGCACGCCCAACGCTGGCTCACTCCACGCTGCGCACAGAGTCCGCCACCGCATTCCGCTTCACATCGGGCGTCACCATTTTTTGCAACGGCATCCTTCAGGATCGCATTGTCCAGCATGGCCTCGACGAGTAGCTTCTTCTGTTTGGCATTCTCGTCCTCGAGCGCCTTCAGCTTGCGGGCATCCGACACGTCCATGCCGCCATACTTCGCCTTCTATTTGTGGAAGGTTGCATCCGAGATGCCGTGCTTGCGGCAGACATCAACCGTCTGCGCGCCCACCTCCTGTTCCTTCAATATCCCGATGATCTACTCTTCAGTAAACCGTGAACGCTTCATCCGTCCGTCTCCTTGATGGACAGTCCGGCCCTGCGCTCACTGTGCTGCAGGGCCGGACCTAAACCTCGGGCGAGAGCCTCATTCGGCCGCGGTCATTTGCGCGATGTCTTCGTTTCCATGCTGGCGCAGCGGCCGGTTTCCGGCAAGCAACCGGGCCAGGAGGTAGAAGACCGGCGTCATGAAGATGCCGAACAGGGTGACGCCGATCATGCCGGAGAACACGGCGACGCCCATGGCGGAGCGCATCTCCGCCCCCGCGCCGGTCGAAACGACGAGCGGGATGACGCCCATGATGAAGGCCATCGACGTCATCAGGATCGGCCGAAGGCGCAGGCGGCTGGCTTCGACTGCGGCCTGAAACGGCGTGCGGCCCTCGAACTCGAGTTCGCGCGCAAATTCGACGATCAAGATCGCGTTCTTCGCCGAAAGCCCCACCAGCACGACAAGCCCGATCTGGGTGAAGATGTTGTTGTCTCCGCCCGTGTACCAGACACCGACCAATGCGGCGAGCACGCCCATGGGCACGATCATGATGATCGAGAGCGGCAGGGTCAGGCTTTCATACTGCGCGGCCAGAACGAGATAGACGAGCAGCAGGGCAAGCGGGAACACGACGATACTCGAATTGCCCGCCAGGATCTGCTGATAGGTCAGATCCGTCCATTCGAAATCAATGCCGGCCGGCATGGTTTCCTTGAGGATCTTCTCCATCGCCGCCTGCGCCTGCCCCGAGGAAAAGCCGGGTGCTGGGCCACCATTGATGTCCGCAGCGAGGAAGCCGTTGTAGCGTGTCGTGCGTTCCGGGCCGGTCGAGGTCTCGACCTTGAGCAGGGCCGAGAGCGGGATCATCTCGCCGCTTGCCGAACGCACCCTCAACTGACCGATGTCTTCCGGCTGGGCGCGATATTGCGCATCCGCCTGAACGCGCACACTGTAGGTGCGACCGAACGCGTTGAAGTCGTTGACGTAGAGCGAACCCAGATAGATCTGCAGGGTCTGGAAGACGTCCGTCACCGACACGCCGAGCTGCTGCGCCTTCACCCGGTCGAGATCGGCAAAGAGCTGCGGCACGTTGATCTGGAAGCTCGAGAATATGCCGGCAAGTTCCGGCGTCTGGTAAGCCTTGGCAAGAACCGCCTTGGTCGTCTCGTCCAGCGTCTGATAGCCAAAGCCGGCGCGATCCTCGATCTGCAGCTTGAAGCCGCCGGTGGAACCGAGACCATTGACGGGCGGCGGCGGGAACATGGCGATGAAGGCGCCGTCGATGGCAGCGAACTTCTGATTGAGCGCCATGGCGATGGCCCCACCCGACAAGGACGGATCCTTGCGCTCGTCGAAATCGTCGAGCACCGCAAAGACGATGCCGGCATTCGAGCCGATGGTGAAGCCGTTGATCGACAGGCCCGGGAAGGCGAGCGCGTTCTTCACGCCCGGTTCCTCGAGCGCGATGTCGCTCATCCGACGGATGACCTCTTCCGTGCGGTCAAGTGTTGCCCCGTCAGGCAGTTGCGCAAAGCCGATGAGGTACTGCTTGTCCTGGGCCGGAACGAAGCCGCCGGGCACGCTGGTGAACATGCCATAGGTGGCGGCGACCAGCGCGAGATAGATCACCATCACCAGGCTCTTGCGGCCGAGCAGTCCACCGACCGTCTTTCCGTAGCCGTTTGAGGCCGCGCCAAAGGCCCGGTTGAAGCCGCGGAAGAACCAGCCAAGCAGGCTGTCCATCACGCGGGTCAGCCGATCCTTCGGTGCGTGGTGGTCCTTCAGGAGCAGGGCCGCGAGCGCCGGCGAAAGCGTGAGAGAGTTGATCGCCGAGATGACAGTCGAAATGGCGATCGTCAGGGCAAATTGACGATAGAACTGTCCCGAGAGACCGGTGATGAAGGCAAGCGGTACGAAGACCGCGACGAGTACCAGAGCGATGGCGATGATCGGCCCGGAGACTTCCTTCATCGCGCGATAGGTAGCCTCGCGCGGCGAGAGACCGTTTTCGATGTTGCGCTCGACGTTTTCGACCACGACGATCGCGTCATCGACCACGATGCCGATCGCCAGCACGAGACCGAACAGCGTCAGCGCATTGATGGAAAAGCCGAACGCGTACATGACCGCAAACGTGCCGATGATAGAGACCGGGACGGCGATCAGCGGAATGATCGAGGCACGCCAGGTCTGGAGGAAGAGGATCACGACGAGCACGACAAGGGCAATCGCCTCGAGAAGGGTGTCGACGACCTTGTCGATCGAGGCACGAACGAATTCGGTGGTGTCATAGACGATCTCGAAGCGAACACCTTCCGGCATGGCCTGCTGCAGGTCGGCCATGGTCTGCTGTACGGCATCCGAAATGGCGATCGCGTTGGAGCCCGGAGCCTGAAAGATCGGAATGGCGACGGCCGGTTCGCCGTCGAGAAGCGAGCGGAGTGAGTATTCTGCGGCCCCGAGCTCGATGCGCGCGACATCGGCAAGACGGGTGATCTCGCCGTTCGGGCCCGCCTTGACCACGATCGCACCGAATTCTTCCGGCGACTGAAGGCGACCGCGCGCATTGATGTTCAGCTGAAGGTCGACCCCTTGTGGCGAGGGCGAAGCGCCGATCGTGCCGGCGGCCGCCTGGACGTTCTGCTGGGCAATGGCGTTCGTGATGTCGCTGGCCGCCAGCCCGTGCTCGGCCACCTTTTGCGGGTCGAGCCAGATGCGCATCGAATAGTCGCCAGCGCCGAAGATCTGGACCTGGCCCACGCCTTCGATGCGTGCCAGGCGGTCCTTGATGTTGAGCGTGGCATAATTGCGCAGATAAGTCAGGTCATAGCGATCACCGGTGGAGACAAGATGCACTACCATCATCAGGTCAGGCGAACTCTTCACCGTCGTCACGCCAAGCGCCCGCACTTCAGCCGGCAGCCGTGGCTCGGCCTGCGCAACGCGGTTTTGAACGAGCTGCTGCGCCTTGTCCGGATCGGTCCCGAGACGGAAGGTGACGGTCAGGGTGAGCACGCCGTCGGACGTGGCCTGGCTCGACATGTAGAGCATGTCCTCCACGCCATTGATCTGCTCTTCGAGCGGCGTCGCCACGGTTTGGGCGATAACGGTGGGGTTGGCGCCTGGATAGACCGCACGGACCACCACGGATGGCGGCACGACCTCCGGATATTCGGAGATCGGAAGTGCGCGCAGACCGATGAGGCCGGCGACGAGAATGAGGATCGAAAGCACGCCGGCGAAGACCGGCCGATCGACGAAAAAGCGGGAGAAATTCATCTGAGGACCCATAAGGCGGACAAAGGGGGAGCGATCCCGCGATCGGCATCACGGGAGGGGCAAATTTCGATCAAGGTGTTGGGTGGTGGCGAAGCGCTCTGACGAAGATATCAAAGCTATTCGTTCGCCACCTGGCTGATCAGTTCTTGAGCGCTGTCTGTTCCTGCGGCGCGACCACCGCGCCCGGGCGAATGCGCTGCAGGCCGCTCACCACGATCCGGTCGCCGGCCTCGAGGCCGGTTTCCACAATCCGTTGGCCATCAACCGCAGCGCCAAGCTCGACCTGCCGATAGCTGACCGTATTGTCCGGGGCGACGACGAAGACGAATTTCTTGTCCTGATCGGTCCCAACAGCGCGTTCGGAGATTGTCATGCGGTCTTGTGCCTTCGCCTGGCCGAGCCGGATGCGCGCAAACTGTCCGGGAATGAGGCGGCCATCAGGATTGTCGAAGACGGCGCGCACGCGGATCGTCCCCGTCGCTGCGTCAATCTCGTTGTTGATCAGCTGCAGCCGACCGGGAATGGGAGGGCTTCCCGGAGCCGCCTCGACTTCGACCGGGATCTGCTCAAGCAGCAGGCCTGCATCATTGGCCGGCAGGGTCGAAAGGACATCGCGCAGATGGTCTTCGGCGATCGTGAAGCTTGCATAGATCGGGTCGACCGAGACCAGCGTCACCAGGGAGGGCGAAGAGGGGCCGGCGGCAACCAGATTGCCGACGGTGACATCCAAGGTGCCGATGCGACCTGCAATCGGCGCACGGATTTCGGTATAGGCGAGATCGAGTTCGGCAAGCTTCAAGGCCGCCTTGGCAGACTGCAGCTCGGCTTCGGTCGAAGCTTTCGTGCTCTTGCGCTGGGCCACTTCGCTTTGAGAAATCGTGTTGCGTTCAAGCAGCGCGTTGCCGCGTTCGAGTTCCGTCTCAGCAAGCACCAGCCGAGCTTCGGCGGATGCCACCGCGCCGCGTGCCTGGTCGACCACGGCGCGATAGGGCTCCGGATCAATCGAGAAGAGCAGGTCACCCTGGCCGACATGGCCGCCCTCGCGGAAATGGACGGCCTGGATCGCGCCTGCGACGCGCGAGCGGATTTCGACACGATCGACGGCCTCGAAGCGGCCGGAGACTTCACGCCAGACCTGCACCGGTCGAGGTTGGACTGTCGCGACCGTGACTGGCACGGCCGGTGGTGCGGATGCGGTTTCCGTCGATGCAGCGTGCGCATCCCAGGTTGGTTCGAAATAGACGACGCCGGCAATTGCCAAAGCTGTCGCCATCGCGGAACCCCATAGGGCCGCGTTCCTGATCCTTGCGGTCATGATCGTCTCCTTCGGTTCGCCTAGAACCGCTATGTGGTGGAAGCGGGTTGGGAGCCCGCCGTCAGTGCGGCAGTTCCTGCAGGAACTGCGAAAATTCGGTCGAGACTTGCGAATGCCATTCGCCGTCTCGACCATGATAAAGCCCTGTCCATCCGAGATGGTCGGGCAATATTCTGGTCTTCACGGACACGCCTGACGACTGCAGACGTGCCGCATAATCCAGGGCCTCGTCGCGCAGCGGATCGTCATCCGACGTCACGACTAGGGCCGGAGCCGCTCCCATCAGCCGCGTGCACAGACACGGGGCGGCATAGGGATGCTGGCCGTCGCTCGCCTGGGTCAGGTAATGGTCCCAGCCGTCCGACCAGCGCTGTTGAAGCCCGATCGCATCGGCCTTGCGAAAGGACACTGTCACCATGCGCGGATCGAGCATGGGAGACAGAAGAACCTGCCCCGCAAGCTCTCCCGGCATGGCATCACGCGCCTTCAGAGCGAGGCTCGCAGCGAGGTTCCCGCCCGCCTCATCGCCGGCAACCAAGACTGGAGAATGCAGGTTGGCGAAGCGCTTGCGCTTGGCGAACAGATGCTTCAACGCCTCGAAAGCCTTTTCGAGCGCCCCTGGAAACAGGTTGCGCGTCGGCCCGCCAAAATCGGCTTCCACGACCAGGGCGCCGGCTTCTGCCATGGCCGCTGCGGCCGGTGCATCACCCAGACGAGGTGGAGCTGCACCGAACGCATTGCCGGAAAAGTACAAAACGAGCGGCCGGCGCTTTCCTTTGCCAGTCCCGTCATAGACGCGGAACGGCACGGGAAACCCTATCTCTCCGTCCTCTCCGCTCTTCCATTCCTTGCTCATGCTGTTCCGTGGTCATCTGCTGAATTCAGCTTCCGCTTGTTGGGTCTTTATATTATTATCCATTGAAGCGGCACAAGCCTTGCAAATCTGAGAGCTCTGTTCCGATATTTTGAATAATAACCCTCTTGTTGAAGCTAAGGCGCAATTTATGGATCAGCTATCGGCCATGCGGGTGTTCACGAGAGTGGTGGAGACCGGCAACTTTTCCAAGGCGGCCCACTCGCTCAAGATGCCGAAGACCACCGTCACCACTGCGGTTCAGGCTCTGGAGGCGCATCTGGCGACCAAGCTCTTGAACCGGACCACCCGCAAGGTGGTGGTGACGACCGATGGCGCGCTCTACTACGAACGCGCTGCGCGTATCCTATCGGAGCTGGACGAGCTCGATGGAAGTCTCTCCAGCTCGCAGGCACAGCCATCAGGCAAGGTCAGAGTTGCTCTCTCCGGTGCCTTTGCCGATCGTTTCATCATGCCGGCCCTGTGCGACTTCCACACGCGCTATCCGAAGATCCAGCTCGAATTCGATATTGGCGACCGGATCGTTGACTACGTCGCCGAGAATATCGACTGCGCCTTGCGGGCGGGCACTCCGACGGACCAGTCGCTTGTGGCACGGAAAGTGGCAGACCTCGAACTGCGGACCTATGCCTCGCCGATCTATCTCGAGCGGATGGGGATCCCCCGCCACCCGCGCGATCTCGAAAACGGGCACTTCGGCGTCGGCTACATGAAAGCCTATGAAGGCCGCGTCTTCCCGCTGCAGTTTCGCAAAGGAGACGAGGAGGTCGAAGTCAGGCTGGATTATGTGATCTCGGTGAATGAATTCAGGAGCTACATGGCCGCAGCCGTTGCCGGCATCGGCGTCGCCCAGGCGATCGCCTTCACCGTCCGGGATTATGTGGATCGCGGCGAACTCGTCGAAATCTTGCCCGACTGGCCACGCGATCCCGTCCCCCTCTACATCGTCTACCCACAGACACGCCACTTGAGCAACAAGGTGCGGGTTTTTGTCGATTGGCTGGCGAAGAAGCTCAACGAGGCACAGAATTCCGAAGCGCGGCTCAAGTCCCTCGCGCCGGGCGCAGAGGCCAGATAGCGATTTTTCCCGGAAGATCGAGAAGCTGAAGGCGCAGTTCAAAGCCGGGAAGCATCGAGATTGCCATCCGCAAGCTGATCTTCCTCGCGCGCAACGACGCTGACGATGCAACCAAGCGCCGGCTGATGCCGAGCGGGTGTGATATCATCCAGACCGTCATCGGCAAGTCGCCTGGCCATCAGCCGGCGAGCCTTGAAGTCCACGGCCATACCGCCAAGATCATGGCTTCGATGGATGCGATTGATGTCATGAAGCAGCAGTTCATCGCGGCTGCGAGGAAAGACTTCATGCCGCTAGTTGCGTCAGGGGAGATCGACAGTGAAGACAAAGTACAAAAGCATTTCGCAGGTTACGCTGAGAGAGCGTTCAGATCGCCATATCAGAAAATTACCAATGGGACTGGTCTGAAATGGCCAGATTGCACGGAGACTTGAATAAAGCCCGTACCTAGAGCGCTGAAACCAACCACTTGCAGTTTGGCATCATTTTCGAACTCTTGGCGCGTCCGCTCCAAAGCCTTGCAGAAAATCGGAGCGATTGACAGTGACGACTCAAAAGAATGATCGTGTCTGCGATGAGCCCGGCGCGGCTTGCGCCGGTGCAATCCTCCCACAATCCTTGTTGAAACCTTGTCTGTCACGCTGACTTGCGGTCCTCCCAGGCCTTGGACCGCCCGACGACGAACCGGGAGATCATCTGGCTCAGCGTGTTGGCTTCGCCATTCAGCACGGCGGAAGCAGCCGTCGTTTCTTCGACCATCGCCGCGTTTTGCTGCGTTGCCTGATCCATATGGTTTACAGCCATGTTGATTTCCCGCAGACCCGAGGCCTGTTCGCCGGTCGCCCGTGAAATCTGCTGCATGAGAGAATCGATCGCCTGAACCTGTTCGGCAATCCTGTCGAGGGCACCGCCGGTTTCTGCGACGAGGGTCACACCCTGACCGACCTGCTCGTTCGAGGCGGAAATGAGCGCCTTGATTTCGCGAGCAGCTTGGGCAGAGCGCTGCGCGAGCTCCCGCACCTCCTGCGCGACCACGGCAAAACCCTTGCCGGCTTCGCCAGCGCGGGCAGCCTCGACCCCGGCATTCAGAGCCAGCAAATTCGTCTGGAACGCAATCTCGTCGATCACGCCGATGATCTGGCTGACCTTGCTCGAGCTGTCTTCGATCCCCTCCATGGCCGCGATAGCCTTGCGAACGACCTCGCCGGATCGTTCAGCCTCCGTGCAGGCGGTCTTCACCTTGCCGGCCGCCAACTGTGCATTGCCGGCGCTTTCGTTGAGCTTGTCGGCGATTTCGCCGAGTGCTGCCGTGGTTTCCTCGAGGCTTGCTGCCTGCTGCTCCGTCCGCTTGGACAGTTCATCAGAGCTGCGGCTGATTTCGCGCGTACCACCGTTCAAGGTATCGACCGTTACGTTGAGGCGGATGACCGTCTCTTCAAGGCTCTGAACAGCGGAGTTGTAGTGATCGCGCAGCTCTTCATAGGAGCCCGGGAAAGGCTCGGTGATACGGTGTGACAGGTTGCCGTCGGCAAGCTGCTGCAGGCCCTTGCCCAGTGCAATCACAACCTTGCGCTGGGTTTCCGCAACGCCGAGACGCTCCGCTTCCGTCTGACTGCGCTGCTCCTCGGCGGCGAGACGCTGACGTTCTGCCACCGTTTCGAGGCTGCGGCCCTCGGCGAGCTTGTGGCGGAACACATCGAGCGAAGTCGCAAGCGCGCCCACTTCGTCCTGGCGCTCCTGCCCGGCCACTGGTTGTTCGTAGTCGCCCCCGGACAGGCGACCAACTTCGTTGAGCAGTGATCCGATCGGCTTCTGGATGAACAGACGAACGGCGATCAGCAGCGAGATGATGACCGCCGCCATGATCACCAGACCACCCGCGATCAGGATCAGCGTCTGCTGGTTGACCACCTTGGAAACAACCGTCACAGGCACGTCTTCGACGACCATCCAGCGAGTGTTGAGACCGGGAAGGTCAAAGGGCATGACAACGCGGAAGACGGGTTGCTGGTCTGCGCCAATGACGTTTTCAAGGATAACGGTTTCGCCCTTGAGGGCGGCGGCCTTTGCCGCGGCATCGCCTTCGAACTCGTAAGGCTTCATGACGCTCGCCTGATCCGGCGCAGTGAGCCAGCTTCCCAGCGCGGTCAGCAGATAGATGCGCCCGCTCCCAAATGGACGTTGGTCCTTCAGCGAAGCAGCAAGCGTTTCCAGCCCCACATCAACACCGAGCACGCCCCGCAGCTTCTCATTTGTAATCACGGGATAGACAATGCTCATCATCAGCATGTTGCCGGCTTCAGCCTCCACATAGGGCTCCGTAGCCACCCCCACGCGTTTGCTCGCCGGCAACGCGAAATACGCTTCTTCGCGGTTGATGACATCGGGCACGATAAGCTCAAGGCCGTTCGCCCCACGGGTCCAGTACGGGGTATATTCGCCATTGGCATTTGTTCCGATCGCAGGATCCGCTTCGGACTTCGAACCGTCGAAGCCATTCAGGTCCTCAAGCATCCAAGATCCGAAGACGAGATCGAATTTCTCGATGAGGGCCGGCAACATCGCCGTCAACTGGGCTCGCGTAACATCGGTTCGCTCGACAACGGAGGCCATCGCCTTCACCGAACCCGCCAAATTGTTGAGTTGCGAGGCAACTCCCGAGGCGGTCGCTTTGGCATCTGCCCGCGCCTGATCCAGCGTCATTGCCACTGTCCGGTCACGCACCTGAAGAATCACGGCCACGAATGTTAATGCCAAACAGAGCAAGATGGCGGTGGCACTGACGCTGAGCAGCTTGAATGCGAGTGTCTTTCTCATAGAACTTGTCCCTTCAGGCAGAACAGATACCCGGCCGCCAAACAATCCTCGCGTTCACTGTGAATGCGCTGTGATAAGAATTTGCTAATATCGACAAGGCTTGTGATGTAAAATTGCGAATTTGGGGATATTCTCGTGGATTTGGAATGCAGACAAGTGAACAGATTTCAGAAGGCACCGGACCCCTGAATGAATCCCTGAATAACAGTCAGGCAAAATAAAAAAATGACCTCGAATTTATCGAGGTCGAGGTGGGGATCAAAAATATAATAATTGACGTGTTCTATGAAATCTCCGACTATTATGAAATTTCCACGCCGATAAACGAGTATATTACTATTCGCCGACACCGAGGCGATGGCAGCGAATTGGAATACTGTGGCTTGGCGTTGTCACTAGCAGCTTGGCAAACAAGCCAGTCAGTTCCAGTCCAGCTCGTTTGAGATGGCATTTACATCAGATTGTCGCTTCCCAGAGCTCGATATAAACGTGATCCTGATCGTCCTTTTCGGCTAAAGCAGTTCCGAAATAAACCGCTTTGCCCAAGGCGGCATGAGGGCCTTCAGGCACCTCCAGGGTCGCCCGCGTTCTACCATGGTAGGTGCCATCAGGCTGCGGGGCCATCTTGCCGATGTTCGTGACCATGACGGGTGTTCCGTCATCCATTTCCAGCATGTACCGCGCTTCGATGGCATAAGAGCCATCAGGCAAAGCAATGGCAAAGTCAGCGCCACCCGACACGACCCGCCCTGCCCAACCATTGCCGCGCACTTCGCCACCGATGATCGGGAAATAGGCTCGGACATGGCCCTCGCTTGTCTTGAACTCGATCGCGGGACCCGTATCGGCCCGGATCACGCAGGCCTTGGTCAAAACGGGAAGACCGAGGGTCTGACCGGCGCCGACGCTGATCATGTCGATGGAATTGTGTTCAGGCTTCATGGGCACCCTCCGGTCGCTCATTTGACGGGCAACGTTGTTCCAGGCCGCAGGATCGTCACCTATCGCGCCATGACCATAAGGCACAGGATCGTATGCAGGACTTGCGCCGCGATCTGGGCGGTGTTGCTGGTGGGATCATATTGGGGAGCGACTTCCACGACATCCCCGCCGATGATGTTCAAGCCAGCCAGGCCTCGCAGGATTTGCAGCACTTCACGAGGTGCCAGACCGCCGACCTCTGGTGTGCCGGTACCTGGAGCAAAGCCTGGATCGACGCTGTCGATATCGAAGGAAATGTAAGTTGGCGTATTGCCGACGAGAGCACGAGCCTGCGCAATGATGTTCTCGATATTGCTTTCGCGAACTTGCTCGGCATGAACGACGGTCATGCCACTCTCGTAAGAGAATTCCCAAAGATATTCAGCAGGACCACGGATCCCGATCTGGATCGTCCGCTTCGGGTCGATGACGCCGTCGAGAACCGCGAGGCGGAACGGGCCGCCGTGCTGGAACTTCGTGCCTTCGTAAGGCCCGGCTGTGTCACAATGCGCGTCGATATGGATGAGGCTGACCGGCTCCTTGGCGCCGACGGCCTTCAGGATCGATGAGGAGATCGAATGATCGCCACCAACGCTCAGCGGCCGCACACCCGCCGCAACGAGGCGCTGATAGAAGGCTTCGATATCTTGATGGCAGCGGCCGAGATCATAACGGCTCTGCATCGGCACATCGCCAATATCGGCGATCTTCGCCTGCGACATCGGCGACACGCGCAGTACGTGGTCGTATGGCCCAACACGTTCAATCGTGCGCACTGCACGGGGACCAAAACGGGACCCGTTGCGGTTGGTGACCCCAAGATCCATCGGCACGCCGACAAGCGCGATATCCAGCCCGCCGAAATCGTCGCGTGCAGCGGCATCTGGCATGGCAGGCGCATCGAGAAGCGTTGGAATACCCGCAAACGGCCACTTCCTTTTATCCCCACCGGTAAACTGCGCTTCAGCTACGCGTCGGAAGTGGGCATCGAAGATGTCACCGCCGGACGCATTGCCGTATTTTTCCCGGAGTGCCTTCAGATGCGCTTCGTCCGCCATTTATCTCTCCTCATCGTTGATACGGACAATAGAGCCCATGGGCCGATCGATACTTCCGATTTGTTCGAAGTGAGCAACGATCGAATCCTGATGTATCGGCCGCCTTCAGGACGCGAATATCCTGCCAGGAGTATGGGAGGCGACGAGACGGCACGAGGAAGCCGGAATGATCAACATCGTTGCGAGAATTGATAGCCCATCCCCATCTTTATCGCGCCTGCGGGTTTCTCAAAGACCCTCCATTTTGAGCAGCGATAAAAGTCCCAGCTATGCGTGGCGCACCAAGCCGCAACCGACCAACATCGTCGCAATCCAAGGATGGCCCCTGTGAGCAAGACCTTCCCCCGCCCGTCATATCTCCAGATCTCCCCCCAATTGCTCGACCGGCCGCACGCGGTCTTCATCAATGGTCAATGGGTCAAGGGGGAGGGAAAATCGGCAATCTTGGCAGTCGATCCCTCGACCGCTTCTCCGTTTGCTGAATTCCAGCCTGCATCGATAGATCAGGTGTCTGACGCTGCCGAAGCAGCAACAGGTGCTTTCACCACCTGGAGACGACGTGACGGAAAGAGCCGGTCGCAGTTCCTGAGGAGCTTCGCCGATGGCCTGCGCAAGCGCAAGCCAGAGCTTGCAGCCCTCCAGATCCTCAACAACGGCAAGCCCCGCTTCGAGGCAGAAACCGACGTCGACGACGCGGCGGCGACGTTCGACTACTACGCCTCGCTGGCCGAGACACTGGATGACGCGCAGGCGAACCCGGTCGATTTGGGACAGGAGGGACTGGCCGGTGCCACCTATTTTGAACCCTTGGGGCCGGTGGCCCTGATTGTCGCCTGGAACTTTCCGCTGGTGACGACCGCGTGGAAACTGGCACCCGCTTTGGCCGCCGGCTGCACAGTGGTGTTCAAGCCCTCTGAGTTCACCACATTGGCCGAACTGGTTTATGGGGATATCGCATTGGAGGCCGGTCTGCCCGCAGGCGTGCTGAACATTGTCCCCGGAGCCGGCGAGATTGGCGCGGCCCTCTCCGCCAACGGCCGCTTCCGCAAAATCTCTTTCACCGGATCGAATGCGACCGGTGCTCGGGTCATGGCTGCGGCAGCCTCGCGCGTTGTTCCCATTTCGCTCGAGCTCGGCGGAAAGTCGCCGATCATTATCCTGGAGGACGCCGATATCTCTCAGGCCGTCGATATCGCGGCAGCGGGGATCTTCTACAACTGCGGACAAATGTGCTCAGCAACATCTCGCCTGCTGGTGTCAAAGCGCGTCGCTGACCGGTTCACCGACGCACTCGTCGCTAAGGCAAGGTCGATCGTCATCGGAGGACATGATCAGCCGGAAGCTGAGATGGGTCCTTTGACCACTTCCCCACAATTCAACAAGGTCGCAGCAACCTTCGATACCGCCGGTGCAAGCGGACTGGATTGCCTGACGGGCGGCAGTGTTTTGCGCAATAGGAGTGGCTTTTTCGTCGAACCGACCATCTACCGAGACGTGCCGATGGACCACCCCATCTGGCGCGAGGAGATCTTCGGCCCGGTATTGGCGCTCACTTCCTTTGCCACCACCAAACAGGCGGTCACGATCGCAAACGACACCGACTACGGACTGGCCGCGACAATTGTCGGCACAGACCTTGTGCAGGCCAACGCGGTTGCATCTCAGATCGATGCCGGCCACGTATGGGTGAATTCCCTTCAGTTGATCTCACCGAACAGCGCCTGGGGCGGCTTCAAGGCCAGCGGGATCGGTCGTGAGCTCGGGCCGTGGGGTCTGAACGCCTATCGAGCGGTCAAGCACGTGACACGGGCGGCGTAGCCTCCGCCCATATCGCATGACCGCAGTAGCCGGAAGACGTGTACATTTGGTTGGGCGCAAACTTTCAGCTTCAATTGCCCGCGTCTCCCAGTGGGCGCCGGCGGCTGGCCCCACGGACCGCCAGCGGTTCTCTTGCGATACATCCACACTCTCCGTAGTTTCGGCGGTGGGGACAACGGTGCGGGCACTGTTGCCGGCATGATAAGGGGTGCAGCGATGCCAAAAAACGGGAACACGGGGCGCAATCTCATCTCCGTTGACAATATGGACATCCGCCTCATCCGCATCTTCATCAAGGTGGTCGAGTCAGGCGGCCTTTCGGCCGCACAGGCAGAGCTCAACCTGTCCCTCTCGACCATCTCCGAGAAGATATCATCGCTTGAGCACCGCATGGGCCTCACCCTGTGTAAGAGAGGAAGAGGAGGATTTGAGCTGACCGAAAGCGGGCGGCTCGTCTTCGACGAATGCCAGCGTTTGTTCGGTTCGATCGATCAGTTCAGGCGAAAGGTGTCGGGCCTCAAATCCAACCTCAGCGGCAGCCTGTCCATAGGTCTTGTCGATAACATGATCACGGATCCAACCTCTCCGATCGCGTCAACTTTCGCGGCACTTTCGGAGGTGGCACCGTCATTGCATCTCCTCATCGAGACGCGATCCCCCGGCGAGCTTCTGAGGGATGTGGTCGCGCGAAAGCTGGACCTCGCGGTCGGAAGTTTTCCCCGCATGGCCCTCGGGCTTTCCTACATCGATCTTTACGATGAGCAGCAGAATTTTTACTGCGGCTCAAGTCACCCGCTGTTTTCGATGCCGGATGATGGGATCGGGATCGACCTCGTGCGGACGTATCGGATCATCGGTCGGAGCTATTGGGCAACGCGCGACATCAAGATCTTCGCCATCGCCACGCCACATGCGACTGTCTCCAACATGGAAGCCGAAGCCTTCCTCATTCTGTCTGGTGCCTATCTGGGTTATCTGCCCGATCACTTCGCCTCGCAATTCGTCAAGGCAGGGCGGCTGAGACTGATCCGCCCCAGCCTCTTCTCCTACAAGGCCAAGTTCCAGCTGGCGACGCTCGAAGACTGGAAAAGCCGTCCGACGGTGAAAACCTTCATCGACATCATCAGCAGAACCATTCGGGAAGGTTCGGATCGTCCGCAGCCTTCGGGTCAGGCATCGACAGGCACGCTGCCAGCCTGACCTCGCCCCCTGGCTCAGTGAATGTTTGGCATTGTCCGAAGTAAACTCGGGCCAATCCTAATGTGCACCATCCGCGAGCCGTGAGAAGACTGACCGGTGCTGACCGATGATGTACCGCTGACCACCATGCCCTGGTGTAGCAGATGGTCCAATCTGGTCTTTCATGAAGGGAACTTTGATCAATGATGCTCCGTGTTCCGAACGCAGAGGAGACCGAGATTCTGCTCGGCAGCATTTCGGCACCAGACCTGCCTGTCGAGCGGATCGCTCAACGCGTTGAAGAAGTCTACGGCCTGACCGGAGAGTGGAAGCGTCTTGGCGGCGAGCGCGAACAGAATTTTCGGCTGACGACAGCCGATGGTAATCGCTTCGTGGTGAAGATTGCAGCCCAGACTGAACCTCTGGAAAGCCTGATGTTCCAGATCAATGCTCTTCAGCATATCGAACGGATCGATCCTGAGATACCGGCGCCACGCGTGAAGCACACATTGTCCGCCAAGGCGATCTCCAGCATCACCGATGCAGAGGGGCGCAGTTATGCTCTCCGGATCCTGACGTTTGTTGCAGGCAGCACCCTCCTTGAAGTTGTAAGGGCCACCGGCACGGTTCTTGGCGCCGAAGAACTGATGGCACTGGGCGAGATGAGTGGCCGCTTGGCGCGAGCAATGCAGGGCTTTCGTGGCGACGGCGCTCCCGAGGTCATGCCTTGGGACCTTGCGAACGGACTGCTGTTCACGGACACCCTGAAAGCGACAATGCCGGCAGAGGTCAGTCCGGTACTCCAGTCCATTTTGAGCGACCTGAGAATTGTGCTGTCAGAGCAGCTGCCGCGCCTTCGGGCACAGGTCGTCTATCACGATTTTCACGAATCCAACGTCCTCGTCAGCCTCGATCCCTCCTTCAGAATTGATGGAATCATCGATTTCGGCGACATGATCTTCGCACCTGTGGTCCAGGATCTGAGTGTGACGATCGCCTCCCTCATCCATTGGTCAGCTGATCCCGTCTATGCAGCCGGTTGCCTTGTCCGTGGCTTCCAGCGCCAGATGCCGTTGGAGACCGAGGAACTCGAGGTCCTCAAGCCACTCGTGATGGCGCGCCTTCTCTTGCAGGTTGGCCTCGTCGCGCATCAAGCGGCTCAGGACGGCGCGCCCGGCTCTAAGCTCGATGAACTGCAGTCGATGTATGTCGACGTTTTGCTGAAACTGCACGCGCTGCCAAACGAAGAATTCCTTCAGGGGATGATGCCGTCAGTGGTGCCCGATGTCAGCAAGCGGGGCACCACGGCGTTTACGCCGACGACGGGCCTGCTGAAGCGGCGCGAAGCAGTGCTGGGCAAGACCTACACATTTTACAACGAACCCCTCGAAATTGTTCGCGGTAAGGGCAGCAAGCTGTTTGACGCCTCCGGCAAGGAATATCTCGACTGCTATAACAACGTAGCCAACCTGGGCCATTGCCATCCGTACGTCGTCGATGCCCTGGCACGTCAGGCAAGCACCCTCAACACCAACTCCCGCTATTTGCACACCGAGATCGTAAGGCTGGGGGAACGGCTGGGCGCCACATTACCGGATAACCTCGACACCTGGTTCTTCGTCTGCTCCGGATCGGAAGCAAACGACCTCGCTGTCCAACTCTCACGGATCGCGACCGGCAAGGACGGGATCGTCGTCACCGAGAACAGCTATCACGGCAACACGACGACCGTCTCGCCCCTCTCGCTCATCGATTACGATCCACAGCACAAACCCGGCTGGGTCGAAACAGTATCGCCCCCCAATCTCTACAGAGGCATCTACCGGGACGGACAACCCGATGCCGGCGCCAGATATGCCGATCACGTAGAGCAGGCGGCCGAACGGCTGGATCGCCGCTCTCACGGCATGGCCGGCTTGATGATCGACTCGATCTTCGACGCCAATGGCGCGCTTGTACCGCCCCCGGATTACCTGCCGCGCGCCTATGCGGCAGCCAGAACAGCCGGGGCACTCACGATCGCCGACGAAGTTCAGATGGGCTTTGCCCGCTCAGGAACGCATATGTGGGGTTTTGAAGCCTTCGGCGTTGAACCCGACATCGTTACCATGGGCAAACCGATGGGCAATGGTCATCCGATCGCTGCCCTTGTGACCAGGCGCGAGATCGCAGAATTGCTGCAGAAGCGGACGGGGTACTTCAACACCTTCGGTGGCAACACGGTATCAGCCGTGGTGGGCAACGCCTGCCTCGATGTCCTGATCGGAGAGAACCTGCAGGCCAATGCCGCCAGAAGCGGGGCAGCGCTGAAACAGGGTCTGGAAGCGCTGATGAGCCGGCATGGCATCATCGGCCACATTCACGGTCGAGGATTGTTCATCGGCGTCGAACTGGTGACCGACCACGCAACGAAGGCGCCGGCAAAGCTCGCCGCACGTTGGGTTCGTGAACGGCTGAAATCGCTTGGCGTCCTCGTCTCGTCGACAGGCCCGTTCGGTAACATCATCAAGATCCGCCCACCTCTGGTCTTCAGCCTGGCAGACGTTGCCCGATGCCTTGAGACACTCGATCAAGCCATTGCCGAGATCCCCGCGGACCTGAGGACAAAAGGCCTCTGAGGCGAAGCCAGTTCACGTCGAGGGCGCCTCAGATTTTGGCTGATGCTGCGCCTGCTTTGCTGGCCGCACCTGCTCCGCTCTGACAGCGGTTCTCTTGCAGAGCCTCAGAAACCTTGCGAGATCAGCGCAGTTGGCCCCCTGCACGAGATCACTGCGACTTCTGGCGCTCTCATTTTTGCTCGCCTCTCCCACGCGTGCGGCTTTGCTGCCAGCTTCCGGTCGTGTTCGCGCACGTCGGGGCACGGCCGAAAGTCGGAAAAATCCCCGTCGATACTACGAGGATTTACTAAGTAACGCGGGAAATCGCGGGGCTATCATTCTTCTGTCGCAGAGTGGTTGGGGCATCCGCAACAAGCGATCGGACGTCGCGTGCCGGTGATTGACGAGGGCCCGAAATGCCCATGTTCGATCATCTGTTGGCAAACCTTGCGGTAGTCATAGCAGCGCGAGACTTCGGTTCCCCATCCTCACCGCCTCAGCTTGGCCAGCTGTGCCTCGGCCGAATGTAAGTGCCCACCAATAAATAAAAAATGGTCTCTCGCTCGAGATGCAGAAGCCTCCGCGCGAAGAACATCCAGAAGGAGAACATCGACATGAAGCGTTCACCGCTTAAACTGACCAGCGCCATAGCGCTGATGCTCATGGCAGGCACCGCCAATGCAGCCAGTGTTGCCCCTCCAGCCAATCTTACGCAGGCCGGCAAACTGACCTTTTGCGCCGAGTTCGGCAACCCACCGCTCGGCTTTTATGATGAGGCTCAGGTGCTGACGGGCTTCGAGATTGAACTCGGAACCGAACTGGCCAAGCGCATGGGTCTGGAAGTGCAGTGGAAGGAGGTCGCCTTCAGCGCGATCATCCCGGCGCTGATGGCCAAGCAATGCGACGCCATTCTCTCCCAGCTCTTCGACAAGCCGGAGCGTCGCGAAGTCGTCGACTTCATCAACTACATGTATTCGAGCCAGTCGCTACTGGCCCCGAAGGGCAATCCGAACAACATCAAGGGCCTTGCTGACCTCTCTGGCCTGAAGGTGTCCGTCGGCAACGGAACGACAATCCAAAGCCTTCTCGATGAGCAGAACAAGCTTTTCAAGGAAGCCGGCAAGCCGGAAGCGAACATCGTCGTCTTCCCGAAGGACGCCGACGCACGTCAGGCGCTGCAGACTGGTCAGGTCGACGCGTATGGCACGACGCTGGAGACCGCCGCCTTCTTCTTCACAAAGGCCGGCCAGATCTTTGACATTGCGGGAGAACCCTTCAACAAGATCAAGACGGGCATGGCGATCCGCAAGGGAGAAGCCGAGACGATTGGCGCGCTTCAGAAGGCTTTCGATTCCATCCGGGAAGACGGGACCTATACGAAGCTGCTTGAGAAATGGGAGCTCGGGGCCGACGCGATCGAGTAGGACCTGACCGATGAATTTTGATCCGAGTATCTTCTGGGAATATCTGCTCAGACCGAGTTCGGTATACCTAAACGGCCTTTGGCTAACCCTCAGCATCAGTGTCATCGCTCAGGCGCTGGGCACCTTGCTGGGGCTCTTTCTCGCGATGGCCACGATTTCCAGATACCGCTCGCTCAGCGTGCCCGCACGATTCTTCGTGTGGGCATTTCGGGGCACGCCGCTTCTGGTCCAGATTGTGTTCATCTATACAGGGCTTGCTGCAGCAGGTCTCTACCGCTTTGAAGACGTTGATCTCGGTATTGCCGTCTTGCCGGGCAACATCCAGGCCGGCGTCTTGGCACTGACGCTGAATGCCGCTGCCTACATGGCCGAGATCATACGAGCCGGTATAGGGTCCGTAGGCGTTGGCCAGGCAGAAGCCTCCAAATCGCTTGGCATGACCTATCCCCTCTACATGCGGCGCATTATTCTCCCGCAAGCCGCACGTGTCGTCATTCCACCGCTTGGCAATGAGTTCAATGCCATGCTGAAGAACACCACCCTTCTCAGCGTCATTGGCGTGCCGGAACTGCTCCTGGCCACGCAGATGGTCACCACGGTGACATTCCGCGTGTTCGAACTTTACCTGGTCGTTGCCTGTTACTTCCTGACCCTGACCACACTCTGGGGCTTCATTCAAGTTCGTATCGAACGGAGATACGGAGATCCCGCCGCGCGAGCCGCCTACAAGAAAGCGGGATCCATCTATCTTCGGATGCTTGGGTTTGGTGCCGTCAAGGAGCCGAAATGACCAATACGCATGACAACAGGCAGACACCGATCGTGAGGGTTCGGGGCGTCGAAAAGCGATACGGCGACCTACACGTCCTGAAGGGCATCGATCTCGACGTCTACAAAGGCGAGGTCATTGTCATCGTGGGCTCTTCGGGATCTGGCAAGACCACCTTCATCCGTTGCATCAATCATCTGGAAAAGATCCAGAATGGCCGCATCGAGGTGAATGGCCATCTGATCGGCTATCGCGAACAGAATGGTCGGATGGTCGAGGATACGGAGCGCAACATTGCGAGGCAGCGATGCGAAGTGGGAATGGTCTTCCAGCTGTTCCACCTTTTTCCGCATCTGACGGCCCTCGAGAACATCATCGAAGCGCCGGTCCATGTTCGCAAAATTGATCGCGATGAGGCAATCCAGACGGGCCGCGCCCTGCTGGCACGGGTCGGGCTTGCGGACAAGCAAGACTTCTATCCTTCGCAGCTATCCGGCGGACAACAACAACGTGTAGCCATTGCACGTGCGCTCGCAATGCGGCCATCGGTCATGCTCTTTGACGAGCCCACCAGCGCGCTCGACCCCGAAATGATCGGCGAGGTGCTGGACGTCATGAAGGAGTTGGCTCGCGAAGGCATGACAATGATTGTCGTCAGTCATGAGATGGGCTTCGCGCGCGAGGTCGCCAATCGGGTCATCATGATGCACGAAGGACGCATCATCGAAGATGAACCGCCGGGGGTTTTTTTCACCGCCCCGAAGCACGAGCGAACGGCCACCTTCCTCTCGCGCGTGATCGGCAAACGGGACCACTGATCCAAAGAGCTGCCAAAAATTAACGTTCGTCCGGCTCGGACGGGCGTCCACCCGATAGAATATGCCGATGGTCCTTGCTCTGATAGCGTGAGACGATCACTGGCGACAGCAAAGGCAAGATCGTAATGGTGCGGCAGAGCCGCCGCCAGCCGCCTCTTGCAAAACGGAGTTCACGATGCGTGATTTTCAACTTCCTGGCCGCTCCGCCGCAATGGCGATGAATGGAATGGCAGCCAGCCACAATCCCCACGCGACAAGGGTTGCGATCGAAGTCCTTCGCAGCGGTGGCGCTGCGATCGACGCCGCCGTTGCTGCTGCTGCCGTTCTTGCGGTGGTTGAACCGCAGCAAACCGGCATCGGCGGGGACTGTTTTGTTCTGATGAGCAAGAACGGCACCGATGAGGTGATCGGCTATAACGGTTCCGGTCGTACGCCGCGCGGATTGCCCACGAGCGGTCTTGCCCCGGAGGGCGCGACACAAGTGGAGGACAACAGTGCCCATGCCGTGACCATTCCCGGTGCGATCGATGCCTGGACTCGTCTGGTTGCCGACCACGGACGCAAGGAGATCGGCGAACTTCTGGCGCCGGCCATTGATTTCGCGCGCAACGGCTTCCCGGTTCATCCACGGGTCGCCCGCGACTGGGTGGAGGATGCGCCGCGTCTGCAGCGCGATCCGAACGCACTGAAGGTTTTCCTGTCCAAGGGCCGGCCGATGCGCGCCGGCGAGGTCTTCCGCAATCCCGGACTGGCCGAAGCGCTTGACCTCATTGCCCGGAACGGTCGGGATGGGTTCTACAAGGGACCGGTTGCAAAAGAAATCGTCGAGTATCTGCGCGGTCTCGGCGGCTACCACACGGAAGAAGACTTTGCGATCGCGCAAGGGGAATACGTAACGCCCGTGCGGACGACCTATCGCGGCATGGAAGTCTGCCAGATCCCGCCAAACAACCAGGGCATCACGGCGCTTCTGATGCTGAACATCCTGGAAGGTTACGATCTCTCTGAACTTCAACCGATGAACGCCGAGCGGCTTCACCTGGAAGTCGAAGCCGGACGTCTCGCCTATCGTGATCGCGACGCCTTCGTCTGCGATACATCAAAAGCCTCCTTCCCCTTTGAAGAGATCCTGTCCAAGGACTATGCCGCGCGACTGCGCGCCGAAATCAGCACGGACCGTTTCGCGACCCATCTGCCCCCACCGCTGATGCGCCGAACCGATACGGTCTATCTCACCGTGGTAGACCGTGATCGCAACTGCGTCAGTTTCATCAACTCGGTTTACTGGGGTTTCGGTTCGACGCGGGTGTCACCGACCTATGGCATCACCTTGCAGAACCGGGGAATGGGCTTCTCGCTCAACCCGGACCATCCGAACGCAATCGGACCCGGCAAGCGCCCACTCCATACCATCATGCCCGGCATGACATTGAAGGACGGGCGGCCCTATCTGGTTTACGGCGTCATGGGCGGGGACTATCAACCCTTCGGGCATACGCATGTGCTCACCGGCGTCACGGATTTCGGCCTTGATCCGCAGGAGGCGATCGACCAGCCGCGCATCTTCCACAGCATGGGCGAAACCATCGTCGAACGCGGGATTCCAGGAGCCGCGATCAGAGGGCTTCAGGAAATGGGCCACAAGGTCGTCGTTGCACCGGAACCGCATGGCGGCGGACAGATGATCATGATCGACTGGAAGGAAGGCGTCCTGATCGGAGGATCGGACAGCCGTATGGACGGGTGTGCGCTCGGTTACTGAGCGCTGCCAGCAGTCTTTGTCTCTGCCCTCCAAGCGTAATGCCCGGAGGGCGGAGACGAACAGCGACACTTACAGGTGACGGCTGGGCTCCAGCACCCTGGCAACACAATCCCCGAGCGCAGCTTTGTCATACCCCCCCTCGAAGACGAACATTCTGGGTGCCTTCAGCGCCGCGATGGCCTCGCCAATACGGGAGAAGTCTTCCTGTCTGAGGTTCAGCTTGCCTGAGGGATCGCCCCGATAGCCGTCAACGCCGAGCGCGATGACGAGATAATCGGGCGCGAAGTCATGGATCCTGGCGCGCGCGGCATCGAGTGCAGCACCATAGGTTTCCAAGGTCGATCCTGGTTGCAGGGGCAGGTTCAGGTTGAACCCCTCGCCGGCTCCCTCCCCGATCTCATCGGCATATCCCGAAAAATACGGATAATCATCAGCAGGATCCGTATGGATCGACACTGTCAGGACATCCGAGTTCTTCCAGAATATGTCTTGTGTGCCGTTCCCGTGATGCGCATCCACGTCGAGAATAGCCACACGGGCTCCGCTCGCTGCAAGTGTCGAGGCTGCGAGCGCCGTGTGGTTGAGGTAACTGGTTCCGCCGCCCATGTCGCGACAGGCGTGATGGCCCGGCGGTCTGACGAGCGCAAATGACGATTTGCCGGAAACCAGCAGATGCTCGGCAGCGCTGCGGGCAGCCCCGGCTGCCCCTGTCGCGGCGGACCAGACATGCTGCGTGACCGGGCTAACCCCGTCAAAGAAGTAGTAGCCGAGTTTACCCTCGATTGCCCTCGGGGGGCGCGGTGGACGGTTTCGGTGTGGCCAGACGAAGGCGATGCCATCATGTTCGTCGCCGAAACCTGCAGTCCATTCGTCCCAAGCAGCTTCCAGGAATGACAGGTAATGTCGATCATGAATGGCAAGCAGATCCGCTGCCGTCAAAGGAAGGCAATCCACCGGAGCCTTGAATCCCCGCTCAGCAAGTGCCTCCCACACGAGGTCTATCCGGTCGGCGGTTTCGATCGTCGGAACCAGTTCTCCCGGAACCAGTTCACATCGTGCTTCATGAGCCCGATGCCCGCCATGGCTGAAGATTTTCATGCGGTGACCCTTGCCTTGCGTGATTTCTCAGGCGAGCAGCTTTCTGCCGCCGCGTTCAGGATGCGGTCGATCAAGATGGCCAGAGCGCAGATGGCGAGACCTGCCACGAGACTCCGGCCCGCCTGGACCTTCGCGATGGCTTCGATCGTTTCCAATTCCAGACCGCGAGTACCGATGAGCGATGTGATGACAACCATACCGACAGCCATCATCAGTGTCTGGTTGAGCGCCAGAAGCAGGCCCGGCCAGGCAAGCGGCAGACGCACCTTGAAGAAGGTCTGCCAGTAACTGGCACCGAACATTTCGGCTGCCTCCAGGACCCCCTTGTCGACCTCCTTGAGCGCATGAGAGACGTAACGGATCGTTGTCGCCATCGAGTAGATGGCGATCGCCAGAAGACCGGACACATCGCCAGGCCCCAGCAGCATCACGATGGGGATCAGATACACGAAGGACGGCAGAGTCTGGAGTGTCGTCACGATGCCATCCGTGATCTTGTAGACCCGTCGCGACGACGATGCCCACATTCCCAAAGGCACCCCAACGATGAGGGACAGGAGCGTGCCAGCGAAGACGAGATGCAGCGTAATCACCGCCGCCTCCCAATAGCCGATCGCCGAAATTGCCAGGATGATGAGAACGGATAGCAGTGCCACCTGTGGTCGCTTGAATGCCAGGCAGAGAACCGCAAGGCCCAACGCCGTGGCGAACCACCCGACACCCTGCATGGCGTCCAGAAGCGGACGCAGGATCCAGAACGTCATGAAAGTGCGGAAGGCTTCGAAGTAAGATCCCCAGTGACCGTTCAACCAGACGATCGCTTTCGACCAGACATCGGATGAGGACACGGTCCAGGTTTCCGGAAACTGTCGGAAGCTCGACGACAGAAGCGCAAGAGCGACCGACAGTGAAATGACGGCCAAAACGACTGCATATCTCTTGCGGCGTTCCTGACCATCCTCGTGTGAGGGCCGGCGGGTGGCAACGGCATGACCGAAACTGTAGAGCTGTATGGCCATGAGCGTGATGGCGATACCGGCTTCCAGCCCGCGACCGAAGCGGAGGGACTGAAGTGCCTTCAACACTTCGCCACCGAGCCCGCCCGCGCCGATCATCGACGCAAGGATGACCATGGCGAGCGACATCATCACGAGCTGGTTCAAGCCAAGCAGGATATCGGTACGAGCGGTCGAGATGAGGATCTTCCACTGTTGCTGCCAGAAGCTTGCGCCGGTCATCTCTGAAAGCTCGATCACCGAGGCCGGCACACGCCGGAGCGCATAGGCCGTTGCCTTGGCCATGGGAGGGAGCGCAAAAATCATGGTGGCGACGAGAGCCGCAACCGGACCGAACCCGAACAGCACGAGAACCGGCACCAGATAGCTGAACGGCGGTATCGTCTGCATGATGTCGAAAATCGGATTGAGCACTTTCTCCAGTCGCGGCCAACGCCAGAGCGCGATACCCGCCAGCAACCCGAGCACGACCCCGAGAACAATCGTCACCGACACGGAGGCAAGCGTCAGCATCGCCTCGTTCCACAGGCCGAAAGCGGCGTAATAGACGAAGGTTGCCAAGGTGAAGGCGGCGAGCCGAGACCCGGCTGCAAACCAGGCCGAAGCGACAAAAACCGCGGTCACGACGATCCACGGCAGCGGCGGGATGCTGTCACGTGCGCCATCCGCCCCGACATAGCTCCAGCCATTGGCCAGTGCGCTTTGAATGAAGCGCATCGGCACCCCGAGCAGTTCTCCGAGGCTGCGCGTATAGATCCGCAGCGGTTGATCGAAAATCTCGGTGCGGCGGAGCAATTGATCGAGCCAGTCGTTCGCCGCTGCCTGAAGCGGTATTCGGTAGGCTTGGGGCCAGGCATACAGGCCCTCCGGCAAGATGCTCCTGGCAAAATAGCCGAGCACGAAGATGGCGAGCGCGGTAAACAGCAAGAGCTTCGTGGCGTTGGCGCCGAAAATGCCGGCAGCAGGAGCTGCCGGCGTGTGATTGACTTCGGTTACTGCAGCCATGACGACCAGATCCCGTTATTGGCGTCGATCCATTCCTTGGCTGCCGCTTCCGGCGTAACACCATCGATATCCTGACGAGCTATGCCCTTGGCGACATCGGCGGAGGTCAGCTTGAAACTCTCGAAAATCTTCAGGACGTCGGGGGCCTTCTCTGAAAAATCGACATTGTAGAGTTTGACGATATCACCGGTCGAAAGAGCGCAATCCCAGACGGCATCGGGGTTAATGCCCCAGCTGGCATCTGTCGGGCAGCGATCGTCAAACTCGGGGAACTCGACGAACCGGCCCTGGTCGGATCCATAGAGCCAGTGTGGGGTCATCCCCCAGCCGATAATCGGCTCCTTCTTCTGGATCGCCCCCTGCATGGTCGCAACCATCGTGCCGACCGTGCCCGGCAGCGTGATCTTCACATCGAGACCGAGTGCCTTGATGCGCTCATCGTCATAGGCCGCGAAGTCAGGTGGGGTCCCGAGATAGTTGATCTTGCCGTCTGACGTCGATGTGGACAGTGCCTTCACGCAGGCCGGATCCTTGAGGGCCTTCCAGTCGGGAAGACCGGGGCACAACTCGCCGACATAGGTGGGATACCACCAGCTCTCCTTGGTCTCCACACCGGCAGAGCCGGCATTCTTGACCGACCCTGATTCCAGCGTCTTGTTGATCAGATCCTTGCTCGTGCCCCATACGGCCGGCGAAAGATCGACATCGCCGAATTCGAGAGCCGTGAAATGCGCCGTGTAGTCGATCTTGACGAACTCGACATTGTAGCCCGCTTTTTGCAGAACTTGGCCGAAGACATAGTCGACGAAGTCGGAATCCGGGACGTTGTAGACGGGGATCCGCACCGTCTCCTGGAATTTGGCATCCTGTGAAAGCGCGCCGCTCGCCGGGAGCAAGAGTGAAAGTGCGCTGGCAATGGTAAGATTGAGGCGTCGGTTGTTCATTGTGTTCCCCTTGTTGGACGACCTTAGGAAAGCCGGCCGGAACGGTCGGCGGCGGAAGAGGCCTGTTGGCGCAGTTCGGAATGTCTGGGTGGACCGTGCAGCGCCACGGACGGAGTGAGGCGGCCCAAACGCGAGCCGCCCGCCTGATCATTTGGTCCAGGGGGACCAGAGCGCGGAATTGGCTTCAATCCATTCCTTCGCTGCTTGCTCCGGCGTCACACCATCAAGATCCTGACGTGAGATGCCACGGGCAACGTCGTCGACGGTCAGCTTGAAGCTCTCGAGCACTTTGATGACGTCGGGAGCCTTCTCGGCAAACTCGACATTGTACAGCTTGACGATCTGCCCGGAGGGAACGGCACAATCCCATGTGGCATCGGGATTTTCGCCCCAGCTCGGATCGCTTTCGCACGCGGCATCGAATTCGGGAAACTCTACGAACTGGCCCTCTCCGGAGCCGTAGAGCCAGTGGGGAACCATGCCCCAGCCAATGATAGGCTCCTTTTTCTGCATGGCGCCTCTCATGGTGGCGACCATGGCGCCGACGGTGCCCGGCCGCGTGATATGCACATCGAGACCAAGCGCGGCGATACGCTCCTCGTCGTAAGCAGCAGAATCCGGCGGGGTGCCGAGATAGTTGATCTTGCCTTCTGATGATGAGGTGGAGAGTGCCTTCACGCAGGCTGGATCTTTGAGAGCCTTCCAGTCAGGCAGTCCTGGGCAAAGTTCGCCGACATAGTTCGGATACCACCAGGTTTCCCTGGTCTTAACCCCGACCGAACCCGCAGTGGCCACGCTACCGGATGCGACGGCTTTGTCGATCAACACCTTGCTGGTCTCCCAAACCGCCGGCGATATGTCGACATCTCCAAACTCCAGCGCCGTGAAATGCGCAGTGTAGTCGATCTTCACATACTCCACCTGATATCCGGCCTTTTCCAGCACCTGACCGAAGGTGTGGTCCACGAAGTCCGAGTCCGGGATGTTGAAGACGGCGACACGGACTGTGTCTTCAAATTTGCCATCCTGAGCAACGGCAATTCCCGTTGACGCGGCGAGCGACATGGCAAGCGCGATCGCCCGGTTGGTGCAATAAGATCTCATATCTGGTTCCCCTTGTTCTTATCATCACAAGTGAGAGCCTATCGAGCCAATCTGTCAATCACAAAAATATCTCAAAGTGAAATTTATCGGTCTTTCTTGCCGATTTCCGATTGATTTGTGATTTTTTTGTGCTTCTTATGATGAGGAACAGACAGGGACTTATGCCTGGGCTCAAGCCCATCCAAGGGAATACAATGAGAAATCAGAAAGATACGCCAGTAGCCCTGGTGACGGGCGCCTCTCGAGGCATAGGTCGAGCCATTGCAGAGCATCTCCTGCAGGAGGGATACGATCTTCACGCCACCTACCGGACCAAGGCCGACACAGCGAAGGAACTGGTGAGCTTTGGTGAGAAACTCGGTCGGAAGGTTACCCTTCATCACCTCGACGCGACCTCGCCTGCCAGTCAGGAGAAGCTCATCGGCGAATTGTCGGCGGCCTCCTTCAACTGCCTGATCTTCAACGCCGGCATGATCGAGTTTGAAGACTTCGATGACTATGACCAGGGAATTTGGGACCGGACGCTCGAAACCAATGTCAGCTCGATCCTTCGTTTCTCGCTCGGCTTGAAGGAAAGGGTAACGAATGGCGGCTCAATCGTCATGGTGTCGTCCACGGACGGCATGATCGGCTCCTATGCCAGCATGGCCTATGCAGCCTCTAAGGCTGCGCTCAACAATCTCACCCGCAGCCTCGCCTGCAATTTTGGATCCAGGAACATTCGCGTCAACGCCGTGGCGCCCGGTTGGATCTCAACGGACATGACGAGCGAAGGTTCGTCCGACTCTGCCTCGGTGACGCCTTTAGGCAGAGACGGGACGCCGGAAGAAGTCGCCAACGTTGTTGGATTTCTGGCCTCCCCCAAGGCCAGTTTCGTCACCGGCGCCATGGTCGTGGTGGACGGGGGCTACACATCCTCGGACCCAATCATGTTGAACGAGGCCAGACACTTCCAGGCATCGAAGACAAGCTCCGGAGACCACCCATGATCATCGAATGCGAGAACCTCTGGAAGATCTACGGGGACGGCGGCGCTGCCTTGGACAAGGGAACCCACTCCGTTCAGGAGCGGATTGAACTTGCCGAGAAGACTGGGGCTTATGTCGCACTAGCGGACATCAATATCGGTGTCGGTCGTGGCGAGACACTCGTTATCATGGGCCTGTCGGGATCGGGCAAATCGACGCTTCTGCGCTGTCTGACGCGGCTGATCGAGCCGACATCCGGCGAGGTTCTCTACGAGGGCACACGGATCACGGGCATGGCGCGCGCTGATCTCTTGGCGCTGCGCAGGCAGCACATGAGCATGGTCTTCCAGAACTTTGCCCTGCTCCCGCACCGCACGGTTCTCGGCAATGTCGAATTGCCGCTCGAGATCCAGAAGCGGGATGCGAAGTCTCGCCGCGCTGCAGCCTTGGAAATGATCGAACTGGTCGGCCTGAAATCGAAGGAAGATCACTACCCGCACGAATTGTCGGGCGGCCAGCAGCAGCGCGTCGGCATTGCCCGAAGCCTTTGCAGCAACCCGGCGCTGTGGCTTCTCGATGAGCCTTTTTCCGCGCTCGATCCGCTGATCAGACGGGAAATGCAGGATGAGGTGCTGCGGCTCCAGTCTTCGCTCGCCAAGGCCGTCATCTTCGTGACCCACGATTTCGAGGAGGCTGCCCGGCTCGGCGACCGGATCGCCATCTTGCGTCGGGGCCGCCTCGTTCAGTGCGGCACTGCAGAAGAGCTCGTGACAAACCCCGTTGACGACTATGTCCGCGCATTTACGGCCGAAGTCGATCGGGGTCGGGTCTACATGGCTGAGCGCTTCATGGAGCTTGGGCAACCACCGGCGTTCGACAAGCGCCTTCCGAAGCGCACAAGCCTGAAGGATGTTTCGCGTGCGTTTGCAGACGGCGCGAACGTCGTGGCCTTCTGCGACGAGAGCCAGAAGACCGTGGGCTTCATGCGACGGGAAAAGCTCGGCGAGGCCCTGGCAGCCTCCGAACTCGCTGGTCCGCTGCAGCACCACCCAATCGTTTGAACGGTGCAGCGCAGGACTTCAGTTCCGTCCTGGACACCCAAAAAATTCTTATCAAGAGACCCCGCGACAAGCGCTGTGAGGAAATCATGCCGAAGACGACGCCCCCGCATTGGTGGACAGCAACAGAGACGCTTGAGGAACTGCACAGCGGCAGAATCGGCGCGGTAGAACTTCTGACGCACATGAAGACGAGGGCCGAAACGCTCGGACCTCAGATCAACGCCGTCATTGAAACGCAATTCGAGGCGGCCTTCCAAACAGCGCGTGCCGTGGACGACGGCAAGATCAAGGGCTCCCTTGCGGGCCTGCCGATGACCATCAAGGATACGTTTGAGGTTGAAGGCTTTGGCTGCCGCGCCGGAATTCCCGAATTGACCGACTACAGATCGGCGCGCGACGCTGACGCCGTCGCGCGGCTGCGTTCGGCAGGAGCGGTGTTCTGGGGCAAGACCAATGTGCCGCTCGCTGCAGCCGACCACCAGAGCTACAATCCGATCTTCGGCGTCACCAACAATCCGTGGGACCATGAACGGACGCCCGGTGGCTCCTCCGGTGGCTCGGCTGCGGCCTTGGCGGCGGGCTTCACCTCCCTCGAGCTTGGCAGCGACATCGGGGGCTCGATCCGCATACCCTCGCATTTCTGCGGCACCTGGGGCCACAAGCCGAGCTATGGGATTGTTTCGCAGCGCGGGCAGGTTCCGCCGAACCCGGGTGCCTTGGTCCAGTCACCGATCGCTGTCTGCGGCCCCATGGCGAGAAGCTCCGCCGACCTGATCCTCGGTCTCGACATCCTGGCCGGTGCGCCTCCCGGAGAAGCATGGGCGCTCAATTTGCCAGAGAGCCGGGCCGGTATTCTGAAGGATTTTCGTGTCGCAGTCTGGTCGGGTGGCTACCCCGTCGATCCGGAGTATCGCGCGGCCATTTCCCTGTTCGGTCAGGCCTTGGCGAAAGAAGGTGCGTCGGTCGTCGAACTCGACGCGACACCGCATCCGCTTGTAGGAGATGAAAATCTCTACATCTCCCTTCTCTTTGCGGTGATCGGCGGAGAACTCGCGGGAGCAGACCTCTCCGACTACGACCATGCGGCGGCCATCTATGCGGCAGACACTGTCGCTGGACAGGCCGCCCGGGCAATCCGCGGCAGCACGGCCGATTTCTTCATCCTGCTTGAAAGACAGGCTCAGCACATCGCCAAATGGAACGCCTGGTTCCAGAATTTCGACATACTCATCACTCCGGTCTCGATGACACCGGCCTTCCGCCATCAGAATCAAGACGGCGACGGCCCCGTGCCCAGCATGGCGCGAACCCTGGATGTCGGTGGCGAGAAGGTTCCTTATCTGGAGAATCTCCTTTGGCCTGGGGTGGCGACCCTGGCCCACCTGCCATCGACTGCACGTCCGCTTCCCTGGAAAGTGGGCGGATTGCCGGCGGGTGTTCAACTGATCGGCCCTTCCTACGGCGACAGGACCACCCTGGCCTTCTCCCAGCTTTGTGACGAGATCTTCGGCACCTTCGTCCCGCCGTCCGGCTACGCATGATCAACGGGTCGGGCCTCGGTTCAGCGAGGTCCTGCACGACGAACAACAAGTTCATACAAGCAAAAAAGGGGAAGCAAATGAACAATCTGAAATGGGTGGCAGCAGCAGCGCTTCTTGCGTCGACGGCCTTGCCGGGAGCAGCCTTCGCAGCCGGCGCACCGCAGTCGACGGATCCGATAAGGCTCGCTGTCTTCAACATTCCGGACGCCGATTTCATCAGCAATGTCTTGGGCCAGGTGCTGACGAAGGCCGGCTATGCAGTTGAATATGTGAAGACAGATTACAGCGCGCACTTCACCGCTCTCGAGTTTGGCGATATCGACGCGTCTCCCGCGGCTTGGAGTTCAGTCAAGGAACAGATCGACAAGGCACTTGCGAGTGGAAGTGTCGAAAAGGTCGGCGAGGTTGGCGTCGTGGTGAAGGAGGGCCTCTGGTACCCATCCTATGTCGGTGAGCTTTGCCCAGGCCTCCCGGACTGGAAAGCCCTGCTGGAACCCGCATGCGTCAAGGCACTGTCCACACCGGAAACGGAAGGCAAGATCAACTTCCTGGGCGTGCCGGCAGATATCATCGGTCCCGTCGAAACCGCGCAAGCACTGCAGCTCGACATCAAGATCACACCGCCCGGATCGCTGGGGACCATGATTGCCACCATGCAGGGCGATATTCAGAAGAAGACCCCGGTAATCGGTTACGGCTTCTCGCCCCACTGGCTCTATGGCGGCACCGAAGGCAGCTTCATCGCTCTGCCGGCCTTCGAGCAGGCCTGCTACGACGACCCGGCTTGGGGACCGAACCCGAACGCCACACGCGATTGCGCACCGCCTGAAGGATCTGTCTTCAAGCTGGTGAACACCGATTTTGCGGCGAAGGAACCCTACGCTATCGACATATTGAAAAAGATGACGCTTGGCACCGAAGAGGTAGCCAACGCCATCAAGCTGCAGGAAGTTGATGGCAAGGCAGCGGACGAGGTGGCGTCTGCATGGCTGTCCAGCAATGAGGCCGTTTGGAGTGCTTGGATAAAGTGATCTGGGATGGCAGGGCGTGCTCCGACAAACAAGCTTCAGGCGACTTGCCTCCAGCGTCATCTGAGTTCGCCCTGCCCCACAGGACTGTCTCAAGGCCAAAGTACAGACGGCGGAAACATCGGGAGCCATCAAAATGGTGGGCTGACGGCTCTGATTTGCGAAGACTTGAAAACTGTTGTGGCAGCCGAGTACGAATGACCTATAGAACTGACGCGCCAACTGAGACATTCGACCGCTTCGGAAAGCCGAAAACCATGAACGACAAACGCCTGACAGAAGGCGGCAAGGAAACCATCGCGGACCAGATCTACAATTCCATCCGCAAGGATCTGATGGAATGTCGATGGCCGGCCGGCCATACCTTGAAAATCCGGAATCTCGCCGCCGAATTCGGTGTCAGCCCTATGCCGGTAAGACTTGCCCTGAAGCGTCTTGGCAACGAAGGAGCCTTGACGATCGAGGAAAACAGGTCGGCACGCGTGCCGGTCATTTCCCAGCGCCGCTTCAGCGAGTTCTACGAGATCACCGTTAGACTGGAGACGCTCGCTCTCGAGAAGGCATCGGAGCGAATTACGCCGCAGCAATTGGCGGTGATGATCGATAAGGCTGAGAATATCCGCCAGGAAGTCGAGCACGGCAGGACGGCCGGATATGCGCAGCGCTTTAATTCGATGCTGATGGAAATCTACCGGACCGGCGGCTCATCAGCCTTGATTGAAATGATCGAATACGCCTGGGTTCACGTCGCTCCGCCGTCCAACGCGATCTTTGAGGCACCGGCATTTGTCAGCAAGATCCATGTTCACCTGCTGGAGATCCTGGAAGCACTCAGACGTAAAGACCTTCTCGCCGCACAGACGGCTCTCGTGGCAGCCTTGAGTTACGCGGAACGTGCAATGACCTTGTTGATGGACATGGAGCGCAGCTCGAGCAGTCTCAGCGTCCAGAAAAGACGGATGCGCAAGACCGAGGCGACCGCCGCACCCTAGGCTAACGCGCCCGACTAACCGTGTCCCTGACTTCTACACGCACTGTGTAGACGACCCCTTATTTGCATCTCGCCCTCACAAAAAAGCACTTACATTTCCATTTGTGATATTTTTGAGATTGCCTGAAGAGTTTTCTGTGATATTGCAATAATCGCGGTTTATTCAGTCGAACGCTAAAGAAACGTGAGTGCACCGCAAATGGCGGCGCATATGATGTTCCTCGCCTAACTGTAGCTAAATTCCCGCAGGAGGCTTATATGCCTCAAAAACATCAGTCCTTTTGACAATCAAGCAAACACATGGGAGGTGTGGTGATGCAGGAACAAGGAAGGGATCACGACGTCGAAGGAGCGATCGACGCTCGCATGTTGCGTCTGATCGAAAAATGCCGTCGCGAGAACCGGCTCATCATGAATCACATCTGCATCAGAGTCGAAAACCTCGATCGCATGGAGAAGGTCCTTGCAGAGTCGCTCGGCATCGGCGCAAGCGGCTTCACTCGGGTTGAAGGTCAGCTATTCAAGGGCGAAGCGGCCGTCAGCGGCACATGGGTCAACGACGAGTTCTACATTGAGCTGATGGAACCGCTCGAAAGGCAGACGCTCGGATACGACACGGGCTGCGGGCTTCCGATCGGACACCTGAGCGAAGTGGGCTTTCTGACACCCAATCTCGACGCAGAACTGGAACGGCTCGGCAAACTCGGCTGGCAAGTGACTGACAAGATCTCGTCCGACGTTTCGACGGAGGTGAAGATGGACATGGATCCTCCCATGGGCTTCCCGATCGAACTGATGGAATTCAAGATTCCCAAGAAGACCGACTGACTATGGCGATCTCCATGGATCGACCTGGCAAGGGACCAAATTGCAGATGGCATATATTGAAGTCTTTCCGAAATCCGTCGAAGCGGAGTCGCGTTTAAAAAATGATAGCGACGCGCTGATGAGCCTCTTTTTCGACGCGGCCAGAAACATTCTCCATGTTCCCGATCATGATATCATCGTGGAACTCAATCGCTGTACGACCCTGGCCTTCAACAAAATGGCAGTGCGGACGGGCTCTGCTCCCGACGTCGTTGTCAAGATCTCGACCAGCGATACCGAACTGCAGACACGCTTTCAGGATCTGACCACGCGCAGTGTCGAGGCTTGGAACGCGCACTTCGGGGACGCCCTCAAGATGGAGCTATGGATAGGGCTGATCCATACGTGGGGATGCAATATCCAGTTTGAAGACGCCCAAACAGCCAGCGCGACCGCTTGACTTGGAAGGCCGCTGTCGCTGCGGACAATTTCACGGTGAGGAGCTCACTCCGGCCGGCCAAGATGCACCAAACTTGCGCACCATTTTTGGCACGCTCCCAGGGGCAAGCCTTGCGATTGCGCCCCGCGAGGGACGAAAGCGGACGAACCGACGGAGATGGCATGAACTAGCACGCCATTGCTGCCGACTAGCTGTTCGCACTTAAGGTGTAAAAACCTTCTTTTCGGCATGTAAACCGCGTGACGACAACGTAGAAGATCGGGACAAACAGGACCGCCAGCACCGTTCCGGAAATCATTCCGCCAAACAGTCCGGTTCCAATGGCAATTTGGGTTTCAGAGCTTGCACCAGATGCAATGACCAGCGGCACGACACCCAGGGTGAAAGCGAGTGAGGTCATGACGATGGGTCGCAGACGCAGGCGCGCTGCTTCAACGACAGCGTCCGCAAGTCCCAGCCCGTCGCGCTGACGCTTGCGCGCGAACTCCACAATCAACACCGCATTCTTGGCGGAGAGGCCTATCAGGGTAATGAGGCCGACCTTGAAGAACACATCGTTTTCCAGGCCTCGGAGATAAACTGCGATAACCGCCCCGAGAATGCCGAGCGGGACGACCAGCATGACGGAGAGCGGAATGGTCCAGCTTTCGTAAAGTGCAGCCAGGACCAGAAAGACAATCAGGAACGAGAAGGCCATCAGTATCGGCGCCTGGGCACCCGATTGCCGCTCCTGCAGGGACTGCCCCGTCCATTCGACGGCAAAGCCCTTGGGAAGCTTCAGCGCCAGTTGCTCGATTTCATCCATGGCCTTGCCGCTTGAAACACCCTTTGCGGCCGAACCCGATAGGCTGAGAGACGGATACCCATTATACCGTGTCACCTGCAGCGCAATGGTCGACCATTCCGCCGTCACGATCTCGGAGAGCTGGACCATCTTGCCGCTATCGCTGCGAACATGCAGGTTAAGGATATCATCGACCTGCATACGGCTTTTCGCCTCGGCCTGAACGATGACCTGTTGCAGCCGACCGTCACGCGGGAAATCGTTCACATAGCTCGAACCAACAGAGCCGCTGAGCGTGTCACTGATCGTCGTGTAGGCAACGCCCAGCGCACTCGCCTTCTGGCGATCGACCACAAGGGTGACACTTGGACCATTTGGCAGCCCGTCCACCCGCACGTCGCTCAGCAATTTGTTCTGAGAGGCAAGCTGCGTGAGTTGTGCTGCAGCCTCAGCAAGCGCCTTTTCACCTTGATTGGCGCGGTCCTGCAACCTGAGTGACAACCCGGACGTCGTACCGAGTTCATCGATTGCCGGCGGCTTCATGCTGAGGACCTCGCCCTCCGGCGCGGCAGCCATGGCGTCGGTCGCTGCATTGACCTCGTCATCGACGCTGCCAGAGCGTTGGCCCCAATCCTTGAGGCTAGTAAAGGCCATGGCGGTGTTGGTACCCGAGCCCGAGAAACCAAAACCCATAATCGTCAGGTTGTTGACGATATCCGGCCTCGTCTGGACATGCTTTTCAAAAAGATTGACGACGTCTCGCGTGCGTTCAGCCGTCGCCTCTGCAGGCAGCGTGATGGAGGTCATGAAGGAACCCTGGTCTTCCTCCGGCACGAATGCCGTGGCCAGCGTGCTGTAGCCATAGGCGACTGCGCCCACAATCGCGAGATAGGCGAGCATTGTCCGGCCGGTCTTTTGGACAAGACGTTTGACCCGATCCGTGTAGCCCTCGGTCAAGCGGTCAAAACCTTGGTTGAACCAACCGAATAACCCTTTCCGATGATGATGAGTGGGGTCGATCGGCTTCAACAGGGTCGCGCAAAGAGCGGGGGTGAGGCTGAGAGCCAGAAACGCCGAGAATGCGATTGAGACCGCCATCGACACCGTAAACTGGCGGTAGATCGCGCCAACCGAGCCTGAAGCCAGGCCCATCGGAAGAAGCACGGCCGTCAGGACAAGCGTGATCCCAATCACTGCGCCGGTGATCTCGCTCATGGCTTTGCGTGTGGCCTCAAGCGGCGACAGCCCTTCCTTTGCCATAAGTCGCTCGACGTTTTCGACGACAACAATTGCGTCATCGACGATAATACCGATCGCGAGAACCATTCCGAACATCGTCAACACATTGATGGAATAGCCTAAAGCCAGCATGACGGCGAAGGTGCCAAGCAGTGCGATCGGTGCGACGACTGCCGGGATCAGCGTGTAGCGAATGTTTTGTAGGAAGAGCAGCATGATGAGAAAGACGAGCAGCATGGCCTCAGCCAATGTCTGCGCCACTTTTTGGATCGAGACCTTCACGAAAGGTGCCGTGTCGTAAGAGATTGCATACTCGATGCCCGCCGGCAGGGTGAGGGAAAGCTCTGCGAGCCGTGCGCGAACACCGTTCGAGGTCGTGACCGCATTTGCCCCGGGGGTCACCTGGATGGCGGCAGCCGTTGCAGGTTTACCGCCGTCGAGAATGGCAAAGCTCGATGACTGCGCCCCAATCTCGATGCGCGCAATCTCCCCCAATGTCAGGCGAGAGCCGTCCGGATTGGAGCGAAGGATGATGCCCGAGAATTCGTCAACTGTCTGGAGTTGACCTCTGACATTGAGCGGCACAGTGACCTTCTGCCCCGGAACAGTCGGCGCATCGCCAAGCCGCCCAGGCGCAACCTGAAGGTTCTGCGACTGAATTGCCTGCGTGACCTCGGCCATCGAGAGCGAGTGCGCGAGGAGGCGCGCGGGATCAACCCAGATCCGCATGGCAGCTTCCGATCCGAAGGACTGGACGCGGCCGACGCCGGATACGCGCTTCAGTTCAGGAGCGATGTTGCGCACGAGATAATCGTCGAGCGCCAATGCGTCGATGCTGCCGTCTTTGGACTTCAAGGAGACAATCATCAGGAAGCCCGACGAAGCCGATTCCACCGACAGCCCGCCCCGGCGTACCACTTCAGGCAACCGCGATTCGACGGCCTTCAACCTGTTCTGGACGTCTACCTGTGCGAGTTCCGGATTGGTGCCCGGCTTGAAGGTGACAGTGACCGTTGTGGATCCCGAAGAGTCCGCCGACGAATCGAAGTAAAGCACATTCTTGGCACCGGAGATCTCGCGTTCAATGACGCTTGTGACGCTGTCGTTGATGACCTGCGGGGTAGCGCCCGGATAGCTCGCAAATATCGACACGCTCGGTGGGGCAATCGCTGGGTAGCGTGAAACGGGCAATTGCGGGATGGCAACCAGACCAGCGATCACGATCATGATCGCGATGACCCATGCGAAGACAGGCCGTTCGATGAAAAATTGCGGCATGATAAGTATCTCAGCTCTGCGGATCGGGGGCGGTTTGGACCGGTGACGTCTCCAGAAGTTGATCAGTCTGGACCCTGTCCTGGCCTTGAACGACGACGGTTTCACCCGCCGCAAGACCTCGCTTTACGAGGTAGTTCCGATTGATGAGCGGCCCCAGTTCGACCTGGCGTCTCTCTCCCGTCCCGTCGGCGGTGACGATGACGAGTTGCGGTTTTCCGGTCAGATCACGCATAACGGCCTCTTGAGGCACGAGCAGAGCTGCGGAATAGACTTCGCGTGGCACGAGTGCACGCACGAACATGCCCGGCAGCAAATGGTTTTCCGGGTTAGGGACAATGACGCGGATCCCCAGACTCCCCGTGGCGGTATCGACCGAGATGTCGGAAAACAAGATGGTGCCGGTATGGGCGTAGGGCTTGTCCGTAATCGTCTTGATCTTGACCGGCAGTTTCTCAGGATCGCCAAGTTTTGAACCCGTCACTGTCTCACGCAGGCTCTCCACGCTCATGGAGGATTGCCGGATATCCACATAGACCTGATCAATCTGCTGGATCACGGCAAGCGGCGTGCTCCCGGATGAGGAAGCGAGCCCGCCTTCCGTCATGAACGACTGACCAATTGTCCCACTGATCGGGCTGCGGATCGTCGCATTTGCCAGGTCAAGCTTTCGCCGTGCCAGATTGGCCGAGGCCTCTGCGACGTTCGCTTTGGCCTGGGCAAGCGTCGCGGTCGCATTGTTGAAAGCCTCGTCACTGGTGATCTTCTGTGCCGAGAGAAGCTGAGCGCGCTCGAACTTCACCTTCGCGTTGACAAGTTCGGCGTTTGCCCGCGCAAGCGCGGCGGATGCTGCATCGACGTCGGCCACAAAGGGCGACGGATCGATCTGGAAGAGCGGCGCATCGGCAGTGACGAAAGAGCCCTCTTGGAAGAGCTTCTTTTGAATGATGCCGCTGACCTGCGGCCGGATCTCGGCCGTGCGCAAAGCACTGACCCGACCGGGCAATTCGTCATAAACAGTGACGGCTTGCGGCTGCACCGTCATTACGCCGACCCGCACGGCCTGCGGCTTGGCCGTTGCATTCGCCTCAGCATCCTGCTCACCACTGCAAGCAAGGAGCAGAAGTAGCGGCACACATAACATGCAGAAAATCCAAAACCGCGCGACGTTTCGCATCTGGGTCACCATCATCTCGTGAGGAATTGGTCGATGGCGATGCTCTAGAAGCCTTCCATTGGCGGATTGTGGAGGTTTTGTTGCGATCGTGTGGAGGCGGAAGATGGCGGCTCGACGGACAGACGCTTCGGTGTCATGTAAATCGTAAGGAGTGCTACGATCATGGCAGAACTTATTTTGATAGCTGAGGACGATGCGGAGATCGCCGGTATCCTCGAAGCCTATTTTGCCCGCGAAGGTTTCCGCACAGTGCATGCCCGCGACGGGCAGGTCGCACTCGATCTGCACCGATCCTTGAAACCCGATATCGTTCTCGCTGACATCACCATGCCGCGCCTGGATGGCTTTGAGCTCCTCGCCGAGATTCAGAGACGAGGCCGCACACCCGTCATCATGATCACGGCGCTTGATGAGGATGCCGACCGCCTGCAGGGACTGCGCATCGGCGCGGACGACTACATCGTCAAGCCGTTCAATCCGATCGAAGTCGTCGCGCGGGCCAAGGCCGTGTTGCGTCGCGCAGGTTTAGCTCAGGCGGGGGCTGTAATCCGGGTTGGAAGCCTGACCATTGATCTCGACAGCTATCAGGTCAAGATCGAGAAGGAGAGTGGACCGGTGGCCGTTCCCCTCACACTGACCGAATTCAGGCTCCTTGCCCATCTCGCTCGAACACCCAACAAGGTCTTCTCGCGCGCCGAACTCGTTGACGCCTGCCTGCCCGGCTCTGACGCTTTGGATCGAACGATCGACAGCCATCTGAGCAAGTTGCGCAAGAAGCTCGAACAGGCGGGAGGCGAAGGCTTGTTGATCAGCATTCGAGGCGTTGGCTACCGCCTCGGGGTCGATCCGTGATCGTGAGGGGGCTCAGCCGTCAGATCTTGCTTGCCATGGCGTCAGTCACCGTGGCCGCGGGTCTGCTCGTATTCTTTGGCACCTATCTCGCCTTCACCATCCTCTTTTATTTCTCCCCTTGGTCCGAAGACACGGACAATTGGCTGACGGGTTTCGATTTCATCATACTGGCCATTCTTATCCTGATCGCGCTGATTGTCGCGGCGATCGCTTCGATCAGATTGGCGCGTCGCATTCTTGAACCCTTGGAATCCTTGGCGATAAGCGCCCGACACATTAAGGACGGCGATCTTTCGGCTCGCGCTATCCCAGGCGACCACTCTCTAGGGGAAACAGCCCTTCTTGTTGAAGACTTCAACGCCATGGCGCAGCGCCTGCAGGACATGGCCTCGGACATGAAGCTCTGGAATGCGACCATTGCCCATGAACTGCGGACGCCTCTGACCATTCTGAAGGGCCGCCTGCAGGGCATGATCGACGGCCTATTCGAGCCCGACGAAAAATCGCTTCAGGCGCTTGTCCTGCAGGTGGATTCCCTGGCAAGGCTGGTGGAAGATCTGCGCACGGTCACCCTTGCCGATAGTGGTCACCTTGATCTTCACCTACAGCCTGTTCGGCTCAAGGACGAGATCCACAAACTTGCTGCCGTGCTGGAGCAGGACCTGAAACAAGAAGGCTTCGAGCTGAAGCTCGACCTTTCCGATGTGATGGTGCAGGTTGACCCAATGCGGATCCGGCAGGCCCTCCTCGCCCTCGTCACCAATGCCCGCCGATATGCGCATCGAGGCCTCATCGAAATCAGATTTGGCGTGGAAAGCAACAAGGTGATCCTGCGTGTCGCCGACGAAGGTCCCGGTCTCGCCCCCGACATCGCCACGTCCGCGTTCGAACCCTTCCGGAGAGGCGGACAGTCAGGCTCGCGGGAGAAGGGCGGAAATGGTCTGGGTCTCTCCGTCGTCCGTGCAATCGTCGAGGCTCATGGTGGGACAGTCCGCTACGCCCGGTCAGGCACTGGCGGCGCCATGTTCGAGATTAATCTCGGTGAGGTAGTCTCCTGACTTGCAATTGATTGCAACTCATCCACCGAAATCCCGAGGCTCCTTCCCATTGACTGCACGCCTCCACACATCCTCCACAAGACCTCCACAACTCGCCAACGCTGGTCTGCTAGCTCCTCTTTTGACGAAATCATCCCGGGGTCACAGGCCTCAGCAGGATGCTGTGCTTTGGAGGATCGGTGGCGTGGCTAAGGGCGCAGAACCGCGCTCCGCTTCAGCAACCTCTAGGAGAGACATCGTGACCAATCAAACCGTTACCCTGGCAGTCGCTCATCCGGATGATCTGCAGGACTTCAAGAGAGAACTCCAGGAAGCATTTGCGGTCGCCGTAATTGATAGGTACGGGGCTCTGCCAGATGGCCCGGTCCCTTCCGACGAAGATCTGGATCAATCCATCCATGCACAAGGCGCTGCTGCCTTGCATATTCTCTCGGACGGCAAAAAGGTCGGTGGCGCGGTCGTGACCATCGACGAGGAAACGCATCACAACACGCTGGACCTCTTTTTCCTCAAGGTTGGCGAGCATGGCCAAGGGCTGGGTCACAACGCGTGGCTTGCAATCGAAGCGCGCTATCCGAAGACGATCACCTGGCAAACCCATACGCCCTATTTCGAGAAGCGCAACATCCACTTCTACGTGAACAAGTGCGGCTTCAAGATCATCGCGTTTCACCACGCCAAGTTCCCCGATGCACATCGACCAGGTCCGAGTGATCTGCCGGACGACGAAGGGTTTCTGTTTGAGAAGGTGATGCGTTAACGCAGTCAATATCACGCGTTGCAGGCGATTGCTGATTCCAGCGAATAGCGTCGGCCGCGACAATGGTGAACATGCGTCACTTAGCTGCCAGAACCCGCGCTCTTAAAGGATTCTGAACCGGCGCCCTATAAACATTAGCAGGTTACGTCCCTGTTATTGTTATAAGCTTTGCTAAGGTGCCCCTTTAATCAAATCCCTCCCACTGCACAAAGTGCTCCAACGCTTGCCAAGCTCGGGATCGCCTGCTCTTCCGCCGCCTCCAGAAACGCAAAAAACGCCCCTGTTATACAGAGGCGGTTGCGGATTTGTTTTGGACGGTTTTGGTTGCGGGGGCAGGATTTGAACCTGCGGCCTTCAGGTTATGAGCCTGACGAGCTACCGGGCTGCTCCACCCCG